>NZ_JBASFI010000001.1:0-42450 GCF_049652925.1 Azonexus sp.
CCAAAAGAAAGTAGCCAAAGAAAAGGCCACCCCTGGGTCGGTGCCGGCTACGCCGGTTCCCTGCGCTACTCGGAACGCCGGGCGGCTGCGGAACTCGGGGCTGCGCCCCTCAGACAGTCCTCGCCGACTGCCCCCGGCCTTCCTGCGTTGCTCGGCACCTCTCAAGGGGCCCGGTAAGGCGTCCACGCTGAACCTTTGGATTTCAATTTTGGACTTTTTTTCCGGTTGACCGTGGGAATGTAATTTTTGGGGCAAACCGGTCGAGCCCGGACGCCTTTGGGGTCCCCGTGGAAGGCGCTGAGCAACGCAGGAATGCCGGGGGCAGTCGGCTGGCGTTGTCTGAGCCGCAGGCGAGTTTAGCCAGCCGCCCGGCGTTCCGAGTAGCGCAAGGGACCGGCGTAGCCGGCGCTGCCCCCGGGGTCGCCTTCTTTTTGGCTACTTTTTCTTGGCGAAGCAAGAAAAAGTACGCCCGCCAGCAAGACGGAACCCCAAGCCAATTCAGAGGATCAAGGGAACTCGCCAATACAACAACCAACATCCGCCAATGCAATAATCCCCCCTTATGGAAATCCTCATCGAAATCATCCTCAAAGCCGGCCGTTCCGCCGTCGAACTGGCCTTCTTCGTCCTGCTCCCAGTCATGGTCGTCATGCTCTCGCTAATGCGCCTGCTCGAAGCACGAGGCGTCCTCGACTGGGTGGTCGCCCGTCTCGCCCCGCTGCTCAAGCCGGTCGGCTTGACCGGGTTGGGCGTATTCGCCGCCCTGCAGATCAATTTCGTCAGCTTCGCCGCACCGATGGCGACGCTGACGATGATGGAACAGCGTGGCGCCTCCGACCGCCACATCGCTGCCACGCTGGCCATGGTCTTCGCCATGTCGCAGGCCAACGCGGCGCTGCCGATGATGACCATGGGCCTCGATCTGGCGCTGACCCTGACTTATTCGCTGATTGGTGGCCTGACCGCTGCGGCGGCGACCTATTACCTGTTCGGCCGGACGCTTTCGAGCAGCGAGAGCCGGCTCGACGAAACCCTGCACCATCCGGTCGCCGAGAGCGCCAAGGGCGTTCTCGATGTCATCAACCGCGCTGGTGCCGAAGCGTTCAAGCTGTCCGTCGGGGCGATACCGATGCTCGTGCTGTCGCTGGTCGTCGTCACCGCGCTGCGTGCCGGGGGCGCCATCGATGCCCTGACGCACCTGCTGGCGCCGGTTTTAACCGCCGCTTCCATCGACAGCGCGCTGATCCTGCCGACGCTGACCAAGTACATGGCCGGCGGCACGGCGATGATGGGCGTCATGGATGAAATGCGCAAAGCCGGTCAGATCAGCGCCGAACTGCTCAATGCCAGCGCCGGGTTCCTGATTTCGCCCTTCGACCTGCCGGGCGTGGCGGTGCTCATTTCGGCCGGGCCGCGTATCGCGGCAGTGTGGAAACCGGCTGCCCTCGGTGCCTGTATCGGTATCGCTGTACGCACCGTCGGACATATACTCGCTGTATGAACAGACGAAAATTGATCCGCTTGATCCTTGCTGCCGGCGCCGGCCTGATGATCGGCAACGCCATGGCGGCGCCAGTGAACCTTCTCGGTTTCGACGACATGTCCTGCCTGACCTGGAACAAGTCGAAAGACAACCCCGACCTGCGGGCCGCTTACGTTGTCTGGGTGCGTGGCTTCTTGACCGGTCATAACTACGCCTTGCCAAGCCAGCAGGTTTCCAGCTTTTCGAGCGGTACGCTGGAATTGAAACTGAATCAATATTGCAGCCGGAATCCGACTGGTCTGATCAGCGACGCAGCCATGCGCATGAGCGACGAACTTTCCGGGCGCAATCAGCCGATCAAGAAATAGCGGCTTCCGGATGGCTTTGTCAGCGCACGATCAGCGAGGACTATTTGACCATGCGTTTTTTCAGATTGGCGAATAAGCCTTGCGCGGCATCCTTCACGAGCCAGCCGATGATGCGTGGATTTTCCAGGGCTTTGCTCAAGGCATAGGGGCGCCAGGCGATGCCAAAAGGAATGTAGAAACGAACAGGGACATTGAATTGCTTGGCAAGGCCCAGCATTTCCCGGCGAGGGAGGCCGTTCAACAATTCCAGTTCGCAGCTTGTTCCCGCCTTTTGCAGGCGTGACAAGGATTCACGGGCAAGCCAGGGGTCATGTGTGGCGATAGCGACCTGCCGGGCCTTGCCGGCGAGCCGGTCGACTACATCGAGATATCCTTGGCGCAGATCGATGTGCGGGGCACCAGGGTCCGCCCACTCGCCTTTGACTACCCGCACTCGAACGCCCAGGGCGTTTGCCTCATCGGCGTCATCAAGGCTGCGTTGCCAGCGCCCGGGAATGGTTAGGCCAACGTCGCCGCCGAGTGAAACCGCCTGACGGACGCAGTTCATGGTGGCTTCGGCCGTGAAGTGCTCATGCGAGTCGAAGTGGGCAAGAATGTGGTGCTGATTTGCGCTATTCACAATGCCCGCCAGAAGAGCCGCGTCGTAATTTAGCGCGGGGGCCTTGATCGATAGATATCCCTTGGGTTGCTGCGCTGCGACGGCCTCGATGATTTGATGCGTGATCCCGGTGATTCTTCCTGGGGGCTCGAAGGCGCCATGGAAGTAGCCAAGGGTAATGCTGGCGTTGTCGGTCAGCAGTCGATGGGCGGTAGCGAGTGCATCACGGAGTTCGTAACCGGGAACGTATGCTCTGCCCGCGGCATGCAGTGCAAGGTTCAATGGTGTCTTCGCCAATTGGCGGATACGGGCTTTAAGCATACCTACCTCGCGAATCGACGAAATCTGCCGTAAGCCGAATGTGCCAGGCGTTTGGCTAACATCTTGAAAGTCTTTGGATTGAACGGGATGGCATAAAGGTGCACATAGCGTCGTTGAACTTTTGTCCAATGTTCGGTCCAGCGATCCTTGATGCCCATGAACTCGTAGGACAGCAAACCGCGTTCCATCGATTGGCGCAAGGTGTGCTGGATCAGCAATTGACCCGGAGAGCAGGCCGAGAATGCCTGGTCATGGCTGATTTTGAAGAGCCAGAAGCGTTGATTCCATTCGCAGGCAATCTGCATCGCAACCGCTTGACCGTCGATGCGCATAAGGGCGATGCGCAAGTGACCTTCGTTCATGGCGGCCTGGGTGAAGCGGGTGAAAAAACTGCCCTGTACCGCATCGGTCGTGAGCGACGTTCCGGCTGCAACCTTCCAGCTACGTCCTTCAACGCTGAGTGCTTCGGCCATCAATGCGTCCAATTCTTCCGCTGAGCGAGGGGTGTGCAGTTCATAGCGTACTTCGCCAAATTCATGCGCTTGCCGTTCGGCACGTCTCAAGTCTGAGCGTCGCCTTGTTGTTAGTGTTGTTTCGAAATCCTTGAGGGCGAGGTCAATAACCGGCGTTGGCATGGCCGGACGGGTTATGACCAGACCTCGTCCCCGGTAGGCGCGCCGCAAGGCCGGAATCGTCGGCGAGTCAGCCGGAATCCGTTCCAGTTGCAATGGCATGGACTGGCGGGCTATTTTCTTGGCAAGTCGGTACAGGCTTTCTTGGGAGCTCCAGATCAAATCGCTGGGCTCGAACATGCTGGGGAGTTCGCGCAGCCAGTTTTGATATGCGACGAATGGTGCCACGGCCGCTGGCTGTTCTCCGCAATTGATCGAGAAAGTCCGGATTGCTTCTGCGGGCACCAGGTTGGTCCGCGCCTGCATCCAGGCCCTTGTTTGCACGGGAAGCCCGATGTAGCCAGCGTCGTCTTGACTTGGCCAGGCTGTTTTGTCCGGGAGCTGGGTGAGCATCGCAGCGTGTTTTGGCTTTTGAATTGATAGCGTGATTTTGCCCGATAGAAGGGTATTGATCGCGTTGTTTTGCCAATATCATGGCGGCATGACGGAATTTAAAAAATTACGCTGAGGTTTGGGGCAATGTTCAGGGTTCGATGTTTTAACGGGTTTCATGAGTTGCCGATAGCTCATCGTGCCTTGGTTGCGGCGGCGGAAATGCATGATTTCTTCCGCTCACCGGCGTGGTTTACGCATCTGATGACCCATTTTTATCAGACCGGGCATCAAGTCAGAGTTTATGCCCTTGAGCGCGTTGAAAATGGCGAGCCCGTGCTCTTGATGCCTTTGCGGGCCTGCCAGCTCGACTATTCGGCGTTTGGCGCACGGACGCTTGGGTCAATCAGCCATCCTGAAAATTACGCAACCGTTGCATTCATGTTCGCTGAGCAGTGTGATGATGAAGAGACCCTGCTAACACATCTGCTGCGTTCTTTCCGGACGGGAGGGGAAGGGCTTGCCGAGCTACCGGTCGATATGCTGCGTCTATGGCCGGTTCAGACCGATGCCGAGCAGGGAAGAGTGCTGCATCGAGCCTTGAGGCGTGCGGGATTCGTGACGCAGATCTATAGCAATTCCTATAACCGTTATGAAAATACGGCCGGGATGAGTTACGAGGCTTATCTGACGAGCCGCAGCGCGAATCTGCGTTACAGCATCCGACGGCGACAACGGGCGCTGGAAAAAAGTGGGGCGCTGGAGTTTGCGCTCCATCGGGACTCTGCGGGTCTGGAGGCGGCTATTGCAGACTATGTCAGCGTTTCTCTGGCAAGCTGGAAGGAGGCTGAGAGCATGGTTTCAGACGATATGCTCGGCTTGATTCGTTTGACGGCGACGAAAGCTTGTCTGCGCTTTGGCATCCTGCGCCTTGACGGGGTACCTGTGGCGGCGCAGTTCTGGATTGTCACCGGTGGCGTGGCTCATTGTGCTCGTCTGGGTTATCACGAGGACTACAAGCATCTTTCGGTTGGCGTGGTGCTGACTAATTTCATGATTGCCCACGTCCTCGACAATGATCATGTCGAACGAATCGACTTTGGTTATGGGGAAGATGATTACAAAGGCGGGTGGATGAAGGACTCGCGTGAGTATTACGGCTTCCTGGCCTTCAATACCTCAACTCGTCGGGGCATCTTTCATGGCTTGAAGAATGTCGTGGGAAGACCGCTGAAGCGGGGGGTCAAGGCCTTGCTGCGAGCGTTGCGTCTGAGACCAGTGGCGTCGTAGTGTTAATCGACGAAGGGCCGGTGTATGGCTAGCCAGATGGTTGGTGCATCGGGCGTTGTCCAGTCGACGCGGTGGCGACGTCCGGCAGCAATATCAAGATAGTCACCTGGTTTCAGGCGATGCACGACGGTTTCGTCTTCGAAGCGGAGCGCGGCCTCGCCGCTGATCAATAGCACCCATTCGGCTTCCGGCTGCTCGTACCAGAATCCTGGTGGGCTGGATTGTCCGGTTGACACTATGCGCCGAACGATCAGGCCCGGTTCGTTGAGCAGAGGTGTGAATTGCTCCTCGGTTGCGCCGAGCGGGGGAAGGTTGGCAAACAGGTTGTCGGGCATGGTCCTGATTCAGCGATAGAGCGCAAGGGTGTCCAGGCGGCGTTCGATTTCAACTTGCATGGCCTGGAAAGCTGGGCTTTCACGGTTTTCGAACCGCCGTTCAAATTCCTCCTGGTGCAGGAATTCCGGCAGATCGGCAACGGGTGGGAGCAGTTGTTTGTCGCCAAAGTTGTTTTTCATGGTGTCGATCAGGCGCTCTGGGTCCTTGGTCAGGATTGTGCCAAAGCGGGTTCCCGCTCGGTCGGCCGCCAGGTCAATAAAGGAAAAACCGCTGCCATGGCGAGCATCTTCGAGTTCCTTGTAAAGGCCGATGGCGTCAGCCACCGGCTCTCCTGCCCACGCTGCCAGGGTGGCCGAAATCAAGAAATGCTGGGCAAGGTCATGGCGCCCGGCCAGGGTGACGTGTACCCAGCGAACGCGTGGCCAGCCTTTGGCGGCCGGAACCAGTGCAGCCAGATCCTTTCCCGCCATCAGGCTGGCTAAAACCAGCAGGCCGGCTCGGCCTTGCTTGAATGTGTCGCCACCGGCAACAGGGATTATCGCTTCCAGAATTTCGGCCAGCGTGATCCGGGAACCTGTGGCGCGATGTGCGACGAGTGCGGCGAGCGATTTCTGAGCGGTGTGCAGGCGTTTGACGTCATCTTCCTGCATGGCTACGGCGCGGGCTCGATCAAGAATCATCGGCTCCCAGATGTAGGTGACGGAAATAGTGCCTGCATTCGGCTCGAAAGCGATTTTCTGGATGGCTTTTGCTGCCAGTTGCCATTCTTTGTCGTAGCCATAGGTGGCCACCATCCTTGCGATGGCGAATTCGACCAGCGTGGTCGGTAGTTCGAGAGAGCCAAGTTTGGCCTGGGTGATTTTGGGCTGGCCGTTGATGGCCTGGATACGGGTGTTTAAATTCAGGAAACGCTTGCCCGGCACGGCGATGCTTGTCCAAATATCCCCGTTGCTTTCGGTTTGGCTGAATGAGCCCCGGCCGTTCAGGTATCGGCTTGCGACATAGTTGGTCGCTTCGTCGATCAGCGCGGCCGGGATCGTTACCGTGCGGACTTCGCCAGCCTGTTGGCGGCGCGGGTCGTTGTTGGCCAAAAGACGTTTTGCCTGAGCGACCGAATCCGGGGAGATAGCCTCGCCACGGTCGACCAGCGCTGTTTCGTCGGTAGCGAGCAGGACCAGCGCTAAACCGGCAACCAACAGCAGTAGAAACGCGATCGCCAGCCGTTTGAGGAGTTGCCTCATGGGCTGGCGATCACCGACTTAGACGCCCTGTTTCAGGCTGGCTTCGATGAACGGATCGAGATCGCCGTCGAGCACACCCTGAGTGTTGCCGGTTTCGTGGTTGGTGCGCAGATCCTTGATGCGGCTCTGGTCGAGCACGTAGGAGCGAATCTGGTGACCCCAGCCAATGTCGGACTTGGCGTCTTCGAGCTTCTGCTGCTCGGCCTGCTGTTTGCGCAATTCGAACTCGTAGATGCGGGCGCGCAGCATTTGCCAGGCTTCGTCGCGGTTGCGGTGCTGCGAACGGTCGTTCTGGCACTGGACGACGATGCCAGTCGGGACGTGGGTGAGACGCACGGCGGAGTCGGTCTTGTTGATGTGCTGACCGCCGGCGCCGGAAGCGCGGTAGGTGTCGGTACGCACGTCGGACGGGTTGATGTTGATCTCGATCGAGTCATCGACTTCCGGGAAGACGAAGATGCTGGTGAACGAGGTGTGGCGGCGGGCGGCCGAGTCGAACGGAGATTTGCGGACCAAGCGGTGGATGCCGGTTTCGGTGCGCAGCGTGCCGTAGGCGTAGTCGCCGGTGAACTTGACGGTAGCGCCCTTGATGCCGGCGACTTCACCTTCGGATTCTTCCATGACTTCCACGGTGAACCCTTTTTTCTCGCCATATTTCAAATACATGCGCAACAGCATCGAGGCCCAGTCCTGAGCTTCGGTGCCGCCGGCGCCGGCCTGGATTTCCAGGAAGCACGGGCTCGGGTCCATCGGGTTGTTGAACATGCGGCGGAATTCGAGGGCGGCGATCTTTTTTTCCAGTTCGGCGTTATCGGCCTCGACGGAAAGCAGCGTCTCTTCGTCGCCATCTTCCTTGCCCATGTCGAACAATTCGCGGCCGTCGTCGAGCCCGGACTGGACTTCTTCCAGAACCAGCACGATGTTTTCCAGCGATTTCTTCTCGCGACCGAGTTCCTGGGCACGCTTGGCGTCGTCCCAGATCTTCGGGTCTTCCATCTCCTGGGTGAGGAGGGTCAGGCGCTCGCGTTTCTGATCGTAGTCAAAGATACCTCCGCAGCTCGGCGGCGCGCTGCGCCAGATCGTCGAGCTTGTTGGAGATGCTGTTGATGTGTTCGGCTTCCATGGTCGGGCGTCCAGATACTTGAAAACCGGACATTATAAAGCTTTAGGTGGCGCAATCATGTGGCGTTTTGGTATGCATTTTTTTCGTCTCCGATGGCATAACTCCCCGCCACACGGGCGTAGAATGGGGTTGTTGCGCCGCAACATTAAGAGGAGAGGAGAGTACTCTCCCTGGGCGGCACACATTTCGGGGCTGGACTGAACATGAACAAGATGCTGACCATCGACGGCAATGAAGCCGTCGCCAACGTGGCTTACCGCGTTTCCGAAGTGATCGCGATTTACCCGATCACTCCCTCGTCCGGCATGGGCGAACTGTCCGATGAATGGGCAGCGCAAGGCAAAACCAATGTCTGGGACTGCGTTCCGCGCGTCGTCGAACTGCAGTCCGAAGGCGGCGCCGCCGGTACTGTCCACGGCGCCCTGCAGGCCGGCTCGCTGGCGACGACCTTCACGGCGTCGCAGGGCCTGCTGCTCATGATCCCCAATATGTACAAGATCGCTGGCGAACTGACGCCGACGGTCTTCCACGTCGCCGCCCGCGCCATCGCGACGCACGCGCTGTCGATCTTCGGCGACCATTCCGACGTGATGGCGACGCGCGGCACCGGCTTCGCGCTGCTTTCGTCGAATTCGGTGCAGGAAGCTCAGGACATGGCGGCCATTGCCTCGGCGGCGACGCTGGCCGGCCGCCTGCCGGTGCTGCATTTCTTCGACGGTTTCCGCACCTCGCACGAGGTGGCCAAGATTACCGGTGTCGACGACGACGTCCTGCGCAAAATGATGCCGCAGGAGCAGATCGCCGCCTTGCGTCACCGCTCCCTGTCGCCGGAACACCCGGTGTTGCGTGGCAGTTCGCAGAATCCCGATGTCTTCTTTCAGGCCCGCGAAGCGCAGAACCCGTGGTTCGATGCCTTCCCGGGCGTCGTCCAGCAGGCCATGGACCAGTACGGCGAGCTGACCGGGCGGCAATACAAGCTGTTCGATTACGTCGGCGCACCCGATGCCGAGCGCGTCATCATCATGATGGGGTCCGGGGCCGAAACGGCACAGGAAACCGTGGAGCACATGAATCGGCAGGGCGAGAAAGTCGGCCTGCTCAAGGTTCGCCTCTACCGGCCGTGGGCGCCGGAAGCCTTGCTTGCTGCCTTGCCGCTGTCGACCAAGGCCATCGCTGTTCTTGATCGCTGCAAGGAACCTGGCTCCGATGGCGAGCCCTTGTTCAAGGATGTACTGGTCGCGCTGGCCGAAAATGTCGGTAGCGAGTCGCCGCGTTTCGCCACCTTGCCGAAAGTGCTCGGCGGGCGTTACGGGCTGGCCTCCAAGGAATTCACACCGGCTATGGTTTTTGCCGTGTTTTTCCGGTTGACCGTGGGAATGGGCAAGCGCCACTTCACCGTCGGCATCAACGACGACGTGACGCATCTGTCGCTGCCTTACGACGCCGCGTTCCGTACCGACGCCGTGCGCGAGACCTTCGGCGCCGTCTTCTACGGCCTGGGTTCGGATGGCACCGTTTCGGCCAACAAGAATTCGATCAAGATCATCGGCGACGAAACCGACCTGCACGCCCAGGGCTATTTCGTTTACGACTCCAAGAAGTCGGGGGCGATGACCGTCTCGCACCTGCGTTTCGGCTCGCAGCCGATCCGTGCCACCTACCTGACCGGCGAGGGCGATGCCAAATTCATCGCCTGCCACCAGCCGCTTTTCCTGGAAACCCACGACCTGCTGGCCCACGCCGCGCCGGGCGCTGTCTTCCTGCTCAACTCGCCGGTGCCGGCCGACAAGGTTTGGGCTACGCTGCCAGTTGCAATGCAGCAGCAGATGATCGCCAAGCGCATCCGCTTTCACGTCATCGACGCCTACCAGGTCGCTCTCGAAGCCGACATGGGCCGGCGCATCAACACGGTTATGCAAACCTGCTTCTTCGCCATTTCCGGCATCCTGCCGCAGGACGAAGCCATCGCCGCGATCAAGCATGCCGTCGAAAAGACCTACGGCCGCAAGGGCCGGCGCATCGCCGAACTGAACTACAAGGCCATCGACAAGACGCTGGTCTGCCTGCATGAAGTGGCTGTGCCGGCCGAATATGCCGTCTCCGACATTCGCATTCCCGAACGCACCGTCCAACAAGCCTCCGAATTCGTCCGCAAGCTCACGTTGCCGATGATCGCCGGCAAGGGCGACAGTCTCCCGGTGTCGGTCTTCCCGATCGACGGCACCTTCCCGACCGGCACGGCCAAATACGAAAAGCGCAATCTGGCGCTGCAAATACCGGTCCTCGAAACCGACCTGTGCACGCAGTGTGGCAAGTGCGTTTTCGTCTGCCCGCATTCGGCCATCCGTGCCAAGGCTTACCCGCCCGAACTGGTTGCCGAGGCGCCGGCGACGTTCAAGACCATGGCCATCCGCAGCAAGGATTACCCGGCCGGCTGGAAGATGAGCTACCAGGTGGCGCCCGAGGATTGCACCGGCTGCACGCTGTGCGTCGAGGTTTGCCCGATTCGCGACAAGTCGAATGTTTCGCGCAAGGCGCTCAACATGGCCGAACAGGCCCCGCTACGCACACCGGAAGCCGAGAACTGGGACTTCTTCCTCAAGTTGCCCGATTACGACCGCACCGTTGCCAAGCGCAACACCATTCCCGGCTCGATGCTGCTGCAGCCGATGTTCGAGTTTTCCGGCGCCTGTGTCGGCTGCGGCGAGACGCCCTACATCCGGCTGGCCACGCAGCTCTTCGGTGACCGCATGCTGGTCGCCAACGCTACTGGCTGTTCATCGATCTATGGCGGAAACCTGCCGACCACGCCGTACACCACCGACGCCAACGGCCGCGGCCCGGCCTGGAGCAATTCGCTGTTCGAGGACAACGCCGAGTTCGGTCTCGGCATGCGCCTTGCCACCAACCAACTGGCCGAAACGGCACGCGTGCAACTACGCGCCATGGCGCTGGAAATCGGTGACGCCCAGGTGCAGGCGCTGTTGAACGCTGACCAGACAAGCGAAACCGGCATCCATGACCAGCGCCAACGGGTGTCTCAACTGCAGGCAAAGCTGTCGGCCATTGGTTCGCCGGCCGCCGACCATCTCGCCGCAGTGGCCGAATACCTGATCCGCCGCAGCGTGTGGATTATCGGCGGTGATGGCTGGGCCTACGACATCGGTTTCGGTGGCCTCGACCATGTGTTGTCGTCGGGGGAGGATGTCAATATTCTGGTGCTCGATACCGAGGTCTATTCCAACACCGGCGGCCAGAATTCCAAGGCCACGCCACGCGGCGCCGTCGCCAAGTTTGCGGCCGGTGGCCAGCCCAACCGCAAGAAGGATCTGGCGCGCATCGCCATGGACTACGAAAACGTCTACGTCGCCCAGGTCGCTTACGGTGCCAAGGATGTCCATACGCTCAAGGCCTTCCTCGATGCCGAAAGCTATCCCGGCGTCTCGATCATCATCGCCTACAGCCCGTGTATCGCGCATGGCGTCGATCTGTCGAACAACCATCGCCAGCAGGATCTGGCCGTGAAGTCCGGCCACTGGCCGCTGCTCCGCTACGACCCGCGCCGACGTCAGCAGGGCGAAAATCCGCTAACGGTCGACAGCGCCGCGCCAAGCATCCCGTTCAGCGATTTCGCCCGTAACGAGGCACGCTTTACCATTCTTGAGCGACTGAAGCCGGACGCGTCGGTCTACTTCATGGCCCAAGCCGGCAAGGACGCCCGCCTGCGCCATCAGGAATATGTCGAACTCTCGGAAATGGTGTTGCCCGAAGCCGCCATCGACGAAAAAGTCAAAGAGGCCCAGGAGGCCGCCGACAAGAAGGAAGAGCCAAATGCCTGATCTGTCCACAACCTACCTCGGCCTGCACCTGAAGAACCCGCTGGTGCCGTCATCGAGCCCGCTCAGCCATGATCTCGATGCCGTGCTCCACCTCGAAGATGCCGGTGCCGCGGCCATTGTCATGCACTCGCTGTTCGAGGAGGATGTTCGCCACGACGAGCGGATGATCGACCGCTTCCTCGTTCATCCCGACACCTTCGGCGAATCGGCCGGCCACCTGCCTTTTGGTCATGATTACCAAAGCCGGCTTGATAGCTATCTCGAAAAAATCCTCCGCCTCAAGTCGCGTCTGTCCATCCCCGTCGTCGCCAGCCTCAACGGCTCGACGCTGAACGGCTGGGTCGAACTGGGCAAGGAGCTTGAGTCGGCCGGCGCCGATGCACTCGAGCTCAACGCCTGGTACATGCCGAGCGATCCGAAGATTTCCGGCGAGGCGATCGAGGATCACCACATTTCGCTGCTGCAGGAGCTCAAGGGCGCGGTGACCATTCCAGTCGGCATGAAACTGTCGCCCTTCTTCTCCTCGCTGCCGCATTTCGTCCATCAGGCCGAAGCCTCCGGGGCAGCCGGCATCTCCCTGTTCAACCGCTTCTTCCAGCCGGACATCGACCTGGAAACCCTGAGCGTCGTCGACCGCGTGCAACTGTCGTCCTCGGCCGACACGCTGCTCGCCATGCGCTGGATCGCCATCCTGCGCGGCAGCACCAACCTGTCGCTGGCCGCCACCGGCGGCGTACACACGGCAGCCGACGCGCTCAAAATGCTTCTCGCCGGTGCCGATGTCGTGCACATGGCCAGCGCCCTGCTCAAACGCGGCCCGCAGGCACTCAGCGAAATGCTGCAAGGTATGACCAACTGGCTGCGCGAGCGCGAATACACCTCGGTCGCCCAGATGAAAGGCTCGATGAGCCAGCAAAATTCACCCAATCCGAGTACCTTTGCCCGGGCGTCCTACCTGCATGTCCTGAATTCGTTTGTGCCGCCGGACGGGGTTCGTTATTGAGGGACTGATATCGACAAATCTTTCCAGCAGCAACTTGATATAGGCCTAATATCAAATGAGTATTCTGTTCTTGCTGTCGTTTCTGGAAAGGAAAAAGCCATGTCAAAACTTCTTTTTGCATCCCTTGCAGGACTTGTGGCGATGAATGTTTTTGCCCAGGATGTTGCCGTGAAAATGACCCGGGACGAATTGTTGTCATTCCTGCCCGGCACCAAGGTGACTCACATCAATGCTGGCGGGAGCGAGCGCCACTGGACCAACGAGCCTGATGGCACCCTGTATGCGACCACGAACAACAAGATATTTGGCAGCGGTACCGGCTCTCGGACAACCGGCAATGCTGGAACCTGGAAGGTCAACGATGAAGGCAAGTACTGCTTCGACGTAGACTGGAAGTCGGTTCACGAAACATGGTGTGCCACCATCCTCAAGGGCGAGGGCGATATCTACTATCTGGGTAAGGTGGACGAAAAGCGCAAGATCGTCTTCGCCAAGTAGCGGGTTCTGCCCTGAACCCCTTGCCGGCACGCTCGGCTATATGGATGGGAGCTAGGGCCTCACCTCAATATGTTCAACCATCAGCTGCGGGGTTTCGACGCCCATGTATTCGTTGATGGTCAGCCGGTAAGCGAGGCAGGTGCGGTTGCCAGGCTGGGTGCTGAAGTTGAACTGGATGCCGTCTATGCGGGTATCGCCTTTGCGCAGGCGTAGCTTGAGGTGTTTGTCCTTGAGCACGCGTTGCTGTTCGACCTCGAAATCGTCCATGAACAGCGGTGCCGGGAAGCCCTGGCCCCAGATTTCGTTTTCGAGCAGGCGGGCGGTGGCCAGCGAGATGTAGCTGTCTTCGAGGTTGCCGTCGGTTTCCAGCGTGCGGGTCAGGTCGGCCGGGGCGAGTAGTTCGCCGGCAACTTGCGCAAATAGTTCTTTGAATTTTTCGAAGTTTTCGGCGTTGACCGTGGCACCGGCCGCCATGGCGTGGCCACCGAAGCGGATGAGCAGGCCGGGGGCGCGTTTGGCGACGAGGTCGAGGGCGTCGCGCAGGTGCAGGCCGGGGATAGAACGGCCGGAGCCTTTGACGATGCCGCCTTCGCCGGGCGCGAAGGCGAAGACCGGGCGGTGCAGTTTGTCCTTGATGCGCGAGGCGAGAATGCCGACGACGCCTTCGTGCCAGCTTTCGTCAAAGAGCGCGATGCCAGGCGTGGCGTCGTTGGCGTCGAGGGATTCGAGCAGGATCAAAGCCTGTTCCTGCATACCGGATTCGATTTCGCGGCGTTCGCGGTTGAGGGTGTCGAGTTCCTGGGCGATCTGCAGGGCGCGGCTGGCGTCGTCGGTGAGCAGGCATTCGACGCCGAGGCGCATGTCGGCCAGGCGACCGGCGGCGTTGAGGCGGGGGCCGAGGATGAAACCGAGGTCCATCGCCGTGGCCTTCTTCGGATCGCGACCGGCGGCTTTGAAGAGGGCAGCGATGCCGGCCTGCATCTGGCCGGCGCGCATGCGCTTGAGACCCTGGCTGACGAGGATGCGGTTGTTGCGGTCGAGCTTGACGACGTCGGCGACGGTGCCCAGCGCGACGAGGTCGAGCAGGGTGGCGAAATTGGGTTCGGGGCGTTCGGCAAAATAACCGCGTTCGCGCAGTTCGGCGCGCAGGGCGAGCATGACGTAGAACATGACGCCGACGCCGGCGATGCATTTGGACGGGAAGTCGCAGCCGGGCTGGTTGGGATTGACGATGCAATCGGCCTCGGGAAGGGTTTCGGCCGGCAGATGGTGGTCGGTGATCAGCGTCGCGATGCCGTGTTGCTGGGCGCGGGCGACGCCTTCGAGCGAGGCAATGCCGTTATCGACGGTGATGATGAGGTCAGGCGACTGCTGAGCGGCGACATCGACGATTTCCGGCGATAAACCGTAGCCGAGCTTGAAGCGGTCGGGCAGCAGGAAATCGACATCGGCGCCAAGCGACTTCAGGGCGCGCATGCCGACGGCTGTGGCGGTGGCGCCGTCGCAGTCGTAGTCGCCGATGATCAGCATTTTCGCCTCGGCCTCAATGGCGTCTGCCAGCAGCTGGGCGGCGGCGGTGGCGTTGGTCAGCGCGGTGGGCGGAATCAGCGACTTGAGTTCGTAGTCGAGTTCGGATTTGTCCTTGATGCCGCGTGCGGCGTAGAGCCGGGCGAGCAGCGGGTGCAGGCCCTGTTGTTCGAGTTGCCAGACGACGCGCTGTGGTGCGCTGCGGGTAGTGATGTTGGTCACGGGGGCGTTCCTTCGGCCTGATTTTCAGCCAATTCTTTGGCGATGCTCTGCAGCGGGCGACCCTTGCGCCAAAATTTCCAGCGGTCCTTGCCGTGCAGCGTCCAGGTCAACTGGCCGTAGATGGTGGGGGCGATGATGCTCAGGCTTTCGACCTTGCTGCCGAGCGCGGCGCGCAGCGGGACGAACCAGTCGCGTTCGAGCGCGGCGAAGGCGTTGCGCCAGTCTTCGCTGTTTTCGTAGAGCACCGGCGGCAGCAGGCTGTCGAGGACGACCAGCGGGTTGTCGTTGGGCGCCGCGTCGGCGAGCAGGGCGCTCAGGCTGGCCGGGCAGGGCGGGGCCTCGATGCCGGCAGCGAGCGCCAGGCCGGTGGCCAGCGGATTGTCGCTGCACACGGCGGAAAAGTGCGGGGCCGGCACTTCGGCCAGCGGCCCTCCGCCCCACAGCCACACGCTGTTGACGGCCGGCTTGCCTTCGGCCTGACGGCGCTCGTTGATCGGGTGGCCGTGCAGGAACATCTGCACTTCGTTGAGCCAGCGGTTGAGCCGGCCGTTCTTGTCGGTCAGGTCGCTATCGAGGCGACGGCCGGCAATTGTTGAAATTGGGGCAAATTTCTCGTTGACCGTGGAATGCAATTGCAGATACCAGCGGCGGGCGGTGGCGACATGAAATCGCCCGATGTCGGCAAATTCCGAGTTCAGGGCGGCCGTGATGGCCTGCGCTTCTTCCAGTTCGAGTTCGAATGCGCCGGCATCGGCAAGGACAATGCGTTCGTGATGAAAGCGCAGGTGAACCGGGTCGGCGCACAGCCAGTTGCCTTCGCTCACCTGCTTTTTCCCCGCTTCGCCAAGCAGGCGCAGGGCGCCGAAAGGCGCGTCGGTCAGCCCGAAGTGGTCAGCCAGGTTGTGTTCGAAGGCACGGCGCGGAAGGCGGGAAAACTCAGCATGGGCGGCCAGCCATTCAAAGCCGGGGGCAGCCAGTTTCCCGAGGGTCAGTTGGTCGTTCGGTTCTGGCCAGATCAGTTCGGGGACAAGCAGGGTAAGGCGCACGGGGAGGGCTTCAGGCTGGGGAAGCCGGGAGTCTATCATCGGCCGGCAGGCGGCGCCGCATCGCCGGTCAGGTGGCCTTCATGAAGGCCGGCAGGGGCGTCGCCGGAGCCTGTTCCGGCTTCACATGGCGCGCCGAGAATTCGCGGATGCGGGCAATTCGTTGGTCAACGTCGGGATGGGTGTTGAACATCGTCGGTGTATGTGCCGCCGACTGGCGCTCGGCTACTGCCTCGAAAAAGGCGGCGGCGTCGCCGACGTGGCCGTAGAGGTCGAGTACTGCCTGCAGCGCGGTGCTGTCGGCGGCTTCCTCCTGGCTGCGGCTGAAGGAGAGGATAGGCAGCATGCCGACACCGCCCAGCCATTGCTGCAGTGCGCCGTCGCCGAAGCCGGCCAGGCTGGAGAGGGCGAGCATGACGGCAAAACCGCGGCCCATGGCGACAACCGGGTCGCGGTGGCGGACGTGGGCGATTTCGTGGGCCAGGACCATGGCCAGCGCATTTTCGCTGGGAAGGGTATCGATCAGGCCCTGGAAGACGACAACGTGGCCGCCTAGCGTGGCCATCGCATTGACCGTTTTGCTCGACGAGTAATGCACGGTAATCGGCATGTCCGGCGGCAGGGCCATTGCGTTGGCCAGGCGGTCGGTCAAGGTTTGCAAATATTGCTGGCGCTGCCGGGCGACCGCCGAATCAGGCGGCTCCGGCAGCCAGCGGCCAAGGCTTGCTGCCAAGGCCCGTTCCTGTGCGAACGGGATGTGGCGGGCAAGCTGGCCGGCGAGCAGCGACAGGGCCAGCACCGCGACGATGATCAGCGCGCTGATGCCGGCGACGAGCAGGGCGAAATCCTTGAGCGGGTGGGTCGAGCTGACATTGATGCCCTCCGGAATCACCGGATTTTCGTATTCGGCCATCTGGTCAGCGCGGTTTGACGGCGGTCCCGTAGGCCAGGACTTCGACCGCGCCGATACTCTGCTGCGCCCCCTTGTAGATCGACGATGTTTCGAGGCGGGTATTCCAGATGCTCTTTGCCCCGGTCCGTCGCGCTTCTTCCTTCATGCGCAGGATGGCCTCGCGGCGGGCCCGTTCGAGCAGGGATTCGTAGGCGCTGACGCGGCCGCCGACAAGATTGCGCAGGCCGGCGACGAAGCGTTTGAAGAAGTCGACCGAAACAACAACGCTGCCGCAGACCAGGGTGCCGTCGAGTTTGTCCTCGTCGGGAATGCGTCGCTCGGAAAAGACCAGGATGTCGCGCAGCTGCTTTTCGCGTTCGATGATCGAACGGAAATGGCTCTTTTCGGCGCGTTGACCGAAGACGTAGCCGAGCAGCAGCAGGACGGCGAAAAATATCAGGTCGTACATGGTTATTCCACGACGACGGCGGTGCCGTAGGCGTACAGCTCGGCGGCGCCGGCGGCGACCGATGACGTCGAGAAGCGCACGTTGACAATGGCATTGGCACCGACTGCTTTGGCTTGATCGATCATCCGCTGCACAGCTTCCTCGCGCGATTCGGTGAGCAATTCGGTGTAGCCCTTGAGTTCGCCGCCGAAGATGTTTTTCAGGCCGGCCATCAGGTCGCGACCGGCGTGCTTGGAGCGCACGGTGTTGCCGCTGACCAGGCCGAGGTGCTTGACGATGGTCTGGCCGGGTACGGTTTCAATATTGGTGACGATCATTGCGAAAGCTTCCTGAACAGGTTGATGGGCCGGCTTTTTCCGGGTGCGTGTACCATAGCGGTTTTGTTGCATTGCGGGAATACCGATGGCATTACCCTACGAGTTGCTGATTGGCCTGCGCTACACGCGCGCCAAGAAACGCAATCACTTCATTTCATTCATTTCCCTGATTTCCATGCTCGGCATCGGCCTCGGCGTTGCCGCCCTGATCGTCGTCTTGTCGGTCATGAACGGCTTCCAGAAGGAGCTGCGGACGCGCATTCTCGGCGTTGCTTCGCACATCCAGATCACCGGCATCAATGGTGAGTTGCCGAACTGGCAACTGGTCGCCGAGCAGGCCGCCAAGCATCCGGAAGTCCGCGCCAGCGCGCCTTTCGTCCAGTCGCAGGGGATGTTCAGCGTTGATGGCACGGTCAAGGGCACCATCGTGCGCGGCATCATTCCCGATCAGGAGGACCGCGTTGCGGATTTTCGCAAGAGCATTCAGAGCGGCAGCCTCGACGACCTGCGGCCGGGCGAGTTTGGTGTCGTGCTGGGCTCAGATCTGGCCCGTTCGCTGCGAGTTTTTACCGGTGACAAGCTGACGCTCATCGCGCCGCAGGGCACGGTGACGCCGGCCGGCGTGATGCCGCGGCTGAAGTCGTTCAAGGTCGTCGGTATTTTCGAGGTCGGCATGTTCGAGTACGACTCGGGGCTGGCGCTGATCAACCTCGAAGACGCCCAGAAGCTCTACCAGATGGAGGACAGGGTGACCGGCGTGCGGCTCAAGGTCGACGACCTCTTCCAGGCGCCGCGCATCGCCCGCGAACTGGTCCGCTACATCGATGCCGATGCCTACCTGAGCGACTGGACGAAGAGCCACGCGAATTTCTTCCGCGCCGTGGCAATCGAGAAGAACATGATGTTCATCATCCTCTCGCTGATTGTCGCCGTCGCCGCCTTCAACCTCGTCTCGACGCTGGTCATGGCGGTTACCGACAAGCAGGCCGACATTGCCATCCTGCGCACGCTGGGGGCGCGGCCGCTGTCGATCATGGCTGTCTTCGTCGTGCAGGGCGCGCTGGTTGGCTTCATTGGCCTCGGCCTGGGCATCGTCGGTGGCGTGTTGCTGGCTCTCAATATCGATACCGTCGTGCCTTTCATCGAACAGATGCTCGGCGTGCATTTCCTCTCGAAGGAGGTCTATTACATCTCCGACCTGCCTTCCGAGTTGCTGTGGGGCGACGTCTGGGGCGTCACGCTGATCGCCTTCGTGCTCGCCTTGCTGGCGACGCTATACCCCAGCTGGCGGGCTTCCCGCGTTAATCCGGCGGAGGCCTTGCGCTATGAGTGAACCCATTCTGATCGCCCGCGGGCTGTCCAAAATATTTCGTGGCGGCGGGCTGGAAGTGCCGGTGCTGTCCGGTATCGATCTGCAGGTCAATCCCGGCGAAACGGTCGCCGTAGTTGGTGCCTCCGGCTCCGGCAAGAGCACCTTGCTGCATTTGCTGGGCGGGCTGGATACGCCGTCGGCAGGCGACGTGACGCTGATGGGCCGCGATTTTTCTTCGCTCGGCGAGGTTGCCCGTGGCGACTGGCGCAACCAGCACCTCGGTTTCGTCTATCAGTTCCACCATCTGCTGGCCGAGTTCTCGGCACTGGAAAATGTCGCCATGCCCCTGCTGATTCGTCGCATGGAACGCGGTGCAGCACTGGCCAAGGCGGGCGAGATACTGACTGCCGTCGGTCTCGGTCATCGGCTGGAGCATCGCCCCGGTGAACTTTCTGGCGGCGAACGCCAGCGCGCCGCCATCGCCCGTGCCCTGGTCAGCGATCCGTCATGTTTACTTGCCGATGAACCAACCGGCAATCTTGATAGTCATACAGCATCTGTCGTCTTTGGCCTGCTGATCGATCGGGTGCGCGAGCAGCAAGCCAGCCTGATCGTCGTAACGCACGATCAGCGCCTGGCAGCAAGGGCGGATCGGGTGCTTAATCTGAATGACGGCGTTCTTTGCTAATAGTTTGATAAGCGTCAGAGAATTTAAATATGATTAAATTAACATAGCATCTATTGCTACTGGCGCGATGCCGAGGAGACCTGAGATGCAAGCCCTTTTTTCCCCGGCAGTTGCCCTGATGAACCGGCTTCGTTACAACAGCAAGTTCTTGCTGCTCGGTTCGGCGGTGGCGGTTGTCATGGTGGTCCTCCTGTATTCGGTTTTTTCCTTTTTGAGTCGGGATATCGACACCGCTGAGCAGGAAATGGCCGGGCTGCAGATGATCAAGCCGATCAATCGCCTGGCACAGGCAATGCAGCAGCATCGTGGATTGTCGTCTGGCGTGCTCAACGGCAACGAGGGAATGAAGGACAAGCGGGCGGCCAAGGAAAAAGAGGTGGCTGCAGCCATCGTGGCGACCGATGCGGCACTCTCGCCCTTGTTGCGCGAGACGGCTGACTGGAAGGCGATACGTCGGGACTGGGACTCCATTGCCGGGCAAGGGCTTACCTGGACGCCGCCGGAGAATATCAAGCGCCACACGCAAATGATCGGCAACGTCCTGCAATTCATGGTGACGGTGGCCGACGAGACGCAAATGACCCTCGATCCGGTCATGGATACCTACTATTTCATGGACACGCTGGTCACCAAGATGCCGGCGATGCTCGAGCAGATGGGGATCACGCGGGCGCGTGGCACTGGCCTGTTGACCAAGAAGGAGTTGTCGCAACAGCAGCGGGTCGAGTTTTCGTCGATCCTGGCGCAGATGGAAGGCACGCTGCGCGCCCAGAACATCAATCTGGAAAAGGTGATGCGCTTTTCGCCGGCCCTGCAGTCGGCGCTTTCCGGGCCGACCAGGGACTTTTCAGCGGGAGCTGAGAAGATTTTTGCCCTGGTTCGCGACGATATTCTTGGGGAAAAGTACGCGACCGCCCCGCAGGATTATTTTGCGATGACGACGCAGGTCATCGATCTCGGCTACAAGGTCATGTTCGACACGCTGATTCCGCAATTCGAGCATCAATTGCAGGGTCGGATAGATCGGTCGCGCCAGGTGCTGGTGTTCCAGGTCGGGATGGCTGTCGGCATTGCCCTGCTCGTCATGTATCTTGGCATTGGTACCTATTATTCGGTCATCAACAGCGTCGGGGACTTCTCCCGGGGCGCCAGCCGTTTGGCCGATGGTGACCTGACGACCGAGTTCGATACGCAGGGTGTCGATGAACTTCATGGCGCCGGCCAGAATTTCAATGGCATGGCAGCAGCCTTCCGCAAATTGCTCGGCGGCATTCAGGGAGACGTTCGGCAACTCAATCAGGCGGCTGAACAACTGGCTTCGTCGAGCCAGCAGATTTCTTCGGGCACGGCGGCACAGAGCGATTCTGCTTCAAGCATGGCGGCTGCCGTCGAGCAAATGACCGTTGGCATCGATCATATTTCCCGCAATGCGCAGGATGCGCAGATGTACTCGCGGGAATCCGATGAGGTCGCGACACGTGGTGGCCAGATCGTGCAGGGTGTGGTCAATGAAATTCAGGGCATTGCCCTGACCGTCAATGAGTCGGCCGCCGCGGTCGAGGCGCTCGGTCAGCAATCCGGGCAGATCTCGGCCATCGTCGGCACAATCAAGGATATTGCCGACCAGACCAACCTGCTGGCGCTCAATGCTGCCATCGAGGCGGCGCGGGCCGGCGAGTCGGGTCGTGGTTTTGCCGTCGTGGCCGATGAGGTCAGAAAGCTGGCGGAACGGACGACCAAATCGACGCATGAAATTTCGGCCATGATCTCGGCCGTTCAGTCAGGCACGGCGACGGCGGTATCGAGCATGAAACAAGGCGTTGCGCGGGTGTCGTCCGGCGTCGAACAGGCGCGCCTGGCCGGCGAAGCGATTGGTCAGGTTCAGGCCCAGTCGCGTCAGGTTCTCAATGCCGTTTCCGAGATTTCCGTGGCCTTACGGGAACAGGCCGCGGCCAGCACCGAGATCGCCCAGAACGTCGAGCGCATCGCCCAGATGGCCGAGGAAAACAGCGCAGCGGCGAGTGGCAACGCCGATACGTCAGATACGCTGCGCAAGCTGGCGCACGCGCTGACGACGGCTATCGCCCGCTTCCGGACCTGAGTTTCGTCCGGCGCCGCCAGGCGCTGATCAGGTAAGCCCGCCACGCCGCGCGCGTGGCAAAGTAGCCGACTACCGCCAGTCCGCTGGCGAGCAGGATCAGGCCGATGCCCAGCGGCTGGGCGACGGTCAGCATCCAGGTTTGCATCGCAGTCGTCCAGCCAACGAAATCCGTTGCGCTGAAGGTTGGTGGCGTAATGAATCCGTTGCTTTCGCCGATGGTCAGCCGACCGATCTGGTAGGCCAACAGGTAGAGCGGGACGATGGTGAACGGGTTGGTGTAGAGCGTTATCAGCATCGCCAGCGGCAGATTGACGCGAAAGACCAGCGCGCAGGCGGCAGCGCCGAGCATTTGCAGCGGTCCGGGAATCAGTCCGCAGAACAGGCCGGCCGCCACTGCCCCGGCCGCCGAATGGCGGTTCAGGTGCCACAATCGTGGGTGCAGCAGCGATGAGGCAAACGGTCTCAGCCAGGGGTTGTCGCGGATCGTTTGCGGATCGGGCAGGTATTTTTTCAGGGTCCGGCGCATGCTCGTATTATTGCAGCATGCGCCTGAATATTCTCGCCTTCGCCGCCGGTGTCCTCGGCGTGCAAATGCAGCCGGAACTACCCGGCTGGGCGCTGTGGGCGGCAGCTGGCGGGCTGTTGGTGTTGCCCCGGCTGCGCTGGTCGGGCTGGCCGGTTCGTCTTCTCGCGCTGCTCGGCTGTCTGGCCCTCTGGGTGGCGTGGGGCGCCTGGCGGGCCGAAGTTCGGCTGGCCGACCAACTCGGTGCCGACTGGGAGGGGCGCGATGTCGAAGTGGTCGGCGTCGTCGCCGGCTTGCCGCAGGATTTCAGCAACGGTACGCGTTTCGAATTTGACGTCAATTTCCGGTTGACCGTGGAATCCGTCAAACCCGTCGTTCCCGAGCGGATCATGCTCTCGTGGTATCAGGGCCGGCGCGACGACGAGCAATTCGAGCGTCTGCAGGTGCGTCCCGGCGAGCGCTGGCGTTTTACGGTGCGTTTGAAGCGGCCGCATGGCAACGCCAATCCGGGTGGCTTCGATTACGAAGCCTGGCTGCTCGAACGCAATATCCGGGCGACCGGCTACATCCGCCCGAATCCGCAGCAGCGGTTGGGCGACATGGTGTGGCGGGCGGATTACGTCATCGAACGGCTGCGCAACGTCATCCGTGATTCATTTGCCAGCATCCTGCCGGAAGCTGAATATCCGTGGGCCGGCGTGCTCGTGGCGCTGGTAATCGGCGATCAGAAGGCGATTCAGGGTGAACTGTGGACGACCTTCAACCGGACCGGAACGACGCACCTCATGTCGATTTCCGGGCTCCATGTCACAATGGTCGCCGCACTGTTCGGCTGGCTGGTGTCGTTTGGCGGGCGGCGTGTTCCGGCGCTGGCCCTGAGACTGCCGGCGCAAAAGGCGGGACTGCTCGCCGCCTGCCTGGGTGCCTTGGCCTACGCGCTGCTCGCCGGCTTTGCCGTGCCCGCCCAGCGCACGCTCTACATGTTGCTGGTTGCCGCCGCGGCCATGCTCTCCGGGCGTATCGTGGCGCCGAGTCGAATCCTGTGCCTGGCCTTGCTCGTCGTGCTCCTGTTCGATCCTTGGGCGGTGTTGGCTGCCGGCTTCTGGTTGTCGTTCGGCGCGGTCGGTGCCTTGCTTTACATCGGCTCGGCCGCGGTCGGCGAGGCGACTGACCGCTGGGCCAAAATCCGCGCCTGGGGCGTCGTGCAGTGGGCGGCGACGCTTGCTTCGTTGCCTATCCTGCTGCTCGTTTTTCAGCAGTTCTCGCTGGTCTCGCCGCTGGCCAATGCGCTGGCCATTCCGGTGATCAGTTTCATCGCCACACCGTTGGCGCTGCTCGGTGCGCTGGTGCCGTGGTGGCCAATCCTCTGGCTGGCGCATCAGGTCATGGCCTGGCTCATGGTTTTTCTCGACTGGTGTGCCACCTGGCCGGTCTGGCTGGCCCCGGCACCACCGTTATGGGCAGCGCTGGCGGCGGGCGTCGGGGTGGCGATATGCCTATTGCCACGCGGCTTGCCGGGACGCTGGCTGGGCGCCGTGCTGTTCGTGCCGGCCTTGTTCTGGCCGGTGGAAAAGCCACCCGAGGGCGAGGCGTGGATCAGCGTGCTCGATGTCGGGCAGGGGTTGGCGAGCGTCATCCGGACGCGCGAACACACGCTGATCTACGATCCCGGCCCGCTCTACAGCGCCGAGTCGGATGCCGGGCAGCGCGTCGTTGTGCCGTATTTGCGGGCGCAGGGCATCGGCGATGTGGACGTCTTGATGGTCACCCATCGCGATACCGATCACTCGGGCGGCACTGCGTCGGTTCGGGCTGCGCTGGCGGTCGATGAGGTCTATTCGTCGGTCACCGGTATTGGTGGCCGGCAGTGCACGGCCGGTCAGCGCTGGGTATGGGATGGTGTCGTTTTCGAGGTGCTGCACCCGGTGGCCGAGGCTTATGCTGCCGACAGCAAGCCGAATCACCTGTCCTGCGTGCTGCGCGTTGATGCTGGTGGAAAGCGCATGCTGCTGACCTCCGACATCGAAGCGCCCGACGAAACGGCCTTGCTTCAACGCTATCCGGACGGGTTGGCAGCCGACATTCTGCTCATGCCGCACCATGGGTCAAAGACCTCATCGACGCCGGCTTTCCTGCAGGCGGTCGGCGCCACACAGACAGTCATCCCGGTCGGCTATCGCAACCGCTTCGGCCACCCCAAGGCCGAAGTGCTGGCGCGCTATGCGGCAATGGGTGCAAACATCTGGCGAACCGACCGCGATGGCGCCGTGAACATCCGGCTGGCCGAGGGCAACATGGGGTTGTCAGGATGGCGAACCGAACATCGTCGCTATTGGCATGGCCGGTGATACATTGGCAGCGGAGGAGAAAATCATGCAATTCAAGCAACAGATCGTGCAATGCCTCGGGCCATCAGGCCTGCACCGGATGGCTTACACCGAGTGGGGCGCCCGCGATAATCCGCGCGTCCTGATCTGCGTGCATGGCCTGACCCGCAACGGCCGCGATTTCGATGCGCTGGCCGAGGCCATGTCCGCGCATTACCGCGTTATTTGTCCGGATGTTGTCGGCCGCGGCCAGAGCAGCCATTTACGTGACCCGGCCGCCTACGCCATTCCGCAATACGTCGCCGACATGGTGACGCTGATCGCCCGCCTCAATGTCGAGAGCGTGCATTGGGTCGGCACCTCGATGGGCGGGCTGATCGGCATGGGGCTGGCCGCCCAGGAAGGCTCGCCGATCCGCAAGATGGTGCTCAACGATGTCGGGCCGGTGATCACTGCCGAATCGCTGCAGCGCATCGGCACCTATGTTGGCGCCAACCCGGATTGGGCGACCTTCGACGAGGCGCTGGCCTTCGTCAAGTTCGTCAGCGAGCCCTTCGGTGCGCTGACCGAGGCGCAGTGGTATCACCTGACCGAGACCGGCATTGTCCAGGGCGCCGACGGCCGCTGGCGCTTCCGTTACGATCCGCTGATCGCCGAACCGTTCCGGGCCGCTTTCGCCGACAAGGATGTCGACCTCTGGCCGCTCTACGAGCAGATCAAGTGCCCGACGCTGGTTATTCGCGGCGCCCAGTCGGACCTGCTGACCCGCGATACCTGGCAAAAGATGGCCGACTGCGGTCCACGGGCAAAACTGGCCGAAATCGAAGGCGTCGGCCATGCGCCGATGTTCCAGTCGGAGGATCAGATTGCCGTCGTTCGTGATTTCCTGTTGAGCGCATGAAGCACATCGTTGTTAATGGGCTGAAGCTCGAATATCGCGATTACCCGGCTACCGCAGAAGGCCGGCCAACGCTGTTGCTGCTCCACGAAGGCCTCGGCTGCGTCAGCATGTGGCGGCATTTTCCCGAAAAGCTGGCGGCGGCGACTGGCTGTCGGCTGATCGTCTGGTCGCGCGCCGGCTATGGTGGTTCGCAGGCGTATTCGGAGCCCCGCACACCGCGCTACATGCACCGCGAGGGCGAGGAAATGTTACCGGCCTTGATCGCCGCGCTGGAGATCGAACGACCCCTGCTCATCGGCCACAGTGACGGTGGCAGCATCGCACTGATCTTCGCCGGGGCCTTCCCGGAAGAGCCGCTTGGCATCGCTGTCATGGCGCCGCACGAATTCGTCGAAGAGGTCACACTGGCCGGTATCCGTGAGGCCAGGACGGCCTGGCAAACGACCGATCTGCCGGCAAAACTGGCGCGCTACCACCATGCGCAGACCGAGCGGGTGTTCAGCGACTGGAACGACACCTGGTTGTCGCCGGCCTTCCGCGACTGGAATATTGAAGAATATCTGCCGAGAATCCGTTGCCCGGTGCTGGCCATTCAGGGCGATGACGACGAGTACGCCACGATGCGCCAGATTGATGCCATTGCCGAACAGCTACCCGGTACGCAAATGCTCAAACTGGCCGAATGTGGTCACTCGCCGCACCGCGATCAGGAAGGGGCGGTATTGGCTGCCCTAGCTGCTTTCGCAGCTAAGTTCTGAGTCGGCCCGACCTTCCGGGTCGGCCTTTTCCAGCCAGTTGAGTACCGTGGCAAAGAGCAGTTCGGGGCTGGCCGGTTTGGTAATGAAGTCGTCCATGCCGGCGGTCAGGCAAAGAGCACGATCCTCGGCATAGGCGTTGGCCGTCATGGCGATGACCGGCACCTGCCGGCCATTGGGCAGGGCACGAATCAGCCGGGTTGCTGCCAGCCCGTCGAGGGTTGGCATCTGGACATCCATGAGGATCAGGTCGTAACGATTGAGGCGGACCATGGACACAGCCTGTTCACCGTCTTCGGCCGTTTCTACGCTGAGTCCGGCCTCGTTCAGGATGATTTCGGCTATCTCGCGGTTGATCGGTTCGTCCTCGACGAGCAGGATGCGACGTCCCGGGAATTCCAGCAACAGCCGGGTTTCGGGATGGCTCGGGGTGTGGTCCGGGATGTTTGGAAGTAGCTGGGTCCCCTTTTTCAGGCGGGCCGTAAACCAGAAAATACTGCCCCGCCCCGGCGTACTGCTGGCCTCAGCCGTGCCACCCATGCGCTCAGCCAGCTTGCGGGTGATGGCCAGCCCGAGGCCGGTTCCGCCGTATTTTCGGGTCAGTGTGTTGTCGGCCTGTTCGAAGGCTGCAAACAATCTGGGCATGGCTTCCGCCGGGATGCCTACGCCGGTGTCTTCCACCTCAAAGCGCAGCTCCGCACTATCCTGCTCGTCGGCCAGCAGGCGAACCCGCAGGGTAACCTTGCCGACATCGGTAAATTTGACGGCATTGGCGGCGTAGTTGAGCAAGGCCTGTTGAAGCGCAGTCGGGTCGCCCAGCAGATTGGGCGGCAGATCATCGGTTTCGCTGGCCAGATTCAGTTGCTTGGCCTGGGCGGCAGTTTGCAGCATGGTCAGGACGTTATCGAGAATCTGTACGATGTGGAGGGGCGTTTCGGCGAGAACGAGTTTTCCGGCCTCGATCTTCGATAATTCCAGAATGGCGTTGATGATGCCGAGCAAGTGTTGGCCGGCGTTTTCCAGCTTGTCGAGCTGTCCGGACTGCGTCGGGGTCAGGCCGCCACGCCGGATCAGATGGGCCATCCCGGTGACGGCATTGAGCGGAGTCCGGATTTCGTGACTCATATTGGCCAAAAAAGCGCTTTTCGCGATGCTGGCCGTTTCGGCCGCTTCCTTTGCGCGCGAGAGTTCGGCCGTGCGCTCGGCAACGAGTTGTTCGAGGCGGTCGCGATGGCTGGCCAGTTCATCCTGGGCTGCCTTGGCCTCGGTCACGTCGCGGGTGATGGAAAGCAGGCAGGGCTGACCGTTGAAGCTCATCGGCGAGACCGAGAACATGCCCCAGAAGAGTTCGCCGCACTTTTTGCGAAAGCGGGCCTCGAAGTTCAAGCGCGACTTTTTTTCGCGGAGTTTCTGGCTGAAATTCTGGCGATCCAGCGGGTCGGCCCAGATTGACAGTTCCAGCGAACTGCGGCCAATCAGTTCCTGGCGCGTGTAGCCGCTCATGTCGACGAAGGCCTGGTTTACGTCGATGTAAATGCCGCCCTCCAGGCTGGTGATGGCGATAGCGTCGGGCGTTGTCTCGAAGGCCGTGGCGTAACGCCTTTCGCTGTCCTCCTTTGCTTGCTGCGAGAGGATGATGTCGCTGATGTCGCGGAAGAACCACACCCGGCCCAAGTATCGGCCGTCGTCGCCCTGCAGCGCTGCCGAATGGCGGTGCAGGGTGCGTCCATCCTTGAGCGGGATGTTGCAATCGTCTTTCAGGCTCGGGTCGGCGTAAAGCGTGCGGATACGCGTCAGGAATACGTCTTTGTCACGGACACGGTCCAGCGCTTGTTCGAGAATAAGGGAGTCGGAGGTGCCGGTCAGTGTTTCGAGCGGCGAAGCCGGGCAGGGCATGTCCCACACTGCAAAAAAGCGCTCATTAACCGAGGCAACCGTGTTTTCCCGGGTAACGACCAGAATGCTGTCCGGCGCCTCGTTGAGGATGGCGCTATGCAAGGTAGCTCGGAAGGATTCGCTTTGTGTTTCGCAGGACATCGAACAAACTTTTTTCAGGCTTAAGTCGGTTATGACCAGACATCATACCCCTCTCCAAGGTGTGGGAATTTGCCTTGCCGCTGGCTTGCCTGCTATTCAGGTAGCTGTCGGCCGAGGCTTGGCGCGGTCAATGGTCAGGGCGGCAGGTCAATCGGCGGGTCAGCGGATCCTGTAGGTAGTAGCGGCAAAGCAGGCCATAGATTGCCGGATATTCCTTGGCGACGACGTCGGGAATGTCGAAGAAACTTTCCGACAGGACGGCGAAAAACTCGGCGGGGTCGGTGCTGGCATAGGGATCGATAGGCGTATCTTCGCCGCTGTCCACGCGCTGGCAGAAGTTGTCATAGGCGTCGGTAAACTTGGCTTCCCATTCCGTTTCAGTGATGCCCGAATGCAGCGCCGGCATGCCGTCCGCCTCGCCGTTGAGCATGTCCAGCTTGTGGGCGAATTCGTGGATCACGACGTTATAGCCGTCGCCGGCCATTTGCACGTCGTGCCACGAAATGATCAGCGGGCCGCCTTCCCAGGCTTCGCCGGAGAGCACGTCGTCGTATTCATGGACGACGCCGGATTCGTCCTCGATGCGGCGCGGTACGACGAATTCATCCGGGTAGACGACGATGCCGACCCACTCGCGGTAGGCTGCCAGCCCGAGCTTGAGGATGGGCAGGCAACCCTGGGCGGCGATGGACACGCAGATTTCGTCGGTCAGATCGAGGCCACCAGCGGTGCTGAATTCCTTCTCGGTGAGAAAGGCTTCGGCTTTCATTTTTAGCTCTTTTTTCTCGTTGACCGTGAGATCGTCGAGAAAGGGCAGCGCTGCGACGGTGCTTGCCCACAAGGCGTCGGGAATCTCCGCAACCTTCTTGCCACGCAACCTGTCGAGCCAGCGCCTCATTTTTTCATCGTCAGCCAGATGCCCGAGAAAATCAGGGCGATGCCGAAGTAGTGGTACCAGAACGGAACTTCTCCGAGGAACAGGAAGGAGAGCAGCGTCCCGAAAACCGGCATGAGGTGGATGAACAGGCTGGCCTTGTTGGCGCCGACTTCGGCGACGCCCTTGTTGTAGAAAATGTAGCCAAGGAAGCTCGGGAAGATGCCGACGTAGGCCAGCGCGGTCAGCGAGCCGAGGTGAATGTTGATGTGCCGGCCTTGCGCCAGTTCCCAGGCGTAGGCCGGGCCGAGGGCGCAGAGGCCGATGGCGGTGGTCGCCCCGAGCATGAGCATGGGGTGCACGCCGGCCGGACGCCAGGCCAGGGCGACGGTGTAGATGGCCCAGTCGAGCACGGCGACAAGCATCCAGACGTCACCGACATTGAGGTTGAGATGGGCGAGCACGGCCAGGTCGCCGCGCGAGACGATGGTCAGTGCGCCGCACAGCGAAATGAAGACGCCGATGCCTTCGGCCCGGCGCAGGTGCTTGCCGAGAAAGGCCCAGGAGATGGCGATGGTGGCGATGGGCACGAAAGAGTTTAGCAGCGCGGCATTGGTCGCGCTGGTGTCCTGCAGGGCGATGTAGGCGAAGGTGTTGTAGCCGCCGACGCCGAGCAGGCCAAGCACGAGCAAGGGGCGCCAGCCTTTTTTCAGCAGCGGCCATTGCGTTTTGAGGTGGGGCAGGGCCAGCGGCAGGATCAGCGCGAAGGCGATGGTCCACCGCCAGAAGGCGAAGCCCAGTGGAGGAATGTCGCCGCGGGCGCCACGGCCGATCACCATGTTTCCGGACCAGAAAAGAACGGTCAGGATCAGCAGCAGATAGGGGTTGGCGAACAGTTTTTTCATGGTCGCCGGATTATGCCTGATCGGGCCGTGGCTCGGGCTGCGTGGCCGTGTCGCGGGCAATTTGGCGCTTGTCATGCTGGCCCCGGGTGATCGGTCTTATAATTACCGCATGGTTTCCGTCGTCCATTCTGTCGCCTCGCAAAGCGACTTCGAACAGTTCCTGGTCACGTTGGCAGAGGGCTTGGCCCCTGCCGACGCGGAACGTCTAAAATCTGCCGTCGAATACGCCTGGACCACCTACGGCGAACGCACGCTGGGCAGCGGCGAGCGAATCTGGGCGCACGCGCTGGGCATGGCGGTGATCATCACCGGCCTCAAGCTCGATGTTGAATCGCGCATTGCCGCGCTGCTCTTCGCCATTCCGGCCCAGGACGAGCACGGCATAGCCAGCATCGAAACGCGTTTCGGCAAGCCGGCGGCGCATCTCGTGCAGGGCATTTCGCGCCTCAACAAGTTGCGGCCGATTGCCAAGGGTTTTGTCGCCACCAACATCGAGGCCGGCGAGGTCAATCCGGTCGAGATGAAGGCGCAGATCGAAGTGCTGCGCAAGATGCTGCTGGCCATGGTCGAAGACATTCGCGTCGTTCTGCTGCGCCTGGCCAGCCGGACGCAGACCCTGCGTTTTTACGCGGCCAATCCGGACGACCTGCGCGTCCAGGTGGCGCGCGAAACGCTGGAACTCTATTCGCCGCTGGCCAACCGGCTTGGCGTCTGGGAGTTGAAGTGGGAACTGGAGGATTTGTCCTTCCGCTTCATTCATCCGGACACCTACAAGAAACTGGCCAAACTGCTCGACGAAAAACGCAGCGAACGCGAGCAGTTCATCGTCGATGCCGTGGCCAGGGTGCGCACCGAACTCGAAGCGGCCGGCGTGCATAACGCCGAAATCTACGGCCGGCCGAAGCACATCTACAGCATCTGGAACAAGATGCGCAAAAAAGGCGTCGAGTTCTCGGAGGTCTATGACGTGCGCGCCCTGCGCATCATCGTCGACGACCTGCGCGAGTGCTACACCGCGCTCGGCATCGTGCACAACCTGTGGCTGCCGATCCCCAAGGAATTCGACGACTACATCTCGAATCCCAAGGGCAACAACTATCGCTCGCTGCATACCGCCGTGCGCTGTCCGGACGGGCGCAGTCTGGAAATCCAGATACGTACCTGGGAAATGCACAAGCACGCCGAACTCGGGGTCGCCGCCCACTGGCGCTACAAGGAAGGCAGCAAGCGGACGACCGAGGACGACTACGACGAAAAGATCGCCTGGCTGCGTCAACTGCTGACCTGGAAGGACGAAGTCGCCGACAGCTCGGACTGGGTCAAGCACTACAAGCAGGCGGCGCTCGACGAGACCATTTACGTCATCACGCCGCAAGGCAAGGTCGTCGATTTGCCGGCCGGCTCGACGCCGGTCGATTTCGCCTACCGCGTGCATACCGATCTCGGCCACCGTTGCCGGGGCGCCAAGATTGCCGGCCATCTGGTCCCGCTCAACACGGCACTCGAAACCGGGCAGGAAGTCGAGATCGTCACCGCCAAGGTCGGCGGTCCGTCGCGCGACTGGCTCAACCCGCTGCTCGGCTACATCCACACCAAGAGCGCCCGGGTCAAGGTCCGTGCCTGGTTCTCCAATCTGGCACTCGAAGAAACGCTGGGCGAAGGCCGTGGCCTGATCGCCAAGGAACTGCAGCGGGCCGGCCAGACCGGGGCGAATATCGACGAACTGGCGCACAAGCTCGGTTTTACCCAGGCCGCTGACCTGTATATCGCCGCCGCGCGTGGCGACCTCAATCAGCGGCAATTCCAGGCCGTCGCCAAGGGTGGCGACCTGCTGGCCGAAACCCAACTGCCGGACGAAGTGCTGGCCAAGCCAAGCAAGCCGGTCCAAGGCAACCAGGGCATCCTGATCGTTGGCGTCGACAAACTGCTGACCCAACTCGCCCGTTGCTGCAAGCCGGCTCCGCCCGATGAAATTCAGGGCTTCATCACGCGTGGCAAAGGCATCTCCATTCACCGCATGGACTGCCCCAATTTCTCCAATCTCGCCGCATTGCATCCGGAACGGGTCATCGAAACCGACTGGGGTCTGACGACGACGGGCGTTTTTGCCGCCGACATCATTGTCGATGCCCATGACCGTCAGGGCCTGCTGCGTGACATTTCCGAAATATTCACGCGCGAGCGCCTCAACGTCATCGGCGTGAACACGCAGTCCAAGCAGGGCAAGGCGCACATGAGCTTTACCGTCGAAATCACCAACCTGCAACAAATGCAGAAGACGCTGACCCTCATCCATGAGGTCGAAGGCGTCGTCGGCGTACGCCGCGCCTGAGCATTCGGGCTAACCGGGAGAAAGCATGAAAGGCAATTTCGCTGCCGTCGCCTTGATTGCCATCGGCGCCATCGCCCTGGCCGTCAATCTCGACCTGTTTGAACTGGATCTGGTCGGGCTGATCAGGAAATGGTGGCCGCTGGTGCTGATCGTGCTGGGGGTTGGCCTGTTCTTTACGCCGGATGATTCAAGCAAGCCCTGAAAGTGCCTGAGCGCCTGATCCTTTACCTCCATTCGCAGGCAATCTGGTGAGAGCTGGGGATACGGCGATTCATTCGCCCGGATTCCCAAGTTTCACATGGTAAACTGAAACAAATTAGGGCTTAAGCTCAATCCTGGGGGGGAGATGGCAGCGAATTTTTCTATGCGTTCTGGTGCGCTGCTGGTGGCGCTCCTATGTCTATCTCTGTTCGGATGGGTTGCTACCGATCTTTATCAATCGCGCGAACGGGAATTGCAGGCTGCCGAGCATGTCGGCCATACGCTGGGAAAATTGCTGGAGAGCCATTTGCAGGGTGCGGCGAGCAAGGTCGATTTTCATCTCTCCGATTTTGCGCAGCGTTTTCAACAGGATGTCGTCGATCGTGTCCCGCGTGAGCGCATTGAAGGCGAGTTGAAGCACTTCCTTGTCCATTTTCCCGAAATACACAGTTTTCGCGTTGCCGATGCCGAAGGTCGCTATCTTTACGATGCCAGTGGAATACTGTCTGATGTCAATATTGCCGACCGCCCATATTTCATTCGTCTCCGTGATGATCCCAACGCCGGGCTGGTCATTTCACCGCCGCTGGTTTCACGCGTTACCAACGATGTAGTCATTGTTTTTGCTCGTCGCTTGCAGGACAGGGCAGGAAATTTCGCTGGCATCATCTTGGGCACCTTGCGTGCCGATTACTTCGAACGTTACTACCATGATCTGGATGTCGGTCCGCATGGCGTCATTGCGCTGTGGAGTCGGGACATGGACTTGTTTGCCCGCTGGCCGGAGTTGCCAGGCCGGCAGGGGCGAACTCTGCCGGACTCCCCGATTCCCGACAGGCTGGAAGCGGGCGAGAAAACGGGCAGTTTCCGTCGCGCGGGTGGCCTGGATGGCGTGCAACGGATATTCGTTTTTCGGGCCATTGAAGGCTTTCCGTTTGTCGTCACGGTGGGTCTGGCGGAAACCGAGGTGCTTGCCGAATGGCGACACCGGGCGGTGGTCTATGCGCTCCTCGGTTTCGCACTGGTCGCTGCACTGATTGCGCTGATGCGTTCCTGGGTGATGGGATATCGCCGGGCCGAGGCGTTGGCCGAGCGGCTGGCCCAGGATTTTGCCGATAAGTCCCGCGAAGGCAGAGCCTTGCTTGATTCGATTCCTGACCCGGCCTGGTTGCTCGATAACGAGGGGCATTATCTGGCGGTCAATGAAGCCTTCTGTCACTACAAGGGCTTGCCGATGGATCAGGTTCTTGGCCATACCGTCGATGAGTTGTTCCCGGCAGAAGAGGCCAAGGTGCTGCGTGCCGGCCAGCTTGAGGTATATCGCCGGGGCGAGCCAGTGCGCGAGGTCGTCTGGCTGAATCTGCGTGGCAAGCTGTCGCCGTTCGAGTTTCTTCGCGTGCCGGTCTACCGCGACGACGGTCAGCCAAAAGGCCTGGCAGGCGTAGCCTGGGACATGACGGACCGTTATGAGGCCGAGGGACGCCAGCGCCTGATTGCCCACTTCTTCGATCATGCCAACGATGCCGTATTGATCCTTGATGCAGAACGCAAGGTTGTCACGCTGAACAAGGCGGTGACGACGATCAGCGGTTACAGCCTGGATGATCTTCGGGGAAAGCTGCCGCGCTTCATGCTGGAAAGTTTTCAGGACAAGGTATTGCTGGATGGCATCGTGCAAACGCTTGAAGAGCAGGGCGCCTGGCGAGGTGAAATGAAGGCCGTGCGCAAGGATGGCGGTGCGCTGCCGATCTATTGCAATATCAGCTCGATTCGCAACGATGCTGGCAAGGTAGTCAACTGGGCGGTATTCGTGACCGATCTCAGCGAGCGGAAGGCGGCCGAGGCCCGCATCGAGTCGTTGACCCACGTCGATCAGCTGACCGACCTGCCGAATCGTCAGGGGTTCTCCCGGATCATGGGCGAGTGGCTGGCGGCGGCAAAAGAGGGGGCACTGATCCTGATCGATCTTGATCAGTTGAGTCGGGTGAATGATGCCTTTGGTCACGCTGCTGGCGATGCCGTGTTGCACCGGATCAGTCTGCGCTTGCGAAAGATACTTCGCGATGGCGATTTCCTTGGTCGCTTGGGTGGTGATCAGTTTGGCGTTCTGCTGGCTCAGGGCACCCGCCCCATTCTGGCGGAAGTGGTCGCTCGCAAGTTGCTCGATGCGATTGCCAAGCCGGTGATGATCGAAGGAAGCGACGTCGTGACTACGGCGTCGGCCGGTATTTGTCTTTTGGCCAGTGATGGCCACGATGTGCCAACCCTGCTGCGTAATGCCGACAATGCGCTACATCACGCCAAGGATGCCGGGCAGAACATCTTCCGCTTCTTCTCCGCCGACATGAATGTTCGCATGGCGGAACGCCTGCGTCTGGAGAGCGATTTGCGCTGGGCCCTCTCACGCAATGAACTGCTGCTGCACTACCAGCCTCAGGTCGATATCCACAACGGTGAAATCATCGGTTTCGAGTGTCTGCTGCGCTGGCAACATCCGGAACTGGGTATGGTGTCGCCGGTACGGTTCATTCCCCTTGCCGAAGAAAGCCGGCTGATCCTGCCGATCGGTACCTGGGTGCTGGAAGAGGCGTGTCGGCAAAACAAGGCATGGCAGGATGCCGGAATGGCGCCCAAGGTCGTGGCCGTCAACCTGTCAGCCGTCCAGTTCCATGGTGCCGATATCGTCGCCATGGTGTCGAAATCGCTTCAGATCTCCGGACTGGACCCTCGCTATCTCGAACTGGAAATCACCGAAAGCGTCATCATCGAGGATCCGGAACGGGTCATTCGCATCATGGAGGAGCTCAAGACGCTGGGGGTCGGCCTATCGATTGACGATTTCGGGACGGGCTATTCCAGTCTGTCCTACCTGAAAAGATTCCCGATCGACAAGATCAAGATCGACCGTTCGTTTGTCCGTGATCTGGAGCTCAGCAACAACGATGCAGCTATCATCCGCATGGTGATTGGCATTGCGATGGAGCTTGAACGCAAGGTGATCGCTGAGGGCGTCGAAACGGTTGAGCAGCTTGAATTCCTGCGCAACCATCGCTGTGACGAATATCAGGGTTTCTACTGCAGCCCCGGCGTGCCGGCCGAGGAAATTCCACCCCTCGTGGCCAGTCGGCAGGTCTGATAGCCAGCGTCGCGACAGAAGGGGATTCACTGGGCGTTTTCCGCTCAAGAGGTTTGACTTGGTGGATCGGCGCGCGCTATGCCCCGATTGCACGGTCCATGATGTCGTAAAGTCCCTTGATTATTGATTCGGCCAGGTCAGGTTTGAACACAGGCTGCCTATGCAGCCTGGGCTTTCCGGGCGCAGAATTTCAAGCATATTCAGGCCGTCTCAAGGCTTGGGGAATATATGGCGCGAAGCCAATAAAAATGCGGCCCGCAAGCCGCATTTCATTTTTCGCTGTTTTTTACGTTTCACGTAGTAAACCCGGTTGACCGTGGAAGTCTCGATCAGCTGGTGCCCAGCGTCAGCATCAATTCGCCTTGGGCATTGTGCGGTTTGCTGCGGGAGGAGCGGCGACGCTGGTAGTTGCCTTGGCCGTTCATGTCCCAGCCTTGCTGGTTGTCGGCCAGGTAGAACTTGAGGCCTTCGGTGATGACGCGTTTTTTGAGCTTGGGGTCGAGGATGGGGAAGGCGAGTTCGATGCGCTTGAAGAAATTGCGGTCCATCCAGTCGGCGCTGGAGAGATAGACGGTTTCCTTGCCACCGGCCAGGAAGTAGAAAATTCGGTGATGCTCGAGGAAGCGGCCGATGATCGAACGCACACGAATCTTGTCGGAAAGCCCGGGAACCCCAGGGCGCAGGGCGCAGACGCCGCGGATGATGAGGTCGATCTCGACGCCGGCTTGCGACGCCTGGTAGAGCGCATCGATGACTTCCGGTTCGAGCAGTGAATTCATCTTGGCGACGATGCGTGCCTTGCCGCCGGCCTTGGCGGTTTCCGCTTCGGCAAGAATGCCGGCGACGACATTTTGCTGCAGCGTGAACGGTGCCTGCCACAGGTGTTTGAGCGTGCGCGCCTTGCCCAGTCCGGTCAGTTGCTTGAACACTTCGCTGACGTCGTTGGTGATTTCCTCGTTGGCCGTCATCAGGCCGAAGTCGGAATAGAGGCGGGCGGTGCGCGGGTGGTAGTTGCCGGTGCCAAGGTGGGCGTAGCGCTTGAGGCCGCCGTCTTCGCGGCGCACGATGAGCAGTGCCTTGGCGTGCGTCTTGTAGCCGACGACGCCATAAACGACGTGGGCGCCGACGTCTTCGAGCTTGGTTGCCCAGCTGATATTGGCCTCTTCGTCGAAACGCGCCATGAGTTCGACGACGACGGTGACTTCCTTGCCGTTCTGGGCGGCGCGGATCAGCGACTCCATGAGCACCGAGTCGGTGCCGGTGCGATAGACCGTCATCTTGATGGCAACCACCTGCGGGTCGGTCGCCGCCTGGTTGAGAAACTCGATAACCGGTGCGAACGACTGGTAGGGGTGATGGAGCAGGACGTCGGTCTTGCGGATGGTGTCGAAAATATTGACGCCTTTGCCGACCACTTTGGGCAGGCCGGGCACGAAGGGGCGGAATTTCATGTCCGGGCGATCAACCCAGTCCGGCACCTGCATGAGGCGGACCAGATTGACCGGACCATTGACGCGGAAAAGATCGGCTGGCTTGAGGGCAAACTGGGCGAGCAGGAATTCGGCCATCGCCTCCGAACAGTTGTTGGCGACTTCGAGGCGCACGGCGTTGCCGAAGTGGCGTTGCGGCAATTCGCCCTGCAACTTGGTGCGCAGGTTGGTGACTTCTTCCTCGTCGACGAAGAGATCGGAATTGCGCGTGGCGCGGAACTGGTAGCAGCCGAGCACGGTCATGCCGGTGAATAGTTCGCCGACGAATTCATGGAGGATCGACGACAGGAAAACGAAGCCGTACTCGCAGCCGGCCAGTTCTTCCGGCAACTGGATGACGCGCGGCAGGACGCGCGGCGCCTGGACGATGGCGGCGTTGGAGCTGCGCCCGAACGCGTCCTTGCCTTCGAGCTCGATGGCAAAGTTCAAACTCTTGTTCAGCACTTTCGGGAAAGGGTGCGACGGGTCGAGCCCGATCGGCGTCAGCACCGGCACCATTTCGCGGATGAAGTAATTGCGGATCCACTCGCGCTGCGCCTCGTTCCACGTCGAACGACGCAGGAAGCGAATGCCCTGTTCGGCCAGCGCCGGCAGGATGATGTCGTTGAGGTGCTGGTACTGCTCGTTGACGATGGCGTGCGCCTCGGCCGAGACCAGCCGGTAGGCCTCCTGTGCCGTCTTGCCATCGGTGGTGGTGACGGTGGCGTGCGCCTTGACCTGCTCCTTGAGCCCGGCCATGCGGATTTCGAAGAATTCGTCGAGGTTGCTGGAGACGATGCACAGGAAGCGCAGGCGCTCGAGCAACGGCATGCGCTCGTCCTCGGCCTGGGCCAGAACGCGCCGGTTGAAGGCGAGCAAACCGAGTTCGCGGTTGAGGTAATTTTCGGTCGGGAAGCGGGGTTTTGGCAGCGGATGGGTCATCGCGTCATCTCCATGTTTTTTCTGAAGTATAGGCTTTAAGTCCATCATTTTGTTGCACTAAGATTACGGTGCGATGACACTCGACGGCTGTTTGCCACGGTCAACCGGAAATTTTGGCCAAATTCTCAGGCGCGAAGACTGCCGTCGGATTCCGGCGTGATCGGCGGGGCCAATGCGGCGAGCAGGGTGCCCAGCTTGGCGGTGGTTTCAGCCAGTTCGTGCGAGGCGTCCGAACCGGCGACGATGCCGGCGCCGGCCTGCAGTTCGGCCGTGTTCCCGGCGAGCAGGGCCGAACGCAGGGCGACCGAAAATTCGCCGTCGCCCTCCGCCGTCAGCAGGCCAATTCCGCCGCTGTACCAGCCGCTGCGTTGCTCGTTGTGGGCGGCCAGCCAGGTCTGTGCGGCAGCGACGGGAAAGCCGCCGATGGCCGGTGTTGGATGCAGGGCGCGGACCAGTTCGAACAGCGTCGCGCCCGGGCGGATGGTGGCAGTCACCCGGCTGCGCAGATGCAGGAGCTGGCCGGCCGCGTGTTCCTGCGCCGGTTCAGCGACCGGCGGTTTTTCGCAGAATGGCGCCAGCGCCGCGCAGACGGCCTGGACGACCAGCGCCTGCTCGTGCCGGTTCTTGCTTTCGGACAGGGCCAGCGAGCCGGGCCACGAGGTGCCGGCCAGTGCATCGGCATCGACGCGGCTTCCTTCGAGGCGGACCAGCCGTTCCGGCGTCGCGCCGACAAAGCTGCACTGATCATTGCCGTGGGCGTAGATGAGGCTCGATGGCTGCTGGATAACCAGTTGGCCGAGTACCGAGGCCGCCGAAAACGGCGTATCGGCCTCGATTTTCCGGCTGCGGGCGAGGACGATCTTGTCGATCCGGCCGGCCTCGATGTCGCGCAGCGCGGCATTGACGCGGCCGATCCAGGCGCGTTCGGCCAGCGTTTCGGGGCGGCTCGGACGTTGTTGCGGGGCGCTGGCGATGGCCGGGGTGGCCAGCCATTGCGGCCATTCAACGGCGGCCTGGACGAGGCGACCGGCTGGCGCGCTGAGCGTGACAGAACATTCGCCGGCAACCGATTCGAGCAGGATGGCAGGGATGGCGAGCAGGGCGTTGGGCAGCGGTGCGTTGTTCGCGGCATCGAAGGCAAAACCGGCGAAAGCGAAGGCCGGCCCGTTGCGTCGCCAGTCGCGGCAAAAGCCGGCGAAGGCGTTGTCGAGCGCGGCCAGCCGGTTGGGGCCGGCGCTTGTAACGTGCAGGGCATGGCCGATGGCCAGACGATACTCATGGTGATCGGGGCGGGCGCGATACCAGTAGGGTGCGTTGGCTGGCAGCAGCGTCAGCCAGTCAGTCGTGCCGCGGCCGAGCGAAAGACGCAGACTGACCGGGGCCGAGGCCGGGGCGCCGGCGGCCAGTGCTTCCAGCCGGGCCAGCGTTTCCGGTGCGCTCAGGCAGCGGCGCAGGGCGTGGATCATCGTTCGGCCTCGGCGGCGAGTCGGCGTAGCGCGGCGCGTTCCAGCTTGCCGGTGGCGTTGCGCGGCAGGCGGTCGATGGGCTGTATTTTTCGCGGCAAGGCGGCAGATGGCAGATGGTGGCGGGCGTGGGCCAGCAGGTCGGCCGGCGAGACAGGGCCGACGACGAGAGCGACGATGAGGTCGCCCCAGAGCGGGTCGGGCCGGCCGGTGACGGCGACATCGAGCACACCTGGGCAGGCGGCGAGGCAGTATTCGATCTCCTGCGGATGCACGTTGCGGCCACCGCTGATCAGCATGTCGTCAGCGCGGCCGAGGATGGTCAGGCGGCCGCCGTCGTCGATGTGGCCGAGGTCGCCGGTAGTCAGCCAGCCGTCGGCGTCGATGCCACTGCCATCGAGATAGCCGCGCATGACTTGCGGGCCGCGCACCAGCAGGCGGCCATCGGCGCCGGTGCGGATGTCGTGGCCGGGCATAGGCCGGCCGACCAGGCCTTCGTGCCAGGCGCCGTCGGCGGGATTGAAAGTGGCGAACTGGGCCGCCGTTTCACTCATGCCGTAGCTAGGGTAGAGCGGCCAGCCGGCGGCGATGGCCCGGTCGTAGAGCGTCCGGGAAAGCGCGGCGCCGCCGATCAGGGCGACGCGCAGGCTGGCCGGCGGTTTGGCGCCGAGGTCTAGCAAAAGGGCGAGCATGGCCGGGACCAGCGAAATGTGCGTGACCGGATGGGCGGCGAGGTCGGTGGCAACTTGCTCAGCGCTGAAGCCGTCATGGAGCAGCACGGTGGCGCCAGCCCGGGCGCAGCGCCACAAAATGGACTGGCCGCCGATGTGGTAAAGCGGCAGGCAGTTCAGCCACAGGTCGCCGGGGTGCAGCGGCAGGCAGGCATTTGAATTGGCTGCAGCGGCGTCGAGCTGGGCATTGCCGAGCAGCACGGCGCGCGGCTTGCCCTCGCTGCCGCTGGTCGCGATGATCAGCGCGACGTCGATAAGCGGCCGGTTGATCGCCGGGAGCGCATTTCCACGGTCAACCGGAAAAAACGGCCGATTTTGAAAACTGCAGGCGTAGGCATGGCGCGCCAGATGCAGGCTGTCGCCGGCTTCGATGATCGTCCCCTGGCGGCCGGCCAGCCGGTCGGCCAGATCACGGCTGTCAGCGACCAGTTGGGCAAAGCTGTAGCGCTGCCCAGCATGCAACAACGCGCTGGCCTGCGGACTTTCGGTCGCCGCCAGTTGAAGATGCTGAGCCAGAGAAGTGGTGGCTGCCATAAGCGTTCGATTATAAATAGGGCTGGCCTGCGTCAAGGCAAGACAGATCAAGAAAATGCCTTACGATAGCAGCCTTCGGCGGGGCGGAGTGCCCCACGTGGAGACGATCTCATGGAGTTTGGCATGCGTCGGAATGGCTGGGGGATTTTGTCGATGAAGTGCTTGGCGATCGGCTTGTGCGTGATGCAGTTTGCCACCACTGCCGTCGCCGGCACGCCCGGCGAGGTGCCAGTCGGTGCGCTGCTGCCTGAGGCGCAACTCAACGCGCTGGTCGGCCGCGCTGCGAAGCTCTCGTCCTTCCGCGGCAAGCCGCTGCTGATCAACGTCTGGGCCAGCTGGTGCGGCCCCTGCCGAGCCGAAATGGGATCGATCGAACGCTTGTACCAGCGTTACGGCAGCAAGGGTTTCAACGTCGTCGGTATTTCGACCGACGACGATCAGGGGGCAGCCGCCAAATTCCTCAAGGTTTCCGGCGTCAGCTTCCCGAATTACATCGACCGCAATTTGGTCCTTGAAAACATGCTCGGTGCTGACCGCCTGCCGCTCACCGTGCTGGTCGATGGCGAAGGTCGGGTCATCAAGAAAATTGCCGGCTCGCGGGCCTGGGATGGCCCGGAAGCGATCAATCTGATTACGCAGGCTTTTCGCCTGAAGGCGCAATAAGCCCCCAGTGCTCAGTAGGTATACATCACGAAGACGCCGCCACCCAGATCCGGGCTGGCGTTGGAATAGCCTGACACGAGATAGCCCTGCAATTTCCAGTTAGGGTCCAGCTTGTGGGTGACGAAACCGGTAACCTCGCGGATTGGTGTGCCACCGTCCTGGACTTTTTGCCGGAAATCGTAGCTCAACCCCAGTGCGCTTGCCTGAGTGGCCCGGAAAGACCAGCCCAGTGAGGCGTAGAAGGGGTCTTTCAGATCAGTGCCATCGGGGTCGCCCATTTTCTTGTAGCCGAGGGTGCCGAACAGCGTGTGTTTGTCCAGGGTCCGATAAACCTCGGTCTGCACCGAGTAATCGTTTTCGCCGGTGCCCAGTCCCTTGTTCTCATCGGCCGTGGCCAACTTGACTTTGGCGCCCAGCTCAACGAGCCAAGGGCCTTGCTGCAGCGCGCTCCAGCTGCCGGACAGCACAATGTCGCCAAGGCCGGTTTCCTTCTTGCGCGTGCCTTCGCCGTTGGTCAGTGTCACCCGGTCGGCGCCAGCGCCGGAAACTGTAGAAGGGCCGCTAGTTTCGACGTAGGGAATAGTCGCGCGTAAAGTCCAGTCACCAGTTTCATATTTCACGCCGAAAGGCATGTAGAGGGTGTCGGTGCTCTCGGATGCACCGTATTTCCCGGTTGAGTAATCGATGCCGGTACTCATGGTCAGGCTGCTTTGAGCGTGACAGGGCAAAACTGACAGAAGGCAGAGAACGGCGAGAAGTCGTGTTTTCAAGCGTGTACCTGATGGAATGTGGAAAAAACCATGATTTTAATGTGGTCTTATGGTGCTCGATGAAAATGCCATATCAATGCCGTTCCCGCTTCTCGACCTTCTCGACCTTCTCGACCTTCTCGACCTTCTCGACCTTCTCGACCTTCTCGACCTTCTCGACCTTCTCGACCTTCTCGACCTTCTCGACCTTCTCGACCTTCTCGACCTTCTCG
>NZ_JBASFI010000002.1:0-270080 GCF_049652925.1 Azonexus sp.
CCAAAAGAAAGTAGCCAAAGAAAAGGCCACCCCTGGGTCGGTGCCGGCTACGCCGGTTCCCTGCGCTACTCGGAACGCCGGGCGGCTGCGGAACTCGGGGCTGCGCCCCTCAGACAGTCCTCGCCGAAATCCCCCGGCCTTCCTGCGTTGCTCGGCACCTCCCAAGGGGCCTGGTAAGGCGTCCACGCTCGACCAGTGGATGTCATTTTTAGGCTTTTTTTCCGGTTGACCGTGGAAAACCATTATTTTCGGAACGACGGCTGACCGTGGACGCTTTTGGGGTCCCCGTGGAAGGCGCTGAGCAACGCAGGCAGGCCGGGGGCAGTCGGCTTGCGTTGTCTGAGCCGTAGGCGAGTTTAGCAAGCCGCCCGGTCTGCCGAGTAGCGGAAGGAACCTGCAGGGCGCCGCCCCCGGGGTCGCCTTTTCTTTGGCTACTTTCTTTTGGCGAAGCAAAAGAAAGTACGCCCGCCAGCAAGGCGGAACCCCAAGCTTGTCCGCAACCCCAAGCCTATTAAGCAGAAACCAAGTTCAGAACTGCTTGACCTCAATATTCAGCGTCTGAATCCGATAGGCAATCTGCCGCGGCGTCATCCCCAGAATGCGCGCCGCCTTGGCCTGCACCCAGCCCGCCTGTTCCAGCGCGGCAATGACGCGTTCCTTTTCCGACAGGTTCGGATCGTCGATGTCGATTTCCGGATTTCCCCCGGAATTCGGGTTGACTGCAGGACGATGGAAATTCTCCGGCGGGGCACTGGCGGCGGCGCGGAGCGGGCGTGGGCTGGTGCGTTCGCGGACGCTGGGGAAACGGATCAGATCGACGTCGATGTTGCCGTCGTCGGACAGCACGGCGGCGCGTTCGAGGCAGTTTTCCAGCTCGCGGACATTGCCCGGCCACTCGTGGCTGGCCAGCCGGCGGTTGGCCATGTCGGTCAGCTTGAGCTTGCGTTTTTGGTCGTTGCCGATCTTGGTGAGCAGGTGACGGGCGATTTCCGGAATGTCCTCGATCCGCTCGCGCAGCGGCGGCAGGAAGAGTGGCATGACGTTCAGGCGATAGAACAAGTCTTCGCGGAAGTCGCCCATTTCGACGGCTGTCTCCAAATCGCGGTGCGTAGCGGCGATGATGCGGACATCGACCTTGATGGTCTTGCTGCCGCCGACGCGCTCGAATTCGCCTTCTTGCAGGATGCGCAGCATCTTGGCCTGGAAGGCGGCCGAGACTTCGCCGATTTCATCGAGGAACAGCGTGCCGCCGTGGGCCTGTTCGAAACGTCCCTTGCGCGCTTCGACGGCACCCGTGAAGGCGCCGCGTTCGTGGCCGAAGAGTTCGGATTCGAGCAGGTTTTCCGGCAGTGCCGCGCAGTTGAGCTTGACCAGCGCATTGCGGGCGCGTGGCGAGTTGTAGTGGATGGCGTTGGCGATCAGTTCCTTACCGGTGCCAGTTTCGCCGCGGATCAGCACGGTGGTGTTCCACTTGGCAACCATGCGCGCCTGATCGAAAACCCGGCGCATCACGGCCGAGCGGCCGACCATGCTGTCGAAGCCGAACTGGTGGCGAACGGTGCGGCGGAGCAGGTCGCGCTCTTCGAGCAGCGATGATTTTTCCTGGGCGACGGCCATCGACAGGCTGAGGCTCTGGCCGATCAGGTTGGAGACCATTTCGACGAACTGGGCGCGCTCCTCGAGCAGGCCGTCTTCCGGCGCTTCGGGCTGGACGGCGAGGACGCCCTTGAGGTCGCCACCGACCTTGATTGGCACGGCGATGAAGGGGAGATCCGGCTGATAAACACCGTTGCGGTTGAGGAATTTCGGCTCATCGGCGCCGCGGGCCAGCTTGATGGTGCGCGGCTTTTCGAGAACCAGGCCAATCACCCCTTCGCCCGGGCCGTACTGGTTGTCGTCGAGGATCGGGCCTTCCGGCGTGTAGATGGTGCGGATATTGAGCTTGCCGGTTTCCGGATCAAGCACGCTGATCAGGCCGCGGGTCAGACCGGCCTCGTCATGCAGTACGCGCAGGACATCGCGCAGGGTTTCGTTGAAATCGAGCGAGCGGCTGAGCACCCGGCTGACGGCGTAGAGCGCCGCCAGCAACTGGATGTTGAGCTCGTGCGTTCGGCAGAACCCGCCGGGCGGCGGGCACTCTTCTGTGAGGGGATGAATTATATGTTTATGCATGCTGTTCGTTCTTCTTAGATCGGGTCGCCGTCGACGCGGAATTCGACGATCGCCGCCAAGCCACCGCTTGGACTATCGTCGAGATCGATGATGCCGCCATGGTCGGCGACCACCTGCTGGGCGCGCGACAGGCCGGTGCCGATGTGCTTGCCGCTACCGCCCTTGGCCGTGAAGAACGGCTCGAAAGCCTTGTGGCGCCACTCGTGCGGGATGCCGGGGCCGCTGTCAATCACCGAAACGACGATGCAGTCGTTGCTCAAGGCGCTAATCAGCGACAGTTCCCGCCGTTTCCAGCCCTTGATGTTCATTGCCTCGATGGCGTTGTCGACCAGCGCCTTGAACAGCATGCGCAGCTGTAGCGGGCGACCGAGCATGGCCGGCAGAGTCGAGGCCGGTTGCCAGTCGACGGTGATGCCGGCCGAGAGCAGGCGTGGCGTGCTGACTTCGAGCACATCGCGCAGGATTTCATTCATATTCACGCTGACGACGATTTCATGCTGGCCTTGCGGGATCACCTGGCGCAGCGTTTCGAGATGCTCGCGGCTGCCGCTCAGGGCTTGCTGCAGCATCGCCGCGCTGGCCGGGTCGCGGCGCTGGAGCACGGAAATGGCTGAGGTCATGACGTTCATCGGTTCTTCGAGGCGGAAGATCGCCGCCGACAGGCCTTCGCGAATCGCCGCCGTGCGCTCTTCCTCGGCCAGTACTGCCTGCAGGGCCGAGGCGCGGGCGCGCTCCTGCTCGTCGCGCAGGCTGGTGATGTCGGACATGACGACGAGCAGGCCGGGCTGACCGTCGGCGCAGAAGTAGCTGTCGGCGCAATCGCTGTGCATGTCGATGATCGACGAGGTGACCGAAAGCCAGCGCGGCCGGCCAGCGGCGCGGTCGATACGGGCTTCGCGCTGGTTCACCAGGCATTCCTGCGGGCGGTCGGCCAATGTTTCGCGCCAGGTGGGCAGAAGGCTGTCGAGAATGGTGTGGGCCGGCTCCTTGAGGCGCAGGTCGCTGACCATTTTCTTGTATTCCTGATTGTCGAGAACGACGCGGCCGGTCGGGTCGAGAAGGGCAAAAGCCATCGGAGCCGCATCGACGACCGATTCGATCAGGTGCTTCTGGTTGCGGACCAGGCGTTCGAGACGGTGCATCTCGGTAATGTCACGGTGCATGCCGACAAAGTGCGTGGTCTTGCCAGCGGCATCGACCACCGGGGAAATGCTCAGCTCGGCGAGATAGAGGACGCCATCCTTGCGCTTGTTGAGCAGTTTGCCGGCCCACGGCTTCTGCGCCGAAAGGTCGGACCACATGGACTTGTAGAGCTCGGGCGGGGTCGTGTGGTTGGACAGCGTCGATTCGTTCTTGCCAACAATCTCGTCCTTGCTGTAGCCGGTGACGCGGGTGAAGGCTTCATTGGCAAACAGGATATTGGCCCTGGCGTCGGTAATCGAAATAGCCAGGTCTGCCTGGTCGACCGCCTGGCGATAGGCTTCCGGTGGCAGTGCGGTTTCCTGCGTCGTATTGGCGCGGGCTTGGGCAAGCGGTGTGGCCGACATCGAAAGGCTCCTCAATAAATCGTTTTTTATTTGTTAGCAGATTCCGTGCCGCACTTCGATTTCTGGGGCGATCAGGCCTTGCTACGAGGGTTTCGGGGGAAATGCTACGAATTGCTGTCGCCTTTGCGACATTTTGCTCTTGCGGAAACGCACCTACTTGGTGCGATGGCTGTGGATGGCGCATCAGTGTGGGGTTCTGTCCCCTGAATGCAGATTGGCATGGCTTATGCAGTGAGGTCAGTGAAAAAACTGGAACCACACAACCATGAGCGAATTTCTCTTACTGCTGCTTTCCACCGCGCTGGTCAATAACGTGGTGCTCATCAAGTTTCTTGGACTCTGTCCGGTGATGGGAGTTTCGAAGAGCGTGGACAGCGCCCTCGGCATGGGGCTGGCGACGACCTTCGTCATCACCCTGGCTGCTGGCGCTTCGTGGATGCTCGATAACTGGATGCTGCAGCCGCTCGGGCTTGGCTACCTGCGCATCCTGACCTTCATCCTGGTCATCGCTGCGGTGGTTCAATTCACCGAGATGTTCATCAAGAAATCCAGCCCCGGGCTCTACCAGTCGCTCGGCATTTACCTGCCGCTGATTACCACCAACTGCGCCGTGCTCGGTGTGGCGCTGCTCAACGTTGAGCAGAAGTTCAGCCTGTTCAAGAGCCTGCTCTACGGTTTCGGTTCGGCACTTGGCTTCACCATCGTGCTGCTGATCTTCGCCGGCCTGCGCGAACGCATCGCGCTGGCCCGGGTGCCCGGCGCCTTCGCCGGTGCACCGATTTCATTTGTCACCATCAGCCTGCTGGCCCTGGCGTTCATGGGTTTCTCAGGCCTGAGCGTGTAAAGAGGAGAAGATAATGATCGCCGCCATCCTTAGCTTGACCCTCCTCGGGGCCGCCCTCGGCATCATCCTCGGTGTCGCCAACAAGTTCCTGCAGGTCGAGGGCAATCCGCTGGTCGACGAACTGATCGCCATGATGCCCGGATCCAACTGCGGGCAGTGCGGTTTCCCCGGTTGCTCCGGAGCAGCAACGGCCATCGCCGACGGTAGCGCCGCGCCAACCTGCTGCCCGCCGGGCGGCAAGTCGCTGGCTGCCGCCATCGCTGCCAAGCTAGGCCTGACGGTCGATCTCTCGGGCATGTCCGACGAAGGCCCGAAGATTGCCGTCGTTTCCGAAGAGCTGTGCATCGGTTGCTGCCGCTGCAGCAAGGTATGCCCGACCGACGCCATCATCGGCGCCGCCAAGCAGGTGCATAACGTCTTCCGCGAAGCCTGCACCGGCTGTTCGAGCTGTATCGAAAAATGCCCGACCGAGGCGCTGGTCATGCGCCCGGTGCCGGTCACCCTGCAACACTGGGTGATGCCCAAACCTGCCGCTGCGTGAGATAGATATGGGATTCATGAACCTCTTCAAGCACTTCCTCGGCGATGACTGGGGTGTGCATCCGGATGACCACAAGCGGCCGGCTGCCGATCAGCCGGTGCGCGTCATGCCGGTGCCGGCCAGGCTCTACCTGCCGCTGCAACAGCATCTCGGCGGGCCGGCACGTCCTGTCGTGCTGGTCGGTCAGAAAGTCAAAAAGGGCGAATTGATCGCCGAGGCGCAGGGCATGGTTTCGGCTCCGATTCACGCGCCGACTTCCGGCACGATTGCCGCCGTCACCGAAATCACTGCGCCGCATCCTTCCGGCCTGACGCTGCCGGCGATCATTCTCGACGCCGATGGCGCCGACGAGTGGATCGAGCTGCATGGCTGCGACGATCCGTTTGCCCTCGACCCGGCCGAAATCGGCAAGCGGGTTGCCGCGGCTGGCGTTGTCGGTCTGGGTGGCGCCGCCTTCCCGTCGGCCGTCAAGCTGATCGGCGCTTCGAAGGCGAAGGTCACCACGCTGGTCATGAACGGCGGTGAGTGCGAGCCCTACCTGTCCTGTGATGACCGCCTGATGCGCGATGCTGCCGCCGGCATCGTCGATGGCATCCGCATCATGCTCCATGCCACCGGCGCCAAGGTGGCGCTGGTCGGCATCGAAGACAACAAGCCGGAAGCCATCGCGGCCATGCAGGCTGCGGCAGCCGGTTTTGACACCGTGCAGATTCGCCCGGTGCCGGCCCGTTACCCGATGGGTTCTGAGAAACAGCTCATTCAAGTTCTGACCGGGATCGAAGTGCCGGCCGACGGGCGTCCAGCCGACATCGGCGTCATCGTGCATAACGTCGGCACGGCGCTCGCCCTGCGCACGGCCGTGCGCGAAGGCAAGCCGCTGATTTCGCGACTGGTTACGGTCAATGGCAACTGCGCCAGCCAGCCTGGCAACATCGAGGTGCGCGTTGGCACACTGGCCGAAGAGGTGATTGCCTTTGCCGGTGGCCTCAAGGGTGACGGACTGGGCCTGGCTCGCCGCGTCATGGGCGGCCCGATGATGGGCATGCAGATTCCGCACTGGCGCGTGCCGGTGGTCAAGGGCACCAGCGGCATCCTGGCTTTCGATACGGTCGAGGTCGCCGAGCAGGAGCCGAATCCGTGCATCCGCTGCGGTTCGTGCGTCAAGGCCTGCCCGATGGGCCTGCTGCCACTCGAAATGAGTTCGCGCATTCGCAATGAAGCCTACGGCGAAGCGATCGACCTTGGTCTCAAGGACTGCATCGCCTGCGGCTGCTGCGCCTATGTTTGCCCGTCGAAGATTCCGCTGGTCCAGTATTTCGTCCATGCCAAGGGCGAACTGGCGGCGCAGGACCGCGCCAAGCTGCGCGGCGATGCAACCAAGAAACTGGCCTTGCAACGGCAGGAACGTCTTGAGCGTGAGGCCCGTGAAAAGGCGGAAGCCAACGCCAAACGCAAGGCCGAACGAGAAGCAGCCGCCGCCGCCAAAGCCGCGGCAGAAGCTGCTGCCAAAGCAGAAACCCAGGGAGAATCAGCATGAACACGGCCGCCTTGACCGCCCAGCCGGTTGCCTCGCCGCACGCCCATGGCGGTAACTCGGTGACGCGCACGATGTTCCGCGTCCAGATGGCGCTGGTGCCCGCCACGCTCTACGGCTTCTGGCTGTTCGGCTGGCCGGCCTTCTTCCTGTGGCTGCTGACCGTTCTTTCCTGCCTCGGTTTCGAAGCCCTGTCGCTCAAGATGATGGGCGTAACCCGCATCAAGGCGACGCTGTTCGACGGCTCGGCGCTGCTTACCGGCTGGTTGCTGGCGATGACCTTGCCGCCCTGGGCGCCGTGGTGGGTCGCCGTGGTCGGTGGTTTCATCGCCATCGTGATCGGCAAGCAGGTTTTTGGTGGGGTGGGGCAGAACGTCTTCAACCCGGCCATGGTCGCCCGCGTTGCGCTGCTCGTTTCCTTTCCTGTGCCGCTCACCCAGTGGGTCCATCCGCTGCCGCTGACGTCGTTGATGGCGCCTGACTTCATCGACGGCCTGCGCATTTTCCTGACCAGCCTGCCGCAGCCGGATGCGATGGCCAGCGCTTCGCTGCTCGGCTACACCAAGACTGAACTGTCGCGCGGTATCGACCTGCTGCATTCGCTGGCCGGCGATCATGCGCCGGTACTGTCGTGGATCGGTGCACGTTCCGGCAGTTTCGGCGAATCGGCCTCGCTGCTGATTCTTGCCGGGGGGCTTTATCTGGTCGGCGTCGGCATCATCAGCTGGCACACGCCGGTTGCCGTGCTGGCCGGGCTGGCGATTCCCGCCGCCATCGGCCATAGCGTCGATCCGACGCATTACCTGAGCGCTTCGGCCCACTTGCTGTCGGGGGCGGCGATGCTCGGCGCCTTCTTTATCGCCACCGACTATGTGACCTCGCCAAATACCACAAGCGGGCAGATCGTCTTCGGTCTGGGCATCGGCTTCATGACCTGGGTCATCCGGACATGGGGCGGTTATCCGGAGGGGATGGCCTTTGCCGTGCTCTTGATGAACGCGCTGACACCGGTCATTGACCGCTTTATCAAGCCGCGTGTCCTTGGCCGCGACCGTAAGGGCAAGCCGCTGGATATTCCGGAAACGAAAGAGGCCTGAGATGAATTTTGATTCTTTCCGCGAAAAGATCGCTTACCAGCCCATCCTGCTCGGCATCTTCGCCTTGCTCGCCAGCGGGGCCCTGGCCTGGGCATCAAGCGCTACCGGCGATGCCATTGCTGCGGCCGAAGCCAAGGACTTGCGCGATTCACTGGCCGAAGTGCTGCCGCAAGGCATGGCCGACAACGATTTTCTGAAGGATACGGTCGACCTGAAAAAGGGCGAAAAAACGATAACCATCTACCGCGCCCGCAAGGATGGCGTGGTCAAGGCTGCCCTGTTCAAGGTGGCCGAACGCGGCTACGCCGGCGATATCCAGGTGCTCATGGCGGTTGATAGCGACGGCAAGACGCTCGGCGTGCGCGTGCTCAAGCACGCCGAAACCCCCGGCCTGGGTGACAAGATCGAAGTCAAGAAAGACAAGTGGATCAAGGATTTCGACGGCAAGTCACTGGGCGATCCGACCCCCGAAAAATGGGGCGTCAAGAAGGATAGCGGTGTCTTCGACCAGTTTGCCGGGGCGACCATCACGCCGCGTGCCGTGGTCAAGGCGGTCAAGGGCGGGCTGGAATTCTTTGCCGCCCACAAAGCGGAAATCTCGGGCTAGGAGCGGATGATGAGCGACAACTACGGCAGCATCATGAAGGAAGGGTTGTGGGACCAGAACGTGGTCTTTGCCCAGTTACTGGCCATGTGCCCGACCATGGCCGTCACCACGAGTGGCACCAACGGTCTCGGCATGGGGCTGGCAACGACAGCGGTGCTGGTCGTTTCCAATATTCTCGTGTCGATGATTCGCCACACGGTCAGTTCGCAGGTGCGGATTCCGGTTTTCGTCGTGCTGATCGCGACGCTGGTTACCGTCGTCGATATGGCGATGAATGCCTGGATGCACGATCTGTACAAGGTGCTCGGCCTGTTCATCGCGCTGATCGTGGTTAATTGCGCCATTCTCGGCCGGGCCGAGGCCTTTGCCGTCAAGAACGGCGTTGCCGCCTCGGCGGTCGACGGGCTGGCCATGGGCCTGGGCTTTACCGGCGCCCTGACCTTCATCGGCCTGATCCGCGAATTTCTCGGCTCGGGCACGCTGTTCGCGCAGGCGTCCAACCTGCTTGGGCCGTCCTTCGCCTTTCTTGAAATGAAGCTGCCCGGTTACGGCGGTGCGCTGCTCATGATCCTGCCGCCGGGCGGCTTCGCCATTCTCGGCTTTTTGCTGGCCGGCAAGCGGGTGATGGAACAGCGCATGGACGAACGTGCGGCGCAAAAAGCCGAACTGGCTACGGCCTGAGGAGAAAAACAATGCAGATCGGTGTTGCCTATTCCGAACCGGGCCAGCAAATCTGGCTGAATATCGAGGTTCCCGACGAATCGACCGTAGCTGAGGGCATCGAGCGCTCGGGCATACTCAAGCAGTTCCCGCATATCGACCTGACGGCGCAGAAAGTCGGCGTCTTCGGGCGCCTGGTCAAGCTCGATGCCGCCCTTAAAGCGGGAGATCGCGTCGAGATCTACCGGGGCATCATCGCCGACCCGGAAACCGTGCCGCGCAAGGATATGGCCGACGATTGAGCCCCTACGGGATAATTCGAATTTGAAAAACCGGGCCGGGCAGTCGACAATGGCGTCGCCTGCCGGTCGGGGCGCATCCCGAAATACGTATTTGGGGGCGCAATTGCAGCACAAATAACCAGAATTTCATCATCCACGAGAACAGCCATGCATCGTTTATTGCCAGCACTCCTGTTGCTACCCGCTTCCGCTTTTGCCGCCGACGCCCTGCCGAGCGTTGGCGGTATCCCCATCGATTTCATCCTCTTCGGCTTGACCCTGCTCGGTGTCGCGCTGTTCCACCATGTCACCCTTTATGTCGCGCTGACCGGCCTGTTCACGATCAGCCTGTACAAGATCATTTTTACCGGTTTCAAGACCGGTGCCGGCGTTGCTGGTTTCATGGGACTCCTCGGTCATGAGTGGGTGACGGTGGCCAACCTGTTCTGCCTGCTCACCGGCTTTGCGTTGCTCGCCCGCCATTTCGAAAAGAGCCACGTGCCAGTGATTTTGCCCAAGTATCTGCCGAATGACTGGAAGGGCGGCTTCGTCATGCTGGTCATGGTCTTCGTGATTTCCAGTTTCCTCGACAACATCGCCGCCGCACTGATCGGTGGCGCCATGGCGCACCAATTGTTCAAGGGCAAGGTCCATATCGGTTATCTGGCCGCCATCGTCGCCGCCTCCAATGCCGGCGGTTCCGGCTCGGTGGTTGGTGATACGACGACGACCATGATGTGGATCGACGGGATCAGCCCCGTTCAGGTGTTCGATGCCTACGTCGCGGCTGGTGTCGCGCTGCTCATCATCGGCTACTTTGGTGCCAAGCAGCAGCACGCCTACTCGCCGATCATCAAGCACTCTCACGCGCACACAAAAATCGACTGGGGCCGCATTTTCATCGTTGCCACCATGCTGCTCTTCGCCGTCGCGACCAATGTCACCATCAACATCAAGTTCCCGGAAATGGCCGAGCACTTCCCGTTCATCGGCGTCGCCGTCTGGGTGGCGATCATCCTGACCATCCCGGTGCGTCGTCACGACTGGGAACTGATGCCGGAAACCATCAAGGGGTCGATCTTCCTGCTCTCGCTGGTGCTTTGCGCCTCGATGATGCCGGTTGAAGCGCTGCCGCCGGCTTCGTGGCAATCGGCCTTCACGCTGGGTTTCGTCTCCGCCGTCTTCGACAACATTCCGCTCACCGCGCTGGCGCTGCGCCAGGGTGGCTTCGACTGGGGCTTCCTGGCCTACGCCGTCGGCTTCGGTGGTTCGATGCTGTGGTTCGGCTCGTCGGCCGGCGTCGCGCTGTCCAACATGTACCCGGAAGCCAAGTCGGCCGTTCAGTGGCTCAAGCATGGCTGGCACGTTGCCGTCGCCTACGTCGCCGGTTTCATGGTCATGCTCGTCGTGCTCGGCTGGCATCCCGATACCGGTCACAAGAAAGTGGCTGAGCCGGTCGTCGTCGAAGCGCCAGCAGCGATTCCGGCCACGGCGCAGTAATCTCGTCGCCAATCGGGATTGCTACGGTCAACCGGGAAAAATGTCTAAAAATGAAATCAAAGGCGGCTTCGGCCGCCTTTTTTCATGTCGGCTTTGCGACAAATGGGTGGTGTTTTTGCGCACCATTCCAGTGCCAAAAAAACAATACTAACTACATGATAAAAAACAGAAAATCAAACATATAATGCGCCTCCCGAATCGATAGAACAGGTATCAATTTATGACGCAAGACATTTCCGGAAACGCCTTGGCCAACATTGGCGAAACGCATGGTTACTGCTTTGATGGCGACTCCGTCCTGATCAATGCCGAACTGATCTTTTCCGATGCCGCGCTGAGTGCCGCATCGCAATGGGCGCTGCAGTTGTGGAGCAGCGTGTCAGGCTTTCCGGATCAGCAACTGGCTGGCGTCAAGGTTGCCGAGCTGGCCGTTTATCCGGCCGCCGGCTATCAGAGCCTGACGGCCACGGTTGCCGCCATGCCGCCGGCCGGTACCGATGAGCTGGACATGGCGCTGGCGCTGGTTTGCTGGGGCGACAACGGCTTGCCGATGGTCGTCGATCTGGCCGTGTATCCGGTCGCCGAATGCTTCGTCCAGCCCAAGCTGTCGGGCAATGTGACCTGCGCGCTGGCTGACGGCATGGCCACGCTGACTGTCGATGCCATTGAAAACCCGCGCGCCGAAGACAATCTGAGCGGCACCCTAGCCCTCGAACTGTGGGCGCTCGATGCGCCGTACTCCGGTGGTAGCTGGCAGGGCGTCCCGGTCGCCAGCATGATTCTCGGCGTGCTGGGTGGTGGCCAGAAGCTGTCCGACTGCAATTTTGTCGTGCCGGCGGCAGCCCCTGAAGGTCCGGGCGTGCTGACCCTGATGTTGCGTGAATGGGGTCCGGGCGGTTACGTGACGCGTGACTACTGCAATCTTTCGCTGGAAGCGCCGGCCAAGAACAAGGCCAAGCCGAAAGCTGCTGCCAAGAAGGCCGCCGCCAAGGAAGAGGCGCCGAAGGAAAAAGTTGCGAAGGAAAAAGCACCAAAGGCCAAAGCTGAGCCGAAGCCGGTGACCAAGGAGAGCAAAGCGCCAGCCAAGGAAAGCAAAGCGCCAGCCAAGGAAAGCAAAGCTGCCGCCAAGGCCGCCAAAGCTCCGGTCGCCAAGGGCGTTGCCGTCAATGCAGCCAGCGAAGCAGAACTGCTTGCCGTCAAAGGCCTGAGCGCTACCCTGGTAAACGCCATCATCGCCGGCCGTCCCTATGCGTCGCTCGACGATCTGGGCAAGGTCAAGGGCGTAGGCCCCAAGCTGTTGGCCAAGCTGCGCGACGAACTCGCCATCTAAGCTGACACGAAATGTTCGCCCCGGCCGATGATGGTCGGGGCGAACTCGTTTCAGTCGTTCTCGGCTTTGACGCAGACAACCGGTTTTGTCGCCAGATGAAGCACCTTGCGCGTCACCGAACCCAGAGCCAGCGCCGCCAGCCCGCCCAGGCCGCGGGTACCCATAACGATGCTGTCGCAGCCCAGTTCATCGGCCAACCCGACGACGGTTTCGGCAATATCGCCTTGCCGGACGTAGGTCTTGTGGGCAATTCCGGCTTCGTTCAAGGCGTTGAGGACAGGCTTGAGCACGACGTGCGCGCGGGCCGTCAGATGCCCCCGGATCGCCTCTTCTTCCATGCCATGGGTTTGCCAGGCAACTGGTGCCGGTTCAACGTTGACGACATGTACCTCAAGCGGACCGTGCAGCTTGGCGAACTCAATCACGTAGAGCGCAGCGGCGAAGGCATGTTTGGAGCCGTCGACAGGAAGTAGTACGGAACGCATTTGAATCTCCTTTTGCCTGGTTTTGAGTCATTCAATTGGCGGATTTGCTTCACCTCTCTTTAACTGTAGAGCCTGTTGGTTAATTTAGGTAGCGGCATTGCGAAAGCGGTCGTGTTTTTGTCGATAGATGCCCGGCTTGTCGCAAAGACGACAATTTCCGCGGTTTTAAATCCATATAAATCAATGAATTAAAGGTGGCACCCGTCTTGCTAATTGCTATCCAGACCTCTGGAGAACAGCATGAAAGCCAGCGAAATCCAGGCCTTGCTCGACGAGCCAGCCTGTACCCATAACACCAAGGAAAAGTCCGGCTGCGCCAAGCCCAAGCCGGGAGCTACGGCGGGCGGCTGTTCCTTCGACGGCGCGCAGATTGCGCTGCTGCCGATTGCCGACGTTGCCCACATCGTGCACGGCCCGATTGCCTGTGCCGGTTCCTCCTGGGACAACCGCGGCACGCGCTCTTCCGGCGTGACCCTGTACAAGATCGGCATGACCACCGACCTGTCGGAAACCGACGTGGTCATGGGGCGCGGCGAGAAACGGCTGTTTCATGCCATCAAGCAGGCCATCGACAGTTATTCGCCGAAAGCGGTTTTCATCTACAACACTTGCGTCACCGCGCTGATTGGCGATGACGTCGGCGCCGTCTGCAAGGCGGCGACCGAACGCTGGGGCACGCCGGTCGTTCCGGTCGATGCGGCCGGCTTTTACGGCACCAAGAATCTCGGTAACCGGCTAGCCGGCGAAGCGATGTTCAAGCACGTCATCGGCACCGCCGAACCGGCGCCCGTCGTGCCGCGGGCCGACGGCCTGCCGACCTACGACGTCAATCTGATCGGCGAATACAACATCGCTGGCGAGTTCTGGCATGTCGCGCCGCTCTTCGACGAACTCGGTCTGCGCATTCTCTGCACGCTGTCCGGCGACTCGCGCTTCCATGAAGTGCAGACCATGCACCGCGCTAAGGTCAACATGGTGGTCTGTGCCAAGGCGCTGCTCAATGTCGCCCGCAAGATGCAGGACACCTTCGGTCAACCCTTCTTCGAAGGCAGTTTCTACGGCGTTCAGGATGTCTCCAATGCGCTGCGCGATTTCGCCCGGCTGATTGGCGACCCGGATCTGACGGCCCGCACCGAAGCCGTCATCGCCCGCGAGGAAGCCAAGGCCCACGCCGCGCTTGAACCCTGGCGCGCCCGCCTCAAGGACAAGCGCGTGCTGCTCTACACCGGCGGCGTCAAGTCGTGGTCCATCGTTTCGGCCCTGCAGGATCTGGGCATGAAGGTGGTGGCGACCGGCACCAAGAAATCGACCGAAGAAGACAAGGCGCGCATCCGCGAATTGATGGGCGAGGACACCAAGATGATCGACGACGGCAGCCCGAAGGCACTGTTGTCGACCTATCACGAGTACAAGGCCGACATCCTGATCGCCGGCGGGCGCAATCTCTATACGGCGCTCAAGGCACGGATTCCCTTCCTCGACATCAACCAGGAGCGCGAATTCGGCTACGCCGGTTATGCCGGCATGAGCGAACTGGCCCGCCAACTGGCGCTGTCGATGGAAAGTCCGGTCTGGGCTGCCGTGCGCAAGCAGGCGCCGTGGGCCAAGCAAAGCGGTCCCGGCACCGTGCTGGCGGCGTGAGGAAAAACCATGGCTGAAATCATCCACTCCAAGAAAGCGCTGGCGGTCAATCCGCTCAAGGTCAGCCAAACCATCGGCGCCTCGCTGGCTTTCCTCGGCCTCAACCGCAGCCTGCCACTGATGCATGGCTCGCAGGGCTGCACGGCCTTTGGCAAGGTGTTCTTCGTCCGCCATTTTCGCGAGCCGATTCCCTTGCAGACGACGGCGATGGATCAGGTGTCGAGCATCATGGGCGCCGACGACAACGTCATCGAGGCGCTGCGCACGCTGTCCGACAAGAGCAAGCCGGACATCATCGGCCTCGTCACGACCGGCCTGTCGGAAACGCAGGGCACCGACATTCGCCGTTGCGTCGGCGATTTCCGTCGGGCTCACCCGGAATTTGATCATGTCGCCGTAGTCCCGGTGAATACGCCGGATTACGTCGGCTGTCTGGAAAGCGGCTACGCGCTGGCCATTGAAGCGCTGATCGAAACGCTGGTGCCGGAAAGCGCCTGTGCCGGCAAGCGGCCGAAGCAGGTCAATGTGCTGGCCTCGGCCATGCTGACGCCGGGCGATATCGAGGCGATCAAGGACTGGGTCGAAGCCTTCGGCCTGCGTGCCATCGTCGTGCCGGACATTGGCGATTCGCTCGATGGGCATCTGACCGAAGCCGAAACTTCGTCGCTGACCATCGGTGGCACGCCGCGCTCGGAAATCGAGATCATGGGCGAGTCGACCGCAACACTGGTCGTCGGCCCGTCGCTGCACAAGGCGGCGAATATCCTGAAAACGCGCACCGGTGTGCCCGACTACCGTTTCGATGGCCTTATGGGCCTTGAGGATTGCGACGATTTCACCCAGGCGCTGGCCGAGATTTCCGGCAACCCGGTGCCCGAGAAGATCGAACGCCATCGCGCCCAGTTGCAGGACGCCATGGTCGATAGCCATTTCATGATCGGCTTCGCCCGCGTTGCGCTGGCTGGCGACCCCGATCTGGTCGGTATGCAGGTGCGTTTCCTGACCAGCATGGGGGCTGAAATCGTTAGTGCCGTTGCCACGCACAAGCATGAAAGCCTGGCTGGACTGCCTATCGCCAAGGTCATCGTCGGTGACCTCGAGGATATGGAAAAAGAGGCAGTGCTGGGCGGCGCGCAACTGATCGTCGCCAATTCCCATGCCGCCGATACCGCTTCGCGGCTGGGCTTGCCGCTGCTCCGGGCCGGCTTTCCGCAATACGACCACGTGGGCGGTTACGCCCGCACCTGGGTGGGCTACCGCGGTACGCGGCAGGCCTTGTTCGATCTCGCCAACCTCATGCTGGGACAACACCATGAACTCGCACCCTATCGATCAATCTACTGGGCCGACGACCGCGATGGCGTCAGCAAACAACATGTCATCTCGTCGGCTGCAGCTGGTCTGGTCCATTAGGCAGGAGCCGGACGCCATGATCAAGGTCGCTTTTGCTTCCACTGACCGGACGCGGGTTAACCAGCACTTCGGTTCGGCCGAGGGCTTCGTGATCTACGAAGTGACGCCGGACAAGGCGACGCTGGTCGGCGTTGCCGAGTTTGCCGAAGAGGCGATGGACGGCAACGAGGACAAGCTCGGCGCCAAGGTCGATTTCCTCGAAGGCTGCGCCGGGGTTTATGTCATGGCAATTGGCGCTTCGGCGATCAAGAAGCTGCTGGCCAAGGGCATCCAGCCGATCCGCGTCGATGAGGTTGACACGGTCGACGAGCTTTTGGGGCAAATTTCGAAAGCGATGAGCGAGGGCGGTGTGGTCTGGATCGACCGCGCCATTGCCGCCCAGGCCAAGGCCAAGGAAGAGAACCGCTTCGCTTCCATGGAAGAAGAGGGGTGGGAAGGATGAGCGCCAACATGATCGAACACCGCGGCATCGTCCAGCGCGTCGAGGCAGGCAAGGCCATCGTCGCCATGGAAACGGCCGGCTGCTCGTCCTGCGGGCAGGGCAGCAGTTGCGGCATCGGCAAGATGGCCAGCGGCCGTCCGGCCACCTTGCTGACCTTGCCGGTCAGCGGCGACATCAAGGCCGGCGACATGGTGATGATCACGCTGCCGGCCAGTCGCCTGACTTTCTCTGCCTTGCTCGGCTATCTATTCCCCGCCTTCGCCATGATTTTCGGTGCCTGGCTCGGTTCCATGCTTGATGGCAGCGACGGTGCCACGGCACTCGGCGCCATTGCCGGCTTTCTCGGTGCGCTGGCGGTTGCCCGCATCGCCATCGGCCTGGTACCCGGCCTGATGCCGGCGCCACAACTGATTCCGGTTTCCAACCAATCCAACCCATTTCCCAAGGAGTATGACCATGACTGAAGCCATTGCTGCCGATCCCATCTTCGAAACCGATTTCGTCAAGGAGATGGCCCGCCAGATGCGCGCGCTCGATACCTATGGCACCTACGCCGGCTGGACGGTCGAAAAGATCCTCGATCCCTACATCCTGACCAAGGAACGCAAGGCCAACATCCCGATGATCGGTGATCCGGATGACGAGACCATTTCGCGCGTCAAAGCCTTCTACAACGCCATCGCCGTGCTCATCGAAAAGGAATGCAAGCTGCTCGCCGTGCCGCTCGTGCACCTGACCCACGAAGGTTTTGGTCGCGCTATCATCACCGTCGGCAAGCTGGTTGCTGTCGAAAAGACCCTGCGCGACGTGCATCGGTTCGGCTTCCCGAGCCTGTCCAAGATGAAGGATGACGCCGACAAGATGCTCGGTATCGCTCTGGAACGTATCGGTCAGTATCCGAACGTCGCCGGGCTGTAAGGGCGGGGGGCAACATGACTGACGAAGAACTGGCCGCCCTCGACAAGGAAGTCAAGAAGCTCAAGCGGATCGCTTCCGAGTGGGCTTCGCAAATGCACGACCTCGTGGAAGACCGCCTGCCGGCGGGCTTTCATGAAATTCCTGCGCTTTCCCAATCCACCTACGATGCCTGCCAGGCGTGGGCCGATGCCAGTGCCCGACTCGCTGCCGCGCAGAAAGGACAACCAGCATGATCACCGGACTCACCAAAGGCGGCACCGAATGGACGCCGCAATTCGCCACCAGCCTCGATCAGGCCAAGTGCATTGGCTGCGGCCGCTGCTACAAGGTCTGCCCGCGCAACGTGCTCGACCTCGTCGAGCGCGAGCTGGATGACGACGATGATGACGAAGACGACAACATGATGGTCATGTCGCTGGCCAATCCGGCTGACTGCATCGGCTGTGGCTCCTGCGGACGCGTTTGTCCGAAGGACTGCTACACCTACGCACCGGCCTGAAACACAAAGCTCTGTCATTTCCGCGCCTGCGGGAATGGCGGAGATGTCCATACGCCCTTGATACCTCGACCATGACCGCAAATTTGCCCGATAACGCCACCGGCGAAGCTGTCTGCGCCGCCTTGCGCGCTCAGGTAGAAAAGCTCGGCCTGTCGATCGGCGATGAGCCGGTGTGGGCCGATGTCGTGTTCGAGGAAGAGACCGACCCGTATTCGCAGGAGGTCAGCGTGCTGGCCTATTGGCGTGGCAAGGCCCGTTTCGGCAAGGCGACCTTCTTTCCCGATGGCCGCATTTTTGCCGAGTACCAGGTGCTGCTGGCGCACCCGGCCAAGGCCGATTTCTACGTCGATACCGTTGAAATCTGGGGGCGACCGGAGAAATTCCGCGGCGATGCGGTCCTGGCGGAATACGCGAAGTAGGCCATGAGCGTTTCGCCCCGTTTACTGTTCATTCACAAGCATGGGACCAGTGGTCGCGTCCGCTTTCTCTGCCTGAATTCAGGCGTTGTCGCCTTCAAGCCACTGCCGACACTGTCGGCGCTGCGCGACGAAGATTTCTCGCCAACCGTCCAGTTTCATCCGACGGCGGTCGTCCGGGAAGCCGAAATTCATCTCGGGCTGGCCGAGGGCGCGGTCGAGCCGGTGGCTGATTTTCAGGCCTGGGTCGATACGCCGGAAGGTGATGTGCCCGTTCTGCTCGCCGCTTTTGCCAGCATCGATCCGCCTTTCGAGGCGGCCGACCGCATCCACGGTCGCTTTATCGCAATTACCGAGTCGCGCCAGCTAAGCGAAGTCGAACGAAATCTGCTGCGCCGGGCGTACGAACACGTCCTGGGATAATCCGCTCGGTGGCTTCGAGGATGGCCTGGCGGTGGGCTTTCCGGTGGGCCGCTAGACCGGCCGGGGTGTAGCCCTGAAGGACGACGCCGGGTGGCATGATGCTGCCGCCCCGCTGTTCGGCGGCGGCGAGGATCAGCGGCGTGGACAATCCCCTGCCGCGATGTTCAGCCGAGATCCAGAGGTAGGAACCGGCATAAAAGCCGACGATGTGGCCAACCCTGAAAATGGCTGTGTTGAATCCTTCGCGGGTATGGCGGATGGTGTAGCCGGAGTCGCGCAGCGGGTTTTGCGCCAATCTTGCCGGCAATTGCGTAGTCCACGCTTGGGCGAGCAGCTTGGCCAGAATGTCCGCAGCTTCGCCGTCGGTGACACGCAAGGTGTCCGAGGGCCGGTCGATGCCGGGGCCGGCGAAATCGAGGAAGCTTCTCTGCCAGGGGGCGGTCATGTTGTTGTATCGATTCGTTGATATGAACAGTAATTAGCACGGACCGTACCTGTCTGCCTCCGGAAACGCTTCCAGGGCGGCCATTGCCGGATGCCGGGCGCGAAGAGTGCCGTGGCGCCTTGCTTTCCGCAAGTGATGGAGTGGCGGAAATCAATTTTGGTTCCCCGTTTTGCCACGCGCCGTCGGTTTCGAGTGGGGTATCTGTCAGGGATTGTAGTGAACCTGACAAGGCGATTTTGGCTTACGGATTGAACCAAGCTGCTGAAAATAAAGTGTTTATATTTTTATTCGTGTCGTGGCACGGCCCTTGCAAGATCAGGTCATCTACTCTGGGAGAATCGCCATGATCAATCTGACCCCCGCTGCCATTAAGGCTGTTCAACGTTTTATCCGCGGTTCTGAAACGCCTGTGCTCGGGCTGCGCCTGACCATTTCCGGCGGCGGTTGCTCCGGCCTGCAGTACGGCATGAAGCTCGAAACCGAGAAGGCTGAAGACGACTGGGAACTGGAAGTCGAAGGCGTCAAGGTGCTGGTCGATGCCATGACCATGCCGATGATCGACAACGTGACCGTCGATTTCGTCGATACGCTGACCCATACCGGTTTCAAATTCGACAATCCCAACGCCAGCGCCCAGTGTTCCTGCGGCTCTTCGTTCTCGGTCTAAGGAGCAATAGCCATGTGGGAATATTCAGACAAGGTTCGCGAACACTTCTTCAACCCGCGCAATTCCGGCCCGCTGGAAGAAGCGAACGGCATTGGTGACGTCGGTTCCATCCAGTGCGGCGACGCGCTGCGCCTGATGCTCAAGGTCGAGCCGGAAACCGAGGTCATCCTCGACGCCCATTTCCAGACCTTCGGCTGCGGTTCGGCCATCGCCTCGTCGTCGGCACTGACCGAAATGGTCAAGGGCATGACGCTGGATGAGGCGCTCAAGGTTTCCAACCAGAACATTGCTGACTTTCTCGATGGTCTGCCGCCGGAAAAGATGCACTGCTCGGTCATGGGCCGCGAAGCCCTGCAGGCTGCCATCGCCAACTACCGTGGCGAAGAGTGGTCCGACGACCACGAAGAAGGCGCACTGATCTGCAAGTGTTTCGCCATCGACGCCGTGATGATCGAGGATGTGGTCAAGGCCAACAACCTCAATACGGTCGAGGAAGTCACTTTCTATACCAAGGCCGGCGGCGGTTGCGCGGCTTGCCACGAAGGTATCGAGGAAATCCTGGCCAAGGTTATGTCCGAGCGTGCCGGTCCGGGTGAAGTCTCGCCACCGCCGGCTTGCCCGGCCACGCCGGAAGCACCGAAGCCGCCCGCCAAGAAACTGTCGATCGTCGAGAAGATTGCCAAGATCCAGGAAGTGCTCGAATCGGTTCGCCCGATGCTCCAGCGCGATCACGGCGATGTCGAGCTGGCCGACGTTCAGGGCAAGAAGATCTATGTGCACCTCAAGGGCGCCTGTTCCGGTTGCATGATGGAAGCGGCAACCCTCGGCGGCATCCAGCAGAAGATGATCGAAGCGCTGGGCGAGCTGGTCCAGGTGCTGCCTTCGTCGCACATGCCCGTAGAGGCCTGATCGACACAGACTTTTCCGGTCAGCCAGGCTTGCCACGGTCAACCGGAAAAATCGACCGAATTTGAAATCATCCCAACCTCAACAGAGAACCCGAGGACTGCGCCATGGAACCGAAACCGATCTACCTCGACAACAACGCCACGACGCGGGTCGATCCCGCTGTGGTCGAAGCCATGCTGCCGTTTTTCACGGAGCATTTCGGCAACGCCTCGTCGATTCACGCCTTCGGCAGTGAAGTCGGCAAGGCGCTGAAGAAGGCCCGCAGTCAGGTTCAGGCGCTGCTCGGCGCCGAGCATGACTCGGAAATCATCTTCACCTCCTGCGGCACCGAGTCCGACTCGACTGCCATCCTTTCCGCCCTCAAGGCCCAGCCCGACCGCAACACGGTGATCACCACCAACGTCGAGCATCCGGCCATCCTCACGCTGTGCGAGTGGCTGGAAAAGGAAGGCTACATCGTCCATAAACTCAAGGTGGACAAGAAGGGCCGCATCGACATGGACGAATACAAGTCGCTGCTGCACGACCGCGTCGCCATCGTTTCGGCAATGTGGGCCAACAACGAGACGGGCACTATCTTCCCGGTCGTCGAGATGGCCGAACTTGCCGCTGCCAAGGGCATCATGTTCCATACCGACGCCGTGCAGGCCGTCGGCAAGATTCCCATCGATCTCAAGAACACCAAGATCGACATGCTCTCGCTGTCGGGTCACAAGCTGCACGCCCCGAAGGGCATCGGCGTACTTTACCTGCGTCGCGGCTGCCGCTTCCGTCCGCTGCTCCGTGGCGGGCATCAGGAGCGCGGTCGTCGCGCCGGCACCGAGAACTCGGCGTCCATCGTCGGCCTCGGCATGGCTTGCGAACTGGCCATGAACAAAATGGACGTCGAAAACACCGAAGTCCGCCGCCTGCGCGACAAGCTGGAGACGGGGCTGCTCAGCCAGATCACGCATTGCTTCCCGACCGGTGATGTATCCAATCGTCTGCCCAACACCAGCAATATTGCCTTTGAGTATATCGAGGGTGAAGGCATTCTGATGCTGCTCAACAAGGTAGGCATCGCCGGCAGCTCCGGCTCGGCCTGTACCTCCGGCTCGCTCGAACCGTCGCATGTCATGCGCGCCATGGGCATTCCCTACACCGCCGCACACGGCACGATCCGCTTCTCGTTATCGGTCTACAACACCGAAGAAGAAATCGACCGCGTCATCGCAGCCGTGCCGCCCATCGTCGCGCAACTGCGCAAACTTTCGCCGTACTGGACAGACAAGGGCCCGGCCACCAATCCTGAAGCCGCTTTCGCCCCGACTTACGCCTGAAGGCAACCGTTCTCTCTGCAGCAACCTCGGTTAGCCCCGGAAGAAATTCCGGGGCTTTTTTTCTGCATGTCTTGCCGGTGTCCCCTAATATTCAAAGTACTCCATATCGAAATCAGGATTGAGGAAAATCACGATGGCAGTCAGACAAGTCCTGCGCATGGGCGAACCGTTGCTTTTCAAGGTGGCGGATCCGGTGACTGAGTTCGGGACGGGCGAGCTGAAGCAACTGATCGAGGATATGTTCGACACCATGGCCGCGACGGGCGGTGTTGGCCTGGCGGCTCCGCAGATTGGCGTTGGCCAGCAGGTTGTGATCTTCGGATTCGAAAAAAGTGAGCGTTATCCGGATGCTGATTCAGTGCCGCAGACCATTCTGATCAATCCAATCATTACGCCCCTGGGTGATGACGAAGAATTGGGCTGGGAGGGCTGTCTGTCCGTTCCCGGTCTGCGTGGCGAAGTGCCGCGCCACGCCCGCATCCGCTATCAGGGCTTCGACGCCGATGGCCTGCCAATCGACCGGACAGTTGACGGCTTTCATGCGCGGGTTGTCCAGCACGAGTGCGATCACCTGATCGGCCGGCTATTTCCATCGCGGATGCGCGATTTTGCGCGCTTCGGTTTTACCGAGGTGCTGTTCCCGGACTTGGTGCGTTAATTTGCCTCGCTGTCGTGGTGGGCAACTTCGCGCTGCCGGCATAGCTGTGCTCAGCCAAAAGCTACCGGCATTTGGATCGCCTCTCGTTGATTTTGCTATACTGTTTATATGAACAGTATTCGCCGTATCGCCCATCTCGACATGGATGCCTTCTTCGCCTCGGTCGAGTTGCTTCGCTATCCCGAGTTGCGCGGGCAGGCTGTGGTGGTGGGCGGGCGGAGTGTTCATCAGCCGGTGGTGCAAGCCGACGGCTTAAGACATTTTTCCCGTTTGCGCGAATACGCGGGGCGGGGGGTGATTACCACCTCGACTTATGAGGCCAGGGCCTTGGGCGTGTTTTCCGGCATGGGGCTCATGAAGTCGGCGAAGCTGGCGCCGGAGGCCATCCTTCTGCCAGCTAACTTCGAGGCTTATCGTCACTACTCACGGCTGTTCAAGGCGGCGGTCCGGGCGGTTGCGCCCAATGTCGAGGATCGTGGAATTGACGAAATTTACGTCGATCTGAGCGATATTCCTGAGGAAACGAGCGTGCTGGCCCAGCGTATCAAGGATGCAGTTTTTGCCGCAACCGGGCTGAGTTGTTCGATTGGCGTGACGCCCAACAAACTGCTCTCCAAAATCGCCTCGGACCTCGAGAAGCCGAATGGGCTGACGATCTTGTCGATGGAGGATGTCCCGACACGGATCTGGCCATTGGCGGCAAAGAAGGTGAACGGGATCGGGCCGAAGGCCAGTGAACGCCTTGAGCGCCATGGCATTCGGACCATTGGCGAACTGGCAGCTGCGCCGCAGGAGTTTCTGGTCAGCAAGTTTGGCCGGAGCACCGGGCTATGGATGCATCGTATCGCCCGCGGTATCGATGACCGGCCCGTGGTCACCGAGTCGGAACCGAAGTCGATCAGTCGCGAAACTACTTTCGAGCGGGATCTCCACGCCAAGGCGGACCGATCCGAATTGTCCGAAGTGTTTACCTCGCTATGCCTGCGTGTGGGTGACGACCTAGTACGAAAAGGCTACGCCTGCCGGACGGTGGGGATCAAGATCAGATATTCGGATTTCAGGGCGGTCACCCGGGATGTCACGCTGACGGTAGCCGTCAGCGACGGCGCAGCAATTCGCCAGGCGGCTGGCTTGTGCCTGAAGCGGGTGCCGCTCGATCAGCGCATCCGTCTACTCGGCGTTCGCGCCGGTGGCTTGGTCGAGGCAGGAGCGGAGGAAATCGCGCAGTCGGCGATCCAGGCGGAGCTGCCTTTGTAGGCCTGTCCATCGAATTGCCGGGTAGAAGGTAATTAAGTGCTACGTTTGGCTAAATAATTTATCGATATTTGTATCGCTATTGTTCGCTGTAGGCTTGCGGATCAAGGCTGTTGATTGCTTCTCGTAATTTTCATACGCCACAAAAATGATACGCAAGATAGGGTAAAATCATGCGCGTCTTGCCTCGCTAACCAAATAGAACGTCCAGATCGTTGTGAGCATTGCCATCCAATCCCGTCTCGATGAATTCCGCCAGCAGCGCCGGGTTCAGGCGGGTTCGCTCATCATTACAGTGTTCGGCGACGCCATCCTGCCGCGTGGCGGCCGCATCTGGCTGGGTAGTTTGATCCGCCTGCTCGAACCGCTGGAGCTCAACGAGCGCCTGATTCGTACCTCGGTGTTCCGTCTGGCCAAGGAAGAATGGCTGCGTACGGAAACGATAGGCAGGCGCGCCGACTACGTGCTGACGCCATCCGGGCGGCGCCGCTTCGAGGAAGCATCGCGCCATATCTATGCCTCGCATGCACCGCTCTGGGATCGCCGCTGGCGGCTGATTCTGGTGGTCGGTGATCTCGAACCCAAAGTGCGTGATCAGGTTCGCCGGGCGCTGTTCTGGCAGGGGTTCGGTGTATTGGGCGGCGACTGTTTCGTGCACCCGAGCGCTGAGTTGTCCAGCGTGCTCGATGCGCTGATCGCCGAAGGACTCTCGTCCGCCCTGGGGGCATTGATGCCCCTGTTTGCGGCCGATTCCCGTTCGGCGCTATCGGCCAGTGATTCCGATCTGGTTCGTCGCGCCTGGGACTTGGGCGCGCTGGCTGAAGCTTATAGCGAGTTCGTGGCAGCCTATCAGCCGATTCTCGACGAGTTGCGGCGCGATCATCTGGCCGATGTCAGCGAACAGGACGCCTTCCTCGTCCGCATCCTGCTCATCCACGATTACCGGCGCCTGCTGCTGCGCGACCCGGAACTGCCGGAAGTCCTGCTCCCCGGCGACTGGCCGGGTCAGCAGGCCCGCTTGCTGTGCAAGGAACTCTACAAGCGCTTGGAGCCACTATCATGCCGCCATCTCGACAAGATGCTGTGCCTGTCCGACGGAAGTGTTCCCGGCGAGGACGGCATGCTGCCCGAGCGTTTTTCGCAATACGATCCGCTGATCGCCTGATCAGCTACCGCGTTTTTTCAGTTCAGTCAGCGGCACCACGTCGGGCATTTTGATGCACTTGTGGTTTGTAACTTATTGATTAACTAGGGAATCCAATTTTGGGTCGTCACTCCGTGATGTTGAATTACCTGCTACCCCAAAATTGTTGTCAATATTGTCGATTTTTTACTTTGGGGTGCAGTGGATACTTCTGGAATATTTTGCGGAATGGTGTAAAGTTAGTTCAGGAATTTTCGTTGTGAGGTGAAGAAATGGATATTCAATCAGTGACTTCCAGCATCAATGCGTATGCGAATACGGGTGCTCAGAGCAGTCAGGGTACACAGGCCCAGCAGGTGCAACAGGCCGAGAAACGTGAGTCGCGTCCGGAAGAGCGGGTAGAGCGTAGCGAAGAGCCGCCGCGTCCGGTCAAGAATGCACAGGGACAGGAGACCGGTACACTGGTCAACGTGACCGCTTAGGCACAAACAGGTTCGTAACAGGCGATTGGTGACGAAATGGCAGTATCGTCGGCATCAGGCGCTCAATCAGCCAGTGGTGGGCTTTGGGCGCAACTCCAGCTGCAACAGGCGCGGCGAAACGCTGATCAGGCTGAGCAGCAGGCCGCAGCCTTGCAGGCTCAGGCACGCTCGGCGCAAAGTGTTGCCGACCGTGCACAGGAGAGTGCCCGTTCGTTGCAGGTCCAGTCCCGACAGGCGCAGGGCGATGCCAGCCAGGCAAGACTGAATCTGGCGACACAGAGCTCGGTAGGCGAGGTGCAGAGTCAGCTCGGTGAGCTGAAAACACAAATCAGCAAGGTGCTTCAGTCGGAGCCGCTGGTGGTCACAGCGACAACCGCAGCTCCCGTCGTCAATACATCAGGTCAGCAGACAGGAACCTTGGTCAACGTGACGGCGTGAGCCGAAACTTGTTGATCGACAACGGGGCGCTATGGCGCCTGTTTTTTTGCCTGTTCATCGGCGTCAGCTTTGGTATCGTTGTGCCTTACCCATATCGAATGACATAAAAGGAATCTGATCCGTGCTTGAAAATCATTGGTGCGCTTCGGTCAATGCGACCATTCAGTTGCGTACCGGCTGCAATCCACTCGAAAAACATGGGCCGCAGGCGGTGCTCGTTCATGCCGATGCCTGGGCGCCGATGGGCGCCGTGGCTGATCCGCATGATATTCGTCAGGTGGTCGACTACGAAGTGATCTTTCTGGCCATCCGCAAGTTGGAGGGCAACGCCCACTGCGAATGTCTGGAGTCGAGCATTCTCGAGGTCATGGACGCGATTTTCGGCATGGCGATTGTGTCATCGGCCCGTGTCTCAATGCACAAGCCGCATGTCTATAACGGACAGGGGACGCCAGCCATTTCACTTTCGCTGACGCGTGAGCAGTGGGCCAAGAGCAAACGGTGATCTCGGCCATCGGGGCTGTTGCCAGCAACGGCATGATTGGCCTGGACGGATGGTTGCCTTGGGATATTCCCGAGGAACTGGCCTACTTCGAGAAAATGGTGGAGGGCGCAGCGTTGGTCATCGGTCGCCTGACTTACGAATCGATGGATGTGGTGCCGAGCGATTCGTTCATTGTCAGCCACCGTCCTGATCTGGCTTTGCGCCCGGGCTGCACCCGTGTGGCGTCGGTTGAGGAGGGCTTGCAGGCTGCGTTGGCAACCGGCAAGCCTGTTTTTGTCATTGGCGGTGCAGCGGTCTACGCCGCAGCTTGGCCGTATTGTCATCGCTTCTATCTGACCCGGATCGAGCGGGCGTTTTCGGGTGATTCACTGTTTCCGGCCGAAATCCCTGTCGACGATTGGCCTATCTACGAAGAGTCGGTTGAGGTGCTTCTCGAAAGGCGGAGCGGCACGAATGTAAGGTGTCGCTTCCTGCAATATCGGCAACCCAGGCCGCACCCGCTGCCGGCACTTCATTGCAATTTGAATACAGTGTGATCAGAATGGTCATTCGAGAGCTTGGCTGACCTGCGGCGAGATATGGAGACAATGCCCGGACAGAATGCCCGCTATGGGAATCACCTGTGGATCGCCTTGATTTCTTTGGCTGTCGGCGGGTTCATTCTGCTTGCCTATGTCTTGTGGTCAGCCTATCAGGAGGTCTGGGCCGAGGCTCGATCAGTGGCCGCCAGTCAGTCGGAATTGCTCGAGGCGCGATTCGATGCCACCTTGCGGCGTATCGACATGACGTTGGACGAACTGGCCGAACGCGTTCCGAAAGACTCGCTGAATACCGAGGCGGCATCCCGTTTCCGTTCTGACATCGAGAAAAAGCTCGAGCGCTTGCAGCATGCATTCCCTGAAATTGCCGGCTTCCGGGTAGTCGACGCTGACGGAAACGTACTCTACCTCTCGGGAGGAGGGGAGTATGTGAATCTGTTTGATCGATCCTATTTCGAGATGTCCCGCAGTGAAAAAGGGGATGCCATCGTATTTTCAGAGGTCGTCAAGTCGCGTATTACCGGCCGGGATTCGTTTGCCGTGGCGCGCGCCGTCCGGGCTGCCGACGGCCGCTTCCTCGGCCTGCTTAGTGCGGCTGTCGAAATTGATTATTTTGCCCAGCTGTTCAATCGCTCTCGTTTGGGCACTTCAGGCGCCGTCGCAATCCGGCGCAGTGATAACCATGCCCTGGTTTTTCGGGAACCCTCGGTGCCGACTGAAATCAACCGACCTCTTGCCACATCTCACCCGGTCTATCAAGGCATTCAGGCAGGGCAGCACCAGGGGGTTCTGGAGTTCACTGCCCAGGCGGATGGCGTCAAACGGGTGTATGGCTACCGGATGCTTGAACACTATCCGTTCTATGTGTTGGCAGGCCTGTCGGAATCCGATGTGATGGCCTCGTGGCGGCAGCGGACATTCATCGTGGGTGTCTTTGGCGCGGCCTTGCTTGGGTGCTTGTTTGTCGTGCTCTATGAATTGTTTCGCGCCCGGCAGCGCGAGTTGGCGGCGGCCATCAATTTACGCCGCGATGGCGAACGGCTGAACGCCGCCCAGCGCATTGCCCAGCTCGGCAGCTGGGAGATCAACCTGGCGACCATGCGGGTAGATTGTTCCGACGAGCTCTACAGGATTTTTGAAATTCCGAGGGTCGAGGGCGCGGCACCGTACGACGAATTTCTTGTACAGATTCATCCCGAGGACCGCGCCACCGTCGACAAGATGCTGAAGGAGTCAGTGGGCCGGCGCGAGCCGGACAGCCTGAAACATCGTCTGGAAATGCCCGACGGCCGGATCAAGTACGTGCTGGAGTGCTGGGAGACCGAGTTTGGCAAGGATGGCCAGCCCTTGCGGCTGATCGGTACCTCGCAGGATATAAGCACCCAGCACGAGACGGAAGCGCAGATGCAGTTGCTGGCCAGTGCCGTTCAGTATAGCGGCGAGGCCATCCTGATTACCGACGTTCATAACAACATCATCACGGTGAACCCGGCGTTCACGCGCCTGACCGGTTACTCCGCCGAAGAAGCTGCTGGGCGCAATCCGCGCTTTCTTTCGGCCGGGCGGACGACGCCCGAAGAGTATGCCCGGATGTGGGAAGACATTACCGGGAATGGTTTCTGGCAGGGCGAAATCTGGGATCGACGCAAGGACGGAGGGATTTACCCGAAGTGGATTTCGATCTCGGTCATTCGCGATGACGAGGGGAAAATCCTCTACCACATCGCCCACTTCACCGATGTCTCTACTGAGCGGGCGACAGAAGAGCGCCTGCACCATATTGCCCACCATGATGTCCTGACCGGCCTGCTCAACCGCCTGAGCCTCAAGGGGCGGATGGATCAGGCGCTGGCTTCGGCGCGGCGCGACGGTGCACGAGTGGCTGTGATGTTCATCGATCTTGATCGCTTCAAGGTGATCAACGATACGCTCGGGCATCACATCGGCGATGAGCTGCTGATCGAAGTGGCCAAACGCCTGCGAGAGAGCGTGCGGGATAGCGACGTGGTGGCGCGGTTGGGTGGGGACGAGTTCGTGATCATGCTGTCCGGCGTCGATCACACCAGTTCGGTGGCCCTGGTTGCCGAAAAGCTGGTTGCCAGCGTTGGCGTTTCCTGCCAGATCGGAGGCTTCGATCTCTATACCTCGCCTAGTATTGGCATCGCCATTTTCCCGACCGATGGCTGCGATGGCGAGACCTTGATGAAGAATGCCGATGCCGCCATGTATCACGCCAAGGCGGCCGGTCGAAACAACTTCCAGTTTTTCGACGCCAAGATGAACGACGTCGCGCTGGATAGGCTGAAAACCGAGCATGCCCTGCGCCAGGCCCTTGCCCGCGACGAGTTTCGCCTGCATTTCCAGCCGATCATCGAGATGGCCAGCGGCAAGGTGGCGGCGGTTGAAGCGCTGGTTCGCTGGCAGCATCCCGAGAGAGGACTGCTGGCGCCGGGTTCGTTCATCGGCATTGCCGAGGAAACCGGGTTGATCCAGCCGCTCGGTGAATGGGTCTTGTGGGCAGCCTGCCGGCAATTGGCCGAGTTTTATGCGGCGGGGCTTTCCGGTATCAAGATGGGCATCAATATTTCGGCCATCCAGATGCGCAACGGCAACCTGCCTGTGCTGGCCCGGGGTGTCATTGAAGCCTACAACCTGAATCCGGCCGACCTCATTTTCGAAATCACCGAGTCGGTCGCCATGGAGCAGCCGCTGGAGACCGTGCGTATCCTCGATATCCTGCACAGCATGGGGATCGTTGTCGCCATCGACGATTTCGGAACCGGCTATTCGTCGCTCGGTTACCTGCGCATGTTCCCGCTCAAGCACCTCAAGCTCGATCGTTCCTTTGTCGAGGAAATTGACGAGGACACCGATGGCTCGGTGATTTGCGATGCAACTATCGGGCTGGCCCACAACCTGGGCCTGAAAGTGGTGGCGGAGGGGGTCGAAACCGTCGAACAGCTTGAATACCTGCGTAGCCGGGGCTGCGATCTGGTGCAGGGCTATCTGTTCAGCCGCCCGGTGCCGGCCGCCGAGGCGATTGCCTTCATTCGACAGCACAATTCCTGAAAGTCAGAAAAGGCTTGCATTGGCTGAACCTTGTTATTATGATTAAAACGAACGTATGAATCATAATAACAAGGAGACTCCCCATGGAAACCCGTACTGTCGATACTCGCGAGCGCATCCTCGATGCCGGCGAGCGCCTGTTCATGGCACATGGCTACGAGGGCACGTCGATGCGCCAGATTACCGGCGAGGCTGGCGTCAATCTGGCTGCAGTCAATTATCACTTCGGCTCGAAAGAGTCCTTGATGCAGGAAGTTTTCCGGCGCCGCCTTGACTGGCTCAACGAAGAGCGCATGCGCGTGCTGGATGCGCTGGAAGTTGAGGCGGCTGGCCAGCCGGTCAAGCCATCAGCGATTGTCGATGCATTCTTCGGAACGCTTTTGCGCATGGCAGGGGATGAAAACCGCGGCGGAATGACCTTCCTGCGCCTGCTTGGCCGGACCTTGACCGAGCCTTCCGAATTCATTCGCGCTTTCCTGGCGCACGAATACCAGGCGGTCATGGATCGCTACAAGGAGGCGCTGTTCAGGGCGCTGCCCGAGGTGCCCAAAGCCGAGATCGTCTGGCGCTTTCATTTCATGCTCGGTGCCACCTCCTATGCCATTGCCGGCACCGATGCCTTGCGTCTGGTCACCGACTGGCAGATCGAGGACGAGGATTCGACCGATCGCCTGGATCGCCTGGTACCGCGCCTCATGTCCTTCCTGCTTGGTGGCCTGCGCGCCCCATTGCCTCAATTCTAGGTTGCCACGGTCAACCGGAAATAAAGACCAAAATCAAAAAGACATAAAAGGAGACAACAGCATGTTCAACAACCTCATCCCTCTGCTCGGGTCAGTCGCCCTGGTGGCTTTGGCCGGGTTGATTCTGATTCGGCCATTACGCCGAAGCATCATCACCCGGCCCATTTTTTCCACCTACCGCAAGGTGCTGCCGCAGATGTCGGATACCGAGCGTGACGCACTCGAAGCGGGTACGGTCTGGTGGGAGGGGGAATTGTTCCGTGGCCAGCCGGACTGGCAGAAACTGCATGCCTACCCGCAGCCGAAGCTGACGCCGGCCGAGCAGTCCTTTCTCGACAACGAATGCGAGGAAGCTTGCCGTCTGGTCGATGACTGGAAAGTCACGCAAGAGCTCTACGACCTGCCGGCCGAAGCCTGGCGCTACATCAAGGACAAGGGCTTCCTCGGCATGATCATCCCGAAGAAATACGGCGGGCTGGAGTTTTCGGCCTACGCCCATTCGCAGGTGGTGACCAAGCTGTCGACGCGTTCATCCGCGCTGTCGGTTTCCGTCATGGTGCCCAACTCGCTCGGCCCGGCTGAACTGCTGCTGCACTACGGTACCGATGCACAGAAAAACCACTACCTGCCGCGTCTGGCCAAGGGCATCGAAGTGCCGGCCTTCGCGCTGACCAGCCCGTGGGCCGGTTCCGATGCGGCGTCGATTCCCGATGCCGGCGTCGTCTGCAAGGGCATCTACCAGGGCAAGGAAGTGCTCGGCATGCGCGTCAGCTGGGACAAGCGTTACATCACGCTGGCCCCGGTGTGCACGGTGTTCGGGCTGGCCTTCCACCTCTATGACCCGGACGGTCTGCTTGGCGACAAGAAACACATCGGCATCACCTGCGCGCTGGTCCCTTACGACCATCCGGGCGTCGAAACCGGCCGCCGTCACTTTCCGCTCAACGCCATGTTCATGAACGGCCCGACGCGCGGCAAGGACGTGTTCATGCCGCTCGATTTCATCATCGGCGGGCCGGAGAAGGCTGGCTACGGCTGGCGGATGTTGATGGAGTGTCTGGCCGCCGGCCGTTCCATTTCGCTGCCTTCGTCGAACACCGGCATGGCCCAGATGACGGCACGCGCCGTCGGCGGTTATGCACGGGTACGCAGCCAGTTCAAGATGGCCGTCGGCAAGTTCGAGGGCGTCGAGGAAGCGCTGACCCGCATCGGCGCCTACACCTACATGATGGACGCCGTGCGCAAGATGACGGCTGGCGCGGTCGATCTCGGCGAGAAGCCGTCGGTCGTTTCGGCTATTGCCAAATACCACGTCACCGAGCGCGCCCGTCAGGTGGTCAATGACGGCATGGACGTCATCGGCGGCAAGGGCATTTGCCTTGGCCCCAATAATTTCATGGGCCGTGCCTATCAGCAGGTACCAATCGGCATCACTGTCGAGGGAGCCAACATTTTGACCCGCTCGCTGATCATCTTCGGCCAGGGTGCCATCCGCTGCCATCCTTATTTGCTGCCGGAAATGCAGGCGGCGCAGAACCCGGACCAGAAGCAGGGTCTGGTCGATTTCGACAAGGCGCTGTTCGGCCATATCGGCTTCACCATCAAGAACGGTATTCGTGCCTTGTGGCTGGGCATGACCGGCTCACACTTTGCTGCGGTCAACGTCGATACGGCGCCGGAAATGAAGCGCTATTACCAGCAACTGACGCGCTTCTCGGCGGCATTTGCCTTCATGGCCGATATTTCGCTGCTGGTGCTGGGCGGCAGCGTCAAGCGCCGCGAAAAGTTGTCGGCCCGTCTCGGCGACATCCTCGCCCAGATGTACCTGATTTCCTGCACCCTCAAGCGCTACGAGGAAGAAGGCCGCAAGATCGAAGATGCGCCGCTCGCCCACTGGGCGATCTGGGATGCGATGTACAAGGCGCAGGAAGCCTTCGATGGCGTCATCGCCAACTTCCCGATCCGCTTCATCGCCGCTTTCCTGCACCGCTCGATCTTCCCGTGGGGCCATCCGTATGTCGTTCCATCGGATGAGGTTGGCCATCAGGTGGCCAAGGCCTTGATCTCGCCGTCCGCCACCCGCGACCGGCTGACTGCCGAATGTTATCTGCCACTGGTCGAGACCGAACCGGTTGGTGCCATCGAGTTGGCTTTGCAGGCAACGCTGCTCGCCGAGCCGATTGAAGCCCGGATTCGCGCAGCCGAAAAGGATGGGCAGTTCGACAACAATCCGTTGGCCAATGTCCGTGATATCGCCATTGTCGCCTTCGAGGCTGGCGTGATTTCCGCCGCCGATTACGAAATCATGAAGAAGCGCAATCACCTGCGCGACATCGTTGTGCATGTCGATGATTTCCCGTTCGACTTTGGCGTCGCCACGGCCAACAAGTCGGCCGAATGCCGGATGGCGGCATGAGCATGAGCAAAACCATTTACGTCGTCGATGGTGCCCGGTCGCCGTTCCTCAAAGCCCAGAAAGGGCCGGGCGTTTTTTCTGCGTCAGACCTCGCCACCCAGGCCGGCCGGGCTTTGCTGCTACGCCAGCCGTTTGAACCGAGCGATCTCGACGAAGTCATCCTCGGCTGCGCCGCGCCCTCGCCGGACGAAACCAACATCGGCCGCATGGTCGCCCTGCGCCTCGGCTGCGGCAACAAGGTGCCGGGCTGGACGGTGATGCGCAACTGCGCCTCGGGCATGCAGGCCATCGACTCGGCCATCGCCAATATCCAGGGCGGGCGTTCCGATCTGGTGCTGGCCGGCGGTGTCGATGCGCTGTCACGGGCGCCGCTGCTCTATTCGGACGCCATGGTGCGCTGGTTCGCAGGCATGATGAGCTTGCGTACGGTCAACCAGAAAATCGGCCATTTTTTGAAATTGCCGCTGGCCGAGTTGCTCAAGCCGGTCATTGGCTTGATGAAGGGCCTGACTGATCCGGTCGTGGGCCTGCTCATGGGCCAGACCGCGGAAAATATCGCCTGGAAATTCGGCATCAACCGCCAGCAGATGGACGAGTTCGCCGTCAAAAGCCATTTGAAGGCGATGTCGGCCCGGGCGGCCGGCTACTACGGCGAGATCGTCCCGGTCGTTGATGGCCAAGGCAAGGTTTACGCCGAAGACGACGGCGTGCGCGCCGATGCCAGCATGGCCGGCATGGCCAAACTGAAGCCTTTCTTCGACAAGAAATACGGCAACATCACGGCGGCCAACAGCTCGCAGATCACCGACGGCGCCGCGTGGGTGATCCTCGCTTCGGAAGAGGCCGTGCAGAAATGGGGCCTCAAGCCCATCGGCAAGATCGTCGACAGCGAATGGGCCGGCCTCGACCCGGCGCTGATGGGCCTCGGCCCGGTGCATGCCACGACACCGATCCTGCAACGCCACGGCCTGGGCCTCAACGATATCGATTACTGGGAACTCAACGAAGCTTTTGCGGCGCAAGTCATTGGCTGTCTGGCGGCGTGGAAATCCGACGAATATTGCCGCGAACAGCTTGACCTGCCGGGCGCCCTGGGGAGCCTGGATGACGACAAGCTCAACGTCGACGGTGGTGCCATCGCCATCGGCCACCCGGTCGGCGCCTCGGGGGCGCGCATCGTGCTGCATCTGCTGCATGTGCTGCGGCGGAACAAGGCCAAACGCGGGATTGCCACCATTTGCATCGGGGGCGGCCTGGGCGGCGCCATGCTGGTTGAATCGCTATGAAAAATATTTTCAATTTTGGGCATTTTTTCCGGTTGACCGTAGCAACGAGGGAGATCGGCGCATGAAGCACTGGCAACTGATCAAGGAAGAAAGCGGCATCGTCGTCGCCGTCTTCGACAAGGCCGGCGAATCGGCCAATTCGCTGTCAGCCGAAGTCATGGCTGAGTTCGGCGACATCCTCGACCAACTCGACAAGCAGCCGCCCAAGGGCCTGATCGTCCGTTCCGGCAAGGAAGCAGGTTTCATCGCTGGCGCCGACATCGAGGAATTCTCGCAACTCGATTCTGCCGACAAGGGCAGGGCGCTCGTGACGCGTGGCTGGAATCTGTTCAACCGGCTGGCCGCCGTGCCGTACCCGACGCTGGCGCTGGTCCGTGGCCACTGCTTGGGCGGTGGTCTGGAACTGGCGCTGGCCTGCCGCTATTTGCTGGCGGTCGATGAATCCGGCACCAAGATGGGCCTGCCCGAAGTCATGCTCGGTATCTTCCCGGGCTGGGGCGGCATGCTACGGCTACCCAAGCGCGTCGGCCCGGCTGCCGCGCTCGACATGATGTTGACCGGCAAGACCATCGACGCCAAGCGCGCTAAAAAGATGGGGCTGGCCGATGATTGCGTGCCACCGCGCGTCATGGAAATGGCCGCCCGCCAACTGTTGCTCTCCGGCCAGCCGCGCCGGCCGCAGCCTTTCATGCAACGCTTGCTCAACGGTCCGCTCAAATCGGTCGTTGCCAACGGCGCCCGCAAGCAGGTGGCGAAAAAGGCGCGCCCGGAACACTACCCGGCGCCCTACGCCATCATCGACCTGTGGCAGAAGCACGACGGCAATGCGCTGGCCGCGCCGGAGATCATCGACCGCATCATCACTTCGCCGACGGCACGCAATCTGGTCCGCGTCTATCACCTGCAGGAACGGCTCAAGGGCTTCGGCAAGTCGTCTGATTTCAAGGCCAAACGCGTCCACGTCATCGGCGCCGGCGTCATGGGCGGCGACATTGCCGCCTGGTGCGCCCTGCGCGGCATGACCGTGACGCTGCAGGACCAGACGCTGGAGCGCATCGCCCCGGCTCTCAAGCGCGCCCACGCCTTGTTCACCAAGCGCCTGCGCGAGCCGCTCAAGATTCGCGACGCTTTCGACCGCCTGATTCCCGACCCGAATGGCGACGGTGTCGCCCACGCCGATGTCGTCATCGAAGCCATCTTCGAAAACGTTGAGGCCAAGCACGCGTTGTTCAAGTCGCTCGAACCGCGGATGAAAGCAGGGGCCGTACTCGCCACCAACACCTCCAGCCTCAAGCTTGAAGACCTGCGCACCGCGCTCACCCGGCCGGAGCGCCTGGTCGGCATCCACTTCTTCAACCCGGTGGCCATGATGCCGCTGGTCGAAGTCGTCGAAGCCGAGGGCGCCGATCCCGCCGCCGTGCAGGCCGCCTGCGCCTTCGTGAAGCAGATCGACAAACTGCCGCTGCCGGTCAAGAGCGAGCCTGGCTTCCTGGTCAACGCCGTGCTCGCGCCTTACATGCTGGCCGCGATGCGCGCGCTCGACGAGGGCGTTTCGCCGGAAACAGTCGACGAAGCCATGCTCGCCTTCGGTATGCCGATGGGGCCGATCGAACTGGCCGACACCGTCGGCCTCGACATCGCCATGGCCGCCGGCAAGCAACTGGCCGGTGGCGCCGACGCGCCACGTAGCCTGATCGAACGTGTCGACAAAGGCCAGCTCGGCAAGAAGAGCGGACAGGGCTTCTATGACTGGTCGTCCGGCAAGGCAGCCAAGGCACCCGCCAGCAGCGTTCCCGACGGTTTGGCTGAACGCTTGGTCATGCCGCTGATCGACCGGGTGGAAAGACTGGTTGCCGACGGTGTGGTTGCAGATGCTGAGCTCGCTGATGCTGGCGTAATATTTGGCACCGGATTTGCGCCCTTCACCGGTGGCCCGATGCTCTTTCGGCATGGACAGGAATAAGAGTGTTGTTTATTTCCAACGAACGTTTGAAATAATTCATTTCAAACGGTGTTTCACTCACATGTTTGGGATTTAATCGCAGCAGAAGTAACGGGAGATTTCCTCCCAACATAACAAAACAGGAGACAAATCAATGAACAAAACCAAGCTGCGCCTTATACCGGCGCTCATCGCAATCGCTTTTTCCGGCAGTGCTGCTGCTGCCGGCTTCCAGTTACAGAACCAGACGGGTTCCGGGAACGGTAATGCGTTTGCCGGTGCTGCTGCAGCGGCCGAAGATGCCGGCACGGTAATGTGGAATCCGGCCGGCATGACTTATCTGCCGAAGGGGCACAACGTTGCCATGGGCGGAACGATTCTGCATCGTTCGATCAAATTTTCGGATACCGGCTCGACTTCTACTGCCGGTTTTCCCCTGGGTACGACGGATGGCGGTGACGCCGGCGGCGTTTCATTCATCCCCTTTGGCTACTGGGCCTATTCGGTAAACTCCAATTTGTCGGTCGGTCTTGGTGTGTCGCCGACTTTCGGCAATGTCAGCGAATATGATTTCAGTTTTGTTGGTCGCAATGCAGGCTTTTACGCCAACATCGAACAGATCAACGTCAATCCGTCGATTGCCTACAAGGTTAACGACATGGTGTCCCTGGGTGGCGGTATCAATTTCGCCTACAACGCGACGCACTTCAAACAGGGCCTGGCCTTTCTCGGGGCTGCAGCTACCGAAAATCAGCTGGATGTCGAGGGCGATGCCTGGGCAGTTGGCTATAACCTAGGTGCCATGTTCCAGATTACGCCAACGACCCGCATCGGCGTGACCTATCGCTCGGAGCTTGAGTTCGATCTGGAAGGCGATCAAAGGACGACTGTGACCGGCTTTGGCAGCCCCCTGCTGGCCAACACCGAAATTACGGCAGTTCTGAAGACACCTGCCACGGCCTCATTGGCCTTGTCGCAGAAAGTGGGCGATCGTCTGGAGGTGCTGGCTGATTTCACCTGGACCAACTGGAGTGTCATCAACACCATTCAGTTGAAAAACAAGGCGACGGGCGCCAACCTGAGCGAGCTGAGCTACAACTTCCAGGATACGTGGCGCATTGGTCTGGGTGGTAACTATCAGTTGAATGAGACATGGAAACTGAAGTTCGGCGTGGCCTACGACAAATCGCCCGTCAAGTCGGCGGCCGACCGTACCATGACCCTGCCGGACTCTGACCGCACTTGGTTGTCCATCGGTGCTCGCTACCAGTTGTCCAAGGCGGCGTCGGTGGATATGGGTTATACCCACATCTTCTTTGCCAGTGCCGATACCGCTCGTGCGGTCGATTTTCCGGCCGGCACGACGCGTCAGGTTGTTCGCGGCGACTTCAAGACCAGCGTCAATAGCCTCGGTTTGCAGCTTAACTACAACTTCTGAGCGCGAAAAATCCTTGCCTATTTCGTCCCCGGCCAGACCGGGGTTTTTTTGGATTTAGGCCAAAACACCGGTTGACCGTGGAAGCCCTTGTTCTATAATTCAAACGTTCGTTTTATAATAACGAAGCGGAAAAATAAAAGACTTAAAAGGAGATGCAATTGAACAAGTTGATCGTGAAGAAAGCAGCGGTACTTGGCGCTGGCGTCATGGGGGCGCAGATTGCCGCGCACCTCGCCAACGCCAACGTGCCGGTCGTGCTGTTCGACCTGCCGGCCAGGGAAGGCGACAAGAACGGCGTAGTCAAGAAGGCCCTCGACGGCCTCAAGAAGCTCGACCCGGCGCCGCTGGCCAGCAAGGGCAAGCTGAAGTTCATTGATGCAGCCAATTACGACGAGCACCTGCCGCTGCTCGCCGAGTGTGATCTGGTCATCGAAGCCATCGCCGAGCGCATGGACTGGAAAAACGACCTCTACGCCAAGATCGCGCCGCATCTCGCGCCGAATGCGATCATCGCCTCTAATACCTCTGGCCTGTCGATGAACGCACTGGCCCAGGGGCTGCCGGAAGCCGTCCGGCCGCGCTTCTGCGGCATCCACTTTTTCAACCCGCCGCGCTACATGCACCTGGTCGAGATCATCGGCACGCAGAGCACTGATGGCAGCACGCTGGATGCACTCGAAACCTGGCTGACTTCGCGCCTTGGCAAGGGTGTTATCCGCGCGCTCGATACGCCGAACTTTGTTGCCAACCGCATCGGCGTCATGTCGATTCTCGCCGTCATGCATCACACCGAGGCCTTTGGCCTTGGTTTCGACGAAGTTGACGCGCTGACCGGCCCGAAGATCGGCCGCCCGAAGAGCGCCACCTATCGCACCGCCGACGTCGTCGGCCTCGATACGCTGGCTCACGTCGTCAAGACCATGCAGGACACGCTGCCCAACGATCCGTGGCATGCCCATTTCACCAATCCGGCCTGGCTGCAGGCACTGATTTCCCAAGGCGCGCTGGGTCAGAAAACCCGTTGCGGCATCTTCCGCAAGCAGGGCAAGGAAATCCAGGTGCTCGACCTGAAGGCGCAGGATTACCGCAAATCGGCTGGCGAAGTGGCTGAGGAGGTTGCTGCCATCCTGAAGATGAGAAACCCGGCCGAAAAGTTCGCCGCCTTGCGCGCCTCGGCGCACCCGCAGGCCGAATTCCTGTGGGCCATTTTCCGCGATATTTTCCACTACGCTGCCGTGCAACTTGAAAACGTCGCCGACAACGCCCGCGATCTCGATTTCGCCATGCGCTGGGGTTTCGGCTGGGCGCAGGGGCCGTTCGAGACCTGGCAAGCCGCGGGCTGGAACGACATCGCGCAGGCCATCGCCAATGACATCAAGGCCGGCAAGAGCATGAGCCCCACACCGTTGCCGGCCTGGGTGCTGGAAGCGGGGCGGACCGGTGTGCATACGGCGCAGGGTTCGTACTCGGCCAGCAAGAATGCCTATGTGGCCCGTTCGACGCTCCCCGTCTATCAGCGCCAACTCTTCCCCGAGCGTGTTCTCGGCGAGGGCGGTGCGACGCCCGAAAAGTCCGGCGAAACCTTGTTCGAGAATGACGGCGTTCGCTTGTGGAAACTGCCGGCGGTCGATGCAGGTATCGGCATCCTGTCGATCAAGTCGAAGATGCACACCATCGGCGACGAAGTCCTTGACGGCGTGATCGCTGCCGTGCGTCAGGCCGAAACGACCCTTGATGGCGTGGTGATCTGGCACGAAGCACCGTTTGCCGTCGGTGCCAATCTGGCGCAGGTGACGGAAGCTATTGGCGCCGGCCAGTTCGATCTGCTCGAACAGACCGTCGAGAAATTCCAGCGTGCTTCGCAAACGCTCAAATACGCCCAGGTCCCCGTGGTTGCGGCCGTGCAGGGCATGGCGCTGGGCGGAGGGTGCGAGTTTGTCATGCATGCCGGCAAGCGCGTCATGGCGCTCGAAAGCTACGTCGGGCTGGTTGAAGCCGGGGTCGGGCTGATTCCGGCTGGCGGCGGCTGCAAGGAATTCGCCGTGCGTGCTGGCGAGTGGGCGGCCCAGTCGAACGTGCCCGGCGAAGTTTTCAATTACCTGCAAAACGCCTTCATGACCATTGCCATGGCCAAGGTGGCGAAAAGTGCCGTCGAGGCCGTCGATTATGGCTTTGCCAAGCCGTCCGACACCATCCTGTTCAACGCCAATGAGCTGCTCTTCGTGGCGATTCGCGAGGCACGGGCCATGGCCGAGGCCGGCTACGCGCTGCCGCCGAAAGCCCGCGCCATCCCGGTCGCCGGCAAGAACGGCATCGCGACGCTGGAAATGATGCTGGTGAACATGAAGGAAGGCGGCATGATTTCCGCTCACGACTACAAGGTCGCCAAGTTCGCAGCCATCGCCCTGTGCGGCGGTGAAATCGAAACCGGCAGCCTGGTCGATGAAGAATGGCTGATCACTGTCGAGCGTCGGCTGTTCGTCGAACTGTTGAAAGACCCCATGACCCAAGCCCGGATCAAGCACATGCTGGAAACCGGCAAGCCTTTGCGTAATTAATCGGGCTGAGGAAAAAATTATGAGCAAACAAATTCAAGACGCCTACATCGTCGCTGCCAACCGCCTGCCGGTGGCCAAGAAAAACGGCATGTTCAAGAACGTGCGGCCGGATGACATGCTGGCCCATGTCATCAAAGCGGTTGTCGCCCAGGTGCCGGGCATCGATCCGGCGCTGATCGGCGACGTCATCGTCGGCTGCGCCATGCCGGAAGCCGAGCAGGGCATGAACGTCGCCCGCATCGGCCTGCTGTTGGCCGGGCTGCCGATCACCGTGCCGGGCATCACGATCAACCGTTTTTGTTCCTCCGGGGTGCAGGCGGTGGCTGATGCCGCCAACCAGATTCGCCTCGGCCTGGCCGATGTGATGATCGCCGCCGGCACCGAATCAATGTCGGTGATGCCGCAGATCATGGGCAACAAGATGTCGATGAACCCGGCGATTTTCGCGAAAGAGGAAAACCTCGGCATCGCTTTCGGCATGGGCCTGACCGCCGAGAAGGTGGCGAGTCAATGGAAGGTCAGCCGCGAGGCGCAGGACGCCTTCGCCGTCGAATCGCATCGTCGGGCCTGTGCGGCGATTGCGGCCGGTCACTTTATGGCTGAGATTTCCCCCTACACCATCCGCGAAAGCTTGCCCGATCTGGCTTCCGGCGAAATCCGCATCCGTGAACGAATCGCCGATACCGACGAAGGTCCGCGCCCGGATTCGGCCCTCGACAAGCTGGCCAAGCTCAAGCCGGTTTTCCATGCGCGTGGTTCGGTGACAGCAGGCAACTCGTCGCAGATGTCGGATGGCGCCGGTGCGGTCATGCTGGTTTCTGAGAAGATCCTGCGCGAACACAACCTGACGCCGCTGGCCCGCTTTGCAGGTTACGCCGTCGGTGGCGTGGCACCGGAGATCATGGGTATCGGCCCGGTCGCGGCGATTCCCAAGGTGCTGGCGCAGGTCGGCATCCGCCAGGATGAGCTGGACTGGATCGAACTCAACGAAGCCTTTGCCGCGCAGTCGATCGCCGTCATGCAGGAACTCGGCATCGATCCGAGCAAGGTCAATCCGCTTGGCGGGGCCATCGCGCTGGGCCACCCGCTCGGCGCCACCGGCGCCATCCGTATCGCCACCGTCGCGCATGGCCTCAAGCGCACCGGCGGCAAGTACGGCATGGTGACGATGTGCATCGGGACGGGTATGGGCGCCGCCGGCATCATCGAACGGATTTAAGGAAATCCGCATGAGCAAGCCATCTCCGTCGTTGCGCAGTGGTCACAAGCTCGCCTACCTAAAGGTATGTCTCGCTTGTTGCGCGCTGGGCGCCTCGGATCTGGCCCACTCATGCGAATTTCTGAATGCCACGGTCAACCGGAGGTTTCGCCCAAAATTGAAATCATGAAACCCGCCTGGCTGGCCAAACTTTCTCCGACCTGGCGGGCGCGCATGGTGCGACTGGGTTTCAATTTTCATCCGGCCTTTCGCGGTACCGGCGGTCGGGTAACCCATGTAGCGAAGGATTTGCGTCACATTCGAATTAGCCTGCCATTGAACAGGGGCACGAAAAATATCTTCGGTTCTCTCTACGGCGGTTCGCTCTTTGCGATCACCGACGGGGCGCATCCGATGATGCTGATGGCGGTGCTGGGTGATGCGTACATCGTCTGGGACAAGTCGGCGAACATTCGCTATTGCAAGCCGGGGTATTCGACGCTGTATGCTGATTTTGTCCTGAGTGACGAGGAAGTGGCAGAAATCCGGGCCGAATTGGCGAAGAACCCGGAGCTTGAGCGGACTTATCAGGTCGAATTGAAAGACAGGCACGGCATCGTGCATACCGTGGTCGAACGTACGGTTTACATTGCCGACAAACATTACTACCGACAAAAGAGCGGTGGAGGAGACAAATGATTACATCGACATGCGTCCGGCAGGCAGCGCTCATTGCCGCAATGCTGGCGGTTCCCGGGCTGCATGCCGCGGAAGTGGCCGGCGTGAAAGTGGACGACAACATCCGAGTTGGCAACAGCGATCTGGTGCTCAACGGCGCCGGACTGCGCAGCAAACTGTTCATCAAGGTTTACGTCGGCGCGCTCTACGTTGGCCAAAAATCGACGACGCCGACGTCAATCTACGACAGCCCGCAGCCCCGCCGCATGGTCATGCGCATGATGCGCGACCTTGACGCCGACACACTGAGTTCGGCCCTCGACGACGGCCTGAAGAGCAACCACAGCCCGGCCGAACTGGCCGAGCTGAAAACGCAGGCTGATCAGTTGGGAGCCATCATGAAAGGTATCGGCAAGGCTCGAGAAGGCGATACCGTTGGCATCGATTTCTCTGTAGACGGCGTTGCTGTCAGCCTGAACGGGGAAGCTCGCGGCAAGGTGGCCGGTGCCGGTTTTGCGAAAGCGCTGCTCAAGGTCTGGCTCGGTGACAAGCCGGTGGACGCCTCGTTGAAGAAGGCGCTGCTCGGGTCCTAGGTTGGCAACGGAGGAGGAAACAATCATGGAAAAAATCTGGCTACAAAGCTATCCGAATGGCGTGCCGGCAGTTATCGACATCGACCACATCCCGTCGCTCGTCGCGCTGTTCGAAACAGCCTGCACAACCTATGCCGAAAAGGTCGCCTACATCAGCATGGACAAGGCGATGACCTATCGCCAACTGGACGAGGAGAGCAAGGCCTTTGCCGGCTGGCTGCAGGCCAAAGGCCTGAAGAAGGGCGACCGCGTCGCATTGATGATGCCCAACCTGCTGCAATATCCCGTTGCACTGTTTGGCACGCTGCGCGCTGGCTGCGTCGTGGTCAATTGCAACCCGCTCTACACGCCGCGCGAACTGGAGCACCAGCTCAAGGACTCTGGAGCGATTGCCATTGTCATCGTTGAGAACTTCGCGCACACGCTCGAGCAGGTCGTCGCTCACACGGCAATCAAGCACGTCATCGTCACGCCGATGGGCGAAATGCTCGGACTCAAGGGCATCATCGTCAATTTCGTCGTGCGCCACGTCAAGAAGCTCGTGCCGGCCTGGAAAATACCGGGTGCTATCGGCTTCAGCAGCGCGCTATCCACCGGGCGCAGCCACGGCTGGCAACCCGTGCCGCTGACCCAGGACGATATCGCCTTCCTGCAATACACGGGCGGCACGACCGGCGTTTCCAAGGGCGCCATGCTGACTCATGCTAACATCGCTGCCAACGTCACGCAGGCCTACAGCTGGATCAAGCCGGTGGTCCGCGAGGGCGAGGAATTCATCATCACCGCCTTGCCGCTCTATCACATCTTCGCACTGACGGCGAATTGCCTGACCTTCCTGATGATCGGCGCGCGCAACCTGCTCATCGCCAATCCGCGCGACATCCCGGGCTTCGTGAAAGAGTGGGCGAAATACCCTGTGACCGTGGTAACGGGCGTCAATACGCTATTCAACGCGTTGCTGCACAACGAGGATTTCGCCAAGCTGGATTTCTCGACCATGCGCGTCACGCTGGGCGGCGGCATGGCGGTGCAGGGGCCGGTCGCCGAAAAGTGGAAGCAAGTGGTCGGCACCCCGCTGCTGCAAGCCTACGGTCTGACGGAAACCTCGCCGGCAGCGACAATCAACCCGCTCGACATGGGCGATTTCAATGGTTCCATCGGCCTGCCGATTTCGTCTACCGAAGTGTCAATCCGCGATGACTACGGCAATGAGGTGCCGCAGGGGCAGGTCGGCGAAATCTGCATTCGCGGCCCGCAGGTCATGAAAGGTTACTGGCAGCGGCAGGAGGAAACGGATTACGTCTTCTATCCGGACCGTTTCCTGCGCACCGGTGACGTTGGTTACGTCGATAAAAAAGGCTTCGTTTTTCTGGTTGACCGTAAGAAAGACATGATCCTGGTCTCCGGCTTCAACGTTTACCCTAACGAGGTCGAGGAAGTCGTCGCCATGCACCCCGGCGTCCGCGATGTCGCGGCCATCGGCGTGGCCGACGAAAACTCCGGCGAGGCGGTGAAGATTTTCGTCGTCCGCAAGGACCCGGCCGTCACCGAGCGCATGCTGATTGACCACTGCCGCGGCTTGCTCACCGGTTACAAAATTCCAAAACATGTCGAATTCCGCGACGACCTGCCGCGCACCAACGTCGGCAAGATCTTGCGTCGCGCATTGAAAGAGGGGGCTTGATGCCGATTCCAGAATCACTGAACAAGAACCTGTCGTTGCCCGTCATCTGCGCGCCGATGTTCATCGTCTCCAACCCCGATCTCGTCATCGCCCAATGCAAGAGCGGCCTGATCGGCTCCTTCCCGGCCCTCAATGCCCGGCCCAAGGAACTGCTCGACGAGTGGCTGACCCGCATCAAGGCCGAACTGGCCGCCGATCCGAACGCCGCACCGTTCGCCGTCAATCAGATCATTCATCCCTCCAACGAGCGGCTCGAACACGACATGATGTTGTGCGTAAAGCACGAGGTGCCGCTCATCATCACCAGCCTGTCGGCGCCGACGCAAATCGTGCCGCCGGTGCACGCCTACGGCGGCAAGGTTTTTCATGACGTGATCAGCGTGCGCCACGCCGAAAAGGCGCTCGAGGCGGGCGTCGATGGCCTGATCCTGGTTTGCGCCGGGGCCGGCGGCCATGCCGGCATGCTCAGTCCCTTCGCGCTGGTCGGTGAAATCCGCAAGTTCTACGATGGCCCGATCGCGCTTTCCGGTGCCATTACCAATGGCAGCGCCATTCTCTCCGCGCAGGCCATGGGTGCCGATTTCGCCTATATCGGCACGCGCTTCATTGCCACCGACGAAGCCCACGCCATCGATGCCTACAAGCAGGCCATTGTTGATTCGGCGGCCAAGGATGTCGTCTATACCCCGTACTTCACTGGCGTCCATGGCAATTACCTGACCAAAAGCATTGTCGCCGCCGGCCTCGATCCGGCCAATCTGCCGGAAAAAGACAAGACCGCGATGAATTTTGGTGGTGCGACAGCCGCCAAGGCCTGGAAAGACATCTGGGGCGCCGGGCAGGGCGTCGGCACCATCGATGAGGTGATGCCGACGGCCGATCTGGTTGCCCGCCTGAAGCAGGAATACCGCGCCGCCAAGACGGCGTTGTGCAACAGCCCATTCTGAAAAACAACTAGGAGACAGACCAAATGAGCGACTACCGTGCGCCCGTAAAAGACATGCGTTTCGTCATGGACGAACTGGCCGGTTTCAAGGAACTGTGCCAGATCGCCGGTTTCGAAGATGCCACGCCCGACCTCGCCGATGCGATTCTGGAAGAAGCGGCCAAGTTCACCGGCGAAGTCCTCGCCCCGCTCAATCGCGTCGGCGACAAGGAAGGCTGCAAGCTGACCGCGAACGGCGTGACCACCCCAACTGGCTGGAAGGAAGCCTACAAGGCCTTCTGCGAAGCCGGCTGGAATGGCATTACCTCGCCGGCTGATTTTGGTGGCCAGGGCTTACCTGATACGCTGGGCATCGCCGTCAAGGAAATGGTCTGCTCGGCCAACCTGTCGTTCTCGCTCGGCCCGTTGCTGACGACCGGCGCCGTTGAAGCACTGCTGACCTGCGCCAGCGACGAGCTGAAAGCGATCTACCTCGAAAAGATGATCACCGGGCTATGGACCGGCACGATGAATCTGACCGAACCGCAAGCCGGCTCCGACCTGGCGCTGATTCGCTCGCGCGCCGAGCCGCAGGCTGACGGCAGCTACAAGGTATTCGGCCAGAAAATCTTCATCACCTACGGCGACCACGACATGACGGACAACATCGTCCACCTCGTGCTCGCCCGCCTGCCCGACGCGCCGGCCGGCGTGAAGGGTATCTCGATGTTCCTGGTGCCGAAATTCCTGGTCAATGCCGACGGCAGCCTCGGCGCCCGCAACGACGCCTACTGTGTCTCCATCGAGCACAAGCTCGGCATCCACGCCAGCCCGACCTGCGTCATGGCCTATGGCGACAATGGCGGCGCCGTCGGCTACCTGCTCGGCGAAGCCAACCGCGGCCTCGAATACATGTTCATCATGATGAACGAAGCCCGCCTCGGCGTTGGCCTGCAAGGCATCGCACTCGGCGAACGCGCCTACCAGCAGGCTCTGGCCTTCGCTCGCGAACGCAAGCAAGGCCGCGATGCGCTGACCGGCGAAGCATTGGTAACTCTCGACAAGCACCCCGACATCCGCCGCATGCTGATGCTCATGAAGTGCCGGGTCGAAGCCAACCGCGCCATGACCTACTACACCTCCGGCCTGCTCGATCGTGCCCATGCGGCGACCGATGCCGATGAGAAAAAACGTCAGCTTTACCTCGCTGAATTTATGATCCCCATCGTCAAGGGCGGCGGTACCGAAATGGGTATCGAAGTCACCTCGCTCGGCATCCAGATCTACGGTGGTATGGGCTTCATCGAAGAAACCGGCGCCGCCCAGCACTGGCGTGACTCGCGCATCACGACGATTTATGAAGGGACCACCGGCATCCAGGCCAATGACCTGCTCTTCCGCAAACTTATGCGCGACCAGGGCGCCACCGCCAAGGTCGTCTTCGGCGAGGTCTACGCCACCGCCAAAGCACTCGGCGCCTCCGGCAAGCCCGAACTGCAAGCCATCGGCCAGCGCCTCGGCGTGGCGCTCAAGGCGTGGACGGAAGCCACCGAATGGCTGGCCGCCAACGCCAAAACCGGCCTTTCAGGCGTGTTGACCGCAGCAGTCCCCTACCTGCATCTGGCCGTCACCGTCTGCGGTGGCTGGTTCATGGGCAAGGCGGCGTTGGCTGCTGCCGGCTATCTTGACAAGGGAGAGGGTGACCAGGCCTTTTACCGTGCGAAGATTTCCACGGCGCGGTTCTATTCCGACCAGATGTTGCCGCAGGCGACGGCCTATGGTGAAACAGTTCGAGCTGGGGATGCTGCTTTTAATGATGCAGCCAATGCGTTGTTCTGAGCGGAAACGGTATCCACTAGCTGCAAGGCTATTTCAAAATTATCCGAAAACGAAAAAGGCGCCTTTCGGCGCCTTTTTTTCTTAAGCTATCAAGCCGCAACTATTTAGGGCTGGATACCGGCGTCGGAGCCTTGTTGACCAAGAAAATTGCGTTTTGTACCGCTGCGGTATTAATGTTCTGAACGCTTGATGCACCACCGATTGAACCAGCAGTTTGCCCGTAGAACGTTCCATTTACGGAGCCTTGCAGGTTCTTGGTATCTACGACGTTACCAGTGATGTTGGCGCCGCTAACCGTTCCTGCCGCGTTGAAATTAAATGATCCGTTGTTGCTCCAATTTCCAGACCATGTTCCGGGTTGGAAGTTGACGGTGATGATAACTTTGCCTTGTTGGCTGCCATCAAAACTACCACCAACATAGGTTGCACTGACATTCCCCGCGCGCTGTGAATCCAGATAGGCTTGCGGCGTTGCGATGCCCGCAACGTAATAACCTGTCGTGGTGGTTGTTGTAGTGGTGGTGGAGCCCTTGCCTTCACCACTGGTGTAGCTTTCCACAGATGACCGGTCGAAGGTGCCAATGGCAACATCAGGATCAGCCTTAAGCGTTACATAAATGTCTTGCCAACCTATAAAATGCCCGCGACGGTTGTAAACGGGTTCTTGGCCTACTTTGTACAGAGTTCCGGTAATGGCCTCTTCAAATTTTCCGAAACCTACGGCAAGTAAAGCTTCAATCGACAACCCGCTATGAGAAAAGCCAGACACTGAGGGATCAGCATTCCATCCTGCCGTGTGAAAATGATTCAATTCGTTGGAAAGGCCGCCGCCGAAATTCACTGCAATCTGCTCGTCCGAACTTGTGAAGTTAGGGGTGATCGCTGGATTCAGCGATTCGAGATTCCACGAGGCTTCTCCCGGGCTTCCTTTCTTGGGTAGCGGGAAGTTATCCGGCGTCAGGGTCAGCGCGAACAAGCCTGAGGAGTACTTGTTGTAGCCAGAGCCCTCATAGATTGTTTTTTCTTTGTGACCAGTCTTGGTGGTTGTCGAGTCACGGAAGATCGCATAACCGCACCAAGAGCCTGCAGCACAAGTATCACTGACGGTAGTTGGGGTGACAATCGGGTTGTTGCGATAACTGTCACCGCTACCAGCGCCTAAGAGTTGTGCTGGATTTACGTTTGGGCCGCCTGCAGCCGGCTCAACAAAATCGGTCCATGCGCCCCAGCTGTCGACGGAGTCCTGTGAGATCAATACCTTGCCATAGGACCTGACCGTGCTCCAGTCATCCTCATGGAATTGCTGCGATTCCTTCGCGAATACCGGGCTACTGGCAAAAAGGGCAACGATGCATGTTGCGATAATGGTGCGATTGTTTTTCATGATCTATCCTCTAGGTCTGTATGTGGATTTACTATTCTTTACATGGGTTAAGTTTAGATAGACTTTTACAAGGTGTCGCTTTTCGTCAGCTGGCTTCTGTGATCTATTCCTCATTTCAGGCAAATCAATTTGTTGTGCCCGGCGCAGGAAATAAAAAAAGGCGCCGAAGCGCCTTTTTTGCGGGGTGTCTGGAGTTTTCGTTAGTCAGTTTTGACTGACGGTCCGGTGCTATAGACTTTGTTGACCAAGAAAACTGCTGTTTGGGTTTGAGTGGTTGGCATTTGAGCTATACGTGCGTCAACTGGTGGCGTGTAGGTCTTTGTTACAGTAGAAACACCACCGATTGATCCAGCTTGTTGGCCGTAGAAGGTTCCCTGAACGGAGCCTGCATAGGAGGAGCTACTTCCTGAGTACAACGCCGATACACTGCTTGAGCTAATGCTCGCGCCACTGATGTTGCCTTCTGCCTTGAAGTTCATCGCACCGGTCCACTGTCCTTGCCAAGTCGCTGGGGCAAACTGGACCTGAATCAACACTTTCCCTTGGCTGGATCCATCGAAACTGCCACCCGCGTAATAAGCCCTGATGTCACGGGCCTGTTGGTCAGCCAGATAGGCTTGGGGTGTAGCGATCCCGGCAACGTAGTAACCATTGGTTCTGGCCGTTGTTTCATCCCAAGACCGATATTCTTCATTGCCACTCGTATAAGTCGTTACCTGACGGTCAAACGTACCAACAGCCACTTCCTTGTCTGCTCCCTTGACTGCGAGCGCAAACCAACCGTATCCAACTTCGCTAGTTGCTTCACTAGATAACCAGTTGTGAGAAAAGCCGGTTGCCGAACTGCTTTCCCAGCCAGAGTCCGTCTCGTTTCCTGTCCACGCATGGAAATGATGGAGTCCATCATCCCTAAACCAGCCATAGCCGCCACCAAAGTCTGCCGGGATATTGGTGCCCGAATCGCTGAATGTTGGATCGGTGCTTCCGAGGGGAGTGATGCGCCAGAAGACATTGCCTTCACCTCGGCCGCTTCCTGCGGTAATGCTTGGATCATCGGGGGTCGGTGTCAGTGCAAACAAACCAGCGCTCCATGGATCGGATGGCTTGTAGTAGGAGCGCGTTTGAATTTCTTGGCCACCGGTTGAAGAGTTGCGGTAGATGGCGTAACCGCACCAAGTTCCTGCTGCGCAACCTTCAGTCACCACGACGACCGGATTGTTACGATACGGGTCGCTTCCGGACATTCCGGGCATGGCAACTGGAGATGGTGCTCCGGCGGCTGGTTCTACGAAGTCTTCCCACGGACCCCACTGGTTGACTGAGTCTTGGGCAACGACAACTTTGCCGTAAGAATGGACATTATTCCATCCACTTTCGTGGTACTCCCACGTGTCTTTTGCAAACACAGTACCGCTGATGAAGAGGGTGGCGATACACGCTGCTATAACTGTACGCTTTGTTTTCATGATATCCCTCACTACTTGACTGAAACGATGGTCTTTCTTTTACTGTAGGTGCCGACGGCATGAAATCAAGCCGGGGCTTTACGCTTTTTTACAACGCATATATCGAGCCAATAAATTTAATTTATATTAATCATATACTTGCGTTTTTCGCCGCAAGGTTGCTGTAAAGAATTTCGACGTGTTGCCGCCTTGTGGCGTAGGTTGTGCAGGAAGTGATGGACGTAAAAAAGGGCGCCATCGGCGCCCTTTGACTTTGAAGCTTTGGTAGCTTTGCTTTAGAACGAACGGCCCAGATTTACGCCTACAACTTCACGTTCGTAAGTGTAGATGCTTACATTGGAGTTGTTGTCCGTGAATTGCCAGCTGCCGGAGACGCGCCAGTCTTTCATCAGACCCTCCTTGAAGTTGTGGCCAAAGCCGACTTCAAGGCGATGCTCGGTTTCGTCGCGGGCAACGTTAAAGACTGGTTCCACGCCATCGAACTTCGTGTCCTTGTAGCTGTAGCGGCCATACACAGAACCATTTTGCCAGGCGACAACGTTGGCACCAATGAAGGCTTCCCAGCCATCATTGCTGAAGCGGTTAGCCGAGGCTTCTTCCAAGAAGACGTGAGCGCCACCCTGAACGGCCAGTTTTCCTTGCAGGAACAGATGGCCGTATGAGAGGCCGGTAGAGTAATAGTTGCTGTCACGCCCAGCATCGATGGCTCGATCGAAACTCTTGTTCAGCACCAGGGCATCCCAAGTCAGCTCACCGTTTTTGAGTTGCAGCGTAAAAGTTGGGGAAACCGAGGTGTAGAGACCGAGGTAGTCGCCACCGAGATATAGGGCATCAGCTTGGAAATTCAGCTTGGTACGCCATTTGTTGGGAGCAACCCAGCCCGGGCCGGTCGATAGGGAGAGGGCCGTCAGGTCGAAGTCGGTTTTTTCGAAATAACCCTTGTGATACAGGCCTGCACTGGTTTGCCAGATGAGGCGCGATGCGGTTTCGCCAAATCGAATTACCGTCGGCGAGTTATAGGTGTGCGTAATACCAGCCTGAGCAACTCCTGCCCAATCATGCTGGGGGGTGGAGCCGGGTTGGAGAATCAGGCCACCGGGCAACGTGGCGCCACTCGGGCCGACGTTTACGTTGGTGTCGTACAGAAAGCCAAGCGAGATAGAGGGCTCAAAGGTGTGTGGTTTGGCAACCAGTGCTGCTTGGTCACGCTTGATCTGGGCTTGGAAGGCCAGTACTGCCAAGCGAACATTTTCCGGTGTCTTCGGGTCGTCAAGGACTTTCTGCGCCTGAAGGTTGGCCTGATCCAGGTTAAGTGCCCGAAAGTAGGCAACAGCCAGCTCCAAGCGAGCACGGTTGAGCGAGGGATTGTTGCTTAATACAGTTTCAAGTGCTTCGATGGCGCTGAATACCTGACCTTGTTCGCGCAGGAAGATACCTTCCTTGAACAGTTTTTCCGTATCGACTGCTTCTTGGGCGGTAGCGGCCGATATTCCGGCAAAAGCCAGAAAGACAGGCAGGCAGGCGCGTTTCAGGGAGCCAAAGGTTTCTGCTTTGCGAGCATTCATGTATCGTACCTCTATAGTGACTGTGGTGATTTGGTAACAAAACGTTAATTTCCGTAAGTGTAAACGGTACCCACTGCTCATGTCATGAGATTGCTTCCCAAGATGTCTTTAGCGGCCCAGTATGTAGGTTTTTTACAACTGTAAAGTAATTCGACAGTAAACTTGCATATGCGATAGTTCGGAGCACTCCATTCCTGTGCAAACAGTTTTTTTGCCTTTCCGTGGCCGAGATTAATACGTGCAACTCACTGTTTTAATATGGATTCAGGTGTTTTTGTATTTGGTCGGAACCTGCTTTTCAGTTGTGGCCGCTGCGGAGAATCAGCCACTCGATCACAAACTCTTTAGTTCCAGAGAGGAGCGTAAGGACGGGTTTTCTATCTTTCCTCAGTGGGTCTCGGTTATGCGACGTCATGCGGAGGACCGCCCGAGCACCGAAAACTGCCCGATTAATCTTTGCAAAGTGCCTGAGTGGTTGGCAATGATCAGCTCCATGCGCGGGCACGCTCCTCGCGAACAGGTTGCGGTTGTGAACGATTTTTCCAATCGTTTTCGTTACGTACTGGATCAGGATAATTACGGCCGCTCGGACTACTGGGCAATTCCCCGTGAGTTCCTGACTTTGGGGGGCGATTGCGAGGATTTCGCCATCATCAAATATTTTTCGCTAAGGCAGTTGGGGGTTCCGGCGGAGTCCCTGAGAGTGGTGGTCGTTCAGGATGCCAATCTTAGGATTCCCCACGCTGTATTGGCTGTCTATATGCGAGATGATATTTTTATTCTGGACAATCAAGTCCGGGAGGTTGTTTCGCATCAGAAGATTGCCCATTACGTTCCGGTTTTTTCGCTAAATGAACATAACTGGTGGATGCATTTGCCATGAAGTAATGTGGCCGTCGTCAATTGTCAAAGTATCAAGCGGGACATATGATTTATTCAGGTAAACGTATTTGTGGCATCAATTCTCAGCAGGTTTTGTGCACGCCTTTTTCAGCAAGTGTTTCGGCTAATTCATCGGGCAGATATGACTGCCCTGTCGCCAGGACTGCAAAATAATGAAAACTCGAATGTGGCGTAAACAGTGGGCTCCGGCGATTCTTGCGCTGGGGATGCTCCTGATTGTCGGTGTCTGGTCGATCATCAACTATGCGGCCAGCGAGAAAGAGCGTGATCTGCGTGCGTGGGAAACCCTGTTGGGTGTCGTTGCCGAGAGCCGTGCTCAAAGCCTCAATCAGTGGATAGATACGCAATATGGGGTGGTCAGGGAGCTTGCTGATAACGCATCGTTGCGTTTCTACCTTTCGCAACTGGTAGCAGCCCCGGATGCGGAAACCGTAGACGCTCAAGCTGCACAATTTGGCTACTTGCGTAACCTGCTTGAAACAACAGCCGAGAAAAACGGTTATTCCCTTGCCGGCCAGAAGACAAAGGTCCAGGCCAACATAGCTTCCGCATCGGATTCAGGCATCGTCATCGTTGATGCCGCAGGCAAGACGATTGTCGGAACATCTGGTTTTCATGCCGACGATGCCTTGAAGGCAACCTTGCTCCGCGCGGTGGAGAGCGGCAAACCTGCCTTGCAGGACTTGTATGAAAATACTGGCGGAGAGGTGGTGCTGGGCTTTGCCATTCCCGTGTTCTCCGTTCAGTCTAGTGAGCCTGGGCAGCGCCCGATTGCGGCCATTGCCGGTGTCAAGCGGGCTCGAGATGAGCTCTTCCCCTTGTTGTTGCGGAAGGGGACGTTGACCAGCGCGGATGAAACTTTGCTGGTGAGGCGCGAGGGGGATTCTGTCGCGTTTATCTCGCCGCTGGCCGACGGTACTGCACCTCTGCGCAAACAGCTTTCATTGTCTGCAGTGAATCAGGTTGAGGTCGAAGCGCTGACCAAGCCCGGAAGCTTCTCGATGAATCTGGATTACGCCGGACGCGAGGTTTTGACGGTTAGCAGGAGTTTCCGCCAGACCCCCTGGATTCTGGTCCAGAAGATCGATGCGGTCGAGGCGCTCAAGGAATCGCGGGATCATCAGCGCTTCCTCATGATTACGCTGACCTTTGCCATTCTGGTCATTGCGGCAGGCTTGATTGCCGCATGGTGGCATGGTGCCAGCGTGAAAGAGCGATCGGTTTCCGAGGTGCTGCGCAGCAAGTCTCGTCAATTGGCTGATCAGTCTGCATTGATGATGAGCGTCATGGATGGCACTCCCGACCTTATCTTTACCGTTGAAGAGGAGCGCCTGAAGTTCTGCAACAAGGCATTTGGCTCCTTGGTCAACGAGTCCCCGGATGCTCTCCGGGGGAAAACACTGTCGAGCATTGTCGGTCCGTCAGCGGCGCATCGGATTGATGCGCTTGTCGTGGAGAGCCGAAAAACATCCCAGACTGTGTCCCGAATGCTGGATCTGGATATTGGCAGCATCGCCAGCCACAATTATTTTTCTGCGGTGCCTATCCCGACAAATGAAGGGCCGGGGCTGGTTCTATGTCTGGCTCGCGACATGACGGTCGAGCAGGACGCGCAGAAGAAACGTCAGGCGTTAATGAATCAGCTTGTCGGAGTACTGACCTGCATCGTTGATTCGCATGACCCCTTCTGCACCGAGCACTCGATGCGTACGGCTCTGGTTGCCGGAGCCATTGCGCGCGAACTTGGGCTTGATGACTCGGCTGCCGAGACACTTGATATGGCGGCTAAATTGGCCAACGTCGGAAAGATATTTGTACCGAGGGAATTGCTGACCAAGCGTGAAGTCCTGTCGCCCGAAGAGCAGAAAATCATGCAATCGCACGTACAGCACTCCGTGGCAGTACTGAAAGCGATTGAATTCGAGGGGCCAGTCATCGATGTCATCGCCCAGAAGAGCGAGCATCTTGATGGTAGCGGCTATCCGGCCGGGCTGAAGGAGCACGAACTCTTGCTCGAAAGCCGGATTCTGGCCGTTGCCAATGCCTTTGTGGCGATGGTCAGTGCCCGGGCCTATCGTGCAGGCGTGCCCCTGGAGCAGACACTCGACAAGTTATTGAGCGAGAGTGGTTCCAAATACGATCGCCATGTTGTCGCAGCTTTGTTCCATGTGGCCGAGAATCGGCCGGAATGGATCAAGTGGTCAGCACCATCGGCCAATGCCTCGTGACTTGATGGGCTGAGCTTTGCACCGATACGCGCAAAAAAGCCGCCCGGTTCGAGGCGGCTTTTTTGCATGCAGCTTCCGCGATTATTGCTTGATCGCTTCAATAGCGATGTCGATGGTCACATCATCACCAACGTAGGGTGCGTGCTTGCCCATGTTGAAATCGGTGCGTTTGACGGTGACCGTAGCGTTGCCGCCGATGGCATCCTTCTTCACCATCGGGTGCGGCATGGCTTGGTAACCGGTGACCTTCAAGGTGACTGGCTTGGTGATGCCCTTGAGCGTCAGGTTGCCTTCGATGGTGGCCGGCTTGTCGCCTTCGAAGACGACCTTGGTCGATTTGAAGGTAGCCGTCGGATACTTGGCGGTGTTGAGGAAATCTTCACCTTGGATGTGCTCGTTGAAAGTCTCGGAGCCGGTGCTCACCGACTTGGTGTCGATCACGAGGTCGATCTTGGCGGTCTTGGCGGCCTTGTCGAGGACGATGGTGCCAGTGGTCTTGTCGAAGCGGCTGAGTTGGACGGAGTAGCCGAAATGGCTGTACGAGAAGCGCGGGAAGCTGTGGTTGCCATCGAGCGTGAAGGTTTCCGGGGCGGCCAGGGCCGGGGTGGCGGCAGCGATGGCGAGAGCGAGGGTGGCGAATTGTTTTTTCATGGTGATTCTCCTTGATGGGTTGGGGTTTATTTCGTTGCAGCGGTGATGTGGAACTTGATCTGGACATCGTTGGCGACGATGTCGAACTTGGCCCAGGAGCCCTCGCCGATGGAAAAGTCGGCGCGGCGGATGGTGAAGGCGCCATCGAAGACGCCCGTGCTCCCCTGCGCCGTGAAGGTCGCCGGGACGACGACATCCTGCGTCTTGCCCTTGATGGTCAGTTGGCCGGCGACTTCGTACCTATTGGCGCCAAGGGCTTTGACGGTGCCTGATACGAAGCGCGCTGTCGGGAATGCCTTGGTGTTGAACCACTGCTTGCCGGCGACTTCCTCGTCGCCTTCAGCAGCGCCGGTGTCGACGCTGGCCAGTTCGATATCGAAACTCGCCTTGGCGGAAGTCGGCTTGGCCGGGTCGAAATTGAGCTGGCTGGAAAACTTCTTGAATTTCCCGTCGACCGCAACTCCCATCTGTTTGTAGACGAAATTGACAGCGCTTTTGTCGGGCTGGACCTGGGTGTATTCAACGGCTTGTGCGGCGGGAATCAGGGCTGCGAAGGCAAGTGCAAAGGCGAGGCGTTTCATGTTCAGTTCTCCTAGGAGTGGCGGGGCAGGATGCGGGTCAGGATGTCGTCCTTGTCGATGAAGTGATGCTTCAGCGCCGCGCCGATGTGGCCGAGCAGAACGACGACGAACAGCAGGTTCAGGCTTTGATGGACGAGTGCCAGCAGATCGCCCACTTCCTTGTTTTTCTCAAGCAGGTCGGGGATGGGCAGGACGCCGAAATAAACGGTCTGGAAACCCTTGGCCGAACTCATCAGCCAGCCGGACAGCGGGATGGCCAGCATCAGCCCGTAGAGCGCCAGGTGACCGGCGTGAGCGGCGAACTGCATGATCTTCGGCATGCTGTCAGGCAGGGCCGGCGGGCGATGCGTGAAGCGCCAGAGTAGGCGAAAGCTGACGAGCAGGAGGGCAGTGACACCGGCCCATTTGTGCCAGGAGTAAAGCTTCAGCTTGTCCGGCGACAGCGGCAGGTCTTGCATGTAGAAACCCAGCGCCAGCATGCCGAAGAGCAGGATGGCCATGAGCCAGTGCAGGGCCTTGGCGGTGCCGGTGTAATGTTTGACTTCCACGGTCAACCTCCTTTTTTGCCTGAAAACGAAAAGGCGTCCATGGCAATGACGTAATTGTCGATGCCGGCATGGAAGCGATTGGCCTGCGCGTTTTCGCCAGCCGCCCCGAGTGCGACATAAAGCGGCAGCAAATGTTCATCGCTCGGGTGTGCCTGAACGCCGCCGGGCGCCTGTTGGCGGTAGTCGAGCAGGGCGGAAATGTCATGAGAATACAGACGCCCGGCCAGCCAGTCTGTGAACTGGCGCACATAGGCAGGCGTCTGCCCACTGTTACGAGCCGCCATCTGGTAGTCGCGCAGGTTGTGCGTGACATTTCCCGAGGCGATGACGAGAAAGCCTTTTTCCGTCAGCGGCGCCAGCGCCTGACCAAGCTTGTAGGCTGCTGTCGGGCCGCCGCGGCTCTGGATGGAGAGCGGAATGACCGGCACTTCGGCGTCGGGGAACATCCGTCGCAGCGGCACCCAGGCGCCGTGGTCAAGGCCGCGGCTGGCATCGCTGGCGACCGGCAGGCCGGCGGCCTTCAGCGCAGCGACAACTTCTTCGGAAGCCTCGCGACAGCCGGTGGCCGGGTAGCGGATTTCGTACAGTTCATCCGGGAAGCCCCAGAAATCGTGGATCGTTTCCGGGCGTTCGGCGAAACCGACGGTCGGCACGGCCGTATCCCAGTGGGCGCTGACGATGACGATGGCGCGCGGCAAGGGCAGCGACGCCGCCATGGTCGTCAGCGCTGCGCCGGCCGCACCCGGGCGCAGCGCAAAAGTCGGCGCGCCGTGCGGAACAAAAAGGGTGGGGTAAACCTGTGTCATTGCGGCAACTCCTAATTCGATGGACGCACTTTATGCCTGTTATTTGGATCGAAATAGCCGACAATGTGCAAATTACTATTGCTGGAGTTGCAACAATGGATCGCCTCGAAGCCATGCATCTCTTCGTTCGGGTGGCCGAGCTCGGCAGTTTCTCGGCGGTGGCGCAGCAGCTGGGTGTCGCCCGCTCGGTGGTGACGCGGCAGGTCGCCGCGCTGGAAACGCATCTCGGCGTCAAGCTCATGGCGCGCAGCACACGCCGCCTGGCGCTGACCTCGGGCGGCACGGCTTATCTCGAAAAATGCCGGGTCATCCTCAACCTCGTTGAAGCGGCCGAAACCGGCGTCGCCGAAGAGCGCCTGACGCCACGCGGCAACATCCGCATCAGCCTGCCACTCAGTTACGGCATGAAACGGCTGGCGCCCATCCTGCTCGATTTCTCGCAGCGCTATCCGGAAGTCTCGCTCGACATGGATTATAGCGACCGGCGCGTGAACCTGATCGAGGAAGGCATCGACCTGTCGATCCGCATCACCCGGCGCCTGGAATCGGGTGACGTAGCCCGCAAGATCGGGACCAGCCGCCTGCTCGTCGTCGCTGCGCCGGAATATCTCAGTCGCCACGGTCAACCGGAAAATCCGGCCGAATTGGCAAATCACGTCTGCCTCGGCTACACCAACGCCGGTAGCAGCCAGCTTTGGCAATTCATGGTCAATGGGCAACTCGAGAGCTTTCATATCCGCAGCCGCCTCAACGCCAACAACGGCGACGTGCTGACCGAGGCGACGGCGCAGGGGCTGGGCATCAGCTGCCAGCCGGATTTCATTGCCGATACCTTTCTGGCCACTGGCCGGGTCGTCGAAATTCTGCCCAATTATCCGATTCCCGAGCTCGGCATCTACGCCATTTTGCCCAGCAACCATCATGTGCCACACCGGGTTCGGGTGCTCATGGACACGCTGGCCGAACGGCTGGCTGGGCAGTAGCAGGCCGGAGTGCCGAGTTATCGGATAACAATTCTTTACCGAGTCACGCCAACCATCATTCGGCCTGCGCGTTAATATTTGATGACAGGCGATACTTGCGCCTGGCATTGATAGTCACGTGAAAGGGGTTTGAACAATGGGAATCGTGTGGACCATTCTGGTTGGCCTGGTAATCGGCGTCATCGCCAAGTTCCTGCACCCCGGCAAGGATAATATGGGGTTCATTGCCACAATCCTGCTTGGCGTCGGCGGCTCGTTCGTGGCCGGCATGGTTGGCCAGGCTCTGGGCTGGTACCGGGCTGGCGAGGGCGCCGGATTCGTCGCATCCGTGGTTGTCGCCATCGTTCTGCTGGTGGTCTATGGCCGTCTGCGCGACAAGGCTCCGCAATGAACCGGGCTCTCATCATGCTGATCGTCGGCTGCCTGGCCGCGGCGACTGCCCAGGCGGGCGCGCTGGTCGATCTCTCGGCCAACGCCAGCCGCCCGGCCGCCAATGACATGGTGCGCGCCAGCGTGTATAGCGAGGCCAGCGGCAAGAATCCGGCTGAACTGGCCCAACGCGTGAACGCCGATGTTGCCGAGGCCCTCAAACTGATTCGCAGCAAGCCTGGCATCTCGGTCAAGAGTGGCCAGCAGTCGACCTACCCGGTATACGGTCAGGCGCAAAAGATCGACGGTTGGCGCATGCGCAGCGAACTGGTTCTTGAATCGAAGGATCAGGGCGGCGTTTCGGAGTTGCTCGGCAAGCTGCAGCAAATGCGCCTGGCAGTCGGCGAAGTCAGCTTGCTGCCGTCGCCCGAAACCCGGCGCAAGGTCGAAGATGAAGCCACTCGTGAGGCCATTGTCGCCTTCCAGAGTCGTGCCGCGGTGATCGCCGATCAGCTTGGCAAGAGCTGGAAGATCAAGCAACTGAACGTTCAGCAGGGCGGCGGCATGCCCATGCCGATGATGCGCGCTGCCCGTGACGTGATGATGGTGGCAGAGGCAGCGCCGGCTCCGCTGGAGGCCGGCGAAAGCCTGGTCACGACCAATGTTAGCGGGCAGATTGAACTGGCCGACTGAATGTGCCCGCATTGAACTTGAAACCCAACGCCCTTTGGGGCTGTTGCTACGGTCAACCGGAAATTTCGCCCGAATTTGAAATGTCGTGCCTTGCAATTTATATCGGTCAAGTCACTGTTTTGGATAATTTATTTGGCGAGAGGCGGAATAAATTTCTCTGGCTGGCAATGCTCTGTGAATTTGTTCACAGACACCTCGGAACGCGCAGGGCAGAATGAACTCATCGACACAGGAAAACAGGAACATGTCCTTCACCAGCACAAAGGCAACCCCAACGCAAACTGGCAGCAAAGTTGCCAGCAAGGGGAATGCTCATGCTGGCGAAATCGATCTGTCGGTATTCAGCCTTCGCGACACCTTGAGCAACATCACGGTTCGTGAAGCAAACTTCAGCGAGTTTCTCTCGGCGCTCAAGCAGTTTGGCTCGCCCGCTACAAAGCAGTAAATTCGCCGGGCGGCGAAGGCAAGCGGGATGGTGCCCATGGGCAGGATCGAACTGCCGACCTCTCCCTTACCAAGGGAGTGCTCTACCACTGAGCCACATGGGCAACCTGATGCTCCTGACGGGGTCAAAGTAACCGCAGAACAGGCTGTGGTTACTCAATTTCTTCCGATTTGATCTTTTGGATACCGTCGAAATACCGTCAATTGCTATGCGCCTGGGTGTCCAAAGAATTTCTGGATACCTGTAACGCGACTGGTGATCACGTTCAAGCGGGGCGCATTGTAACAGCGTAGTGGCCGCCGTGTTTGGCAAATTTAATGTTTGAGACGCTATGTTGCGTCAGGGATGGTCGTCCGTGATCGTTTCTAACGGACGGCGACTTCTCGAGCATGTTCCCCGCGCCTTTGTATCGTTCGCTGGGTTAGATGCCGTTATTTCATGGAGCCACTTCGCTCCTTGCCAAGTTACGGTCTCAATTTGGTCGAAAGATGCCAGCCTGGTATGTGTGCCAGCCAACAGACGTTGAACTTGGTCGGAGTAGCCTTGGTGCCAACTGCCGAAAGGGCGGGTGTGGTAACGGGGAAAATTATGAGCAAGAAGATGGCTGCCCTTGTGCTGGCCTGGCTGGCGGGGTCTGCGATGGCCGTCGAGCCTTTGACGGGATGTGCCGACGAAGCAGATGATCGCCTGCGACTGGCCTGCTACGACAACGCCTACAAGCGACTGAAAGCCGGGAGCGAACCGATCAGTGATGCCCAGGTCGATGCGCAGGTGGTCACCAGCGACAGCCAGCGCGAATCGTCGAATATGTCGAAAATATGGGAGCTTGGCCCTGCCGACAAACGCAACACCTTTGTCGTACGCACCTATCTGCCCAACTTCCTGCTGCCCATGCATTACACGTCGAACCTGAACCGTACACCGCACAGCCCGACGCAGCCGGCCAGTGCGGGCAACCGGGACTACCGCAGCGTCGAGGCCAAACTGCAAATTTCCCTGCGCGCCAAAATTGCGGAAGACCTGCTGTTGCCGGGTGCCGATCTGTGGGCTGCGTATACCCAGCACTCACTTTGGCAGCTGTGGGACTCCGGCGATTCATCACCATTTCGCAGCACTGATTACCAGCCGGAAATGATCTATGTCGTCCCCGTTCCAGAGAAAATCGGAAAACTGCCGCTGGGCTGGAACCTGCGCATGCTGCAGGTGGGCTTTGCCCACCAGTCGAACGGGCAGACCGACCCGCTTTCCCGGAGCTGGAACAGGATTACCCTGGGCGCCGGTTTCGAGCATGGCGACTTCAGCCTCCAGATTCGTGACAATCAACGAATTCGCGTGCAGGGCAAAGATGACAACCCCGATCTTGTCGATTACATCGGGCGGGGCGAAGTCATCATGGCCTGGTTGCCTGGAACATCCACGCTCGGCTTGACCTGGCGGACCAATTACGATTCGCTGAGTCGCGGCTCGCTGCAACTCGACTGGACCCATCCGGTGTTCGCCGATCAACCTGCCGGCCTGCGTTGGTATGTGCAATTGTTCCATGGCTACGGCGAGACCCTGCTTGATTACAACCATCGGCAGACCAGCCTCGGGCTGGGGCTGACGCTGTTCCAGTTTTAAGGGATCGAAAGTGCGCGCCCGGTCACCAAGCCGGCACCCTGAAATGCACCGGACCACGCGCATCGGCTGGCTGCGTGCGGCCGTCCTCGGCGCCAATGACGGCATCGTCTCCACGGCCAGCCTTATCCTCGGTGTCGCCGCCGCCGGAGCCGATGCCAAGGCCATCCTGATTGCCGGCGTTGCCGGGCTGGTGGCGGGTGCTTCTTCGATGGCGGCTGGCGAGTATGTTTCGGTCAGTTCCCAGTCGGATACTGAGCGCGCCGATCTGGCGCGCGAAAGCGAGGAGCTGGCGACCGATCCGGTCCGTGAGCATGCAGAAATGGCTGCCATCTACGTCAAGCGGGGCCTCGATCCAGCACTTGCCCAGGTCGTCGCCACGCAATTGACGGCGCACGATGCACTGGGCACACACGCCCGCGATGAGTTGGGAATTACGGATACCACAACGGCTCGGCCCCTGCAGGCGGCGCTGACCTCTGCAGCGACGTTTTCGCTGGGCGCTGCATTGCCCTTATTGATCGTGCTGCTCGCCCCGGTTACCTGGCTGGCCTGGGCTGTAGCCGGAAGTGCGCTGCTGTTTCTTGCCCTGCTCGGTGCCATTGCCGCAGCTACCGGTGGCGCGCCGGTCTTGTCCGCAACCTTCCGGGTGACGCTGTGGGGAGCGCTGGCGATGGCGATTACCGCCGGCGTTGGTGCCTTGTTTGGGGTCAGCGCCTGAGTTTTTGCAGCAAAGGCGATCAGATTTTCCTTATGTGCGCCAACGGACAGATGGGGCAGCACCGAGCCCATAAGCTGAATTCATCCGAACCCATCGCAGTTAATTCTGCGGAGAGTCGCTGCCGCAGTCACGCTGCGCGATTCTGGTGAAGACAGCGGCATCACCTGTCGCGGTGAAAGAATCAATCCCATCGAGGAACAACATGAACAAGCTCAATATCAATGTCGTCGCACTCGCAGTCGCTCTGGCTTTCAGCACCGGCGCATTGGCTGAAGGCATGTCAAAAACCGATTACAAGGCCGCCAAAGAAAAAATCGCGGCCGAGTACAAGACCGCCAAGACCACCTGTGGTTCGCTGTCCGGCAACGCCAAGGATGTCTGCGCGGTTGAAGCCAAGGGTAAGGAAAAGGTCGCTGAAGCCGAACTGAAGGCTGCCTACGAGCCGACGCAGAAGCACAGCTACGAAGCCCGCGTCGCCAAGGCCGAGGCTGATCGCGACGTGGCAGTCGAAAAGTGCGACGACCTGGCCGGCAATGCCAAGGATGTCTGCGTCAAGGAAGCCAAGGCAGCAGAAACCACAGCCAAGGCTGACGCCAAGGCACAAATGAAGACCTCCGAAGCAAATACCACGGCTGGCGAAAAGACGGCTGATGCACGTAGCGATGCCAGCAAGAAGGGTACTGAAGCCCGCAAGGACGCCGCTGAAGACAAGAGCGATGCCAACTATGCCGTGGCCAAGGAAAAGTGCGACACCTTTTCGGGTGCTGCCAAGGACTCTTGCCTGAGCCAGGCCAAGGCGCGTTTCAACAAGTAATAGCTGACGCCAGTACAGGCGTCAGACAAGATCGTTCCAAGGAGTCAGTTCCATGAAAAATATGCAGAGAGTCTCGCTCAACGCTGTCGTCGTGGCCGCCTTGCTCAGTCTGGGCGCCTGTTCCGGCATGTCGTCGCAAGGGCAGAATACCGCGGTTGGCGCCGGTGTCGGCGCCATCGGTGGCGCTGTATTAACCGGCGGCAGTGCTGCCGGAACCGTCGGTGGTGCTGTCGTTGGTGGTGTCATCGGTCACGAAGTTGCCAAATAAGGGAGCGTGATCAGACGCGATGCGCTCGGCCGGATCGGTCGGGGCATCCATTGATGGCGTAATCAAGGAGAAGCAAATGATCAAAACAGGAAAAACACTGAGCGCAGCGGTCATGTTGGCTGCGCTGCTCGTCGCTCTGAGTGGTTGCCAGAAGAAGGAAGGTCCGGTCGAGCAGGCTGGCAAGAAGGTTGATCAGGCGGCGGAAAAGGTCGGTCAGGAAGTCGAAAAGGCCGGCGACAAGATTCAGGATGCTGCACAGGGTGACAAGAAATAACGCGGCATCGGACAAAGGAGTTTCACCATGAATTTCAACCTGTTACTGCTGGCAGTAGTGCTGGGCGGCGTCTCGGTTCCGGCACGAGCTGCCGATGTCGGGGTGTCGGTCACGCTCGGCCAGCCCGGCTTTTATGGCCGAATCGACATTGGTGACTATCCGCGGCCGCAATTGCTCTATTCGCAGCCCCGAATGATCCGGCGCGGTCCGTCCGGGCGCCAGCCGATCTACCTGCATGTGCCACCGGGCCATGCCAAAAACTGGCGCCGGCATTGCGCAGCCTACAATGCCTGTGACGAACGGGTCTATTTCGTTCGGGAGCGCTGGTACAACGATCAGTATGTTCCGCGTTATCAGGAACGCAATCGTCATCGTCAGGACAATCGGTATGATGGACGACGTGACGATCATCGTGGAAACGACCGGGATGATCGGCATCGGGGTGGCAATGACCGTGGACAGAATCGCTGAGGTGAAACCATGAACAGTCTTACGAAAAATGGCGGAAGGCGTTTTCCGATCCGCCTGGCGATAGTCGCGCTGGTTGCCGCTCTGGGATCTTCCGCTGTGCTTGCGGCCGACCCCGAAAATGCCGTAAAAACCAAATCCGAAATCAGCCAAGGGGCCGATGTTTCCTTGCTGAGCGGTGGCGTCGGCGACGAAGCCATGAGCGAAATGCGCGCGGTAGCGACGGCCTATAACGTTCAAGTCTTGCTGACCGGTCGGGATGGCCACTATCTGGCGGCGATTCCCTTTACAGTCAGCCGTCGCAACGGCATGGTGCTAGCTTCCGGCGTGACCGAAGGGCCACTGCTTTACGTGAAACTGCCGGCCGGCCGCTATCAAATTGCCGTTCAAATAGACGGGGCGTGGCAAACCCGGCACATTCGGGTTTCAGCGTCGGGAAACACGACAAAGCTGCGCTTTGTCGCCAAGGGCGAATAAATATTCCACCGGTTTGACCGGCCGCTCGGCAAATTGCCGTCGGCCGAAAAGGGGTGAAAAGGCCCCTCCATCGCATGATCAGCTTTAATCGCCACCTCTGGCTGCGTTTTCGCAAAATTGCCGCGCCTTACTGGTCCAGCGATGAAAAGTGGCAAGCCAGACGCCTGCTCGTTTTGCTGATTTTGCTACTGCTCGGGCAGACCGGCTTTGCCGTTCTGTTCAACGAACAGACGGGCGAATTCACGTCGGCGTTGGCGGCGAAGGACATCGACCGTTTCTGGCTTTCCATTCAGGTAAGCCTGGGCATCCTGGTTGTCGGGGTGCCCGTTTTCGGTTTTTATTACTATGTCCGCGACCGTCTCGCGCTGCATTGGCGGCGCTGGCTGACGCGGGACTTTCTCGGCGAATACTTCAGCCATCGCGCCTATTACGAACTGAATGCCAGCGCCGATATTGACAATCCGGATCAACGGATTGCCGAGGACATCAATACCTTCACCCAGCGCTCACTGCAGTTCCTGATGGTGCTGTTCGGCGCGTTGCTTCAGCTCATTGCATTCTCCGGCGTGCTGTGGGCCATTTCGCGGGAGTTGGTCGCCTTCCTGCTCATTTATGCGGCGGCTGGCACGGCGGTGACGCTGCTGGTTTTCGGCAAAATCCTGATCGGGCTCAACTTCTATCAGCTCAAGCGCGAAGCCAATTTTCGTTTCAGCCTGGTCCGCATTCGTGAAAACGCTGAAGCCATCGCCTTCTATCGCGGCGAGGGGCGGGAGGCCAAGCAGGTTGGCGGGTTTTTCAACGATATCTTCGAGAACCTCAGCAAACTAATCGGGGTACAACTGAAACTGAATCTGTTCCAGTTCGCCTACAGCTTTCTGACCGTCGTACTGCCCAGCGCCATCATTGCCGAGCGGGTCATCTCAGGTGAACTTGAAGTCGGCCGTGCCGTTCAGGCCGCTGGTGCCTTCGCCGCCATCCTCAGTGCGCTGACTGTGATCATCGACAACTTCGACAACCTGAGCAAGTTCGCGGCGGGAATCGAACGTCTCGACACCTTCCAAAAGTATCTTGTCGCCAGTGGCGGCCCATCTTCGCCGGGGGAACGGGTCATCCGCTTTGCGGTTGGCCCCGAACTGTCCATCGAAAATCTGACGCTGCGGACACCCAATCACGAGCGCACCTTGCTCAAGAATCTGTCGCTCAATATCAGTCCGGGGCAGGGCGTGCTGATCGTCGGCCCGAGCGGCTGCGGCAAGAGTTCGCTGCTGCGCGCCATTGCCGGGCTTTGGCACTCGGGAAGCGGCCGCATTATCGGGCCGGATAGCACGGAAATGCTGTTTCTTCCGCAACGGCCCTACATGGTCCAGGGCAGTTTGCGCCAGCAGTTGCTCTATCCGAACGGGCATATGGCCCCGACCGATGAGGTGCTGCTGGAGGTGCTGAAACAGGTCAATCTGCCCGATATCGCCACCCATTTTGACGGCTTGGACGCCGAACTCGACTGGAGCAAGGTGTTGTCTGTCGGCGAACAGCAACGCGTGGCCTTCGCCCGCGTCCTGCTCATCGGGCCGCGCTACGCCATTCTCGACGAGGCGACCAGCGCCCTCGATATCGCCAACGAAGAGAGTCTGTATGAACAGTTGGCGGCGACAAGCACGACGTTGATCAGCGTCGGCCATCGGCCATCCATCCTGAAATATCACCAGCAGGTCCTGGAACTGAGCGGCGATGGCGACTGGAAACTGTATGCCGCAAGCGATTATCGATTTGAATGATTTTGTCGCTGGCGCGGTAGTGCTTTGTGCGCCACCGAACGGAGATGGCAAACTCATCCGGGTACTTTGAACCGGTAACTCCCGGTGCTTGCTTGGCTGCCAAGCGGATGGGCTCTCGTTTAATGGCCAGGAGGAATTCACATGAAATATTCAAACATCTTCGCAGCGGTATTGGCTGCACTGGCGATCAGCGCCTGCGACAAACCGGCCGTCGTGACGCCCACCGTGGTTACAGTCCCGGTGCCCGGACCCGCCGGCCCAACAGGTGCCACCGGCTCGACCGGCATGACCGGACAGACGGGTTCAAGCGGGGCGACCGGATCGACTGGCGACACCGGAGCAACTGGTTCAAGCGGTGGAACCGGGGCGACCGGTGCAGCCGGCGAGCCAGGAAAACCCGGTGGCGAAACGGTTGTTGTCGTTCCGCCAGCGCCAGCGCGCTGAGCATCCGTTAAGCCAAGCCAGATAACGACAGCGAAAGGGCAATTGCTCTTTTGCTGCCGTGGGCGGGAGATGGATTCATGCTTTGCCTGAGTCGCGTACATTCTCTGCTGAAGCAGGCCATACCGGCTGCACTTCTGCTGTTTGCTGCAGCCGGTTGCGCCGCACTACCGGATAGCGCGGCCATCATCGAACGGCATTCCGTGCAGGCTGCCCGTTTTGAGAGTGCGCGCGGGGCGATATCGGCGCAGAAAAGTGCTGCCATCATCGCTGACCTGAACAGCAAATCCGGCGATATCGATATTCTCGACAAGCAGATCGCGCTGGAACAAGCCATCGTCGGCAGCCCGCTGATTGTCGGCAACAAGGTCACTTTGCTGCAAGACGGCGCGGCCACCTATGCCGCCATGTTTGCCGCCATCCGGACTGCCCGCGACCATATCAACCTGGAGTCCTACATCATCGAGGACGATGAGATCGGGCGCAAGTTTGCCGACTTGTTGCTGGCGCAGCAGCGACGCGGCATCCAGGTCAATGTCATCTATGACAGTTTCGGCGGTATCAATACGCCTCTGGCCTTTTTCGACCGCTTTCGGGAAGGCGGTATCAATGTGCTTGAATTCAACCCCATCAACCCACTCACCGCCAAAGGCCAATGGCAGTTCAACAATCGTGATCACCGGAAGTTGCTGGTCGTCGACGGGCAGATCGCATTTATTGGCGGTATCAATATCAGCGAAGTTTATTCGTCGATACCGGGCTCCAGGCGTGCCAAAAAGACTGCTGAAAGTGCAATCGCCTGGCGCGATACCGATTTGCAAATCGAGGGGCCGGTGGTCGCTGAGCTACAGAAACTGTTCATCGAAACCTGGGCCAAACAGCATGGCAAGCCGCTGTTGAAAAAAGACTATTTTCCCCGGTTGACCGCACAAGGCAAGGATATCGTCCGTGCCATCGGCAGCACGCCGGACGACCCGTATAGCCTGATCTACCTGACTTTGATCTCGGCCATCGGTAATGCCGAAAAAGACATCTATCTGACCAACGCGTACTTCGTTCCTGATCCTCAACTGCGCAAGGCCTTGAGCGATGCAGCTGGGCGTGGCGTGAATGTGAACCTGATATTGCCCAGCAGGTCAGACTCGAAAATAGTCTTTCATGCCGGCCGCTCAAACTATTCCAGCCTTCTCAAGGCCGGGGTCAAAATCCATGAGCGAGGCGGGGCGCTGCTTCATTCCAAAACGGCGCTGATCGATGGTGTCTGGTCCTGTGTTGGTTCAACCAATCTTGACTGGCGCAGCTTTCTCGACAACGACGAGGTCAACGCCGTTGTCCTCGGCCGCGACTTTGCCCAGCAGATGATGCATATGATTGCCAGAGACCTCGCTGCATCGGAAACGATCGTGCTCGAGGAGTGGGAGAGCCGATCCTTGTTGCTACGTATTGAGGAGTGGGGTGCCAGCCTGTTGCAGAGGCTGCTTTAGCGCCAATTCGCCCTGCTCGTCGACCCAAGCCGGAACCCGGGATCTGTGCCCTGGCGTACAGATCGGAAATTGGCGCAGGATCATGATGGTAATCAGTAGCCTTGTTGCTGGCTCATTGACACAATTTTCCGGACACTTAACAGGAGAGTCATCGTGTTGCGTTACGCCATAATATTTTTCATTGTCGCGCTGATTGCTGCGCTATTCGGCTTTACCGGCATCGCAGCCGGTGCCGTTGAAATCGCCAAGATTCTGTTTTTCATATTCATATTGCTGTTTCTGGTATCGCTCGTCATGGGTTTGATGCGACGGAAGTGATCCACTTGAATACAACGAGTGAACACCCATTGGCCGTTCTTTGTGTGAATGTTGCTGGTGAAACGAGCTTGCTGCGGAGTCTTGGCGACCCCGAAGGCATGTATGTGATTGAACGCTGTGCCAAACGCATTCGGCGCTCCGTAGAAACCCACGGTGGTCGCCTGGTCGATTACCAGGGCAGCAAGTTGATGGCTTTCTTTGGTAGCGGCGCTGCGGCGTTCAAATCGGCTCTCGATATACATCACCGGGTGGCGGAGTTGCCGCCGCATTCCGGATTTCCAGTGGCAGTCGGGGTTGGTCTATGCGCCGGACACCAGGCCAAGGAAGGGCGCTATTTCCCGGCCGAAGGGGATAATCCTGCAGCCAACCTGTCGGTCATCGCGCCGCCTGGTCGAATCATGCTTGGCGTCCCCAGGCGAGCCAAGCTTTTCCCCTGGCTGGAACTGGCCGGGAACAGAGTGCCGGAGGTCGAACTCAATTGTGGCAAGCGGCGCCTGGGGGTCTTTCAGGTTCCTGCACAGGAACCAGCCCAGATGGCGTTAAGCCTGGCCCTTGCCGATGCCGTGGGTGGTGCGGGGCGGCTCCGACTGCGCTTTCGTGGCGTCGAGACAATGCTTGACGAGAGCCAACCAGTTACCCGGATCGGTCGCCTGCCAGAAAGTGATCTGATCGTTCGATCGACCCGCTGTTCCCGCGAGCACGGCAGGATCGAGCGACGTCTCGACCGCTTTGTTTTTGTGGACAAGAGCACAAATGGCACTTTCGTGACATTTGATGAACAGGCCGAGATGTTGGTTCATCACAAGGAAATTCTCCTGTTTGGCCGTGGCATGCTCAGCTTTGGTGTGCCAGCCTCAGCCAAGGGTGCTGAAATCATGCGATTTCAGACGATGGGACTCGTTGAATAGCCGATTCCGATAAGAGACCCGCTCAAGAGCCGCCCACATCCCGTGTTGGTCGCCACCTCGCTGGGTGTCGCGCTGCTCGGTGCCGTGCTGCCGTTCTCGCCGGTGGGAGGCTACTTCGGATTGGTGCCCCTGCCAGTCAGGTTCTATCTCATCCTTGCGGGCATGGCGCTGGCTTATCTGGTTGTCGTTGAAATTGCCAAGCGTGGCTTTAATCGATGGCAGGCTGTCCCGCGCTGAGCGATGGCTGGTCATTTGTAGATATCGCTTGAGGCGAATATTCGCCACTACATGATTTGATTTTTGGCTGTTTTTTCCGGTTGACCGTAGCAATCCCGGTCAACCGCGGGATTCATTGCTGTCACGATGTTGCCCGTGATCGAACCGGGTTTCTCATGGTGTTTTCTCCGGAATACTGACACGGGGAAAGTTGTCTTTCCCCGTGTCAGATCACCACGAAATCAGCGCGTCGGCGGGACGACTACGATAGTGCTACCGTTGGTCGTTGTGCCAGTCGAGCCCGTCTTTCCCTTCGCTCCCGTCGCGCCGGTATTCCCCTGATTCCCGGTCGCACCGGTATCGCCGACGGCGCCAGTGTTGCCTTGTGTGCCTGTTTCGCCCTGGGCACCGGTATATCCGGTATTGCCCTGGTTGCCGGTTGAGCCCTTGGCGCCGGTGCTGCCCGTGCTGCCGGTATTGCCTGTATTACCGGTGCTGCCTGTACTGCCACGTTCGCCTTGGGGGCCTGCCGGTCCGGTACAAGCGCCCAAACCGAAGGCGGCGATGATCAGGATTGTGCTGAGTGATTTATTCATGATTTTTCCTCTTGTGTCATACGCGGCCGAAAAGCCGCATACCCCAGCGTGATTGAGGGAAAGGGCAAGGTCTGTTGGCTGGCACGCACAGCCTGAATCTGATCGCTGTCGCTTGGTGCCAAAGTCTAAATACGATTTTCACCAGTGTTCGCCAGCACACTGACTGCCTTCCGGTTGCAGGGTTTGATAGCCCATCACGACATGGGGGGGCCGGCATGCTTTATTCAATTGACCTTATCGCGGCAGGCAGCCTCGTTATTGACCACATGCTTCCGGCGATCATGTTGTTCTTGGCGCTCGCTCTGGCCATCGTATTCATCGACTGAAAGGAAACCTCCATGAACCAGAAACCGAAAGAAACGCCGCCCAAATCCGGGCAAGCGTTGCCTTCCTATTCGGAGGAAGTGATCAAGCAGAAACAGAAGGCCGAACAACGCGAGATCGCCGGTCGGCACAGGAATAGCGGTGCCAAGGATCACAAGGGTGCTCGTTAGGCCGGGCAAGTTTTTTTGCCATGTGTGTGCAAGCGAACCGAGTCGCCGATTCGGTCCATGGAATATGAGCATCACGGCATAGCACTGGTTGGCGTTGCAGTAGCAAGTAAACGATATCAGCGCAAATTCGCCGTGCTCAACTATCGATAACCGTGAAAGGTAGACACCATGTTAATCAAACTCGCTGCAAGCATTCTTGTAAGCACTGCACTGATGCTCCCAATGGCCGGCTATACGGCAGATTCAGACAAATCTTCAGCAACCACGATGGTCAAGGACTCGGTCATCACCACCAAGATCAAGGCTGAACTGGCTGCCGAAAAAATGTCCAGCCTTGTCAATATCAGCGTCGATACGGATCACAAGGGCGCCGTGACACTCGGTGGTACGGCCTCCAGCAAGAGCGCCGCAGACAAGGCCGAGTCGATCGCCAAGGCCGTAAAAGGCGTTACTGCAGTCAACAATCAGATCAAGGTCGTGGCGGACAAGTGATCCGCATTTTCTGTGATCAACCCGACGTCCCGGACTGCGACATAGCACCGGGACGTACAAAAAGGAGTTGTGATGAGCGGTTATGTTCAGGATATTGAAAAACTTGCCGTTGAGAATGACGACTTTCGCCAAGTGTTATACACGGCAAAAAATTCCCAGCTCGTCCTGATGTCGCTGAAACCACAGGAAGACATCGGTGCCGAGATTCACAAGGTCGACCAGTTCTTCCGCGTTGAGGAAGGCGCTGGCGAGGCGGTGCTGAATGGCGCCCGGACGCCGATCAAAGCCGGCTTTGCCGTTCTCGTTCCGGCCGGGGTCAATCACAACATCATCAACACCGGCACGGTGCCGCTCAAGCTTTATACGCTCTATGCCCCGCCCAATCATCGCGATGGAGTCATTCACAAAAGCCGTTCGGATGCAGAAGGTGATAGCGAGCATTTCAATGGCAAAACGACCGAGCCAGGGAACATCAAATGAACGCAGCAACAATCAATACCGATCTGGTGAGTGCTGGCCGACTTGGCTCAAGGGTTCTCAGCGCCAGCACGCTTGAGGGCGACGATGTCTATAACCTGCAAGGTGAAAAGCTGGGCGGCATCAAGGAGTTCATGCTGGATATCGAGAACGGCAAGGTGCGTTATGTCGTGATGTCTTTCGGCGGCTTTCTGAGCCTGGGGGAAAAGCTTTTTGCCGTTCCCTGGGATGCGCTGACTATCGATACCGAAAACAAGCGCTTCCTGATGAATGTCGACAAAGATCGTTTGGAAGATGCGCCGGGCTTCGATCCCGACCACTGGCCGAATATGGCCGATTCTACTTTTGCCGAGCGCGTTAACGCCTACTACGGCACCACTTTCTGACCCTTGATTTCGTCGGCGGCGGATTATCACCCGCCGGGAGAGTCAAGTCGTTCTGCCAGGTTCATGTCGGAGAAGTCACCCAAGGAGAGCAACATGGATGTTGTAGACAACCATCGCGGACGTCAGGAAAGACGCCAGTTTGACTCCGCCTTGCCGGCCGGCCATTTCGACCGGCGTCACATTGTCGAACGGAGACGCCCCGAGATGGAAGTGTTGCGTTTATCCGATCTGGATTGGCAGGCCTTTTTTGGGGATTCGGCCAAGATGTCCGAAAAATCGTCACACAAAATTGCCCAGGAAACTGACGTGTTCAACAAGACGCGTCATGACGAACGGTAACGACGGCGACACTGTCCCTGGCAGTTGAATTGCCGATTGATCGGGAAGTCACTATTCCCACGCTCAGACCCGTTTGATGACGCAGGGCTGATTTGCCTTTGTCCCGGCTCCCAAAAAGCCGGGATTTTTTTGACTTTCGCTCTCCCACGGTCAACCGGAAATTTCGGCCAAAATTGAAATCGCCGGGTTTTCTCCATGTGCGGGCGCAAAAAAAAGCCCGGAACGGCCAAGCCGTCCGGGGCGAAGTACTCAGGGTGTTCATGTAGAGGCGGGGAACCGAACACCCATGGCCATTCTGATATTTATGATAATGGTCTTCTGTCTGGTGGCGCACATAGTGGATTTTTCCAGTCCAGTTTCCGGCGTGTTTTTGGGTGTGATGGCGCACAGATGCGACAGATTCGTTCGGATAGCCTGAACTGTCATCCGTAACCTACGGATCATCCAAAGGAGAACAGACATGGACGAATATCGCCATCACGTATCAGGTTTTTTTGCTCACCGTGCCGAAGCCGAAGGCGCGCTGTCCACTCTCGTTGCGCGCGGACTGCCGCGCGCCCAGCTGCAGCTGTTCGATGCCGAATCCGGACCTGCCGTTACCGAGCTTAAAGGCGAGAACAATGAGGTGCTGACCAATGTCTTGGTCGACGGCGCCATTGGCACGGCAGTGGGCACCGGCATTGGCGCCATTGCCCAACTGGCGCTGGTCGCAGCCAATGTCAGCCTGTTCATTGCCAGCCCGTTGGTGGCCCCGTTGGTCATGCTGGGCTGGGGTGCCAGTCTCGGCGCTTTTGTCGGGGCTGCCGCCGGCGCCAACACCGATGTCGAACGCAAGGAGGGCTGGCTTTCCGATCTGGTCCGCGATGCGATTGCCAGCGGTCAGGTCGTTTTATTGGTCCAGACCAATACGGAGCATGAGACCGAAGTAGCACGGGAAGTCATCAAGGCGGCAGTTGGTGAATTCAAGGATGCCGTCAGCACGGTGTGAATCCGGGTCTGCCCTTCGTGGCCAGCGTTTCGATCAGGAGAGGCAAGACAAAATGAAACTGTTTCATGCAATGAGCTGGTTTGCCGGTTTGGCCTCGCTGTCACTCGCCGCCTGCGGCGAGATGGCAACGCTGCCGGTTTCGGCTGGCAGCGGGCTGCATCCGACGCTGCCACCGCCGGTGCAGACAGTGATACCAACCGTCAATATCGCCCCGGCGACAGGCTGGCCGGCCGCGACCAAGCCGACAGCCGCGCCAGGTACCCGCGTCGCGGCGTTTGCCAACGGCCTGGATCATCCGCGCTGGTTGTATGTGTTGCCCAACGGTGATGTGCTGGTGGCGGAAACCAATGCACCGCCAAAGCCGGATGACGCCAAAGGCATCAAGGGCTGGCTGACGGGCTTGGTGATGAAACGGGCGGGAGCCGGTGTGGCCAGCGCCAACCGCATCACGCTGCTGCGTGACAGCGATGGCGACGGTGTCGCCGATTTTCGCTCGGTTCTGCTCGAAGGCCTGAATTCCCCGTTCGGCATGGCTTTGGTGGGCAACGACCTTTACGTAGCCAACACCGATGCCGTGCTGCGTTTTCCCTATGTCGCCGGCGACACGCTGATCACCGTTCCCGGTCGCAAAGTGGTGGCGCTGCCAGCGGGGCCGATCAATCACCACTGGACCAAGAACCTGATTGCCAGCCTGGATGGAAGCAAGCTTTACGTGACGGTGGGCTCGAACAGCAATGTCGCCGAACGCGGAATGGCAGTCGAGGAAGGCCGGGCAGCGATCTGGGAAGTCGACATCGGCAGCGGCAGGCACCGGGTCTTTGCCTCCGGACTGCGCAATCCGAATGGCCTGGCCTGGGAAAAACAGACCGGCACCTTGTGGACGGTGGCCAATGAGCGCGATGAACTGGGCAGCGATCTGGTTCCCGATTACCTGACTTCAGTCCGTGACGGCGGTTTCTATGGCTGGCCCTACAGCTACTACGGTCAGCATGTCGACGAGCGCGTCACGCCTCAACGTCCCGATCTGGTCGCCAAGGCGATCGCGCCAGATTACGCGCTCGGGCCGCATACCGCTTCGCTCGGTTTGGCATCGTCCTCAGGCACCAGTTTGCCGGCCAGCTTCGCCAGCGGCATGTTTGTCGGTCAGCATGGCTCGTGGAACCGCCAGCCCTACAGCGGCTACAAGGTGGTCTTTGTTCCGTTCGCAAACGGGAAACCGGATGATGGCGCTCTGCCGGTCGATGTGCTGACCGGGTTTCTCGACGGGAAAGGCAACGCCCGCGGTAGACCGGTCGGTGTGGCGCTCGACAAGCACGGCGCCTTGCTGGTGGCCGATGATGTTGGCAATGTGATCTGGCGGGTGACTGCCCAGTGAGCGGCTGGGAACGTCTTTATGCGGTCGGAAACTGTCGTCCCAGACCCAGTTTCGATTTTCCATACCCTTGGGCAAACCACCAGCATCCGCCGGTCAACGCCATCCCGAAAACGAGGTGGGTGACCAGCGTTACCCAGTCACGGGCGACCGAGAACCATGGGAATAGTGCGGTAAATCCGTATAGGTTGATGACGTAAATGCCCAGCCCGTAGAGGGCGCCGACAGTGATGGCTTGCCCGGCAGGCAGGCGCTCGGCGAGCACGGCGGGAAGCAATGCGTAAGCTATCGACAGTGCAAAGTGGATCAGCGTGGCGACAAACAGGATGTCCCACTGGGCGGTCGACGGTGGGGGCAGAACCCCGGGCCCCATGAGCACGGCCGCTGTCAGGCGGGCATCGCGAAAAAGGGTTTCGAGGATGGGCATGCCGGCCAGACCCCACAGGGCGATCTGGGCAACTGTTGCCAGAATGCCGGCGCCAATACCGACAACCAGCAAGATTAACGGATTGATCATCCCACCTTCCCGCATGTGTCCGGGCATTGCCTTGGTCTCATCTTTTTCAGCCATCAAGTCGATATTTTCCTGACCGACCAGCGCCGCATCGAGTCGCCGGGCAAGTCCTTCTCCACCCTGCGTCATGATCCGCACATGGTTGCGAATGAACATCGGACGAGCCAGCGGGGCGAGAAGATTCATCCACCACCGCATGCTGCGGACATGCCATTCGTATTGAACGACGCTGACCTCACCATTGTGGGTAAAAAACCATCGGCCCGTTCCTTCAAGGTCGCCCCGGGCGCTCCCCTCGATTGCTACCCGTGCTTCGATGCGTGTGGCGCGTACTTCGAAAACCACCGGGTAGGGCAGGTCACCCTGCCAGGAATAGCGTCGTATGCTGTCGATGCCATCGCTATCGCCGGGTACCGTCGACTCGACTTTTTCGATGCCCGGCCACCACTCCGGCCAGCGCCCGGAATCGAGTATGGCCTCGTATACATCAGCCAGTGGTGCATCGATGCGCCAGATTGTCAGCAAGTGATATTCAGTCGCTGAGCCTCCGGCGCTTCTCGTTTTCATGAAGGCAGGACCGAATCACCCCTGGCCCGGCGAGCTGACTTTTCCAGTTGCACCAGCGTCTTCAGTAATTTTTCGATAAGTTGCCGGCTTCGTTCATCAGTCAGCACGCCGTTCAGGTCAAAACGATCGGCTGCGTTCCCAATCATGACTTCGGGCTGAACAACGACCGGCATGTCGAGCGCCACCAGAATTTTCCGGAGATCGTATTGGGCCCGGGCGGTGCCGAAGTTGCCGATGGAAACCCCCATGATGGCCGCAGTCTTGCCCTGCCATGCACTTTGACCATGGGGCCTGGTCGCCCAGTCGATGGCGTTTTTCAAGCCACCGGGCACCGAGTAGTTGTACTCCGGGGTAGCGAACAGGATCGCATCGGCAGCCTTGATCTTCTGCTTGAATTCAAGCACGGCGGCCGGTGGTGTCATTTCGTCGTCCTGATTAAAAACCGGAATCCCCCGGAGATTGACTATTTCCAGTGCAACGCCGTCAGGCAGTAATTCCTGTGCTGCCTTCAGGGCGAAAGCGTTGTAGGAGTCTTTGCGCAAACTGCCAACAATTCCCAGAATATTTATCTTGCTCATCTTCTATCCCCCGATATTTAGGCGAAAAGAGAATGCCAGCCGCAATAAAACCGATCTGTGCGGCATCGCACATATGAAACCCAAACGGCCTATATGCGTTGCCGAACGGAAAATGTTTTGTCGGTGACAGATAGTTCAGCAGGCTAGTCATTTGAGCCAATTAAGCGTTACCAGTTCAACAGGAGCCGACTGAATTGTCCTTTTCCGTTTGGGCGCTGGTCGTCGGCGCTCTCCTGATTACCATGGCCCTGGCCGGTTCGCTGATGAAGCGACTTCCGCTCAGTGCCTCCATGTTCTATCTGGCTGTCGGCTACCTGCTGGGGACTGGCGGTTTTGGCTTCATGACCGCCGATCCTCATCTCGTTTCCGGCCTCCTTGAACGGGTTGCTGAAGTCGCGGTGCTGATTTCATTGTTTTCGGTCGGCTTGAAATTGGGCCTGCCGTTCTCCAGCTATCACTGGCACTTGCCCTTGCGGCTGGCGTTTGTCTCGATGACGCTGGTCGTCGGCCTCATCGCACTGGTTGGTTTCTTTTTGCTCGGCATGTCCATTGGCGCAGCAATTCTGCTCGGTGGCATTCTGGCGCCGACCGACCCCGTGCTGGCATCCGACGTCCAGGTCGAGGAAGCGTCTGATCGCGACCGCCTGCGCTTCAGCCTGAGTGGCGAGGGCGGGTTCAATGACGGCGCCGCCTTTCCCTTCGTCATGCTTGGCCTTGGCCTGCTCGGCCTGCACGAACTCGGGGCGTGGGGCTGGCGCTGGCTGGCCATCGACTTGGCCTGGGCCCTGGTCGGCGGGTTGTTTATCGGCGGCCTGCTCGGGACGATGATCGGCCGGCTGGTGATCTATCTGCGAACGCGGCATAAGGAAGCCGTCGGGCTCGACGAATTTCTGGCGCTCGGGCTGGTCGCCCTGGCCTACGGTGTGGCGCAACTGGCCTCAACTTATGGTTTTCTCGCCGTTTTTGCCGCCGGTCTGGCCCTGCAACGGGCCAAGGATCGCTCAGGGTCGCAAAAGGTTCCGAACGAAGGAACGGTCGGCTTGCAGGACAAGGATGCTCATCTCGCCGTGGCAACCCATCCCGATCTGGCCGGCCCTTACCTGATGCAGGCGGTGCGTGGTTTCAACGAACAGCTTGAGCGCATTGCCGAACTGATCATCGTTCTCGCCGTGGGGGCCATGCTGGCTTATATCCATATCGATCCGGAGACGATTGTCTTCCTCGTTCTCCTGTTTTTTGTCCTGCGCCCGGTCTCGGTTTGGCTGGGATTGCTGGGGGCGCAGGTCTCGGGCGATCAGCGGCTGTTGATAGCCTGGTTCGGCATTCGTGGTATCGGTTCGATCTACTACCTGATGTTTGCCCTGAATCACGGACTTACCGGTTCCTTGGCTGATCAGGCGATCAATCTCACCCTTTCGGCCGTCGCCGCATCGATCATCGTGCACGGCATTTCGGTAACGCCTTTGATGTCGCTTTACGCCCGGCGGCAGGCCGGCAAGAGCCGCCGATCCGATTCAGGGAACCGACGCCATGACATTCGCTGATTGGCCGGCTTCAGCATCGACCAGCAGGCAGGCATCGTTGCGTACGGCATGGGCAATGGGCAGCCTGGCATCCTGCTGCCAGGCGAGCAGGGCGGATGATTTTTCTGCTCCGGTGACCAGTACCAGTTGTTTGCGGCAAGCGCGCAAGGTCTGGAAGTTCAGGCTGACGCGCTCGCCGGGCGGCTTTGGCGCCCCGTGTACGGCAATCACCGGGGCAATGTGGTCGCCATTCGTTGAAAACAGGCTGGCGGTGTGCCCATCTTCTCCCATGCCGAGCAGCACGAGATCAAAGGGCTGCCGGTCGACAACCAGTGTTGAATATTCGGCCGCCGCCCGTACTGCACCGAGTTCGGCCGGAATGGGGTGAATCTGGCTGGCCGGTATCGCCACGGGTGATAGCCAGGCGTCGTGTGCCATGCGTGAGTTGCGGCCGGGGTGGTCGGCCGGCAGGCAACGCTCGTCACTCCAGAATATTTCCCAGGCGCTCCAGTCTTGAACCATTCCGGCGAGCATTTCGTAGGTTCGTTGCGGCGTATTGCCACCGGCCAGGACGATGCGAAATGTCTGGCGCTCACGGAGCGTAGCGTCGGCCTCAGCGATGATGATGCGGCAGGCCTGAGCGGCGACATCTTCCGGTTTTGGCAATATTTTGCTGTTGACCGGAAGCATCAGCATTCGCCTTCGGGTTTGCCGTTGCAACTCAGCGTCTGGCGCCATTCCCGGTCAGACTGACCAAAAATCCGGTCCGCTGCTTTCGGTCCCCAGCTGCCGGCCGGATATTGCAAAGGCGGATGCTCGTCGTCGGCCCAGCCGCGCATGAAAGGATCGACGATGCTCCACGCCGCCTTGACCTCGTCATAGCGCAGGAAGAGCGACCTATTGCCTTGAATGACATCGATCAGCAATTCTTCGTAAGCGTCGGCCATGCGTTCGCCGGGATTGCCGACCGAGGCATCCATCGAAATCTGACGGGTCCGCGTTTCCTGGCCGGGCACCTTGGCGGAAATTTCCATCTGCACCACGTCGTCCGGCTGAATGCCGATCAGCAACCAGTTCGGATGCACGGCGGAGGCACCGGTTCCCTGAAAAAGCTGCATCGGCGGTTCGCGAAAACGCACGGCAACCATCGAACGGCGCTCCTTGAGGCGCTTGCCGGTGCGCAGATAGAAGGGCACGTCGCGCCAGCGCCAGTTATCCACGTAGAGCTTGAGGGCGGCGTAGGTCTCGGTATGGCTGCCGGCGGCGACGCCGGCTTCCTGCTGGTAGCCGGCATACTGGGCGCGCACGGCATGGGTGGCCAGTTGTGACGGGTCAAGCGGGCGAATCGAGCGCAGCACCTTGACCTTTTCGTCACGCAGCGCTTCGGCCTCGAGTGATACCGGCGGTTCCATGGCCAGCAGGGCGAGCACCTGCAACAGGTGGCTCTGGATCATGTCGCGCGTCGCCCCGCCATGCCGGTCGTAGTAGTCAGCTCGCCCGTCCAGTCCGATGGTTTCGGCGTGGGTGATTTGAACCTGATCGATGTAATGGCGGTTCCACAGCGGTTCCAGGATCATGTTGGCAAAACGCAGGACCAGCACGTTCTGTACTGATTCCTTTCCGACGTAATGATCGATGCGGTAAATCTGCTCTTCGTCCAGGCGTGTGTTGAGTTCATGCTGCAAGTCGCGGGCCGATTGCAGGTCGTGGCCGAAGGGCTTTTCGATGACCATCCGTCGCCAGCCAGTGTGCTCTGCCAGCAAACCAGCCTGGGCCAGCCCGACGGTGATCGGCACATAGAGTTCAGGGCTGACCGAGAGATAGAAAATCACGTTGTTGCCGCATTCGCTGGTCCCCATCCAAGCGCCCAGCGCCTGATAGAAGGCGGCGTCATCGAGGTTGCCGGCAAGATAGTCGAGGCGCTGGAGAAAACTGTCGAGCGGCCCGGTATCCGATACTTGCAGATGCTTTCCTACCTCGGCCCGCCAACTATCCTGTCCAAACGGCGTCCGCCCACAGCCGAGAATACGGACGTCGGGCGCCAGGTGACCCAGGCTGTGCAACTGGTACAAGGCAGGCAGGAGCTTGGCCATCGCCAGATTGCCGGTCGCCCCGAAGATGACGTAAGCGTGCGATTCGCTGGCGCAACTCATGACGCGATCTCTTCGCCACCATCGCCCAACCAACGGGTGTGAAAGTGGTTCGACTCGTCGCCGTCGGTACGCTGGTAGGTATGCGAGCCAAAGAAATCCCGCTGTGCCTGAATGATGTTGGCCGAGCCGTTGGCGCAACGATAGCCGTCGTAGAACGAGAGGGCCGAACTCAATGCCGGTGCCGCTACCCCATGCTTGACAGCGAGCATCACCGCCAGACGCCAGCCAGCTTCCGAGGCTTTGACTTCAGCCACAAAAAACGGGTCCTGTAGAAGGCTGGGTGGCATTGGCTCACGGTCAAAGCTGTTCTTGATGTCGGCCAGAAAGCGGCTGCGGATGATGCAGCCGGCGCGCCAGAGCAGGGCGATGTCACCAAACGGCAAGGCCCAGCCGTTGGTTTTGGCAGCGGCTTGCATGAGCATGAAGCCCTGGGTGTAGGAGACCAGTTTCGCGGCGTACAAAGCATCGTGCAGCGCGTCGAGATACATCGATCTTTCCGACTCCGGTACGAGCGTCGGCACGCTGCCGAGCAGCGCCGCCGCCGCAACCCGTTCGGACTTGAGCGCCGACAGCATGCGGGCATGGACGGCTTCGCTGATCAGGGTCAGCGGCACTGCATTGTCGAGGGCATCATGGGCGGTCCACACACCGGTGCCTTTATTTCCGGCCATGTCGAGAATCCGCTCAACAAGCGGGCTGCCGTCGCGGTCGCGCTGACGCAATATGCGGGCGGTGATTTCGATCAGATAGGATTCAAGCCGACCGCCATTCCAGGCCGCGAAGCAGTCGGCCATCTCATCGTGGCTTAGGCCGATGGCGTGTTGCATGAGGTGGCACACTTCGGCGATCAACTGCATATCGCCGTACTCAATGCCGTTGTGAATCATCTTGACGTAATGGCCGGCCCCGCCATCGCCCAGCCACTGGCAGCACGGCACGCCATCAACCTGGGCGGCGATGGCCTGGAACATGTCGCGGATGACGGGCCAGGCAGCGGCAGCGCCGCCGGGCATCAGTGACGGCCCGAAGCGGGCGCCGTCCTCGCCACCGGAAACACCCATGCCGACGAAATGTATGCCCCAGGCGGCCAGCTCAAGCCAGCGGCGATTGCTGTCCTGATAGTTCGAGTTGCCGCCGTCGATCAGGATGTCGCCGGGTTCCAGCAAGGGCTGCAGTTGTTCGATGACCGCCTCGACCGCACGACCGGCAGTCACCATGAGCAGAATCACACGGGGCGAGCCAAGCTGGCTGACCAACTGGTGAAAGTTGTCGGTTACCGCAAAGGCCCGGCCTTGACCGTGCTCGTGGATGAATTGAGATGTAACGGCGCTCGTCCGGTTGTACACGCTCACGCGGTAGCCCTTGTCGCTCAGGTTGAGCGCCAGATTGGCACCCATCACGCCAAGGCCAATGATGCCGATGTCTGATTTGGTCATGCCAGCGCCTACTTTCATGTAGTTTCGTGCCGTTGTCGGAATGACCACGTTTTATTCGGGAGATTCCTCCCGCCTCAGAGAATGAAGTGGGTATTGATGAAATTGGACTTGTTGCCGAGCACGATGGCGTCGAGCAGCTTCTTCGACGCCTCGGTCTGCTTGGCGGCGACCATGGTGCGGATCGAGAAGGCGCGCAGGGCGTCGTGCACGGACAGCGTGCCCTCGGCCGAATCCTTGCGGCCGACAAACGGAAAGACGTCCGGCCCGCGCTGGCACTGGCAGTTGATATTGACCCGGCAAACCTGATTGACCAGGGTATCGACCAGCGAAGCGATCTGCTCGGGATTGCTGCCGAAGATGCTGACCTGCTGGCCGTGGTCGGAGGTGATGACGTAGTCGAGTGGCGTTTCAATGTCTTCGAAAGTGGCGACCGGTATGATCGGGCCGAACTGTTCCTCTCGATAGAGTTTCATGCCTTCCTTGACCGGAAATAGCACGGCCGGATAGAACAAGGTTTCGACCGTGGTGCCGCCGCCGGGGTTGATCACCTTGGCACCTTTGGCCACGGCATCGGCGATGCATTCGTTCATGTAGGCAACCATTTCCATCTCGGGCAGCGGGGTCAGCATGACGCCGGACTCCCACGGCATGCCGATGGCCAGCTTGCCGACTTCCTCGCAGAAGCGGCGGAGGAAAGTTTCGGCGATGGACTGGTGCACGAGGATCATCTTGATCGCCGTGCACCGCTGGCCATTGAAAGAGAGCGAGCCGGTGATGCATTCCTTGACCGTCAGCTCGATGTCGGCGTCGGCCATGATGATCGCCGCGTTCTTGGCGCCAAGGCCGAGGATGGCCCGCAGGCGGTTGGTCTTCGGGTGCGATTTCTTGAGCTGATCGGCCACTTCGCTTGAACCGATCAGGGCCAGCACATTGACTTGGCCGGAACCCATGATATGCGGCACGACGACGTGGCCCTGGCCGTAAACGATGTTGATGACGCCGGGCGGGAAGGCGCTGCGGAAGGCTTCGAGCATCGGGTAGTAGAGCAGCACGCCGAAACGCGGCGGCTTGAAGAGCACGACGTTGCCCATGATCAGCGCCGGGATCAGCGTGCTGAAGGTCTCGTTCATCGGGTAGTTGTACGGCCCCATGCACAACGCGATACCGACCGGCGAGCGGCGAATCTGGGCGATGGTGCCGTCGACGATCTCGAAGCGTGAGTTGCTGTTGTCGAGCCGCTTTAGTTCCTCGACGGTGGCCCGGATGTAGTCAATGGTGCGGTCGAATTCCTTCTGCGAATCGGCTAGGCTCTTGCCGATCTCCCACATGATCAGGTTCACGATCTCGCGGCGGCGGGCAACGATCTGGTTGGTGAAGTCGCCGACACAGGCAATGCGCTCGGCTACCGACAGGTTCGGCCAGTCGCCGCGGCCGTGATCGTAGGCGGCTACCGCCGCAGCCAGTGCCGCATCGGCCTCGACGGTGCCGGTGACCGGCACGCTGCCCAGTTCGACGTGGCTCAGCGTCCCGTCCGCCGCCTGGACGCAGACCGGCGAATGCACCGTCCGCGTCTCGCCTTTCCAGATGCGCATTTCGCCGTTGATCAGGATGGCGCGCTGGTGGATGGGCGCCAGGATGCGGCAGTCGTCGGGAATGTCGCTTTCGCGCGGGAACAGTGCGGCCAGCTGCTCGGCGGTTTTCATCGGCTAGTAACGGTTCGGATTGTTCGGACGCGAGTCCTGACGATCCGGAACGCCGTCGCGGTCACGATCATGGCTGCGATTCGGTGGGCCATCGCGATCCCCTCGGTGTCCGCCATCCCGGTAAGGGTCATAGACCACGCAACCGGATAAGAGGCTGGCAATGGCAATCAATAGAACGGCAAGTTTTTTCACGGAATTACCTCACTGGCTTTCGAGTTTGACGGACAGGGTGATCGGAGCGTTCAATAGTTTTGATACCGGGCATTCATGTTTGGCGATATAGGCGACGCGTTCCAGATCGGCCTGATTGGCTCCAGGAACCTTGCCTTTCAGGTCGAGATGGATAGCGGTGATCGAAAATGCGCCGTCGACTTTGGCAAACGTCACGGCCGCCTCGGTCTGCAGGCGATCTGGCGTCATCCCTTCCTTCTCCAGTTGCGCCGCCAGGGCCATGCTGAAGCAGCCGGCGTGAGCGGCGGCGATCAACTCTTCCGGGTTGGTGCCGGGGCCTTCCTCGAAGCGTTCCTTGAAACCGTATTGGGCATTATTCAATATGCCGCTTTGCGTCGAGATGTTGCCGGCGCCTTTCTGGAGGCCGCCGGTCCAGGCGGCTGATGCTGTTCGTTTCATGGTGACTCCTGGCCGGCCGGTCAGTTGGCGATGCGTATCGGCTTGCCCGGCAGTTGCGCCCGGATTTCACCGTTCGGGTGGGCCTCGCTATGGACGTTGACGTACAGATTGCCGGCCAGATAGCTGGTGTACTGCGCTTCGCTGAACTTTGCGTCGGCGGGGACCGTGAAAACCTTGTCGCTCTTTTTGATCAGGGTAATGATCGGCGGCCCATTCTTGCCGACAGCGCCCTCGTGGATATGGGCCATTGTCGGCACCATGCCAGTGACGTCGATAGCGCCGCTGACGGTGCGATTGGGCAGGACGCTGATATTTACCTTGCCAGTTGCTGCGGTGGTGACGGGGGGCACCTCGGCGGCGCCGGTCAGATTCATCGAGATGGGCGACTCGGCGTACAGGTTGGCCGCTGCCAGCAGCATTGCCAGCGGCACCAGACGGCTGAACAGGCGGGTGGTCCTTGATTGCGTGGTCATTTGCGGCGCCTCGGGGGAAAGGGAACTAGCATGGTGCGCCGGAGGGGAGGCGGTTTCTGTTCGCCAACGCACACAGCCTCAATTCCCGTTGTGTATGTTGGCTGGCGCACGGAATTATTTGCATCCGGACTGCATAGTCATCGCGACAGCACTGGGCTGTCTTGATATCGGAGGTCGCAGATGAATGACGAAATTGATCACCACAAGCCGACTCGGCACCCCGCCACACAAGCGGGTTGTTGCCATTGGGCGCCGATTGTTCCTCGCTCGGCTGATGTGCCGGATGGGGCGAGGGAAAGACCAGTGAAACCAAATCTCGCGGAAGCCCCGGTGCCTCCTATCGAGAAAAAACCGGATTGAGCGAAGGCATCAGGTGGAATTCAAGGATTACTACAAGATCATGGGGGTGGCGCGCGACGCGACCCAGGACGAGATCAAGCGTGCCTATCGGCAACTGGCGCGCAAATACCATCCGGACGTCAGCAAGGATCCGGAGGCCGAGGCGCGTTTCAAGGAACTCGGCGAGGCCAATGCCGTGCTCAAGGATATCGAAAAGCGCGCCGCCTACGACCGGCTGGGCGCCAACTGGCAGGCCGGCCAGGACTTCCGGCCGCCACCGGACTGGAACGCCGGTTTCGAGTTTTCCGGCGATGGCGCGAACGGCAAGGGCGCCGAGGATTTCAGCGACTTTTTCGAATCCCTGTATGGCCGCGGTTTTGCCGGTGCAGGCCGGGGTCAGCGGGAGTTTCATGCCCGCGGCGAGGACCGGCACGCCCAGGTCATGATCGATCTGGCCGACGCCTACAGCGGCGCCACCCGGGTCATCACGCTTGGCACGCCCGAGGTGGATGCCAACGGTCGGGTGACGATGCGCTCGCATCAGCTCAACGTCACCATTCCGCGCGGTGTCCGTGCCGGGCAGCACATTCGTCTGGCCGGGCAGGGCGCACCGGGCATCGGTCAGGGCAAGGCCGGCGATCTTTATCTTGAGGTGGCATTCAATCCGCACGCCCATTTCCGCGTCGAGCAGCGTGATGTCTTTCTCGACCTGCCGCTGGCGCCATGGGAAGCGGCCCTGGGGGCGACGGTCAGCGTGCCGACACCGAATGCCACGGTCGACCTGAAAATTCCGCCAAATTCGAAATCCGGCGGCAAGCTGCGGCTCAAGGGCAAAGGCATTCCGGGCAACACGCCGGGCGATTTTTACGTGGTCTTGCAGGTGGTTTTGCCGACGGCTGAAAGCGACGCCGATACCGCCTTCTACGCCAGCATGGCCGAGCAGTTCAAGACCTTCAAACCGCGGTCCAGACTGGGAGCATGAGCATGGATAAGGAAAAAGACAGCGACAAGATGCTGCCACAACCGAGCGCCATCATTCTCGAAGAGCAGACCGACCTGACCATCAGCGAAGTCTGCCAGGCCTGTGCCGTGCAGGTTGAAACCATCGTCGAGCTGGTCGACGAAGGTGTTTTGTCACCCATTGGCCGCGAGCCGCATCGCTGGCGCTTTACCGGCACCCACCTGCGCCGGGCCACGGTCGCCATCCGGCTGCAACGCGATCTCGGCGTCAATCTGGCCGGCGCTGCGCTGGCCCTGCAACTGCTCGACGAACTCGAAGCCCTGCAAGCCCGTCTACGAAAGGCCGGTGCCCTATGAACACGATCAAGGATAAGCAAATGCTGGCGACCCATACGCCGCTCGCCGCCGATGAACTCGACCAAATGAACGCCTGGTGGCGCGCCGCCAACTACCTGTCGGTCGGCCAGATCTACCTGCTCGACAACCCGCTGCTCAAGACGCCGCTCACCTTGGCCCATATCAAGCCACGCCTGCTCGGCCATTGGGGCACGACGCCGGGCCTGAACTTCATTTACGTGCACATGAACCGGGCGATCCGCCAGTATGACTTGAACATGATCTTCATCGCCGGCCCCGGCCATGGCGGCCCGGGGGTGGTGGCGAATACCTGGCTGGAAGGCAGCTACAGCGAGTTTTACCAGGATATTTCGCAGGACGAGGAGGGCATGCGCCGGCTGTTCAAGCAGTTTTCCTTCCCCGGCGGCATTCCCAGCCACGCCTCGCCGGACACGCCGGGATCGATCCACGAAGGCGGCGAACTGGGTTACGCCCTGTTCCATGCCTACGGCGCCGTGTTCGACAACCCGCACCTGATCACCTGTTGCGTCGTCGGCGACGGCGAGGCAGAAACCGGGCCGCTCGCCACTTCCTGGCACTCCAACAAATTCCTCAATCCGCGCACCGATGGCGCCGTACTGCCCATCCTCCATCTCAACGGCTACAAGATCGCCAACCCGACCATCCTGGCCCGCATCAGCCACACTGAGCTGGAATGTCTGTTCGTCGGCTACGGCTACCAGCCGATCTTTGTCGAGGGCGACGACCCGGAAACCATGCACCAGTTGATGGCGGCTGCGGTCGACACGGCCGTTGCCAGCATTTCCGCCATCCAGCGCAAGGCGCGCGAGGGTGGCGACGAGAGCCGTCCGCGCTGGCCGATGATCATCCTGCGTTCGCCGAAAGGGTGGACCGGGCCGAAAACGGTCGATGGCAAGCAGAGCGAAGGTTCCTGGCGTTCGCATCAGGTGCCGTTCAGCGATATGGACAAGCCGGAACACGTGGAATTGCTGGGCGAATGGATGGCCTCCTACAAGCCGGCCGAACTGTTCGACAAGGGTGGCCGGCTGATGCCCGGGATCGCCGCGCTGGCCCCGCTCGGCCAACGGCGCATGGGCGCCAACCTGCACGCCAATGGTGGCGCCTTGCTGCGCGATCTGCGCCTGCCCGACTATCGTGACTACGCCGTGGCGGTGCCGACGCCAGGTGGTTCGGTGGCCGAGGCGACGCGCGCCATGGGCGTCTTCCTGCGCGATGTGATGCGCCAGAATCCGGACAATTTCCGCGTCTTCGGACCGGATGAAACGGCTTCCAACCGCCTCGGTGCGCTGTTCGAGGTCACCAACCGGACCTGGATGGCCGAACATTTCGAAGGCGACGACCATCTGGCGCCGGACGGCCGGGTCATGGAAGTGCTGTCCGAACACGCCTGCCAGGGCTGGCTCGAAGGCTATCTGCTGACTGGGCGGCACGGCCTTTTCTCGTGTTACGAAGCCTTCATCCACATCGTCGATTCGATGTTCAACCAGCACGCCAAGTGGCTCAAGATGTGCGGCGAGATCCCCTGGCGGCGGCCGATTGCCTCGCTCAATATCCTGCTCACCTCGCACGTCTGGCGTCAGGACCACAACGGCTTTTCGCATCAGGACCCGGGTTTCATCGACCACGTGGTCAACAAGAAGGCCGACATCATCCGCGTCTATCTGCCGCCCGACGCCAACACGCTGCTCTACGTCACCGACCGCTGTTTGAAGAGCCGCAACCTGGTCAATGTCATCGTCGCCGGCAAGCAGCCGGACTGGCAGTGGCTGGATATGGAAGCGGCGATCAACCACGCCAGCGCCGGCATTGGTTTATGGGAATGGGCCTGCAATGACCAGCCGGGCGAGCCAGACATCGTTCTGGCGGCGGCCGGCGATGTGCCGACACTCGAAATGCTGGCCGCCATCGATATCCTGCATCGACTGACGCCGACCCTGAAAATCCGTTTCATCAACGTCGTCGACCTGATGACCCTGCAGCCGCAGGAGGAGCATCCGCACGGTCTGTCGAGCGACGAATTCGACTCGCTGTTCACCGCCGACAAGCCGATCATCTTCGCCTACCACGGCTACCCGTGGCTGATCCACCGGCTGACTTACCGGCGGACCAACCACGCCCGGCTGCATGTGCGCGGCTACAAGGAGGAGGGCACGACGACGACGCCGTTCGACATGGTCGTCCTCAACACCCTCGACCGTTTCCATCTGGTCATGGACGTCGCCAGCCGCGTGCCCAAGCTGCAGGCGCAGGCGGCGCACATCAAGCAGGCGATGCGCGACAAGCTCAATGAGCACGCGCAATACATCCTCGAACACGGCGAAGACATGCCGGAAATCCTCGAATGGCAGTGGTCGGGAGCGAAATCATGAACAGAAGCAAGAACACCAACCCGCTGCTGGCACTCAAGGCCCTCGGCCAGCACATCTGGCTCGACAACCTGTCGCGCACCTTGCTCCGTGAAGGCGGCCTGCAACGCCTGATCAACGAGGACGGCGTCGATGGCGTGACCTCGAATCCGTCCATTTTTGAAAAAGCCATCGCCAACGGCACCTATTACCGCGAAGACCTGGAACGCCTGCGTGGCGCCGGGCAGGATGCCGAGGCCTGTTACGAATCGCTGGTCATCGCCGACATCCGCGCCGCCTGCGCCATGTTGCTGCCGGCTTTCCGCGAGAGCCGGGGTGAAACCGGTTACGTCAGCCTGGAGGTGTCGCCGGCGCTGGCCAACGATACCGCCGGCACCGTTGCGGCGGCGCGGCGTTTGCGCGGTCTGGTTGGCCTCGACAATGTGCTGATCAAAGTGCCGGCCACCCCTTCCGGAATCGAGGCTTTTTTCCGGTTGACCGTGGAAGGCATCTCGGTGAATGTGACCCTGATCTTTTCGCTGGCCCAGTACGAGGCCGTGGCCCAGGCCTACCTGCGCGGGGCCATTCGCTGGCTGGAAAGCGGCGGGCAAGCCAGGCACTTGCGTTCGGTGGCCAGTGTCTTCCTGAGCCGCGTCGATACCGTCGTCGATAAACGCCTCGACGAGCTTGGCACCATGCACGCCGCGCGGCTCAGCGGACGGTCCGGCGTCGCCCTGGCCAAATGCTGCCATGGCCGTTACCGGGACATCTTTCACGGGCCGGATTTCGCCCTGCTGCGGTTGGCCGGCATACGGCCGCAGACGCCGCTGTGGGCGAGCACCGGCAGCAAGAATCTGGCCTACAGCGACGTGCTTTATGTCGAACCGCTGATCGGTCCGGAAAGCATCAATACGTTGCCCGACGCGACGCTGGCTGCTTTTCGGAAACATGGCCAGGTCGCCAACAAATTGAAGGAAGGCCTGGACGAGGCGCAGATCCACATTCAGGCGCTGATGGAACTGGGCATCGATCTGAACGCAGTTGGCGATAGCCTGCAGCTGGACGGTGTGCGGCTGTTTGCCGAGGCCTACCAGAAAATATTGCACGGCCTGCGGGCATAGACGTGACCCGGGCTGGGCACTGAACCCGGCTATTCAGCCTTCCGTCAGCTTGAGCAGGATATCGGCGTACCAGGCGCCGTTCAGTCCCAGCGCCTCGTCCTCAACCAGATTGCGATTGCCGACATCGAAGCGGGACGAATGAATGCCCAGCAGCATCCACGGCAGATCACCGTGGGCCGGCGTGGGCCGGGCAATGCGCATGACGACTGGTGAACCGCTGCTGCCGCGATGGGTGCGCGCATCGGTCAGAAAGAAACCTTCCCCCTGAAAACGCAGGCCGAATGACGAGGCGATGATGGCGAGACGCACCACCGGCGTGTGATGCAGCGCATCGTGGAAGCCAAGCGGGAAGCCGACGATGAGCAATGATGAGCCAACCTCGACATGATCGAGACGCGACAACAAGTGGCGCGGGCTGAAGGCACGATAGACCGCCGTCTTGGGCAGGGCCTTGCGGTTGATTTCGATGACGGCGACGTCAATGTCACCCGCTGCGTCCTGCCCCTGGCGCCAGAGCCTCCTGCCGTTGCTGTAGAGGGGAATGGAAAAGCCCGTCGATTCGGCGATATTGGCCGCATTGGTGTGCAACTCGATCTCGATCCCGGTTGGAAAATGCTCGCTGTCCTCGTCGAACACCACGTGGCGGCTGGTCACCAGAAACAGACGCTCTTTGCGCTTGAAGAAAAAACCGCTGGCGCTGGTCAGCAAGGCATTTTCATTGAAAGTCGAGATGCGGACGGCGGCGAGTAATAGCGGTTCGATCATTGTCTGGGCACTCGGTTGGAGGTTCAACATACAGCCACTTTTCAGCCGGTTTTCCGTGCGCTGCCGAACGTTTGCGACAGTGCGTTTTGAGCCTCCCCCAGTGTAGCCCATGCGCGTCTCGCCTATGTGCGCCAGCGAACGGTATCGAGGCGGCCATGCTTCTAAGCTGAACTATCGACTCATGGGGCATGCCCGAGAGAAAGCTGTGCCGTGCGCCTCGGGGTCGACCGCTTCATTTTCAATCAACTCAATACGGACAGGACAAGATCATGACTACCAGACGCCACCTTTTGAAAAACCTTCTTCTCATCACCGCTGCCACATTCTCATTTGGCACATTGAGCAGTCAGGCAATTGCCGCCAGCGCAGAAGATCTTGACAAGGACGCCGCCCAGGCCCTGCAAACCCTTTACAAGACCAATCCGATTGCCGAGAGTCTTTCCAAGAATGCCAGGGGCATCCTTATTTTTCCCAAGATACTCAAGGCCGGCCTGGTCTTCGGCGGTAGCTACGGCGAAGGCGTGCTGAACAAGAACGGCAAGCAGTCCGGCTACTACAATTCGGTGTCGGCCTCCTGGGGCTGGCAAGCCGGGGCTGAATCCTATGGCTACGTTGTCTTCCTGATGAGCGACAAGGCCGTCAAGTACCTCGACAAATCCAATGGCTGGGAATTCGGTGTCGGCCCGAGCGTCGTTGTCGTCAATGAAGGCGTCGCCAAGAACCTGTCGACCTCGACACTGAAAAACGACGCCTATGCCTTCATCTTCGACCAGCAAGGCCTGATGGCCAGCCTGAGCATCGAAGGCACCAAGATCAGCCGCATCAAGCGCTGAGTTCAGGATGCCTGCGCAGTGCAGGCATTGCTGAGACGAGGGCGGCCGGGCGTTGGCTCGGCCTGTCGCACACAAAAGGAGAAACACCATGCTCTACACGATAGCCGTTGTGCTGATCATCCTGTGGCTGCTGGGACTGCTTACAGCCTACACCGCCGGTGGACTCATCCATATCCTTCTGGTCATTGCGATTGTCGCTGTCCTGCTTCGCGTGATCCGGGGTGGCAACGTCCTCTAGCTATCGACTAAACATCTTGCCTTGATAGCGAGGTATATAAAGTCGCATACAACGTGGCTGGATTAAACGGCTTGCTCAGGAAATCGCTCATTCCAGCCTCGTAACATCTGGCTTTGTCTTCTGAAAATGCATTGGCTGTCATGGCAATAATCGGTGTGTGCCGGTATTCGGGAATCTCACGAATCTGTTTCGTCGCTTCAAGTCCATTGACATCTGGCATCTGCATATCCATGAAGATCGCTGCGTAGAGGGTCTGCTGCGCCATGGCGACGGCTTCTGCACCATCGTTGGCCGTGTGTACAACCAAATCGACTGCCTCCAGTTGTATCTGGGCGACCTCCCGGTTGATTTCATCATCGTCGACCACCAGAACGCGAAATCCGCAATATCGTTGCCGAATCTCGGCTTCAACATCCGCATGCACCGTTGCTTGTGTGATGGACGCGGCGCTGCCCTTTATCAGCCGCGCAGTAAACCAGAAGGTGCTGCCGACGCCCAGTGAACTGCTGACCCCGGCTTCCCCGCCCATCAGTTCAGCCAGGCGACGTGTAATCACTAACCCCAGACCCGTACCGCCAAATTTTCGCGTCATCGAGTTGTCAGCTTGCTCAAAAGGCATAAATAGTCTGAGAACCGTATCCGGCGGGATGCCAATCCCGGCGTCCTCAACCTCGAAGCGCACCAGCACCGAGTTGGCGCTTTCTTCCAGCTTGCGAATGCGCAGTGTTACATCACCACTTTCAGTGAATTTCACGGCATTCATGGTGCAGTTGAGCAAAGCCTGCTGGAGCCGGGTTGGGTCGCCGATCAGGTTGGGCGGCAAGGGTTCCGTCTTGATCAGCAGATGGAGGTTCTTGGCCTTGATGCGATCTGCCAGGATCGATCCGACATTGTTCAGCAGGCTGGAAATGGCGACTGGAATCTCTTCGAGAACGAACTTTCCAGCCTCAATCTTTGAGATGTCGAGAATGTTGTTGATGATGACCAACAAGTGCTGGGCAGCTATGTCGATCTTGTCGAGGTGATCTGCCTGTTTGGGCGTCACGCCCTCATGGCGCAGGATGCTCGCCATGCCGACGATACCGTTCATCGGTGTGCGAATTTCGTGGCTCATATTGGCCAGGAAAGAGCTTTTGGCGATGCTGGCGGCCTCCGCCCTGGACTTCTCGACGAGAAGCTCTGCCGCCCTGAGCTCCTTTTCTTCGGCTTGAATAGCAAGTTCAGCATTGGCAACGACCAGTTCAGCGGCCCGAAGTGCCTTCTGCTCGGCTTGAACCGCAAGCTCTGCATTGGCGATGACGAGTTCTGCTGCCCGCCGGGACTTCTGTTCCGCTTCACTGGCCAGTTTTTTGTTCGCAATGACCAGCTCGGCAGCCCGGAGTGCCTTCTGCTCCGCCTGAACAGCAAGCTCCTTGTTTGCAATGACCAGTTCTGCCGCCTGGAGTGTCATTGCGTGGTTTTGAATGGCAAGCTCCTTGTTCGCAATGACGAGCTCGGCTGCCTGACGTGTCATGTCCTGATTTTGAACCGCCAAATCCCTATTCGCAACGACATGCGCTGCAAGCTGCTGAGCCATATCCTGATTTTGAATGGCCAGCGCCTTTTTTGCTGAAATAAGCGCCGCAAACTTGCTCTCGAGAGTTTCTGTCATGACAATGCTCCGCAAAATCGTTTCGCCGAAGCATTCGCCACAATGATCAGGTCAGTAGGATTGGTCAGTATGTGCTTTTATTTCATGAGCACGTCCGGGAATCTGGCCATTCCCGCATTATCGTTCGCGTCCCTGACCGCGTTCGTCCCTGTTGTCCCGCTCCCTTGTTTGTCCTGAACGCTGCCCTGGTTCCGTCTGGCGAGGCGACGGCCTGACCTCGTTGGCCGGCTGCCCGCGTTGCTGATTGGGTTCTGCTTGTGGACGTATGTCTGGCTGACGGGGTGACTCGCGCTGAGGCTGTGGAATGGCGCGGGGGGCCGGACGCTCTTCGACTCGGGGAGCGGCCTGCAGTTGCTTCTGCTCCTCCGGCTTGTCTCGTGCCCGCCGGGGCTCCTGAACCCTGGGGGCGGCTGGAGCTTCCTGTCGGACAGCAGGAGCCGAGCGTGGTGGTGCTACCGACGGCTCAGGATTTCTCCTTTGCGGCGACTCATCCCGTCCTCGCCGGGCCGGTTCAGGCTGGCTTCGTGTCGGCGGCGCGACCTTGGATTGCTGGCGAACCAGCGGATCACGGGCTTCGTGGCGGTAGTTTCGTTGCTGCAATATGGGCTGCTGATCGCGCGATGGGTAACGATTCCCGGTGTATTTGCGCTGATAGCTTGGCAGCGGTGCCGGGGCCGGCATCGCTTTGCGGTTCCAGCGATCCCATCCGCTGCGCTGCCGGGCCCAGTCATTGCCCCAATGGTCGCCCCAGCGCGGTGGCGAATTGGCTTGCCAGCCGACGAAGAAGGCCGGCGGGCGGCGGTAATAGCGGACCGGTACGCGCAGCAGGTAGAGCGGTACGAATTCGGGATCGACCATCATCCATGGCCCGTTGTACCAGGAGCTCGAATACCAGCGATCCGTCTCGAAGACCCAGTACATGCCGTCGTAGAAGAAATAGTTCGAATTCAGGCCTGAGGCGTAATAGACCGGATAGCCGGGCACCCGAACCAGATTTGGATAGGTCGACAAGCTGATGCTGATGTTGTCGGTCTGGAAACCAAAGCCGAAGCTGACCTGAGCAGGCGCTGGTGCCGCAAGCTGGAGCAGCATCCCAAGAACAATCAGTTGTTTACGCATTGTCTTCCTCCATTTCGGCCGCCAGAAAACAGCGAGGTCGCGCCTGCGCCAGCCCGGTAGCCGATAAAAAAGCGCCCGAAGGCGCCGAATTCCGTGCTTACTTGAATTTCGACTGGGCGTCAGTCAGTCCGGCCTTCAGGTCATCCCACATCTTGTCGGCGGTAACCCTGACCTGTTCCCAGGCTTCGCCGCTGGCCTTGCCGAGTTCCTTCATCTTGTCGGCGGCGGCGTGCTGTTTGGCACGCAGAGCCTGAATCTCTTCGGCCCGCATGATTTTCATGTCGGCCGTGAAGCTATCCATTTTGGCTTCGAGCAGATTGACCTGGGCGCTCCACTCCTTGAGTTGGGCACTCATCTTTTCCTTGTATTCCTTGTGCAATTCCATGGTTTTCTCCTTTGCTGCAGGTGAGAGCTTCGGCCTTAGTTGGCCGAGGTGACGACAAGTTGGTTAACGACGTCCCGGACGCCGCTGATCGCCATTGCCCGAGCCCTGGCCTTGTCGCTGTTGGCTTTCGAATCGACCGTGCCGGTCAGTGTGACAACACCCTTGACGGTGTCGACGCTGATCTGCAATGACTTCAGGCCGGCCTCGCCGAGAAACTCGGCTTTGACCTTGGCCGTGATTTCGGTGTCATCCCAGGATTGGGCGCTCTTGGCACCTTGTTCGGTCATCTTGTTTTCGACCTTGTCGACGGTATCGCCGACCTTCTTACTGGTGTCGCTGGCGACCTCGTCGATTTTCTTGCCGGCCTGTTCGGCCGGGCCGGGCTTGTCACAGGCGCTCAACCCGAGAGCGAGGAGGAGCGAAATGGCGATCAGCGAGGTTTTGTTTTGCTTCATGTGGTGGTTTCTCCAGTGTGGTTTGGCTAGATCTTGCCGAGCAGGATCAGGATTAGCAGGATGGTCAGCAGCAGTCCGATGCCACCGCTCGGGGCGTAACCCCAGCCACGGCTGTGTGGCCAGCTAGGAATGGCGCCGATCAATAGCAAGACAAGAACGATCAGCAGAATGGTTCCGAGGGTCATCTTTTTCTCCTAAATGTTGCCGGACATGAACGATCCATGTCGTGCTGATCATGTTACGGAGGCCATGACAAACTTCTGTTCGCCAGCGCACAGACCCGGAGTTGGCGAGTGACCAACATTCATTCCAGAGGAATTGAAATGGTAGCCCGTCTGGCAGCCAGTCTTCCTCTCCAGCCAACCACTGCAAAGATCAGGAGAAATCATGACTACTGAAACCATCAATACCACCGGCCCGACTGAAAGCACCAAGGACATGCTGGTCAGGGATATCAAGGGCATCGTTGGCAAGGCCGACCATCTGCTCAAGGACGCCGGTCACACCGTCAGCGCAGAGCTTTCGGCAACGCGCCACGCCATTTCGGACAAAGCCTGCGGCGCCGCCAATGCGACCGATGCGTACGTTCACAGCAACCCCTGGAAGATCGTCGGAATCGCCGCCGCGGTCGGCGTCTTTATCGGCGCCTTGATCAGCCGCCGCTGATTTGTCATTGCCCAACTCAAAATCAGTCAGGAGCCACCCATGTCCAGTGTCGGTTATCACGAACCCGTCGATGAATTACCCGCCGAAACCCGCGACATGCATCGGGCGCTGGTTTCCCTGATGGAGGAACTGGAAGCGGTCGACTGGTACAACCAGCGGGCCGCTGCCTGCCACGACAGCGAATTGAAGGCCATCATCGAGCACAACCGCGATGAGGAAAAGGAGCATGCCGCCATGCTTCTGGCCTGGATTCAGCGCAGGGACGAGCGGTTTTCCGGGCAGCTCAGAGAATACCTGTTCACGGAAAAGCCGCTTGCCCACGAATAGCACGTACCCCCATTCCCAACTCCGGCAGGAGCAGATGATGAAAGATATTCTCCTGATTGAAGATGATGCCGACGAGGCCAGGCTGATTGAAGCCGCGCTGGCCCGCAAGGGCGGAAAGCCGTATCAGATCGAGCGGGCGACTGGCCTGTCCGAAGCCCTGGGCATTCTGGCCAAGGCAAGTTTCGAGATTATCCTGCTTGACCTCAGCCTGCCCGACGGCCAGGGCATCACGGTTTTCGAGCAGGTCTCCCAGGCGGCGCCCGATGCCCTGATTATCATCCTGAGTTCGGAGGAGGATGAGGAAACTGCCCGACTGGCCGTGCAGAATGGTGCAGACGACTACCTCGTCAAGGATCAGGTCGATGCCCACTGGTTGCCGCGTACCCTCGACTACCTGATCGAGCGCAAGACAACCCGACAGGCATTGACCCTCAGCGAAGCGCGCTTTCGCGCCATGAGTGATGCTTCGCCGCTCGGCATCTTTGTCTCGGATGTCCATGGCGAATGCGTCTATACCAACGAGGCGTATCACACGATATCCGGCCTCAGCCTTGAGCAGACGCTGGGTACCAACTGGCGCATGGCAATTCATCCCGATGATCGCGAGCGCGTTCTGGTCGAATGGCGGGCGGCGGCACTCGGCGAGGCTAAATTCACGACGAAGGCGCGTTTTCTGCGGGCCGACGGCAGCATCGTCTGGACCCGGCTCAATGCAGCAGCCATGCTCGACGGCTTGCAGCCGCGCGGCTATGTCCAGATCGTTGACGACATTACCGAACGCAAGGCGGCCGAAGATGCCTTGTTCGAGGAAAAGGAACGCGCCCAGGTGACGCTCAACTCGATCGGCGACGCCGTGCTGACCACCAACCTGCCGGGCAACGTGACTTACCTCAACCTGGTGGCCGAGATGATGACCGGCTGGTCGAGCGAAAACGCCATCGGGCGGCCCTTGTCGGAGGTTTTCCGGATCGTCGACGGGACGACACGCGAGGTAGCACCAAATCCGGCGCAACTGGCCATCCACGAGAACCGCACGGTCGGGCTGGCGGCGGACAGCATTCTGCTGCGCCGCGACGGCTATGAATCGGCCATCGAGGATTCGGCTGCGCCCATCCATAACCGGGATGGCCAGGTGGCCGGTGCCGTCATCGTTTTCCACGATGTCAGCGAGTCGCGGAACATGGCATTGAAAATGGCCCATCTGGCCCACCACGATTTCCTGACCGGCCTGCCCAACCGCATCCTGCTTACCGAGCGCCTTTCCCGGGCCATCGGTCGGGCCCGCCGGCACAGCAAGCAGGTCGCACTGATGTATATCGACCTCGACTATTTCAAGCACGTCAATGATTCGCTCGGCCACGCAGTCGGCGACTTGTTGCTGCAAATGGTCGCCGAGCGCCTCAAGCTCTGCGTACGCGATACCGACACGGTTTCCCGCCAGGGTGGCGACGAGTTCGTCGTCCTGCTCACCGAAATCGAGCAGGGGCCGGATGCGGCGCCGGTCGCCGAAAAAATTCTGGCGGCTTTCGCTGACCCGTGCGTGATTTGCGGCAACGAACTGCACGTGACCTTGAGCATCGGCGTCAGCATCTATCCGAACGACGGGCAGGATGCCGATGAGGTGATGAAGAACGCCGACACCGCGATGTATCACGCCAAGGCCAACGGCCGAAACAATTACCAGTTTTTCACGACGGAGATGAATACCCGTGCAGTCCGTCGTCTGTTCATCGAGGGCAACCTGCGCCGCGCCCTTAAGCAAGGTGAGTTCATGCTTTATTACCAGCCCAAGGTCGATCTGGCGACCGGCCTGATGATCGGCAGCGAAGCGCTGATCCGCTGGCAGGATCCGGAACATGGCCTGGTTTATCCGAACCAGTTCGTGCCGATTGCTGAAGAGTCCGGGCTCATTGTGCCGATCGGCAGTTGGGTGCTGCGTGAAGCCTGCCGGCAGGTCTGCGCCTGGCAGGATTCCGGGCTGCTGGCCGTGCCGGTTTCGGTCAATATTTCCGCCGTCGAGTTTCGTCACAAGAACTTTCTTGAAGGTGTGGCGACGATCCTCAGGGAAACCGGCATGTTGCCCAGTTATCTTGAACTGGAGATGACTGAGAGCATCCTGATGCACGACGCCAAGTCGTCCGAATCGGTGCTCGATTCGCTCAAGGCGATGGGCATGCAACTGGCCATCGACGACTTCGGAACCGGCTATTCGAGCCTCAGTTACCTGAAGCGTTTCCCGATCAATACGCTGAAAATCGACCAATCGTTTGTTCGGGATATCGACATCGATGTGGACGATGCCAGCATCGTCAAGGCCATGATCGGCATGGGTAAAAGCCTCAAGCAGCGGGTCATTGCCGAGGGTGTCGAAACCCAATCGCAGCTCGACTTCCTGCGCAAACTGCAATGCGACGAAGGGCAGGGCTTCCTGCTCGGGCATCCGCTGCCAGCCGACGAGTTCGAGCGCCTGTTGGTGAGGGAAAGTTGATCGCTGGCCGCGGTTGACCATTTCAAAATTGGCCATTAATTCCGGTTGACCGTGGGAATGACCCTGCCCTGAAGGGAATTGCCACCATTTGCGCGGTCTATGTGTCCCAGCGTACTGACGCACTGGTCGCGGATGCCTATCGTCCACTTCTCAGGCGTGTTTCCGGAAAGGCTACTCAATTTGAAAACCGGCAAGTCGCTCTTGGGAATTTTTCTCCAGTTGGGAAGAGGCATCAGGGATGCCGAATGGTCGGCCAACCAGTCTGCCGAAGAAGCGCCCCTGCGAGCCACCCTGTACAGCGCCGACCAGATGGCGCAGCACGGCAAGGCGCTGGCCGCTACGCACCGGCTCGCCGCCGGCACCGTCTCCGACCGCCTGCTCGACCGCTTGGCGGCCAACGAAAATACGCTGGTCGATGTCTGTCGCCGACTGACTTCCGTCGCTACCGAAAAGCGCCGGATCACACCGGCCGGTGAATGGCTGCTCGATAATTTCTATCTCATCGAGGAGCAGATCCGCACTGCCAAGCGCCATCTGCCCAAAGGCTACAGCCGCGAACTGCCGCGCCTGGCCAGTGGGCCATCGGTCGGGCATCCGCGCGTCTACGACATCGCCCTGGAAACCGTGGCGCACGGCGACGGACGGGTTGATCCGGAAACGCTGAGCCGCTTCGTCGCCGCCTATCAAACTGTCACCGACCTGCGTCTCGGCGAGTTGTGGGCGATCCCCATCATGCTGCGCCTGGCCGTCATCGAAAACCTGCGCCGGGTCGGTGTCAGCATCGCCGCCGGCTGGGAAGAACGCGGTCTGGCGGAACTCTGGGCGGACAGAATGATCGAGGCCGCCGAGCATGATCCGAAAAACCTGATCCTGACCATCGCCGACATGGCGCGCTCAAAACCGCCCATGGTCAGCGCCTTCGTTGCCGAACTGGCCCGCCGCCTGCAAGGCCGAGGCCCGGCGCTGGCCTTGCCACTGACCTGGATCGAGCAGCATCTGGCCGAGTCGGGCCTGACCATCGCCCAGATGGTGCAGACCGAGAACCAAATGCAGGCGGCCGATCAGGTTTCGATCAGCAACAGCATCGGCAGCCTGCGCATCATCGGCGCGATTGATTGGCAGACCTTCGTCGAAACCCAGAGCATCGTCGAGCAGACGCTGCTCGGCGACCCCTGTGGCGTTTATGGTGCGATGGATTTCGCGACGCGTGACCGCTATCGCCATGCCACCGAAGCGATTTCCCGCAAGAGCGATCTGTCCGAGGGGCTGCTTGCCGCCCGCGTCCTCGAACTGGCCCGCACAGCGCATGACGGGGCAGGCGGGCCGGGTGCGCACGTCGGTTATTACCTGATTGGCCCCGGTCTGGCGCAACTCGAAAGCGCTATCGAGGTTCGTCACACTTTCCCCGAAAGCGTACGCCGGGCGGCCGGGCGCATGCCGCTGACTATTTATCTGGGCGGCGTCACCATCATTGCCGGCCTGCTTGCCACCAGCCTGATCATGCGCGCCATGCCGGCCGGTTTGCCTTTGGCAGCGATGATCCTGCTCGGCCTGGTCGCGCTGCTGGCGACCAGCCAGTTGGCCGTGTCCCTGGTGAACTGGGCGGCCAGCCTGCTTGTCGCACCGCATCCGCTGCCGAAAATGGATTTCTCCAAAGGCATTCCGCCCACCTCGCGAACGCTGGTTGTCGTGCCGACCATGCTGACCAGCGCGGCCGGCATCGACAGCCTGATCGAGGCGCTGGAAGTCCGTTTTCTGGCCAACCGCGATCCCAGCCTGCACTTCGCGCTACTCACCGATTTTCTCGATGCCGGGCAGGAAACGCTGCCGGAAGACGCCGCCCTGATGCAGTTGGCGGCGCAAAAGATCGACGAACTGAATTTGAAATTCGGGCAAAAAACCGGGTTGACCGTAGCAAGCATTTTTTTCCTCTTCCACCGGCCGCGCCGCTGGAATCCGCAGGAACGCGTGTGGATGGGCTACGAACGCAAGCGCGGCAAGCTGGCTGATCTCAATGCGCTGCTCATGAACGGCACGCCCGACGGCTTTTCGCTGATCGCCGGCGACACCGCCGCGCTGGCCGGCACGCGCTACGTCATCACGCTCGACACCGACACCCAGTTGCCGCGCGACACGGCGCGCCAGTTCGTCGGCACCATGGCGCATCCACTCAATCGCCCCCGTTTTGACGAAACGCTGCAGCGCGTCGTCAGCGGTTACGGCATCCTGCAGCCGCGCGTCGCCGTCAGCCTGCCCGGCACCAACCGCTCGCTGCTCGCCCGGCTCTACGGCGGCGAACCGGGCATCGACCCCTACACCCGCGCCGTCTCCGACGTTTATCAGGATGTCTTCGGCGAAGGTTCGTTCATCGGCAAGGGTATCTACGACGTCGCCGCCTTCGAACGCGCCCTCGGTGGCTGTTTCCCCGAAAACCGTATCCTCAGCCACGACCTGCTCGAAGGCTGCTACGCCCGGGCCGGCCTGCTCAGCGACGTGCAACTCTACGAAGATTGCCCGGCCAGCTACCGGGCCGATGTCATGCGTCGCCATCGCTGGCTGCGTGGTGACTGGCAACTGGCCGACTGGCTGTTCGGCAAGGTGCCGGGCGAGGGCATGTGCCGGCATCGCAATCCGCTATCGACGCTGTCGCAGTGGAAACTTATCGACAACCTGCGGCGCAGTCTGGTCCCGGCGGCGCTCAGCATCCTGCTCGTGCTCGGCTGGACGGTGCTCGCCCCCGTCGCTTGGTGGACCCTTTCGATCCTTGGCATCCTGATCGTGCCGCCGATTTTTGCCGCCTTGCTCGACGCCAGCCGCAAGCCTGACGAAGTTCTGATCCGCCAGCATCTGGCCGCGGTGGCCGGTTCGGCCTGGCGCCATTTCCGCCAGCTTGGTTTCGAGCTGGCCTGTCTGCCCTACGAGGCCTGGTTCAGTCTCGATGCCATTGCCAGAACCTCCTGGCGCTTGCTCGTTTCGCATCGCCGCCTGCTCGAATGGAACCCGTCGAGCGAGGTCGAGCGCCAGATGGGCGGGCGCCGCCGTGGCGAACTGGTCGCCTGCCTGCGCAGCATGTGGATCGGCCCGCTGCTGGCCATCGGGCTGGGCAGCTGGCTGGTGTTCGCCAGCCAGGAAGAAATGCTCATCGCCGCGCCGGTCCTGCTGCTCTGGCTGACCTCGCCCTTCATTGCCTGGTGGCTGAGCCGCCCGCTGGCAACCTACAAGGCGCATCTGACGGCCGAGCAGGGTTTTTTCCTGCGCCGCATGGCGCGCCGCACCTGGGCCTTTTTCGACCATTTCGTCGGCCCGGACGACAACTGGCTGGCCCCGGACAATTATCAGGAATACCGCGTCGCCGCCATCGCCCACCGCACCTCGCCGACCAACATGGGCCTGGCCCTGCTGGCCAACCTGAGCGCCTGGGATTTCGGTTACATCACGACCGGCAGGCTGCTCGAACGGACGACCAACACGCTACGCACCATGATCGGTCTGGAACGTTATCGCGGCCATTTCTACAACTGGTACGACACCCAGACCCTGCAACCCTTGCCGCTGCTCTACGTGTCGACGGTCGACAGCGGCAACCTGGCCGGCCATCTGCTGACCTTGCGCGGCGGCCTGCTCGAACTGGCTGACGCCCCGATCTTGCAGCCGCGCTTGCTGGCCGGCCTCAACGACACGCTCGGCCTGCTTGCCGAGTCAGCGGACGACGCCGTGGCCGGCACGCTGGCCGCCTGGCGCAAGCAGCTTGATACGGCGATGCTGATTCCGCCGCCGACCGTTTCGGCCATGGCCCGCCTGCTGCGGCAATTGGGCGAGGGGGCTGACGAGTTGCTAAGCGAGGTTGAAGCCAGCCGCCCGGTGATCGACGAATCCCTGCCGGAAAACGAGGCAGCGGAATGGGCTCAGGCGCTGGTGAACAAACTGGCCGAGTCGCGGGCCGAACTCGAACATCTGGCTCCCTGGCTGAGTCTGCCGCCAGCGCCGGCCGGGCTGGAAGTATTTGCCCGGATCGCCAACGAAGCCGCCTTGCCGACGCTGCGCGGACTGGCCCGACTGGCCACCGAACGTTGCCCGGATATCGACACTCACCTGGCGATGGACTTGAACGCCGAGCAACGCAGCTGGCTGATCGAGCTGTCGCGCCGGATTGTCCTGGCCGGCAACGTCGCCACCCAGCGCATCGCCCTGATTGATTCCCTGGCCGAGCAATCCGGCGCACTGGCGCAGATGGACTACGACTTCCTCTTCGACAAGACCCGCCACTTGCTGACCATCGGCTACAACGTCGGCGAACGCCGGGTCGATACCAGTTACTACGATCTGCTCGCCTCCGAAGCCCGGCTGTGCAACTTCGTCGCCATCGCCCAGGGACAACTGCCGCAGGAAAGCTGGTTCTCGCTCGGCCGCCTGCTCACCGGCACCGGGGGCGAACCGGCCTTGCTGTCGTGGAGCGGCTCGATGTTCGAGTACTTGATGCCGATGCTGGTCATGCCCAATTACGAAAACACCTTGCTCGACCAGACCTGCAAGGCCGCCGTGGCGCGGCAGATCGAGTACGGCAAGCAGCGCGGCGTGCCGTGGGGCGTCTCCGAATCGGGCTACAACACGGTCGACCTGCATCTCAACTACCAGTACCGGGCTTTCGGCGTGCCGGGGCTGGGCCTCAAGCGCGGGCTGGCCGAGGATCTGGTCATCGCGCCCTATGCCTCGGCGCTGGCTCTCATGGTGGCGCCGGAAGCGGCCTGCCTCAACCTGCAGCGCCTGGCTGACGAAGGCTTTGTCGGCAAATACGGCTTCTTCGAGGCCATCGACTACACGCCGGCCCGCCAGCGGCGCGGCCAGTCGCATGTTGTCGTCCGTTCCTTCATGGCCCACCACCAGGGTATGAGTCTGCTGGCGCTCGATTACCTGCTGCTCAATCAGCCGATGCAGCGGCGTTTTGTCGCCGACCGCCTGTTCCAGGCCATCCTGCTCCTGCTGCAGGAACGCATTCCCAAGGCCACGACCTTGTTCTCGCACACGGCCGAGCTGGCCGATGCGCGTGCCGATTCGACCATCGACGAAACGCCGATCCGCGTCTTCACCACACCCGATACCCCCGTGCCGGAAGTCCAGTTGCTGTCGAACGGCCGCTACCACGTGATGGTGACCAATGCCGGCGGCGGCTACAGCCGCTGGAACGATCTGGCCGTCACCCGCTGGCGCGAAGACGGCACCCGCGACAATTGGGGCAGCTTCTGCTACATCCGCGAACTGGCCAGCGGCACCGTCTGGTCTACGGCCTACCAGCCGACGCTCAAGCGGCCCGATCATTATGAGGCGATCTTTTCCGAAGGCCGCGCCGAATTCCGCCGCCGTGATTCGCTCGACGGCGGGGAGGGCGAGTTCGAAACCTACACCGACATCGTTGTCTCACCCGAGGACGATATCGAGCTGCGGCGGACCCGAATCACCAACCGCTCACGCCAGCGCCGCGAAATCGAGGTGACCAGTTACGCCGAGGTGGTCGTCGCCCCGGCGGCGGCCGACGAACTCCATCCGGCCTTCAGCAACCTGTTCGTGCAGACGGAAATCCTGCATGGGGGCAATGCCGTGTTGTGCAGCCGGCGGCCGCGTTCGCTCACCGAGCGGGCGCCGTGGATGCTGCACCTGATGGCCGTCCATGATGCTGTTTCTAGTGCTGTGTCCGGCGAAACCGATCGTGCCCGCTTCATCGGCCGGACCCGTAGCGCCGCCCGGCCGCAGGCCATGGAAGAGCCCGGCAGGCTGTCCGGCAGCGATGGTTCGGTGCTCGAGCCGATCGTGGCCATTCGCCATCGCATCGTGCTCGAACCCGAGCAGTCGGTGACCATCGATGTGGTGACCGGCATCGCCGACAGCCGCGCCGCGGCGCTCGGCCTGGTCGAGAAATATCAGGACCGGCATCTCGCCGACCGCGTCTTCGAACTGACCTGGACGCACAGCCAGGTTGTGCTGCGCCAGCTCAATGCCACCGAAGCAGATGCCCAGCTTTATGCCCGTCTGGCCGGTTCGGTCATTCATGCCAATGCTTCGCTGCGGGCCGAAGCCTCAGTGCTCATGCGCAATCAGCGCGGGCAGTCGGGCCTCTGGGGTTATGCCATTTCCGGCGACCTGCCCATCGTTTTGCTGCAGATCGGCGATTCGGCCAATATCGACCTCGTTCGCCAACTGGTCCAGGCCCACGCCTACTGGCGCCTCAAGGGGCTGGTCGTTGATCTGGTGATCTGGAACGAGGACCACGCCGGCTACCGCCAGCGGCTGCAGGATCAGATCATGGGGCTCATCGCCTCGGGCATCGAGGCCAGCGTCATCGACCGGCCGGGCGGTATTTTCGTGCGGCTGGCCGAACAGATTTCAAGCGAGGACCGCATCCTGCTGCAAGCCGTGGCGCGCGCCGTGATCACCGATGGCCGTGGCACGCTGGCCGAACAGCTCGACCTGCGCAGCCCGCCCGAATCACGTGTGCCGCGTCTGGTGGTGAGTCGGCGCTATCGCCCCGAAGCGCCGCCGGCAGCAACCGTGAGTGGCCTTGATCTGCAGTTCTTCAACGGCCTGGGCGGCTTTGCCGCCAATGGCCGGGAGTACGTCATCACGCTGGCTGCCGGCCATGCGACGCCGGCCCCGTGGGCCAATGTGCTGGCCAACCCGCAGTTCGGCACGGTGATTTCGGAAAGCGGCAGCGCCTACACCTGGAGCGACAACGCCCACGAATTCCGCCTGACGCCGTGGCACAACGACCCGGTCAGCGATGGCGGCGGCGAAGCGATCTACCTGCGCGACGAGGAAACCGGCCATGTCTGGTCGCCGATGCCCTTGCCGGTGCGCGGCGCCATGCCTTACGTGGTCCGCCACGGTTTTGGCGTGACCAGCTTCGAAACCTCGGTCGGCGGCATTCGCTCGGAACTCAAGGTCTATGTCGCTATCGACGCGCCAGTCAAGTTCTCGGTTTTGAAATTGGCCAATATTTCCGGTCGACCGCGCAAGATCTCGGCAACCGGCTATGTCGAGTGGGTGCTCGGCGATTTGCGGGCCAAAACGGCCATGCATGTCACGACAGAGATTGCCGCTGGCAGCGGTGCACTGCTGGCACGAAATCCCTACAGCCCGGAGTTCGCGGGACGTGTCGCCTTCTTCGATGTCGATGAAACCAGCCGTACGCTGACCGGCGACCGCATCGAATTCATCGGCCGCAACGGTTCGCCGGGCGAGCCCTCGGCGCTCAAACGAGCCCGTCTTTCCGGCAAGGTCGGCGCCGGGCTCGACCCCTGCGGCGCCATCCAGATAGCGCTTGACCTGGCTGATGGCGAAGAACACGAGATTGCCTTCCGTCTCGGCGTTGGTCGAACGACGGATGACGCCAACCATTTGATCCAGCGCTTCCGTGGCCCGCTGGCAGCGCGCATGGCACTCGAGGCGGTTGAGGCGTATTGGGCACAGTCACTGGGCGCCGTGCAGGTCGAGACGCCCGACCCGGCGCTCGATCTGCTGGCCAATGGCTGGCTGGTCTATCAGACGCTGGCCTGCCGGGTCTGGGCGCGCAGCGGCTATTACCAGTCGGGAGGGGCCTTCGGCTTCCGCGACCAGTTGCAGGACATGATGGCGTTGGTTCATACCGAACCGGTGCTGGTCCGCGAACACCTCCTGCTCAGTGCCGGCCGCCAGTTTGCCGAGGGCGATGTCCAGCACTGGTGGCATCCGCCGGCCGGGCGCGGCGTTCGTACCCGCTGTTCGGACGACTATCTGTGGCTGCCGCTGGCCGTCTGCCGCTATGTGCAGACCACCGGCGACACCGGCGTGCTCGCTGAAAGCAGCAATTTCCTCGAAGGCCGCCCGGTCAATCCCGAGGACGACTCTTACTACGATCTGCCCATTCGTTCGGGCGAGGTCGCCAGCCTCTACGACCACTGCGTGCGCGCCATCCGCCATGGCCTGCGTTTCGGTGTGCACGGCCTGCCGCTCATCGGCTCCGGCGACTGGAACGACGGCATGAGCCGGGTCGGCATCGAGGGCCGGGGCGAGAGCGTCTGGCTCGGCTTCTTCCTGCATGAAGTGCTCCGGCAGTTCAGTGGCGTGGCGACCCGTCATGGCGACCCGGCATTTGCTGAACTCTGCCTCGGCGAGGCGGCACGGCTGCATCAGAACATCGAGGAAAAGGGCTGGGACGGTGCCTGGTATCGTCGCGCCTATTTCGACGACGGCACGCCGCTCGGCTCGAGTACCAGTCCGGAGTGCCGGATCGACTCGATTTCGCAGAGCTGGGCCGTGCTGTCCGGCGTGGCCAGTGCGTCACGTGGGCAGATGGCCATGCGGGCCGTCGACGAACAGCTTGTGCGCCGTCAGGCCGGGCTGATCCAGTTGCTCGACCCGCCCTTCGACAAATCGCGGCTCGACCCCGGCTACATCCGCGGTTACGTCCCGGGCGTGCGGGAAAACGGCGGCCAATACACCCACGCTGCGATCTGGGCAGCGATGGCCTTTGCCGCCAAGGGCGACCGCGAACGCGCCTGGGAACTGGCGGCGATGATCAACCCGATCAGCCACACCCATTCGGTGACAGCCATCGATACCTACAAGGCCGAGCCTTACGTGATGGCCGCCGATGTCTATGCGCTGGCCCCGCACACCGGTCGTGGCGGCTGGACCTGGTATACCGGTTCGGCTGGCTGGATGTACCGGCTACTCATTGAATCCCTGCTCGGCCTGCGGCTGGAAGGCAGCAAATTGCACCTGTCGCCTTGCCTGCCGGCGGATTGGCCTGGATTCAAGCTTCGCTACCGCTATCGGGCAACGGTCTATCGCATCACCGTCAATTCAAGCGTCAATGCCCGAGGCAGCGTCACTGTGGATGGCCTGGAACAAGCGGACAATGTGATTCAACTGGTCGACGACCTGGCCGAACATCAGGTCGTGATTGTCATCAACCAGGGCCTGCCTGGTTGATCGGCGGCGTGGTTGTCAGCCACTTGGCCAGCATGGCAAAAAGCAGTTCCGGTTCCACCGGCTTGGCGATGAAATCGTCCATGCCGGCTTCGCGGCAGCGTTGATTGTCGTCGTCAAAAGCGTTGGCCGTCATGGCCACAATCGGTGTCGTCAGGTGTTTTGTTTGTTGGCGGATGGCGCGGGTTGCCGCCAGGCCGTCCATGACCGGCATCTGCATGTCCATCAGGATGAGGTCGTAATCGTTCGCGGCCGCATTATCGACGGCCTGGGCGCCGTTGTCGGCTACCTCAACGTGCAGGCCAATCTCTTCCTGCAGCAGTGCCAGCGCCACTTCCTGAATGATGATGTCGTCTTCAACGAGCAGGATGCGCTTGTCGCGATGCTTTGTTTTGAGGATGTTTTCAGCGTCGGAATGCGACGGCTTTGTTTCAGCATGAGCCGTGACTGAACTGTCGATATGCCTTGGCAGGCTGATGGCGAAAGAAAAGGTACTGCCGCTGCCCAGTGTGCTGCTTACCCCGAGTTCACCGTTCATCAGTCGTACCAGGCGTCTTGAGATACTCAAACCAAGCCCGGTGCCACCGTATTGCCGGGTTGTCGAGGCATCGACCTGCTCGAATGGGGTGAAGACCCGAGTCAGGGCGTCGGCTGGAATGCCGCAACCAGTGTCCTTGACGGCGAAGCTGACCAGCATTTCCTGGTCGTTCACAGCATCCACGTTCGCCCTTAACTCGATCTGTCCGCGCTCGGTAAATTTGACGGCATTGCTCAACAGGTTGAGCAGGATTTGTTTAAGGTGCAAGGGGTCGCCGATCAACTGGTTTTCGCGCAGTGCCGGTGCCATGTCCAAGCGGAAGTCGAGATTCTTGTCCCTTATTTTGTCGACAACCAGGCTGCTGACTTCTGCCAGCAGCGTATCGAGCCTGAATGGTGTCTGCTCCAACGTGAGCTGTTCGGCATCAATTTTCGACAGATCGAGGATATCGTTGATGATCCCGAGCAGATGCCTGGCCGCGATGTTGATCTTGTCGAGCTGCACTTCCTGATCGGATTTCAGACCGGAGCGCCGCATCAGGTGCGCCATGCCGAGAATGGCGCTCAACGGCGTCCTGATTTCATGGCTCATGTTGGCGAGAAAAGTCGCTTTGGCTTGATTAGCCGCTTCGGCTGCAGTCTTGGCGGCAGCCAGTTCTTCCGTCCGTATGGCCAGAGCAGCCAGGGCTTCATCCGAGGCATGTTGTCGGCTCAGATCGATGACGACCAGGCGGCATTCCCGACCATCCTCATCGGCAACGCCCTCCATGAAAACATGGACGGGTGGGGATTCTGCCGGGCCGACCAGTTTCAGATTGCAGGATTCCAGTCGGCCCTGCAAGAAAACCCGCTCGATGAATTCCTTGTAGCCGTGCAGTGCTTCTTGCGCCACAAATCGTGACAGATGGCAGCGATCCAGTGGGATGGCCGGGCTACCCAGCAGCTTTCTGGCCATGGCATTCGATTTGGTAATGCAGCCGGTGCGATCCAGGGTCAAATAGGCAATGGGGGCAAGATCGTACAGTTCGGTCAGTTGCGCGAGGTTTCGGGATATTTCCGACTGAGCCTCGCGCAACAGCTGGTTTTGCATTTCCAGCTCGATCTGATGGACTTGAAGCTCATGCACCAGCCGCATCTGGTCGCCATGTGGCATGGCCGCTGGCTTGCCGCCCGGCGTGGCGTTGAGTTGGTCTTCTGCCCGGCGCCGTAATTCGGTCGGGGTAATCGATGGGGGTGGCGTCATGATCGATCCTTGGCGGTCAGGGCGGCATCGCTGGCTGACCTGGCTGCCCGAAGCTCGGCTTCGAGACGTTTTGCTTCGCTGATGTCGATGAGAGTAATGACTACACCATCGATCACGTTTTCCAGCGTCCGATAGGGCATGATCCGGACGATATACCAGGATCCATCCTTGCTGGTGATCGGCTTTTCGGAAATGGCCAGTGTTTGCAGCACATCCCGGGCATCGTTCTGCAAATCGAGGTAGTCGAGCTTATGGACGATATCGGCCAGCGGCCGTCCGATATCGCTCGGAATGAACTTGAATATCTTGGTCGCCTGGCTGGTGAAACGTCGGACATGCAGCCTGTTGTCGAGAAAAATCGTGGCGATGTCGGTGCTGTTGAGTAGGTTCTTCATGTCACTGCTGGCAGCCGACCATTCATCGACTTTTGACTGGAGTTCGGCGTTGACCGTCTGCAACTCTTCATTGAGGGACTGCATTTCCTCTTTGGAAGTGGTCAGCTCCTCGTTGGTCGACTGCAGCTCTTCGTTGGTCGATTGCAGCTCCTCGTTGGCCGATTTGAGTTCTTCGTGCGAGGTCTGCATCTCCTCGCGAATGCTCTGAACTTCTTCCCTTGCCTTGAGCAGGGCCTGTTCTAGTTCGGCAACCCGGAGGTCGGCAAGCTGCTTTCTCGAGCGCCGTTTGGGCTCCTGTTTTACCGCGACGACATCGGCGAAAACGATCATCACCATGCCGTGCAGAGCGGTCGGTTCTTCGATCGGGTAAACAGTCAGGTCAAGGCGTTGAGTTTCACCGCCATCCTCGATCGTCAGATCTTTGATGACCACTGCCTCGGCGCTACGCAGCGCTTTGGGCAGGGCGAGAATCAGTTCCTGGCGCAAGCCCTCGCGGGCCATGGCATGGATGTTCCAGTTGGCCTTGCCGGCTGCCGGCTCAAGATATTTCCCGGTCCGCCCATTGATGAAAAGGACGTCTCCTTCCGCGTTGGTCAGCACGGCGGCCGGCGAGAATTTCTGCAGTAGCAGTTGGTCGGCCAGGGTTTGCAGGTTGGCAGGTTGCATGGTCGGTGACGGCATCAGAATGGGGTTGGGGGAGTTGTCCAGATGGCGGGTCGGGAAGTCGACATCAATTGCTCTTTGTTTTGATTCTTCCCGGCGATAGACCCGTGCCTTGGCCTCAAGCGGGGAAAAGAGCTCGGTAAAGTTGCCGATGCTTTCGGCCGAACCGAGAAACAGCGTGCCGCCGGGTTTCAGGCTGTAGTGAAAGAGCGGCAACAAACGCTTTTGCAGGTCGGTGCCCAGATAAATCAGTACATTCCGGCAGGTCAGGATATCCAGCCGGGTAAAAGGCGGGTCCATCGTGACGTTGTGCGGCGCGAACACCACCATCTGGCGTATTTCCTGGCAGATCCGGAACCGGCCATTTTCTTCGACGAAAAACCGCGCCAGCCGCTCAGGGGAAACGTCGCCGGCAATACTGGACGGATAGCATCCCTGCCTCGCCTTGGCGATGGCATCGGGATCGAGGTCGGTGGCGAAAATCTGCAGGTCGATCCGGTTGGCCGGTTTGGCGAGGTCCATCGCCTCGCGGAAGATCATGGCCAGCGTGTAGGCTTCTTCGCCGCTTGAGCAGCCAGCCACCCAGGCGCGCAGCAGATTATCGTGCGTTTTGGCACGAATCATCCCGGGCAGCACTACTTCCTGCAGATAGGCCCAGGCAGCGGGGTCGCGGAAGAAACTGGTGACACCGATCAGCAATTCCTTGAAGAGCAGGTCGACTTCCTGTGGGTTGCTCTGGAGAAAAACGACGTAATCGGCGATTCCGCCCAGCCGATGAATGCCCATCCGGCGCTCGACCCGCCGATAGATCGTGCTTTTCTTGTATAGCGAGAAATCGTGACCGGTCTGGGCGCGCAGCAGGATGCAGATTTTCTCGAAGGCCGAACTCTTGGCGTCGCTATCTGGCTCGAGAAAGGGCTCCAGGGACGAAAGGCGAGGCGGGTGTTGCAGACGGTCGATAATCAGCCTCGCCAGATCGCCCGGCGGGGCGACGATATCCGCCAGGCGGGCATCAATCGCGCTGCGCGGCATGGCATCGAATTTGGCTGTGGCCGGGTCCTGTACGAGTGACAGGCCACCATGTTCGCTGATCGCCAGCAGGCCCCGAGTGCCATCCGAGCCCATGCCGGAAAGAATGATGCCGATGGCCCGTTCGCGCCGGTCGTCGGCCAGGCTGGACAAAAATGAGTTGATCGGCAAACGCAATCCTCGTGCCGCTACCGGATCGAGCAGGTAGAGCGTGTCGTGGAGGATCGAGAGATCCTTGTTGGGCGGGATGACATAAACACAGTCCGGTTTGATCTTCATCCGGTTGCCCGCCTGCTTGACCACCATCGCGGTGGTGCGTTGCAGGAGTTCCGGCAACATGCCGTGGCGGTTGGGGTCGAGGTGCTGGACGACGACAAAAGCCATGCCGCTATTGGGCGGCACGCCGCCGAGAAACTGCTCGAGTGCTTCCAGGCCGCCGGCTGACGCACCTATGCCGATGATCGGAAAGAACTGGTCATCAGCTACTGCGGAGGATGTGGGCTGGACGCGCTCGCGCTTCCCTTTGGACGGCATTGGCGGATCATACCCCCCAGACGACCGGCTCGCCGGCATTTGCGGCGCGTTCGAGCATGTCGACAAAGGGGGCGGCGCGTTGGGCAAGACTGACCGGCGGCTCGTCGTCAGCTTCGGTATTGCCCGGGCGGGAGGCGGGTTCCTGCGGCTTGGCCTTGTCAGCCACAATGGCTTTTTGCAGCGTCGCGATGGCTCCCGGCAACTGCTCGACGGTGATGATTCCGCGCGCGTCGTCCGGGCTCTTACAAAGCAGGGCAAGAATTTCCTTGGCGCTCTTTTCGTGCATGATCAGGTCGGCATTAGTGGCGGATTTGAAGGTAAAAAGCATGATGATCATTCCTTTGTGGTTGTGCCGTCGCTGTCGGTGACCCGACGCGATAGGTGCCTGGTGCTTGTCGCATTACCGGAGGTGTCGATGACCACCATCCGGCATTCGCGGCCGTCGGCATCCGGCACTGCCTCGACCTGGATGTTGGTTGCCGGGCGATGGGCGTTGGCAGCCAGCACGGATTCGCATTGCAGCTTTTTGCTCGAATGGAGAACATCGTCGACAAAGCGATTGAATGCCTCGGCATGATTGGGTTCGAGGAAGGCGGCAAAGCGATGCCGGCCTTTTTGGGAACCCTTGGTGCCGAGCAGTACGGCGCCGGCGAGATTCATGTCGATGATGACGCCGAGCGGATCGAGCGTTATATAGCCAACTGGCGCGAAGTCGTAGATGTCGGCATAACGTTCGCGCAGGTTGTCCGCTTCTTCATAGGAGTGGCGGAGCTCTTCGTTGCTCATTTCAAGTTCGATCTGATGCACTTGCAGTTCGTGCACCAGCTGGGCGTTGTCCCAGGCTGTTTTCGGTTCCGGATGCGGCGATTGCAGCAAGCGAGCCTCGGCACGATGGCGTACGTTGGCCGGATTTGGGCGAGGGCGGCTGGGGCCCCGGCCTTCGGATTGCAGGAGGAATATCCGGTCATATTCACTTTTGACAGCCGCGTAGCATTCGCATGACCGGGCTTCCAGACCGGGGCGGTCGAGGACGGTGATGTGGCCACGGCTGTACTCGATCAGGCCAGCTGCCTGGAGCTTTCCGGCGGCTTCGGTGATCGCTTCACGGCGCACGCCAAGCATGTTGGCGATGAGTTCCTGTGTCATGTTCAGTTGATTGCCGGGCAGCAGGTCGAGACTGAACAGCAGCCAGCGGCACAACTGCTGATCGACGGTATGGAATCGGTTGCAGACGATGCTTTGCGCCATCTGGGTCATCAGCGCCTGGGTGTAGCGCAGCGCAAGATGCTGCAACTCACCACCCTGGTCGAGTTCCCAGCGGACGACTTCGACCTTGAGCCGGTAGGCCGCGCCGGCACTCTGGACGACCACCCGGTGCGTCGTCGTATCGCCGCCCAGAACCAGCGGAATGCCGACCAGTCCATCTTTGCCGCTAATAGCCAGTTCTGCCGTACCGCCTTTTTTGGTGGTAAAGATCAGGGAAACGATGCAGGTAATCGGGAAGTAGATGTAGCCAAGCGTATCGCCGGATTCATAGAGAACCTGGCCAAGTTCCAGATGGACGAGTTCAAGGTCATCCTGCAGGCGAGAGTAGTCATTGGTGGCCAGTGAGCCAAGAATGCGGTTCTGTTTCGGGCTATATGTCAATTCGGATGGCATCGCGCCTCCATTTGTATCCGCTGGGTATTTCTCGGAAGTTTGACGACACATTGATGGGTGTCCTTCAGTGTCAGGGTTATTAGCGTTTCGTCTAACTTACTGCTGGCTGCATTTGGCGCCAGTCATTTATAAAACCCCAATCCAATCTGCATGGTACAGAACAAAACGAAAACGATATGTGCGCTCGCCAACATACTGGAAAATGATTTTCGGCTAGTCTGAACAGTGCACCATTGACTACAAGGAGAACGACCATGGGCAAGGAAAAGCACGGAACGAAGGAAGGCAAGAAGCCTGCTGTTTTGACCCACAAGGAAAAGAAGGTGGCCAAGCAAGTCAAGAAACAGGAGAAGGCGGCACCTCATCCGTTAATTCCTCGCTGAGTTTGGGCATCGCTGTGGAATAAATCCGCATCTAGACATTGGCGATCCGCTGCAGGCGCTGCTGGCCAGGGGCTTGCGTTTGCGGTCGAACCAGTGCTTCATGCGCCAAAGCATTGCTCCGGCGGGCTGAGTCGGGAGATACATCCCCTTTGGGGCGGCTGGTTTGAGCGGCTTTTCTGTCGAATTCGCCATGCGAATTGCTGTGTCAGAGTGTTCTGTCGCCGATACCGGCAGGAATGGCGGTATTCCATGGAATGGATATGCACGGCGTGGGGCAGATATACAAATGAAAAGCCCCGCCGGAGCGGGGCTTTGGTACTTCATGATCTGTCATGAAGTGTATGTCTGGTGCGTCCTGACGGGCTCGAACCGCCGACATTCTGCGTGTAAGGCAGACGCTCTACCAACTGAGCTAAGAACGCTGGGGCGCGCATTATAACGAATAAAGTTAATGGCGTCAGTGTTCCGGACGCGGGCAATGGGTTGATCAACAATTTTTATTGTTATCAAGCCATATTTTCGGTTTCGGTTGATGACGCGAAGCCAGCTGGCCGTTCTCGCCGGCGTGCAGAAATCCTTGCGCAGTGAGAGAACTTCATGGTTTGTTGGTAATCTACGAACCAATGCCTGCGAATTCTCCAGTTCAATTTACCTTGCCCGCCCTGGCCGGCTTGAAACTCTCCGAATTGATCTCGGCGCTCAGTCACGCGCTCGACATTACCGAAGGCCAGCCGGAAGGCCACTGCGTGCGTTGCTGCTGGATCGGCATGCACGTCGGCCGTCGGCTCGGGCTGGGCGACGACGATCTATGGAATCTCTACTACACCCTGCTGCTCAAGGATCTGGGCTGCAGCAGCAACGCGGCGCGCATCTGCGAGCTGTATCTGACCGACGACCTGAGCTTCAAGCGCGATTTCAAGAAGGTCGGCGACAGCCTGCCCAGAGTGCTCCAGTTCGTGCTCAGCCATACCGGGCTGAGGGCGCCGCTGGCCGAGCGTTTTCGCAGCGTCATGACAATCATGCGCGACGGCGAACAGATCGCTACCGAGTTGATCGCCACCCGCTGCCAGCGTGGCGCCGAAATTGCCCGCCTGCTGCGCTTTCCCGAGAGCGTGTCGGCCGGCATCTACAGTCTCGACGAGCATTTCAACGGTCAGGGCAAGCCGCATGGCCTGGCCGGTGAGGCGATTCCGCTCTATTCGCGGATTGCGCTGCTGGCTCAGGTCGTTGATGTGTTTCATACGTCAGGCGGCCCGCAGGCGGCTTTCGACGAGGTCCGGCAGCGCGCGGGTGGCTGGTTCGATCCCGCTCTGGTTGAGGCATTCGAGCAATTGGAGGGGGACGACGCCTTCTGGAAAATACTGGCTTCGCCCGACGTCATGACGTCGGTGCTGGCGCTTGAGCCGGCCGGGCATGTCGTGGCGCTCGATGATGATTATCTCGACGACATCGCCGCCGCCTTCGGCCAGGTGGTCGACTCGAAGAGTCCCTACACCAGCGGTCACAGTTCGCGCGTTGCGCTCTACGCCGACCTGATCGCCGAAACGCTCGGTCTGGCGGCGGACCGTCGGCGCTGGCTGAAACGCGGCGCGCTGCTCCACGATGTCGGCAAGCTCGGCGTCAGCAACAGCGTGCTCGACAAGCCCGGCAAGCTCGATGACGAAGAATGGGAGGCGGTCAAGGCGCACGCGATGTACACCGAAACAATCCTCTCGCGCATCGACGCCTTTACCGAGCTGGCGCAGGTGTCGGCCGCCCACCACGAACGCTTCGACGGCAAGGGCTACCCGCGCGGGGTGACTGCGAAAGATATCTGCCTCGAAACGCGGATCATCACGACGGCCGATATTTTCGACGCGATCACCGCCGAACGCCCGTATCGCGGCGCTGTGCCGATTCCCAAGACGCTGGAAATCATGGCCGAGAATGTCGGCACGGCTATCGATGCGAAATGTTTTGACGCGCTGAAACAGGCACTTGCCCGCCTGCCGGGCTGATTCCCCCGTAAAATACGCCCTTTGTTTGCCGGCCTGTCCGGATAAGGTTTCCATCGCATGACTATTCAGCAAAAAGTGCCGACCGTCGGCTTCGTTTCCCTCGGCTGCCCGAAGGCTTCTTCCGATGCCGAGCGCATCCTGACCAAGCTGCGCGCCGAAGGCTACGAGATTTCGCCGAGCTACGACAATTCGGACCTCGTCATCGTCAATACCTGCGGCTTCATCGATGCCGCGGTTGAAGAGTCGCTCGACGCCATCGGCGAGGCGCTCAGCGAAAACGGCAAGGTCATCGTCACCGGCTGCCTCGGCGCCAAGGGCGACATCGTGCAATCAACGCACCCATCGGTTCTTGCCGTGACCGGCCCGCATGCCGCCGACGAGGTGATGAGCTACGTCCATGCCCATCTGCCGAAACCGCACGACCCGTATTCCGATCTCGTGCCGCCGCAGGGCGTGCGCCTGACGCCGGATCACTTTGCCTATTTGAAGATTTCCGAAGGCTGCAACCATAGCTGCACCTTCTGCATCATCCCGTCGCTGCGCGGCCCGCTCGTTTCGCGGCCAGTTGGTGATGTGCTGGCCGAAGCCGAAAACCTGGCCCGCGCCGGGGTGAAGGAAATCCTGGTCATTTCACAGGACACCTCGGCCTACGGCGTCGACCTCAAATACCGCACCGCCTTCTGGGGCGGCAAGCCGGTCAAGAGCCGCCTGAAAGAGCTGTGCGAGGCACTGGCCAGCTTCGGCATCTGGGTCCGCCTGCATTACGTTTACCCCTACCCGTCGGTTGATGACGTCATCCCGCTGATGGCTGAAGGTAAGATCCTGCCTTACCTCGACGTGCCCTTCCAGCACGCCAGTCCGACCATCCTCAAGGCAATGAAGCGCCCGGCCTCGGCCGAGAACACGCTGGAACGCATCGCCAAATGGCGCGACATCTGCCCGGAAATCGTCATCCGGTCGACCTTCATCACCGGCTTCCCCGGTGAGACCGACGAGGATTTCGACCAACTCATCCAGTTCCTCGAAGACGCCAAGCTCGACCGCGTCGGCGCATTCGCCTACTCGCCGGTCGAAGGCGCCAAGGCCAACGAACTTGAAGGCCTGCCGCCGGAAGATGTGCGCGAAGACCGTCGGCGCTGGCTGATGCAGGTTCAGGAAGATATTTCTGCCGCCAAGCTCGAAGCCAAGATCGACACGGTCATTCAGGTGCTGGTCGATGCCGTCGACGAGGAAGGCACGATTGCCCGTTCCAAGGCCGACGCGCCGGAAATCGATGGCGTGGTCTACATCGACGGTCATTTCGATGCCCAGCCGGGCGATTTCATCCAGGTGAAGGTCATCGACGCCGACCACCACGACTTGTACGCCCAGCCGGTCGGTCCGGGCTAATCTGCCGTGGCCAGGCCGCGTCTCGGCATCGCTCTCGGCTCCGGCTCGGCGCGCGGCTGGGCGCATATCGGCGTGTTGCGCGCCCTGCGGGAGGCCGGCATTGAGCCTGATGTCGTCTGCGGCACCTCGATCGGTGCCTTTGTCGGCGCCGCCTATGCTTCCGGTGATCTTGACAAGCTCGAAGCCTGGGCGGGCGGACTCAGTCGGAGCGACGTACTCCGCTTCTTCGATGTCAGCCTGACTGGCGGTCTGATCAAGGGCGCAAAGCTGCTTGATTTTGCTGCGGTCTCCTTCCTCGAAAATTCCTTTGCTGATCTCGACCGGCCTTTCGCCTGCGTCGCCACCGATCTGGCGACGGGCCGCGAGGTCTGGTTACGCGACGGATCTGTTGTCGATGCGGTACGTGCCTCAATCGCGCTGCCCGGCCTGTTTTCACCGCAATTACTCGACGGGCGTTTTCTGGTCGATGGTGGCCTGGTCAATCCGGTCCCCGTTTCGCTGTGCCGGGTGCTCGATGCAGAAGTCGTCATCGCCGTCGATCTTGGCATGGACATCCTGACCACGCTGCAGCGGCGCAACGGCAAGCCGGTCATGGCCAGCGGGGGGTGGCGCAATGCCGTCGGTCGCTGGTTTGGTGGTGGTGAGGAGAGGCCGGTTCAGCCTTCGCTGGCCGATGTGGTGAGCAACAGTATCGCCATCATGCAGGGCCGCATCTCGCGTTCGCGCCTGGCCGGAGAACCGGCTGACGTGCTCATCACGCCGCGTCTCGGCCAACTCAACCTGCTCGACTACCATCGTGCAGGCGAAGCCATTGCCGCCGGGCGCAAGGCCACCGAGCACATGCTGCCACTGTTGCATTCGCTGCTCGATTAATACCCAATGAATACTTCCCTGATCGATCAACTCGCCGCCCTCGTCGGCCCGGCCCAGGTGCTCTCCGACCCGGCCGACATCGCGCCCTTCGTCACCGACTGGCGCGGCCGTTACCGCGGCGCGGCGCAATGCGTTGTCCGCCCTGGCAACACCGCCGAGGTGGCTGCGGTCGTCAAGATCTGCGTCGAGGCTGGCGTGGCGATCGTGCCGCAGGGCGGCAATACCAGTCTGTGCGGTGCGGCAACGCCTGATGACTCGGGCGGTGCGGTAGTCGTCAGCTTGAGCCGCCTGAACCGCATTCTTACGGTCGACCGGAAAAACAGCACGATTTCAGTAGAGGCCGGCTGCACGCTGGCTGCCGTTCAGGAGGCCGCCAGCGCCGCCGACCGGCTTTTCCCGCTGGCCCTGGCGTCGGAAGGGACGTGCCAGATCGGTGGCAATCTGTCGACCAATGCTGGCGGTGTGCAGGTTTTGCGCTACGGCAACACGCGCGAACTGACGCTCGGTCTCGAAGTGGTTCTGGCCAATGGCGACATCTGGAACGGTATGCGCGGCCTGCGCAAGGACAATACCGGTTACGACCTCAAACAACTGTTCATCGGCGCCGAGGGCACGCTGGGCATCATTACCGGCGCCGTGCTCAAGCTTTTTCCGCTGCCCAAAAGGCAGGTTACCTGCTGGCTCAATGTCGCTTCACCGGCTGCGGCGGTCGACCTGCTGAATCTGGCCAAAACCGCTTTTGATGCCCAACTGACGGCCTTCGAGCTGGTTTCTGAAACCTCTCTCGGATTGGTCCTCAAGAACATTCCCGATACCTTGCTGCCAACCGACGAATCGCCATGGTACGTGCTGGCCGAGTTCTCCGAGGCCGATCCGTCTGCCGTCGAAGCCTGGCTGGCCGGGCGCCTGGAAGCTGGCGAAGTCAGCGACGGCGTCGTGGCGCAATCGGAAACGCAGGCGAAAAAGCTGTGGGCGCTGCGCGAGAATATTTCCGAAGCGCAGAAGATCGAAGGCATCAGCATCAAGCACGATGTTTCGGTGCCGGTTTCCCGGATTCCCCAGTTCCTGGCGACGGCCGATGCGGCGCTGGCCAAGGCCTTTCCTGGTGTACGCGTCGTTGCCTTCGGCCACGTTGGCGATGGCAACCTGCATTACAACCTGTCGCAAGCCAACGCCGGCGACAACGCCAACTTCCTGGCCTGCGAGCCCGAGGTTCACCGCATCGTTCATGATGCGGTTCATGCGTTGAACGGTTCGATTTCGGCCGAGCATGGCATTGGCCAGTTGAAGCGCCAGGAAATCCTGCGCTACAAGAGCCCTGTCGAAATGGCGCTGATGCGTTCGCTCAAGCAGGCGCTCGATCCGCGCGGTTTGCTCAATCCCGGCAAGGTGCTCTGAGACCGGCCCGGGCCGGCGCGTTCGGGGTTCCGCCTAGGTGTGCCCGGCCTCAGGGTCGGGGGCTTCGAAAGCCAGCGTAAAGCGGAAGGTGCAGCCCCGGCCGAGCTCGGTTTCGATGTCCAGTTTGCCGCCCATCAGTTCGACCAGCTTGCGGGCGATCGGCAAGCCGACGCCGATGCCACCGTGCTTGCGAATGGTCGAACCGTCGCCCTGAACGAGCAGTCCACTGATCATTCGAAGTTCTTCCGCTGTCATGCCGGGGCCGGTATCGACGACCGAGAATTCGATTTTAACGGTTTTGCCCTGACGCTCGAGCAGCTTCGCCGCAATGTCGACGTTGCCCTGATTGGTGAATTTGATGGCATTGCCGGCCAGATGACCGAAAATCTGGTGCAGGCGGTCAGGGTCGCCGATCAAGATTTCAGGCAGTGCCGGATCGGAATGCAGCGACAGGGTGAGGTTTTTGGCCGCTGCCGCTTTCTGCTGGCCGGAGAGCAGGCTTTCGAACATGCTGCCGACGGCAAACGAGGCGTGTTTGATCTGGACATGGCCGGCTTCGAGCGCCGACAACTTGATCAGGTGATTGATCAGTTGCATGAGCTGGTCGGCCGAATGTCGCTGGTGGTGCAGCAATTCCTGTTGCTCCGGGGTCAGGGCCTCGAGGGCCAGCAAATCGCCCATGCCGATGATGCCGTTCATCGGCGTACGCAGTTCATGGCTGATATTGGCCAGGAATTCGGTCTTGGCGCGGTTTGAACGTTCGGCGACATCCCGGGCGTGGGCCAGTTCTGTCAGCAGGCCGTCTTTTTCGTGTTCAAGCCGGAAGGTTTCCTGCAGGGCGCTGTGAAAGAAATCGGCACTGCGAGTTACCGCCAGCAGGAGGATCAACGACATGGCGGTGAAGGCGATATGCAACGGGTCGTTGCCGAGCGTTCCGAAAGCGACGGCGAGGGCCACGGGAATCGCGTAGCAGCGGAAGATAAGGCGGTCGGCCGCCAGGATGGGTACGGCACCGGCGACCATGCCGGACATCACCAGGCCGGTCAGCAGTTGCAGGTGAGTATTGCCTTGGGACATGAGCAGCAGGGCGCCGCTGGCCCAAACGAGACCGGCGCCGGTTCCGCTCCACAGGGCCCGCTGGCGCCACCAGCTGGCGTTTTTCAAGCGTAGTGCCGGGTCTGTGCGGCGGTAGCTGATGGCCTGGCTGAGGCGCAAGGCGGCGATCACAATGGCGGCCAGCCACCAGCCGTAAAAGGCTGAATTGTCCACCAGCGAAATGGCGACCCAGGTCAGGATCGTCGAGTTGACGACCGAAACAACCTGCCCGAGCCGAACATTTCGATAGAGTAGCTCGACCCTTCGGCCAAGGACGAAGGTTTCAGTCGGCAGGTTCAATGTAGTGCCTTGCCTTCGCTGATGGCAAACAGCGCGGCGACATCGTCGGCGCTGAAGTGGTAGTCGCGGTTGCAGATGTCGTCGCGAATGACGATTTCTCCGTGCTCGGCGAGGATCGTCTCGGCATCGGCATGGCCCAGACTGCGGATCATGTCGGCGACCTTGTTGCGGTCCTCCGGGCAGTGGTAGGCCACCGGGCGCGGGTCGTAGAGGCGGATGCCGTGTTCGCTCATGTCTTCGTGGAAGAGGCGGCCGAGCAGGCTTGCAGTGTCGAGTTCGAGCAACTCGGCCGGCTTGACCGTGGCGGCCAGCTGGGTGATGCGCTGCCAGCCATCCTGGTCGTGGTGGTCGGCCTCGGGCAGCTTTTGCAGGAACAGGCAGGCCGCAGCCTCCGGGCTGCAGGCAGCAAACAGGCGCGACGGTTGTTGTTCGGATTGTTCGAGGTAATGCTCAAAGATCGCCGCGATGCTTTCGCCTACCATGGGCACGAAGCTTTGATAGGGCTGGCGGGCTTCCGGCATGTCGAGGCTCATCATGAGTTGGCCACCCTGGTGGGCGCCGAGCAGTTCCGGCACCGGCGCCGCCAGCACGACCGGGTTGCTGCGCGCCATGCCGCGCATCTGCAGCAGTTCGTTGCAGTCCATGACCAGCAACTGGATGGCCCCATTGCCGCGCAACTGCAGGGTCAGGCGGCCGGGCTGCTTGAGCTGGCCGGCAATCAGGGCGGTCACGGCAGCCGTTTCGCCGAGCAACTGGGCGACGGTCGGCTGATAGTCGCGGCCGGCCTGCATCTGTTGCCAGGCGTCGCCGAGATGAACGACGGCGCCGCGAATGTCGAGGCCTTCAAAGATGAAGCGCTGGACGTAACTGCCGCTCACTTCAGCTTTTCCGCATAGTTTTCCGGCGCGAAGCCGACGATGAGCTGGGTACCGGTGTCGAGCACCGGGCGCTTGATCAGGCTCGGGTATTGCGCCATCAATTTGAGGGCTTTTTGCTCGTCGACCGCAGAACGTTCCTCGTCGCTGAGTTTCCTCCACATCAGGCCGCGCGTGTTGAGCAACTTCTCCCAGCCGGCCCGGGCGTTCCAGTCCGGCAGCTTGGCCTCGGCGACGCCGACCTTCTTGTAGTCGATGAATTCGTAGGCGACACCGTTTTCAGTCAGCCAGTTCATGGCCTTCTTCATGGTGTCGCAGTTCTTGATGCCGTAAACCTTGGTCATGACTGCGTATGTTCGTTGCGGAGAGCGAATCATACCAGCCGATGCCGGCCCTATCTGAACTCGAAGGCCTCCTGGTGGAAGGCGGTGCGGGACAGGCCGCCGGTCTGCAGCGCTTGGCCCAGGGCCTTGCCCCAGGCGGCCGGACCGCAGAACCAGACGGTGCTGTTGGGCCGCAGCGTGGCGGCGACTTCCTGCGGCGAGAGCGGGCCGGTGTTGTCGGTCAGGCGGCGGTGCAGGCGGACGCCGGCTGCAACGCAGAGGGCTTCGAGCTGGTCGGGAAAGTTGCCGGCAGCGGCGTTTGGCGTGCAGTAGAAAAGATCGGCCGTGGATTTCGCTGGCGCCGGGGCGGCCGCCAATTGCTCAAGGCGTGCGAGGAAGGGCGTGATGCCGATGCCGCCGGCGACCCAGACCTGATGTTGAGCGTTTCCACGGTCAACCGGAATTTTTGCCGAAAAATCAAATGCGCCGTAGGGGCCTTCGAGGGTGACAGTCTGGCCGGCCTTGATCAGCGCCGGGAGCTTGGCCGTGAAATCGCCGAGCGCTTTGATGGCCAGGGTCAGCGTGCCATCCTGCGCATTCCAGGCAGAGGCGATGGTGAAGGGATGGGCGCCTTCGCCGCGGGGGCCGAAGTTGGCGAAGAGGAATTGTCCGGCACTGTGGCCCGGCCAGCCAGCTAGTGGGCGACAGACGATTTCGAGCAACTTGCCATCGTGCTGACTGATCGAAACGATTTCGGCGCGATGCTGGCGGTTGCGGCCGATGCGATTGGTCAGCGAGAGCAGGGCGGGGACAACGCCAGCAGCAGCGAGTGCAGCGGTCAGCCAGCCGAGCGGGCTTTGCCAGAAGGTCGTCGGCATGAGCATCAAGCCGTGGAAGGCACCGGCCAGGAAAACGGCGCCAAAGGCCTTGTGCACCCAGCGGAAATAGCGGTAGGGAATGCGTTTGATCAGCGCCACGACGACCAGTGCCATCAGGATGTAGCCGGCCCATTCGCCGACATCCTTGGCCAGGTCCATCCAGAACTCGGGCTCTCCGCGTGGTCCGCGCGGGCGATTCGGGCCGGTGATCAGGCCAGCCTTGGACAGGGTCTTGGGCAGCCATTCGAGCAGGTAGTGGGTGAGGACCAAGAGGCCGGCACCGATGCCGATGTTCTTGTGCAGGCGGTAGAGCTTGTCGAGGCCACCAAAACGCGCTTCCAGCCAGCGCGGGCGCGCGGCGAGCAGCATCCCGGCGCTCATCCACCACAGGGCGAGCAGGCCGGAGAGGATGATCAGCGACTTGCGCCAGTCCCAGAAGCCAGCGGGGTTGGCAGCGAGGATGTCGGGCAGGGCGAAAATCCCCCAAAGGCCGAGGGGGATGAGAGCAAGCAGGAACAGAGGGCGTTTCATGATGGCAATGGCCGGGGGTTTTGATGACATCAGTCTACGCCGCTAGTTGCCCTCTGGCTGTCTGAATGCTGTTTCAGGTTGTAAGCAAATGAAACTGGTATTTCGTTTTTGGCCTTTATTTCCGGTTGACCGTGGCAATCACTTGCGCAGCTTGGCGAAGGCCGACGCCATCGCGTTGCCGGCCGGTGCCGGGCCGGTGCTGCGTTGCTGGGGTCGGCTTGGCGCATTGCCGCGCCCGGTCGGGGCGTTGTCCTGACGCTTCGCCTGACTCGGCTCGTCGCCCATGCGCATGGTCAGCGCGATGCGCTGGCGTTGCAGGTCGACTTCGAGCACCTTGACTTTGACCACCTGGCCGGCCTTGACGATGCTGTGAGGATCCTTGACGAAGGTGTTGGAGAGGGCAGAGACGTGCACCAGGCCGTCCTGATGGACGCCGATGTCGACGAAGGCGCCGAAGGCGGCGACGTTGGTGACGACGCCTTCCAAAATCATGCCCGGACGCAGGTCGCCGACCTTTTCGACGCCGTCGGCGAAGGTCGCCGTCTTGAACTCGGGGCGCGGGTCGCGGCCGGGTTTTTCCAGTTCCTTGAAGATGTCCTGGACGGTCGGCAGGCCGAAGCGTTCGTCGGTGTATTTCGCCGGGTTGAGGCCCTTGAGAGCACGGCTGTCGCCGAGGATTTCCTTGATCGACTTGTTGATGTCGACAATGATTTTCTCGACAACCGGGTAGGCTTCGGGGTGCACGGACGAGCTGTCGAGCGGGTTGTCACCATTCGGCACGCGCAGGAAGCCGGCCGCCTGCTCGAACGTCTTGTCGCCGAGGCGCGGGACTTTTTTCAGGGCGTCGCGCGAGCGGAAGGCGCCGTTGGCATCGCGGTAGCTCACGATGTTGGCAGCCAGCCCGGCGGTCAGGCCGGAAATACGGGCGAGCAGCGGCACCGAGGCCGTATTGACGTCGACGCCGACGGCATTGACGCAGTCTTCAACGACGGCATCGAGATTGCGCGCCAGCTTGGTCTGCGAGACGTCGTGCTGGTACTGGCCGACGCCGATGGATTTCGGGTCGATCTTGACCAGTTCCGCCAGCGGATCCTGCAGACGGCGGGCAATCGAGACAGCGCCGCGGATCGAGACGTCGAGATCGGGAAATTCCTTGGCGGCGAATTCGGAGGCCGAATAGACCGAGGCGCCGGCTTCCGAGACCACAATTTTCGTCAGCCGGGCTTCCGGGTAACGCTTCATGACATCCTGCACCAGCTTATCGGTTTCGCGACTGGCCGTGCCGTTGCCGATGGCGACCAGGCTGACCTGGTGCTTGGCGGCCAGGCGGGCGATGGTTGAAATCGAACCGTCCCAGTCGCAGCGCGGCTCGTGCGGGTAGATGGTGGCGTGGTCGAGCATCTTGCCGGTGGCGTCGACGATGGCGATCTTGCAGCCGGTGCGGATGCCGGGGTCGACGCCCATCGTGACGTGCTGGCCTGCCGGGGCGGCGAGCAGTAAATCCTTGAGGTTGCGCCCGAAGACGCGGATGGCTTCTTCCTCGGCGCGCTCGCGCAACTCGTTCATTAGTTCGAGTTCGAGGTGGGTGAAGACCTTGATTTTCCAGGTCCAGCGCACGGTGTCGCCGAGCCATTTGTCAGCCGGGCGGTTTTGTGGCCGGATGCCAAAACGGGCGGCGATGCGCTGCTCACATGGGTTCTGGCTGCCCGGCTTGACGGCTTCTTCGTTGAGTTCCGAATCGAGGACCAGCGTCACCGACAACATGCCTTCGTTGCGGCCGCGGAGCAGGGCCAGGGCGCGGTGCGAAGGCATCGTTGCAATCGGCTCGGCAAAATCGAACCAGTCGCGGAATTTGGCGCCTTCGGTTTCCTTGCCTTCGACGACGGTCGAGCGGACATGGCCGTGTTCGCTGAGGTAGGCGCGCAGGCCGCCGAGCAGTTCGGCATCTTCGGCGAACTTTTCCATGAGAATCTGGCGGGCGCCATCGAGGACGGACTTTGCGTCGGCAAAACCGGCCTCGGCGTTGAGGTATTTTTCAGCTTCGTCGTCCGGTGTCAGGTTCGGGTCTTCAAGCAGGCCGAGGGCGAGCGGCTCGATGCCGGCTTCGCGGGCGATCTGCGCCTTGGTGCGGCGCTTCTGCTTGTAGGGGAGGTACAAATCTTCGAGACGCTGCTTCGTTTCGGCATCGCTGATCTCGGCCTTGAGTTCCGGCGTCAGCTTGCCCTGTTCGTCGATGCTGGCGAGGATCGCCGTGCGCCGCTCTTCGAGATCGCGCAGGTAAGTCAGGCGTTCTTCCAGATTGCGCAGTTGCGTGTCGTCGAGGCCGTCGGTCGCTTCCTTGCGGTAGCGCGAGATGAAGGGGACGGTGGCGCCTTCGTCGAGAAGGGCAATGGCGGCGTTGACCTGGGCCGGGCGGACGCCCAGCTCTGTGGCAATACGGTGTTCGATGGGTGGCAGCATGGGTACGGCAGTGCAGCAAAAATGGGGGGTGCACTATGCGCAATAGTGGTGGAAAATACAACCATCGCCGCATGGTGTGGGGTATGTTATATGCATTTCAATTGAGAGGAGAACAAGAATGAAAATTGAAACCTATTTGTTTGGCGCAGTTGAGGTGAGCCCCGAGAAAGTCATCAATTTTCCCGGTGGCCTGGTCGGCTTTGAGCAGAACAAGCGTTTCATGCTGGCACATGAAGAAGGCAAGGAGCACCCGGCCAGTTTTACGCTGCAGTCGCTCGATGACCCAACGCTGGCATTCCAGATCGTCGACCCGACGACACTGGGCTTCAACTACGAACTGGTGCTGAGCGATGCCGAAAATGCGCTGCTGCAGTCGCCGGCGGCCGAGGATGTGGCCGTGATGCAGGTTCTGTTCAGGCAGGATGAAGGCGGCAAGGCGGCGATCACGCCGAACCTGCGCGCTCCCCTGTTGATCAATACCAAGGCACGGGTCGGTTTGCAGAAAGTGATGGAAAACATGCGGCCGAACATCACGCTGTCGAATCTGGCGAGCGCGGTTTAAAGCGTTTTCATTCTAGGCGGAAGGCCACTATCCATCGGATAGTGGCTTTTTTTCGTCCAGGCTACAGGTGTTTCGCGGCTTCCCGGAACGATAGCCCGGACAGTTTTTCCCGATTTGTCTCGAGAAACTGGCGCACGGCGACCGGGTTGGTCCGGGCATATTGACGTAGCGCCCAGCCGATGGCCTTGCGGATGAAAAATTCCCGTTCGTCGGCACAGCGCAGGCAGTAGTCGAAGAGGCGCGCTGGATCGGTTTTTTCTTTCCAGTCCAGTTGATGCAGCAAGGCGATACGACGTAGCCAGAAGTCGGGAGCGCCGATCAGGGCGTCCATGCGGCTGACCAGTTGCGGCTCGCGGGCGACGATGGCGCCTATCGTCGGGGCCAGCCCGTCGACGGTGTCCCACCAGGATTTGTTCTGGACCAGCGCTTCGAGCGCCGGCAGGTCGCTGGCCGCCAGCCGCTTGTTCTGCCGCCGCAACAGGTCGACGGCGACGTACTGGTACTCACGCGCCGGCAATGCCCAGAGTTCGTGAGCAGCGTCGACCGGATTGCCGGTGAAGGCGCGCATGATGGGCAATACTGCTTGGCGTCGGGCCGGGGTCTGGATGCCGAGGAAATCGAATTTCCCTTGCATGTAGGCGGCCATGGCGCCGGCCCTCGTGGCGCCGGCCAGGGGCTGCAGCGCATCCTGAATCCGGGCGGCAAAGTCGCTCATGACTTGCCGCGCAGTACTTTGCTGATCTCGCCGTCACAGGCATTGGCGACGCGTTCGTATTCTTCGGCGGTATCGATTTTGGCCTGGGCTTCGTCGACCAGCTTGATCTGTCGCTGGACGTAAGGTGCCCAGCGCGCGTCGAGTTCCTGCCGGAGCCGTGCGGCGGTCTGGCCGACCGGGCCGCGCCACACGCTACCGGTGGCGAAGCGGGCATTGAGCGACTCGGTCAATTCCTTCTCGATGCTGGCGATGTGCTTCTGGTAGGCCTCGACGTGACGCATTTCGTGTTCGCGGATTTCCTTGTAGGCACAGGTGCCTTCGGGGAATTCGCGGGCGACGTAAACGGTCATCGGGCTGAAGCCGAAAGTCAGCGTGATTTGGGGGCTGGCGCATTCCCAACGCCCGGTCGGGTCGGTGATCGAAGGCGTGCTCGAGGCGAAACTGACTGTTGCGTTGCCGCGGGTCAGGCCGAGCACCTGCTTGCCGGGGCGCGCCAGCGCGGCGCCGATGTTGGTCAGCGACCGGTAGCTGTACTCGGTGTTGTAGCTGAGGCGCTCGTCGATTCGCTTGATCGTTACCGATGGCTTCGGTAGCTCGTCGCAGGGGTCGGCCTGGCTCGGGCTGGCGATGAGTAGCAGGGGCAGAATGAGCAGGAAACGCATCGGCTGGCCGGGTTTACAGCGGCTGCAGCGTATCGCGATAACGACTGGCGTTGGCGACGTAGTGTTCAGCCGATTTCTGCAGGTTGGCGACATCCTGATCGCTCAGTTCGCGGATGACCTTGCCCGGTGAGCCGACAATAAGCACGCGATCCGGGAAGACCTTGCCTTCAGGAATCAGCGTATTGGCGCCGACGATGCAGCTTTTGCCGATCACCGCGCGGTTGAGGATCACCGAGCCGATGCCGATCAGGCTGCCGTCGCCAACCGTGCAGCCGTGCAGCATGACGAGGTGGCCGACGGTGACGTTGTTGCCAATGTGCATCGGCACGCCTTCGTCGGTGTGCAGCACCGAACCGTCCTGGATGTTGGTGTTGTCGCCGATGTGGATCGGGTCGTTGTCGCCGCGCAGCGTGGCGTTCCACCAGATCGAGCTGTTGGCGCCGAGGCGGACATCGCCGATGACCGTGGCGTTGGGCGCAATCCAGGCGTTGTCGCCGATTTGAGGCTGTTTGTCAGCGAGGCGGAAGAGGGGCATGCGAACTCCTTGGGGAATTTCAATTTTGACCATTTTTTCCGGTTGACCGTGGCAAGTCCGGTTGACCGTCAGATTCGCCAATTTTACCTGCGTGGCGGCTGCGAACTAAGCGCAATACTCCCGCCACGCCCCGCGGCCCGAACGCTTGACCTGATACAGCGCTTCATCAGCCTGGCGGATCAGCGCCGACACGTTGTCGGCATGTTCCGGGTAATGGCTCCAGCCCAGGCTCAGCCCGACGCAGACCGGCTCGGCCAGCCCGAGATCGAAGGGGGCGCTGATCCGCTCGATCAGTTGCTGGGCAACCGCGACGATATCGTCGCGCCCGACATCTTCGAGAACAATCAGGAACTCGTCGCCGCCGAGCCGGGCAATGGTGTCCGTTTCGCGCATGTTCTCGCGCAGGCGGGTGGCGACGACCTTGAGCAGCTCGTCACCGACCGGGTGGCCGAGCCTGTCGTTGACCGCCTTGAAGCCGTCGAGATCGAGGAACATCACGGCGAACGGCTTGCCGTCACGGTGGGCGCGTTCCCATGTTTTCTGGATACGCGAATTGAGCAACAGGCGATTGGGCAGTCCGGTCAGCGCGTCGTAATGCGCCAGCCGCTCGACGGCAGTCTCGACGTGATTCATCCGGCCCATGTCGGTGGTGATCCCGACATACTGGATGGGCCGGCCGTCGCGATCCCGCACCGTGCTGATCGACAGCCATTCGTGATAAACCTCGCCATTTTTCCGGCGATTCCAGATCGGCCCCTGCCATTCCCCGGTGCTCAGAATCGAGTCCCACATCCGGCGGTAAAAAAAATCGTCGTGCCGCCCCGAGCGCAGCACGCGCATGTGCTGGCCAAGCAATTCCTTCTTGCTGTATTCAGTGGCCATCTCGAAGGCTGGATTGACCGCGATGATGCGGCAATTCACATCGGTCACGACGATGCCTTCCTGGGTTGACTGGAAGACCGTGTTGGCGATGGTCAGCTTTTCTTCGATCTCCTTGCGCGCCGTGGCATCGCGCACGACGCACAGGGTTTGCTTCCGGTCGCCGATATCGAGCGGCGAGAGCATGACGTCAACCGGAAACAGGCTGCCATCCTTGCGGCAGCCGAGCAGGTCGCTGCTTGCGCCCATTGCGCGAGCCTTTGGCGCTGATTGGTAGTGTTCGCGATAGGCGGTATGCACCGAGGCCAGCTGGTGTGGCGTCAGGCGCTCGACCGGCTGGCCGATCAGTTCGTCAGGGATGTAGCCGAACAGACGTTCCAGCGCACCATTCGCATACAGAATCAGGCCTGCTGCATCGACCACCAGCAAGCCATCGGGAACCGCTTCAAAAATTTTCTCAAAAACCCGCATCAGCCGTGACCACGCAATACCTCCGTCCAGCTTGGGGACTCCGGTTTACAGCGCCGACGTTCGCGAAAACTACAGGAAATTGGATTGCGCAGAGCCGGTGAAGGTTCCCCGCTTCCGAACCGCTTGCATTGCCGCATTCGGGCCGGGCTGGCATGATCAGCGTTCTAGCGAAAGGATTTCAAAATGAGCGATTTTTCGGCGTTGACCGTGGCATTGCGGGCGTTTCGCGATGAGCGCGACTGGCAGCAGTTCCACACGTTGCGCAATCTCATTACCTCGCTCAATCTCGAAGCGGCCGAGTTGCTGGAGCTGACCCAATGGAAAAGCGATGCCGAGGTGGAAGCGCTGCCGGCCAATCCACAAGCTGCCGAAGCCCTGCGCGACGAATGCGCCGATATCCTGCTCTACCTGCTGCTTATCGCCGATACGGCGGGCATCGATCTCGCCGCCGCGGCCCGTGCCAAGCTAGCTAAAAATGCCGAGAAATACCCGGTCGAAAAAGCCTATGGCTCGCGGGCCAAATACACCGAGCTACGTTGATTCGCTAGGTTGACTCGCTCTCCAGCGTGTATTTCGCGCCGGCGTCCTGGGCGAGCAGGGTAGCCAGCGTTGGCAGCGTGTCATGCAGGGTCTTTTCCAGCGTCCATGGCGGGTTGATGATGAACATCCCGCTGCCGTGCATGCCGTAGCCATCGCGCGATGGTGCCTTGACTTCCAGCGTCGCGTGCAGCCAGTTGGCCGCACCCAGTCGTTTGAGCTTTTCCGGCAGCTGGCGGGACTCCGGTTTGCCGAGCATCGGATACCACAGCGCGTAGGTGCCGGTGGAAAAACGTTTCAGCGAATCCTGCAGGGTTTTGATGACGGCCGTGTAATCGCCCTTGGTTTCGTAGGACGGATCGATGAGGACCAGTGCCCGGCGCGGTGGCGGCGGCAGGATGGCCTTGAGGCCGGCAAAACCGTCGCCGTCGGTGATCGCCACCTCGCGGCCGCTGCCCTTGAAGCATTCCATCAGCAGCTTGCCGTCAGTGCTGTGCATTTCATAAAGCCGCAGACGGTCGCTGTCACGCAGCAGCTGGCGGGCGAGCCAAGGCGAACCCGGGTAATGGCGCAACTGGCCATCCGGGTTCAGCATCTTGACGAAATCGAGGTAATTGAGCGCCGCCTTGGGCAACCCCTTGGCTTCCCAGAGACGGGCGACGCCATCGCGGTATTCGCTCAGCTTGGTGGCGTGGGCTGAATCCAGCGAATAACGCCCGGCCCCGGCGTGGGTATCGATGATCCAGAACGGCGCCGGCTTTTCGGCCATGTATTGGGCGATCTCGATCAGAATGAGGTGTTTCAGCACGTCGGCGTGGTTGCCGGCGTGAAAAGCATGGCGATAGCTGAGCATTTGGGGGGAGCCTGTTAGGCCCTTAATCCGGGAGGCGGTCTAGGGCGAAGAATTCTAGCCCCTCATTGGCTTCCATGCATGTCCCGATTTGTCGATGCAGCGAACGTCCCGGTAATTTGACCATGACTTTTTGACCCGTCCGGTAGGCGCCGGGCGCAGTTATCAGGCCCGAAAACTTGCCGTAGGCCGGCAGGTTGTGCAGGAATACGGCGCGCTGATCCGGTGTTTCTTCGGCCACGATGTCGACCACGCTGACCTGCGGCGACATCAGCTGCAAACCGACTTCGAGGCGAATTTGCGAAGACGAAATACGGCGAACCAGGCAAACGTGAATCTTGCTCGATTCACGCGGCTGCAGGGCAACGAGGTCGCCAGCACCGAGGTTGCGCTTTTCGCCCTTGATGAAACGAAGAAGGAAGCCGTCCGGGCTTTCATCGATCATGGCCCATTCGCTGGACGTGTAATCACGGCCATCGTAGCGGGAAGAGGCGTCTACAGAGCGGCGGGAAAAGGTGTTGCCGTCGAGGAAGCTGAGTACCGCGCCAAAGCCGCTGACCAGGTCGCCGCGCGGGCGAAAACGGGTCCGGCTGAAACGGCGGGAACTCTTGCCGCCAATGGCGACGCGCAGCATCTGCAAAAGGGCTGGCGTAGCATCGAGATCGGGATCGATGGTCTTGCCCGGGCGGCGCGTGATGTTTCGGTCAAGGGCGGTGATGACCTGGGTACAGTCGATGAGCAGGCTGCCGAAGGTCGAGGTACCTGAGGGCAGACGCATCAGTGGGTACCCCGGGTTTCCTTCATCAGTACGAACCAGGAAGCAGGCGTCGGCGGTTTTGCCGCTGCCGGTTTCCGGCGTGACTTCGCCGATCAGCGCGTAGGCAGCTAGTTGCCGGGTACAGGTGTTGATGATGTCGAGCTCGGCCCGGGGCAGTTTGGTTGGTTCCAGATAGGCGAAAAGCAGGGCGCCAAGGTATTCGTGCTCGACCGGTGCTGTCTCGCCGTTGAGCGGCTTGGAACGCTGGCCGCGCACCATCTTGTAAAGCTCGTGCAAGGCCAGCCAGGAGCTTGCCGAGGGGGCGGCGTAGGCGCGGTAAGCCAGCAACTGGCGACGGGCGATAATGGCCATCGCGCGTTGCGCACTGCGATGCAGCAGATGACTCAAGCCTTCGTTGAAATGGCCATTCTGAATGCCACGGGCAATGCCCGTGTAAGCGATGGCCAGGCCTTTGAGAAGATTGTCGGCCTGCAGTGCCGAGGTGGCGGCCTTGAGCGGTAGCGGTAATACGGATTGGCCAATGAGCTTTTCGAGAACCGGCAGGGCTTCTTCGGCTTCCAGCCTGACGTCTTCAAGCAGCTTGAAGCGCATGTGCAGATTGGGTTGGCCGTTGATGCTGGGCAGAACGGTGCCGGCCAGCTTGGCAATGGTTTCCTGCGGTGACAAGCCGGTTACCGTATCCAGTAATCCACGAACTGCGGCAGCACTTTTCTGTTCGGCGCTGGCTTGGCCGAATGGGAAAAGCTCGCGTAGCAGTTGCAGCGGAGATTCCATGATCACTGGGAAAAATTTGACATGCGGATTATCCGGTAATTTCGCCGGAATTTCTGTGCAGTATTTCCACTTTACGTATACTTGGGCGATGAATTTGAGCGAAGTGTTGTTTCTTGCCCTGACTGCCGTCGGCGTCTGGTTCTGGCTGGATAGCCTGAAAACGCGTGAAATCGGCGTCAATGCGGCCCGTACTGCCTGTCAGGACGACGGTCTGCAGTTTCTCGATGAAACCGTTGTTGGCACCTCGGTGCGTCTGGCCCGCGACGACGCCGGGCGGCTCAGACTGCGCCGTGTTTACTCCTTCGAATATAGCGATACCGGGAACGACCGGCGTTCCGGCAGCGTTACGCTGCTGGGCCACGATGTCGAGTTCCTGCATGTCCGTCCCCACCTTTACGTGATTCCGAACACCCATGAAACCCTCCATTGAAACCATCGAATTCCACGGTATTGAAGCCCTGCGCCTGAATGGCCCGCGCGGCGCCACTGCCGTCATCAGCAAACTGGGAGCGCAGGTTTTGTCGTGGGTGCCGCCCGATGGCAAGGAGCGCCTGTTTTTGTCCGACAAGGCCGTATTCGATGGCAGCGTCGCCATTCGCGGCGGCGTTCCCATCTGTTTTCCGCAATTTGCTGAACGCGGCGATCTGCCCAAGCACGGCTTCGTGCGGACCCGCGAATGGTCGGTCAGCAGCGAGCGGACTGGCGACGATTTTGCGCTGGTCACGATGGAAATCACCAGCGACGAGTCCACGCTGGCCCTCTGGCCGCACGCCTTCCATGCCGAACTGACGCTGATGGTCGAAGCCGACCGCATCGACATCGAGCTGGGCGTTACCAATACCGGCGGCGCGCCGCTTTCCTTTACCGGCGCGCTGCACTCCTATCTGCGCGTGGCGCAGGTCGAGGAGGCAGTGTTGGAAGGGGTGAAAGGGCTTGAGTATTGCGACTCCCTCGATAATGACCGGAGCGCCCTTGAATCCCGCCCCGAATTGACGGTCGACCGCGAAGTCGACCGCGTCTATTTCAACGCCAAGCGGCCGCAGCTGCTGCATAGCGGCAAACAGACCCTGGCCATGCAGAATCAGGGTTTCCCGGATGTTGTCGTGTGGAACCCGTTTGTCGACCGCTGTGCCGAACTCAAGGACATGCCGGCCAATGGCTGGCGCCACATGCTCTGCGTCGAGGCGGCGGCCACCCGCCCGATCACGCTGCCAGCCGGCGAGGAGTGGTACGGACGGCAGACGCTGGTTGTCGTTTGACCGCTCGGCTTTAATCCTGCCCGGCAAATTTGATTTGCATTAGGGCAGGGTAGGGCGGCTTTTCGGTAGTCTCGGTCAATAGCGCAGCCATCCCGCCGGGGTGGCTGTTTTTCGACCGGACGAGCCATGACCCTTTCCCCTCTAACCGTTGGCGGCCTGCAACGCGCTCTGGCTGACGGCTGGCGCATAGCCAATGCGACGCGCGGCATTAGCATCGGCTACGCCCTCATTTTTACGCTCGGCGGCCTGGCGATCATGGGTGGTCTGCTGGCTCAGGGCTGGACGCCATTCATCATCGCCGCTGCGGGCGCCTTCATGCTGATCGGCCCGGTCAGTCTGGCCGGATTTTTCGGCATCGCCGGGGCGCTCGAAGCCGGTGAGCCGGTCGGGCCGGCCAGTATCATCAGCGGCTTTGCTCGGGCGTCCCGGGCGTTGTGGGCGCTGGCGCTGGTTTGTGCGCTGCTCTTCATGATCTTCGTCACCGACGCCGCGATTCTCTACGCCTACATGGTCGGGGCGACCCCGGTGTGGCTCGACAAGCTGCTGCCGGCCAACGCCAATGTGCTGTCCTTTATGCTCTGGGCCGGAGTTTCCGGTCTGTTTGTCGCCTTGTTGCTCTACTGTGTCGCAGCCTTTTCCGTACCGCTGCTCTGCGAGCGCCGGGCCGGGCTGGTCGAGGCCGTCGTGCTCAGCGTGCGCGTTGTTTTCGCTAATTTCATGCCTTCCTTTTTTTGGGCTTTTTTCCTGTCGACCGTGACAATCGGCAGCGTGCTGCTTTTGCCCCTCCTGCCGCTGACGCTACCGTGGATGGCTTACGCCAGTCGGGCCTTGTATCGGCAAGCGCTACCCGTTTCCTGAACGCCGGTGCTTGCCGGGTGGCAAAGGTATAATTGCTGCCTTTCCGCATTTCCAAGCCTAGCCGTGACTCCCCTCGACACTGAAATTGCCCGCCGGCGTACCTTTGCCATCATTTCTCACCCCGACGCCGGTAAAACGACGCTGACCGAAAAGCTGCTGTGGTTCGGCGGCGCCATCCAGGTGGCAGGCGAAGTGCGCGCCCGCAAGGCATCGCGCCATGCGACCTCGGACTGGATGGAACTGGAAAAGCAGCGCGGCATCTCGGTGACCTCGTCGGTCATGCAGTTTCCTTACCGCGAATGCATGGTCAACCTGCTCGATACGCCGGGCCACGAGGACTTCTCGGAAGATACCTACCGCACGCTGACGGCTGTCGACTCTGCCGTCATGGTCATCGACTCGGTAAATGGCGTCGAAGCCCAGACGATCAAGCTGCTCAACGTCTGCCGCATGCGCGACACGCCTATCCTGACCTTCATCAACAAGCTCGACCGCGAAGGCAAGGAGCCGATTGACCTGCTCGACGAAATCGAGTCGGTGCTTGGCATCCAGTGTGCGCCGATGACCTGGCCGATCGGCATGGGCAAGCGTTTCCGCGGCGTTTATCACCTCTACGACGACGCCATCGCCTTCTTCGATCCGCAGGCCGAGAAGGGCACGGCCGAGATCATCCAGGGCCTCGACAACCCGCGCCTAGACGAGCTGATCGGCACCCAGGCCGACGAACTGCGCATGGACATCGAACTGGTCCGTGGCGCTTCGCATGCCTTCGACGCCGAGGCCTATCTGAGCGGCAAGCAGTCGCCGGTCTTCTTCGGTTCGGCGGTCAACAACTTCGGCGTGCAGAGTTTGCTCGACGCCGTTGTCGATCTGTCGCCGCCGCCGATTGCCCGGCCATCCACGACGCGCGAAGTGGCGCCGAACGAGCCGAAATTCTCCGGTTTCGTGTTCAAGATTCAGGCCAACATGGACCCCAAGCACCGTGACCGCATTGCCTTTCTGCGTGTCTGTTCTGGTCGCTTCGAGCGTGGCATGAAGGTCAAGCAGGGCGGCGCCGGCAAGTTCCTTTCGGTCAATAACGCCATCACCTTCATGGCGCGTGACCGCAGCACGACCGACGAAGCCTATCCGGGCGACATCATCGGCATCCCGAACCACGGCACTATTCGCCTCGGCGAAACCTTCACCGAAGGCGAAGAGCTGCGTTTCACGGGCATCCCGTCCTTCGCGCCGGAACACTTCCGTCTGGCCCGCATTGCCAATCCGCTCAAGATCAAGCAACTGCAAAAGGGCTTGCAGCAGCTGGCGGAAGAGGGCGCGACGCAGCTCTTCCGGCCGCTCTCTGGCACCGACCTGATCCTCGGCGCGGTTGGCACGCTGCAGTTCGACGTGGTGGCCAGCCGTCTGGAGCACGAATACGGCGTGCAGGTTATTTTCGAGTCGTACAACTGCGCGACGGCACGCTGGATTCATGGCGATGCTGACGAACTGCGGCAGATTTCCGACCGCTACAGCGCCAACGTCGCCCTCGACGGGGCTGACGATCCGGTCTATCTGGCGCCGAACAATGTTTATCTGAACATGGTCAAAGAGAAGTATCCCAAGCTACGTTTCATGGAAGCACGCGAGGTAATCTGAGCATGACAGTCCGGGTTCAGGAAGCCGATTTCGATCTTGGCGCCGAGTTGCTGGCGTTGCGCGCGGCTGACCCCCGGATCGGCGGGCTGGCCAGCTTTCTCGGTCTGGTCCGTGACATGAACGATGGGGCCAGCGTTGCTGAAATGACGCTGGAACACTATCCCGGCATGACCGAAAAGGCGCTCGAGGCAATCGTCGCCGAAGCCAAAGGCCGCTGGGATATCTACGATGCGCTGGTCATCCACCGCGTCGGGTCGCTCAAGCCCTGCGACCAGATCGTGCTTGTCGCCGTGACCAGCGCCCACCGTCGCGAAGCCTTCGCCGCCTGCGAGTTCATCATGGATTACCTGAAGACCCGCGCTCCGTTCTGGAAGCGCGAAGCGACGCCGGAAGGCGCCCGCTGGGTCGATGCCCGCGACGCCGACGACAGCGCGGCGGCACGCTGGCAGAAATAAAAACGGGGAGCCGAAGCTCCCCGGATAAAACCCGTTCGCTGATCAGGTCTTGAACTGCGCCACCGTCTGATGCAAGGCGTTCGACAGGGCTTGTAGCTGGCGAGCGGCGTCGGCCGTGTGGTGAACAGCGATAGCACTTTCTTCGGACATCTGGGCAATCGTTTCGAGCTTTTGGGCTATTTCATTGCTGGCCATACTCTGTTCCGAAATCGAATCGGAAATGCCGTTGACCACAACAGTGACGCGCATGGCGCCATCCCGAATGAGGTTAATTGAGTCCCCCGCCTTGTTGGCCAGCTCGACGCCATTGCCAACCTGGCGGACACCATCCTGCATGCTGCTCACCGCGCTACGTGTGCCGTTCTGGATCTTGGCGACCATCTCACCAATTTCCTTGGTCGAATTTGCGGTGCGCTCGGCCAGCTTGCGCACTTCGTCGGCGACGACGGCAAAGCCGCGCCCCTGTTCGCCGGCGCGGGCGGCCTCGATGGCGGCATTGAGCGCCAGCAGGTTGGTCTGGTCAGCGATTTCCTTGATGGTATTGACGATGGAAGTGATCTGGTCGGACTGGTGCCCGAGGTCTTCAATGATCTGTGAAGATGCCTGTACCGCATCGGAAATCTTGCGCATTTCGCTGGCGGCATTGTGGATCACCGCCGCGCCATCTTCAGATATCTCGCCGGCTGTTTGCGAAATGCTGTGTGCTTCGCTGGCGTTTTCCTTGACCTGATCAATACTGACGGCCATTTCCTCAACTGAGGCGGCCATCGAAGAGGCTGCATCGCTCTGCTGGCTGGCCCGTACGGCCACCTGTTCGGATGCGCCGAGCAGCTGGTCGGCTGCGCTGGCCACCTGTTCCGCGTTGGAAACGATACTGGCGATCATTGTGCGCAGGGTTTCCTGCATGGTGCGGATGTTGGCGAGCAGGCTGTCTTTGTCGTCCGCCGGGCAGTCTACCGGGGTTGCCAGATCACCCGCGGCGATGCGCTTGGTGATGGCCGAGGCGATCGCCGGGTCGCCACCCAGGGTCTTGATGATGTTGTTCGACAGAAGCAGCAGCGAAATGGCGATGAAGCCGGCGATGCCCAGACCCCAGAGCAGAAGCTTGATGGCATCGCCGCGGAACTTGGTGTCGATATCATCAATATAGATGCCGGAACCGATTACCCAGCCCCAGGGGTCAAAACCCATGACGAACGAAATCTTCGGTACCCCTTCCTCGGAGCCCGGCTTGGGCCAGAGGTAATCGACAAAGCCCGAACCTTTGGTCTTGACTGTGTTGTTGAACTCGACGAACAGAAGCTTGCCGTTCTTGTCCTTGATCTGGTCCAGTTTCTTTCCCTCAAGTTCTGGCTTGATCGGGTGCATGACCATGATGTCCTGAAGATCATTGATCCAGAAATACTCGACCTTGTCGTAGCGCATGGTGCGGATGGCTGCTGCGGCGAATCCCTTTGCATCGTCAACCGACATTTTTCCGTCGCGAGCTGACTGCTCGTAGAAAGTCAGAATGCCATGTGTCGCTTCGACCAGGTTGCGTACCTTGGCCTCGCGGTCTTCCAGCATCTGGCTCTTGCCGTTAATGAGCAGGACCGAAAACAGTACGGCAAGTGCGATGACCGTTATGGCAGTCATGGCAAGCAGCTTGCCGCGTAGGCTCATTCCCTGATTGGCCATTTTTTATCCTCCGCGTGTCATTTTTATCGAATACTTCAAATGTAGCAATATAAGCGTACCACCAATATTTCATGCTAATGGAATTTTTGATGGTGTCGATACATAAAATCAACCTCGGGCTACGGGTTGAAATTTTCGGAAAAGTCCATATCTGCTTGATATTGGAATATCTGTAACGGGAGAATCAAAATGCGCCTCGACAAATTCACGACCAAGTTTCAGCAAGCCTTGTCCGATGCCCAGAGTCTGGCCATTGGTGGTGACCAGCAATTCATCGAACCGCAACACCTGCTGCTCGCCCTGCTCAATCAGGATGACGGTGGCACGACCTCGCTGCTTGGTCGGGCCGGAGCCAATGTGGCGGGCCTGCGCAAGGATCTGGAACAGGCGCTGACGCGTTTGCCGAAGGTGGAGGGCCATGGTGGCGATGTGTCCATCGGCCGCGATCTGGGCAACCTGCTCAACCTGACTGACAAGGAAGCCCAGAAGCGTGGCGATCAGTTCATCGCCAGCGAAATGTTCCTGCTCGCCATCTGCGAGGACAAGAACGAAACCGGTCGTCTGGCCAAGCAGCATGGCCTGACCCGCAAGGCGCTGGAAGCCGCGATCATGGCCGTGCGTGGCGGGCAGGGTGTCGATTCGCAGGAGGCCGAAGGCCAGCGCGAATCACTCAAGAAATACTGCATCGACCTGACCGAGCGCGCTGCGCAGGGCAAGCTTGACCCGGTAATCGGCCGCGATGATGAAATCCGTCGTGCCATCCAGATTCTGCAACGCCGGACCAAGAACAATCCGGTGCTGATCGGCGAGCCGGGTGTCGGCAAGACGGCCATCGTCGAAGGGCTGGCCCAGCGCATCATCAACGGAGAAGTGCCGGAAACGCTTAAGGGCAAGAAGGTCCTGGTCCTCGACATGGCCGGGCTGCTGGCCGGCGCCAAGTACCGCGGCGAATTCGAGGAACGGCTGAAGGCCGTGCTCAAAGAGGTTTCGCAGGAAGCCGGGCAGATCATCCTGTTCATCGACGAGTTGCATACCATGGTCGGGGCCGGCAAGGCCGAGGGTGCCATTGACGCCGGCAACATGCTGAAACCGGCACTGGCGCGTGGCGAGCTGCACTGCATCGGCGCCACGACGCTCAACGAATATCGCAAGTACATAGAGAAGGATGCGGCGCTCGAACGTCGTTTCCAGAAGGTGCTCGTCGACGAGCCTTCGGTGGAAAGCACCATCGCCATCCTGCGCGGCTTGCAGGAGAAGTACGAATTGCACCACGGTGTCGACATTACCGATCCGGCCATTGTCGCCGCGGCCGAGTTGTCGCACCGCTACATTACTGACCGTTTCCTGCCCGACAAGGCGATCGACCTGATCGACGAAGCAGCGGCCAAGATCAAGATGGAAATCGACTCCAAGCCGGAAGTCATGGACAGGCTCGACCGCCGCATCATCCAGCTCAAGATCGAGCGCGAAGCGGTCAAGCGCGAGAAGGACGAAGGCTCGAAGAAGCGTTTCGGCCTGATCGAAGTGGAAATTGAAAAGCTGGCCAAGGAATATTCCGACTTGGAAGAAATCTGGAAGGCCGAAAAGGCCCAGGTTCAGGGCTCGGCGCATATCAAGGAAGAAATCGACAAGCTCAAGGCTGAAGTCACCCGCTTGCAGCGCGAAGGCAAGCTCGACAAGGTAGCCGAGCTGCAATACGGCAAGCTGCCGCAACTCGAAGCGCAGTTGAAGACGGCCGAAAAAGCTGGCGAAGGCGAGGGCAAGAAGAACATCCTGCTGCGCACGCAAGTTGGTGCCGAGGAAATCGCCGAGGTGGTCAGCCGGGCGACCGGCATTCCGGTCAGCAAGATGATGCAGGGCGAACGCGAAAAGCTCCTGCATATGGAAGATCGCCTGCACAAGCGGGTTGTCGGGCAGGATGAGGCGGTGCGTTTGGTTGGTGATGCCATTCGTCGCTCGCGCGCCGGGTTGTCCGATCCGAACCGTCCGTACGGCTCTTTCCTCTTCCTCGGCCCGACGGGCGTCGGCAAGACCGAGCTGTGCAAGGCGCTGGCCGAGTTCATGTTCGACGCCGAGGATCACCTGATCCGCATCGACATGAGCGAGTTCATGGAGAAGCATTCGGTCGCCCGCCTGATCGGCGCGCCGCCGGGATACGTCGGCTACGAGGAGGGCGGTTACCTGACCGAGGCCGTGCGTCGCAAGCCGTACTCGGTGATCCTGCTCGATGAAGTCGAGAAGGCGCATCCGGACGTTTTCAACGTGCTGCTCCAGGTGCTCGATGATGGCCGGATGACTGACGGCCAAGGGCGCACGGTCGACTTCAAGAACACGGTCATCGTCATGACTTCCAACCTCGGCAGCCAGATGATCCAGCAGATGGCGGGCGACGATTACGGCGTGATCAAGATGGCGGTGATGTCTGAGGTCAAGAACTACTTCCGGCCGGAATTCATCAACCGGATCGACGAAGTGGTCGTCTTCCACGCTCTGGACGAAAAGCATATCGCCGGCATCGCCAAGATCCAGCTCGGCTATCTCGAAAAGCGGCTGGCTCAGCTCGACATGGGCATCCTCGTCGAGGACAGCGCGCTGGCCGAACTGGCGCAGGCCGGCTTCGACCCGGTGTTCGGTGCCCGGCCGCTCAAGCGGGCGATCCAGCAGCAGATCGAGAATCCGCTGGCCAAGGCCATCCTCGAAGGCAAGTTCGCCGCCAAGGATGTCATCCGCGTCAGTTGTGACGCGAGCGGCGTGATTCGTTTCGTCAAGGATTGAAGCGCGGACGTGCAGATTGTGCCCGTGGCCCGTTCAGTGACATGATCGGGCCATGAGCCTGCCATCGCTGCGATCCCTGCTCGCCGTGTTCAAACCCGAGCATCCGCCCGGACCTCTGCATGATGTGCGCGGCGGTCGATTCGTCGTGGTGATCGACTGTGTGTTGAACCAGAACGTGCGTGATCAGGGGGCGGCCAACTGCCCGGCGATGAACTTTGAATTCCTGCGCCTGTGCCACGAAAACGGCATCGGCATCATGCAGATGTCCTGCCCGGAGATCGCTGCGCTTGGCTTCAAGCGTCAGCGTCCGCCCGGCACCAGCATCCGTCAGGCGCTCGATACGCCGGCCGGTCGACAAGCCTGCGCCGAACTCGCGGTGTCGGTGGTCGGGCGAATTGTCGAGTTGTCCGAACAGGGCTTCACGCCATTCGCTGTGCTGGGCGGCAACCCGCGCAGCCCGGGCTGTGCGGTGCATCAGGCGGCGAGTACGCTGAGTGACGAGTCGGGTATTTTCATGCTGGCCCTGCAGGCCGAATTGCGCCGCCGTGGGCTCGAATTGCCCTTCCGGGGTCTGCGTGATGCTTCGCCCGAATGGCTGGCCGAAGACCTGCAATGGTTCCGCCAGTTGTTGGCTACTGCCGATGTATAGCCCTGTTTCGTTTCAACAAACATGGATAACGAGGATTTGAAAAATGTGGGATGACCTGAACGACTGGCAGGCCCGCCGCCATGCCGAGCTGGCCGGGTCGGACAGCTGGCTGGGCATGCGCGGGCTGTTTTGGCTGGAGCCAGGGCTGAACAGCGTCGGCAGCGCCGAGGGCTCGGTTGTTGTCTTGCCCGGCGGCCCGGCGCATCTCGGCGATCTGCTCTGGCAGGATGGGCGGGTGATCTGGCAGCCGATAAACGGCGAGGACCGTGAGTTGCAGACCGATATCGCCGGCCGGCCGACCGTCGTTGATTTTCAAAATTGGTCGTTTTTTCCGGTTGACCGTGAGAACCGTATCGCGGCCCGTGTGCGCGACGGCGACTGGGCGCTGAACCAGCCTTTCAACGGCTTGGACTATTTCGACTTCGATCCGTCCTGGCAGATCGAGGCCGAGTGGCAGGCGCTGTCTCCGCCGATGAGCATGGAAGTACCAAACGTCAGCGGCGATCTCAAAGTCGTCGAGGTCAGCCATCAGGCCGTGTTTGAAGTCGCCGGGCAGACGGTGACGCTGTTGCCGATGGCGGTCAGCGACAATGAGGTTTTCTTTGTTTTCCGGGATCGGACGAGCGGCAAGGAAAGCTACGGTGCCGGCCGCTTTCTGAAGACGGCGCCGCCGATTCTTGATGAAATGGCAGGTTCCACGGTCAACCGGAAAATTCGCCTGAATTTCAATTGTGCCTACAACCCGCCCTGCGCCTTCACGCCCTTCGCCACCTGTCCGCTGCCGCCACCGGAAAACTGGTTGCCGTTTCCAGTCATGGCCGGCGAAAAAAAGTGGGTCAAGCCGGCCTGAGCGCCGATTGCCCAGGCCAATTACAGTTCGGCCAGCCCGTTGCGGATGGCATAGCGAACCAGGCTGGGGATATCCTGTAAGCCCAGCTTTTGCATCATCTGCGTGCGATAGGTTTCCACCGTTTTGACGCTGATGTCTAGGGCAAAGGCGATTTCCTTGGTGCGCATGCCATCCACCGTCATTTTCAGCACGGTGGCTTGGCGGCCAGTCAGGTCGCTGGATTTGCGCACATGCTCAAGATAGATTTCCAGCATCTGGTGGGAGATCGAAGCGGGTAGCCAGATGCCACCCAAAAGGACTTTCTTGATGGCGAGAACGAGTTCCTCCGGCGCCGAGTTCTTGACGACATAGCCGTCGGCGCCCAGTCCCATCGCTGAATTGACGTGCTCCTGGTCGGCGTGCATGGAGAGCATGATCACCTTGGTCTGACAGCCCTGCTCGCGCAGGCTGGCCAGCACCTGAAATCCCGTCATGCCGGGCATGGCAATGTCGAGCAACACGACATCGGGTTGCGTATCGTTGATGAGCTGCACTGCTTCAGCGCCCAGACTGGTGTTGCCGACAATCTCGAATTCGGCATGGTTGTTGAGGAGCGCCATGAGTCCGGCGCGGACCAGGTGATGGTCATCGGCCAGGACGATACGGATGGGCTTCACGCTCGGGCTATTCTTGGCAGGCATGCTGATACCCTCGTTCCATTATTCGGTTGGGAATCAATCTCGAAATGTCCGTCGAGACTGGCAATGCGTTCGCGTATTCCTATCAGGCCCAGCGAGATCTGCTCATCGCTTTCGTCCAGTCGAATGTCCACATCAAAACCCTTGCCGTCGTCCTGAACGGAAAGGTGAATGTGGTCCGGCGTGCAGCTGATGCGCACCACGACCTCGGCCGCCTCGGCGTGGCGCAGCGCATTGGTGATGCCCTCCTGAGCGATGCGGAAGCAGGCCAGTTCGACAGCTTCGGAAAAACGCAGGGCATCGATCTCCTGTTCGAAGCGGACGTAAACATTAGGTGGCAGCGTCAGGTTGCGGATGTGCCAAGCCAGCGCCGAACGAAGCCCCTGTTGGTCGAGCAGGGGTGGCCGCAGGCGGCGGGCAATATCCCTCGTCGTTTGCGCGATGCCATCGATGACTTCCTGCGCGTAAGTCAATCTTTTCTGGATTGCCTGTTTTTCGTCCACATGCAACCAGGCGCTGGCCAGCGAGATTTTGAGGGCGGCCAACGCCTGGCCAATCTGGTCATGCAGTTCCATGGAGAGGTGATGGCGCTCCTTCTCCTGGATATCCTGATGCATTCTCGCCATGGCCTGCAATTGCCGGGTAAGTCGCTCCTGCAGCTTTTGCGCCTGCTTGACGCTGCTGATGTCCACGTAGGTGATGACGGCGCCACCGGCGCCCAGCTTCAAGGGGGCTGCGTTCATCATGAACCACAATTCGCGCTTTGGTGTAATGCAGGCGCTTTCAATCGAAAAGCGTACCGATTCTCCGTTGAGCACGGCCTGAACCCCGGCCAGTGCGGCTTGTGCCTGCTCGGAATCAGGATGCGCGCAATGACGGCAGACCTCAAAAAAGTTGCTGCCAACACCTGTTTTGAGTTCGTCAATTGGTGCATCGGAGTTTTCACGAGTGAACCGGATCCACGCGTCATTGACTGCGACAATCTTGCCGGATTTGTCTACCACCGCCATCTGCGTGGCCGATGCATCGAGTACTGCGCGATTGAATTCCTCGCTGGCCCGAACCAGGTCTTCGGACCGCTTTTGTTCGGTTATGTCGCGCACAATCGTCATTGAAAGCAACTGGTTATCGAGTTCAAAACGATTAACCAGAATTTCGACCGGGAAGCTTGTGCCATCCTTTCTGCGATCAGTGCCGCGCCGGATGACACCTTGGCCCGCCCTGAATGCATCGGAGTTCCAAAGCCGTTGGTAATCATCGAAGGTTGTATCCGTATGGACATCCATGACGCGCATGGTCAGTTGTTCGTCACGGGTGTAACCAAGCTTGTCACAGGCGCATTTGTTCGCGTTCAGGAAATTCGCTTCCAGATCGGTCACGAAAATCATTTCGGTAGCCGAGTCGAACAGGGTGCGGAAACGTCTTTCGCTGGCTGCCAGTTCTTCCCGGTTCTGATAAGCGGCTGTGACATCTCGGGCAATCCCGACAACGCCGATCAATTCACCAAGGGTGTCGAAAACCGGGCTTTTGGTGATTTCAAAATGGGAGAGAGTACCGTCCGGATGGCAATGCGTGTGGTTGAGCGTGATTTGGGCTGCGTTCGCACCGGCCTGCAGTTGAGTCTTGATAAACGATGCGAATTCGCTGGGTGGTCGGGGCAGGTCCGCGGCCGCCGGCAGATCGAGCAGTTTTTCAAAGGCGGGATTACAGGTGATGACCACGCCCTCTGTATCCATTAACCACACGGGGTCGGGCATCGAGCGAATCAGGGCACGCAGGCGCTGGCGTTCTTCGTCAGCTTTCTTTTGCGCCCGGCGGGTTTCGGTCAGGTCCGATCCCATGGCCAGGTAGCTGCCATCGGGCAAGCGCTGGGTCGTGACCTCGATATGCATGTGCCAGCCTTCCTTGTGCCGGATTTCCCATTCCTGACGGATGAAGGGATGGCGGGCCAGCGCCGCAATATGGGCGCCGAGCAGGGCGGAGTATTTGTCCGACAGGATCGCATTCACGGGGCGCCCGAGCAGTTCATCCGCGCTATAACCGGTGATTTTCTGCGTTGCCGGGTTGGCATAAACAATACTCAGCCCGGCGTCGCACAAGAGAATGCTGTCCTTGGCGTGCTCGATAAGGCTGTGGAAAGTCTTGTCGCGAGTGGCCTGCCGTTCGAGTAAGCGGATCAGCATCGCATACAGCAAGGTTGCCGTCACGCCGATGAAGAGCAGGCCCTTGGCAATATTCCACAGGGCAAAGTGATATGGACTCCCGGTAACCAGGGCCATTAGCCAGTCTGACAGTACAACCCACAAGCCGGCAACGAGGACGTAGGTTAACACGACACCAACTACCCCTCGCGAGGCTGTTGCATGTGCGTTGAAAGCTATGTCGTCGCTGGTTGGAGCAACCATTGACCTGTCTCCGTAATTTATTTTGGGGGCCTTGGCAAACTCTCAATTATGTAATTTTGGCTGCCGCTATCAATCAGCCAAAGTGGTGTTGGTTATAACGATTTACCTTATATGGAATTGAGTTTCCCGGTTTACGAGTCGTCGGCGTGCTCCGGTTCATCATTCGACAACGAATGCCATAAGGAATTTCGTAATAATTCATCTACCTACCCCCGATGGTTAGCCTGGAATTCGCAGAGCAAAATCTGTAAAGCCCGTAGTCCGAAAAAGCTTGGCTCTTCAAGTAATTAGAAAAGGCAATGGGCGCAGGAGGAAAATGAAGTCGCTTGAAGAATCATGCGGGACCAGGTCGCTGCAATTGCTCTTGCTTGTTGATACGCCAAACGACGCTGGCGCGTTGGAAGACGTTCTATATTCGACCGGCCTGTTAGGCGGACTCCGGCAGATTTCAGGCGCATTGGCGCTCGAGGCTGCAATCGGCGATCCACTCGATGCTGTCGTGGCGTACTTTCGCCAGCCAGGCGCCGAGTTCCTGGCGATGCTGGCGACCATCCGTGGGCGCCGCCCCTTGTTACCCATCGTGCTTGTCTCCGGCCCCATAGGCGAGGAGCTGACCGCTGACTTGTTCCGGCTTGGCATTTCCGATTTTGTTCTGCACAGCAATTTATCCCGGCTTTCCGCAGCCATTCGCGGTTGCATGCCGGAGCGTCGATTCAGGTCCGGCAATTTGTCGGTTGAGCGGCAACTGAATCTGTTCGAGGCTGTATCCCGTGGCTCCCCGAACGTTGTGCTGGGCAAGGATTTACAAGGCCGCTACCTGTTTGTGAACGAAGCGGCTTGTTCGTTGTTCGGCAAGAACGAAGCGGAGATTCTGGGGCGTCGCGACTGCGAACTGTTTGCCGCAACCCAGGCGGCGATTTTTGCGGCAGCCGACCGCGCCGTGGTTGCCGACAATTGCAGTCTGACCCAGGACGAGTCCTTTGCCGGGGGGGCCGGCGAGGTGCTCCTCCATGTCACGCGCGGCCCGATCCATGACGGTGAAGGCAGGATCATTGGCGTATTCGCGATAGCCCTCGATGTCAGCGAGCGGCGGCGTATGGAGGCGATCACGCAGGCACATGGTCGCCTGCTCGAGATGGTCGCCGACAACATGCCCTTGCCCCGGCTGTTCGCCCAGTTGGTCGACACGGTTGAGTCGATGGCGGGTGGTATGAGGGCGGCTATCGTGACGCTGGCGGGTGAAGGACAGTACTTGCGAATCGAGGCCGCCCCCTCGATGCCGGATGTTTTCAAAACTGTACTGGATGGCTTGCCGGTAGGCGAAGGCATGGCCACCTGCGGAACGGCGGCAGCCCGGAGGTCTCAGGTACTGGTCGAGGATGCGCAGGCGGATCCTCTCTGGGAAAAGTTCCGGGCTGTTGCGGCAGAAGCCGGTCTGCGGGCTGCCTGGTCAACACCTATCCTGACGAGCTGTGGTGAACTGCTCGGGCTTTTTGCGTTGTATGGCAGCCAGCCGGCCATGCCTTCACCATTTCATCAGCTCATCATCGGGATGGCGACACGCATTTCCGGGATCGCCATCGAGCGCTTTCGTGAAGAGGAATTGATCCGCAAGCTGAGGCTGGCGGTCGAGCAGAACCCCAACAGCATCCTGATCACCAACACGCTTCCTGAAATCGAGTATGTCAACGCCGCATTCGAGCGGATGACCGGCTATACGCTGCCCGAAGTCAAAGGCCTGAACCCGAAGATGCTGCAGTCCGGCCAGACGCCTGATGACACCTATGAAAATCTCTGGAGAACGTTGCGCCAGGGTGGCTCATGGCAGGGAGATTTCATCAATCGGCGGAAGAATGGCGAATTGTTCATCGAGCACGAATTCATTTCGCCGATTCGCCAGCCGGACGGCACGGTAACGCATTACCTGTGCATCAAGGAAGATATTACCGAGAAGAAGCGTATTGCCGAGGAACTCGATCGGCACCGCCACCGCCTGGAAGAGCTGGTTGTCGAAAGAACCGAGGAGTTGAGCCGGGCCAAGGATGAGGCCGAAGCCGCCGGGCGGGCAAAGAGCACTTTCCTGGCTAACATGAGCCATGAGATACGGACGCCGCTCAATGCTATCGTTGGCTTGACGCATCTGCTGCGTCGCCGGAATCCGACTGACGAGCAGGACGACAAGCTGGGCAAGATTGTCGGTGCGGCCGATCACCTGCTGTCAGTCATCAACGATATTCTCGATATCTCCAAGATCGATGCCGGAAAACTGGTGCTCGAAAGCAAGCCTTTCGATCTGGAAGAAATGCTGACCCGCGTTTGCTCGCTGGTTGCTGACAAGGCGCGCGCCAAATCACTGGAGTTGCTGGTTGACGTTGGCACTGTGCCGCATCAGGTTACCGGCGATGCGACTCGCCTCGGGCAGGCATTGCTCAACTATGTCGGGAACGCCGTCAAATTTACCGCTCAGGGCACGATCCTGGTCCGGGTAAAGATCCAGGAGGAAGGCGAGGAGGCGCTGCTTGTCCGCTTCGAGGTGGAGGACAGCGGTATCGGTATCGAGCCGCAGCGTCTATCCACCCTTTTTCAACCTTTCCAGCAAGCCGACGATTCGATAACTCGCCAATATGGTGGTACCGGTCTCGGGCTCGCGATCAGTCGCAATATTGCCCGACTGATGGGCGGGGAGGTCGGTGCGATTAGTACTCCGGGTGTGGGTAGCACTTTTTGGCTGACAGCCCGGCTAGGCAAGGCCAGATGCACGACTGAACCCGCTCTGGAGGTGGTGCTGCCGGGTGGTCTGCGCGCGCTTGTTGTCGAGGATGTCGCGATGACCCGGATGGTGCTTCAGCAGCAGTTACGCATGATTGGGCTGCGGGCCGAAGGAGTGGCGTCGGGGGAACAGGCCATTGATGCCGTCGCGGCGGCTGATAGCGAAGGCGATCCCTATGACATCCTGCTTATGGATATGTACATGCCAGGTCTCGACGGGCTGGATACCTTGGCCAGGGTGCGCTCCCTGCACGTCTCACGGAAGCCGGTCAGTTTTCTGGTAACTGGCGCGTGTGAAGGGAGTCTGTGGGGCGAAGCACGACGTTGCGGCTTTGTTCAGGTGCTGAGCAAGCCGGTGTCCACCATGGCCTTGCATGCCTGTCTGCTGAAACATTTTGCTCTTGTGGCGGGGCCTGCCATGGCTCCGGTCATGGCCGAGTCGGACGAAGCAAAGCTGCGCAGATTGCATACGGCTAGCCGAATCCTGCTGGTTGAGGATGAACCCATCAATCAGCTGGTTGCCCAGGACATGCTCGAGGAGGTCGGGATGACCGTCGATATCGCCAGCAACGGAATAGAAGCGCTGGAGAAACTGGAAAGCAACCGTTATCACCTTGTCCTGATGGACCTTCAGATGCCGAAGATGGGCGGCCTGGAAACAACACGGCGTATCCGCAGGATTCGTGGGGCCGAGTCGCTGCCTGTCGTGGCAATGACCGCCAACGCGTTCAATGATGATCGCGATCTGTGCTATTCGGTTGGCATGAACGACTTCTTGCCGAAGCCGGTTGTGCCTGAACTGCTCTTTTCCGTGCTTCTTGAATGGTTGCAAAAAGATGCGATGATTCACCCCCTCGCGGGTGAAGAAATGTTGATCCGGAGTGATGAAGCCCGGACGGGCGCGTTGTGGAACACACTATAAATACAAAGGATGACTGATGTTTTGGGGCGGAAAAAAGGAATTGCATGCCTTGCGGCAAGCGTATGAAGGATTGCAACAGCGTGAGCAGGGCCTGATGCAGGAGCTTGAAACGGCAAAGCGGGCCTTGGCCGACCAGCAGCATGCGGCAGTAGAAAAGGACCGGGAGTGCGAGACCTTGAAAAACGTCGTGCGCAGCCTGTCGAGCTTCGGTGCCACTTTGGAGGGGTCGCAAAGCAGTCTGGGGGCGATGGCCAATGTTTTGCATGAGGAGAAAATGCAGGCGGTCGAAGCTGCCGAAGTGGCTTTGCTGAGCGGTCAGGCGACGACAGAAATAGCGTCGAACCTGCACCAGTTGGCGCAAGACTCGGCGAAGACGGCCCATGAGGTTGAATCGCTTTCCCTGCAGGCCGACAAGATCGGTTCGATTGTCCAGCTGATTCACGAAATTGCCGACCAGACCAATCTTCTCGCCCTCAATGCCGCCATCGAGGCCGCCCGGGCTGGTGAATCGGGTCGCGGTTTCGCGGTGGTCGCCGACGAAGTACGCAAGCTGGCCGAGCGCACCTCAAAGGCAACGAAGGATATCGGCGATTTAGTCAGCGACATTCGTCACAATTCGACGATGGCCAAGGAGGCCATGGAGGTTCTGTCATCATCGGCAGACGATTTCAGTCAGCGTGGTGGCAAGTCTACCGAAGACATGCGCCGTCTGATGGATATGTCGAAGCAAATGGAGAAGGTCATTGCGGCCAGCGCCCTGAGCAGCTTTGTCGAAGTCGCCAAGGTTGATCACCTGGTCTTCAAATTCCGTATTTACATGGCCCTGTTTGGCCTGGAACCGTTGCAGCCCGATAGCGTCGCGTTGCATACCGGATGCCGGCTTGGCAAGTGGTACTACGAAGGTGAAGGGCGAAATCTGTTCAGCCAGCTACCCGGCTATCGGGAAATGGAAGCGCCGCACATCGTTGTCCACAACAACGGCAAGGCAGCCCTGCAGGCCAAGGCCTCGGGCGATATCGAGGCCATGCTCAAGCATGTTCAGGCGATGGAGCAGGGCAGCGTTGGCGTCATCGACAACCTCGAACGCATGGCGAACTGGGTTGCCGTTTTGTAAGCCTGGTTGATCGAATGCCCGGGGTTTTAGCCCCGGGTTGCTGCGGCCAGCGCCGTGGCGAAGTTTTCAACCGTCTGCGCCGGATTGTGCAGCTTTTCCAGACCGAACAGGCCGATGCGGAAAGTCCGGAAATCGGCTGGTTCGTCGCATTGCAGCGGCACGCCGGCGGCGGTTTGAAGGCCCTGGGCGACAAATTTCTTGCCGGTGTGAATGTCCGGGTCGGTGGTGTAGCTGACGACCACGCCGGGCGCCTGGAAACCCTCGGCAGCCACGCTGGGGAAGCCGTTGGCGACCATCAATTCACGGATGCGGCGACCGAGTTCGATCTGTTCCTGGCAAACCTTCTCGAAGCCATAGGCTTCTGTTTCGAGCATGACGTCGCGCAGGGTGGCCAGGGCATCGGTCGGCATCGTTGCGTGGTAGGCATGGCCGCCGTTTTCAAAGGCTTCCATGATCTGCAGCCATTTCTTGAGGTCGCAGGCGAAGCTCGTGCTGCTCGTCGCGTCGATGTGGGCGCGGGCGCGTTCGCCGAGGGCGACCATGGCGCAGCACGGCGAGGCGCTCCAGCCTTTCTGCGGGGCGCTGATCAGGATGTCGACGTTGTTGGCGACCATGTCGACCCAGACCGTGCCGGAGGCAATGCAGTCGAGGACGAAATAGCCATCGACGGCGCGAACGGCATCGCCGACGGCCCGAATGTAGTCGTCGGGGAGGATCATGCCTGACGAGGTTTCGACGTGCGGTGCGAAGACGACTTCCGGCCGGTGCTGGCGAATGGCGGCGACGACTTCGTCAATCGGTGGTGGCGCGAATGGGGCCTGCGAGCCGCTGCCGATTTGCCGGGCCTTGAGGACGATGCTTTCGGCCGGGATCTTGCCCATGTCGAAAATCTGCGTCCAGCGGAAGCTGAACCAGCCGTTACGGATGACCAGCACCTTGCGATGCGTGGCGAACTGGCGGGCGACGGCTTCCATGCCGAAGGTGCCGCTACCGGGCACGATGATGGCGGCCTTGGCGTTGTAGGCCTTTTTGATCAGGCGCGAGATGTCCTTCATGACGCCCTGAAAGCGTTGCGACATGTGGTTCAGGGCACGATCGGTGTACACCACCGAATATTCGAGCAGGCCATCGGGATCGGGTTGGGGCAGCAATGCGGGCACAGCGTCTCTCCTGTTGATCGTTATTCTCCGGAGCATACCGCCAAGCTGTGACGGCGCGCTAGTCAGAGTGGCCTCGTTGGGCGACACTGGTGGAAATTCAGCCTGAAAGGAATCGACGTGAGCACGCCCCAACTGCCTTCCTACCTTTCCAAAGAAAATATTGGCCCCTGGCATATCTTTCTCCAACAGGTCGAGCAGGTCGCACCACTCCTCGACAAGGCGCTGTGGCCTTGGGTCGAAACGCTGCGCCGGCCGAAACGCTCGCTCATCGTCGATGTGCCGATCCGTCTCGACAGCGGTGTGGTCGAGCATTTCGAAGGTTATCGCGTGCATCACAACACCTCGCGCGGGCCGGGCAAGGGCGGCATCCGTTTTCATCAGGACGTGACACTTTCCGAGGTGATGGCACTGGCCGGCTGGATGACCATCAAGAACGCCGTCGTCAATGTGCCCTTTGGTGGCGCCAAGGGCGGTGTCCGGGTTGATCCGCGCCAACTTTCCATGCCCGAGCTGGAAGGACTGACCCGTCGCTACACCAGTGAAATCAGCTCGATGATCGGCCCGGACAAGGATATTCCGGCTCCGGACATGAATACCAACGCCCAGATCATGGCCTGGATGATGGATACCTACTCGATGGGCGAAGGGCGCACGGTGACCGGTGTCGTCACCGGCAAACCGGTCTCGCTCGGCGGTTCGCTCGGCCGGCAGGATGCGACCGGGCGCGGTGTTTTCGTCAGCGCCCGCGAGGCGGCGCGGCGCCTCAACGTGCCGATTGAAGGCGCACGGGTCGCCGTTCAGGGTTTCGGCAATGTCGGTGAAGCCAGCGCACGCATCTTTGCCCAGCATGGCGCAAAAGTGGTGGCCATTCAGGACGTCAGCGGCACCGTCATCAACGAAGCCGGACTCGATGTGCTCGCCCTCAAACGCTACCTGAGCGAGCACAAGACCCTGCTCGGCGCGCCCGGTACAACGACGATCAGCAACGACGATTTTTGGGCCGTACCCTGCGAGTTTCTCGTGCCGGCCGCACTCGAATCGCAGATCAACCGCTACAACGCCGAGCGCATCACCGCCCGCATCGTCGTCGAAGGCGCCAACGGCCCTACGACGCCGGAGGCCGATGCCATCCTCGCCGAACGCGGCATCGTCGTCGTGCCCGATGTGCTGGCCAACGCCGGTGGCGTCACCGTCAGCTATTTTGAATGGGTCCAGGATTTCTCGAGCTTCTTCTGGACCGAAGATGAAATCTACGGTCGCCTTGACCGGATCATGGCCGAGGCCTTCAACGCCATCTGGCAGATGGCCACCGACCGCAAAATGCCGCTCCGCTCAGCCGCCTTCGTGATCGGCTGCAGCCGGGTGCTCGAAGCGCGGGCAACGCGCGGGCTGTATCCGTGATCGGTTGATTGCCACGGTCAACCGGAAAAAACGGCCAAATTTATTAACGGTTTAAGCGCGAGCCTCGCGTCAGAATGATGTAAAAGCCCTTCCTGTGGGCCTTTTCGTGGGGTATTTCACAGGGGCGTTGGTTCAGTCCGGCTATTGTTCGTCCATCTGCCCGCCTAAAAGCGTGGTGCCGAACTGATAACCAAGGAATTCCCCTCATGAAAAAACTGCTCGCTATTGCCGCTCTGCTGAGCGCTCCTGCCATCGCCCAAGCCAACCTCGTCGTCAATGGCAGCTTCGAGGACTACTCGACGGTTGCTGCAGGTACCTGGAGCACCTTCGGCAGCGGCTACGGCTGGACGACTGGCGCCAACGGCGTCGAAATCCGAAATGCAGTGGTTGGCACGGCTGCTGACGGCGTTCGTTTTGCCGAACTCGATACCAACGTCAATAGCTGGATTTCCCAAACCATTCAAACCAACGCCAATCAGACCCTGGAGCTCAGCTTCTCTTACGCTCCGCGCGCCGATGTTTCGGCTGGCAGCAATCCGATTCAGATTTTCTGGAACGACCAGTCGCTGGGTACCATTACCGGCAACGGTAACAAGGGCTCCAGCTGGCTTGATCTCATCTATGACGTACAGGCTGATGCAAACGGCTTCGGCGTCCTGAAATTTGCTGCCATTGGCGTGTCGGATGGCCTCGGCGGCTCTCTCGACAACATCTCGGTAACGGCCATTCCGGAACCGGATACCAGTGCGATGCTACTCGCTGGTCTGGGCATTCTGGCTGCTGTTACCCGTCGCCGCCAGCGTCGCGCCTGAGCAAATCGAATCGGCAATAAAGGGGCTTCGGCCCGCATGCCATTCAGCCTGGGCTGAATGGCATTTTTATTTTTCGGCAGCTGCTTGTTGGAGTCCGTTGGCCAGATTTGCCACGGTCAACCCGAAAAAACGGCCAAAATTGAAATGGGCTTTGCCGCTAGCGCCGAGCCAGTATCAGCGAACCTTTTTCACGCGGTTCGAGGTCAATCCGTTCGATCGCTGAAAACCCGGCTGCCGTCAGCCAATCGCAATAATCTTCGTGGCGATGGGTCTGGGTGCCGGTTTCCAGCAGCAGGGTCAGGCGAAAAGCGGCGTTCAGGGCGTCGAGCGAGGTTTCGGCCAGGTATTCGTGAATGACCAGCAGGCCGCCCGGGTTCATCGAATCGCCAATCTGCCGGATGGCCAGACGGTTTTCCTCGGCCGAATGGTTGTGGGCGACCGACAGATAAAAAATCAGATCGTTGGCGCCACCCCAGTCGTGCTCCTGCAAGGTGCCAGGGCTCAGGCTGATGCGTCCGGCCAGTCCGGCCTTTTCGATTTCCGGTCCGGTTTCGGTCAGGGCACTCGGCATGTCGACGATCATCGCGTCTAGCTGTGGGTAGTGTTGGCAGAAACGGATCGAGTGCAGGCCGTGCGAGCCGCCGAGGTCCAGCAGGCGGCGATAGTTCGGCAATACCGGCACGTGCGTTATCAGGTCCGGGCCAAGATCGGCGGCAAAGGCGCCCATGTAGGACGAAAACAGCGGGCCGAGGTGCGGCTTTTCGATCATCGCCTCCCACAGCGTCTGCTCCGGTTCGCCCTTGCGTACCGTTTCGGCCAGGCTGCCCATCATCGCCCACGCCTCATGCGTCCACAGCAGGCCGGGCGTGTAATCGACCTGGCCGGCACTGGTGAACCAGCGCTGGGTGCTCGCCGTGTTGGCAAAGGCGTCGTCGTCCTTTTCCAGATAGCCGATGGCGACCAGGAAATCGACCAGCGTTGCCGTGCCGCGCAGGCTCGAATCGATCTTCGTGGCGAGTTCCTCTACGGTCAGCGGGCCATCGACCAGTGCCTCGAAAAGGCCCAGCCGACCGGCCGAGATGATCGCCGACGATTTCATCATCGGCATGTAAACGTCGAGCATGGCAAGTTCGGCCGAGCCGGTCGGCTGACAGACATCAGGTTTGCGTGTGCGGGGCATGGATCTTCTTGTTTTGGGTTGTTGGGTCAGCCGAGGGCCGTCTCAATTGCGGCGAGCAGGGTTGGATCTTCTGGTGTGGTGTCCGGCGAAAAACGCTGCAGAAGCTGGCCATCGCGTCCGACCAGGAATTTTTCGAAGTTCCACAGCACATCGCTGGGCTGTTTCGGCGAGCAGCCATAACCGGCCAGCTTTTCGCGAAAGTCGCTGCCGGCTGGAAACACGGCTTCCGGCTGCGCGGAGATGAGCTGAGCATAGAGCGGGTGGCGAGGTTCGCTGTTGATATTGAGCTTCTCGAACATCGGGAACTCGACGCCGAAGTTGGTCGTGCAAAAGCTCTGGATTTCTTCGGCCGTACCCGGTTCCTGTGCCGCAAAGTCGTTGCAGGGAAACCCCAGCACCTGCAGGCCGCGCCCGCGATAGGCCTTGAACAGGCTTTCCAGACCGGCATATTGCGGCGTCAGCCCGCACTTGGAGGCGACATTGACGATCAATAACACCTGACCCTTGAATTCTTCGAGCGTCAGGGCTCGTCCATCGAGGCTTCTGAGGGGAATGTCGTACAAAAATTTGTGCATGGCGGTTTCGTCTTCTATAAGGGGCAAAGGCAGAGCAGGCGAGCCAATGGGCAGCCATTTTAAATGTTGGCCAGACGAGGCGTGGCGAATTTTCACCGTTGTCAGCAAGCGTCGCGATGGACTTCTCCGCCCTATGGAAATATATCCAGCGACGAAATTCATTTTCGGCGACTGGCCGTCGATTTATTGCAAAATGGGCGCATTCCACAAATAACTTGAACCCGCGCTCCTGGCGTAATTTTGATGGCTGCAGGCACAGTGAAAAAAGTCGACTCCTCTCTTTCCGATCGTACCGTTGGCGAGCAAAGCGTCCCTATTGTAGGCATTGGCTGCTCGGCGGGCGGGCTTGATGCGCTGGAGAAGTTCTTCTCGCATGTTCCTGATGGCTCTCAGCTGGCATTTGTCGTCATCCAGCATCTCGCACCCGACTACGTCAGCGCTTTGCCGGAGATACTGAGACATTCCACCAAAATGCCGGTTTGCGAAGTTGAAGATGGCATGGCCATCGCGCCCGGCTGCGTATTTGTGATTCCTCCAAACAAGGACCTTTCGCTGCTCCATGGCAAATTTCACCTGCTTGAGCCCATTGCCAAGCGGGGCTTGCGCCTCCCGATCGATTTTTTCCTGCGCTCCCTGGCTCAGGATCGCAAGGAAAAGGCCATTGGTGTCATCCTGTCCGGCATGGGATCGGATGGCGTATTCGGTCTGCGCGCCATCAAGGAAAACGCCGGGCTGACGCTGGTGCAGGAGCCCGGTAGCGCTGAGGCAGAAAGCATGCCGCATAGCGCCATTCAGGCCGGCGTCGCCGACATCGTCGCGCTGCCGGAAATTTTGCCGGGCAAGATCGTCGAATATCTCCAGCATCCCTTGTACGCACAGGAACTTGAGGCTCCCGCCGTCGAGGTGATCAGCGCTCTGGACAAGATAGTCATTTTGCTGCGTGACCGCTGTGGCAACGACTTCTCCCTCTACAAGACGAACACCCTCTATCGCCGTATCGAGCGACGCATGGCTGTTCACCAGATCGACGCCATCGATGACTACGTCACTTTCTTGCGAAGCAACCAGAATGAACTCGATCTGTTGTTCAAGGAATTGCTGATTGGTGTCACGAATTTCTTTCGCGATCCCGAGGTCTGGGAGTTCCTGCGTACCCAGGCCATTCCGGACTTGCTGGCCCAATATCCCTCGGGCAAGACTCTCAGAGCGTGGGCTTCCGCTTGTTCCACCGGCGAGGAAGCCTATTCGCTGGCCATCGTCTTCAGGGAGGTGCTGGATTCGCTGCAGACCGACCAGCGTTTCACCCTGCAAATTTACGCCACTGACCTTGATGCAAGCGCCATCGATCAGGCCCGAAAAGGCTTGTATCCGGGCAATATTGCCGCAGATATCTCGCAGGAACGCCTGGCTCGCTTTTTCGCAGAGGAAGAAGGGGGCGGTTATCGGATCAGTAAAGAAATACGCGAAATGGTGGTGTTTGCACCCCAGAACATCATTTCTGATCCACCATTCACGAAACTCGACATCCTCACCTGTCGCAATCTCCTGATTTATTTTGCGACCCATTTACAAAAGAAACTGCTGCCTCTTTTCTATTACAGCCTGAACCGGGGCGGACTGCTGCTGCTTGGTAGTGCCGAGACCATCGGCAACTATGGCAACCTTTTCGCACCCATCAACAACAGGGTGCGCATCTATCGGCGTCTCGATCAAGCCATGCCGGTTGCTGACCTGCAATTTCCCGGCAAGGTGCTGACCAGTTCATCAACGGTCCAGGAAATCATTCATCTCGATCGTTCCGAGAATATCGGCGAACTCACCGATCAGCTGATACAGCAAACCTGGTCGCCAGCGGCCGTATTGGTCAATGGCGATGGCGACATCCTCTATATCAGCGGGCGAACGGGCAAATATCTCGAGCCGGCAGTTGGCAAGACAAATATCAACATCCTTGCCATGGCCCGTGAAGGGCTGCGCGAAGCTTTGACCGGCGTCATCCGCAAGGCGCTGAAAGAACCTCAGCCGATTCTTCTCAATAGTCTGCGGATTGGCACTAATGGTGGAACACAAATCGTCGACGTTGTCGTTCAGGCGATCGAGAAGCCCGAAGCATTGCGCGGTCGGGTACTTGTTGTCTTCAAGGATATTCCTGCTCCACCGGTGAGGCGCAGGGCGACCAAGCACATTTCACTGGATACCCACAGTGCGGTGGCGCAGGAACTCCAGCAAACCCGCGAAGCGCTGCAGGCTACGCATGAAGAGATGCAGACGACAGTCGAAGAACTCAAGTCGAGCAATGAGGAATTACAGTCCACCAATGAAGAGTTGCAGTCCACCAACGAGGAACTGACTACTTCGAAGGAAGAGTTGCAGTCACTCAATGAGGAGTTGCAGACGGTGAATGCCGAACTCCAGTCCAAGGTGGACGACCTGACCTGGGTTCGCAACGACATGGCGAACCTGCTCAACAGCACCGAAATCGCTACGCTCTTTCTCGACAACGAGTTGAAGCTTCGCCGATTCACCACACACGCGACAAAGCTGTTCAAGTTGATACCGGGTGACGTCGGTCGTCCGCTACCCCACGTTGTCACCGATCTTGATTACGCCGGGCTGCACGATGATTCCCGTGAAGTATTGCGGACCCTGGTCTTTAAGGAAGTGGTAGCCCCCACTCACGACGGCCGCTGGTATCGGGTACGCATCATGCCGTACCGTACCCAGAGCAATGTCATTGACGGCCTGGTCATTACATTTGTCGATATCACGGAAATCAAGCAACTGGAGGAGGAGTTGCGCAAGCGTGCAGGCTAATCGAGGCTCAGAAAGTGCGAGGCAATACTGTGAGTCCAGGGGACTCCGGCAAAGAAGAGCTTCGGCGAAGAGCTGAGGAGAAGATCGCCCACGAACCTTAGTGTGACCCGCGCAACGAGGCAGAGACTCAGCGCCTGTTGCGTGAGTTGCAAGTCCATCAGATTCCTTCAGTCTGGCACCGACGGTGCTATGCGCAGGAAACGCTCAAGCGGTGACTGGCGCTTCGGTCGATTCGCGGGCAAGGTAGCGCATTTCCGCGGCCAGAGCCACTTGCTGCCCGGCGGTCATCATGCGCTGGCCGGCACACCATTCAAATTTGACCGCTTGGGCTTGCACACCCAGGCAAGTGAGAGCGCTGGCCAAGTCCCATAAATCGGATACTTCTACAATCCGACCATCACTTAGCGTTGCACAGAAGTCGGTTTTCGACGCACTGATGATTGCTGTGAGCAACATTTATTTTCCCCCTTGTTTTTTGCTGGAACGATCCATCTCCCTGATCAATCGCCTCTGGCGGATCTAGTATTGATCCCCCTTGAAGCTTTGGACCGTCTCGAGCAATTTGTCATGACACTGATAGAGCATTTCGTTACTGATCGACCCGTAGCTGTATTTGTGAATCAACTGACTCATCAGGTAATTGAACACGCCGCGCTCCATCCTTGACCAGGTTCTGACTCGATCCTCCGGAAACACGGTACTGACACGCTGAACGAATTCCTCATGGGTCTCATTGCGATCCACACTGTGCGTCGTGTCACACATGCGAATTCCCTTTTTGCGAGAACCGGTCAACCATCGGATCGCAGCCCGGGTCCGGTGATCATGGTTGCAAAAAAATATTACGAAACTGCGATGTCAATCGACTTCGGTTTGGCCTTGGCCGACTTCTTCAAGGAGACATTCAGCAGGCCATCCTTGAATTCGGCGGATACGCCGCCCTCATCTGCATCGTCGGGTAGCCGGAAGCTGCGCATGAAGCTGCCGAAGGAGCGTTCAATCCGGTGGAAGCGTTTTCCTTTTTCCTCTTTCTCCTGCTTGCGCTCCCCGCGGATGGCCAGCATTCCATCCTGAACGGTGACTTTGACGTCTTCCTTGTTGACCCCGGGGATCTCTGCCTTGATCAGATAGCCATCGTCCGTTTCGCTGATATCCACCGTCGGCGCCCAGTCAGCTTGAGCCAGCATTCCGAGATCCGATCCATGTGGCGCAACCTGACGACCGAAAAACTTGTTTAGGCTGTTCGAAATATCTTCCAGTTCATTGAATGGGTTCCACTTGACCAGATTCATGATTTCTCTCCATGCAAGGGTGGTTGAAAAAACATCATTCAAAAAAATTTCGGGTCTCTCAGCTTCTGCTGAGGCAATCGCCACTTTTCATTCGACCACTGGCTGGTATTGAAATAAATACGGGCGAGCACCTATGTCGGATGAATTGAATTTGGCGGCATCGCTCAGGGACCAGGATTTATCTCCACCTGATTGTGCCGTGCCTTCTGCGGGCATGAGAGCCAGCGGTTTCCGCCAGCCCGCTTGGCGCTGTACATGGCCTGGTCCGCGGCGTGCAGCAAGGCTCCTTCTTCGCTCCCGTCGTCGGGGTAGATGGCGACACCGATACTGATGCCTGGTGCCGGGGTGTCCTGGCTACCATCACATCGATCAGCCGATGCCTGATTGCTGACGGCGAGAATTTTTTCGCACACTTTCCAGGCATCCGCGGGGTTTGTCACATCGGCCAGAATGCAGGCAAATTCATCCCCGCCGATTCTTGCCATGGTGTCTTCATCCCGTACGCAGGTGGCGAACAATTGGCCCAGTCTTTTTAGCGCCGCATCGCCCTTGGCGTGGCCTTCGTGGTCGTTGATCTCCTTGAACCCGTCGAGGTCCATGTAGAGCACCGCAAAATGTCCCTTCCTGCGTGCTGCCCGGGCAATGGCCTGGCCCAATCGATCAAGGAACAGACGCCGGTTCGGCAGGCCTGTGAGGTAATCGTGGTTGGCAAGTCTTGCCAGGTCATTCAATTTTTGCTGCTGCTTTCCGACAGCCTTGCAGGTGAATACGAAATGGGTAAGGTGTTCGTCATCTTTGAGGAATGGCCTGATCGAGGCTTCGTGGTACCAGGGCTTTCCGTCACCCTTGTGCAGGGCAAGCGGCAGTTTTGCAGGGTGGCGAAGGTGGATGTTGCTGTTGATCGCCTGGAAGATATGGCTGGTATCGACATCAGCCCCCAGGTTGCTGAGAGACAGTCCGGACAGCGTACCTGGCCGATAGCCGCCCGCCGCTTCAAATCGGCGGTTGGCGTATTGAATGACGCCATCGCTGTTGGTAATGAACGCCATCTCGTCGCTCTCGTCGAGGGCACATTGAAGGCGTTTGAAATCATCGTCGGTGGCGTTGGGCAGGTGGTCCAGTCGGTGAATTCGGCCCAGAAATATCGGCGATAGCCCATCCCAGTTCAGAAACACCATTGATAGGCCAATGTCGAGGCTGCTACCGTCGCTGAGCGTAGCCTGAAAGTTGCACCACTGCCCCCCCGAAAAATGGAAACTGACAAAGGCCACGTTGTAGCCACAGCCGTTTGGATTCAGCGGAAGTGCAGGGATCAGTTCGGTAACATGGCGGCCCAGCAAGCGTTGCATTGAACTGCCCAGAACGCTGGCCGAGTTGTCGTCGGCATAGCGGATGGCACCGCAGAGGTCGAGAATCAGGAGACCCTGTTCGGCGACCTGCCCGGATTTGCCATACCTTCGCCCTGTCAGCGATGGAGGGGGCGAATGGTCCAATCGCTCATTGAGCATGGTGACTCGTCTGTCCATGATTGCGCTCCCTCATGTCTGAGATGGTGTTCGCGTTACTGCACGGGCTTTCCCTCCGCCCTCGGTTTTTGCAACGAAAGGGGAATGGTGAATGCTATGAATATTCGTCGGCGGCACATATAAGCGCGAGCACGTAAGGGCAACCCCTTATGCCTCAAATATCAATTGACTTGGCGATGACCATAGCCTACGTTGGTTCTGCGCATGCACCGAGTTTCCAGGCATCCCGGATACTTTCCGGGGCGTATCAGGTGGCCTCCCTGGGGTGTTGCGCCGAATCAGGATTGCGTCAATGAACGAACATCGGTTGCCTCCTTCTCCGCAGATTCAGACCCTCAGGGCTGAAGCCGAAACCAGGCTCGCCAATGCTTGCGTGGAGCGGCGGGCTGGCTGGTGTCCGGAAAGACTTTTGCACGAACTCCAGGTACATGAAATCGAACTGGAGATGCAGAACGAGAGTCTCCGCCTGGCGCAGGAAGCTCAACAGGAATTACTGGACCGCTATGTGGTTCTCTTTGATTTCGCGCCGGTTGGCTATTTGACGCTGACAGATAGCGGGCTCATCGCCGAAGCGAATCTGACCGTTGCCAGCATGCTCGGTGTTGAGCGCGATCAACTCCTGAACTGCCCATTTGATCAGTACATTGTCCCCAGCGACCGACAACGCTGGCAATCGCACCGATCCAGCGCGCTGGGCAAAGACGAGAACGAATCGCTCGATTTGCTGTTCTGGCGGGCTGATCACGAGGCGGTTGTCGGGCATCTGGATTGCCGGCGTCAACAGGGGGCTGATGGCTGCCTGACGCTATTCATCTCGATCGCTGACATCACTGACTGGAAGCGGGTTGAAGATGCCCTGAGCAAGAGTGAGGCATTCAGCAGGGATATCCTCGACTCCGTTCCTTCGGAAATTGCAGTTCTGGACCGGGATGGCATCATCATTTCAGTCAACTCGGCTTGGCAACGGTTTGCCGAAGAAAATGGTGTTGATCAGAGTTGTCCGGCTCCAAAGATTGGTGTTGGCGCCAATTACCTTGCTGTCTGCGAGACTGCCACTGGCCGCTTTTCTGAAGGTGCGCTCGCCGTGAGGAATGGAATCGGGGCTGTTCTGTCCGGTTGCCTGCGCGGCTTCAGCCACGAATACGCCTGTCATTGGGGCGATGATCAGCGCTGGTTCAGCATGAGTGTGACGCCGATAAGTTTGAATGGGTACGGCGCGGTCATCGCCCACACCGACATAACCGAACGGAAGCTTGCAGAGCTTCAACTGCAGGTAAATGAGCGGCGTTTGCGCCTTGCCAAGGAGGCGGCAAACCTGGGTGTCTTTGACCATGGCATTGCTGATGGGACGCATGAGTGGGATTCACGCGCACGCGAGCTGTGGGGGTTTTCTCCTACGGAGGAAATGACCTTCGAAAAATTCATGGCCGGCGTTCATCCGGATGATCGTGCCGCAACCCAGGCGGCGGTCGATCGGGCGCTCGATCCAATGGAGAGTGGCGAATATCTGGCGGAATATCGCGTCATCAATCGTCAGGATGGCACCGTCCGTCATGTTGTGGCCAATGGCCGGGTATCCCTCATCGACGGGCGTCCCGTGCGTTTTACCGGGACGATCAAGGATGTCTCTGAGCAAAAGAAACTGGAGATGGCGGCACGAGAGCGGCGCAGCGAGATGGAACTGTTGGTCAATCAACAGGTAGCAGCGCACACGGCAGCCGCCATTGCCCATGAGCTCAACCAGCCTCTGGTGGCTGTTTCTGCCTACAGCGAGGCTGCTTTGCGCATGCTTTCCGAGACGATGGTAAATAGGGAGAGGCTGACGCATGCCCTGAACGGTGCGGTCGATCAGGTGCAACGGGCGGGGCAGACTCTACATGAACTGCTGGCTTTTCTCCATCGAGGCGAAACCGAATCCGAACCTGTCGATATCAATAAGGTGGTGCTCGAAGCTTTGAGCTTGGCGGCGGAAGGTGGCTATGCCGATTTTCGGCAGATTATTGAGCTGGAACAGGGCCTTCGCCCCGTTCTGGCAAATCGCCTGCAGCTGCAGAAGGTTCTGGTCATCCTGTTCCAGAACAGCGTAGACGCCATGCGCGGTGCCGGGGTCTCCGAGGCTTCGATTACGATTTCGGTGCGAACCACGGGTGGGGGAAGCCTGGCCCACGTTACGGTTCACGATTCGGGTCCCGGCCTTGATCCGGAAACGGTGCATCGAATTTTCGAGCCGTTCTTTACGACCAAGCCGGATGGCATCGGATTGGGGCTGGCGATCAGTCGTGCCCTGATCGAGGCACACGGCGGGCAACTCTGGGCCGAAGTGGATTCAGGCCCCGGGGCCACTTTCCATTTCACCTTGCCCTTTGCACCATGAATCGCCCAACCGTCTTCGTGGTCGATGACGACCCGGCTGTCCGGGATGCTCTCTCCTTGCTGCTGGAAGGGGAAAGAATTGCGGTAGAAACCTTCGATAGTGCCGAAGCGTTTCTGGCTGTCTGTCAGGCCGTTCCCCGGAGTTGTGCCATCGTCGATATCCGCATGCCGGGCATGGATGGCATGCAACTTCAGGCCGAGCTGACCAAGCGCCATCTTTTCATTCCGCTGATCTTCCTGACCGGGCATGGCGATATCCCGATGAGCGTGCGAGCCATCAAGGCAGGAGCAATCGATTTTCTGGTCAAGCCGATCAGGGTGGCTGAACTGATCACGAGCGTTGAAGCGGCGTTGATTGAAAGCGAAAAAATTAGCGCCTTGGTCGAAGAGAACCAATCAGCAGCAGATCGCCTGCGCACGCTGACCGAGCGCGAACATGAGGTGATGACGCTGGCGGTCGAGGGACTCGCAAACAAGGAAATCGCCCGTTGCCTGGGGATCAGTCACCGGACCGTCGAAATTCATAAAGCGCGAGTCATGCACAAGACCGGCACGAATTCGTTGATCGAGTTGGCGAGAATGCTCAAAGCCATCGAACTTGGTTTGAATTGAATCAGCTGGACTTGCCGCGGTATCTCGGCGAATTCCCGCGAATCGGCATATTCCCGCAGGTGTCCGGTGTCGACTCAATGCGGGCAAGCCCTCCATTGCCGGGTACTATCTGCCTTTGACCAATCAAGAGAAATAATTTCGGATGCAGACGGAAGTAGAACAAAAACTCAGGATCGCCGTTGCGGCGGCTGTGCAACTGCCGAACGTGAGCGACATGGAGTTCGAGGCGTCATTGACCGAACTGCGCGAACTGGCCAAGACGCTGGGCTTCAAAGTTGTTCATACCTTCGTGCAGAAGCGCACCAGCTTCGATACGACGGGTTATCTGGGCGTCGGCAAGCGGCAGGAAATCCGCGCTTTCGTGCACGGCGAGCCGATTTTTGACGAAGCTGGCGATGAGGTGCTGTCGCTGGCCGAGTCGAATCTGCCGGAGATCGACGCGATTCTGGTTGACCACGAAATTTCGCCGTCGCAGGCGCGCAACCTCGAAATCGAGGCCGGTTGCGAGGTCATGGACCGGACCATGGTCATCCTCGAGATTTTCCATCGCAATGCCCGTTCGCGGGCTGCCAAGGCGCAGGTGGAAATTGCCCGCCTCGGCTACATGGCGCCACGCTTGCGCGAGGCCGCCAAGCTGGCTGGCTCGCAAGGTCGGCAGCGGAGTGGCGTTGGCGGCCGTGGCGCCGGCGAGTCGCACACTGAACTCGATAAACGCAAGATCCGCGACCGGATCGCCGAACTGCAACTCGAAATCCTCGCTATGGAAGCCGAGCGCAAGACGCAGCGGGCTCGTCGTCAAGAACGCCAGAGCCAGGCCGCCGTCGCGCTGGTCGGCTACACCAATGCCGGCAAGTCCACACTGATGCGGGCGCTGACCGGCAGCGAAGTGCTGGTTGCCAACAAGCTGTTCGCGACGCTGGACACCACCGTCCGCGCGTTGTATCCGGAGAGCGTGCCGCGTGTGCTGGTCAGCGACACGGTCGGCTTCATCAAGAATTTGCCGCACGGCCTCGTCGCCTCGTTCAAATCGACGCTCGATGAAGCGCTCGATGCCTCGCTGCTGCTCCACGTCATCGACGCCAGCGACCCCGGTTTTGAGCGTCAGCTGGAAGTGACCGACAAGGTGCTCGAAGAAATCGGCGCCGATGTCGTGCCGCGCCTGCGCATCTTCAACAAGATCGACCACGTTGGCGATGCCGAGGCGCAGGCCGAGTGCGAAGCGGCCTTGCGGACCAAGTATCCCGATTGCGTCGTGATGAGCGCCCGCCGGCCGGAGGAAGTGGCCGCGTTGCGCCTCAAGATCATCGCCTTTTTCCAGAGCGATCATGTCGAGGCCGAGCTTTTTCTGCCGTGGTCGGCACAGCAGCTGCGCAAGGAAATTTTTGCCAGTTGCGAGGTGCTGGAAGAGCGGGCCGACAACGATGGCGCATTCTTCAAGGTGCGCGGCGCAAGCGTTGTTGTCGAGGATTTGCGCGAGCAGTTCGCGCAGGTCCGGAACTGAGGTGCCAGAGCGATTTTGAGATTGCTACGGTCAACCGGAAAAAACGGCCAAAATCAGAATTGCCCGTAGCGCCTGGCCAGCCAGGTCAGCGCCACCGCTATGGCCGGCAAGGCCAGCGCCACTGCCGGCTGGTCGAGGCGTTCCGGCGCCACTAGCAGGATGGCGCCGAGGCCGGCCATCATCAGCCCCGAGAGCAATTTGAGCAGCCGGCCATCGCGTTCGCTGAGCTTGCGACTGCCCATCGAGCGGACAAAGGCGAGCACGATGACGAGCAGCGGCAAAACGTAAATCACGTTGTAGAGCGCCAGATACAGGTAGTGTTGGCCGAGGCCATGCTCTCGCAGGGTGAGCAGGCGCGTGAACACCATCGGGAAGCCAGCCGTGCACAGCAGTTCATAGAAATTGGCGGCAATGGCTAGCACGACGGTCGCCGCCAGCATGGCCGGCAGGCTGCCGGCGGCCAGGATGCGCCGGCCGCGCTGAAAAATATCGGCCTTGCGTCCTTCCGAAATCGACAGCGAAGGCCCGTGCTTGAAAGCGACGAAATCCTTGATGTTGAATGCCCCGATCAGCAAGGCGACCAGCCCGGCGCCGGCGGTGACCCAGGGCAGGCTGCCGACGACGAGAAACAGGTTGAGCCAGGCAGCCATGAAGGCGAAATACATCAGCCCGGAAAAGGCGACGAAGACGCCGCCGATGAGCAGCATCCGGCGGCGCTGATGCTGATGGACGAGCAGCGACAGCAAAAAGAGCAACACGAAAAAGGCGCAGGGGTTGAAGGCATCCAGCCCGGCCAGCAGCAAGGTCAACAGGGGGAGCGAGGCTGACGCTGGGTCGATTTCACCAATCAGCGGCAGGTTCAATGTCTCGCTGGCAACCGGCTTCGCGGTCTCGCTGCTGCCGTCGCGGCAGGCTTTTAGCCGGGCGAGCAGGGCCGCCTGGGCTTCCGGACGTTCATCCCAGCCGACCTCCATGCGGCCACAATATATCAGCGTCGGGACGGATTGCGCCTCCTCGCCAAGCTGGCGCGCCATGGTGACGAAGCGTTCGAGGTTTTCTGGTGACTGGGTGATTTCCTGGTCATGCAGGCGTAGCCACGGTTGCTCTGCGGCCAGCGCCTGCACCTGCGGCCGCGCCTCAAGGCAGTGCGGGCAGCGCAAGGACCAGAACAGGTAAAGATCAACCTCGCCCTGTGCCCAAGCCGGGAAGGCGAGGCACAGGCTGAACAGGGAGGCGAAAAGGAGGCGGGGAAACATGTTTGTCGGCGCGGAGCTTAGCGCCCGGCCTTGGCCAAACGCTCAACCACCGCTGCCTGCACGTCTTCGGTCAGCCAGTCGCCGCGTATGCCGGCCGGGCTTTCCTTGACGGCCGGGAAGTTGACGAAATTGACGGCACTGCCGTTCTTGCGCTGGAAGCCAGTCTTGCCGTCGATCAGAATGGCGATGGGGACGTGGCCTTTGAGACCGATGGTTTCGAGACGCTTCTCGCCGGTCGGGCTTTCGGCGTCGATTTCGACGACTCTGACTTTGCCAGCCTGGCCGGCCAGCCATTCGCGTAGCGGTTTGAGGGCGCTCTGTACCGGCGGATGGGCCATGGCGATGATTTCGACGGTCGGCGGGGCGGCCTGGGAAAGTGCCGGAATGAGGCCGATGAGGGCGATGGCGAAAGTCGCAATGAGTTTTTGGCGGGAGCTCATGTTCTGTCCGTTTTCAGGTTATTTGCAGTTGTGGTGCAGCTTCCATTTGTCGGCATGGCCCATGGCGACCGCCCAATCAGGTGGCGTGCAATCGCTGGCGGGCTGGGCCGTTTCGGGTGTCGTAACGGCGGCCGGTTGGGATTCGGTATCGCGGGCGTCGTTCAACAGGGCGCGCCCGATGAACACCATGCCGATGAAAAACAGCGCGGTCACCGCCATCTGGGCGCGGCTGACCGGCAAGGCCGTTCGCGTCTCGCAAACGCCGCCGGGGCAAAGCTGGGCCTGACGGCGGCTGAACAGGTTGTAGATCTTGCAGCCGAGGCAGATGCCGAAGGCTGATTCGAAGAACATCAGGAGCAGGCAAGTGGCGCAGATGATCAGGTTGACCGGCCCGATGACGCGGTTGATGACGACCAGAAACAGCATGGCCAGCGCCAGCGTCCAGCCGATGGCCCAGGCGAAGCGCTTTTGCGGTGCGCCGACGTATTCGGGCTGCTGCCGGCGCACCATGAGGCGGCCAAGAACGAGGCTGGGAGCGTATTTCGGGTTGATGAAGACGCGGATGCTGAAATCGATCAGGAAGGCGACGACGAAAACCCGCGTGAAGCGAAAGTCGCCGACCAGCCAGGCGTTCATGAAGGCGATCAGGGCCAGGAAAAACAGGATGCCGGCGCTGGCCCGAACTTCCCGCTCGTTGAGGACGGGAACCTCATAGCCGTTGATCTGTTCGCCGAAGGTAAGCAGTTTGTGCATGGTGGTGTCCGTCGTGGTCAGGCTGGTAATTTATCGTGAACCCGGTCGTCGGCGACGATGTCGCCGTCCACCATTTCGATGATCCGGTCGCAGCGGGCGGCCAGGCGGCGGTCGTGGGTGACGATCAGGAAAGTGGTATTGAGCCGGGTATTGACCTCGCGGAGCAGGGCGAAGACGTCGTCGGCGGAATGGGTGTCGAGGTTGCCGGTCGGTTCGTCGGCGAGTACCAGCGAGGGGCTCATGGCCAGGGCGCGAGCGATGGCGACGCGTTGTTGCTGGCCGCCGGAGAGCTGGTTGGCGAGGTTCTGCTTGCGCTCGGCGAGGCCGACCTGGTCGAGCAGCGTGCCGGCCTGGGCGAACATGTCGGCGTCGGGCCGGCCGCGGGCGACGAGCAGCGGCATGGCGACATTCTCCAGCGCCGTGAAGGCGGGAATGAGGTGGTGGTGCTGGAAAACGAAGCCGATGCGCTGGCCGCGCAGGCGGGTCAGGCCGGTGTCGTCGAGCTGGCCGGTTTCCTGGCCGTCGATGAAAAGCTGGCCGCCGCTCGGCCGGTCGAGCAGACCGATGAGGTTGAGCAGGGTGCTTTTGCCGGAGCCGGAGGGGCCGATCAGGGCGGCGAATTCGCCGCGTTCGAGACGCAGGTCGATGCCGTGCAGGATTTCGGTTTCGGTTTCGCCGCTGCCGTAGGATTTGCGGATGCCGGTGAGCTGGAGGACGGGATTGGTCACGGTATCAACCACGGATTGCTACCACCGGATCAAGACGAGCCGCCCGCCGGGCCGGCAGCAGGGCAGCGAGAATGCCGACCAGGCTGGCGCCACCGGCCGCGATGGCGACCAGCCATGGTTCGACGCCGATGATGAACATCGCCGTGCCGTCCGGGTTGCGCGCCATGAGCCGCCAGAGCATCAGGAATACCCAGGCCAGACCGGAGCCGAGCAGCGAACCGAAGAAGCCGACAATGCCGCCTTGCAGCAGGAAAATGCGCAGCATCTGCCCCTGCGAGGCGCCCATGGCGCGCAGGATGCCGATTTCGCGGGCGCGCTGGATGACCGAGACGACGAGCACGCTGGCGATGCCGAAGGCGACCGAGAGGCCGATGAAGAAGCGGATGACGTTGCTCGACACGCGCTGCGAGGTCAGCGCCGTGACGAACTGGGCGTTGGTCTTGATCCAGCTGTCGGCGGTCAACCCGGTTTCGGCGGCAATCTTGCTGGCCAGCCGTTCGGCCTCGTCGATGTCGTGCAGCGAAATGTCGATGCTCGACACGCCGCCAACAAGATCGAGCAGGCTTTGCGCCGAGCGCAGGCTGACATAGACGTTGCGGGCATTGACGCCCTTGTTGCCGAGGTCGAACAGGCCGGTGACGGTGAAGGTTTCGGTGGCGTCGCCAGCGGTCGTGACGCGGATCTTGTCGCCGATGTCGGCGCCCAGGTCCTTGGCCAGTTCGATGCCGATCACCGCCTCGCCGGCGCCGACGCGCAACTGGCCGGCAACCATGCGTTCAGGCAGGGCGATGACGCCGCTGTAGCGCACCGGGTCGATGCCGAGCAGGGTGATCGCCTTGTTGGCGTCGCCGCGCACGACGAAGGCCGGGCCGGAGGCAATCGGTGAGATGGCGGCGATTTCCGGCAAGACTTCCAGCCGGGCCTGAATCTGCTGCCACTGGTCGATCGAGCGGAGGCGCTGGGCCTGTTTTTGCAGGCGGAGCGCAATGCTGGCCGCCGGCGACTGCGGCCGGGCGATTTCCTCGGGCGGCAGGAGGACGATGTGGGCCTGCGAACTGAGCGTGCGTTTGACCAGATTGGCCTGCAAGCCGGAAAGTAGGGCTGACATGAAGACGATGACGGCGACCCCGACGCCGACGCCGACGATGATCAGCAGCGACTGCATGCGGCCCTCACGCAGGAAGCGGATGGCGGCGATCCACTCGAAAGGCATCCAGGATTTCATTTTTTGGCGTTATTTTCGGTTGACCGTAACAACCTTGCGACCCTCGGCCAGTATCTGGCTGGCCGCCGCCAGCGCTTCCCCGGCAACGACGCCATCGAGGATTTCCACCCGGCCGGCACCGCGGATGCCCACCTTGACCGGCTGGCGCTGCGCCACGCCATCGCGCACCACCATCACCCACGGCTGGCCGGACGCCTGGTCGCGGATGACATCGGCCGGCACGATCAGCGTGTCGGTGCGGTGGGCCGAGGCGATGTCGATGGAAACGGTCATTTCATGCTTCAGGTAAGCCGGCGGCTCGGCGACGCGCAGGCGGATTTCGACCGAGCCGCGCTGGGCATCGACGGCCGGGGCGATGTAAGTGACCTCGGCCTTGAAGTGTTCGCCCGGGTAGGCATCGGCCGAAGCCAGTGCTGTCTGGCCAAGCTGGAGCAGAGCGAGGTTTTTCTCGTCGATCTGCGCCGTCAGTTCGGTATCGCCCTTCGGCGCCACGGTTAGCAAAACCTTGCCCGGCTGCACCATGTCGCCGGCTTCGACATTGCGCGTCAGCACCCGGCCGGCACCTGGTGCCGTTAGCGTAGCGTAGGTCAGGCGCGCTTCGGCCACGGCCAGCGCGGCGCGCGCCTGCTCGACATTGCTGCGCACCACCTGCGCCTCGCTGCCACCCGGCTGGTTGCTGGTCAGCTGCAATTTGGCGGCCTGCCACTGGCTGTCGGCGACCTGCGCGTTGCGCCGGGCATCGTCGAGCTGGGCGGTGCTGTAGAAACCCTTGGCAACCAGTTCGCCGACCCGCTCCAATTGGCGCTTCGCCTGCTGGGCGTTGGCTTCCGCCTGCTGCACGCTTTGCTCGGCCACCGGCCGGCCGAGGCGGTCGAGCTGGCGCTGTTTGGCTTCGGCCTGCGCCAGGCTGGCCCGGGCCTGGGCGGCACTCGCTCGCCATTCGGTGTCGTCGAGCTGGATCATTGTCTGGCCGGCCGTCACGGCATCGCCTTCGCGCACCTTGACGGCGACGACGCGGGCGCTGATCTGCGCTGCCACCTCGATGCGCTGCGGCGTCCGCACCCGGCCGCTGGCCACCACCGCCTGGCGCAGTTCGCCGCGTTCGGCCACGGCAACCACGATGCGCTCGCCACCCCAGCCGGCATAGCCGGTAACAAGCAAGGCCACGATGGCAATGCCCGCTATGACGAGCAGGCTGCGGCGGGAACGGAGGAGGCGGGTCATGGGTGGGCGGGGCTTTTCTGAATAAAAATTAGCAAATGCTGATGTTAAACGAATGACAGCAAACCCGAGGTGTATAATTGTTTGCTTATGTAACCGAAAGCCATTGCGGGGCTTCTGGAGAGCATCGTGCTGAAGTTTTTGTCCTTTGTTTCAAAGAATCTGATCCTCGCCATTCCGGTCATGATGGTGCTCGGTTTCGGCTTTGGCCTGCTGGCGCCGACTGGCTGGCTCAAATCGCTGATCGTGCCGCTGACCTTCCTGATGGTCTATCCGATGATGGTCACGCTCAAGCTGACCAAAGTGCTCGAAGGCGGCGACAGCAAGGCGCAACTGCTCGCTCAGCTGATCAATTTCGGCATCATCCCCTTTGTCGCCTTCTGGCTGGGCCAGTATTTCTTCCCGAATCAGCCGTACTACGCCATGGGCCTGCTGCTCGCCGCGCTGCTGCCGACCTCGGGCATGACCATTTCGTGGACCGGGTTTGCCGGCGGCAACCTCGGCGCAGCCGTCAAGATGACGGTGCTCGGCCTGATCCTCGGTTCGCTGGCGACGCCGTTCTACGTTCAATGGCTGATGGGCGCGACGGTGCCTGTCGATCTGTGGGCAGTGTTTTCGCAGATCGTCTTTATCGTCTTCCTGCCCATGGTCGCCGGCCACTTCACGCAAAGCTACCTGCTCAAGAAGCACGGCCAGAAGGCTTTCCAGGCCGAATGGGGGCCGAAATTCCCGCCCTTCTCGACGCTTGGCGTGCTCGGCATCGTCTTCGTTGCCATGGCCCTCAAGGCCCAGCAACTCGCCGCACAGCCGGCCGAACTGCTGCAACTCGTCGGCCCGCTGCTCGCCCTCTACGGCATAAACTACCTGCTCAGTACCCTCGTCGCCAAAGCCCTGCTGCCGCGCGGCGACGCCATCGCGCTGGTGTACGGTACGGTCATGCGCAACCTGTCGATCGCCCTGGCCCTGGCCATGAACGCCTTCGGCAGCGCCGCCTCCGACGCCGCCCTGGTCATCACGCTGGCCTACATCATCCAGGTCCAATCGGCGGCTTGGTACGTCAAGCTGACCGATACGCTGTTCGGGAAAAAGCCGGCTCAGGGCTGATGCTGCGCCGTCGGGTGCGATGTTCCGTGGTCATCTGCGGCATATTAGTCCGGATGACTCCTGGAAAGCTTCTTCCTGATCTCTCTCCCGTCATCGGGCTGCATGGGGCCATCAAGAGACAGTCAGCTTCGCGCAGCGAATGAGAGTTTCAGACTGATTCCGACAAGATCGCACATGAATAGCCAACGGCCGGGCCACCCTGTCATCTGCCGTTCGGCGTCGGCATGCTCAGAGAAGGCATTGTGCAAAAAATGCCACATATAAAATTTGCATACCCATTGGCCGCAAACTTCTGCAAGCCGGCATGATTTTTCGATGGTTCAGGCCTGAGATACAGGCAACCACTTTAGTAAAATCTCGAACAGTCGTTCTGGGTCAACCGGCTTGGCGAGATGGTCGTTCATTCCTGCCTCCAGGCAGCCTTGGCGATCTTCGTCGAATGCGTTGGCCGTTATGGCCAGAATCGGGGTGTTCTGGTATCCGGGCAGGGTACGGATCACCCGTGTCGCGTCAACGCCGTTCAGGTTCGGCATCTGCATATCCATCAGGATCAGGGCATAACGGTTTTGTTTAGCCAGCGCAACGGCTTTGTTTCCGTCTTCGGCTAGATCGACCGCCATACCAACTTCTTCCAACAGTTCCCTTGCGACCTCTTGATTGATCGGTTCATCCTCCACCAACAGAATGCGTGTGTTGGCATGTTCGGTTCGCAGACGTTCTTCTGCGGAACGAATGTTTTTTGACCGTGCCGGCATAGCGACTTCTGTCGCGTTATCCATCCTGGCGGTGAACCAGAACGTGCTTCCCGAACCCAGCAGGCTCTCGACTCCGATTTCGCCAGCCATCAGATGCGCAAGCCGCTTGCTGATCGCCAGCCCCAGGCCCGTACCTCCATATTTTCGCGTCATGGAGCCATCAGCCTGCTCGAAGGCAGTAAAGAGGCGTTTTTGATCCTCTGCTGAAATGCCAATGCCGGTGTCTTGTACCTCGAAGCGCAGCATGACGTTGTCCGGGCTTTCTTCGGCCACCCGGATGCAGACGGTGACTGATCCGTGTGTAGTAAATTTGAGCGCGTTGCCTATGAGGTTGAGCAGGATCTGGCCGAGGCGAAGGGGATCACCTTGCATCGATAGATGAGCGACTTCTGGTGGTAAATCGACCCGTAGCTCGATCCCCTTCTCCTGGAACCGGTGGCCGATCAGACTCATGAGACTTTCCAGAACTTCGCCAAGCTTGAAATTTCGCTTTTCTAGCGTCAAACGGTCGGCCTCGATCTTTGAAATGTCGAGGATGTCGTTGATGACGTGAAGCAGATGATGGGAGGCGTTCGTGACCTTGGTCAGTTGGCCGATTAGTTTCGGGTCGCTCGCGTGGCGCAATGCCAGTTCGGTCATGCCGATGACGGCATTCATCGGGGTACGCAGTTCGTGGCTCATGTTAGCCAGGAAAGTGCTCTTAGCGACATTGGAAGCTTCGGCAGTTTCCCTGGCTCGTTCCAAATCGGCAGTGCGCTTTTTGACGAGCCCTTCGAGGTGGTTTCGGTGATTCTCAAGTTCGGCCTGAGCTGCCTTGAGGGGAGTAATGTCTGACACTAGGACATAAAAGCCCCGTATTTCTCCGTCCTGTGCGTCCGGAATGTAATGCGCCTGGGAATGTCGTACGATCGAGCCGTCTGGCGCGGGAATATCACGTTCGAAAATCTGCGGCTCGCCTCGCAACGCGGCCTCGATGTACGGCTGGTTGAGGTGGAAACGCTCTTCGCCGATGACGTCACGGATATGCTTGCCGGGAATCTGTTCGGGATTGATTCCAAACCAGGTGGCGTAGGCGTGATTGGCAAACCGGTTGTGTAAACTTGCATCCCAGTAGCCGATCATCGATGGCAGATTATCGAGGATCGACCTGAGGTCGTGCTCGCTCTGCCGCAGCCGAGAACGTTCTATATCGAGTTCACGATATGGTGCCCAGACTCCCGCGACAAACAAGGCGCGATAAATCATCACATAGGCGATTGCCTTGTATACATGGCCTAACAGATTGAAAACGTCGGTTACGTCTGCATAGATCGTAAAGAACATTTCGGCCAGCCCCTGAATCCAAGCGGCAGCCGCGAGCCAACGCAAATCCTTATTCTCGGTGTGACGGCTAATTACATAAAGACGAATGGCTGCGATGCTGTAGATTGCAGCAAGAAGATATTCCAAACCGATCTTTAATCCCGTTAGTCCTTGACCCTCAATAAACGTATGCGGGAGCCACTCTGCATGGGCTAAGCCAACCCACCAGATCGTGACGGCAAGGGCGAGAGCTGATCCAATAACTGCGTTGCAGGTTACAGATGGCCATTGCCTTGGCGGCAATAAAGCCACGGCGAGGAGCGCTCCTGCTGCGATATAACGGCCAGCCAGCCAAAAGTTGATTGCCTTCTCCGGACTGCTTGGTGTTAGCAGAGGCGGCATTCCCGCATAAGACAGGGCGTGAGCAAAATCAACGATGGCAACAGCTAGAAATCCGGCACCGAGTATGACTCGATGACTGTTTATTCCTTGGTGTCGGAGGTTCCACACCAGCGCAAATACCATCGCAGAAACTGCCATAGCGATGAATTCGAGAAAAGTATGCAGCGGCAAGTAATTTGAGGGGGAGTCAAAGAGCTTTGCCGCCGGAAGCATCTGGCCAAATACCAAAATGAGTGTAAGGCTGGCTACCCATAACACTTCCGGTGACCAGTCGACTAACCAGCCCCTGACTGCGGCATCCTCAATTTGCTTAATTGAAACATCGGAGGTCAGCGGTTGAATCTGCATGTGTCGATCAGTTACTCAATCTTTGTCGCTCCATTATCTCGGAAACCTTGCCGAGAGACTAGGTCATTCGTACATGAACAGAATCACGAAATTCGAACCATTTGAGTGGCAGATTGATCCCGAATACCGGCCTCTCGAAGTTGATTTGAATGACATTTTGGGTGACTGTTCTGGCTGCGGTGCTGACCTTGATTGAAAAAACCTGAACGTTTCTTCAGGGCACTCAATTTCCGCCGACACAGGTACGCCAATGATGTGATTTCGGCTGCTTATCGACGATTCGATTGGGTAGTCGAGTAATCGGGATTGCTGCAGCCAACCAGGCTTTCTACGGTCAACCGGGAAAAACATCCAAAATTGAAATGCAAAAACCCCGGCTAGACAGCGCCGGGGTTTTTGCTTGTGGCGGGTGACGACTCAGGCGTCGCGCAGGGCCAGGGTCCAGGCTTCCATGGCTTCGTTGGCCGGTTGCATCGGCGCTTCCATGAAGCTGATGACGTACTTGTCGCCCATGTCGGCGATGCCGATGGAGCGGGGGCGGACGGCGAGCATTTGCGGGGTCGGGATGGCGAAGCCGAAGCAGAAAATGACGTCGACTGCGGCCTTCATGCCTTCGACGATGGGGCCGCCTATTTTGCTGGTGTGGGCGTAGTGGTCGAAGACGTCGATGAAATGGACTTTCGGGTTCTCGGCGATCTTGCCCTTGTAGTAGGCGACAAGAGAATCGACGGTGTTGTGGGTGGTTTCGGTCTTGGCGATCTCGGCGACGAAGATGGGATATTTTTCCTGGAGCATGGTCTGTTTCATGGCTTTTCCTGTGCGGTGATTAATAAGCAAGCTTGATGTTGATGGCAGTTTCCGGCCCGGTCAGGTCGAAGGCGCTGTCGGCGAATTTGGGCGGCCCCATGACTTTCGGGTTGTTGGACAGGCCGTAGCCTTCGGTCGGGAACATGCCGAAACGCAGGTTGAGTTTCTGGTCAAGGTTGTCGTCGTGATAGGCCATGACGGCGTAGCGGCCGGGTGGCAGGCCGGTGAAGACGAGTTTGGCGTCGCCCTTGGCGGCCGGTAGTGAAACAACTTGCACGGCCTTGTCTTCCTTGCGGAAGGTGTCCGGTTCGCGGTACAGCGAGGCGCGCAGATTGCCGGTGGCGTCGCGCACGCCAAGCAGGTTGACGACCAGTCGGCTCTCGTCGGCCTGGCTATGGCCGGCGGCGAGCAGGCAGCCGAGCAGCAGGCCCTGAATGGGCAGGCGCGGGGTCGAGCGGCGGCTCAGAAGCGGGGTGATGTTACGGGGTTTAGTGGTGATGTTCATGGCCTTGGCAATGGGTGTTGTCGGGGAGTGGCAGGCGGTCGAGTTTGTTGTCCAGGAAGGCGCTGACGGCGCTGTCCGGGTCTTCTTCGAGGGTTATGACGGATAGGATACCGCGTTGCATGAGCTTGTGGTACAGGCCGTTGCCCATGCTGCCGGTGATCAGTACATTGATGCTGGCCAGTTCGTCGGCCATGCCGTGCTGGCGAGCGTGGAAACTGTCCTCGATGGGGAGTTCGACGAGGTGCTTGTCGGTGACGGCGCCTTTTTCAATATCGTAAAGCCAGAATTTGCGGCATTTGCCGGCGTGTTCGGTAATGTTTTTCCGGTTTTGGCTGGTGACAGCGATTTGCATGATGTTTCCTAGAAAATGGGGGGCAGCCGTCCGTTCTGCATCAAACGCAGGCAGGCCAGCAGGAAGAAAATGACGGTCGCCGCTCCCGAGAGCAGGACACGACCAATGAGATTGCGGGGGACGAAACCGACGCCGCGCACAAAGCCGGCGCTCATTGCGCCGAACAACAGCGTGGCGGCCGTGTGATCGGCCGCGCCAGCGGCGTCAGTGGCCATGCCGGGCAGAATCGTCATGACGACGAGGATGAGCAGGGCCAGCAACAAGGGCAGCCAGGCCAGGCCGGGTTTGTCCGGCTCGCCTGATTGCGCTTCAGTTTGGCTGGTCATCGGGGGTGGTCGGGCGCAGCGAGGCGAGACGGGCTTCTTCGTTGTCGCCCCAGAGGGCGTTGAGGATGGCGAGCAGTACGGCGAAGCCGATACCGAGCGCCCAGGCGAAATACCACATGGCTAATTCCTTTCAGGCTTTGTCCTGTTCGTCGGCACCGATGATCAGGCGCGTGTCGGTCAGGTACTGGTGGGGCGGCACTTCGAGATTGGTCGGGGCCGGCTTGTTCTTGAAAACACGGCCGGCGAAGTCAAACGTCGAGCCGTGGCAGGGACAGAGAAAACCACCCGGCCAGTCGGCACCGAGCGCCGGGTCGCCGGGGGTAAAAGCCGGTGAAGGCGAGCAGCCGAGGTGGGTGCAGATGCCGACGGCAACGAGCATTTCCGGCCGCCGGGAGCGCGTTTCGTTGGCAGCGTAGGCCGGCTGCTGGTTTCTCTCGGAGGCCGGGTCGACCAGCATGGGTTCGGCTTTCTTCAGGGCGGCCAGCATTTCCGGGGTGCGGTTGAGAATCCACACCGGCTTGCCGCGCCATTCAACGATCATCATGTTGCCTGGAGCCAGCTTGCCGATATCGACTTCGACCGGCGCGCCGGCTGCCTTGGCCCGCTCGGATGGCATCAGGCTGGTGACGAAGGGAACGATGGCCGTGACGGTGAGGGCGCCGCCGACGCCAACGGTGGCCATCAGCCACTGTCGGCGGGCCGGGCTGTCGACGGTGGTGAAGGATGGGCCCTGGCAGATGCATTCAGACATGGAAGACTCCTTAGTAAGCGGCGTGCTCGTTTTCGCGGATGTAGGCGGCGGTGACCTTGCCGGCCATCACCTTGTATGCCCAGCTGGTGTAGACAATGATGAGCGGCATGAAGATCAGGGTTGCCCAGAGCATGATGTTCAGCGTCAACTGGCTGGAAACGCTGTCCCAGACGGTGAGGCTGGAGCGCAGGTCGGTGGATGAGGGCATGATGAACGGGAACAGCGAAACGCCGGCCGTGCCGACGATGCCGAGGATGGCCAGCGACGATGCGACGAAGGCGGCCAGCGTTACGCCGTTGGCGGCGAGCAGCATGGCGGTCAGGGCGCCGGCATAGGCGAGGACCGGCAAGAGCATTGTGGCGGGATGGCGGCCGTAATTGGCCAGCCAGGCACCGGCTTCGCGCACCACGGTTTTGTCGAGCGGATTGGGCAGCGCGCCCGGGGTCACCGTCGATGTGATGGCGTAGCCATCAATCCCTTGCCACAGCCAGATGCCGGCTGCCGTGAAGCTGACCAGCAGCAGCCCGCCGAAGATCAGCATGGCGGTGCGGCTGCGTTGATAGACGGCATCCTCCGTGCGATGCATCAAATAGATCGCCCCGTGGAAGGTGATCATCGCCGTTGATACCACGCCGCAGAGCAGGGCGAAGGGATTGAGCAAACCCCAGAAGCTGCCGCTGTAGGTCGACATCAGATTGTCGGCAAAGCTGAAGGGCACGCCCAGGAACAGGTTGCCGAAGGCGACGCCGAAGATCAGCGGCGGCACGGCGCCGCCGACGAACAGACCCCAGTCCCAAGTATTGCGCCAGGTCGCGTTGGCGATCTTGCTGCGGTAATCGAAACCGACCGGGCGGAAGAACAGCGCCCAGAGCACGGCAAGCATCGCCCAATAAAAGCCGGAGAAAGCGGTGGCATAGACCAGCGGCCAGGCGGCAAAAATGGCACCACCGCCGGTGATGAACCAGACCTGGTTGCCGTCCCAGTGCGGGCCGACGGTGTTGATCACGATGCGCCGTTCGACGTCATCCTTGCCGACGAAAGGCAGCAAGGTGCCAACGCCCATGTCGTGACCATCCATGATGGCGAAGCCGATGAGCAGGACGCCAACCAGCAGCCACCAGATGATTTTCAGGGTTGGATAGTCAAGCATGTTCTTTCCTTGTGAATCGGGGTTGGGGTGCGGTGCTCAGTGGGCATCGGCGACGGCGAGCTTGAGCAACTTGCGGAACTGGGCTTCGGAAATGGCCGCCTGAATGCGGTTGACCGTGGCGATCTGCGCTTCCGTCGCTTCGCGTTTCAGCCGCACCAGTTCATCCAGCCGGGATTTGATGTCGGCCACGCCCTGGCGCTGGTAGAGAACGTCGTTGGCGATGGCCTGTTCCAGCTTTTCCGCCTTTTGCAGACGCGACATGACTTGCAGCGGCGCTTCGGCCATCAGCTCGCGGACCAGTTGCTTTTGCGCTTCATCAAGCCCCAGTTTGCCCGCCTGGCCATTGGCCGTGCGCAGGATATGCGGCAGGTTGGCCGGGAGAATCAAGGCGTAGTCCACGGTCTCCGCTTTCATGTGCGCCTCGTGCGGTGCTTCGGCCAGGGAAGGCGCAGCGTTGAGTGCGAGCAGGAGCAACAGGGTGGTGAATTGGATTTTCATTGTGGGGTTTCCTCAGGCGTGGGCGTATTCGTTGTCATAGCGACCGGTACCGAGGCTACCCGGCCCCAGCTTGGCAAACTTGAACATCAGGTACATCTCGACGACCAGAAGGACCGTGTAGAAGCCGATGAAGCCGGCCAGCGAGCCGTACAGGCTATTCACCGACAGCGTCGACACTGACATGTGGGTAGGCAGCACGCCGTAGATGGTCCAGGGCTGCCGACCGTACTCGGCGACGAACCAGCCCAGTTCGCAGGACAGCCAGGGAACCGGCAGCATCCACAGGGCGGAGCGCAGGAGCCAGGGTTTGTCGGCGAAATTGCCCTTCAGCGAATAGACCAGCGCCGCGCCGAACAGGCCGAGCATCAGGAAGCCGAAGGCGACCATCAGGCGGAAGCTCCAGAATAGCGGCGTGACGCGCGGGATGGTGTCGACGACGGCTTTTTCGATGATTTCCGGGGTCGATTGGCGAACGTCGACCACGTATTTCTTGAGCAGCAGGCCAAAGCCGAGATCCGCCTTGTGTTCCTCGAATTCGGCCTTCATCGCGGCATCGGCCGGGTTCTTGCGTAACGCTTCGAGAGCGACGACCGCTTCCTGGCCGGAAAGGATGCGCTCGCGGTTCTTCTCGCGGATTTCCCGAATGCCGGGGATCTGCTTGTCGAGCGAGCGAGTGCCGATGATGCCCATGACCCATGGAATCTCGATGGCGAAGTCGTTTTTCATCTCTTTTTCGTTGGGAATGGCGATCAGATTGAAGCCAGCCGGTGCCGGTTCGGTTTCCCACATCGCTTCCATGGCGGCCAGCTTGGTCTGCTGGGCTTCGCCGACGGTGTAGCCGGATTCGTCACCGAGCACGATGACCGAGCAGATCGAGGCGAAGCCGAAGGCGGCGGCGATGCGGAAGCTCTTTTTGGCAAACTCGACGTCGCGACCGCGCAGCAGGTAGAAGGCCGAGATCGAGAGGACGAACATGGCGCCAGTGACATAGCCGGCCGAGACGGTATGGACGAACTTGGCCTGGGCGTCCGGATTGAACAGCACGGCCCAGAAATCGACCATCTCCATACGCATCGTCACGTAGCTGAATTCGGCCCCGACCGGATTCTGCATCCAGCCGTTGGCGATCAGGATCCACAGGGCCGAGAGGTTGGTACCGACGGCCATGAGGATGGTGACCAGCAGATGCTGGCGGCGTGACAGGCGATCCCAGCCGAAGAAGAACAGGCCTATGAAGGTCGATTCGAGGAAGAAGGCCATCAGGCCTTCGATGGCCAGAGGTGCGCCGAAAATGTCGCCGACGTAGTGCGAGTAATACGCCCAGTTGGTGCCGAACTGGAACTCCATGGTGATGCCGGTGGTGACGCCAAGCGCGAAGTTGATGCCGAACAGCTTGCCCCAGAAGCGGGTCATATCTTTGTAAATCGCATGGCCGGTCATGACATAGACCGTTTCCATGATGACCAGGATCCAGGTCATGCCGATGGTCAGCGGCACGAAAAGGAAGTGATACATCGCGGTGACGGCGAACTGCAGGCGCGACAGATCGACGAGTTGCTCACTGAACATGGGGGTTTCCTGAGTGATGATTGGGGCTGGCTGCTACGGCCGGTGCCGCGAGATGCGTGGCAATCCGCTCGCTATCCACCTCGACTTTGGCGTCGCGCACGAAGGCCCACCACAGCCCGATGATCACCATCAGCTTGATGATCACGAGGAGCGTGAGTTCGTGGCGAAGATTGACGGGCTTGCGGGGCATTGGACGTAAACGGGATTTAAATATCAGTATTTACTTATCAAGACTCGTGCCAGCCTTCATCACCGAATAATTCTCCGTTTGATCAATGGGATGGAATGGGTGCGACATTCGGTCGCAGGGGCATTTTGGCTGTTTTTTGGTGGTGTGTTGCCGTATTTGGCGGGCAGATTGCCATTATTGGCAGCAAGGGGCGTTTGCCCTTGGAGCCCTTTGTTGACCGATCGGCATGGGCAATGCCACGGTCAACCAGGAAAAAGGGCGAAAATTGAAAGCGGGCAGACGACTGGCTGCTTACGCTGCTGGGGCTTTCGCCGCAAGCCGCAAGCCGCAAGGACTTGGCTGCTCCTCAGGCATTAGTTCTGGGGCTGTTAACAAAAAAAGGGCGGAGACAAGCTCCGCCCAAAACGCAAGGTCCTGCCGGATTAATCAGTGATGTTCGTCGATTTCCTCCCAGCCGGTAATCATCGCCTTGATGTGGGCGAAGACCGTATGGCCGGTTGTCGTCAGATAAACGTGGATGAAGAAGAAGGCGGTGATCATGTAGGCGCCGAGGGTGTGCAGCACTGCCACCGTTTCCAGTGACAGGTTCTGGTCGATGCCCAGACGCGCCCAGTCGCCGTAGAACAGGTAGAAGATCCCGGTGCCCCAGAGCAGCGGCGAAATGAAAGCGAGCAGGGCAAGGTAGGCCAGGCGTTGCAGCGGATTGTGCTTCTGGACGACAGTTTTGTGGAACGGATGCGGTGCGTTGGTGAAGATGCCGACCGTGTAGTACTTGATCATCGCCCCGACATTCTTCAGCGAAGGCAGGTACTGCCGCCATTCGCCGGTGGTGAATTGCCAGAAGATGGTGAAGGCCCACAGGGTGAGTAGCGTCCAGGCAGCCAGGCTATGCAATTGCACTGCCTTTTGGAAGCCGATCAGGGTGTAGCTGCCATGGACCTCGAAGCCGGTGATCATCATGATGATGATCAGGAGCGCCTGCGACCAGTGCCAGAAACGCTCGTAGCGCTTGTAGATGTAGATGCGTTCGCTCATTTTGCATTCTCCTTGCGGCGGCTGAGGATACGGACGATGCCGTGGAGCAGGCCGCCACCGATGGCGCCGGCGATCATCAGCCCGCCAAAAAGGTCGACCAGTTTGTTGTTGTCACGGCCCGGCAAATAGATGTCGGTGATTGCGCTCAGGCGGCCATCAGCGGCCCGGGTGTGACACTCCTGGCAAGGTACGGCTTTCTCTTTTGGGGCAACCATGTGGGTAATGAACCAGTTCATCTTTGTTTCGATGAAGCCGAACTTGCCGCTGTAGGGCAGGCCGGCATAGTCCATCCCCGCCTTGATCGACTTGGCATAGTCATAATTCCGCCAGAGCGAGGTGTCGTCATCGCCGAAAACATGGTTGACCACCAGGGTCTTGTTCTCGGTGTCGTAAGGCTGCTTGCCGCGCATCACTTTGAACGGCCAGATGCGCGCATTCGGATCACTGGCCGAGCCTTCGACACGATTGAGTTCGAGGACCTTGCTGTCGTCGATCTTGTCGGTGATGGCGACAGGGTGGACGATGCCGTTGTACCACTTGTATTCGGGGCGGACATTCTCGCCATATTCGAAATCACCCTTGGCCGCCGAGTACTTCAGGTGGCCGTGATCATCCTTGACGAAGAGCGGTTTGCCATCCGGACCCATCTTGCCGGCTGTGGACCAGTCCCACAGCATCTTGGTAGCGACGCCGCCCCGCGCAAATTCGGGAATATGGCAGGTCTGGCAGGCCACCTTGTTGGTGTGGGTGTTGATCTTGGCTTCCTTGTGCGGCGTGAAGCCGTGGCAGGATTCGCAAGTGGCCCGGTTGTGATCGTCCTTGGGCAGGTCGAAACCATGCTTGTCCTTGGCGGTTGCAGCATAACGGCTGCCGGATGGCTGGTGCGCATTGAACGTATGGCAGTCAGCGCAGACCAGATTGGCACCGTCCTTGGCCATGTGTACATCGAGCTCACGCGATGGATTCTTCAACGATGAATCCAGGTCGCCGTGCTTGACCGCATCGCCGCCGCCGCCATTGAAGTGGCAGGCGCCGCAGTTTGAGCGGCCTGGTTTGCCGACATGCTGGGCGATCTTGGTCAGGTCAGGGGCCTTGAACATTTTTTTGCCCGGTGGCCCTTCCATCGGCTCGAACTCCCGGTCCGCATACAGCGGGTGGCCGGCATCGGTGCTGAATTTCTTGTAGGTGCCGGTGTTGTCATGGCAGGCCAGGCAATCGACGTTGTCCTGATTCGTGAAGTCGAAATTCTTGTCGTTCCAGCCGTAACCGGCGTGGCAACTAGTGCAGCGTGCTTCGTTGGAAATCGGCGAGCCGCAGAAGTTATTGGCTGCCCATTTCTTGCCGAGGGTCTTGCCGGTGGTCGGACTCTTGGTTTCCCAGGTCCAGTGGATACTCTTCATCACCTGATGTCCGGCCGTGTTGTGGCAGGACAGGCAAGCCTTGGTCACTTCGGGGCCGGTTTTGAATGGCCCCTTCAAAGCGTCGAGCTTGCTGTGATCGGTCGTCGATTTCGATATTTCAGCCTTGCTGACGGTTGGTGGGGGCACCGGTCCTTCCGCTGCCTGAGCGAGTAATGCCGCTCCCAGCAAGGCCGCCCCAATAAGCCTGCGTACATGATCCATTGTTTAGTCTCCTCTAATTTTTGGCGGAACTGATGACCTCTCCGGAATCGGAGGCCTCATTGCTCGCAGGCGTACAACTACTACCTTAGTAAAGAATATAAGCAAATTTTAATATACATCTGATCCAGATCAAATCCCCTGTTTTCTGATGACCAGACATGAACGCTCATCTCATGGCCATGGCTGACATGCTAGAATCGCAGCATTGTCTTGAATATCTTGAGGAAAGCAGCGAAATGGCGGAAGTTAACACCAGCTACGTGTCCGATCACCAGACTTGGATGAACGAGCAGCTCGAAAAGCATCCTGAGTGGGTCGAAGACCAAAAAGTCGGTCGCGCCCTGTGGTGGGACAAGAAGCAGGACGTGGACAGCTCGGCGCGCAACGCTGGCTCCAAGGTGTCGCAGAAGCCTTATCCCTACGATGTGAATTTCTACGGCGAATAATTGCTGCTGAATTCCAGATGTAAAATCTATGGTCAGCCCGATTTTTGCATGGGGGATTGGTGTTGATCTAAAGAGGGCTTGAGCAGATCTATCCGGCGTCGAATTGGGAGATTGATGTTCCGCGCCACGATGAGAGCCACCCCTGGCAAGCCTCAAAAAAGCCTCAACATGTGATTACTGTTTTTAAGTAAGGGTTCTTTGCCAGTCCGTTGTGCCGTTTAGTTCATCACGTGATCTACCGTCGCAAAACTAGGTGAGTTACAAAATGGTGAAGCGACACGTCAGGTCGCTGTAACTGTCTGATGCGGTTGATTGGGTGTTCCCTTGGCGAGGTTGGCCCAGACGATCCTTGCCATTTTGTTGGCCAAAGCGCAAGCCATGATATTAGTGGTCAATGTTCGGTCACGCACCAGCGCCTCCCGCACCCGATACGTGGCTGAGATCGCCTGCTGGCTTTCATTGCGCGGACTGACAAAGCACATGTAGGGCGGCTTGCTGCCTCGCAGATGGCTTGGGCATCGGCCAAGTCGTTCTTGTTGCCCTGGACGAAGGGTTTCACGAATTGTGGTGAGATCAACTTCGCCTCGTGCCTCATCGCCATGAGCCGCCGCGCAATCCAGTGCGCTCCGGCGCACGCTTTCATATCGATACGACAGGCCGGAACATTCACGACGTGCGCCAGCATCTGGCTCCGCAAAAGCTTCTTGCGAAATACCATGCGACTCGATGCATCCTGACCGTGTAGGTGGAAGCAATGCTTCCCTGGAGCAATCCCAATAAGCGTATCCTTGTTCATGATCGCCTCCAGAAGGATAAATCCCCGCTCAGCTTACCGCTGGCGGTGATCGGGCTGACCATCTCATTTATAAAAAAGCCCCCGTCGGGAAACTAGCGGGGGCTTTTTCGTGGGGGCAGTGGGCGGCATGCGTGAGGTAAACCTATGTCACGATTTTCACAAACACCTGTGCATCTATGCAATTGTCCACTATCCCTGCAGCCATTGCATGTGCTGCTTCGCGCATCGCCACCGATCGTCGCCGCCAGCCTACATCGCGCGGGAATTCCACTGTTACCCCGATGCGGCATCCTTGCCCACGGTTTTGCCTGTGCCCGCTGTGCTGGCCGCGGGCGCAACTGCCTGGCTGGCTGCTTATTCCTGCAAGGGACCCGACGTCTACCAATTCTGCGATACCCGCCGCATGATTGAGATAGTCGCCTACCTTGCCCGCCACGTCATCCAGCGCTTGCCAGTTCGACAGTGGTTGCTCTCGGTTCCCAATCGCCTGCGCTACTTCCTGTAGACTGAGCCCACCATCCACAACTTGGCCCCGCACATCTTGCTCTCGGGGGTGGAGCGGGGGGGGCGCAAGGCAGCATCGCCCGCATTGGCGCAGTCGCCTTCCTCCCTATGAGAGCCTCAAGCCAAGCCCCGGCAGCAGTGTCAGCCTGCTCATGACACCGCTTGATCTGATCGACCGACTGGTCGCCCTGATTTTGCCGCCGCGTCGGCATCGGTATTGCTACTATGACCAACGGAAATCCCAGCGGGATCGTGTGTTGGCGCCGAATGCGCCGCTGCGGGCAGCGGCGATGGCAGGGACGGGGAAGGCGAGGCAAGAGGCTTGTCGTGGGACGACTCTCACCTGAGGGCTGGGTGGGCGAGCAGGGTTTCCGGGTGCAATTTCCGTTTTGCATGAAAAGCCGCACGGCAATATCCCCTATGGGAACGTTGAATTTCCTATCCTTGCTCGACCAGATTGTTCCTTGTGGTGTCGATAAATTTTACAGTCTTGAGCTAATTAACTACGCAAGTGATTGATTAAAAATATATTTATTTGAAGGCACAAATATTGCTAATTGGTTGCGCGAAGTCTAATTTTTTATAAGGGGCAAAACATGTCAACAAAATCGAAACGGTGGGTTGCGACGATGGGAACGTTATTGGCGCTTGCTGCAACAAGTAGCGCACAAGCAATGACCATCGGTTATTACGACAGCAGTCGTGAAATGTATGGTTTTGCCGGAAACGGCTATCTCTCTCAGGCGCGACAGTTCTTGGTTGATGCGGGACATACACTGGTTGCTACCAATAACGCAAACGCCGCATTCTTATCGACAGTAGATGCGTTCTATACGGGGTTGATTTCTTCCGTCAGCGCCACCGAAATTTCTGCCATGCAAGACTTCGTCAACGTGAATGGCGGTTTCTTGTTTATTCAGCAGGATCATGACTCCGGTTCGTGGCACGCACCGGCACAACAGATTCTGGCGAACTGGGGTATCACCTCTTCAGCTGGCACGTTTAGTAATGACTCCGGTCACACAACCGTCGGTTCGTCGGTTTGGGTGACCGATCCAAATGCGGTCTCCGGATTTACTGGGTCTGCGCATTCGGCGGTTGGTAATATCCCTGTTGGTTTTGAAACACTGGCCACTGACGATGCTGGCCGTATCATCCTCGGCGTATTCGATGCTGGCGCAGGTCGCTCAAGTGATGTATTGATCGCCACCGATATTAACTTCTGGGATGACAGCTTTGGCTGGAACGATGGGCGTAATCGCGCCCTGTGGGAAAACATCTGGAGTGGTGCTGCAGGCCAGATTGATCCTGAGCCGGTTGGTGTGCCCGAACCTGAGACCTTGGCCCTGCTCGGAGCTGGTCTTCTGGGTTTGGCTTTGTCACGGCGCCGTTCTAAACGAAGCTAACGTTATTTTGGCTGCGTAGCTTTCAAACCCGCTAGGTCTTTGGTGACTTGGCGGGTTTTTCGTTTGTTCTTTTGCCTCAACGATAGCAAAAATTGCCGTACTGCTTTCCGCTTCGCACCCGGCCGTGCAACTCCTCCGTGGTGCTCGCAGAAACACGAGGATGTGAAAATTACACCCCTTTCACTCAAAGCCAGCGTAGCGAAGCCTGTTGAACAGGCCGACGGTTGGTCTGAAATTCAGAAATAAAATTCGGACTCGCCTGCGGCTTATTCCAACAGATTATCTGTGATCTGACACCGAGGCGAAGTCAGGCGATTGCCTGATGATCATGTCCAACGGCGGCTTTGGTGGCATTCACGGTGGGTTTAGCCCTCGGTTCCCGCCGTTGCCCCTGTCAAAGCGACAGAGCACTGAACTGGTCGCCCTGCTGAAGAATCCGCCGAAGGGAGAGGCCCCGTTTGTTTGGACAGATTTTCCACGGCGATAACTGGAGCCCTGCGGGGGGAGCGTTATCGACGGTGACGGTTGTCGAAGGTCCGTTCAGACCGTAGGCAAGCGGCGCGGTGGGTAACGCGGGTTTCATGTGGCGAGCTTTTCCTTCGACAAGCCGGCGAAGTGAATTATGTCTGGGGTCTTGCCGGCAAATGCCTGATGAGGCCGCCGGCGGTTGTAGAACGTGATGAACTGCCCCTGGCTCGCCTTGGCGTGGGAGACCGACTCGTAGGCTTTGAGATACACCTCATCGCACTTGATGGTCTGCCAGAGGCGCTCGACGAAGACATTCGTCGCTCCAGCAACCTTTGCCATCCATGCTGATACAAATGCCATTCGCCTTGAGTTGCCCGGTGAATTCGCTACTGGTGATTTGGCTGCCTTGGTTGGTGTTGAGGATTTCCGGCGTGCCGTAACGCGTTATCGCTTCCTGCAATGCCTCAATGCAGAAGTTGGTGGTCAGCGTGTTCGACAAGCGCCAGGCCAGAACCCGACGGCTATACCAATCGACGAGAGCGACTAGATAGACGAAACCCCAGCGCATCGGGATGTACGCTATATCGGTGGCCCACACGTGATGTTGCCGCTCAATGCTCAGGTTACGCAGCAGGTAGGGGTAAATTTGATGCGCTGCGTGCAGGCGACTGGTGTTCGGCTTGCGATACAAGGCTTCAATGCCCATCTGTTTCATCAAGCGGCGAATGCGCTTGCGACTGACGGGCTGCCCCTCGTTCCTGAGCAGGTCGCGCAGCATCCGGCTCCCGGCAAACGGGTATTCCAGATGCAGTTCGTCCATCCGGCGCATCAGCACCAAATCCTCGGTTGAGGTCGGCTTTTGCGCGTAGTAGGCCGTCGACCGTGCCAACGGCAGAATCTGGCATTGCCGGACTACCGGCAGGTCGTGACTGCGGTCAATCCCCTAATCTGGTTCGGATGAACATCAAATTGCTGCGCCAGTTCGGTCAGCCTCTTGTCGCCTTTTAGCGCAGCTATCGCTACCTTGGCTTTGCATTCCGGCGAGTGATTCCGCCGCTTCCTTCTGGTCATGCTCTTGCTCCATTTTTCGGCCGCTGCGCGGCCTGCGGTTGAGCAAGGCTATCTTTTATCCATCTGTCCGAATTTCCGGTGCCGGCTCTCATTCACGAGGTGCGTCAGCATATGGCTCCGCGAAAGCTTCTTGCGAAATACCATGAGACCCGATGCATCCTGACCGTGTAGGTGGAAGCAATGCTTCCCTAGATCAACCCCAATAAGCGTCACCATGTTCATGATCGCCTCCAGAAGGATAAATCCCCGCTTAGCTTACCGCTGGCGGGGATCGGGCTGACCATCTCATTGAAGCCGGTAATTGACTGGTTTTTGTTTGCCTGCGCGCCGGACCAGCCGGCGCGAGACTGTCCGCGCCTAGCCCGTCAACGGCTTGACGACGCGTTTGACTGCGGTGTCGTCGGGATGCGGGTGGATGGTGAAGCCAAGGCTGGTCATCAGGCGGAACATCTTGGCGTTGGTCGATAGCACGTCGCCGACCACGGCGCGGTAGCCCTTCATGCGGGCACATTCGATCAGCGCCGTCATGAGCTTGCGGCCGACGCCGCACTTCTGCCAGTCGTCACCGACGGCCAGTGCGAATTCGACCGATTCGCCATCGGGATTGCCGACGTAGCGGGCCACGCCAATCTGCTCTTCCTTGCCGTCGTCTACGCCATCTTCATTCGGTTTTGTGATGGTGGCGACCAGGGCCATTTCACGGTCGTAGTCAATCTGCGTGAAGCGGACCAGCATGGTCTGGGTCAGTTCGCGCAGGGTGTCCATGAAACGGTAGTAGCGTGATTCGTCGGACATGGCCTTGACGAAATCCTGCTCCATGTCGGCATCTTCCGGGCGGATCGGGCGGATGGTGACGACCTTGCCGTCGTTCATCTGCCATTCCTGGATCAGGTGCACCGGGTACGGATAGATCGACATGTGGGCGTAACGGTCGCCCGAGGAGTTGGCCGCATGGTCGATGACAATGCGGGCGTCGGCAGCGATGGCGCCGTTTTCATCGACGATCAGCGGGTTGAGGTCGAGTTCCTGGATCCACGGCAGTTCGCAGACCATTTCGGAAATGCACAGCAGCACTTCCTTGAGGGCGGCGCGGTCGACCGGTGGCATGTTGTGGAACTGGTCGAGGATGATCGAGGCGCGGGTGGAGTCGATCAAATCCTTGGCCAGGAATTCATTGAGCGGCGGCAGGGCGACCGAGCGGTCGCTGAAAATTTCGACGTCGAAGCCGCCGGCGCCGAAGGTGATGACCGGCCCGAAAATAGGATCGCGGAAAACGCCGATCATGACTTCACGGCCATTCGGACGCGACAGGAAGGGCTCGATCGAGACGCCGTTGATCTTGGCGTTCGGATGCCGCTTCTGCACGGTGTCGATGATGTCGTGATAGGCGTTGCGAACGGCCGGCGCATTGGTGATGTTGAGGCGGACGCCACCGGCATCGGACTTGTGCGTCAGGTCGGGCGAATCGACCTTCATGGCAATCGGGAAGCCGATCTGCTCGGCGAGCAGCAGGGCTTCGGTTGCCGTGCGGGCGACCATGGTCTGGGCGACCGGCACCTTGAAGGCGCGCAGGATGGCCTTCGATTCCATTTCGGAAAGCACCTTGCGCCGTTCGGCGAGCAGCGCCTCGATCAGCATCTTGGCGCCTTCGGCTTCCGGCCGGCCGTGCTGGCGGGTCGGTTCCGGCGTCTGCAACAGGAGCTTCTGATTGCGGTAGTACTTGGAAATATGGTGGAACAGTTCGACTGCCGTTTCCGGCATGCGGAAGGCCGGGATGCCGGCGCTTTCGAGCAGGCTACGTGCTTCGCGCACCTGCTCTTCGCCCATCCAGCAGCAGATCAGCGAACGGTTGAGCTTGTCGGCGACTTCGATGATGGCCTGGGCGACGGCCAGCGGGTCGGTCATCGCCTGCGGCGAGAGCATGACCAAGGTGCTGTCGACGCCTGGGTCATGGGTGACGGCCATGATGGCGTCGCGGTAACGCTCCGGCGTGGCATCGCCACCGATGTCGATCGGGTTGCTGTGCGACCAGTTGGTGGGCAGCGCCTTGTTGAGCACGGCCATCGTTTCGTTGGAAAGCTCGGCCAGAGGAATGCCCATGTCGCCGGCGCGGTCAGCGGCCATGGCGCCCGGCCCGCCGCCGTTGGTGATGATGGCGAGGCGGTTGCCCATCGGGCGGAACTTGGAAGCCAGCGCCTTGGCAGCATAGAAGAGCTGGCCGACGTTCTGGACGCGAACCACGCCAGCGCGGCGTACGGCGGCGTCGAAGACGGTGTCGGACACGGCGGCCATGCCAGAGTGGGTGGCGGCAGCGGCTGAGCCGGCAGCGTGGCGGCCGGCCTTGAGCAGGATGATCGGCTTGATGCGGGCAGCGGAGCGCAGGGCGCTCATGAAGCGACGGGCGTTGCGGATGCCCTCGACGTACATCAGGATGTAGTGCGTGCGGCTGTCGTAGATCAGGTAATCGAGGATTTCGCCGAAATCGACGTCGGCCGTCATGCCGATGGAAATGACCGAGGAGAAGCCGACGTCGTTGGCCTTGGCCCAGTCGAGTACGGCTGAGCACATGGCACCGGACTGCGAGACGAGGGCAAGATTGCCCGGCTTGGCGGTGATCTTGGTAAAAGTGGCGTTGAGGCCGAGGTCGGGGCGGATGATGCCCAGGCAGTTGGGGCCGAGGATGCGCACGTTGTAGGAACGGGCGATTTCCATGACCTTGCGCTCGAGCGCAGCGCCGATGTGGCCGGCTTCGGAGAAGCCGGAGGCGATGACGATGGCGTTGCGAACGCCAGAGCGGCCGCATTGTTCGATCAGTTGCGGGACGGTCTGCGGACGGGTGCAGATGACCGCCATTTCGACGCGCGCGCCGATTTCCTCAATCGATTTGTAGGACGGCTGGCCCTGAATGGTGTCGTGCTTCGGGTTGATGGCGTACAGGCGGCCCTTGTAACCCGAGCTCAGGATGTTTTTGAAGATGATGTTGCCGACCGAGTTTTCGCGGTCTGATGCACCGATGACAGCGACGGATTTCGGTTCGAAAAGCGAGGTTAAATAGTGCTGTTCCAACATGGTGAACCCCTAGGCAGTTTATTTTTTGTGCAATGCAGAATTCTGGCACAACGCCCATCTATTGTCATTGAGCTTCTAGGGTTATTCCCTATGTGGCAAGGGCGCTTTCGATGACCAGCGATTGCGACAGGGCGCGGTGTACGGGGCATTTGTTGGCGATATCGAGCAGGCGCTGGCGCTGTTCGGCGGTGAGCTCGCCGGCGAGGCTGATGGTGCGTTCGATGCGGTCGCGGGCAACGCCGTCGACCGTAATTTTTTCATGGCTCAGTGCGACGCTGACATGGGTCAGCGCGAGACCCTTGCGTTCGGCGTACATGCGCAGCGTCATCGAGGTGCAGGCGCCCAGCCCGGCCATCACCAAATCGAAAGGGGCCGGGCCGGCATCGGCACCGCCGACGCTGGCCGGCTCATCGGCGATCAATTGATGCTGGCCGACGGTGACTGCCTGCTGGTATCTTCCATGACCATTTTCTGCGACGACAACACCTGACATGACCGACTCCCTCAATGAATTGCCGCAAATCATACCGCCATCGCCCTGGGTGGCGCGCCATTGCGGGCTGATAGCACAGGGTGGACGCGTGCTCGACCTGGCCTGCGGCAGCGGACGGCACGCCAGATTGCTGACCGGGCTGGGATTCGAGGTTGCTGCGGTCGACCGGAATTTTGAGGCAATTTTGAAATTGTCAGATGTGCCGGGAATCACCGCGACACAGCTCGATCTGGAGGGCGACGAGTGGCCGCTGGCCGGCCGGACATTCGACGGCATTGTCGTCACCAATTACCTCTGGCGGTCGCGCCTGCCCGATGTGCTGGCCATGCTGGCGCCCGGTGGCGTGCTGATATACGAAACTTTCATGCTCGGCAACGAGGCCTACGGCAAGCCGTCGAGCCCGGCCTTTTTGCTCCGGCCGGGGGAGTTGCGGGAAGTCGCGCAGGCGGCTGGTTTACGTGAAATCGCCTTCGAGGAAGGCTACACGGCCAGCCCGAAGCCGGCCATGCGTCAGGCCATCTGCGCCGTTCGTGAGTGAACGATGGCGGCGGCCAGCCGCTTGATGCCGTCTTCGGACAAATCGTCGGTCGAGAAATTGCCCGAATCCTGAATGCCGGCATAGTTGTGATCCTGCGAGCGCCGGTAGAGCGGGTCGTAATGCAGTTCGAGCAGCTCGCGGACCAGCGTCGGCCAGTCAGCGTCAGCGATGAACTGTTGCCAGCGCGCCATGGTTTCGCGGCTTTGCAGCGAGCGCAGGACATCGAGGCGGTTGCCGAGAAACTCGGGGCGGGTCAGAAAGTAGTCGTAATCCTTGAGCAGGAAGGCGACGCGGGCGCCGAGCGTGGCCTCGACGGCAACGCATTCGCCGCTGCGGATGCGGGCGATCATCGCTTCCGGCACGTGCAGGTTGCCGATCTTGCGGCTTTCCGCCTCGACGTAGACCGGGCGGGCCGGGTCCAGCGCGGCCATGGCCAGCATCAGGTCTGTTTCAAAGCCTTTTTGTGAAGGCTGCGGCGAATCGGGCAGGACACCAAGCACCGAGCCTTTGTGATTGGCCAGGTTTTCGAGATCGAGAATCTGTTCGCCGAGCTCGCCAATCGCTTGCAGGATGCGCGTTTTGGCATTGCCGGTAGCGCCGCAGACGACAGTAAACCGGAATTGTTGCGGCAAGGCTTCAAGCGTCGCGATGACATGGCTGCGCCAGGCCTTGTAGCCGCCGTCGAGTTGCCCGGCACGCCAGCCAATGGCCTTGAAAACGGTGGTCATCGAACCGCTGCGGTCGCCGCCGCGCCAGCAATAGATCAGCGGCTTCCAGGTTTTCGGGCGGTCAAGGAAGCGTTCCTTGAGGTGTTTGGCGATGTTTTCCGAAACCAGCGCTGCGCCGATTTTCTTGGCCTCGAAAGGTGACACCTGCTTGTACAGCGTGCCGACCTGGATGCGCTGTTCGTTGTCGAGCACCGGGCAGTTGATGGCGCCGGGGATGTGGTCTTCGGCAAATTCGGCCGGGGTGCGGACGTCGATGATTTCGTCGTAGGCGGCGAGTTCGGCTACGGTGGGGCGGGCAGGCTTCATCGGCCTATTTTAACAGCGGCGCGATGGCCGGCCAGACGTGATCGAGGATCAGCGGCTGGGCTTCGGCCAGCGGGTGCAGGTTGTCGGCCTGGAATAGTTGCGGCTTGGTGTTGAGCGGTTCGAGCAGGAAATCGATCAACGACGTTTTCTTGGTCTGAGCGATGCTTTTGAAACTGCCGAAAAAATCAGTCGCGTACGGCCCGTAGTTGGGCGGCAGGCGCATGCCGGCGAGGACGACCTTGGCGCCAGCAGCGCGCGAAGCGTCGACCATGGCGTTGAGGTTGTCGCGCATCTGGCCGAGCGGCAGGCCGCGCAGGCCGTCGTTGGCGCCGAGGGCGATGACGACGATCGCCGGCTGGTGGGCCTTGAGCGCTGGGCCGAGGCGGGAGCGTCCGCCGGCCGTGGTTTCGCCGGAGATCGACAGGTTGGCAACGCTATAATCAAGGCGCTTTTCGGCCAGACGTGCGCCGAGCAGCGACGGCCAGGCTTGTTCCGGCCGGATGCCATAGCCGGCCGACAGCGAGTCTCCCATGACCAGGATGGTCTTGGCGGCGAGGGCGGGCAAGGTGGTGAAGAGCAGGGCAAACAGGAAGAGAGCGAAGCGCATGGCAGGGAAACCGGTGATTGAAGTGGTGGGGCTGGGCAAGACCGTCGATAACGGCGGCGAACCGCTGACGATTCTGCAGGATATTTCCTTTTCGGTCATGGCGGGTGAAACGGTTGCCATTGTCGGCGCTTCCGGTTCTGGCAAATCGACCCTGCTCGGGTTGCTTGCCGGGCTCGATTCGCCGACGGCTGGCGAAGTTCGGCTCGACGATATTTCCCTGAATTCGCTCGATGAAGACCAGCGCGCCAAGCTGCGCGGCCGCCTCCTCGGTTTCGTTTTCCAGTCCTTCCAGTTGCTGCCTTCGCTCAACGCGCTGGAGAACGTCATGCTGCCCTTGGAACTGGCCGGCGTGTCGCGCGCCAACGGGCCGGCTGGCGAGTGGCTAGCCCGCGTCGGCCTGGGCCACCGCCTCAAACATTACCCGAAGCATCTGTCCGGTGGGGAGCAGCAACGCGTCGCCCTGGCCCGCGCCTTCGCACCCAATCCGCAACTGGTCCTGGCCGACGAGCCGACCGGCAATCTCGACGCGGCGACCGGCCAGCAGGTCATCGACATGATGTTCGAGCTGAACGCCAAGCAGGGAACAACCTTGCTGCTCGTCACCCACGACGAAGCAATCGCCGCCCGCTGCGGGCGCGTCCTGCGCATTCAGTCAGGGCGCTTGGCCGGCTAAAGCATTTTAATTTTGGTCGTTTTTTCCGGTTGACCGTAGGAAGCCCGGTTGCTGAACTCACCCTTTCGGCTGCGGGAGATGCCATGTTGGCGCGGGTCTAAGCGACTCCCCATAGATGCCGGATACCTCGGTCTCCCCGTGAGGGGGATACGATATTCGTTCGAAACGGCGAGGCCGTTACCGACGAGATCGATTTAGCGCAACAAATTCGATGATTCCCCAAAGCAGGGAGCTGCCAAATGCAAACACGGGGTAAGTTATCTTTTTCCGAATGATTTTGTACATCGTGTTTGTCTCGTGCAGGAAATCGGAGCCTGATCAGCCCAACATTCAGGCAAGTTCAACGACCGCCATTGGGTAATCGCAGCGCACCTTGTCATAAAAACTTCATCATCGGACGAAGGTATTGGCCTCTAACATAACAAGGGATTGTTAAGCACGCATTTCAGTCTTGTTACTCGCGCCTCCTTCCCGATTCAGGTGATTCTTCCTGCCCAGCCCCTCTTTCAAGGCGATCAGCAATTGCGCGGTGTAGCCCACTCAGAATTCAATGAATTGCTCGAATTGGAATCCATCATTCGAGATGGCGGCAGCCAGCTTGAGACACATGTAGCCTGTGAGGTTACGGTCGGCCCAAGGATATTTCCTGTACATGTTGTCGCCTTGGGCAATCCCGATCCCGACGTTCCGGTCGTCGGCTTTTTTGGTGGCTTTCACGGCCTTGAGCGAATCGGGACCGACGTTGTTCTGGCTTACCTGCGCAGTCTGGTTAGGCGACTGCCCTGGGATAGCGTTCTCCATAGGCAACTCGAATCGGTTCGCCTGGTCTTCATGCCCATCGTTAACCCCGGAGGAATGTGGCGCGGCACCCGAGCCAATCCGAACGGTGTCGACCTGATGCGTAACGGGCCTCTGGAAGCTACGGAAAAAGTGCCCTTCATGTTCGGCGGGCAGCGCTTCAGTCCCCGTCTGCCCTGGTATCGAGGACCACTGGCCGGCCAGTTGGAGCCAGAAAACGAAGCGGTCTGCGCGGTGGTCAGAAAAGAGTTCTTCGGGCGAACTTTTGGCATCGCCATCGATTGCCATTCTGGATTCGGCGTCAGCGATCGAATCTGGTTTCCTTATGCTCATACCGCCCGGCCTATTGCCCATCTACCCGAGATACACGCGCTCAAGGAAATATACGACCAGACCCACCCCAATCATCGCTATGTATTCGAGCCACAGAGTTGCCAGTATCTGGCGCATGGTGATTTGTGGGATTACCTTTATCAGCAAGCCAGTTCGCGTCCGGAGACAATTTTCCTCCCGTTGACACTCGAGATGGGCTCCTGGCTGTGGGTAAAGAAAAACCCGCGACAACTATTCTCACGCCACGGAATCTTTAACCCGCTCATCGAGCACCGGCAGCACAGAGTATTGCGCCGCCATGTTGCCTGGCTGGACTTTCTGGCGCGCGCTGCCTGCGGTTACCGGCTCTGGATTCCCACCGCGGAGAGTCGGGAGTTGTATCGCGAACAGGCGATGCAGCATTGGTATGGGAAGGCATCGTCGTGAGCAACTGGGTGTTGCTGCGTGGATTGACCAGAGAAAGGCGTCATTGGGGCGATTTTCCGGAAATTCTGAAAGGTCAGTGCAGGGATGCCGCGGTATATACGATCGACCTGCCGGGAAATGGTGGCCTGAATGTACAGGAAAGCCCGCTGCAGGTAAGCGAAATGGCAGAAAACTGTCGTCAGCAACTGCGCGAGCTGGGGATCGTCCCACCCTATTACCTCCTGGCCATGTCACTCGGCGCCATGGTTGCCGTCGCCTGGGCGACCCGGAATCCTGAGGAAATTGGCGGCTGCGTGCTGATCAATACCAGCCTGCGCCCGTTTAGCCCCTTTCACCATCGTCTCCGGCCACAAAACTATCTGAAGCTGGCCAGTCTGCTTTTGCCCGGATGCGATCCTCATTACCGGGAAAGCGTCATTCTACAGATCACCAGCAACCGCCCGATTTCCCCGGAAAGATTGTCCGTGTGGTCCGACTACGCTCGTCAGAATCCGGTTTCATCGCGCAATGCCATGCGCCAATTGCTCGCCGCAGTCCGCTACCAGCCACCTTCCGCAAAACCCTTGCCGCCGGTGCTTGTCTTATGCAGCGCACAAGACCGGCTGGTTGATTCTCGTTGTTCCCGAACGCTTGCCGCGCGTTGGCACAGCACCTTCGCTGAACACCGTTCGGCCGGCCATGATCTGCCACTCGACGACGCCCCCTGGGTGGCCGAACAAATAGGGCGCTGGATGCATGACTCGACACAAACGCGATTGCCAGGAAGCTTGTAACTTGCCGCCTGAGCTGCTTCCGCCCCTGCCAAATTTGCTGATCAGGAGCATCGCAAGCTTGTGGCGCAAGCAGGCATCAGCGCTGCCAGAGTCAGGCCTGCTCGGTCACTTCCAGATCAAAAACATCGATATGGCGCATGTTGCCAAATATCGACGGTTTTTCGGTGATTCAGGGCAACGGGTGCCACTGACCTATTTCTATCTTTTGGCGCAGCGAGCGCAGATTGCATTGATGCTGGATGCGCGCTTTCCTCATGCCATTCCTGGTCTGATCCATGTCAGCAACAAGATGCGATTTCATGACGTATTTCAGGAAGGCGTCCCCCTTGATGTTGTGGTCTCGGTCTCGCCAGTCGTCCGCACAGACGAAGCAAAATCTGTCGTCTTCAGCGTTGAGATGAGCCAGGGCGGACGACACATTATTACCTGCGTCAGCGAATACCGGGTTCCGGGAAGGCGCCGCCGCAAATCAGCAGCGCCTGCACCGCCTGAAAACCTTCCGGAAACGTTTTTGCAGGAAGGCTGGACCTTCGAGAGATCGCTCTGTCGTCGTTACGCCATGATCTCCAGCGACTTCAACCCGATTCACCTGTCGTCATTGCTGGCCCGTGCCTTCGGGTTCAAAAGGGCCATCGCCCACGGCATGCACTCCATCGGGCGTGCGGCAGTGAGCATCGAGCGCCGCACAGGAAGACCGCTGATTGAAATAACGGCTCATTTCAGACGCCCAATCCTGATCGGAAGCGAGGCGACTTTTGGTTTTGAATCGACCGCGACGACCCAAGGTGATTTCGGCGTTATTTTGGCGGAGGACTGCCAATTGGCAATCAACGGTTCCTGGTCTATCTGCTAGATCCAGTGACCTGAACGGCTGGCCTCAAGAAAACTTTCAAGCAGGGGGAGGCAGTCGAGGACATCCTCGTCGCTGGGACGACGAAATTCGGGATGCCATTGGAGGCCAAGCAAAAAACTTCTTCCTGTCCCGCGAATCGCCTCGATCATGTCGTCGCCAGTGGCGCGCGCCTCGACGGCCAGGTCGCGGCCAAGGGTTCGAATGCCCTGGTGGTGGATGGAGATGACTTTCCGCTGAGGCGCTGCCCCCATGAGCTTTTCGAGCAGGCCGCCTGGTTCCAGGACAATGTCGTGGGTGTGCTGGTCGTAGCTATCGGCGAGGTGCTGGCTGGGGCCGGGTATTTGCGACGCGATATCCTGGTAAAGCGATCCGCCCATGGCCACATTGATCAGCTGGGCTCCCCGGCAAATTCCCAGCACGGGTTTCCGACTTTCGAGGAACTCGTGCAGCAATTCCATCTCATACATATCCCTGATCCGATCACCGGCCCATTCCGGACGCATCGCCGGCTCACCGTAAGCCATTGGATTGACATCGGCACCACCCTGCAAGACAAGCCCATCGAGATGCTGGGCATAAGCACTCAGGCGAACGGCACTTCGATCGAGTATTCCATTTTGTGTAATGGAGGGAACCATGAAGACCACGACACCGCGCGCCATGATCCACTGCGCCACGGATTGCTCCAGGTACTGGAGCGTTTTGCTTTCCATTCCCTTGCCATCTGGCCTCGGATATGACAAACGTGCGGATATTCCGATTTTCAGTGTGCGTTTCATGCCGTCCTCCTTGCTCGAACTGGCGCAGCGTGTCTGGCTCTCCAGCGAGTAGACGAGACCGGGTCGGGATGCGTTCAATATGGATTTGATCGATAAACCCCTCGCTTTCTTTCTGCCGGCCTGGCCGCTGGCGCTGAGCCCGTTACTGTGGATTGCCCTGGCCGTTGCGGCGGCGGCACTGGCCGGCGAGTGGGTACGCAAGTATTTCGGAATTCCGCGAATTACCGCTTACCCGGTGGTCGGCATGCTGGCGGCCGCTGTTGCCGGTGACCGTCTGGTCGCAGAACACGACGAATGGCTGCGCTGGGGGCTGAACGTGGCATTGGCGATCCTGCTCTTTGAACTGGGTAGCCGCGTCGACCTGCGTTGGTTACGGCACAATCGATGGCTCCTGGTGACCAGCCTCGGCGAGTCGCTTGCCGCTTTTGGCGCCGTATTTGCGATCAGCCGCTATCTTGGTCTGGCGCAGGTGGATTCGGCGCTCCTCGCCGCCATCGGCATGTCCACGTCGCCGGCCGTGATCATGCGAGTCGTCACGGAGAGCAACGCGCAGGGGCAGGTGAGTACCCGGCTGCTCGTGCTGACGGCATTGAATACGATTTATTCGGTCGTCACGGTCCATCTGGTCTTGGGAGCAATGCACCAGCGTTACAGCGGTGACTGGGTGCTGGCGATTTCGCATCCGCTTTATCTGGTCGGTGCCGGGCTGATTGTCGGCAAGCTGCTGGCCATGACCGTCGGCCGCCTGCGTCGCTGGCTGGCCCTGCGCGATGAATACGCCTCGGTGATCCTGTTGAGCCTGGTTTTGATGACCATCGGCCTGATCGAAGCCTTGCGCTTGCCGGTAACGCTTTGCATGCTCTTCGCCGGCATTGTGCTGCGCAATGACGAGCGCCGCGCCTGGGTGTTTCCGGAGCATTTCGGCTCGGTCGGCGGGGTGCTGGTCGTCCTGTTGTTTCTGGTCGTCGGGATTCAGATCAGGATTGAGCATTTGATGACCGGTGGCGCACTGGCTCTGTTGTTGATCGGCGGGCGTATCCTGGCCAAGCTTGGCGGCGTCCTGCTGTTTGCTCGCCCGGCCGGCATCAGCTGGCGTCAGGGCCTGTTGCTCGGCATCGCCCTGTCGCCGGCGGCCGGACCGGTCATGGTTGCCGCGGCCGATCTCGGGCAGTTGTATCCCCAGTTGCAGGGAACCCTGATGCCGGTCGCCATGAGCGCCGCAGCGATCATGGAACTGGCCGGCCCGATCATCGTGGCGCTTTGCCTCAAATGGAGCGGAGAACGTCGTGAATAACGAGATCGAAAACGAACTGCCCGAGTTTTCGAAATCGGACGCGCTGACCCTCGGCATCGAACTGGAATTGCAGATTATCGGCGGGCAGGATTACAACCTGATCGGTGCCGCCCCGGACCTGCTGCGTGAAATGGCCGGTCGTGTGCATCCCGGCGATGTCAAACCGGAGATAACGGACTCGATGATCGAGTTATCCACCGACATCTGTCGAGATTACAAGGACGCTCTGACCCAGTTGCGCAGCATTCGCAACGAGTTGGTCCATCAGGCCGACCGCCTGGGGATCGGGCTGTCGGGCGGCGGCACTCACCCCTTTCAACATTGGGGCAAGCAGGCCATTTTCGACGCGCCGCGCTTCCTTCTTTTGTCGCAGCTCTACGGTTATCTGGCCAAGCAATTCACCATCTTCGGCCAGCATGTCCATATCGGCTGCGCCTGTCCGGATCGCGCGCTCTGGCTGCTGCACGCCTTCAATCGCTACATTCCCCACCTCATCGCGCTGTCGGCCTCGTCGCCCTTCGTCCAGGGAATCGACACCGGATTCCAGTCGGCGCGGCTCAATTCGGTCTTTGCCTTCCCGCTGAGCGGCAGGGCGCCTTTCGTCTTGAGCTGGGATGACTTCAATACCTATTACCGCAAGATGATCGCTACCGGCGTCGTCAAAAGCATGAAGGATTTTTACTGGGACATTCGCCCAAAACCCGAGTTCGGCACCATCGAGCTGCGCGTCATGGATACCCCACGGACAGTCGAGCGGGCGGCACAGATCGCGGCCTATGCCCAGGCCCTGGCCCGCTACCTGCTCGAAGAAAGGCCGACCGAGCCGCGCGAAGACGACTATCTGGTTTACACCTTCAACCGCTTTCAAGCCTGCCGTTTCGGCTACGACGGCACGCTGGTCATTCCCGGCTCCGCCGAGCAACGCAATATTGGCGATGACATCATTCGCACCATGGCGGTCATCGACGTGCATGCCTACGATCTGGGGGCAACCGAAGCGCTCAATCTGCTGCGCACCGAGGTTCTGCAATCACGAAACGGGGCCAGCGAGATACGCGCGAGCTATGCCAGCGAAGGCGCACTGGAAGAAGTGGTGCGTCAATCCAGCGAACTGTGGGCCGGGCGTATTGAGCCGCTCAACTAAGGAATTCATCAACTTTCGAGAAAAGGACAATGCCAAAACAAAGTACCCATTCCGGAAGCGCGAATTCAGTATTCAAGATTCTCGATTCGGCCGACCGGGGCTATGTCACAAAGGCTGATACCAAGGCCTTGGCTGGCTTTTCCTCGTTTTTTGATCGGCTGGATATCAAGCAAACCGGCAAGCTGGATGGTGTCCTGTTCAGAAAAGCCTGGCGTGAGTATTTGCTGGCGCCGGAGCTTGATGACTACCAGCGTTTGAAGAATGAATTGATCCTGCGCCAAAAGGAAAACTCTTTCCTGAAGAAGTGCCTGCGACAGGCGAATGGCGTGCTGGCCAACGGCGCAAGCGCTGATCTCCGCGCATCGAAGAGCGCGCTGGCTCGGCCAGCGCCGCAGGCCGAGCCAGCGCGCCGTGAGCACCTGTTGCGACGCCAGGCGGAAGCCGAGAAATCCAGGCTGGAAGGAGTGCTGGAGAGTGTTGGCGATGTTGTCGTCAACGTTTCCAGCAGCGGCATGATTACCTACTTGAACCGATTGGGGCCGCAGCGGGGCAAGCGGCCAAAAGACGAGTTGATCGGCCGGGATCTGACCGCCATCTTTCCTGGAGAAGTCGGCCGCATGGTCCAGGAGAGCCTGTCGCGCACCTCACGGGACAAGGCCCCAGATCGCTTCGAGTACTTCAGCAAGGTTCATTCTTGCTGGTTCGAGACGCGAATTTTTCCGACAGCCGATGGTGCGGTGATCATCTCGGCCGACATTTCGCGACGGAAACAGGTCGAGCAACGACTGCGCGAAGCCCTGGAGCGTTTTCGGACGGCGAGCGAGATGGCCATGCTGGGGTTCTGGGAATGGCAGCTGGCGAACGACGCAGTCTATTTTTCGCCGGAATGGAAAAAGCAGTTGGGTTATGCCGACGCCGAATTGCCCAACCGTATCGATGAGTGGAAGCGTCGCCTGCACCCTGACGACAGGGAATTTGTGCTGCAGCAGGTGGCAAGATCAGGCAAGCGGCGTTTTGCCGATTTCGAAATGGAGTACCGGCTGGCGCACAAGGACGGTGGATATCGCTGGATCAATGCACGCTGGATGGCCCTGTCCGACGATGCGGGGAGCGGCCTCAGGTTCGGGGTGACCCATCTTGACGTGACCAGCGTCAAGGAGGAGGCAGAGCACCTCGACTATGTGGCCAGCCATGATTTATTGACCGGTTTGCCTAACCGGGCGCTCCTGCAGGAATTTGCCGAACATGTGACGATCAGTGCCCGCCGCCAGCGCGGGAAGGTTGCGGTCATGTTTCTCGACCTGGATCGTTTCAAGGCAGTCAACGATACCTATGGGCACAAGGCAGGGGATCGCGTCCTCCAGGAAGCGGCTCAGCGAATAGCCAGCAGCTTGAGGGCCGAGGATCTGGTCGGTCGCCTTGGCGGCGATGAATTCGTTGCCGTCCTCAGCGAAATTAGCGGATTTCAGGATGCCACCCGGGCCGCGACGAAATGTCTTGAAGCGCTGAGCCAACCGTTTGCGTTGGGCAAACGCAAAGTGACGGTTTTGCCCAGCATAGGCATTAGCATCTTTCCTGACGACGGAGAGTCGATAGAAAAGCTGATTCACAACGCTGACATCGCAATGTATGAAGCCAAGCGAAGCGGCGGCGGGAAATTCTGCTTCTTTGCCAAGGTAGCTCCCCCCAGCCGATGAGCGCCTGGCCCGCCAGGTTATTTCAATTTTTGCCGTTTTTTCCGGTTGACCGTGGCAAGCGTGGTTGGGCCCGGCAGGCTGATTGTTCCTGGAGCGACAGGCATTTGCCGTGCTTTCTGCCGGCCGGTTGCTGGCCACCGAACCGCTAGACCTTGAACGACCCCACCGACATCTTGAGCCGCTCGGCCAGTTGAGTCAGCCCGCGCGAAGCATCCAGGCTGATCGCCAGACTGGCAGAGGTCGCTTCGAGGCCGGTGGTGATTTCTTCCATGTTGCGTGCGATGTCGTTGCTGGCTGAAGCCTGTTCCTTCACCGACAGGCTGATCTCGTCGACGCCGAGACTCGCCGCCTCGACGCGGGCGATGGTCGTTTGCAGGGCGGCAAGCGTGTTGGCCATGTTTTCCTGGCTGTGCTGCAAGGTATTGACGCCGCGATCGACCGATTTGGCGACCGACTGCGAATTCTCGGCCAGTAGCTGTGTCAGGTTTTGAATATCTGCGCCTGAGCGGCCGGACTGTTCGGCCAGTTTGCGTACCTCGTCGGCGACCACGGCGAAGCCCCGGCCGGACTCGCCAGCCCGCGCCGCCTCGATGGCCGCATTGAGCGCCAGCAGATTGGTTTGTTCGGCAATCGCCTTGACCTGCTGGGTCAATGCCGAAATCGAGCCGGTGTTGCGCATGAATGCTTCGGTCGTCTTCCGGATGTCCTCAACGGCACCCTGAATTTCCTCGATGTTGGCGCTCAGCAGCTCCATGTTCCGCCAGCCGTCACGGCTCACCGCCAGACTCTCGTCGGACAGGTTGCGGACCTCGTCAGCCCGATCGGCGACCGAAGCAATGCTCGTCGCCAGCTCTTCGATGGTGCTTGAAATGGCGGCGACCGCATCGCTCTGGTAGCGGACCTTGTCGGAACCTGCTTCTGACTGCTGACGGACCGTACTGGCGCTCTCGGCGATCAGACCCGAATCCTGCCGGGCATCGTTCACCAGCCGCGACAGGCTCTCATTCATGTTGTGCAGGGCGTTCATCAGCGCCGCCGCCTCGTCGCGCCCGACAACTGCCATATGTCCGGTCAGATCGCCAGAGGCGACCCTTTGCGCTGCTTCGATGGCGATGGCCAGCGGGCCCAGGGTGCGTCGGCGCAGGGCAAAGGCGGTTGCCACCAGGATCAGGGAGCAGAGGGCCGAAACCGCGAAAACGGAAATCTTGATGAAGCTAGCCGCATCCGCCGTCAGCGGCGCGAAGGCGATTGAGTTTTCCATCATCGCATCCATGCCCGGGCGCAGTTGCTGCGCCAGTTCGACCGGCATCGGGCCGCTCCGGGTCGGGGAAGCCGAGACAATCGCCAGCATGCCATCGACGTCGGCAATGTCTTTTTGCGGAAGATCGATCAGCGGTCCAAAGCCCAGCAGGCGCAGGAGTTGCTGCTCAAAACCGAAGACCTCGTTGTCGGCCCGAACCGCCAGGTGGCGCGCCTCGCCCAGTTGCCTGGAGATCGTATCAATGTGCGTATCGCCAGCGTTTCTCGCCGCCTGCTCGACGCGGCTCAAGGCAGCGTCGATGCGCAGCGCAAGCTCCATATGGTTGCGTTCGAGAAAGTGAAAAGTCGCCGCTTTCCCCATCAGCCGGACGCCGTACATCGTCACCAATGCGACCACGATCGCCGTACCAATCGCCACGGAGAACCGCTGTTTCAGCGACCACCGCCCCTCGCCAAAAATACTTCCAGTGTTACCAACCAACATTGTCCCCTTTGATGATTCACCGAACTTGATGAAGTCCGCTCAGCGTTTTGAGGCAAGGTCAGGCAAGCCTTCTTGACACCCAAGCGCGAACCGTTCGCCCCGGAATCGGGGCACCGATTTTGTCTTTGATCACTCTCTTGTTTCGGCGGCGCCAGTCTGCATGCTGGTCATGGCGCTTGCCGTTCGGCGCGTTGCTTCGAGTACGCCCGTATACGCAAATGGGCCGCTTGCCAGCGCCCCAAATGCGCGTCCAAAGCTTAGATAAACCCTCCCCGTCTGCCTATTAGACTTTGGTTTAGACGGCGTTCAGAACTCGAGCCGTTGCTAGTTGCTGACGACCAGGCAATTTGAAATTTCGCTTTTTTTTCCGGTTGACCGTAGCAACGCTGCGGGGAGGGCGCTTTTGCCGCAGTGGATTTACTGCACCGATGACGAGGTGAAAAATATAATTTGTCAATTTTAATACTTTTGTCTTATTATTGGCTCCTCGTTTTGAGGTGCGCATTGATGCCAACCCGTATCCGTTACCTGCCAATTGAGGATGTCACTACCGGTATGGTGCTTGGTGCGCCACTGGTCATTGCCGAGCAGGGCGTGACGACGTTTACCCTCCCGGCCGGGCATGAGCTCACCGACTCCAACATGGCGCAAATCGCCCAGCGAAATGGGGAATGGGCGTGTATCGAGGAGGATGATCCACGTAGCGACGAGGAACGAGCCGTCGATCTGGCGACGACCCAGGCGCATCTGGATAATTTGTTTGCCCAGACGGATCGCAGCCAGCCCGCAAATGCGGCCCTCTACGCCGCTCTATTGCGTTACCGGAGTCTGTGATGCCCTTGCGCCTCTCAGAAGACGAGATCATCGCGGGGGCCAGCCTGTTGCCTGCATTTCCCAAGGTGGTCACCGATATTCTTGCCACGATCGATGACGACAACGCGACGGTCAGCGGCCTGATCGAACTGGTCGAGAGCGATCCTGTATTGACCGCCCGAGTCTTCTCCCTGGCCAACAGTGCAGCCAAGTCCGGTAACTGGCGCAAGGGGTTGCGCGACATGCATGTGGCAATCTCGATGATCGGTATGTCCCGCCTGCGGCAGATCGCCATCAGCGTCAGTCTCGCCGACTTTGGCCGTGAGACACGGGTGACTCGGGGTTTCTGGGACCACAGTGTGGCAGTCGGCGTTGCCGCGCAGGAACTGGCCAGGCTTCGCACGCTGCCCGATAGTTCGCTGGTTTCAGCCGATTACGCATTGGTTGCCGGCCTGCTGCACGACATCGGCTTTCTCTGGATGGCGCGCTTCTACCCGCTGGAATACCAGATGGCGCGTCAAGCCATGGCGCAGCCTGGTGGTGAGTCGAACATTGAAATCGAGCGGCGCTACTTTGGTACAGATCATTGCCAGGTCGGCCGAATTCTTGCAATGGGCTGGGGCCTGCCATCGTCGATCATCGAGGCGATTTCCAGTCATCACCGGCCGAATCCAGCCTTGGGCCGATTGGTGGCGATTACGCACGTTGCGGAAATTCTGGTGGGGGCACTGGGTATGGGAATGAACGGCCATACGCCGTTCGTGAATCTCTCCGAAGCGGCCCGCGTCGCAGCCGGGCTGGACTGGAAGGATGACCTGAATTCATTGTTCGGGCGGATCGAAGCGCGCTCAAATCATTTCGGGCGAATTTTCCTGTCGATGGCCTAGCGTCGCCGCCGATTACAGGTGCTTTCCAGGTATTCGATACGGAGCATAGGCCGACCAGCAAATTTCAATTTTGGCCGTTTTTTCCGGTTGACCGTGGCAAGCCCGAGCCGACAGGCCGGCAATAATTGCGGCCTCGGTAAGGGGAGGGGGCAGTCAACCGGCTATGCGCCAGCCCAGAAAATATTTGTCGGCAGGCGACAGAAGGGCTGCCTCTTGACCTTCAACCAAGGCTATTTCGCCGTTAGCGATTTCAAGTCGGCGATCACCTCGCTGACGTGCTTTCCTGCATCGACCTGCAGGTAGGCTTTGGCCACCCGGCCGTCCGGATCGATCAGGAACGTGTAGCGTTTGGCGAACTTGATCACACCCCAGTTTGAATAGGCACCAAAGCTCTGCGATACCTTGCCGCTCTCATCGGAAAGCAACGGGAAGGGCAGGCGTTGCTCCTCGGCGAAATCCCGGTGGGAATTGGCCGAATCGACGCTCACGCCGACCACCTGGGCATTCAAGGCTGTGAGTTCGGGCTGCTTGTCGCGAAAATTGATCGCTTCCGTCGTGCAACCCGGGGTCTTGTCCTTGGGATAAAAGTAGAGCACGACCCACTTTCCCTGCCATTCGGCGAGCGAACGCGACTTACCATCGCCATCTGGTAGAACAAAGGCGGGAGCAACCGAACCTGCTTGAGGGGGCGCCTCGGCATAGGCTGCCCCGGTCAGCAAAATGTTGGCCCAGATAAGCCAGTGCCAGTGTTTGTTCATCGTGTCGAAGCTCCGTTTGTCATAGCCGTGACCCTTTGCGATCGGGGAACCATACTTGGTGGACAGCATTTCCGGCCAATAGATCCAGGCGAATGCAGGAAGAGGGCGCGACGACAAATGCCAATTGGTCAGTGGTCTTTATTTCCCATCCGGTTCGGTCGTCACCGCCAACTCCCGTTCACGTCGGGCTTCTTCCTGTTTGCCTTGGCGCACCAACAGATCGATCAAGGCAGCTCGCAACATTTCATCGGAACCGGGTTTCCGCATGCCCTCGCGCAATAGCGTTTCAGCTTCGTCAAATCGATGGTTGTTCGCCATCCACTCGGCCAATTCAAGGCGTGCCGCGACAAACTCGGGGTCCTGGCGCAGGGCGCGCCGATAGTGGACCAATGCCTTCTCCGGCTTTTCCTGCTGCCGGTAGAGATTACCCAGATTGAGCTGGGCGGCCGGCATGTCGGCCATGGCTTGTTGTGCCGCCACAAACGCGGCCAAAGAACGCTTCTGGCTGGCTCTCCTCCGCTCGGGTATCGCGTCTTTCCCGAAGGGAACCAGGCAACGCGCCGCTGCCATGCGAACGGCCAGCACGGGGTCGTCCAGCAGGGATAGCAACAAGGGCTGGACGCGCGCGGTCGGCGCGGCACCCAGAGCCATTGCTGCGGAGCTGCGTACAGCCGGATCGGGGTCCTTGATAACTGCCGGGGGCACACTGGACGGCGCGAGTTGTCCCAGCATCTCGGTCGCGGTGGCCCTGACGATGGCGGGCTGATCTGGGTCCAAGGCCAGCCCGGCCAAGGGGCCGAGGCTGCGCACTTCTCCCCGGCGCGCGGCGGCGAGTATTTCACCGTAGTGCAGCGAATCGGTCCGCTTTCCCGTGCGCTTTGCAATTTCGCCCGATGCCCAAGCGGCATCTCGGTGCTTGTGGCAATTGTCGCAGGCATTAGGCGTTCCCAAGGTCGCTGAAAGGTCCGGGCGAGGAATACGGATCGCATGGTCACGGCGACCGTGGACGACCATGTAGTTTTGCGACGGCATATGGCAATCGACACATTGACTGCCCGGCTTCCCTGTGGAATGAAAATGATGTTGCGGGTCGTCGTAACGGCGTGCCTTCAGGCTGGGGAATGCCGGGTTCGGAGAAGGGCTGTGGCAGCGCACACAGAGCGCATTACCCTCGGCTATCAGTTTCCCGCTGTGCACCGAATGGCAATCCGAACACACCACGCCCTTCTCGTACATACGGCTCTGGCGGAAGGAGCCGTACTCGAATACTTCACCCATTTGCTGGCCGTCTGCGTGATATAAATCCTGGCGCAGGGAATCCGGTTGATAGTTGTCGAGGAATTCACTGCCCGGCTGTGTCTCCTCCAACAGTCGGGTTCGCCGGGAGTGACAAGCCGCACACTGGTCCACCTGTCCGGCCTTGAACGGCAAACCATAGCCCGTGTACTTGGTGGGTTTATTGTCCCGGATGGTACGAACATGTTTCTCTCCTGGACCGTGGCAGGCCTGGCATCCGACGTTCGGAGCCGTCCAGGTTGTCTGATAACAATCTGCATTCTCATCGTAGGCTTTGCGGTAACCCGTCGTGTGACATTCGGCACACATGAGATTCCAGTTTTGGTAGCGCCCAGTCCAGTGAAGCGATGTACCTGGTCTGGCTGGTTCTTCAACTTGCAAGTCAAACCAGCGATTCCGGATCGTATCCCAAGCAATCGTGAATGCCTGCAGCCTGCCGCCGGCTTGCTCAACCAGATATTGCTGCAGTGGATATACGCCTAGCGTATGTGAAATGGTGTATCGGGACTTTTGTCCATTGGAGCCGATTGTCTCCACGGTGAAATGTTCACCTTTTTTGTGAAAGATGGTGTCGCCGGCAACGCCCGTAAACAGGCGATCCTGGAAATCTCCGGCTACGGTGTTTGAATTAGCTGGCTGCATGGCACGGCTGTGCTTCGATGCCTGCCAGCTTTTACCCTGTTCGGCGTGGCAACCGGTACAGGATTTTTCGGCGACATAATCCGCCGACGTCCTCGCCTTGGGATAGCCCGCCGGACAAGAGACTGCAAATGCGCCATGGGCCTGAACCAAGAGCAGGACAATCAGGATCGATTGGAGCGACCGGCACAGCTTGGTGCCAAACTCCCGGCATTTCATGAGTCGGCAACCGGAATGTCCGATTCAAGGCAAGCCGCGGCAATCAACGCAGCGGTGTTTTGCAGATCGGCCAGATGCTCACGGACGATCTTGTTTTTCAATCGGTATTTCCGCGGCCACACGAGATTCATGCAGGCGATCACATTACCCTTGCAGCTGATCGGAACGGCGATGGCATCGAGTCCGTCGTCGAATTCGTCGATGTCGACATTGCGCCCGCCAAATTGGGCATCGCGCGAACCGTAGCCGCATCTTCTGGTCTGCGCGATGATGTCGCTCAATTCATGCTGGAGAACCTGTCGGCTGCGCGCGATCGGCGATGGATTGGCTTCGATCCGCAGCAAGACGGCGTCGCGCTCTTCCGGGGAGCAAAACGCCAGATAGGCCCTGCCCGGTGCTGAGAGAATCATGTCGACACGGGCCCCGATTTCGTACAGCGTAACGCCCAGGTTGCTCTGTCGGCGCGATGACTCGCCCAACTCCAGCTGACAATCGCGAACCACGAGAATGTCGGATGGCCAGAGCACCTTTTGGCGCAATTGGGAGAGAAAGGGCGCGGCGATTTCGGAAATTAACGTGGTCAATTCATCGGAACGTTTCCGCGAAGCCAGTGAGATGCTGCGCCGATATTGGCTATCGCTGATGGCCTTCCACGCGTAACCGGCTTTTTCAAGCGTATTCAGGATGCGAAGCAGCGAGCTTTTAGGCATGCCGGTTAGCCGGTGCAGGTCGGCAAGCGACTGCCCCCGGTACTCCTCGAGCGATCGCAATACCTCCAGGCCGCGTTCCAAAGACTCGATCGTTTTCATTGATTTCCTAGCGTATTTCCCATGGCAATCGGCATTGCCAAATCGTGATCATAGTGCACCACGGGAGGTATGGATTGCCCTGAAATCAGTAAGGCTTCCCACTCAAGGCGACCCGGAATCCAGCAGCGATGGCGGCTGAATTCCGGACCGACAAACGGCTTATTTCGAACGTGGTTCCTGGGCTGCCTCAATGGCCAGATCGTCGTAATACTTGGCGCCGTTACTGTAGCCGGGACGCTCTGCCAGGTTCGGAATCTCCAGCGTCCCGGTTTCGGCCACGTAGCTATTCCAGGCTTCCAGCATCTCCTTCAACTTGGCGGGGTTGCTCGCTGCCAGATTCATGCTTTCCGTACGGTCCTTGGCGACGTTATACAACTCCCAGTCGCCGGTTCCCCACTGTTTGTTGGCATAGACGATCTTCCAGTCTCCTTTGCGCAAAGCCTTGCGTCCGCCGAGTTCCCAACCGATGGCTTCAGACTTCTCGTGAACCGCGGGCTGATTGCCCTTGAGGAAAGCCACCATTGATTTGCCGCGCATGGGCAAGACTGGCTTGCCGTTGTATTCGGTGCCGGGATGCTTCGTCCCCGCCAGTTCGTAGACGGTCGGCGCAATATCCGTTACATGCGCCAGGCTCTGCTTGACCGTCCCTTTCTGCAGTCCTGGCCCCCAGACGATCGCCGGTACGGAAATGCCACCCTCGTACATGAGCGATTTGTAGAGCTTGAATGGCGTAGAGCCGACCTGCGCCCAACCGGGACCGTACTCGGCAAACGAACCTTGTTTGCCGATATGGTTGGTGCTGTTATCCATGTCGTTGTGAATCCACTCGCGGGTATTCGCGACGTCGTATACGGAATTGCCATCGGCGCCGTTGTCGGACAGGAAGAAGACGTAGGTATTGTCTAGCTGCTTGGTTTCCTTCAGGTAATCCATGACCCGTCCGATTTGACGATCCATGTTATCGACCATTGCCGCGTAAACCGCCATGCGTTTCGCTTCCGATTCCTTTTGCGCCGTTGTCAGGGTGTCCCACTTGGGCCAACTCGGATGACCTTCATAAACCTTCGTATCCTTGGGCAGCAGGCCCAACTTCTTCATCCGATCAAGGCGTTCCTTGCGTAATTTGTCGTAGCCTTCCTTGTAACGTCCCTCGTACTTGGCGATATCCACGTCGGGCGCATGCAACGGCCAGTGCGGCGCGGTAAAGGCGAGATAGCCGAAGAAGGGCTTCCCGCTGTCTTCGCCACTTTTCAGGTAATCAATCAGCTTGCTGGCAAAGAATTCCGAGGAGTAGAAGCCCTTGGGGATATCGACCGCTTTGCCGTTCTCCCGATAAACGGCGCGAATTGGCTTCTTCGGATCGATGGCGATGATGCCTCCCTGGTCGTCCCAATGGCTTGATCCACCCATGGTCAGGACATACGATTGATCGAACCCGCGATTGGCCGGGCTGAATTGTTCGGGAACGCCGAGGTGCCACTTTCCCGCCATGGCGGTTCGATAGCCGGCATCCTTGAGGACTTGCGCCATCGGCACGACGCGATCGTTGAGATAGCCCTCATAACCCGGCTTTCCTTTCTGCTCGGCGGTCATCAGTTCCGCCATGTCGCCGAAGCCGGCCAGGTGATTGTCGGTACCCGAGAGCAGCATGGCTCGGGTCGGTGAACAGAACGGCGAGGCGTAAAACTGGGTCATCTTGACGCCCGTTTTGGCCAGCTTGTCGATGTTCGGCGTGGCAATTTCACTGCCGAAACTACCCAGGTCGGTATAGCCCAGGTCGTCAGCCAGGATGAGCAGAATGTTCGGTTGTTTGGCCGCCTCGGCCGGGGCATTCCAGGCAGCCGAGCCGACGAATACGGCGCCGGTCAGAAAGGCCGAGAACAACTTGTTGCGGATGGGGTTTGCGCGTTTGGGGTTCATGATCGTTTTCCTTTGCACGTTACCGCCAGACAGGCCCACGGGGGCAGAGCCGGGGTAAAAATGGAATTTTTCTGCCTCGTCAGCGAGGCAGGTTGTCGAGATGCCTGCTGTCAGAATCGGTGGAGCATTCCGAAAGCAAATCGGTTGTAGTCGGAGGTGGCGGGACCAGCCGAGTCGAATCTGGCGAAGGCACCGTACAGTGCTGAGCGCTTGGACAGATTGTGTTGATACATCAAGGTGTAGGCCTTGGCGTCGGGCAGGGACTCCATGTTGGCCTTGGCGTATTCGCCGACAATCTTTCCGGTCGAAACGGGGACGACCACCGAAATGACGTTCTTCTTGTCTTTGTAATTTCGCATCGCCGTCGGCGCAAAATTGTCCATGGTCTGGTGGATCGCCATGACCTTCACGACCCCGAAATCGTAGCCGGCACGGAGTCCGATTTCCGTCAGCGCATGGCCCTGAATACTGCGGCCATATCCCGCGGAGATGCCATCGACGGTGGGCGCGCTTGTCGTGCCGACGATATATCCGGGGCCGAGCGTTCCCGTCTCGCCCAGAGTCCAATCGGATGCTCTCGACCAGGCAAACCCCGCAGTGAACGGACCATTTTTGTAACTGATGGCGGCCTGATTGATCGCCGAATCGGAATTGCCGGTGATTGACGCTCTTTCCGTCAGTCGGCCATGCGCCAGACCGACCGTTATTCCGGCATAGGCGGGAGATGTATAGCCAATGGCATTGTTTAAACGTCCCGTGGCGCTGAAAAATCCGCCGTTCATGCCGACCAGGTGGTGGGCGCCAAGGGCTGGCGATCCGACCAGTTCCGTCGCCGGGCCCAGGCCGCCCAGCCATTGGAAAACCGCTGCCTGGAGGCGGCCGGCAACCAGCGTACCGAATCCGCCGGTCAAGCCGACATATTGCTGGCGGGCGACCACCCGGGTTGGATTGTCCGAGCCGATGCCGGTGTTGCTATCCAGATCGACCCGATACTCCAGAGCAAAAATGGCCTTCAAATCGTTGCCGAGATCCTCCGAACCGCGAAAGCCGATGTGCGAGCCATCGAGCACCGTGGAGTCGATGGCATTTTGGGTTTTCTTGTTGCCCCCGTAATTGGTGTTGACGTAGGCCACATCGGCCAGTCCATAGATTTGGACATTCGATTGAGCCAGCGCCTGACCGATCGGCACGGTCGCCACGGCCAGGGCGAATAATTTTTTTCGCATTAAAAACTCCTCCATTGGATTCGACGTTCAGCACTGTCTTGTTGCTGCGGGCTGATTGATTTCCTGCTGTGCAGGTAGTGCAATACTAGTCAGCGAAATGCGTTGCACAATGTTTAACCAATGGCTGTGCCGCCTGGTGAAACGAATGAAAAATTCTCCGTAACGGATTGCGATTGGTTGAAAATCGTGGTATTGGAGTCTTCTGTTTCAATACCTTTTAGGTATCGACGTGTTTCGCTTTAGGTATTCGATTTGGAGACTTGATAGGCCTAAGGTTGCTCGATTCCCAACCGATTGCCGCCATCCATGCGGGCCGGCACATGGGTCAATGCAGGGGCGACCCTTGAGAGGAACTATCAACCCGGCCCGTGAATACGGACTATTCGAGGAATCGCGATTTGCAAACCTTGCTCTCGGCCTGTGTCTTCATGATGATGTTTTGCATAGGCCTGGATTTCTCGTGTGCCCAGTGGCTTCGCTTGATGCGCTCGCCCCGACCGATTTTCGTCGGACTATTGATTCAAAACGTCGGCGTCCCGCTCGTGGCCTTCGGGATCGCGCGGTTTCTGAAGGATTCGCCGGAAGTCGCCTTGGCGATCATCCTGATTGCTGCCAGCCCGGGCGGGCCGGTGGCCAACGCCATCGTCCATTACGCCAAGGCCCGGATCGATCTTTCAATATCCCTGACGGTGATCAACGGTCTACTTTGCGTCTTTACCGCACCGCTGATTGCGGATTTGGGCTTTATTCTGATTTCGGGAAAAGACAGCGGTTTGGCGCTTCCTTTTGCCGACACGGTGAATCACTTGTTATTCATCATCCTTATTCCGATTGTGATCGGCATCACCCTTAACCAGTTTGCGCCGCGCGCCGTTCAGCGGATACGTCAGGCCACGCACCACAGCACCTTGTTTTTGCTGGTCGGAACGATTCTGATCATTCTGGTTGTGAATAGGGATGCCGTCTATGCCGGTTATCAGGATGCGATTCCCGCCCTGGTCGTGTTTTCGATAGCCATGGTTTTTCTCGGTGTGTATGCGTCGAGACTATCGAATCTGGCAGACGATTTCGGATTTGCCATTGCCAACGAGGTCAGCATCCACAACGTGCCGCTGGCTTTGCTGATGGCCAATTCGATTCTCAATAAACCCGAATTGTCCGGCGCCATCATTCTTTACGTGCCCGTTATCTTTTCGACCACCCTGTTGAATGCCTATTTATACAAAAATCACCGGGGGTATTCGAAAGTCGAATCCTGACGTGCGTGGCTTGTCTCGCCGTTTATTTTCGGCGGATTTGAATTTTGGCCGTTTTTTCCGGTTGACCGTGGCAAGCGCTGATGACCGCGTTTTTACAGCGAGCGCACGGCGTGCATCATGCCCGGGTCGTCGGCGTCGCGGCGGACGTCGAAGCCGAGCTGGCGGGCGAACTTGATCATCTTGTCGTTGGACGAAAGGATGAAGGCTTCCATCTTTTTCATGCCGCGCGTCCGGGCGGCGTCGATCAGCGTCAGCATCAGGATGCCGGCGACGCCGCTGCCGTGCCACGCGTCGTCGATGGCGATGGCGAACTCGCAATCCTCGCCATTCGGGTTGGCGACGTAGCGCGCCACGCCGATCTCGACGTCCTGCCCGTCGCGCTGGATGATGGCGACTAGCGCCAGATGGCGGACGTAGTCGATTTCAGTCAGGTACTTGAGCTTGCCGGGTGGCAGTTCCTTGAGCGTCGACATGAAGCGCTTGTAGCGCGAGTCGGCGGAAAGATGCTGGACGAAATCCTGTTCCATCGGCTTGTCATCGGCGCGGATGGGGCGGATGGTGACCGGGCTGCCATCGAACAGAAAACGGTTGCGGACGAGTTCGGCTGGATAGTCGGCCACGGCCTTTACTCCAGCGAATCGGCGGGGATTTTCCCGGCCAGGTAGGCGACGATGCTGTCCAGCGTCTGAACCTTGCCGTAGTCGGATTCGGGAATGTCGACGCCCAGCTTCTCGTGGATGGCGGCCAGCACGTTGAGCCAGTCCATCGAATCCAGATCGATCTGGGTGCGCAGGGGCTTGTCGGCGATGATCTTCGTCGGATCGACTTCCGGGGCCAGGCGCTTGACGATGGCGAGCACTGCCGTGCGGATTTGTTCTTGCTGCTGACTCATTTTTTTTCCCCCTGCGCCTCGGCTTGTTCCAGTGTCGAACTGTCCCCTTCGGGCAGTCCGAGTTCCCTTGCCTTGAGGAGCCGGCGCATGATTTTTCCACTTCGAGTATGTGGCAGCGCTGGCGCGAATGCAATTTCCTTCGGTGCCACCGCTGCCCCGAGCCGCCGACGGGCGTGGCCCATCAGTTCCAGACGCAGCTCTTCGCTCGGCTCGATCTGCTGCTTGAGGACGACGAAGGCCTTGATCACCTCGCCGGCCAGCGCATCGGGCTTACCGATGACGCCGGCTTCGGCGACCGCCGGGTGTTCCATCAATACGCTCTCGACCTCGAACGAGCCGATCAGATGGCCGGACGACTTGATCACATCGTCGCTGCGGCCGACGAACCAGAAGTAGCCATCGGCATCGCGCCGCACCAGATCGCCGGTCAGGTAGAGATTGCCGGCAAAGCAGTCGCGGTAGCGCTCAGGCTGGCCGAGATAGCCGCGAAACATTGACGGCCAGCCGGTTTCCAGCGCCAGTTCGCCGACCATGTCGGGCGTCTCGATTACCGTGACTGGCTTGCCCGCCTGGTGGCGAACGACATGGGCGGTGATGCCCGGCAGCGGGCGGCCCATCGATCCGGGCTTGATGTCCAGCGCGGCCGTGTTGGCGATCATGATGCCGCCGGTTTCGCTCTGCCACCAGTTGTCGTGGATCGGCTGGCCAAACGCTTCCGGGCCCCAGCACACCGCTTCCGGGTTGAGCGCCTCGCCGACACTCGCGATGAAGCGCAAATCGGGAAAACGGTGGCCGGCAAACAGTTCCGGGCCGGCTTTCATGAGCAGCCGGATCGCCGTTGGCGCGGTGTACCAGACATTGACCCGCTCGTTTTCGAGAATGTGAATCCAGCGCAGCGGGTCGAAATCGGCCTCGTCGACGATGCTCGTCACGCCCAAGACCAGCGGGGCAATGATGCCGTAAGAGGTGCCCGTCACCCAGCCCGGATCGGCCGTGCACCAGAACACGTCATCCGGCCGCAGGTCGAGTGCGGTCCGCGCCGTGGCGTAGTGCGTCAGGACGGCGCCGTGGACGTGGATGGCCCCCTTCGGCAGGCCGGTCGTGCCGCTCGTGAAATGCAGCAGGGCCGGGTCTTCCGGGCCGGTCGGCACCAGCGTCGGGGTATCCGGGGCGGCGCGGAGCAGGGCGTGGAGGTCCAGCGTATCCGCAAATGCGCCGGTGCCGAGGTCATCGACCAGCAGAACATGCTGGAGCGAAGGGAGCTCCGGGCGAAGTGCCGCGACCTTGCGCTGATAGGCGCTGGCCGTGGTGACCAGGACCTTGCCGGTTGCCTGGGCGATGCGGCTGCGAATCGGCTCTGGGCCGAAGGACTGAAACAGCGGCGAGACCACGGCGCCGATCTTGAGCGCGCCGAGCACCGCAACATAAAGCTCGCAGATGCGCCCGCAGAGCACGAAAACGCAATCACCTTTCGCCACGCCGAGCGCCTTGAGCGCATTGCCGAAACGGTCAGTCAGCTCGGCAAGTTCGCGATAGCTGACGTCGCGGGTGCTGCCGTCGGCGCCCAGGAAGCGGAAGGCTGTTTTATCGGCATGGGCCGAATGGGCGTGCCGGTCGACGGCCAACTGGGCAATGTTGATCTCGCCATCGGGGGCGACGCCAAGTTCACGACCAATGTCTGCCCAGGAGAACGCAGCATCGCCGGTCTTGTCACCGGCGGTACGCGCATCAGCAAACTGTTTTCGAATTAACGCCGGCTTCATCGGGGATTCCGCAGGAGGTATGCCGCCCGATTCTGCGCTGCGCTGTCGCTATCCGCAATGATGCGGCTCAAGCGGGCGCGAAATGAAGAACGCTTGGACGTGATGGTGAGCGACGCCGCCATCGTGACGTGTGCCTCGCCACCATTGAGATCCGGGAAGTCGCCATTTCAAATTCGGGCGTTTTTTACGTTTCACGTAGTAAACCCGGTTAACCGCAGGAATGGTCGGGCGTTGGCTTGGGATTGCTGCGGTGCTTTTTGGGTGGGGCATCGGTCAAAAACAGTAGATTATTCCGTGAACAGGTATCTTCGACGTTGGCCACAGTCCTTGTTCTTGAAGCGTTATAGCGCCGCCCTGATCTGACCTAGGGCGGCGCTATAACGTCCGGTTGCTTACGCGGTCAGCTTCAGCATCTCTTGATAGAGGTCTGATTTGCCTTCGAAGCCAATGCCAGGCAGGTCCGGCAAGGTGACGTAGCCGTTATCAACCTTCACTCCATCCGGGAAACCACCGTAGGGCTGGAAGAGATCCGGGTAGGATTCATTGCCGCCCAAGCCCAGGCCTGCCGCAATATTCAAGGACATCTGGTGTCCACCGTGCGGAATGCAACGGCTCGGTGACCAGCCATGCTCCTTGAGCATATCCAGCGTGCGCAGGTATTCGACCAGGCCGTAGCTCAGGGCACAGTCAAATTGCAGCCAGTCGCGGTCGGCGCGCATACCACCGTAGCGGATCAGGTTGCGCGCATCCTGCATCGAGAAGAGGTCCTCGCCGGTCGCCATCGGCTTGTCGTAGTAGTTGCGCAGCGTGGCTTGCAGTTCGAAGTCCAGCGGATCACCCGGCTCCTCGTACCAGAACAGGTCGTACTGGGAGAGCGCCTTGGCGTACTGGATGGCGGTATCAAGGTCGAAGCGCCCATTGGCATCGACGGCCAGCTTCTGGCCATCTTGCAGCACGCTCAGAATCGAATCGATGCGGCGCAGGTCTTCGTCCAGGGAGGCGCCACCGATTTTCTTTTTGACCACGGTATAGCCGCGATCAATGTAGCTGCGCATCTCGTCCTTGAGCTTCTGGTGATCCTGGCCCGGGTAGTAGTAGCCACCGGCGGCATAGACAAAAATGCGACGATCCGGCGTGCCGTTGCCATAGCGCTCGGCCAGCAGTTGGAAGAGCGGCTTGCCTTCGATCTTAGCGACCGCATCCCAGATGGCCATATCGATGGTGCCAATAGCCACCGAACGCTCACCATGGCCGCCCGGCTTTTCGTTGGTGAACATGCAGTTCCAGATCTTGTGCGGGTTCAGGTTGTTGCCTGTGGAGTCAACCAGGCTCTCTGGCTCGGCTTCCAGCAAACGCGGGATGAAGCGTTCGCGCATCAGGACGCCCTGACCGTAGCGGCCGTTCGAATTGAAGCCGTAGCCGATGACCGGCTTGCCATCACGAATTACGTCGGTGACGACGGCAACAACACTCAGCGTCATCTTGCTGAAATCAATATAAGCATTGCGGATCGGCGAGCTGATCGGTACAGTTTTCTCGCGGATATCAACTATTCTCATGGAAGCGTCTCCTGTTGGTTTTCAGGGCAGACCATTCAGCCCCGGTGATCAAAGAGTAAGTTGAAGCTCCCGGCCCGTGTTTCACGCCAACTGACATCACTATTAAGTTTTTTTGAAAACTGCCAGCTCCTCCGAACTTGAATTCTTTGTGCTGATGGCGCGACATGGCAGCCTGTCGGCGGCCGCCCGTGCTCTCGACATCACACCTCCCGCCGCGACCATGCGCCTGGCTGCGATCGAAGAGCGCCTCGGTGTCAGGCTCGTCAATCGCAATACACGCAGGATCAGCCTGACCAGCGAAGGCGAGATCTACCTGCTGCATGCAACACGCCTTTTGGCAGAGCTGCAGGAAATGGACGATATTGTTTCCAGCAGCAGGCAGGCGCCACGCGGCTTACTGCGCGTCAATGCGCCGCTCGGATTTGGTCGGACCGTGATTGCACCGTTGGTCTCGACCTTCACGGCAAGATACCCCGATGTCGAAATCCAGCTTGAAGTCACGGATCGACCGATTGATCTGATTGATATGGGATTCGATCTGGCGATCCGATTCGGCGAGCTACCCGATAACCGAATCAATGCCCGGCGAATCATGTCGAACCGGCGCTATATTTGCGCTTCGCCGCTCTATCTGGAACAAAAGGGCACCCCCAAAAAGCTGGAGGATCTGGCCAGCCACCGCTGCATTGTGCACCGGCAGAACGACGACGCTTATGGCGTTTGGCGCTTCATACAGGATGGTCGGACGGAGGTCGTCAAGGTTCATGGCGCACTCTCCAGCAATGATGGGGACATCGTTCTCGGCTGGGCGCTCGACGGTCAGGGGATTGTTATTCGTTCAGAATGGGATTTGGCCAAGTATCTTGATAGCGGCCGCCTGAGGCGAATTCTTCCGGAGTTTTCTTTGCCGAGTGCTGATCTGTACGTTTACTACCCGAGCAAACAGAATCTGGCGGCTAGGGCGCGCACATTCATAAATTTCCTGGTTGATCAGCTAGCAACGGATAGGTAAGCAACGACCTCCTGTCTCTCGTTTGCGACCAGGGAAACCCCATTTCAAATTTGGCCTTTTTTTTACGTTTCACGTAGTAAACCCGGTTGACCGTGGGAATGGCCAACTGGCCTATCAAGCATTTGATTCTGACGCTTCGGATTCCTTGATCAGTCGCCGGCTTTCCTTTGGATCGCGGAAAATGAGTGGCTGTGTCTGGCGGTCCGGGTTTTCAGCATTTTCCAGCGCGCTGCTGACGATTTTGTGGTGCGGGCTTTTCGGGCAGACGGGGTCGGCCGCGTCGGCGTCGCCGGCCAGCAGGTAGGCTTGGCAGCGGCAGCCGCCCAGGTCTTCTTCCTTGTGGTCGCAGTCGCGGCAGGGCTGTTTCATCCAGCCGGTGCCGCGGTAGTGGTTGAAGCCGTCCGATTCGTACCAGATGTCGTGCAGGCTGCTGTCGCGGACGTTCGGGAAACTCAGGCCGGGCAGCATGCGGGCGGTGTGGCAGGGTAGGGCAGTGCCGTCCGGCGTCACAGTGAGGAAGACGTCACCCCAGCCGTTCATGCATTTCTTCGGCTTGCCTTCGTGGTAGTCGGGAACGACGAAGAGGATGCGCATGCGCTCGGCGAGTTTGGCCTTCCATTCGTCGGTGATGGCTTCGGCGCGGCGCAGTTGCTCGCGCGACGGCATGAGCTGGTCGCGGTTGAGCAGCGCCCAAGAGTAATACTGGGCGTTGGCCAGTTCCAGGTATTCGGCGCCGAGGGCATCAGCCATCTCGATGATGCGGCCGATGTGGTCGATGTTCAGGCGATGGATGACGACGTTCATGACCATCGGCCAGCCGCGCGCCTTGATCATTTCGCCGACCTTCTGCTTGAGGTCGAAGGTGCGGGTATGGGTTAGGAAATCGTTGACCTCTTTGGTCGAATCCTGGAAGGACAGCTGGATGTGATCGAGGCCGGCCGCCTTGAAGGCATCGAGTCGCGCTTCGGTCAGGCCGACGCCGGAGGTGATCAGGTTGGTGTAGTAGCCGAGCTGGCGGGCTTCGCCGATGAGGATTTCCAAATCGTCGCGCAGCAGCGGTTCGCCGCCGGAAAAGCCGCATTGCACGGCGCCGAGCTCGCGCCCTTCGCGCAGCACGCGCAACCAGTCTTCAGTGCTCAGTTCGGTTTCGTGTTTGGCGAAATCGACCGGGTTGTAGCAGAACACGCAGTGCAGCGGGCAGCGGTAGGTGACTTCGGCGAGCAGCCACATCGGCGGGCCGATCTTGGCCGGGGCGTTCATGCTTTGGCTCCCGTTTCCAGTTTCAGCCAGCGTTTTTCGACAGCCATGGCGAGAAAGGCTTCGACGTCGCTGCGCAAACCGCTGGTTGAAAAGGCCGCTTCAAGATCGGCAACGATGGCCGCGATGTCGCGCTGGCCATCGCAGCGGGCGAGGATTTCGCCGCCGCTCTGGTTGAGCTTGATCATGCCTTCCGGGTAGAGCAGCACGTGGCATTGCTGCGCCGGCTCCCACTGAAAGCGGAAGCCGTGGCCGAGGCGCGGCGTGCCGTCCATCAGGCGACTTTCCGTTCGGCGGTGACCCCGTTGGTGCCGTAGTGCTGGCCCATGACGTCATTCATCGACCACAGGATGTCGAGCTTGAACTTGAGAATCTGCACGGCGCGTTCCTGCATGGCGCGGGTGCGGAAATAGTCGAGTGTGACATTGAGGCCCTGAATCACGTCGCGCGGCGCCTGGCTGGTCCGGTTGCGGAAATACTGCAGGCCGGACGACTCGATCCACGGGTAGTGGCCGGGCCAGGTGGCCAGGCGCTGCAGGTGGATGACCGGGGCGAACAGTTCGGTCAGCGACGAGCAGACGGCCTCCTGCCACGGGGCGCGGCGGGCGAAGTTGATGTAGGCGTCGACGGCGAAGCGCACGCCGGGCAGCACATGGCGCAGGTCGACGATTTCCTCGCGCCTCAGGCCGACGGATTCGCCGAGGCGTATCCAGGCTTCGATGCCGCCGGCGTCGAGCATTTTTTCGCCATTCGGCAGGCCGTATTCGAAGCCGTCATGGTCGAGGATGCGCTGCACCCAGCCGCGGCGTACTTCGCGGTCCGGGCAGTTGGCCATGATCGCTGCGTCCTTCACCGGAATGGCGATCTGATAGTAGTAGCGGTTGGCGACCCAGCCACGGATCTGCTCGGGCGTGGCGTGGCCGGTGTTGAGCATGACGTTGAACGGATGATGGATGTGATAGGCCTTGCCGTTTTCGCGCAGCTGCGCTTCGAACTCCTCGCGGCTCCAGGCCGGGCGGCCGTCGTCGGCGTCGTGGGATTCGGCAAGGATGTCGGCTCGGATCATGGTTGTCTCTCTTTGTTAGATGGTGATGCGGGTGCCGTCTTCGGCGACCTCGATGCCGCGCCGGGTCAGTTCGGCGCGCTGCGGTGAGTTTTCGTCGAGGATGGGATTGGTGTTGTTGATGTGGATGAGGATTTTGCGCACGTGTTTCGGCAATTCATCCAGCCAGTCCATCATGCCGCCGGAGCCGGATTGCGGCAGGTGGCCGATGTCGCGGGCGGTCTTGGTGGACAGGCCGGCAGCGATCATTTCGTCGTCCGTCCAGAAGGTACCGTCGACCATCACGCAATCAGCTTCGGCCATGCGGGCGAAGACTTCCGGCGTGCGGGCGCCGAGGCCGGGGGCGTAGAACAGCTTGGCGCCGCTCGCCAGATCGGTGATGCTTACACCAACATTGTCGCCATCCACCGAGGCTTCGCGGTGCGGCGAGTAGGGCGCCGCCTTGCTGGACAGCGGCAGCACGGAGAATTCGATGCCTGGCACCCCGGGCATGGCAAAGGGCGTGCCGTCGAGCGGGATGTCGTGGCGGTCGACACCGCAATAGTGCTCAAGCACGCGCAGCACCGGGTTGCCGGTGGTCAAGTCTTCGTAGACCGGCTCGGCGCACCACAGGGGCATCCTGGATTTCTGCTCGCGCAGCATGAAGAGGCCTGTGGCGTGGTCGATCTGGCCATCGACGAGGAGGGTGCCGCCGATGCCGGTGTCGCGCAGGGCGCGGTTGGGCTGCAGTTCAGGCGTCGCCTTGATCTGTTGCAGGATGTCGGGCGAGGCGTTGAGCAGGGTCCAGTCCTGGCCGTCGTCGGCGCTGACGCAGATCGATGACTGGGTGCGCGGTTTGGCGCGGACGCTGCCGTCGCGCAGGCCGGCGCAATTGCGGCAGTTGCAGTTCCACTGCGGAAAGCCGCCACCGGCGGAGGCGCCGAGAATGATCAGTTTCATGATTGAGTGGAGCCGTCATCGCCAGCCGGGGCCGCGATGACGGCGGGTCCCTTAGCGGGCGGCGATGTACATCGTGATTTCGAAGCCGAAGCGGAAGTCACAAGCGGTCGGGGTGTCCCATTTCATTTCGATAGTCTCCGTTATGGATTGAATGTCCGGCGGCACAGTCTGCCGGTTGTCCGCCGTTTTCAGCGATGCGGCGGACTGGAATGAACTATCGCGTGGCAGCCGATTTGGCGCCCCGGGGGAATCATGAAGTGGCCATCGTGATTTTCATGAGATTCGGCTAGCGCTCGTCTGGCGGGCGTTGGCGGTGGTTAGAATGGCCGGCATGACTGCCTCTCCCTCCGCACTGTATTGCCCGTCACCGCCGTTCGATAGCGGCTGGTTGCCAGTCTCTGGCGGCCATCGTCTTTACCATGAAGAGCGTGGCGCGCCGACGGGCATTCCGGTGCTGATCCTGCACGGCGGCCCGGGTTCCGGCTGCTCGCCGCTGATGGCCGGCTTCTTCGATCCCGAGCGCTATCACGTCATCCTGCTTGACCAGCGCGGTGCCGGGAAAAGCCTGCCGGTCGGATGCTGCGAAGAAAACACGACGTCTGTGTTGATCGACGACATCGAGGTTTTGCGCCGGCATCTGGGTATTGATCGCTGGCTGGTGATGGGCGGTTCGTGGGGTGCCACGCTCGGTATTCTGTACGCCGCCGCGCATCCCGGGCAGCTCAGCGCTCTGCTGCTGCGCAACCCTTTCCTGGCGCGGGTGGCTGATCTCGACTGGTTCTTTGGCGGCGCCCGCCTGCACCATCCAGAAGCGTGGCAACGCTGGGCAGCGCTCGGCGCGCCGGAAGCGCCGGGCGCCATGCTGCGCTGGCTGACTGAGTGCTTCCGCAGTACGCCACCATCAGCATTGGCGGCGCACGTCGCCGCCTGGCATGTCTGGGAGTGCGCCCTGGCCAGAACGCCGAGCCGGGACTTGAGACCGGCCGATATCGATTTGCTGCAGCTGCGCTACTGCCTGCAACTCCATTATTTCGGCCACAACTGCTTCATTCCGGAAGGCGGCGTGCTGGCCGCTGCCGAGCGCGTCGCGGCGGTGAACGTGCCGATCCATGTTGTGCAAGGCCTGTCCGATCACGTTTGTCCGGCCAGCGCGTCGACCGTCTTGCTGGAGAAACTGCAGAATGCCGGCTGCACCTGGGTCCAGGACGTCGGGCACGATCCCTATGCTCCGGCCATGCTGGCAGCGACACTTGGGCTGGTCGAATCCTTTGCGGCGCTTGGACGGTTCACACCCTGATCCGGGACTGCGACAAAAATCTCGTCGCGATCTTGAAAAACAGCCTTCCTGTCATCATATCGGAGCAATGTATGCCTCTCGGAATCAGGAGGCATTTAGCTGCGTCGCCTTGATTCAACTGGAGGCAGTACCTTGAAAAACTTGCTCTCGATCTTGCTGTTGTCCGGTGCTGCCTGCGCCTTCGCTGACACGAATCCTCGCCTGCTGGAACTGAAGGCCGAATACAGTCAGTTGCATGAGGAACAGCAATCGATGTACCAACAGTTCGAAATGGCCCAGGAGTTGCGTCGCAACGAACTGCGTGAGCGCCAGCCGCCGGCGGTCCAGGGATTTTCGGCGCAGGGTGGCAACCCCGATGGCCAGGTATCGATCGATTTCAACGAAAACGCTCGCCGCCAGCTCGAAAAGCAGGACCGCCTGCATGCCTACGACCGCGAGATCAGCCAGACTCACGCCCGGTACATGGAACTCGCCGCGCGAAAGAAGGCGCTGCTCGACGAAATCAACGAGTTGGCGAAAACGCCTCCTGAAGCCGTTGAAGAGCCGGCGCCGGCAAAGTCACCGGCTCGCGCCAAAAGCTCGCGCTCAAGCCGCGAGAAATAGCTTAGTCGGCGGGGCGCATTGCCATCGCCCATTGCCCGGCGCGCCGACCGCTGCGCACGGCGCCTTCGAGGGTCGCCGGGTAGTCGGCCCAGGTGTAGTCGCCAGCCAGGAAGAGGCGCGGGTTTGAGGTTTTGAAATCCGGACGATGCAGGCCGGGAATGGCCGCGAAAGTGGCGCGTTTTTCGCGGATCACCTTGTGCCAGCCGGTCGGGTTCGGCCAGCCGAGTTCTTTGTCGAGAGCGCCGGCTAGCGCCGCGTCGTCAAGTTTTTCCCAGTCGCCATGTCCGCTCAGAACGCAGGCCAGCATGCCTTGGCCGCGGTCGACAACCCACTGGCAATGGCCGCCGAGGCGGTTGCTCAGCGGGAAAGGAGATTTCATTTTTGGCTCAAAACTCCGGTAGACCGTGGCAATTGGCTCGTAGGCGTAATTTGTTGCCGCGGCGGGCCACAGGGCGCCGACATGCTGCGGCGCGGTGGCGATGATGGCCGCAGCGAAGGTTTCACCGTCGATGGCGATGCCGTTTTCAGCTTCCATGATCTGGCTGACCCGCGTGCTCAGGCGGATTTGTGCGCCGTGCGCCTGCAGCCATTGTCCAGCAGGTTTCGGTAGCAATTGGCTGAGGTCGACGCGGGGCAGCAGCAGGTCGGTGTCTGCGCGACGCGAACTGCCCAGGCTGTCGCGCAGCACGTTGGCGAACAGTTGGGCCGAGGCGCGTTCGGCCGGCAGGTTGAGTGCAGCCAGGCAGAGCGGCTCCCACAGGTGGCGGCGCAGGGCACCGGTTTGGCCGGCGGCGTCCAGCCATTCGGCTACGGTCGTTTCGCCGGCCAATTTGAACCCCCTGCGCTTGATGCCATCCATCCAGAGCGCTGTTCGCAGCTTTTCACCACGGCCGACCCCGTGGGCGCTGAGCAGTCCCCAGGCGAAGTTGAGCGGGGCGGGCAGGTGGGGCAGGGCGAGGCGAAAGCCGGTGTTGTCGATGACTTGCAGCGGGCGGCGGTCGAAGAGTTCATCGGGATCGGCGCCGACCTGACGCATCAGCGCCAGCGTGTCGCGGTAGGCGCCGAGCATGATGTGTTGGCCGTTGTCGAGCTGGTGGCCGTCGACGTCGACGGTCCTGGCTCGGCCACCCAGCACGCGGCCGGCTTCGAATAGCGTTGTTTCAGTGCCGGCGGCAGTTAGCTCGACGGCGGCGGCAATGCCCGCCCAGCCGCCACCGATGACGGCGATTTTCAAGGAATTAGGCCTTGATCCAGGTCTTGACCGCCAGCCACAGCTTGCGTGTCGGCGGCAGCGAAATGCGCTGGTGGAGTACCTGGAAATTTTCGCGTTTGATCTCGTCGAGCACGGTGCGATAGATCGCTGCCATGATCAGGCCGGGGCGCTGGCTCTTGCGGTCGACGGCCGGTAACTGGGCGAAAGCCTGCTCGTAGTACTTCTCGGCGCGTTCGTACTGGAACTGCATGAGGGCCGTGAAATTGTCCGAATACTTGCCGTTCAGGATGTCGGCGGCCGGCACGTTGAACTGCTTGAGTTCGTCCATCGGAATGTAGATGCGGCCGCGCCGGGCATCTTCGCCGATGTCGCGAATGATGTTGGTGAGCTGGAAAGCCATGCCCAGATCGTGGGCGTATTTCTGCGTCTGGCGGTCGGTATAACCGAAGATTTCAGCGGCGAGCAGACCGACGACACTGGCCACACGATAGCAGTAGAGCGACAGGCCCTTGAAGTCGAGAAAGCGCGACTGCGTGAGGTCCATCTCCATGCCGTCGATGATTTCCAGCAACTGCTCTTTGGGCAGGTTGATGCTCTTGTCGAGCCCGGCCAGTGCCAGACCGACCGGGTGCTGCGGCTGGCCTTCGGCGACGCGTTCGATTTCCTGGCGCCACCAGGCGAGCTTGGTCGAGGCGATGGCCAAGTCGTTGCATTCATCGACGACATCGTCGACTTCGCGGCAGAAGGCGTAGAGCGCCATGATGGCGCGCCGGCGTTGCAGCGGCAGGAACAGGAAGCTGTAATAGAAGGAGGAGCCGCTTTTGGCGCACTTCTCCTGGCAGTATTGGTCGGGATTCATGGGGTCACATTCTAATGGAACGGCCAGCCAGAACGAGCCAGTCCCATTTGCCAAGTTTCGGGCGGCGCGTGAAAACGTCGCCGCGCACCTGGCGGATACGCTCAAGAATGCGCAGGCCGCCCTGCATGGTCAGGCGAATTTCCCAGCCGAGGCGGCCGGGCAGGGCATGGACGAGCGGAGCGCCGCGCTTCATGAGCGTCGTCGCCCGGTCGATCTCGAAATCCATGAGCGCGGCCCAGTTGGCCGACCAACGGCTCCGCGCGATGTCGTCTTCGCTGAGGCGGAAATGCGGGAAGTCGGTCAGCGGTATGTAAATCCGGTCTTTTTTCCAGTCGACCGCAACATCCTGCCAAAAATTGATCAACTGCAAGGCTGTGCAGATGCAGTCGGACTGTTCGAGGTGATCCGGCTCGATCCGGCCGAAAAGATGCAGCACCAACCGCCCGACCGGATTGGCCGAACGTCGGCAGTAATCGAGTAATTCCGGGTAATCGGCGTAGCGCGTCTTCACCACGTCCTGCGCGAAGGCATCGAGCAGGTCGCGGAAGAGCTGGATGGGCAGTTTGTACGCGGCAATGACTTCGGCCAAGGCGACGAACAGCGGCGTCTGCGGCACGCTGCCGGCTGCGATGCGATCCAGCTCGGCCCGGTAAGCGTTCAGCCCGGCCAGGCGCTCCTCAGACGAAGCATCACCCTCGTCGGCAATGTCGTCAGCGCTGCGGGCAAAGCGGTAAATTACTTCAATCGGACGGCGCAGTTTGGCCGGCACGAGCAGCGAAGCAACAGGAAAGTTTTCGTAATGATCAACGGACATCGTGGTCTGCTCTGGAGATTGCGGCTCAGTCGGTGCTAGAATTCGCCCCGCCTGCCCAGGTGGCGAAATTGGTAGACGCACCAGATTTAGGTTCTGGCGCCGAAAGGTGTGGGGGTTCGAGTCCCTTCCTGGGCACCATTTTCAGCACTTCGCTGAAAAACTGGTCGGCTGGCATCCGGAAACCGGCCGCATTTGGATGGCCGCCACCACCGTAACGCGTGGCGATCACCGAAACATCGAGGGTCTTGCCCTTCGAACGCAGCGAGGCCTTCACTTCGCCATCCCCCGATAGTTGCCAGATCAGCCCGAAACTGCCGCTTTGCTCGGCCAGCGCGTTGCCCAGCTCCGAGGCGAACAGCGCATTGGCGTTGATGGCAATGCCGGGAACGGTTAGCCAGGCCTGTTCATCATGGGTAACGATCGCTTGACCGTGGCGCTGCGCCTGCAATGGATCGACCGGTTCGCCGCGCAGTTGGGCCGGCATGCGCAGTGCGCTGAGCGCCAAACGTGCAATTTCCTGCTGATAAAACTGCTCGATGGCTCCACCTTGCCCGAGCATGTCGAGATAACGCGGGGCGCTTTCATCGGGTGTGTCGAGCACAAGTTGATGCCAGACAGGAAAGTCGAAAGGCAGCAGGCGCAGGGCGCGGCAGAAGGGGCGGGTGCTCGGAGTAAAGCGCCACATGTCCTGCTCTTCGACGTGCCGGAGTGCCAGCGGCGTCGGCGTGCTGGGGTGAAAATGCTCCCACGCCAGTCGGGCGCCTGACTTTTCCAGGTCGAACAGGATGCTGAGCGGCAAGTCCGGGTGCTGGTAGCTGCGCAGACCGTTCTCTCCGGACTGCAACTTGTCGCCCCAGGCCTTCAGAGCTGAGGCGTGATGGTCGATCTGGGTGACCGAGGCAGCAACAGAAGTCATCGTTTCGAGAAATTCAGGCGGAAACGAGAAATCGAGGATGAATACTGCGTGGCCGGCAACGTCGGCCAGCGCCCAAGGCTCGCCGTGATGCATCGGCCGATAGGTGGCTGCATCGCCGAAATGGCACCAGGCAGCATAAGCGGCGCCGAAGCCATCAAGGCAGTCGGCGTGGTAGATAACAAAAACCGGGGGCTGAGCCGACATGCTCAGTAATGCGGCGGAAGGTCGTCGCGCAGGCTGCGCTGTTCGTGCGGCTGGGCATTTTGTGCCTGTTCGCGCAATGCACGAATTTCACGGAAGAGCAGATCGATCTGCTCTTGCTGGCGGAAAACCAGGCGATTCAATTCCTCGACGAGGTCTTCGGTATAGCTGATCTTGATTTCAAGTTCGGTGATGCGCGATTCCACAAATAGTCCTTATTTTTCGCTGCGCCAGTCGCGCAGGGTTTCCTTGGGTGGCGGCGGGGGCACGTCGTTACGCGGCGACCGGAGCAGCGGCAGGGCAGCCCCCAGCACGAATATCAGACAGATTCCGAGAATAATCCAGCCTTCGTTCATGGCTTTCTCCGTTGCATAAGCAGCAAGTGTACTTGGCTTCGCAAAAAATCGCGAAGGGCTGTTGACATCGGCTTTTACGTCTGTAAAATGCGCGCTTCTTTAGGCGGTTAGCTCAGTTGGTTAGAGCGCCACGTTGACATCGTGGAGGTCGTTGGTTCGATTCCAATACCGCCTACCAAAATTCCCAACGGAGCTGAATTGATGATTTTCCGAACTTGCACTGCAGTTCAGAAACACTAATCGAGTCAGCCTTCGTTTGACCAAAAAAGTGCGGCTCACCCCCGCACTTTTTTTTCGCCTGGATATTTGCCATGCCTGATATCAAACTGCCTGATGGTTCCATCCGCTCTTTTGAACAGCCGGTAACAATCGCCGAAGTCGCGGCCAGCATCGGCGCTGGCTTGGCCCGCGCGGCGCTGGGCGGCAAGGTTGATGGCAATCTGGTCGATACCTCGTATCTGATCGAAAAAAATGTCGATCTGGCCATCATTACCGAGCGCGACCCTGAAGGCCTTGAGCTGATTCGTCACTCGACCGCCCACCTGTTGGCCTACGCAGTCAAAGAGTTATTCCCGGATGCGCAAGTCACCATCGGCCCGGTCATCGAAAACGGTTTCTACTACGACTTCGCCTACAAGCGTCCTTTCACCCCGGAAGACCTGGTGGCTATCGAAAAGCGCATGGCCGAACTGGCCAAGAAGGATATTCCGGTAACCCGTGAAGTCTGGGCGCGCGATGATGCGGTCAAGTTCTTCCTCGACCTCGGCGAAAAGTACAAGGCCGAACTGATCGGTGCTATTCCGGCCGATCAGCAGGTTTCACTCTACCGCGAAGGCGATTTCATCGACCTTTGCCGCGGTCCGCACGTGCCGACGACGGCCAAGCTCAAGGTCTTCAAACTCATGAAGGTGGCCGGTGCCTACTGGCGTGGCGACCATCGCAACGAACAGCTGCAGCGCATCTACGGCACGGCCTGGGCCAAGAAAGAAGATCTCGACGCCTACCTGTACATGCTGGAAGAGGCTGAAAAACGCGATCACCGTCGCCTGGGCAAGCAATTTGACCTCTTTCATATGCAGGACGAAGCGCCGGGTCTGGTTTTCTGGCACCCCAAGGGCTGGGCGATCTGGCAGGAAATCGAAAGCTACATGCGCGCCGTTTACCGCAACAACGGTTACCAGGAAGTGCGTTGCCCGCAGATTCTCGACAAGGCCCTGTGGGAAAAGTCGGGTCACTGGGAGCACTACAAGGACAACATGTTCACGACTTCGTCGGAAAATCGCGATTACGCGGTCAAGCCGATGAACTGTCCGGGGCATGTCCAGGTCTTCAATGCCGGCTTGCGTTCTTACCGCGAGCTGCCGCTGCGTTACGGCGAGTTTGGCTCCTGCCATCGCAACGAACCGGCCGGCGCCCTTCACGGCCTGATGCGCGTGCGCGGCTTTGTGCAGGATGATGGTCACATCTTCTGCACCGAAGACCAGATCGAATCCGAAGTTACGGCCTTCAATGCGCTGGTCAAGAAGGTTTATGCCGATTTCGGTTTCAGCGATGTGGCCGTCAAGCTGGCCTTGCGTCCGGATAGTCGCGTCGGTTCCGACGAAGTCTGGGACAAGGCCGAGGATGCGTTGCGTCAAGGCCTGCGGGCTTCCGGCCTGGAATGGACCGAGCTGCCGGGCGAGGGCGCCTTCTATGGTCCGAAAATCGAATTCCACATCCGGGATGCCATCGGCCGTTCGTGGCAGTGTGGCACCATGCAGGTCGACTTCTCGATGCCGGGTCGTCTCGGCGCGGAATATGTCGGCGCTGACGACACGCGCAAGGTCCCGGTCATGCTCCACCGGGCGATCCTTGGCTCGCTTGAGCGCTTCATCGGCATTCTGATCGAAAATTTCTCCGGAGCCTTGCCACTGTGGCTGGCGCCGGTTCAGCTAGTTGTCCTGAATATTTCCGAAAAGCAGGCCGATTACGCCGCGGATGTTGCGCAAAAGCTGCATCAGGCTGGCTTCCGCGCCGAGTCCGATTTGCGTAACGAGAAAATTACCTATAAAATTCGGGAACATAGCTTGAACCGGCTGCCTTATCAGCTCGTTGTGGGCGATAAGGAAAAAGCGGACGGACTGGTGGCCGTGCGGACTCGCGGTGGTCAGGATCTCGGACAGATGTCTGTGGATGACCTGATCAAGCAGCTTCAGAATGAAGTTGCGGCGCGGAGTGGCACGGCTTAATTTTTGTTGTTTTCGGGGGTTTCACCATAGCTCAGAACAAGGCGCATCGCCTCAACGAAGAAATTACGGTTCCGGAGATTCGTCTCCAGGGTGCAGAAGGCGAACAGCTCGGCATTGTCAGCATTCGCGAGGCTTTGCATATGGCTGAAGAAGCCGGTGCTGATCTGGTCGAGATTGCGCCGACCGCGAAGCCGCCAGTCTGCCGCATCATGGACTACGGCAAGTTCAAGTACCAGGAACAGAAGCGCGCTCACGAAGCCAAGTTGAAGCAGAAGCAGGTGCAGGTCAAGGAAATCAAGCTGCGCCCGGGCACCGACGAAAACGATTACCAGATCAAGCTCAGGAACATGACGCGTTTCCTGGAAGAAGGCGACAAGGTCAAAGTGACCCTGCGCTTCCGGGGCCGCGAAATGGCGCACCAGGAATTCGGTATGCGCCAGCTGGAACGGATCAAGGCAGACCTCGACGAAGTAGGGGCAGTCGAGCAGATGCCGAAGATGGAAGGTCGTCAGATGATCATGATCATCGGGCCGGCCAAGAAGCAGCAAAAGTAGTTACATAAGTGCTTTCGGGTAGTCAAAGCGTTTCCGTAGTGGGAACCACCTGACGGCATGTCATTAAGGAGCATTAAATGCCCAAAATGAAGACCAAGAGCAGCGCCAAAAAGCGTTTCTCGATCCGCGCCGGTGGCAGCATCAAGCGCGGTCAAGCCTTCAAGCGTCACATCCTGACGAAGAAGACCACCAAGGTGAAACGCCATCTGCGCGGTTCCGTCACAGTCAATGCGAGCGATTCAGCATCCGTTCGCGCCATGATGCCCTACGCATAAGGAGATAGAAGATGCCTAGAGTTAAACGTGGTGTAACGGCGCGCGCGCGTCACAAGAAGATTCTCGTCCAGGCCAAGGGTTACCGCGGTCGTCGCAAGAACGTCTATCGCGTCGCCAAGCAGGCGGTGATGAAGGCCGGTCAATACCAGTACCGTGACCGTCGTCAACGCAAGCGTCAGTTCCGTGCTTTGTGGATTGCTCGTATCAATGCCGCTTCTCGTGAGCTGGGCATGAAGTACAGCACCTTCATGAATGGTCTGAAGAAGGCCAACATCGAAGTCGACCGCAAGGTTCTGGCCGATCTGGCAGTGTTCGATCAGCCGGCTTTTGCCGCTCTGGCCGCCCAGGCCAAGGCGCAGCTCGGCGCCTGAGCGATAGCGTAATTAAAAAAAGGAGGCGCAAGCCTCCTTTTTTAGTTTCTGCCGCCGCTTTGCGGCTTCACGTCGGCTACGCCGACATGAGCCTTCACTGAAACGTGCGTTTTGTTGGTGGACGTCTATGGACAATCTCGATCAAATCGTTAGCGAAGCCCAGTCGGCTTTCGCTGCCATTTCTGACCCCGATGCACTGGAGCAGGTAAAAGCCCGTTTCCTCGGCAAGAGCGGGCAGATCACCGAACTTCTCAAGGGTCTGGGCAAACTGCCGCCGGAAGAGAAGAAATCTGCCGGTGCCGCGATCAACGTCGCCAAGACGGCCGTTGAAGCTGCGCTCAACGAACGTCGCGAAGCGATCCGCAAGGCTGCGCTGGAAGCGCGCCTGGCTGAAGAGGCGCTGGACGTCACACTGCCCGGTCGCGCCGAAGTGCGCGGTGGTCTGCATCCGGTGACACGCACCCTAGAGCGTATCGAGTCGTTGTTCCGCTCCATTGGTTTCGAAGTGGCCGACGGCCCCGAGATCGAGGAAGACTTTTTCAATTTCACAGCCATGAACACGCCCGACGATCACCCGGCGCGTTCCATGCACGATACCTTTTACCTGCAGAACCCGGACGGCACGGTGGCTGACAAGGTGCTGCTGCGGACCCATACCAGCCCGATCCAGGCGCGCTACATGAAGGCGCACGTCGAACGCTACGGTCAACTGGAAAAAATGCCCGAAATCAGAATCATCGCGCCGGGCCGCGTCTATCGTGTCGATTCCGATGCGACCCATTCGCCGATGTTCAATCAGGTCGAAGGCCTTTGGGTGGGCGAGGGGGTTTCGTTTGCCGACCTCAAGGGCGTGATCGCCGATTTCCTGAGAAGCTTCTTCGAGACCGATGACCTCAAGGTTCGCTTCCGTCCGTCTTTCTTCCCGTTTACCGAGCCGTCGGCCGAAATCGACGTCGCTTTCATGAGCGGTCCGCTTGAGGGTCGCTGGCTGGAAATTGCCGGTTGCGGCATGGTGCATCCGGATGTGCTGCGCATCGCCGGCATCGATCCGGAAAAATATACCGGCTTCGCCTTCGGCTTCGGTCAGGATCGCCTGACCATGCTGCGTTACGGCGTCAATGATCTGCGCCTCTTCTTTGAAGGCGACCTCCGTTTCCTGAGGCAATTCGCATGAAATTTTCCGAATCCTGGTTGCGTACCCTTGTCGACACCAAGCTGTCGAGCGAGGAGCTTTCCCATCTGCTGACCATGGCCGGCCTTGAAGTCGAAGGTCTGGAGCCGGTCGCGCCCCAATTCAACGACGTCGTCGTCGCTCAGGTGCTCGAAGTCGTCAAGCATCCCGATGCCGATCGTCTGAACGTCTGCAAGGTCGATACCGGCCGTGATGAGCCGACGACCATCGTCTGTGGAGCGCCGAATGTCGCCGTCGGCCTTCGCGTTCCTTGCGCCTTGCCCGGCGCCAAGCTGCCCGGCGATTTCGTTATCAAGATCGCCAAGGTGCGCGGCATTGAGTCCTCCGGCATGCTTTGTTCTGCCAAGGAACTCGGCATTGCCGAAGAGGCCTCCGGCCTACTGGTTTTGCCGGCCGATGCACCGGTTGGCCAGTCGATTCGCCAATATCTCGATCTCGACGACAATCAATTTGAACTCAAGCTGACGCCGAATCGTGCTGACTGCCTGTCGTTGACTGGTGTGGCGCGCGAAGTGGCGGCCATTGCCGGCGCCCAAGCCAGGCTGATCGAGGTGCCGGAAGTAGCGGCAACTATCGCCGATCAGCGTGTCGTTGTGCTCGATGCACCAGCTGCCTGTTCGCTTTACTACGGCCGCGTCCTGAAGGGTGTCAACGCCAAGGCGCCGACGCCTGAATGGATGAAGCGTCGCCTCGAGCGTAGCGCTATCCGCTCGATTTCCGCGCTGGTTGATGTCACCAATTACGTCATGCTCGAACTCGGCCAGCCGCTGCATGCCTTCGACAACACCAGGCTCGAAGGTGCTGTGCATGCCCGCATGGCCAGAACCGACGAAAAGCTGTTGCTTCTGAACGAGCAGACCATCGCCATCGATGCCGACATTCTGGTCATTGCGGACGATGCCAAGCCGCTGGCCATGGCCGGCATCATGGGCGGCGAAGAGAGTGGCATCACGCTGGAAACCAGCGAATTGTTCCTCGAATCGGCCTTCTTCGCACCGAAAGCGATTGCCGGTCGTGGCCGCCGCTACGGCTTCGGTTCCGATGCTTCGCATCGCTTCGAGCGCGGCGTCGATTTCGGCGGCACGCGTCGTGCCATCGAGCGTGCCACGCAACTGATCATCGATATCTGTGGCGGCGCGGCCGGTCCGGTCAGCGAGGCCAGGGCCGAAATGCCGGCACGCAAGCCGGTACGTCTGCGCACGGCGCGCGCCTGCGCAGTGATCGGCATGGCTTTTTCTCCCGAACAGATCGCCGGTTTGTTCAGTGGTCTCGGCTTGCCCTTCGTTCGCGAAGGCGATGATTTCCTGGTGACTCCGCCAACCTGGCGCTTCGACATCGAAATCGAGGAAGACCTCATCGAGGAAATTGCTCGCCTGCACGGCTACGACAATATCCCGGCCCCGGCGCCGCGTGGCAACATGAAAATGATGGTGCAGCCCGAAGCGCAACGTCCGGCGGCCCGCGTCCGCCAACTGTTGGTCGATCGCGGCTATCAGGAAGTGGTCAATTTCGCCTTCGTCGAAGAAGCTTGGGAGGCCGATTTCGCCGCGAAGACCGCAGAAGCTGATCTGATTCGTCTGGCCAACCCGATCGCCAGCCAGATGGCCGTGATGCGCTCGACGCTGTTTGGCGGACTGATATCCAATCTGCTGACCAATCTCAAGCGCAAGCAGAACCGTGTCCGCCTGTTTGAAACCGGCCGTGCGTTCGAGCGCAATGCCGCAGCAACGCCGGTTCCCGGCTTTGCGCAATCCTGGAAGCTCTCCGGTCTGGCCTACGGTAGCGCCTTGCCAGAAGGCTGGGGGAGCGCTTCGCGCAAGGTTGATTTCTTCGACGTGAAGGGCGATCTGGAAGCCTTGCTGGCACCGGCCCAACTGCGTTTTGAAAAGCTTGTCCATCCGGCCCTGCATCCGGGGCGTTCTGCGCGCGTGTTGCTCGATGGCCGAGAAATCGGCAGTCTGGGAGAACTGCATCCGGAATGGGTGCAAAAATACGACTTGCCGCAGGCACCAGTTGTCTTCGAGCTGGATTTTGATGCCGTCAAGGCGGTGCAGGTTCCGGCTTATGCCGAGGTCTCGAAGTTCCCGCCAGTGATTCGCGATCTGGCCATCGTTGTTGATCAGAATGTCACTTTGCAGACCTTACTTGACGGCTTGACGGGACAGGTTTCTGACCTTGTTCAAGACATCCAGTTGTTCGATGTTTACGTCGGCAAGGGCGTTCCCGAAAACAAAAAAAGCCTTGCGTTCCGGATAGTTATGCAAGATACTCAACGCACTTTGCAAGATTCGGAAGTTGATGCTGCGATGCAGCAACTGGTGTCCTGTTTCGAACAGGCATTCGGTGCTCAACTGCGTGCCTGACGGAAATAATAACGATGACGCTAACCAAAGCTGAGCTCGCGGACCTGCTTTTCGAAAAAGTCGGTCTTAATAAGCGTGAGGCCAAAGACATGGTCGAAGCTTTTTTTGAAGAAATCCGAAATTCCCTGGAAACCGGTGACGGCGTAAAGCTCTCTGGCTTTGGCAATTTTCAGTTGCGCGACAAGCCGCAACGTCCAGGCCGGAATCCGAAAACAGGTCAGGAAATTCCCATCACGGCGCGTCGCGTTGTGACTTTTCACGCCAGCCAAAAGCTGAAATCCGACGTTGAGCTTGCCTTCGATGGAACCGCGGCATAAAACACTGGGCGGCGAAGAATTGCCGCCCATCCCCGCCAAGCGCTACTTCACGATTGGTGAAGTCAGCGAGTTGTGTGGTGTCAAGCCCCATGTGCTGCGTTACTGGGAGCAGGAGTTCAATCAACTCAAACCAGTAAAGCGGCGTGGCAATCGTCGCTATTACCAGCATCACGAAGTCTTGCTGGTTCGGCGTATTCGTGAGCTTCTTTATAATCAGGGTTTTACCATCAGCGGTGCGCGCAATCGGCTTGACGAGGGTGGTGCTGTCGAAGTTGCTGCGGTCAACTCGTCCGACGTTGGAAAGATGCCGGGTGGCCTGCGTGGCGAGCTACAGTCCATTATCGAGATCTTGCGGCTATGAATCCGGCTGTTTTTGGGTATAATGGCGGGCTTGTCGGGGCGTAGCGCAGCCTGGTAGCGCACTTGCATGGGGTGCAAGGGGTCGCGAGTTCGAATCCCGCCGCCCCGACCAAGAGAATCAAGAACTTAGGCCAATCTTCGGATTGGCCTAAGTGCTTTATAGGTCCGAATTTTGAAAATTCCCCCCACATTTCCCCCCACAGATTCGTGGGCTGTTATGAGACTACTTTCGTAGCACCCGTGGAGTTTTCTAAATTTCCGGAGAAAATCGATCTCACAGATTCCAAATATATCGAGGCTTCAACTGGCCATATTTGTCTGGGCTTGCTCAATGGCGTCAAGAAGCGTTGGCCAGATCACTGCGACAAGGCTTTAGCTTGGCTATGCGCTCTGGCTAAATGACTGTGAAAGCGGCACCAAATCGGCTACATTTTGCGATTCGGCATTTCCGGACTGAAGGACCATGCAACTGCTCCATATCTCTGATATTCATTTCCGAACACCGGATTGCAGGACTCCGGACATGGATCCAGAGCGCCCTTATCGGACCTTATTAATGCGGGATGCCCGTGATCGTGTCCGTACGTTGGGTTCCGTGGATGCGATCCTTGTGGGGGGGGACATTGCGTTCAAGGGGCATCGCGAAGAATATGAAGCAGCCTACGCGTGGCTAATGGAACTGGCTCAAGCGACTGGGTGTCCGCCGGAGAGGATATTCGTGGTGCCGGGAAACCACGATGTGGATCGGAACGTAATCACGTCGACGCCCGCAGTTCGAAACGCCCAAAAGGCAATTTATTTGGCACAACCGGAAAAACGGGAGCGTGAGCTTCGAACCCAATTTACCGACACCCAGACGAGTTCGTCACTTCTCGCCCCTCTGGCCGCATACAACGACTTCGCCAAGCTCTTCAACTGTCAAGTCTACTCACCAGACCGATTGTTCTGGAAACAGGATATGGATCTTAACGGCGGTGTGATGCTCCGCCTTTACGGACTAACCTCCACTCTTCTGTCTGGGATGGACGGAGAAAACGACAAGTGCGGTGAACTCTACCTTAGTCCCCTTCAGGTTCTGCACCCGCTGGATGACGTCGTTAATCTCGTAGTGATCCATCATCCTCCTGATTGGCTTATGGACGAACAAGACGTCAATGACATGGTCAACAACCGTGCGGTAATTCATTTGTTCGGGCACAAGCATCTGCAGCGAGTCGTGACAGACGACGGCTATATGCGCTTCAGCGCCGGTGCCGTCAATCCGGATCGGCAGGAAAAGGGATGGGAACCAGGGTACAACCTGATCAGCCTCCAGGTGGTAGGCTCTGGACGGGAAAGGGCCCTTGAGATCGAGGCTCACCTGATGGTGCTGCAATCTACTCCGGAGCGCTTTAACCCGCGGCGAACCCGGGGTGGGGAAGAGGTTTTCCGGCATCGTATTTCGATTCCCGGATATGTCTCGGAGATTGCTGCCGCTACGTCACGACCTGCAGTGGCAGTCGAAGTGCCAACGGCGACTGCGTCTGCCGCCCGTGATGATGTGGAGGCCTCTATGAGCGAAGAGCATACTAGGAACCTGATTTTCCGGTTTTGGAAGCTGACCGGCAGTCAGCGCCGGGAAATAGCTCTGGGACTAGGCCTTATCGAGGAAAAGGACCTTGCGATACCGGAGCCGGAGCGCTATGGGCGGGCTCTGCTGGTTGCCCGTGAACGGGGGCTACTTGATCAGGTTACCAATGAAATTGCAAAAAGGGAGACAAAATAATGGTTACTGAGGCATCCACGCCGGTACATCCTGACTTCGCACGCTGGTATAGCAGCGTTGGCCTTGGTGATGAAGAGACACGGCGTAAAGGCCGCTGGATAGGTGTTTGTTTGATCGTTGAGCGGGCTGAGACTCCCATGGTTGAAGCGCTGATCCGCCTGGCTTTCAAGTCCAAGCAGTTGGCGCAAGAAGCGTTAGTGAAACAGGTTCGCGCCATTTTTAAGGAAGCTGACGAGACGTTCGAAATGCAGGGGAACGACCGTGAGTTGCAGATTCTTGCGGGCTCTAGCCTTGCGGTACTCATGGATAGTGAATCCGACTCCGCAGCATATGCCGCTTTGGCAGTGACGACCACGGCTTTTGCCGGTGCGAGGATGTCGGACTTGCCGATGGATCTGGTGAAGCTGGCGGAGGACGCACTTGTCCACATGGCAGTTGCCAATCGCGAACGACCGAAGCTTGACAGTTTGTTGGCAGACGATGAGGAAGAGCTCGAATTCGACGAGCCAGCGGAGCACGTACGACAAAACCAAAACTTCCCCGAAGTCGCTGCGGCCTTCGATATGGTTGCGGAGACCATGGGGAATGCCATCAAGCAAATTGCCGAGCGGCAAACCGGCGCCCTGCAAGCGATGGATACCTTGATTCAAATCCAGGACGAGGAACTGCAAATGCTGTGGTGGCTTGTTGGCCAGCGCAGCAAGGATTACAAGTGCTCCTTTGGCGACCTGCCGGCGGACGCCCAACCCTTAGTTTTTGCTTCAGAATTGGCCGATGCCACTCGAATTTTGCCAGGGCCACCGTCGGCGCCCGCCATGCTTTCGCGGGCGGGGGTCAAGGACAGGAAGAAAATTGCCATTTCCGATGCGATCAATGGGGCGGATCCGGCGTGGTTACGACAGCTTATCGGTGACTTCAATCCGTCGCCAGTCACGATGCCGCTACACTACGCAATTGTCCGCCAACTGGAGACCGGGCCTGGGGACGCTTGGCTTCCCGGATGGGCTGCGGCGACCGGCGTAGGCAACAATCTGACGTTGCCGGGGCTTACTCTGGGCACGCTGTTTTATCGCGAACGTTTGTTGATCCTCCTCGGGTGACCCCATGACTGAAGTTGACCGGGAAGTCATGGAGGAAGTGACTTGCTCCAATCCAGACTGCCGGGTGGCGCAGACCGGAAAATGCGTCGAGGGTTTGGGCCTATCGGAGTGTTCCCACTACGGGCGCCGGCCACGCGCTATAGCGGATGAACTAACCAGCGATAGCGAGGCTCCACAGGTAATTGGCGTCCAGATCGCTGGCGCGGATTGCCTCACCCCCGAACAGGCCTCGCAGCTTCTGCGCGCTGGCAGTGCAAGGGTCATTGCTGTCATCGGCCCCAGCGATGCCGGGAAAACCAGCCTGATCGCCAGCCTCTACGACCTCTTTCAGGATGGCCCAGTGGCGGGTACAGAGTACGCTCGGTCCCGAACCCTTCATGCCTTCGAGCGAACCTGTCACGATGCGAGGGCCGCTTGTCGTCGGGGAACACCACATAGCAACCGGACGCCCTTGGGTGAAGTACGGTTCTACCATCTGGACTTGGGCGGTGGTCCCGCGACGGACGGCTTGGCGCTTATCCTCGGTGATCGCGCCGGCGAAGATTACCGAAACGCCACCGACGATGTCTCTACCGTCACGGGCTTCCAGGAAGTCCGACGCGCCGATTCGATCACCATTCTGGTTGACGGCGACCGCCTTCTGGATAGTGGCAATCGGCACAATGCTCGCAGCGAGACTCTCCTTTTGCTTCGGGCTCTTGTTGACGGCGGATCAATTGAATCTGGCCAGCGCCTTGCCTTGGTTCTCACTAAATTTGATTCTGTCCTGAAATCTGATCGGAGGGACAGGGTAGAAACAGATTTCACTTCAATGCTCGAAAAGATCCGTGATTCCTTTGGCGGTAATTTCTCAGAAATCGCTCCCTTCCGGGTCGCGGCTTCACCCAAGAATGACTTGGTGAAACGTGGGGTAGGTGTGGCGGAACTGCTGGCCTTCTGGATCCAGCCTCGGCCGCCTGCTACCGCCGTGCCCCGGGAAATGCCGGAGTTTGAGCGGTGCTATGCGCGGTTGACGGTGCTTGAGGAATGAGGAAGAAAGATGTCTGAGCGCTCTATCGTTATCATCGGTCTGCCGGAATCAGGGAAGACTACCTTTCTTGCCGCCCTTTGGCATCTTGTTACGGAAGAGGATGTGGAGGGCATGGCCTTGCGCTTCCACACCCTAGCAAAGGGCAACGTGTCCCATCTTAACCAGATCGCGGCCCGCTGGCGGGATGCCAGGGTTCAAGAGCGAACTGGCATCAGCGGAAATCGCCTAGTGAGCATGAATCTTCTGGATGCGGAAGGTAACCCTGTGCGCGTCACCTTTCCGGATGTACCCGGCGAAGCTTACCGGCGCATGTGGGAGGAACGGGATTGCGAGCCGGAAATTGCGGAAATTCTCAATGCCGGTGGTGTTTTACTGTTCGTCCATTCCGACACCATCGACTTGCCAGCCTGGCTGGTGGACGAACTCGTGCTGGCTAAAAAGATGGGCATCTCGCTACCAGAAGGCGGAGAAGTCCATTGGCACCCCCGGTTGGCGCCAACCCAGGTGCAACTAGTGGACCTTCTCCAGACATTGCGGCAACCGCCACTCGATATCGGTCCGCGCCGGCTGGTCATAATGCTGTCGGCTTGGGACAAGGCAGAAGGGGAAGGGCTGGCACCCGTGGCTTTTCTTGAGGCCAAGCTTCCCCTGCTCGCGCAATACCTGCGGCAGAACGCGGATGGGTGGACCTGGCGCGTCTGTGGATTGAGCGCCCAGGGAGGCGAATACGATCCTGCCGAATCAGGCAAGGATTCTGTGCCCGAAGCAGAAAAGCTGCGGCAGATGGACCGTCCGTCGCAACGCATCCGTTTGAGTGCAGGTCCCAGTGAAAGCCACGACCTAACGGAGCCCCTCGCATGGCTCATGCGTTAACTGAGCGCCTGAACGTCCAACAGACCCTACACGGCTACGCTGAGGGTCACCGTCTGCTGGCAGGTTCCGTGAACCTGTCACCGAAGGACATGCGGACGCTGCTCACGATGAGTGATATTTCAGGCTCAGGCGTGCGGGTTGACGAATCGGGGTACCTAACAGGGTATCCACTGACAGAATCGGGTGTCTATGCACTGGCGCGTACCTGGGCAGCACCGGAGATGCCTCGTCCCGGCTGCGTCTGGACTCATACGCTCCTGGTCGAGTTTGCCGATCTGGCCACCCTGGCGTCTATGACGGAGTTAGATTCGCTATTCCGGAGACCGGTGTTGCCAGCATACGGCGATTACACCAAGCCTCTGGGTGTATACGATGTTCCGGCAACTCAGGCGTTGCTGGGGGATGAATTGGCATGGTGCCGGCGGTTGTTGGCTGCCCTCTACGGCAAACCCGGTGAGCGCGTGATCGCAGCGCGACCGGTAGGTGTTGCCGTTGATACCGTCGTCCTAGCCATCTGGAGCCAGCAATGGCCGCGGCTTCGGCGCGGGTTCCGGTTCTGCACTCTAGTTGCAGCAGACCGGTCATTCGAAGGCAATGTCTTCGACCTGCAACTCTTGCATCCCGCAGACCGTGGTGTCAGGACGCGGTTTCAGAAGGCAGTAGACGCCGACAGCGTTGCTGGCCTTGACGCTCCCTTATTCGATGAGGCGATGTTGGACTTGGCGAATCCGGACGGGTACGGCCTGCGCTCTTTCCTCCACGCCACAGGCGGAGATATCGATCGTGGTCGGTTGGTATTCGGAACCCTTTGTCGCCTCCACCGATATCTCAGAGAGATACCTGACTCTTCGAGTGCTTTGCGCTCGAGCATCGATATCCTCACGGCGGAGTTTCCGTCCAGCCAAGCGCGTTCGGTAAGAGTGGCGATCGCGAAGATGGGATTGCTGCACGCCAATGAGTTTGACGATGTGGTGGTCGACTTCATTCTTCGGCATCTGGAATTGGTGGATCCAGATGCTGTGCGCTCCGGGGCCACGCGTCTGGGGGTGACCATCTGGAAGCAGGACCCGAGGCGGCTGACCTCTTTGCTGGAGAGAGAAGGCGCGTCACAGATTGTAGCGGAGTGCACCTTAGCTGAACTCAGCATGAGCGAGTTGCTTGAAGGGTTGGACCGTTTTCCCTCTCTATCTGCTGTCTTGCTGCGACACAAGCCGGATATGGCCAGCGAACCCGAATTCTGGGCGGTCGATGGGATCGATATTGATGCAGCCTTTGCAGCATTAGACAGTGACGGGGACACAGTTCATAGAGCCTTGCGGGCAGTCATTGCAGCCGGGCGCAGTTCCCTGATAAGGCGATGCGCCAACTTATGGGGAAGGCGCATGTTGCTGGAGGCATGTATTGGTCAGTTCGAGTCTGGAGTCGGGCTACCGATACTTTCTCCTTGGGTTGTCGAGGCGGCCCAAGATTCAAAGGCCGTTGCCGAAATACTGACGTCTGGCAATCAACTTCCATGGGATATCCTGGTAATGTTGGCACGCACCGTTGAGGCCGATTGGGTTCCCAATGAAATTGGGGAAGATCCCTGGATAATGGCCGTCCGTGATGCGACCGGACGGCTGTCGGAGAGCGACCAAACTTTCTTTTTCGCCTATCTACTTTGCCGGGCCTTGGGTAATCGGTCTCGCAACCCTGGAGAACTGGCCCGTTTGGGGTTTGAACTCACCTACCGGGCAGTCGAACATAACGCATTGCCAGACCATATTTGGCGAGCGCTGGAACGTCGGCTTCCAAACTCCTTCTTTTGGTTCGATTGGGACCGTTGTCCCCGACTTCGGGCAGCCGTCGTCAACTTATTTGCGCGCCGGTCTCTTGCCCCGGAGGCTTTCATTGGGCTTGTAGAAAGCGATGAACTATTCATGCAACTTGTGGAAGCAGCGAGCGTGTCTTGGGAGGGTCGCGAATATCTCAGTCGGGTATCCTTGGCAAATATAGACTCGGTCGGTCATCCGTTTGGCTACCGTATTGCTACCGTGGGGCGCTACAGGGCCTAGCAAGAGGCGAATAAAGAAGGCAGGGAATGGTGCGGCCCGATTGGCCATTGATTCTTTAGAGAGAATCCGCTGGTCAAGATGCTCCCAGGAACCGCATATCCACCGGTGGTCGTTGCGCACGTTAAAATGTGCGTATGCGCAAGAAAAGCAAACGGACCCTCCGGCCGGTCGTCAAGCCCCTGACTGCGAAGCAGAAAGCCGACATTGTTATTGCTCCCCGAATGCATCTCCAGATGCTGCTGGCAGGGCAATATGACGTCGACTACGCCTGTTCGTTGGCCGGTGTATTTAATCTTTCTGGTGTGCTGAGCCACATGTATGAGCGCAATGACCTTGAGCAAACCTTCGACTTGGCGCAAGAAATTATCGTGTGCCTGATCCGGGAGGGACGAGCCCCAACTGGTGACGAAGGTCAATCGTTGGCTGAGGCCTTCAATCTGGCAGATGCCTGGATCACCATGCAGAACACGGTGAACTTGATGAAGGCAGTCGACTACATGGATAGAGAGTTGGTTAAAAAAGACTGGCTGGGGGATGTGAATGCCGTAGGGTGATCGGCAAGGTAATCGAAACTCGTTGCCTTGATCGTGCTGGACCATTTTTTGGGTATGTCCGGAATATGTCTACAGTTTTCGGACATGCTTTGAATTGTTGACGCTCGTTGAACACTGACCAGAAGGTCAAATTTAAACGCGCGCCGACACTTGGGGTCTCCAGTTGAGATCTCTCGGTGCTTGGGCTTTCGTGTTACTTCTCCCTGATCATATGCAAAAACATTGGATTTCTGACGGTTTTTGCATGTGATCTGGGTATGGTAAATCTTGAGCAGAGCCGGAGGCTTACCTCATGCTGAGTTATACGGTGATGCAATTGCCCGCAACCCTTTGGCAGATGACCTTAAGAAAATCCGTGCCAAGGATGGTTAGATTAAAGAAATCTTCAGTATGTGAAAAATTTCCGTTGTTTTACGCTTCGCCATAGCCTTTGGTGAAACCGAGTAAAAAAATATTGACGGATTGGCAAATAAATAAAAAAATCCATGGTCAGTTAAAATTTTCCGTGCAGGAGTGCAATCATGGATGCCATCGGATACGAATACCTCCGGACCCAACTCGGGCTCTCGGTGTTTCCCGTCGCTCATCCCGCCAGTATCCGTCCGGTGAGCCGGATACTAGACGTCCAGGACGAACTACAGGTACCCAAGGGGGTCGCTCCGAAATCCGGCCACCCCATTGAACACTTGATGTTTGCCCTCCGTTATGAGGGAATCAATCTGCAAATACTCGCCGAAACCATGCCGAAAATTGCCGGGGAGGATCTCATCGCCCGTTTGCGGGAATCGCCCTCCGGCTTGTTCATCCGGAAAGCGTGTTATCTCTGGGAGTGGTTCGCCAACGGCGAACTTTCCAACCTGCCAGCCATTGCCGGGCCGTACGGTGATCTGTTCGACCCCGCGGATTACGTCACTGGAATCGTGCGCAAGGATGCCAAGTGGCGAATCAACTTCAACGGCCTCGGCTCTGCCGAGTACTGTCCGGTAGTCCGCCTTACCCAACTGGTCAAGGATGGGATTGCAAGCGACGTCCTTGGACGGACGAAAGCATTTCTGGAATCCTTGGGTCCGACTAATGCGGACCGGACCCTCTCCTGGGCGTACCTCAGCGAGACCGATAGTTCTTTCGCTATTGAGCGGGAAGCGCCGAGCCAGAGCAAGGCAGAGACCTTTGTCGCCCTTCTCCAGCAGGCCCACGAAAAAATTGAGTTGACCGAGGAATACCTGGCCGACTTGCAATCCGCGACAATCAGCAACCCCTATGAAAAAGCGACCTGTTTTCGCCATGAACAAAACTGGCTGCGAGGGGGGGGGCTCAGGGGGGCGGGTAGTGTGACCTACGTTCCACCTTCGCCGGAATTGCTTTCCAAACTTATGCCTGCGTTCATGGACATGGCCAACTCCCTTCCACGTCAGAGCGACCCGGTCGTAGCCGCCTCCGTGGCCTCGTTCGGGTTCGTCTACCTGCACCCATTCATGGATGGGAACGGACGTCTGTCGCGCTTCTTATTCCACCATGCCCTATGCCAATCAGGAAGGCTTGATCAAGGCCTGCTGTTGCCCGTATCCGTCGCGATGAAACGCCATGAAACGGAATACCTGGAGGCGCTCCAATCGTTCTCGAAGCCCGCACGGAAGTTGTGGGATGTCTACTGGGCCGACGAGGACCTGTTTGATTTCAAATTCAAAGGCGCCGATTCTATCTACCGTTTTTGGGACGCGACACAGTGCGTGGAATTCGGTTACCGAATGGCGGAGCAGGCGCTGGGCGTCGATCTCCGTCAGGAAACCGAATTCTTGGCGAGCTTTGACCGGATCAGTAAAGCCGTCAACGACGAGTTCGATATCCGCGGAAACGATCTGCACCTCCTCATCGTTTCCGCGCTACAGAACGGAGGCAGGGTATCCAACAACCGCCGGAAAAAACTGGCAGGCCGGGTGCCAGAGGAAGCGTTTGATTTTGTCGAACGCCTGGCCAAGACCGAATTGACTGAACTCACCGACGTCGAATGATTTGCTGCATACCATTCCGCACATGAAAGACCTGCTGGGGTGGCAGGCCTTGGTAGTGGAAATGTTGGCTGGATAGTTCGCGATAGGCTTGCAACCTGCGCCATCGGAGGTAGGCTGAATCCAGGAGGTCGAAATGAGAAAACTCATCTTCGTGGGATTCATTGCAGTGGGCGCCCTGATCGGTTGGATCTCGGTTATGCATGGCGACTGGGGAACCCGCCTTGTGATGATGGGCGTTGGCGCACTTTTCGCGGCGCCCGTTGGCGGGGCTCTGGCCGACATCGGAAAGAAGAGGCGATCCCTCGCGTGGAGTGATAGTCGCTTACCAAGTGATGGCACTTCATCGAAAGATCTGGCGGCAAACTACTGGCGTGACGAAGGGCATTCACCGTTGGCGAAACCAGAAACCAGCGATGGCGAAATGCATCGGTGGGATCGAGGCTCCGCCGGCAGATGAATTACTTTTTCTTGAGCAAGTCGTTCACCACTTCTTTGGCATTGTCGAATGTCGCTCCTGCGTCTCTGCCTACCTGTTTGCCCGATTGCACCAGCAGCGATTTCTTCGATGCGAGCGTTCCGTCATCCGTCTGGATGATCTCTGCCTTGGCGTCGAAGTCAGCGCGGTGTGATGCAGCGTCTGAGCGAATTTGATTGCCGCGGGCATGAACTTCATCTCGGATTGGTGATGCCGCCGGTGCGCTCCCTCGGGTTGGGGCGGCATTTTCAAAGTGAGAGATTTGATCCCGGTTGGATTGATGCTGACCGATGATCTCGGGTGTTAGAGCAGTATTGTCCCGCTGCTGTATATGTTGATCCCGAACGTTCCCAAAGGAAGTAGGCAGTGCCGTTCCGTCGGAAAACACCCGGTTCGGGCGCAGGGATTGCCGTGCCAACTCCGATTCCATCAAGGCATGAGCCGCTGCGCTGTCGCCGCCGTATTCCTCAGCGTAGCGCATAAACATCTCAAGATTATGGGGATCCTGTGCAATGTCGATGGAAATGGACTCGCCTTTTTCATAGGCTGACGATACTCGCTCGGCAAAGCTGGTGCGCTCGGCAAGGCTCGCTTCGGCTCGTTCTGATCGCGCGACAGTTGAACCAAGCCGGGACGACATTTCATGGGCGTCGTGGGAGTCGCTGGAGACTGCATTCAAGAAACTGCTATCTCGGGATACTCGGTCGCCGAATTGCTTGAATGCTACCAACTGCTCTCCGCTCATGCTGGCCAGCGCTTTCTGCTCCTGTGCCGATAAACTCGACAGATAGGATTTCTCTGCACTAGCCCTCAACTGGCCTCCAGCGAAACCTGTGTTGATGCCGAAATGCCCGGCTGCACCGAAAGCGATGCGTGCGACCTGCGCTTGGCTCAGCCCTGTGTTTTCCGCGATGCTCTTGGTAATTTGATTCATCTCGTTCAACGTTTCTCCCATTTGCTCGAAGCTGCTGGATGCGGAGCCGCTGCTACTGCGCGATGAGCGCAATTTGCTCAATCCTCGCGAGAATGCCTCTGACAGAATGGCTGAGCGTTCGGTATTGGCTGCGACACTCTCGTTTTGAGCTGCATCGACCTGCTTGCTGGCTTGGGCCACATCCTGCTCAGACACTCGCATCGAAACCATCCGGGAAGCAAACCCCTGATTCCGCAACAGGCTGACGGCAGTGCGACCAGTCAGCGCGTTCGACGAGAAGGTATTTCCGGTGATGTCGTTTTGCCAACTGCCCATGAATGCCGACGTACGGTTGGGCGCCAGTTGCATCTGGTCCATGCCGACATTCCCCATCGAGACGTTACCAACGGTGGCGGCTGAGGTTCCAGCCGAGATCATTCCTTGTAGCCCCGACAAGCCACCGACCAGTGCAGTCCCGAAGTTTTCCATGCGCTTTAGGGCGGCCCACGCAATGAAAGGGATACTGATGGCGAGGTAACCAACGACGGCCTCACCCGAAATCGCCCGCGAATAAATCGTCGACGCAGTCTGCAATGCCAGCGATTTGCTCCCCGTCCCGAGGTCAGCCGCAGCGGCGAGGTCGTAGGCTGCGTAGATCGAGGCCATGTAGTTCAGGATGGCGTAGAGCGGCGGCCACAACTGAATCCAGATCAGTACGGCCGCATAGCCCTTGAAGGCGAGCATTGTCTCTCGTCCACTGGTGAGCAGCAGGAGCATTACGAAGAGCGGGAACATTGCATAGGTCACCGCCTCGACCACGTTTCTAAAAACGGGCAAGGCCTGTTCGGCCACTTTGCCGTAATTGAGCCAGGAAGCGTTCTGCTGGGCCACCGCCTGGGCGCGGCCGACCGCCAGCACCATGGCGGCGGGATCGTTAACCTTCTGACCGACGATCTTGCTGGTGTCCTCAAGCGCGTTGAGCATGGCATTCTGCCGGATGATGTCAGCCGCCGTCGCCGCTGCGGTGGCGATGCTGTTTTTCAGATAGGCCTGCTGGATTTGTCCGGCGATGACGGCTGCGGCAGCCACACCGGGCAGTGTCGGATTGAGCTGAAAAGCCAGACGCCCCTGGATGCGGCTGATCTGGGCCGGCAAGCGGCCATTGAGGCTCAGATAGACATTGGGGCAGGTATCGACGCCGACACTGCCGCCGGCGCCGGTCAGCGTACTGAAGCGCGCCGGATTGGGTGAGGCCATCAGCGGCCAAACATCATCCGATGCAGAAAAGACTGCCGGATCGAGCGTGCCGTCGATCAGGTCGTAGGTCGTGCAGTTGTGGATGAAGTTGATCAGGTCGGTGCGGAAGGCCGGGTCCTGGAACACCACGTTGCCGGTCTCGCGGATCAGCCGGTTACCGAACATCAGTCCATTCTGCTGGTAGCTCAGTTCAACCGGCAGGGCACCGACGCCCGGAATAACCTGGAAAGCCGTTTCAAACAGGCTGGTCAGCGTGTTGCCGATCGTACTGGTGATGCCGCCCAGTACGGCCACGCCGAAGGGTACGTTGCCGACGATCTTGACTGCCGAACCACCGGTCTTGTCCACGATGCCCACCGTGACCTTGGGCACGATCAACACCGAGAAGACCAGAACGACTGTGCCCAGCCACTTCCAGCCCTGCAATTTCTCAGGGGCAAAAGCGTAGGCAATCAGGGCCGCCACAAAGCCACAGAAGGCAACGGCCGCCAGCGCAGCGGCGTAGTCGCCCGAGGCGTGAATCGCCGCCGCGGCATTGAAGACGCCGAACAGGCTGTCGGCGTTCTGGTAAGCGTAGATTTCCCACATGGCGCTTTCTCCTGTCGCGCTACTGTTTCGTCTCTATTGCGACAGATAGGCGGCTTGCTGGCCGAGCATGTCCATCACGTGTTGCGGCATGCTGGAGCGCAGTTGGCGTTCGAGTTGCTCCAGGTGATTTGATACCGCCCGGAAGGAGCCGACCTTCTGGTAGAGCAGGTTTTTTTCCTGGGAGAGTTGCATGAGCATGGCCTGCGCCCGCTGACGGATCTGGTTGGCTTGCTCCCGTTGCGACTGCTGCAGGGTGTAGTTCTTGTCCAGCGCGGCCATGCCCAGACGCAGATTGCGTTCAAGGAAAACATAGGCGTAGTCGGCGGCAATCACATCGCGGTACTGGGCGATCAAGCTGTCGGCCAAGCCCGATCCCGGGATACTGGTACCGATCGACAACATCTTGTAGACCGGCTCGGTGGTCTGGTTAACGAAGCCGACCTCGGTCGAGTTATTGGGGATGGCGGTGCGCGTTGTGATCTTCTCGGCAATGGAGCGCATGATCGCCTCGACCTTGGCGGTAAAGGGCGTGTGGGTGTAGGTGGTATTCAAGGTGACGATGTCGCAATTGCTGTAGTCGTTGCACTTCAAGACATGCTGCACGACATCCGTACCGGCGGCTGCGCCCTGGCCGTAGAGCAACTGACTGATCGAGGTCAGCGTCGGGGCAATCGGCTCGGGGTCACGGGCCGATTCTTCCGGGTAATAGATGACCGTGCCGACCAGGCTCATGATCAGTTCGCGTTCCTGGTCGTCGAGATAGGCGCCGGTGTACTGCAAGGCCTTCCAGGTCAGGTTACCGACGAAAGGCGCCTTGTTTTTCACCTTCGGGTCGCCCGAGGAGCGTGCCGTGGACAGAATGCTGGGCCGATCCGTCGCACAGCGGCGACGCGCTGCGTCACGATCGCTTTCCATGCCCATCTCGATGGCCAGGTCGGCACAGGTCTCCTGGGAACTGTAGCCAATCGATTCGGCCGCCGTGCTGACTATGGCCTTGGCGGTTTCGCAGGAATTGATGCGGGCATTGTTGATCCAGGTCTCCAGTCCCTTGGCCCACTTGGTCAGTCCGCCGAGCAGCGGCGAGACCGCCTCCAGAGCGAGTTGAAAAGCGATCCCCGGCAGGGCAGCCGTGATGTTCTTCAGCATGTTCTTGAACTCGGTCGCCGAAATGTGCGAGAAGGAACCGCCAAAGACATCGATGCCGCCGCAGCCAGCCTTGGCGCTGGGGAACTGGATGGCGGCCAGCTGATAAACCTTGTTCGGTGAACGCATCATCAAGTTGCCGCCGGTGTAGGTATTGAAGGTCTGACCACGGAAGGCACCCGGTGCCGTGTAGTTGCCGATGGTGCCCAGATTGTTGAACATGTTGTTCACCTCGCTATTGAGGTCGCCGGCCTGCAATTGAAAGGACGGGATCGCCAGCAGCAGCGCCATGAGCGTCGCAGCCGTCCGCCGAAATGGGGAATGGTCGTAATGATTCATGGCGCCTCCTGGGTTAGGGCGAGACCTTGCGTTGTCGTGGGCAGCATGACCTCGGCTTGCGGAGCGGAGACCGTGGCGATGCGCTCAAGCAACTGGGATTCCGAGAGCACGCCGAAGCCGATGGGAGAGATCTTTCCGGTGAAGGGCTGAGCCAGAAAAACAGCGGGCACCTGGCTGACCTTCAGGGCGGTGGCAATGCCGTTGTCCGGGCGGGCATCGGGGAAGCCCGGCAGCGGACCACCGTCCACGCTAATGGCGACGACCTGGATGCTGTGTCGGGCCTGGAAGGCTTCCAACGTCGGCGCGAAGGCATGGCAATACGGGCAATCCGAGCGGTAGAAAAAGAACAGCACGTGATCCTTGCCGAGGTCGGCGATGGCGCGCGAGCGATCCACCAACTCGGCCTGGTCGAAGACTTCCAGGGCCTTGGCATTGACCGGGCGGCCCTGCAGGGTCGGATCGAGTTGCGGCGTGGCCCAGGCAACGCGCTGCGCGACGTCGGCGAAATAGGAAGCGCGGGCGACGACCTGGGATTCCAGTTCCATGTAGCGCCGAACATTGGCTTCGCTCGGTCGCATGATGGCGATGTTGCGCGTCTCCTCCAAGGTTTTCTGGAGACGTTGGAATTCGACCAGTTCCGGTGCGCGCGGGGGTTGAATCGGTGGCGCAGTTGGCGTGGCTTTGCCTGGCGGTGATGGATGTTCACGTTCTTCCGGTGCTGGCGCTTCATAGAAATGCCAGCCGCGCCAACTGTCGGCCCAGTAGCGGGCGGCAGCATCCTGGGCCACTGCGCTGTGGCTGCCGAGCATCACGGCAAAGGTCAGCAGCAGGGGGAGGGCGGGGCAGTTGCGGATCGTCATGCGTGACCCTATTTCAGGGATTGCGGTGGCTGGCCATCGAGGCAGTAGTTGATGCCGAAATCCATGGTCTGGCGGCGCGGGCTCGAGGCGCCGGGTAGTAGAACCCCGTCCTGCCAGAACCTGACATTCAATCGGGCACAACCGGCCTGGGCGTAGCGTTTCTCGGTCGTGACGTCGATGTAGATCGGCGAAGTGGCAGCAAAGCGCTGGGTAAGCGCATCGGCAATCTCGCCGCTGAGGATGGCGTGGGCCTCGCCATTGACTGATTGGAGGGCGGCCAACATAACCGGCCGCGGATCCGATACCGGGGCTCTGGGCACCTCGTCGGCAAGGGCGAGCGACGCGAATCCGGCGAGCAATGTAGAGGCGTAGGAGATCTTCATTGGCACTTCCCCTGTCCGTAGTAGCAAGTCGTCAGGCGGGAGGCATTGCTGCCTTGCAGCGCGCCGGTATTGGGCAATGTCGGGACGATGGAGGCGTAGAACTCGCTCAGGTCCATGGCCGCAAAGTTCAGGCTCTGGAGTTGCGCGATGGTGAAGCCCGAGCAGTCGGGACTTTCTCCCGAGCCCCAGCCCTTGCCGACCTGCACGCGGCCCTGCTCATTGACGATGCGGGAGAGTTTGCTGTTGAAGCAGCACTTGCCGGTGCTGTGTTCGAGGCAAGAGACGCACTTGCCAAAGAGGCGGAAGCAGGAGGAGCACCAGGTGCCGACAGTGTGGCACAGGCCGGCTCCTTCCTTCATGGCGAGTTTGCCTTCTTCCTCGTTGCAGGACGACATCGACATGATGATGTAGATGACGATCGCGATGACCAGCGACCAGGGGTCGAAGGCGACGACCAGGCTTTCACCGGAATAGAGCACGGCCGAACTGGCCGGCAGTGCCGTACCGTTGACCGCGACGGTGATGCCATAGGTGGTGAAGCTGCCGCTGAAACCGCCGCCTAGCAACAAGGCCTGCATGCCCTGATAAAGGAACTCGCGGTTCTGGGAATTCATCAGCACGTCGTAAACCAGACTTGAGCCGGTGCCGAACAGGCTCTGATTGGTCATGCCGGCGCCAGCCGAGTCGGAACTGCAACAGTTCTTCAACAGGCGGTGGCGGCAGCGGTTACCTTCGCCCTTGAAGACCTGCATTTTGGTGGTGTCGAGGTAAACGCCGGCCTCACGTCCGGCTTCCATCATGGACATCGAACGGGCAAAGTCGGCATCGTTGGTGTAACTGGTATTGAAGCAGTTCGCACCCAGGCAATAGACGTTGGCCGGGCAGTTCGAAACGGTGGTTGCGGTCTGCGCGGCAACCGGGCAGGTATAGGTGTCCTGGGTAATCTCACACAGTCCGCTGCCGACATTCATCTGCTTGCAGGTGCTGCTAGCCGGGGTGCAGCCGCTGCTGACCAGCGGCGCGCACTCGTCGATCGGGGAGCCCGAACTACAGGTCAGGGTGCGTTCATAGGACCAGCAGGCACGGGTCACGGGGCGGCCTTCGATGGCCTTGGTCGCCGGGCCGTCGACGCAGGTGTCGGCAGTGGTGATGGCGCAGCGCCCACCCGCATTGAGCGCCGCACTCTTGTCGACCCAGACATCGGTCTCGTGTTGCACCATGGCCGGTTGGACGAACGACAAGGGTAGGCTCCAACTTGAACCAAACTGGAAGGTGTAATTGCAGGTCCCGCTCGTGCAGCCGGAACCCGGCATCATGTTGACCGTGAACGGGCTCCAGCAGTGGCCCTCCCAATGGGGAGCGAGGTTTGTGACATAGGTGGCCTGGCTGGCCGGTGTGGTCGGAAGGTCCACGGTCTGCCAGCCGATGCAGGCCCCTTGTCCACCCGCCGCATAGAAACGAAAACGTTGCAGCCCATCGCTGCGCAGTTGGCATTGAGCTTCCGCCACCATATAGTCGGCGCCATTGCGGTTGACCTGGCCGTGGGCGATCCAGGTGCCTTCGATGCAACTGGGCTGGAGATCAATCTCAACCGTCAGATCGCGCCGCGTCGTGTAGTTGCCGACACCGCTGTAGCGGTTGCAGACCTTGGTCGTGGTGCCTGCTGCGGTGCTGACCTCGGCAGTCGTGCAGCCGGAGTAATAGTCAGCCAGGATGCCCAAAGCACTCGATGGATTGCGGGCGATGTCGCGGGCCGCAGTGACTGCCGGATCGTAGACGGAGACGGCCGGGCGGGGCGTGTTGGCCGAGGTCAGCGCCCCATCCTGGGCCTGGCAGACCGGATCGTTGGTGCTGGCCGCACAGGTACTCAGACGGACATTGGCCGCGCCCGACAGGTTGGGCTGGCCGTAATACGCCGTTTCCGGTGGCGTGGTGGTGTACTCGGGTACGGCACTTGAGGCGCTGGGCATGTTAACCGTGCCGCGAATGACCGGGTTGGCCACCAGGCCGGCGGCGGTGCCCTCTTCAAATGGTCCGGCGATGGCAGCGCTTTGCGTCGTGACGAAGCAGAACAGCGTGATCCAGATGATCAGGCGGAGCATGGGGATCACCTATCCTCTGATGCGTTTCAGAAAGAGTTCGGCGGCTGGAGCAAAGGCAGGCGCCGAGCGCTGCATGTGTTCCAGCGCGTAATCCAGGCTGACGTCACCAGTTGACCGCAGGAAACTGTCGGCAGGGGCGCAACTGCCGCTGGCGCAGGCGATGGGACGTGTGCGGTCACGCACCAAGACGAAGCTGGGTACCTTGCTGATGGCGAAGCGGTCGAAGGCCAGCGGATCGATCTGGATTGCCACCTGCTGTTTGCCGATCAAGTCCTGGACCTGAGCTACAGTGTCGCGCAGCGAGCCCTTGGCGAATCCGCGGATGACGATGGAGGCCTTGGCCCGTGCTGCCTGGTCGACCAGACCTTGCAGCGTGGCGCGGGGCATGGTCAGACTGACGAATATGAAAAGCCCTGGACCCGTAGCGAGTCCCTGAGCCTGTGTCATCGCATCGGATTGCGCGGCATAGCCGCGAGCCAGTGCTTCCAGATCGACCGGCACGGACGTTGCCGGTTGGGGTAGCGCCTCAATGTTCGGGCTGTTCAGCGGCGCGGATCGGTGCCCTGCGTTGCGTGGCAGGGCGTATTTCTGCCGCGCCAACTCGACGTCTTGCTCGGTGACCGTGGGGGTCTCACGCCGGGCTCGTTCGATGTCCGCCTCGGTGACGACCGGCGAAATCTGGGCCTGGGCCGGGCTTCCGGCAGCGAGTGCCGCGCTGAGGCTGAGGATCAAGGGAGCGAGGAAGCGATGGAAGTCAGTAGCCGACACAGCAATTCCTTTTGCGAAACAACATGAAGGCGAAGTCCTCGCCGCGCACCGGGTATTCCTTGCCGGCCCCCCAGAGCACGGTGGTCCGTCCGAAGGGCTGGCAGCAGCGGCCGCCTTCCTTGTCGGTGTTGGGAATGGGATAGGTGAGTTGGGTTTTGTAGGCGGTCTTGTCCATCACCGGTTCGAAGTACGGCCCGCACAGCCCGTCTTTGCCATGCCAACCCCAGGCCACCAACTCGCGGTGCATCTTGGCGCTCAAGCGCTGGGCCATCAGCGCGGCAGTCCGGACGCCGCCCAGGTGGTAGGGGACGTGCCCGTTGAGCGGATAGATGCCGCCTTGGCAACCGGCGCACCAGAACATCTCGCGTATGCCGAAGCCGACCGAGGCAGCGACGCAATCGGCGGCGCACGCGGCAATGGCGACCGGATTGGCGAACAGTACGGCATCGGGATTGAGGATCAGGGTGAGTTCGTCGTCGGCCCACAGGGGATCGACTTCGGTCATGTAGGCCAGATCGAAGGAACTCTTTTCGAGGCAAGGGAAGTCGGTGACCACTTCCAGCCAGTACATCACCGGGTTCAGGTAGTAATGCGCCTGATAGAAACCGCCACCGTCGCCATCACCTTCCGGACGGGTAAAGCGAGCCGCCTCGGGGGCCGGGATACCCGGGTCGAGGTCAACGCCGCCGAGGGAGACGAGGCAGAAGGGTTTGCGCACCACTTCGACATGGCGCGCCGGCTCCCAGAAGCCGATGGACAGACCGACGATCGGATTGACCAGGCAACTGCAGACGGGATTGGGTGGATTGTCGGTATCCTCCTGGTCGCCAAAGTTGGCGATGCGCGCACTGCCAATGCTGATCGGCAGGATGCAGGACCAGCAGATATCGGTGATCGGATTCGGAAACTTGCCGGTGCAGGTGGCGGTACCGGCGGCCAGGGCCGGCGGAGTGGAGAGGCCGAGGAGTAGCGCCAGGAGGATAGGAAGTCTGGCTACGAAGCAGCGTTGGCTCATCGCACGACCTCCAGTTCGTCGATGCGCAGGCGCAGCCCTTCCTGCGATACCAGGGCAGGAACCCGGGTAATGCCCAGGCGGCGGGTAAGCAGACCATGCTGATCGAAGTAGACCGGCATACGCCATGACTTCATCAGGTCAAGGTAGGAACCGCCGACCAGGATCGGCTTGACCAGCCCTTGGTAGAAGGCAATCAACTGCCGGGCGCGGCCGACCTGGCGCGCGTCACGCCCATCGAAAAACAGCAGATGCCGGGACAGCGACACCACTTCCAGCGGGTTCTTGCGGGTGCCGGCGGCAAATAGCAACTCGCCCCGGGGGCCGAGGATATTGCGGTCGAGCGTGAAGCTCGGGTCGAAGTAGAAGGTCCTGGCCATCTCGGTCAAATGCAGGCCGGCGACCGGTGGCGGGTTTCTCACGGTGGCGATACCGCGTTCCCGGGCTTGATCTTCGAGGCGCTTGAGTTCGCCGCTACGCTCCTTGGCGCGTAGGCGCTGTTCGATCATTTGAAGCAGATGCGGTTCGCTGATCTCATAGCTTGGCCCGATGACGCCCAGATCAAGGGCTCTCGCGCCTGGCGTGACCAGCAGCAGTGCGGAGAGCAGGGGCGGGATAGTGACCAGGCGTTTCATCGTGCTGCCTTGCCCGGACAGTGGATCTGTCCGGCGAGTTGTTCTCGGCCGGCGAGTTGTTCTCGGCCGGCGGTGTCGCCCAGATGGTTCGCCCGGATCAGTGCCATCAGCACCGGATCGCCGTCACCGTCTGCCATGGCCCGGCGCAATTCGTCCGGCGTCAGGGGGCGACCGCAGCGCCGTGCGAAAGCGGCGAGGTAATCTCGGGCCCCGGTCTCGGCGGCTGGAGCAATCTGCCGGAGCAGGCCGAGATAGTCGGCCAGTGGCACGTTTTCAGGGGGCTGAACGCCTTGTGTCACTGGCGTGCCGACCAGAGGGCTCCGGGCCCATACGGCGGAATATGCCAGAAGGCCGAACAAGCCGAGGGTAAAGAGGGAGCGGGTCATAGCTGGCGTCTCAGAACAGCGGGACCACAACGCCGATCACCTGCTCCGCCCGGACCAGACCACTTTCCTGGTAGCGCGAGTCGAAGGAGTCGGGGCTGGTGCCCTGCACGTAGTAGTAGCGAGGCGGGATGACGATCGGGGCGATTGGCGCCAGCGGCCTGTGGTCGTAGGCTTGTGTCTTGGCGGCACCAACGTCCTTACCGTTGATGGCCACCTGCCGGCCGGTGACCGTGACGGTATCGCCCGGCAAACCGCGTACGATCTTGAAGAAAGGCTGACCGAGTAATCCCGGATAACTCCGCTGCGCCTCGCCGGCAAAGGAAAAAACGATGAAGTCGCCCCGCTGCAGGGGGTGCGGGCCGTGCTCCAGCCAAGCAACGCGATACGGCAGGCTCGGTGTCCAGTTGAAAAGGATCGGCACGCGCGGTGTCGCGTCGACGAAGAGACGGACATAGGCCAGGCTCCAGATGGCGACGATCGGCAGATAGAGGTACCAGCGCTGGCGGGCATGGCGCAGGAAGTCGGCAACCCAACCGAAGATGCGTTGCCCGTGGCCGGGGCGTGCTGCAGGTATGGCGACTGCCTGTTGAAGCGGATCGCTGTTCATGGTGCAGTCACCTTTCTGCGCAGTGTGGCCGTCAAATCAACGGTGTTCGGGGTCGGTCCGGCCACTGCCGTTTTGAGGACGACCAGGCAGCCGCACTCGCGCGGCAATTCCTCGAGGGCGAGCGGCAGGCGCTGGGCGAAGGTACGTGCCATGAACAGTGCTTTTTGCCGGTCTTCCTCGGAGCTGGCCTTGGTCAGGATCTGGGTGAATTCGGCTTCCTTGGCGCGGTACACCTCGGCCACGTCGACCACGCCGATGACCAGCGCGGGACGCAGGACGAAACGGTCGTAGGTGGTCAGGGCGGCGCTCACCACAAGTAACGTCAGCAAGCCGTGGCGCAATAACTGGGCGGTATTCGGCTTCATACCGTATGCCCCCGATGCCGCAGCAACTCGCTGATCGCCTCGTCGATGGACAGGCCCTGGGCGCGCAATTCGTCGATCGGGGCGTTGTCTTCCAGCTTGTTGGAGAACAGCAGATGGGTGGCAGGATCGAGGATGTTGCGGGCGACGCCTTCGCCGACCGGCGACGAGATGTACAACTCGGAGAAGACGCCGGCCTCGGTGCGCAGGGAATTGAGCAGGCGCTTCTTCGGTTCGTCCATGGTCAGTCGGCCCTTGCGGTCGAGCATTTCGATGGACTCCGGTTTCTGGCGCAGCAGGAAAACCCAGTCCGAACAGTTGAAGGCCGCTTCCATCTGGGTCGAGCCGTAGAAGTCGTCGGCGCTCTGGGTCGCCGTGCCGAGTGCGCCGCCATACTTGCGGGCGCGCCGGGCGGCTTCTTCGATGACGGCAGCCTTGACCGGATCGTCGGCGCCGATATCGCCCAGTTGCTGTTTCAGCTCGTCGACGAAGAGCACCTTGCGCCGGTTGCGGGTGAGGTACATCTCGCCGGTGATCCGGTGCAGCAGCAGAATATTGACGACTGCGTGCAGGTCGGGCCGGCGTTTGAGTTCCTCGTTCTCGATGACGATGAAGTCATTGGAGAAGTCGATGTTGTTGCGGCCTTCGAAAAAGCGCTCGTATTGCCCGCCGCGGGAATAGGGGTTGAGCATGATGGCGAGGTCCTTGATGCGCTGGTCGCCAACGACGCCCAGTTCTTCGATGCTCCCGCTCTTGAAGGCATCGCGTAGCCCCGTGATGCGCAACTCATTGCCGTATTCGCGCCAGAGCTTGAGGACCATGGCCGAGATGGCCTTGTATTGCACCTCTTCCAGGGTGTGCTGCATCGAGCACATCTTGGCGATGCCGGGCACCAACATGTCGATGTCCTCATTGATGTCGACGATGTGGGTGAACGGGTCCAGGCAGATATTCACGTCGGGGCGGAACTCGATATAGGTGCCCTTGGCCTTGCGGCACAGCTTCTCGAAACTGCGACCGAGATCGAGCATCCAGACCTTGGCGCCGATGGCACGGTAGGACCAGGCCATTTCGTTCATCAGTACCGATTTGCCCGAGCCGGGGGCACCGATGATGGCAAAGTTGTAGTTGCCCAGGTCGTTGTCGAAGATGTCGAGGGTCATCAACTGGCCGCGCCGTCCCCCGAAGACCAGGGCCGGGGTGCGCGTACCGCGCCACTCGGCAATCAGCGGCGCCATGTGGATGGCGTTGGCCATGGTCTTGCGCGTGACCCGACGCATTTTGACGAGATCCTTGTGGAATTTCTCGGTCAGCGTCATCGGCAGGCTGGCGAGCAAGGCCTGGCGGTGCATGTAGGCATCGGCATTGAGCTGGAAACCGCGGCCGCGCCAGATCGCATTGGCCGCTTCGTGGGCGGCAACCGATTTGTTGGGTGCGGTGAATATCGCCAGCTGGTGGTAGAGGCTAACCAGGTTGCCGCCGGTGTCGATGGCATCGGCCGCCGCCGTCCAGTCCTGGAGCTTCTTGTTGACGTCCGGCATGACGTCGGCCATCTTCGATTTGGCGTTCTGCGTCGCCCGTACATGGTTGGCGGTGACCACCGACTTGGTGAGGTTGGGGTCGAGGACCTGGACGCCGAGGGTGAGCAGAAACGGTGCGCTGTACTGCAAGGCCGGCTGCATCAGGTCGCCGATCAGCGATCCCATCTGCCACAGGGCGAAGCGTTCCGGAAAACTCTTGATCGAGTAGAAGCGCGCCTCCAGCACGTCGGGACTGGCTTCCTTCCACAAGGTCAGGCCACTCGGATGCGGATCCTGAATGGTGTCGAAGTCGACGATCTGGTCGCGCAGTTCGCGGCCGTCGTCATAATTGAGGTCCGGCGCATCGGTCTGCGAGATGCGGTCGGGATTGGTGAACAGCGCACACCAGTTGATTAGATCGGCGGCATCGCAGACGCGATTGGGCAGCGAGGCCGAGCGCAAGCTGGACGACATCGAGTCACGCAGGGCGAGCAGTTCGTCGCGCTTGTTGAGGTCTTCCGGATTGCCCGGAAAGGCAACGCTCAGCATCAGGCGGAAATCCCGGATCGTGTAGTGGAAGCCGGCAGTCAGCGACTTCTGTGCTCCCTGCAACAGGTGGTCGACGCGCTGGCGGGCCAGTTTGCGGAACAGATTTCCGTTGCGGGCCGGGCGGCCCCATTGTTTGGCCTGCTCGGCCTGATCCTCATCCTCAACGCGCAGATTGGCGTACTGGCGCAACTGGCTGCGCACCTGCGGCGAGGCGAACAAATGGAACTGGATGCCGGTGCCGGGTGGGCAATTGGCGTAGAGCGAGATCAGTACTTCCGCCATCCGCTCGTCGGCCCCCGACTGCGGCATCAATTCGAGCATGACGCCCATGCTGTCGCGATTCACGAAAATTTTCTCAGTAGCAAGATAGCCAGAGTAGGGCAGCCAGTTGGCGAACTGTTCGGCCGGTGTGTCCGCCGGCTCGCCAAAGGGAAAGCGCGGCGCATGGGCGTGGTCGCGCTGACCGGTAAAATGGTGATCGCGGTGGGCGGTGTTCATCTTGACCTCACTGCGTAAGGTTGGTGCCGGCCCCGGGCAGCGGCGGGCGTTGCAACATCGGTAGAGGCGACGACGTACTGGCGCCAGGTTCGGTGGTCGTCTCAGCGGCCGGCTTGGGTGGCTGCTTCAACGGTGCATAGCGATCACGGATCTGGCGTTGCACGTGGTCGATCTGCCACTGACCGTTGTCCACCTGAACATAGACGTAGCCCTGATCGTAGAGATCACCGTCGGCATCTTCCCAGGGCTTGATCCACAGCCGCAGGATGCGGGCCTGGGTACGCAAGGGACTGGGCGTTACGGCCATCCCGGAAGTGTTGGCTGTTGTCGAGGAAATGGGGCGTCCAACCACCAGGGTGGAGTTCTCTTCGGATGTCTCTTTCTGGCGGTGTGCGGAGCGTTGGGCCTGCTGGCTGGGCAGATTGTTGTGAAGGGCGTTGGCGTAGGTGCCGGACACCGAGTCGCAGGCAACGCCATCGGGAGCCTTGCAGGCATACTTCGAGTCGCCGCCCAGGCCGGACATGTTCATGCAGGCGCCCAAGGGGAGAAGCAGGCAGACGGCACCGAGTCGCAAGATCAGCGTCTTCATGGCTATTTCTCCGGGCCAACTTGTGGAGTAGTCGCTGCGAGCCGTGATTCGATCAAGCTCCGTCCGACAAACCCTTCGCTACGGGTGCCATCCGCCCAGATCAGCGTGGGCGTGCCCTGCACGCCGAGTTGGCGGGCCAGCGCCAGGTTGCGACTGATCGGGTGGTCACAGGCAGTGGCGGTGTTGAGCAAGCTGTTGTCGCTGTCGAGCATCAGGCGCCGCCAGGCCGCCGCACGATCCGCTGCACACCAGATGGCGATCGGTTTGGTCTCACCGAGGAAAGGTAGCAGGAAGGTGTAGATGGTGATGTTGTCGAGGTTGGCCAGCTCCGCTTCCAACTGTTTGCAGTAAGGGCAACTCGGGTCGCTGAAAACGGCTAGCCGGTGCTGGCCGGCGCCGTGCACGGTCTTGATCGCATCGCTCAGGGGCAACTGTTCGAAGCGGATCGGTGATGCTGTGGTTGGCTGATATTGCTGGGGCGCTTCATCGGGGCTTTTTGCCTTGCCGGCCTGCGCCAGTTTCGGGCCGGTCAGGTCGCTCATGCTCTTGGTGTCGAACAGATGACCAAAGAGAAAGTAGCGCGGCTGCCTGGCCGACACGTAGGCCACATTGCCGTTCATCCAGACCTCGTAGAGGCCGGCGACGGGCGTGCGGGCGATGCTGGAGAACTGCGTTCCCGGATGGGCTTTCTGCAAGGTTGCCAACAACTGGGTCTCGTCGGGTGTGGCCGCATTGACGGCGAAGCAGATGCCCAAAAGGATCGTGCTCAAGGCGGCGACGAGCGCATGCCGACGCAAGGTTTTAGTAGTTGCCATCGTCCGAGGTCTCCAGATAACGGGTTTCAGGGGAATTGGCGAAGCGTGCGGAAGCGGGATCGTCTGTTGTCATCGGCACATCGATGCGCACGCCCTTGGTGATCACCACGTCGATCTCGCGACCGGCGTCCACTTCGATGACCGGGAAGGTGTTTTCGGCGAGCTTGATGTAGTACTGGGCCAGCCGGTCGAGGGCCTTGCCGACACCTGAGCCGAGGCCGGCGCGATAGGCTTCGGATCCGGTGGCACTGGCGACCGTGCCGAGAGCCGAGGTGCTGTACTCGGTCGACGAGGTGGCCAGGCCCTGGCCGATGCCGCTGACTACACCGGCCAGCAAGGCGTTGGCGAGCATCTGCCCTTGCTTGGTGACCAGCCGCCCACGCATGCCGACCTTGCCATCCTCGCCGTAGATCGAACCCTGAATCTTGACTTCCAGCGTCGCGCCATCGGTCCGCACACAAGACAGACTCTCGGTCCGCAGGTAGGCGCGCTCGGAACTGATGTCGCCATAGCCGGCGGCCACTACAAAGCACTCCCGGTATTCGGCGCGGAAACGGTTGGGCAGGAAGGAGTTGTCTGAGAGGCGGATCAGGACCGGGTGCGGATTGGATTGGGATTGACCGCCGGTGGGCGCATCCAGGCCGCCCAGCAGCGTGCCGCGGGTAAAGCTGACGGGCAGGAAGGTGGATACGGTCCGGGCAGATGCTGGCGATCCAGCCCCTGTGGTGCGCTCGGATTTTTCGCCGTTGTTGGCAAGGAGGGTACGCTCGGCCACCGTAATCCGGGTGATCCCTGGGCTTGGCGCCTGCATGGAGGTCGGTGCCAGCAGGTCGCCAGGCGTGCCACTCGGCATTGCTCCGGGCGAGCCCTTGGACGGCGGCGGCGCTGGGGGCAGGCTCGCCGCTGGCGGCATGCTGTTTGGCATGGTCGGGGTTGGTATGGGCGGTTGGGGTGTGGCGGCGGCCTGCTGGGTCGATGTCAGTCGCTGTTCCAACTCGGCAAAGCGCTGCATCGTTTTCGCTTCGAAGGTCTGGCGATCCTTGTTGAGTCGCCCCTGTTCTTCGCGCTCGTTCTCGTACTGGGCGAGTTTGCGCCCGGCCGTGCCGACCCATTGATCGACCGGATTGACCTGAGCGCCGGGCGACATGACGCCGATGTTGGTGACCGAACTGGCTGGCCCGGCGGTAGGTTGCGTGCTGCTCGCTGGTGGGCTGCTCGCCGTGAATGCGAAAATCGACCATAGCAGCCCGACGCCGCCGGCCAGCAGGGCGCCGAGCATGGCGTACTGGCGTTGCCGCGGGGACAGGTGCCGTAGCAATTGCTGCGGTAAGCCCCGCAGCGTCTGCATCCACTGACGGGGTATCGTCATGGCATCTCTCCGCGGCGGATTACATAGACGCTGGTGCTCTCACCAGGGCGAAGATTGTGGTGCTCGACGGCAATGCCAACGACGTTGCCTTGCTCGCGATCAAATTCCTGTTCGGCCAATACCATGGCTGCATCGCTGATGTTCTGCAGCAGGTATTTCTCGCCGACCAGGCCGCGCCCCTCGTACTGGCGTACCCGCGAAAACCGCGCCTCGTTCCACAACGGAAGCGTGCCGTGGGTCTCTTCGACCCGGATATCCGGCGACACCCGATCCGAAGCCATCGCCACCAACAGCGCCTTCATGGCCCGTACCTGGTTGGGTGACGGACCGGCTGGAGTCTGAGCCGCTGTCGCATGCTTCAATGCCTTCGGTGTCCTGTCACGGATGACGATCGTGTCGGCCGGTGTATCCGAGCGGCGCAGCAGCAAGGTGTAGGTGGCGTTGGCCGATGCGACGAAGAGATTGATCGGTTTGGCGGAATCGCCGACCGGACGGACATAGATTTCGCCCTTGTCGCGATCACAGGTCAGCGCGATCTCACCGGCCGGATTGATCGGTGATGAACCCGTACCGGCGGGTGTCATGCCTGGGCTGGCGGGAAGCGCAGCCGCCATGCCGCATTGGCTCGAATGGATATTGCCAAAGACATCAGTGATCGATGCGCCTTCGATGCGGATGCGGGTCGGTTCGCGGATCGACAGGATGGCTTCGACCGAAGCGCCGTCGCTGGCCTCGACGAGTTGCAGTGCCTGGGCGGGCAGGGCCGTCAGGGCGGCGAGACAGGCGATGACTTGAACAGCGCTCATCGTCCACTCGCGCCGAGGCACTGGAACTGGACGGGATAGGGCCTGGCAGGTATCAGTTGCCGACATTGGGTACCTCCTTGAAACTTTTCAGATGCATGCGTGCGCCGGCGTAGTTGAACTCGACCCGATAGGCCTTGAGGTCGTTGGCCGTCTCGAACCCGTTGACCAGGGTGCGCAGGCGGCCGCGAATGACGACGCTCTGTGCTTCTTCGCTCGGGACCAGTTGTTGGGGCGCGAAGACGGTGGCGGCGTTGATCCGTTTCAGGCGTTCGGCTTCGACTTCCTGTCGGGTCTTCAGCGGGCCGTACTGCTCTGGTTCGACGTAGCCGAGCAGGATGTCCTTCTTCCAGTCGATCGAGGCCGGCGTTACGTCGAGCACCAGCCAGGCGATGAAACTGCCCATTTGCTCAAGGTATTCGCTGCTGGCCTTGTCGCGGGTGACCCAGAAGGTCTTGTCGATCGAGGGCGGCACGACGACGGTACGAACTGTGCCGAGCAGGTTGAGGATGACTAACAAGGCGAGGATCTGGCCGGCGGCCAGGACCCCGACAGCCAGACCGAGCCCGCGGTTGCGGCGGCGCATTTCCTTGATGTCGCCGTTGAGTCGTTCGAAGTCCATGGATTTTTCCCCTGGGCTCAGCCGACCATGCGGCGGATGTGGGACGGCGGCGTGGCGCGCATCGCGGTCAGCGGACTGGCCGGCAGGTGCCAGTACAGCCAGTGGATGGCGAAGGCGGGATGCTTGTCCGCCTTGATGCGCGATATCCAGCGCGAGACGAAAATGCCCGCCGCCATGCAGACGGCGAACGAGGTTTTGCTGCCGGACATATAGCCCACGAAAAACATGAACAGGATCGGCGCGGCGACATCGACATCCCAGAAGCCGATCTTCCATTGGTCATCGAGACGCCGCGGGATATAGGTGTCTGCTTGCATGTCGGACTCCTGGTGTCGATGTCGGCGTTTCAGATCACCGCGCCCATGATCGCGCCGGCGATCACCAGACCGACGGCGGCAAAGATGGCGAGGCCCACGTAAAACAGGACTGGACCGAAGTTGCGCAGCGCGGAGAGCGAGATGAGCGCGACCACGAAACCGACGAAGCCGACCAGGGCCTTGATGCCCGGGCCGAGCGCGGCGATCTGGGTCAGCGCCGAGGTCAGCGGGCCGGTGATGCCGGTAAAGGCGACCAAGTCCAGGGCGTAGCCGGGAAAGGCGATGCCGAGGCCGAGAGCGATCGTCGCCAGCAGCATGGCGACCATGATCGGCTTGCGTGTGGCAAGACGGGGGGAAGAAACCAGCACAGCAGTGTTCATGAGTACCTCCGGGGAAGAGTCGAACGTTGAATGGGAGTGGAAAAGGCAGGTAGGCATCGGGATGCCCAGCGGGTGGGAGCGCATGCTCAGCGGGTGAAAAATTGCGAATGCGGAGATCGGGCCGCCCGGCGTCATGGCGGCAGGCCCTCGTTCATCTGAAAGACCACCTCGACTCGGCGGTTTTTCGTGCGGCCAACTTGGGTATCGTTCGGGGCGATGAAGCAGCACCCGCCTTGCGCCTTGATGGTCAGGGCAGGCGTCAGTCTCGGATGGGTCTTGAGCAGGTGGTCGCGGACAGCCAGGGCGCGCGCCAGAGCCAACGAATCATTGAAGGCCAGCGGCCCCGTGTTGTCGGTACGGCCGAAGATCGTGATACGGCGTGTCGACTTGAGGTCAGCCATCGCCTCATTCAATTGGGTGCGAGCGGCAGGGCTCAGTTTGGCGCTGCCCAGGCCAAAGCGCAGGGTGAGCGTGCGGGAGACTTCCTTCTTCGGTGCCGGGGCTAACGGAACAGCGGGCGGGGCGGGCTCGGTTGGGATGGACGCATCAGTGCGCTTGATCGATGGGTCAGGCGTTTCCAGCGCGAGCGTCTTGGGGGTACGGATCGGGCAGGCTGGCGGGATGCAGCGTGCAAACGTCGCCTGCCGGCCGAAATCGAGTTGGGCCAACTGTGCCGGTGCCGCGCGCTGCAGGATTGCCTGGTGATCGGGCGATGGCTGCGTGGAGAACAGGCTGCACGACGCTGCCAAGAGGGTGCAGCCACTCATGAGGCTGAGTGTCCAATGGCGTATTGAGCCAAATCTCATGGCGCCACCCGCACCGACATCAGGGCAAGCATTTCGCCCGAGGCCGCCTGCTTGACCACGTTCGGTGCCCTGACGAATTGGCTGCTGCGTTGTGCCGGCAATTGGCGGTAAACCCGCCAGGCGTATTTGGCGCGGGTCCTGGCGCAAGCCTCGCCTTTAAGCTGCGAGCAGGCTGCGTTGTAGGCACCAACCGTATCCCATGTCGTTCCGCGCCGGGAAAATAGATCGGACAGCAGCCAGGCACCGACCTGAATGTTGGTGCAAGGATCAAAAAGGTCTGATTCCTGTATGCCGTGACGGGACAGCATCGAGAGATGATGGCTGTTGATCTGCATGAGTCCAATGTCGTAGGACCCGGTGCGTTGAGCGTGCGAGCGGTTGACGGCCTTCGGATTCAAGTTCGATTCGACCCGGGCGATCGCATAGAGCAGGTCGGCTGATACGCCGTAGCGTTGTCCTGCCTCACCCCAACAGGCCAATGCCTGAGGGGCAAGCATTGCCATGAAAGCCAGGGTAGCCAGTGAGATAAAGGACGACGAACGCATGGATCACCTCTCGAACGGAATTGGGACAGACCGCCAGGCGGGTAGCCAGGTCTGGGTAGTCAGCGGTGAGCGGACTGCCTGGATGGGATTCGGGTCGGTCCGGGTTTAACCGGGCAAGGTGACGATGAGCGAACGGCTCAGCGTGGGTGGGGTGCGGCTGGGTGCGGATTTGAGGTCAAGTGGCCGTTAACCAGACGCGGTTAGACGCTCGAGTTGGGAACGGTCCACCATATTGAGGCGGGCCTGCAGCAAGACGCTCGTGCCTGCCGGGTCCTGCATCTGGCACAGCGCCACGCAGGCCGTTGTCAATTGGTCGAGTTGGAACTTGGGGTTGGGGTGCCGGTTGGGGGGAGAGCGTTGCAACTCTAGCAACAACTGATATTGACTTCGCCACATCGATTCGCGGCGGCGTGGGGTCTGTGGCGAGCGCAGCACCAACTCGGTACCGAGGAACCGGAAGATACATGCGGACGCATCCGGCTGGGCGAAGACCTGCGAGACGCAGGCGCTGATGAGGTCGGGGAAACGAAAGGTCGGCGACACGTTGGTCTCACTGCGCAGCAACCAGTACAGCCAGTCGTGCTCCTCGAGCCACAGGCGGGTTTCGATGATTTCCTGCAACCCGTTTTCATGCGGACGGGGGAGCGTGTTGTTCCGGTGCGTCGTCGATATTGCAGTGAACATGGGCCTGACCTCGATTCGGTGACGTATTGCGCTTGCAAGCGCATGGTCGAAGAGTAGGCGGTGCCACCTGGGGCGTCTCCCGGGAATGGGAAGCTTATGAGGGGGATTTCGCCATCGAGGTCGGGAAAGGTGGGCTTACGTTATCAGTACATGGGTATGAAAGGTTGCAAGATCATCTGCGGTAAGTTTCATGAGGGCTTCTCCAATAAATGTGCTGACCACGTAAATTTTTTCAGGCGCATTTCATGGTTAATTTTCGTGATGGCCCAATCTGGGTATTTAGCTTTGCGGCATCTGGAAACCTGTCAGGAAATTACATATTGGCTATCAGAAACGTAATCTCCAGGTCAGCGTCCTGTTGGTAGCGCACTCCTAAGATGACATCACGGTTGGACGAAATAGGTCCGACACGATTAACCCGATGTCACAAGGAGAGAATCATGAAAGCAAATATTTCCCAACTTATCCTGGTCGTTGCTCTTGGCTTTGCTGCCACAGGAACTAGTTATGCCCACGAGGATTACTCGGAGGCGGGCACCAATCATTGGCTGAGTCATGTCTCGGAATCCAAGAGTCAGCCGACCACCAATCAACTCGCGCCCTACGGCTACGCAACCTCCAGCGCAGCCGCTCGGGTGGTGAATATCGACAGCGGCACCAAATACCTGAATGTCACACGCCTCGAAACCATCCGGATCAATGTTGGCAGCAAGAGCGTCACCTGGACGTTCGATACCCTGGGCACTGCGTCGTTTCCACTTGCCAAGGTTATTCCGGGGGCTGAGGGCGTGTCGGTGTATGTCACGGAGAACCCAGCCTACACCGGCGGCTGAGTGAAAGATTACGAGGCGATGACACCAATGTCATTGCCACGTCGGGGAACTGACAGGTTCTCGTAGGTAGTATTTGAAATGCAAGTCCATAACTCTAAAGGAGAAAGAAATGCTGAAAAAACTGTTGATGGTTGTCGCGATGAGCGCCGTTACTGCTACTGCATTCGCTTCTGATGAAGCCCGTGCTGCTGCCAAGCAGGTGATCGATCTGAAAGACGGTTCAACGGTCTACATCTTCAAGGACGGAAAAATGGGCATGGAGGATAAATATGGTCGCGCCACGCGTATGAAAAAAGATACCGTGATGGAAACCAAGGATGGTCAGAAGATCATCATGCACGGCGACGAAGTCATGCGTCTCGATTCTCTGCTCAAGAAAGGGCACGAGGGAGGTTAATCGACCGACTCTCCAGAGCGTGAGGTGGCTCCTTAGGGGGCCGCTTCCATTTTGAAGTAGCGGGAAAGCAACTTGCGAATTGCTTGTTGAAGTTCAAACCCTGCCAGTTTGATTCTATCGAAGAGAGGCTTCCTGCAGCGTGTGCGACAGCGCATAGGGCACGTTCGGTCAATTTGGCAAAATCAACTATCAAGCAAGTTGAACGCTTGTAAGCGTTGCAAACAGAAGTATCACCAGTGCGTTAAATTAGTGGAGAAACAAAATGCTGAAAAAATTGTTGATGGTTGTTGCGATGAGTGCCGTTACGGCGACCGCATTTGCCGTGGATGCGGCACAGGTTGAAAAATCGATTGAGTTGAAAGATGGCTCCACGGTCTACATTTTCAAGGACGGAAAAATGGGCATGGAAGACAAACTTGGCCGCGCGGTGCGCATGAAGAAAGACACCGTGATGGAAGCCAAGGATGGCCAGAAGATCATTATGCATGGTGACGAAGTCATGCGTCTCGACAGTCTGCTCCATAAGGATCACCGCGGCTAAATCACCGACTGTGTCGTTACGAAAGCGGCTCCTTCTTCGGGGGCCGTTTCTGTTTTGAAATAGCGGGAAAGCAACATGCGCATTCCCTGCCGCAATTCGGCATCGCCAACCTGCACCGCATTGGCGTACAAGCCAGGCGCAATCTTGATGAATACGACAACGACCACCGGGTCGAAATGTCGGCCGGCATCGCCCTCGATAATGCTCAGCGCTTCAGCGAGGGTCA
>NZ_JBASFI010000003.1:0-15975 GCF_049652925.1 Azonexus sp.
AAGGCAAGGGCGAGAAGCAGCCGGTTACCGGCGACAAGTGCAAGGGCAACGCCAAGACCAAGGCCCTGATCGACTGCCTGCAGCCGGATCGTCGCGTTGATATCGAAGTCATCGGCACCAAGTAATCGGCCGACGCTTCAATGAAAGCCCTGCTTCGGCAGGGCTTTTTCTTTTCTGATCAAATTTTCTCGACCCCATGACCATGCTCAACGCCGACCCCGCCGAACTGGAAAAGTTTGGTGATCTCGCCCACCACTGGTGGGATCCGAACAGCGAATTCAAGCCGCTGCACGATATCAATCCGTTGCGACTGGACTGGATCGACCAGGCCATCGGCCTTGCCGGAAAACGCATCCTCGATGTCGGCTGCGGTGGCGGCCTGCTCTCGGAAGGCATGGCGGTACGTGGCGCCAATGTGACCGGCATCGACCTCTCGGAAAAGCCGCTGGGCGTCGCCAAGCTGCATTTACTCGAGAGCGGCCAAAAGGTCGATTACCGCAAAATTTCCGTCGAGCAACTGGCGGATGAAATGCCGGGTGCTTTCGATGCGGTGACCTGCCTTGAAATGCTCGAACACGTGCCCAACCCGTCCAGCGTCATCGCCGCTTGCGCGCGTTTGGTCAAACCGGGCGGCCAGGTTTTTCTGTCCACGCTGAACCGCAACCCGAAGTCCTACCTTTTTGCGGTAATTGGTGCTGAATACATCATGAACATGCTGCCCAGGGGCACGCATGACTACGCCAAGTTCGTCAAACCATCGGAACTGGCGCGCTGGGCCAAGCTGTCCGGACTTGAACCGGACGAAGTCGTCGGCATGAGCTACAACCCGCTAAGCAAAGTCTATTCATTGGGAACGGACACCAGCGTCAATTACCTGATGCGCGCGACGCGGCATGTTTGATGCCGTACTTTTCGACCTGGACGGGACGCTGGCTGATACGGCGCCCGACCTCGGCGAAGCAGTCAATATTTTGCTGCTAGAGGAAGGTCGACCGCAGCAATCCCTGACCGCGCTCAGGCCATATACCTCGCAAGGCGTTCGTGGACTGCTCAATGCGGGCTTCGGTATCGATAACTCGCATCCGAGCTACGAGCGTCTGTCACTGCGCTTTCTTGAGATTTACGCCGGACGCCTGTGTGACGCCACCCGCCTGTTCGACGGCATTCCCGAACTGCTCGATGCGTTGGAAGCCCTGAATCTGGGCTGGGGCATCGTCACCAACAAGCGGATGCGATTTACTGATCCACTGGTCGAGTTGCTGCAACTGACACCACGCACGAACTGCGTCGTCAGTGGCGACACGACGGCCGAGGCGAAGCCTTCGCCCTTGCCTATCCTGCATGCCTGCCAACTGCTCCGCTGCCGACCGGAACGGACTCTTTACGTCGGTGACGACCGGCGCGACATCGTCGCCGGCAACGCCGCTGGGTGCAAGACCGTGGCCGTCTCCTATGGTTATCTCGGCGACAGCGGGCCGCTGCACGCCTGGGGTGCCGATCTGGTCATCGACCATCCGAGCGAACTGGCCGACTATCTGGCTAGGCTAGTCGGGCCGAAATAAGCAGGTTGCGCGGCGTCAGACGCCGGTCGCAGAAGCTGCCCAGGCCGACCTCGTAACCCCGTTCATTGAGAAAACAGGCCAGATCGAGGACAAGCCAGACTTCGATGGCCCGACGAAAGGCATGGCGGACGATGGATAGCCGCATGACTTCGTTACGCCGCTGCCAGCCGCGGACTTCGAATTCTGTGGCAACTGAGGTCGATGGCAGCGGCAGTCCCTCCCGTTCTGCCATCCGGCCCAGAAAATCCGCGAACTCGGCACGCACCCAAGCGTCGGGCACCGGTTTGAAACTGCGGTAAGCATCGCCACTCACCGTCCGGCGATAGGAATCGAAACCGAGCTTCCAGGCAATAGCCCGATCCCGCTGCCGCGTTTCCCTCGACGACGAGGTGACGGTTTCGGTCACGGCCAGACGGGTATCGTCGCGCGTCAGCGCCAAATGCAGATTGGCCGACAGCGCCAGATAGTTTTCGGCGACGCCACGGTAGTAACAGCAGGGCGCAACATCGAAGCTGTCGACGCATTTGTCGACACCATCTCGGATCAAGCGACGATGTAGTTCGCCGCAGGCGTGCAGGGCGACGGCATGCTGGCCGGCCTGCGGCCAGTCGGTAGCGGTCAACGCATCAGAAACGACAAATTGCTGCCGGACTCCCGCCCGTTGGGCCAGACCTTCCCCCGCCTCGCACAAATTGGCATCGATCTCGAGGGTATGAACCGGCGTCTGCCAGGCCTGCGCCAGCAGGCGGCCAAGGTGGCCCTTGCCACCGCACCAGTCGAGAACTGGTTGCCGGCCCTGACCGGCCGCAGCGGCAAAGGCCTCGATTTGCTCGCGCTTGCGGCCGGGGATTTCCCAGGCCCAGTGGGCACTGCGCTCCGGCAACGATGCGCCTTGCAGTACTGGCAAATCAGCCAAGGGGGAAAGCGTGGAGACGGCCGGAACGTGACGGGCGAGCAGAGCCAACGCAGCCTCGCTGTCATCGTTTAGGCGCGCAATCTCGGCTTCGGGCAAACCCATCAGTTCATCGAACAACGACGGCCAGCGCTCGCACCATTCCGGTCGAGGCTCACGAAAGGGCTGCGGATGCCACAAGTCGTGAAAATTGAGCAGTTCGGCATCAAGCCCTTGCTGGCGCTCGATTAGCTTCACTTGAGCGCGGCCCGGCGCTCGCGGCGACGATAGCCAATAATGGCAGGGATGATGGCCAGCACCAGCACCAGCAGACCAAGCCCGAGCGGCCAGAGCACCGGGCCATTCCATTCGCGGCGGGCAGCAGCGCGTTCAGCAGTGTCGATGCGCTGGTATTTCAAGGTGTTGTTGCCAACATCGCTCGGCTTGCGATTTCTGAGCCAGCGATGGCTCAGGGTATAGCTTTTCGGGTGCAGGCCGAAAACCCAGGGCGCGTCGTGGTGCAGGATAGTGTTCATCTGGCGGACGATGCCCAGGCGCTCGGGTGTGTTGTCCATGTTTTTCATGCGCAGAAACAGGCGGTCGAATTCGGGATTGGCGTAGTTCGAGGCGTTCTCGCCGCCCTTGGCGACCTTGCCTTCGTTGCCGTCGAGCAGGAAGAAGAAATTTTCCGGGTCCGGGTAATCGGCGTTCCAGCCGAAGTAATAGAGCTGGACGTTGCCCTTGCGGATCTTGTCCTGGAAGCGGTTGAAGTCGGTCGAGCGAACGACCAGTTGCACGTCGATCTTGGCAAATTGCCGGGTCAGCCAGTCAAGCCGGGATTTTTCACCCATGCCGCCACCGGTGGTGTCGAGATTGACGACGAGCGGTTCGCCGGTTTTTTCATCGCGGCCATTCGGATAACCGGCTTCGGCGACCAGCTTTTTGGCGACCTCGACTGGCTTGCGTTTCGGCTTGCCATCGACCCAGTCGTAAACGGTGCTGTCAATCCCTTGCTCGCCCGCTTCGAAACCGAAGATCCCCGGTGGCAGAGGACTTTGCGCGGCGATGCCACGGCCGTTCTGGAAGATGGAGATGAATTCTTCCTGGTCGATGGCTATCGAAATGGCCTGGCGCAACTTGGTCGCCCGTGGCGTCAGGCCGCCGATGACCGGGTCGAGCATGTTGAAACCCATGTAGAAGGTCGACGACTTGACCGACGTCAGCAGGCGGATGCCTTTGTCGCGCATCTCGTCACTCAGTGCCACGTCGCCGCCGACATTGACGCGTACAGCTTGATCGAAGCTGTCGGAGGAAATCCCGGAAGCGTCGTAGTAACCCTGCAGGAACTTGTTCCAGTACGGGATCGCCTCTTTCTCGCGCGTGAAGATGGCCTCATCGAGGAAGGGCAGCGGCTTGCCGCAATCGTCGAGCAAGCCGGCTGCACGGTCGCCCGGCTCGCCTTCGCAGGGGTAGGTCTGGCCGTGGAAATTCGGGTTGCGCGAGAGAACCATGCGGCGGTTCGGATCGTTTTCGCTGAGCATGAACGGGCCAGTGCCGACCGGCCACCAGTCCAGCGTCAGGTTCTTTTCCGCCATGCCGGGCTGGCTGAAAAAGCGGTCGACCTCGCGCGGCACCGGCGCAAAAAACGGCATGGCCAGCCAGTAGAGAAACTGCGGGTACTTGCCCTTGATTCGGATGCGCCAGGTCAGCGCGTCGACCTTCTCAACGCCGCTCAGCGGGTAGGCATCGAGATCGAGCCATTCACTCGCAGGCTTGTCCTTGGCGGCTTTCTGCAGGCTGTCGCCGAGTTCCTTCAAGCCAACGATCTTGTCGGCCATCATGCCGAAAATCGGCGAATGCAGGTGCGGGTGGGCTAGGCGCTTGATCTGGTAGATGTAGTCGTCGGCGCGCAGTTCGCGCGTACCGACCGTGGGGAAATCGGCCATGGTCTGCCGTTTGGCGATTTCATTTTTGGCCAAAATTTCCGGTTGACCGTGGGAATCGAGCGCGAAGGCCGGATGCGGCTGGAAACGGATACCCGGCTTGAGTTTCAGCTCATAAACACTCTCGGCGATGCGCTCAACCGGCGCATCGTGGGGCAATTCGCGCCCGGCCGCGTCGTAGAAACGCGGCACCGGCACCTGCTCGACGGTAGCCGGAATCAACTCGTAAGGCCGCTTCAGATAGTGGTATTGCAGCGGCGGCTCATAGATCTGCCCCGTGAAGGTAATCTCGTCCTCGGCATAGGAGCGCGCCGGGTCGAGATGCTTGGGCCGGTCGGTGAAGGCCGTGTAGAGAATGTTGCGTCCGCCATCGGCGGCCGGGTACGGATCGTTCCAGGCCTGCCCGCAGCCGGACAGGGCGATGACGACAACGAGGCTCGCGCAGATTTTTCGCATGGACAGAAGTTTAACAAATGCCCGCCGGACCGCTTGACCTGCCTGCGGTGAATTGCCCACAATGCCTCAAACACCACAACACAGAGGCATTGCCATGCTCGACACCCCAATCCCCGACTTCTCCCTGCCGGCCACCGGCGGCACCACTTTCAGCCTGGCCGCCCAAGCTGGCAAGGTCGTCGTGATCTATTTCTACCCGAAGGACAGCACCCCGGGCTGCACAACCCAAGGGCAAAATTTCCGCGATCTGCACGACCAATTCATCGCCGCCAACGCCGTCGTTCTCGGCATTTCGCGCGATAGCCTGAAGTCACACGAAAACTTCAAGGCCAAACAAAGCTTCCCCTTCGAACTGGGCTCCGATGCCGATGAAGCCATCTGCACCCTGTTCGCTGTCATGAAAATGAAAAACATGTATGGGAAACAGGTGCGGGGAATTGAACGGAGCACCTTCGTCATTGACCGTAGCGGCGTTCTGCGCCGCGAATGGCGTGGTGTCAAAGTCCCCGGCCACGTTCAGGAAGTTCTTGATTTCGTCAAAACCCTTTAACCCTTTTTACTTCTCCCACCCAACCAAAGGCCCACTCCATGCCGCGCAAGCCCGCAGCCATCAAGAAGCCCGCCGTTACCAAAATTTTCGTCCTTGACACCAACGTGCTCATGCACGACCCAAGCAGTCTTTTCAGATTCGAAGAACACGACGTCTTCCTGCCTATCATGACGCTGGAAGAGCTCGACAACCACAAGAAGGGCATGTCCGAAATTGCCCGCAATGCCCGCCAGACCTCACGGATGCTGGACGAATTGCTGGCCGCCAACGGCGAGGACGACATCGATGAAGGCATCGATCTCTACGGTCCGTCGAAAAAGCTGGCCAGCGGCCGGCTCTTCCTGCAGACCGAAGCTATCAGCGCCGATCTGCCGCAAGGCCTGCCGACCTCCAAGGTCGACAACCAGATCCTCTCGGTGGTCATCCACCTCCAGAAGAAATTCCCCAAGCGCCCGGTCATCCTGGTGTCGAAAGACATCAACATGCGCATCAAGTCGCGCGCCCTCAACCTGCTCGCCGAGGACTACTTCAACGACAAGGTGCTCGAGGACACCGACATCCTCTACACCGGCACTCGCGCCCTGCCCGACAACTTCTGGGACAAGCACGGCAAGAGCATGGAGTCGTGGAAGAAGGACAGCCGGACCTATTACAAGGTCACCGGCCCGCTCTGTCCGCAGATGCTGGTCAATGAATGCATCTGGCTAGAAAAGGACGGTTTCACGGCCATCGTCAAGGAATCTGCCGGCAAGACCGCCGTTCTCGAAACGCTGATCGACTACACCCATCCGAAGAATGCCGTGTGGGGCATCATGGCGCGCAATCGCGAACAGAATTTCGCGATGAACCTGCTCATGAATCCGGATATCGATTTCGTCACCCTGCTTGGCCAGGCCGGTACCGGCAAGACGCTACTAACCCTGGCTGCCGGCCTGACCCAGGTATTGGAAAGCAAGCTGTTTGCCGAAATCATCATGACCCGCGCCACCGTTCCGGTTGGTGAAGACATCGGCTTCCTGCCCGGCACCGAGGAAGAAAAAATGGCGCCGTGGATGGGCGCCCTCGAAGACAATCTTGATGTACTGACCCACACCGACGAAGCGAGCAGCGGCGCCTACGGCGGCGACTGGGGCAAGGCGGCGACGAACGACATCATCCGTTCGCGGATCAAGATCAAGTCAATGAACTTCATGCGCGGCCGGACCTTCCTCAAGAAATTCCTGATTATCGACGAAGCCCAGAACCTGACGCCGAAGCAGATGAAAACGCTGGTCACCCGCGCCGGCCCCGGCACCAAGGTGGTCTGTCTGGGCAACATTGCGCAGATCGACACGCCTTACCTGACAGAGGGCAGTTCGGGCCTGACCTACGTTGTAGACCGCTTCAAGGGCTGGCCGCACTCTGGTCACATAACGTTACAACGCGGGGAGCGCTCCCGCTTGGCCGACCACGCGGCCGAAGTGCTATAATTGTTCCATCAATCAAGGGGCCGTGTCAGTGACACGGCCTTTTCGTTTCAACCACGGATTGTTTCAGCCGGAGGAGTTTCTTGAAACGTCGCGATTTTCTAGCATCAGCCGCAGCACTCTCGCTATTCGTCACCGACGCATGGGCAGCAAAGAAGCAGGCCAAAGCTGGTTCGACCAAGGCAAGCACGGGCAAGCCGGTGAAAAAACCAGCCGCCAGAACAGGCCAGCGAAAAGGCAAAGTCAGCTACAAGCCTCAACAGCCGGTAGCCCATACCGCAGAAGATTCGGTGATCGAGCGACCGCCGCAAGGTACGTCCGCCTCCCGTCTGCCACCCGTCAAAGCGCCGGAACCACCGAGCGAATGGCGCACCTTTGAGATCACGACGACGGTCAACCTGAAAAACAGAAGCGGCGCCGCCAAGCTCTGGCTACCCCTTCCGCTCAACCAGGATACGCTGTATCAGCGCACCCTCGGACACACTTGGGCCGGCAATCAGGCCAACGCCAGCATGCGCCGCCTGCCGGATGGCGACCTTGAGGTCTTCTACTGCGAATGGCCGGACAGCGGCGATGCCCGGCTTCAGTTAACTACACTGGTTACCACAGCTGACCGCCATTTTGACGTCACCAAACGGACGGTCGCCCCGGAGCGCGAAGACATCCTGCGCCGCAACCTCCAAGCCTCCCAGCTTATCCCCAACGATGGCCTGGCCTTCCAGCTTGGCGAGCGCATCCTGGGACGTATCAAGGACCCGGTAGCCCAAGCCAAGGCCATCTATGAATGGGTCGTCGACAACACCACTTACGATCTCTCCCTGCCCGGAAGCGGCACCGGTGATGTTCGCCGGCAGTTGATCCAGGGGCAATACGGCGGGCGCTCGGCTGACATCAACGGCCTCTTTGTCTCGATCTGCCGGGCCATCGGCATTCCGGCACGTTGTGTTTACGGCATGCGTACCGGATCGTCACGGCTGTTTCGAAGCCTCGGACTGAGCAGCGATGATGCGACGCGTGGCCATCATGTCCGTGCTGAATTTTACGTGCCGGGCTACGGATGGATCCCGGTTGATCCCAGCGATGTGCGCCGTGCGATTTCCATGGAAGTTCTTTCCGATCGCGACAGCAAGCTGATCTCGCTGAAGAAAATCCTGTTCGGCGTGTGGGAAATGAACTGGATTGCCTTCAACTTGGGGACCGATGTCGTCCTGCCAGGAAAGAATTCAGCCATCCCCTTCCTTCTCATGCCGCAACTGGAATCATCGGGCAGTCGTGCTGACGCAGCCCTCCAGTACAGCATCCGTACCCGGCAGGTCGTTCTGTAGACGAACCTCAGTTCTGCGAATCGATGAAGCCGCCGCTAGCCAGATTCTGGAAGCGAGTGAATTCGCCGACGAAGTTCAGGCGCACCGTACCGGTCGGGCCGTTACGCTGCTTGCCGATAATAACTTCGGCCAAGCCCTTGTTGTCCTGGCTTTCCTTGTTGTAATACTCGTCGCGGTACATCATCAGGATCACGTCGGCATCCTGTTCGATAGCGCCTGACTCACGCAAGTCGGACATCATCGGCCGCTTGTCAGTCCGCTCCTCAACCTTCCGCGACAACTGCGATAGGGCGACGATAGGCACCTGCAGCTCTTTGGCCAGGGATTTGATCGAGCGGGAGATTTCCGAAACTTCGGTCGCCCGATTTTCGCCTTGCCGATTACCGCTCATGAGCTGGATGTAGTCGATGACAATAAGCCCCAATTTCCCGCCGTATTGTCGCGCCAGACGTCGGGCGCGGGCACGCAGATTGGCCGGACTCAGACCGCCCGTTTCATCAATATATATCGGCGCTTCATGCAATTTGCCGAGCGCGAAGGACAGCTTGGACCACTCTTCGTCGTTCATCCTGCCTGTACGCAGGCTTTGCGAATTAAGGCGCCCGATCGAGGCCAGCATCCGCATGGCCAACTGGGCTCCACCCATTTCCATCGAAAATACACCAACCGGCAGACCGCTTTCGACCGCAACATTTTCAGCAATATTCAGCGCAAACGCGGTCTTCCCCATCGACGGACGACCCGCAACAATAATCAGGTCTCCCGGTTGAAAACCTGACGTTTTCTGGTCGAGATCGATAAAACCGGTCGGCACGCCGGTGATATCGGAAGGATTGTCCCTGTCGTGCAACTCCTGGATCCGCTCAACCACCTGAGTCAACAAGGGGTTGATATGGACAAAACCTTCGCTGTGCCCCGCCCCTGCTTCCGCAATCCTGAAAATCTTCGATTCCGCTTCATCAAGCAGCGTCTCGGCATCCCGGCCTAGCGGATTCAACGCATCGGCGGCAATCTCGTCAGCTGTAGCAACAAGCTTGCGCAATACCGAACGCTCACGAACGATTTCGGCATAACGTTTGATGTTAGCCGCCGAGGGCGTATTGGCCGCCAACTCACCAAGGTAGGCCAGCCCACCGGTCTGATCCCCCTCACCGGCCGCATCAAGCGCCTCGGCAACCGTAACCACATCGGCTGGCTTGGCGTTATCCAGCAACTTGCGAATCTGCCGGAAAATCCGCCGGTGTTCATCCCGGTAGAAATCCGTTTCGGCAACCTGATCGCCAATTCGGTCCCAAGCCTGATTATCGAGCAACAAGCCACCCAAAACCGACTGCTCTGCCTCGATTGAGTGAGGAGGCACACGCAGGTGATCAAGAGTGGAATCAGAGATTCTTGGCTTTGGCGGACGTTGATTCATGGCGGCAAGTTTAAATTAAAAAGGCCTCGCAATCGCGAGGCCTTTTTGGTGGGTGATGTCCGGAATTACTCGGCGACCACAGCCACGGTGATGTTGGCCAGCACGTCGGTGTGCAGGGCAACGTCGAGCGGGAACTCGCCGATTGCCTTGAGCGGACCGTCCGGCATGCGGATGGCCGACTTGTCGACATCGAAGCCAGCCGCCTTGAGGGCGTCAGCGATATCAACGTTACCGACCGAACCGAACAGACGACCATCCATGCCGGCCTTGCGGGCGACGGAAACGGCAGTACCGTTCATCTTGTCAGCAACAGCCTGGGCAGCCGCCAGCTTTTCAGCAGCGAGCTTTTCCAGTTCGGCGCGGCGCACTTCAAATTCGGCCATGGCAGCCGGCGTAGCACGCTTGGCCATACGTTGCGGAATCAGGAAGTTACGGGCATAGCCGTCCTTGACCTTGACCACATCGCCGAGATTACCGAGGTTAACAACCTTTTCGAGCAGAATGATTTGCATGTTTCGTCTCCTCGAAAATTATTGATGGTTATCGGTGTACGGCAGCAGTGCCATGAAGCGGGCGCGCTTGATAGCGGTGCCCAGCTGGCGCTGATAACCGGCCTTGGTGCCGGTCAAACGAGCCGGCATGATCTTGGCGTTTTCCTGGATGAATTCCTTGAGGACATCCACATCCTTGTAGTCGATCTGTTCGACCTTTTCAGCCGTGAAGCGGCAGAACTTGCGACGCTTGAACAGGCCGCCACCGCGCTTCTTTTTCTTGTCGTCATCCTTCTTCTTGAAGAACCGAGCCATTTTCATTTCCTTCCAAAAATTCGAGTGTATTCACATGCAATACGGGAGCCTTGCTGTTGCGGCTCTTGGCAGCCAGAAATCCAGTCAGTTTGACCGTCCCACCGAGGGGTGCCGCCTCCAGCCAGCGGGCAGTTTCGCCCAGGGCCACGACAGCAATTTCCACTTCCACCAAGCGCTCTACACCACTTTCAGTTTGCGAGGAGCTGTGTTGCAGCCATCCTTCGCTAACCGGGAGACCAGCCGGTGTGTAGCGCAATGCCTTGCGCTCGACCAGTTTTCCCGAGAGAGTGATGCAGTTCAGCCGTAATTCCCGTACAGAGTCTTAGACAGCGGCAGCCGCTTCAACCGGAGCAGCCGGAGCTGCATCGGCAGGCATCATCGACTTGGACTTCTCTTCCTTCATCATCGGGGAAGGAGTCGTCACAGCCGCTTTCATCTTGACGGTCAGGTGGCGCAGCACAGCGTCGTTGAACTTGAACGAATGTTCGAGTTCGTTCAGCGTTTCGCCGTCGCACTCGATGTTCATCAGAACGTAGTGGGCCTTGTGGATCTTCTGGATAGGGTAAGCCAGTTGACGGCGGCCCCAGTCTTCCAGACGATGAATGGTGCCGTTCTTGGCGGCAACAATGGCGCGATAGCGCTCGACCATGCCGGGCACCTGTTCGCTTTGGTCCGGATGGACGATAAAGCAGATTTCGTAATGGCGCATGCAATCTCCTTTTGGGATAAACCCTCCACCATGCGGGTGCGGTAGGGCAAGGTTGAAAAGCCCACGATTATATCAGCAGTCGTGGGCTTTTGGCGAAAACAAGGGACTGATTGTCAGAAACTGTCGTCGGCTAGTTCCAAGGCTCCGGCCGCACCGGCAACCACAGACTCGGCCAGACCAGCAGCCTGAGTCAGGAAATGATCGGCATAAAACTGCGTCGTTGCCAGTTTTGCAGCCCAAAAAGGATCTGTTTCTCCCGCGGCAATCTTATTGCGTGCAATCACCGCGGCACGCCCCATCTGCCAGCCACCAGCGACGATCCCGAACAGATAGAGAAAAGGTACAGCCCCGGCATGTGCCGCCTTTGGATCCGTAGAGAAATTGGCAACGATCCAGGAAACAGCCTTCTCCAGCGCGTCGACCGCCGCACTCTGACGGGCACCAATTGCTACCAGATCGCCATCAAGGTGCGCTACCGCTGATCGCATGTCCGCAATCACAGCCATGACCGTTGAACCCTTTTCACGAGCAATCTTGCGACCAATCAGATCATTGGCCTGAATGGCAGTCGTCCCCTCGTAGATGGCGGTAATACGCGCATCGCGCAGATGCTGCGCAGCACCGGTTTCCTCGATATAACCCATGCCACCATGGACTTGCACGCCCAGCGAAGCGATATCAATGGCACTCTCGGTGCTCCACCCCTTGACGACCGGAATCAACAAATCGGCAAAAGCCCTGGCCTTTTCGCGCGCAGCGTCATCCGGGTTGCCATGCGCATTGTCCTGCGCGGCGGCCGTCACATAGGCCAGCGCCCGCATCGCCTCAATACGGGCCCGCATGGACAGCAACATGCGGCGAACGTCGGGATGCTTGATGATCGGCACTTTCGGGCCGCCCCGGACACCGACTTCCGTACCCTGGACGCGCTCCCTGGCAAAGACCACCGCACGCTGATAGGCACGCTCGGCATCGCCCAGACCTTCAAGACCGACGTTAAAGCGTGCCGCGTTCATCATGATGAACATGTATTCGAGGCCACGATTCTCCTCGCCAACCAGCGTACCGATGGCCCCACCATGATCGCCGAAGGCCAGCACGGCCGTGGGGCTGCCATGAATGCCCAGTTTGTGTTCGATGGAAACGCAATAAACGTCATTGCGTTCCCCCGGCGTGCCGTCGACCTTGAGCAGGAACTTGGGCACGACGAATAGTGAAATACCCTTGACGCCCTCAGGTGCACCGGGGGTTCGCGCCAACACGAGATGGACGATGTTGTCCGTCATGTCGTGCTCACCGTAAGTGATAAAAATCTTCTGTCCGAAAATCCTGTACGTTCCATCACCCACTGGCTCGGCACGCGAACGCACTGCCGCGAGATCGGAGCCCGCCGAAGGCTCGGTCAGGTTCATTGTGCCAGTCCAATCACCGGAAACCAGATTTGGCAGATAAGCCGCTTTCTGCTCATCTGTACCGGCAATCATCAAAGCCTCAATGGCGCCTTGCGTCAACATCGGACACAGCGAGAAGGCGTGATTGGACGCTTTCCACATTTCACTGACAGCCGTAGAGAGGAGCTTGGGCAAGCCCTGCCCACCAAACTCGGGGTCGCAACCGAGGCCATTCCAGCCATTGTCAACAAACTGGCGATAGGCTTCCTTGAACCCCGGCGAAGTCGTAACGACGGTATCTTTCCATTTGGCGCCATCCCTGTCGCCAACCCGGTTCAATGGCGACAAAACCTCACCGGCGAAGCGGGCAGCCTCTTCGAGAATGGCGCCAACGACGTCTGGCGTTGCCTCTTCACACCCTGGTAGCGAAACCACCTGATCAAGGCCAGCCAGTTCCTGCATGACAAAACGCATTTCTTTCAGCGGGGCAAGATATTCGCTCATCAGATTTTTTCCATACGGTTAGCGGTTTCTTTTAGCTCAATCAGGAACAACACATCCTCGACCACCGGCAAGGAAAAGCCCAGGCGTTGGCCGCCCCGGTTGTCACGCAGCAACTGGTACATATAGCCGACGACATCGCCGGAATTCCACAGATCGACGATCGTATTCACCAGGCGGGGCAGGTCTTCCAGGGTCTGTGGCCGGGGCGCGACGGGATGTTCGCCGGAAACATCTATTCCCGAAAGAGCATCATCCCAACTCTGAACCTCGACATTAAAATGCAGGTTGAGGTTGCGGGCAACATTTTCAAACTCGGCACGCATGCCAGCCATCCGGTACACATCCATCAAGCGAATCCACGGCTGCAACGCTTCTTGCGGATTGTGGTCAATGTATTCCTGCAAAGCCTGGGCCGCGCCCTTTACTCGACCAAACGAGAGCATGATATCGGCCAGTTCCATGACGGGATTGGCTTCAAAATGCTCATCCAAGGTCGTCGCATTGATTGACATCAGGGAGTCGTGTCCACGCTCAGGTGCCTTCGCCGGCGCCTCCGATTGACCGGACTGGCTTTCGCTTCCACCGACATCAAGCTCGACATCCACCTGCATCGGCATGCCCATGGCCACCGGCTCGAAGGGAAGGTCGACGCCTCCAAGCTCTTCGTGCTCTTCGGCGCGCTTCGGGTCAACCTTCAATTCGGGAATCAGGATAGGGGATTCGGAATCGCCGACACCCAGCATCTTCTCTCGATAATTTCTCCACCCGAGCCACCCCGCCAGACCGAGCACAGATCCAATCAACACGCCGTAAAGCGTCCACTCAGACAACCCCGACGACTCCTCCACGACCGGAGGCGATTTTGGCTGCTGCCTGACCGGGATATCCCCCGATGGCAGTGGTGCAGCGACAGAGGGAAGCGAAGCATTTGGAGCTCCGCCATCAGGCGCGGAGGAACCTGGAATGGTCACTGCGCCATCCGTTTCCACTCGCTTGGCAAACTCTGCCGCACGCTGCTGGAGTTCGCCCAGCGTGCCTTCCATGTTCCGCAATTTTTCGGCAGTGGCCATTTGCGACGTGGCCTGCTCGTGCATGGCCATCAACATCCGGAACTCAAGACGCAATATTTCGCGCTGTGTCTCCTTGGTTTCTGCACCACCCAAGGACAAACCAGTCGCCAGACGCAGAGATGGCTCAGCGACATAGCCGTCATCCGACAGCATCAGGCGGTCTGGCATTCCACGAGTGACGGGGCGTTTTTCAGCACGCCGGACAGGCAACCTTGGCGGCTCATCGTTGACCGCAGGAGTGATAGAACGAACCCGGACCGGCCGCTGAACCGGTTGCCTATCGGAAGTCGCCGCAACTTCACGTTGACGCGGCTCTGCCGTAGGAGATTGCCCCCCCCCGAGCGGATATGCCATGAGAATATACTCTCGGGATATTTCATGCCCGCAACCCAAGTAAACCGCCAATTGCATGATCGGTTCTCGCAAGGGCACATCCGAGCGAATTTCGAGAACTGGCTGGACGCCTTTGCGCACACTAAAGCCGGCTTTTCTGAGCCACGGAAGATCGCCGGACCCGGGCGGCTGCACAAGGCGAAAACAATTGGCGTCAAGCTTTTGTTTTTCTGCGCCCAGGAGATCGATTTCCAGCTGAATCCGCTCCCCCAGAACCGGCTGCCCACGCAAATCGCCCAAGCCGACCGCAAACGCGCCACCCGAGAAAGCGAGCATCAAGACCGGTAAAAAATAGCGATAAGCAAGGCGCTTCAAAGAAGAAACTCCAAATGACATTAAATTATTGAAATTGTAGCTGTTATTTTCCTGCCAGATAAGTGGAATCATCGAAGCTACCTACCCATTCAGGCCGGTAAACAACGAATAAGGTCATCAACATCCCCGACAACCACGCTTCAGAGAACGCAAGCAGCACAAAATAGGGGAAATATTCGCTGATCAGATAGTCCCATTCATAAGCGCCAGCCGTTGCCAGCAGGACCGTAGCAGCGAAGCCAACACCAACAATCGTCAATGCAGCGCCAAGAAATCCATTTACGAAGATAAAGACAAAGAAATGTCTGGGCAGCACACCGGAAAAAACACGGAAGAAAAACTGGCTCAACCCCACACTCAAGCCAGCCAGCAGCATGGCGTTAGCGCCATAGGCGAACGGTCCGGCAGCGCCATTCAAGGTAATGCCGAGCGTTACCAGGGAGAGCCCAACAAAAGCCAGATGTGGCCCGAAGCTGAGCGTAAACACCGTCGCCCCGAGCAGGTGAAACGTCAGGCCGGGCTTGATGCCAGCCTTGAGGCTCCAGACAACAGTGAGCAAAACAACCATCCCAAGCCACACGTTGAGCTGCTCGGAATCCTTTAGTCGCCGCCAAGGGGCGCGCCAAAGACTGCGGGCGAAAAACAGCACCCAGGCGATCCAGGCCGCCCAGTACCATCCTTCGCCCATCAAGGTATCTGTCAGATTCACATAGCTATTTTAGCCGACAGCTCCGACCAATTGCGGCACCACTTCGAACAAATCGCCAACCAAGCCGTAATCCGCCACCTGGAAGATCGGTGCATCCGGATCCTTGTTGATGGCGACGATGACTTTCGACTCCTTCATGCCAGCCAGATGCTGGATGGCCCCCGAGATGCCGATGGCGATGTACAGCTGCGGCGCAACGATCTTGCCGGTCTGACCGACCTGGTAGTCGTTCGGCACGAAGCCGGCATCGACCGCGGCACGGCTTGCACCGAGGGCCGCACCAAGCTTGTCGGCGAGCGGCTCAAGGAGCTTGTGGTAGTTCTCGCCACTGCCCAAACCGCGACCACCGGAAACGATGATCTTGGCGGCACCAAGTTCGGGACGTTCGGACTTGGTCAGTTCGCGGTTGGTGAGCGTGCTTTGGGCGGTGTCGGCAGCGGCAGTGATGCTTTCGATTTTTGCCGCAT
>NZ_JBASFI010000004.1:0-1748 GCF_049652925.1 Azonexus sp.
ACATACACGTGTGCATCGTCCTGGATGAACTGGCGGACGCGGGTCAACCCAGAGAGGGTGCCGGACCGCTCGTTGCGATGGAGCCGGCCGTACTCGTTGAGGCGGAGTGGCAGGTCGCGATAGGACCGGATCTTCGAGCGGTAGATGAACGTGGATTCAGGGCAGTTCATCGGCTTCAGCGCGAACTCGTGGTCCTCGGACTCGAGGCGGAACATGTTGGCGTCGTACAGATCCCAGTGACCGGACTGCTGCCAGAGCTTCTTGTCGACCAGGATCGGGGTGCTGATCTCCTGGTAGCCGCGGCGGGCCTGCAGCTCGCGCATGGCGCCCTCGAGCGTCCGCCAGATCAGCTGGCCCTTGGGATGCCAGAAGGCCGAGCCGGGACTGACGTCGTGGAAGCTGAACAGGTCCAGCTGGGTCCCGAGGCGGCGATGGTCGCGCAGCTTCGCCTGTTCGCGCCGCCACAGGAACTGGTCCAGGTCCTCTTGGGACGCCCAGGCCGTGCCGTACACCCGCTGGAGCATCTGGCGCTTCTCGTCGCCACGCCAGTAGGCGCCGGCGATCGAGAGCAGCTTGAACGGCCCGATCTTGCCGGTGGAGGCGACGTGCGGGCCACGGCACAGGTCGATGAATGGGCCCTGGCGGTAGAACGACGTGGGCGGCATCGCCTCGCCGGCCGCCTCGGCCTTCGTGGCCAGGTCGTCGATGATCTCGACCTTGAGCGGCTGGTCCTGTCCGACCAGGAAGGCTCGTGCCTCGGCCGGAGGCAGCTCGGATCGTTCGAACGGGTGATCGGCGGCGATGCTCTCGGCCATGCGCGCCTCGATCGCTGCGAGGTCGTCCGGAGTCAGGTTCCGGGGCAACAGCACGTCGTAGTAGAAGCCGTCGCGGATGGCCGGGCCGATGCCGAGCTTCGTCCCGGGAAAGAGGTCCAGGATCGCCTCGGCCATGACGTGGGCGGCCGAGTGGCGCATCGCGCCGAGTTCGTCCTGCGCACCGGCGTCCAGCAGCTCGTCCGCCGACCCGCGCTCGGGTGCCTCCAGGACCTCCCCGATCTCGTCGTTCGATTCGTCGCTCATCGTGCGTGCCTCCGGAGAATCACGGAACCCCTCGTCCATCGACAGGACGAGAGGTTCACTCCCGCGGTCCCACCCGCCTTCGCAGGCCGAACCTGCGCGCTCTGGGGTCGCGCTAACGGGCGACTCCCGGGCCGGTTCACCGGCCGCTCACGGGTGGTGCCTTCAGGTTCGATCGCCGGGTTTCCAGCCTCGTCCCGGCTCTCTGTGGATCGTGCGACCCGAAGGCGCGTCCCGATCGACGCTGTCTTCGTGTTGTGGTGGGCGACACTGGACTCGAACCAGTGACCTCTTGCATGTCAAGCAAGTGCTCTAACCAGCTGAGCTAGCCGCCCGACGTCGCCGGTCCCTTCGCTTCCCGACCTCGAACCCATTGGCTCACGGGGTGTTCCACATCCCGCGATGGATCCGCTGCTGAGTCGTTTCCGGGGCCAGCGGCGAGCGGCATCATACCGCGACCATGCCGGACCGACAACGGCGATCATCCGTCCCGTCCATCATTCACGTGTGATCAGCTCCCACGCCAACGGCACGACCCCTCGGTACAGACGCCTCGATATCGCTCTATTGGATGACGCAGACGTCGCCCATTGGGACGAGCTGGCAGATCGCGCCATCGAACCCAACCCGTACTACCGATCTGCCTTCCTCATAGCCGACGTCATCGAGCGA
>NZ_JBASFI010000005.1:0-227262 GCF_049652925.1 Azonexus sp.
TTTCACGGCGACCGACGTGTTCCTTGAGGTTGACCGGCGGCACGCAGAACGGGCCGATGGCGGCCGGGGTCAGGTCGATCATGAGAACGCCCAGCGCGTTGAGCTTGCGCGAGTTCTCGGCGTGGACGTAGGCACTGGTCGCATCAAAGGCGATCTGGACATTGTCGGCGAGGACGTGGGGCAGGAAGCCGTCGACACCGGTCGAACAGGTCTTGAGGCCCATTTCGGCGGCCCGCTTGAGGCCTTCGGATTCGGGGTCGATGCCGATCATCCAGACGGGGTCGAGGTAGGGGCTGCGCTTGAGTTTGTAGAGCAGGTCGGTCCCGATGTTGCCCGGGCCGATGAGCGCGCATTTGATTTTTTGGGTCATGTCGATATTCTCTGTGGGGGTTTGGGATGCATCAGGCAAACATGGCACTGACGTTGCCAAGGCCGTTGATACTGACGTCGTAACGCTCACCGGATCGGACGGCAACCATTGGCCCGAGGGCGCCGGTCAGCACGATGTCGCCAGCCAGCAACGGGCGGCCGCGAAGGACCATGACATCGGCCAGCCAGACAGCAGCGTTGAGCGGGCTCGCCAGGCAGGCGCGGCCATTACCACGCGAAACGATTTCGTCGCCGCGTTTCATTTCCATGGCACAGGCCGTCAGATCGACATCGCACAATTTGACTGGGCGACCACCGAGGACGAACAGGCCGCTCGAGGCGTTGTCAGCAACGGTATCGACGAACTTGATATTCCAGTTGTCGATGCGGCTGTCGACAATTTCAATGGCCGGCAGCGCATATTCGGTGGCACGGATCAGGTCGGCATAAGTGTGGCGTTCGTGGGTCAAATCGCGACCGATGATCAGCGCGACTTCAGCCTCCACCTTGGGCTGGATCAGGCGACCGGCCGCAACCGGCTCGCCATCGCCAACCGCCATGTCGGCGAATAGCATGCCGAAGTCAGGCTGATCGACGCCAAGCTGAGCTTGGACGGCAAGCGAGGTCAGGCCGATCTTGCGCCCGACCAAGCGACGACCTTCAGCCAGCCAAGCTCGAGTGTTGGCTTCCTGGATGGCGTAGGCGCCATCTAAATCGGCCTGTGTCAGGCGGTCGCGCAGCGGAGCAATCGGATGGCCACTGGTGTGTGCCGACTTCAGTAGCGCCGCCGCTGCTTCCGCGGCAATTTTTTCACTAACAATAACTCCAGTTAACGAGTTGTTTTTTGTCTGCATGCAGGTACCTTTCGGAATTCTGGAAATCCCCCAATCACCTATAGACCTAGGCTCTTTACTTTGGACTTCCTGTCATTACCCCGTACCCAACAATCCACTCTGGAATCGCCCTGTAGTAACGGGTTTCGGCCTTATATTGGCCAGCAGTTGCCGCGCTCATCGCTGCGTGCGCCGCAACCCATGACTTGGCCTCATGGGTCGAAATACCTGCATCTTTAGTAATTTCGCTGTTGCGGTATGCATCAAGAGCGGCCCAATCCTGTTTGACCAGATCGCTCATAAATGTCTTGTCCCATATCGGGTTAAGCGGATGCAGAGGGCTCTCTCCTGCAGCAAAACGAACTGCCGCATCCTTGGTGCGCTGCTGACGGGCAGCTCGTCCCTCTGGTGTTGGATTCCGCCCACCAATGAGGAACTCGGAAATTTCTTTTGTCGCAGATGCTATCTGGGGCACAGGAGGGTTGTGTGAAAGACCACCAGAACCGATAAATAGACACCGCTTTCCAAGGTGTTTCGCAAACTCGCCGACGGCACTGCCAAACTGCCTAGCCCGACGAATACTGATTAACGGTGGAGCAACACCATTCACAAACAGAGGCACGACTGGATAAGCATTTAAACTGCCAGTCAACTCCTCCAAAGGCTGGACCATTCCATGATCCACCTGCATTCTGTAAGAAATCGCAACATCGAGATCACTGCTGACTAAATGTTCAGCACAGGCCTCTGCAATTTCGCGAGGAACAGTCAGCTGTCCCGGAGAAGTGCGATAGTCACCAACAGATGTCGCGGCAACCCCAATACAGAATTGCGGCATAACATCAAGAAAAAACCCGTTGTAGTGATCAGGAGCAAACAGGAAGATAACTTCCGGATCAAACACCCTAAGTTCCTTCCGCAGCTCAGCAATTACCGCGTCCACATCGGAAACTATTTCCGGCAAAGGATCAACATAACCCTTCATCGGACTATGCGAAAGACATTGCAGCAATGCTTCCATGAGACTCTCCTCTCCATCACTAAGTCTTGGTTTTTTGTTAAGGAAATTATTGACAGCCCAATTTCCGAACACGTTTGGGATTGCTAATAACGGTTGCTTCGGAAGCAACCAACCAGGCCGAAGAAACTTCAGCCTGGCCGCATTTTTCCCGGCGTTATCGACCGGCTGATTGCAAGGTCTGGAGCGAGAAGTCATTTGCTGACCGTCCCGCGGTATTACTCTTCCATGTCGGCGTATCAACCAGGAATACCGTCCCGTGATTACGCTGGAAGTCTATAACTGCACCTCCCGCAGAACGGGCTTCGGCATATCCGTCGTCGGCCTTGGCTGGATAAGAGTGCCATTCCATGAATTTCCAGAACTCGCCCTTTCGGTTGTAGGCTTCACCGTAATAGACACGCGGATACTTACTATCGACGTACACCACTTTCTTGCTATAAGGATGTTCCGGCGGGGTCGTTGCCTCAACGACATACACTTCGCGTGGCTCGAAACGATCATTGTTCATGTTCCAGAACGGAGCCTTGTTTTCAAGGACAGGGTACTTATCGGCAAAGTCCTTACCATTCTTATTCCACAGAGGATGCTTGCTATTCGCGACAGCAAGGACCCATCGCTTGCCAAGCAATTTGTACCCTGGATACCAGCAAGGTCGAGCATTGAAAATTTCCAGGTCATCCTGAAGTTGATCTGATGAGCCAACCGGATCCATCCAGGCACCACCAGACAGACGTCGGACACGACGAACTGCGGGGATATAGGCCCAAACATCATTAACTTTTGCTGAATCGTAAAAGATAGTGAACGTTCCTAGGCCCTTCATATCTGATGGCGACTTGAAGTACAGCAATTGACGACCTCGCTCAGTGCCGTCCCCCTCCACCGAGGCACCAGCGAGACGCCCCTTCATCGCATAGCGAGTAAATTCAGCCGTAGGCTCCGCGTGAACACCTTTGGCGCCATCGACCAGAACCTGTGTCCAGAAAGGCACATGCGAGAGATCTGCGGTCAATTGTCCCAAGTGCCAGTTCCACATCACCTTCTCTGCAGCTTGAGGATCCTTAAGGTCAATATTCGGGAAAGGCTGCCCACCACCCCAACCATCAATTTGGCAACTTTCTTTGTTGATTTTCGTTTTTCCGGAATTTCCTTGAGAAGCCTTAACCCACTTGGGGTCTAGGGGAATTTCCTTTGACTTGGCCAGTGGCAATTTCCATCCATTATTGCGGATGCGCCATTCCATGCGCTCGGTCAGCAAGCTCGCAATGCTGTGCCCCTCAAAAGTCTCGTTCTTAACCTTGTCGATATTTTCAGCCGAAATCACCGTTCCCTCTGGCAACTCCGCGGCAAGCAGCCCACCAGCATTCAACACCAGCAGTGCGGCAGAAATGGTCTTTTTCATGGGAATCATTCTGGTTCTCCTTATTTGATTAGAACTGATAGGTCAGGCTGGTATATAACTGGTCGCGGTTATGGAAATACCCAAACAGGCCTGCGCTATCGCAATTCGACTGATTTGCACCGGCACTTGCGCATGCACTCCCCGGACCGGTATCGCGCCAGCGGCCACCATCCCAAAAGCCGTCATACTCGGTCTTCCACTTAAGGTTTTTCGAGAGTTCAACCGTAACCGATGGTGCAAAGAAGCCACCTTTGTAGGTCAGATCACTACCAACAACCAGCTCAGGCTTGATACGACCGTTGTCGTAACTCAGGCTGAAGATGCCTGTCAGCAAAAGTGAATGTTCCTTTGTGCGAGCGCCCCAACCGACACTATTGAGCAGTCCATCCCGCTCATTAAAGTCTTGAACCCATTTATCAAAGAGTTGCACAGAGAAGAACATTGGCTTTTCAGAGCCGAGTAGGCTCTGGGTAGCCGCAATGTTCTTATCCATGCGTAACATCCAGGCAATCAGGTTCTTCTTTTTGATGCCATCAAAGCCAGGTGCCACGATCGTAGAAGCCAGCGAATTCGCCGGGTAGTTATTGAACTGGTATGGGGCATCCTTGATGTAGGCGACCTCTGCACTGAACACCGCATCGGCCCAATCCGCGTAACCGGAGGCAGTTGCCCCAAATACGTCCACAATCGGATAGATAATTTCACCGAATACGGCGCCTTGCTGAGACTTGATATTTGAGGCGCCAAGCGTGGTTGGAACATAGTAAGCACCACCCGCAAAATCGGTCGAACTGGCGTTCAATATTGGGCTTTGCCAAAAGGTCTTCAAATACGACGCCGAGTAGTTGAACTTGTCTGCAGTTCCGTTCCAGCGGATGCCCCCGGTAACTTTCTTGTAGTCGCCTTCGCTACTGTCCAGGTTATAGGGGTCGATATTCCGGAAGTCGACACCGGCATAGGGCTGGCTGGACCAGCGGCCGCCATAAATATCCAACTCCGTACCAATATCCGATCTACGATCCCAGCCTGGACGGACGAAAGCTTCGATAGCCCCGTCTGCTTCCGGTATATCAATATTGGTCTTCAACATAATCAGCGGCTTACGCAACTCTTCGTTAGCTGGCTCCAGGAAGGAACGCCAAGTCAAGTTGAAGCCGTGTACCATGTCATTGGCAGCAAAGAAGTCAGTCTCGCCCCAGACAATTTGTTGGCGACCAAAGCGGAACTTGATTCGATCTGAGGCTTGCCAATCGATATACAATTCGCGGATATCCGCCTTGTTGTAAAGGTCCATGATGTTGCCGCGAGAACTCCCCCCCCCAGAGCCGTAGTTATTGGCACCCATTTCCTCAAGGTGCTTCAGAAATGGGGTCTGAGCCTCCAGCGAACCGCGCAACTTGGCGACTATGGAAATGTTTTCCGTCGCCTTCCAGTCCACGTTCAGGCGCAGCGTTGTACGCGCCATCGATAGCTTGCCGCTGTCATCGTAGTTAGGCGTATCCGCCCAATTCTTCGTATTGACCGACAACTCCTCGCGAAGGTAACCGTCCACTTTGAAACTATCGTCTGACGCATGTAGCGCCGGACAGATAGCAATGGCTGCAAGGGCCAGGAGGACTTTTCTGGCTTGCCCTGACGAGATGCATCCTTGATCATGTTTCTGTTTCATGCTTGGACCCTCTAGTTAAGTGGCAGCAGTGCTGCGCTTTGTAAAAACGAAACGGTGGTGATGCTCGTTCAGACCTGTCTAGTGGCGGGACGCAGATGGGCCAGCACAGCCCCCTGCTGTTTGCCAAAAATGAAATTCGGTCTAAAAACGTAGATGATCGAGGGCATGACGAAGAGGGCACATGCCGCTGATATTCCCAGCCAAATAGCCATTAGCAATCCCATCTCGGCCTGAAACTTCAGCGAGGAAGCCCACCAAAGCAGCGTCGAGCAAATCAGTACGCTTGCTGTAACAATGACGCCCATTCCCGCCGAATGAAGTGCTTCATGAATCGCATGCTCAGGCGAGCTGCCTGCTGCGATTTCTTCCTTGATGCGGTCGGCAATATAAAAGGCGTAGTCGACACCAAGGCCAATTCCCAACGCAGCGACGGGTACGGTATTGATGTTCATACCAATTCCCTTCCACGCCATAAAGCTGAAGGTCAAGGTGTTAGATATGATCACCGGAACCATGAACAACATTCCTGCGACGGTCGAGCGATAAACGATTGTGCAGATCACAACCAGAACGAGAAGCGCTAAAGCAATGGCCTCAATCTGGCTGGAAAGGATGACCTCGTTGACCGCTGCCAGGACGCCTACCAAACCGCCAGCCAGTTGCCATTGGCCATCAGCCAAAGGATTTGCGGCAATAAACTCCTTGACTCGTGCCATGGCGGTCCGAATAGTCTCGCCCTGACGGTCACGGAACATCATCGTTATGGCACCGTTGGCGTACTTGTTGTCGGCAAAGCGGTCGATATCCCCCGGCTCAGATACCGAGTCGAGAATCGCAACCAAACTGCCATTTACCGCCTGCGTTGAACCAAGCTCAAGGTAACGCGGGTTGCCTTCGTGCAGGGTGGCATTGACTACCGGCAAGACATCCGCAATCGATACAGACCCCCCGACTTCCGGCTGCGCCTCTATAAAGCGCTGGAAGCGATTCATCGACTGCAACACATCATTCGTCTTGAGCAAACCGTCCTTTTTGTCGTCACCGATTACAATGAACATTCGGTCGACGCCCTGGAAGTGGCGATTTATCGCTGCCGCGTCAATGTTGTAGTTCGATTCCGGCCAAAGAATTGGTGAGCCCGGATTTGCGTCGCCGATCTTCAGATTGAATGCGTAGGTTCCCGAAACAATCATTACAACAACGCTGCAGGCAATATTGATGTAACGGAATTTCGATGTTGCCAACCAGACGCCGAAATCAAGAACCTTACGGGCCGGCGGCATAAAATTGATCATGTGAACAACGCCATGTGGCTTCCGAATGTAAGACAGAAGTACCGGTGTCAATATCACCGCACTCACCGTCAACGTGGACACCCAGACCACCGATAAGACGGTTAACTTCTGCAACATTGGGATTGGACTCAGAGCCACTACCGCCATGCAGGCAGCATCGGCGATGATCCCCAGCATGCCCGGTCTGAAAAGGTCAGCCAGGGCAATCTTGGCAGCCAGACGCGCGCAGTCTGCACCCGGCTCCAGAACTTCAAGCTCGTCATCAAACCGGTTGACGATCTGCACCGAATGAGAAACAGCTCTAGAAGTAATGAGCATCGCAACGACGATCACTAAGGGCTCGAAGTGGATGCCTAGCAGGTGACATATACCGAGTGCCCAGATGGCACTTATCAGGCCCGCAAGTAACGGCAGGATGACGCCGCGCCAGGTACGGAGCAGGACAAAAAGCATAACCATCGTCACGGCCAAGGCTGCCGCCACCAGATCAACCGTCTCCGGCACATAGTGATTGACCCAGCCGTATAAAATCGGGTCACCAACCACGCGGATTCTGACCGTTTCATCCTTGTACTTGCCCACAAGTGCCTGGATCTCGCCAAAGACCTTGCCGTAGTCGACCTCTCGGTCGATGAAGTCGACAGTGATCAGCGTTGCCTGCAAATCCTTTGCTACGAAGGGGCCGTAGACAAGAGGGTTTCGCAGGACTGCTTCCTTGAGTGCAGCCAATTCCTCGACATTCGCCGGCAGGTTTGGCCACATCAGGGGTTTGGTCTCAATCCCTTCGGTCGATGCCCGAACCTCCTTCAGTTTCTTTGAGGCGAGCGAAGTAATTTGATATGGGTTGACGGCGGACACTTCGCGCAGACCCAAGGTCAGCGACCGGACCTTTTCAAGAACAGCAGGCTGAAAGATATCGCCGCTCTCCACCTCGACCATGATCGTGACCATGTTCGAGCCACCGAAAGTATCTTTGAATTTCTGATGGGTCTGGACGTATTCGTGGTCCGAGGGAAGCATATCCTCGAAGACAGTTCGAACCTCGATATGCAAGGCAAACCATCCCAGAATAAGTGTCAGAAGCCCCAATCCCGCAACGACAAACCTCCGCTGCCGAATGCAATATTCGGAAATACGTTCAATCATTTGCTTTTCTCCGAAGTGACAGGAAGCCCTACCAATACCTTTGGCTGCCAAGCCTCCCCCAAGGGGTGCCAAGTCGTTCCATTCCAACGGCCAACGTTCGCACCAGAAAACCAGACCGAGTCACCTTCGGGGACCGCTCGGACGTGCCATGAAAGATCCCGAGCATCAAGTCGCCCTGTTTCTGCCTTACCATCGGCCGCCACAAGGAGCCAACGCCCGAGCGCTCCAGCCCCAATCCAGCGCTTGCCAGCCGCATCCCATGCAATGTCGTAAAGGTGATCATGCAAGCTCAGCTCCAGAGGCCTCCAACTCATCCCACCGTCACGCGTCATGAGCACAACTCCCTCAAGACCGACGGCTATGCCATCCTGTCCATCACTGAACGCGACAGACATCAGCGACACCTCGACGGGGGTCTTGATATCCTCCCAGGTCACTCCGGAATCCTTACTCAATGCGATTCGGCCAAACTCCCCAACCACAAGGAGGCGCCCATTGGGTAACAGAGCCACATCATTCCAGGCCAGATCAGTTTCGGGGCGCAAACGCGCCCAGTGCTCACCGTAGTCGCGTGTAATTAGCAACGCTCCCATTTCTCCGGCAGTCACCGCCAGCCCATCTGGAGCGACACGGACACGATTGAGCTTGTTAGCAATCGGAGATCTAGGGACATCTTGGACGTCCTGCCACGTATTTCCGCCATCCGTCGTACGTAAAACGACGCCCTCATTGCCAACCGCCACTCCGTGCTTACTGTCCCAGACTGCAATATCCTGGAGGGTCTGCTCAGTCGCGGATGCGAGTAGCTCGATTTGATCGTTGGCATCGATTCTGACAATTTTCCCACTTGAGCCAGCCAACAGTCGCCCTTGCCCAGGAACGATGGCGAGGCCGTAGTAATGATCCCGACGCTCCATGACCGGAGGCATTACCGTCGCTCCAACCGGCTGGGGCTTGATGAACAAGCCAGCCCAAAGCAGACCTCCAATAATTAGCCAGGGAAGGACAGACACAACTACAGCAGAAGCCCGCCCGCGCAACTTCTTTCCCTCTTTAGGCAAGACCGACAAAGCCTTTTGCCCAATTACTGCATTCATCACATCACCTATACCCATTGAACGATCAGCACTTTTTTGACCCATTGATACCAGCCGGATACCTCACCACCTACGATGCAACAATCCGTCGATCTGCAATCGATCATCAATTGAATTTCAAGTTCAATTTAAATAAATAAAAAGCGACTGTCAATAAAATTGTTAATTAAAAAAATACATGCTTGACATAGATCAATGCCATTTCACCGACAACGTGCTAGGCGAAATCTTGTTTTCGGTTGTCGGGGCTTACGCTTTGTTGCGCTTGATTTGCGTTTTCTGGCCCAGGAGGTTTCGGTATCCACGGCCAGAAGCCTCGTCGCGCAATGCCTGAGCACAGAATCATCACGAGCCAAGACGTCGAAGAAAGCGAATTTTTTCCACCTGTGGCCGATGCGCTCAAGACGGGTGGCCTTCGTGATGATCCAAGCCCGAACCTGTGGTAGCTGTCACCCATTTAGCAGCGCCATCCAGAAGCCCACACAACGCCGCCGGCCCACCGACAGTCCGCACCAGAAAAATTATCAATTGACAGTCAATTGATATTTGATAGATATTTGCCAAGCGTCCAGTTTTCCCGACCCGGAACGCAAACAAAATCTTCAACTGAAAGCAACCATGACTAAGGAGACAAATGTGCGCCAATCTGAAAAAGGCACCATTCGAGCTGCGCGCGTACATAGCGCAGGCGGACGATTTGAACTGGACACTCTAGAACGCCCTCTACTAAAAAACCCCAATGACATACTGATTAAGGTCAAGGCCAGTGGCGTCGTCCCGAATTTACGGAACGTAATGAGTAACTACGGAGAACGCGCTTACTTGACCGTCCCTGAGTTGCCAGCAATTTATGGACTGGACACAGCCGGAGTCATTGCCGAGATCGGGAGTGGTGTAACAGGCCTGTCTGTCGGTGATCGGGTTTATCTAAATCCAGGCCGGTATTGCGGCAGCTGCCATGCCTGCCGCTGTGGCGAGCCAATAAACTGTAGTGCCTATACTTTCCAAGGCTATTTTGGTTTTGGCCCTGAATCACGCCAGATTTATCGGGACTATCCTTACGGCGGATTCAGTGAGTACGCCACAGGCCCCGCCAATGGCATCATCAAGCTGCCAGAAACAATCAGTTTTGAGCAGGCAGCACGTTTTGGATACCTAGGTACAGCGTATTCGGGTTTGCGCAAAGCCGAGATTCGCGCGGGCCGTACCGTATTGATCAGCGGTGCTAGTGGAACTCTGGGACTGGGCGCTGTACAGATTGCGCGCGCCATGGGTGCCACTCGAATTCTATGTGTTGCCCGGAACCCGGAATTGCTGCAGCGCGTCCGTGAACTGGACCCCCAACGTATCCGAACATTCTCATACGGCACAGGAGATCTTGCCTCCTGGGCTCGCGATGAAACAGGCGGAATCGGCGTAGATGCAGTTTTGGATGCCATTGGCCCCGGCGCATCACATCAAGTAACCCTTGACTGTATTGCCGCCCTAAGGCGGGGTGGCAAGCTGGTAGAGGTTGGGGCAATGTCAGACCCCATGCCAGTCAATCTTCATCAATTGATGTGTGCACAAGTCAGCTTAATCGGATCGCTCTGGTTCTCTGTTGCCGAGGGACAGGAGCTTGCAGCAATGGCTGACGCGGGAACACTTGATCTTTCGATATTCGAGCATCACACCTTCCCGCTCGACAAAGTAAATGAAGCATTAGAGCTTGCCGAAAAGAGAACAGGCGGCTTCATGAATGTTGTTGTCGTCCAGTAATTAAATATCAGCTTCCAACAGAACCAATTTCACATACGGAGGCACGATGCCTCGTATCGATTTGATCACCCCTACACGGAGTAAACACCATGACCAGACGCATTGTTACCGGAGAAAAGAACGGCCGTTCCATTTTTGTCTCTGACGGACCGATTCCCAATTCCCATGACTATCAATCAGTACCTGGATTCCAGACCGCCCTTGCATGGGCTACACCCCTGGCCCCCCAGCTTCCCTACGACGGTTTAGATCCGACCCTTGCAATCGAATCGTTCATTCCTGCCCCGGATGGCACACGCATGATCATCGTCCAGTTTCCACCAGACAGCATTTTCGAATCCGACGCATTCAATCCGGAGGGGGCTGGTCAGGAATATGCGAAGTATTTGCCCGGTCTTGCAGAATGTTTCGACAGCGACGGCTCAGGCATGCACAAGACCGACTCCGTGGATTATGACATCATCCTTTCCGGTGAACTCTGGTTGGAACTCGATGATGGTGAAGTTCGCCATTTGAAGGCTGGCGACATTGTTATTCAGAATGGAACACGACACGCATGGCGCAATCGAAGCGACCAGCCAGCAAGCATGATCGCCGTATTGATCGGAGCCTCGCGCTGACCACTTCTGGTATTGGGGACCTTTTTTGAGGCAGCGCATGCCTATTAACCAACTTGAAAACGATTCAGAGCGCGGCATATCAATTGGTTGAAATCATAAGATGGCCGTCACACGGCATGTGACGACCATCTTAGCCACTCCTGAAAGCATACTTGCAGGAAGAGAAGCCTTCCCTATATAACTTCAATTGGGAAGATAAGTCGTTGAGACAAATGGCCCATTGATCCCCCTACCAAATACCCGCAACAATCACTGGGGTGGAATCCTAATATTTCCAGCCGTAGGCTATTCCAAGCCAATGCTGGCTATGCCGAGGGTTCACGCCTGTGCTTGCACCGGTACCGTCGACCCTCTCATCGAGTGCGCGCGTGTACACAAAACTCAACTCAGTTTCCTTTGAGACGGTCCACTTACTGCCGATCGACATGTGTCGCCTTGGCGTTACCGGGGCCAAATAATTCAATGTTGTTTCATTGCTGGGGATAATTTGGTCACCATAAGAATAGCCTGCGCGCAAGCTTAGGGCATTCGAATAGCGGTAATCGACACCAATCCGGTAAACGTTCTGGTCACGCCATCCGAATCCGGGACCATTCGAAGCACCAAGCGCCCCTGGAGAAGTCACACTATTCCCGAGCGATCGGACATCGTGCCAATTTATACGTACGAGATCAGCGCCAATTGTGATGTTTTTCGCCACATCGACTGCGACACCAAGGCTAATGCGCTCCGGGATATCGAATTCCCCTTCTCCAGCAAGCAGCGTCCTATACTTATCGAGCTTTCCCATTTTTGTTTTGGAAAAATAAGACGCACCTACAGTGACTATATTGGCAAACTTTCCTGTCCAACCTAATCCAATGCCATACCCCAAGGAACTGTCGAACCCTTGATCCTCAAGTCCGATATGCTGGACACCATTCACCCGCAGTCGCTGATAGGCACCGACAAGAGATACCCCAAGCGCCTGATTCTCTGTCACCCGATATGAAAGCGTCGGAAGAGCCAATAGCTGCATTAACTCAGACCCTGCATTGCTATTCGATGGAGGCCCAACAGGGCGATCATATTTGGTTCCGACACCATTACCCACCAAAGAGAAGCCAATGCTCAGACCATTCCCCAAGTCCCTGTTGTAGCCGAATTCAGGAAGGAAATAGTTGGTTTTTTCATTCGCTGAAACGTAGCCAAGCCCGGGCATATCTGCCCCACGATCAGCCTTGAGCCAGACCATGCCGATATCTGCACGATTACCAATAAACGCCATCCCGGCCGGGTTATTGGCTCCGGCAAGCGCATCCGTAGGCAGCGCCACAGAAACACCCCCCATCCCTTGAGCCTGAATTCCATACCCATGAGGCATTGTTCCATTGGTAGCAAAGCTTAGCGAAGCGCTCATTGATGCAGTAAGTGCAAGAAAACCACGTATTGAATTTTTCATGAAATCTCCGAAATTGTTGGGTACATCAACCGTGATTCAGGCTGCTTCGAGTAGCGGTAATGGAATCAATGAGCCCGCATGAAAAAGTAGAGGCTGAACGTCTCGCCATTGATATTTTTCAACCAACCCAAAAAAAACAACATGATCGCCCCCAATAAAGCTCCTCTCCTTATGGCATTCAAACTGCGCTAACGCGCGTGAAATGAGTGGGAGCCCAGAAACTCCTTGAGTACACTCGACACCTGCGAACTTGTCGATTACTGATGGATTTGCAAACTGGCGACAAAGATCCCTTTGATCCTCGGCTAGCACATTTACTGCAAAATGCGAGCACTGCTCAAACGAAGCGAGACTCGGAGAATTGCTCGCAAGGCTCCACAGGACCAGCGGAGGGTCCATTGAGACAGACGCAAATGAATTGATAGTTAGTCCAATAGGCCGGCCATTTGGCGACAGAGCAGTCACAATGGCAACGCCGGTGGGGTAGCACCCTAAGGCAGTTCGAAAGCTTCGGGGACTCTTACCACAACCATGATTCCAAAATAGCGGATTGGAATTCATGATGCCGCTCAGGCAGCTATTTGAAACGATTCGATGAAACGATCAGCTTCAATCTCATCGTAATACCAGGGATTGAGCGTCTTAGGATCGTCAAAGGCATTTGCAACGGCAGCGGCCAAATGGGGATTCGCACCACAAGCGGCAAACACCTTAAGCAAATGCGCAGGAGGGGGAAGCAAATGGGTGTTGGTGAACTTTGCAACCCACTGCGCGTATTCCCAGTATCGCTCGAAGGTATCCACCATCCAATCGCTTTCAAATTTTGCTGCTCCATGCGCGACGATAGATTCGCCATAAATCTTGGCGCATTTACTCGCATTGTTTGAACCTTGGCCTGTAATCGGATCATTTAGGACGAGAACGTCTGCCATTCCAAACACAATGGTTCCTGCCGGGGTCTTCGCGACGGGCTTTCTTACGATGGGAGTAATCCGTCCAACTAGTGTTCCGTTATCGTCGGTCAGTCGAATATTTTCGCAACGCGATGCTTCCCAAGGGAAAAATTCCTTTATTTGCGCCTTTCCAAGCTCCAAATATTCCGCAGGACTCTTCGGGGTACTCCATTGATCCATTGGTCCACCCGCAATTGACTCTAGATTTATGATGTCGCAGGGGCCCGTGTGGGTGAGTGCAGGGAAATTAATAAATTCGCCGATTCCCGGATTGATATTTATGTTTAGCGCCGAAAATCCGGACTTCGGTTCCATCCCATGCACATATAGCAAGGCGATTGTTCGCATTGGCTGATCAAAGGCACTACGGGCCTGATCCCTTTCAAACATCGCCCCGATCTCCCCCTTCCCGCTTGCAACGATAACCAAATCGCTAGAAGCACCATAGCGATCCAAATCGGACACCCCGACATCTGCAAACTCAATCTTGCCACCCCGACGTTGAAATTCTTCCATCCATACCGGCATCTTGATCCGCTGATCCACCGATTGCCCGGGAGCTGACATTTTGGATTTCCAATCGATCATCGGCGGGCTGCTCGAATCTCCAGCCCGCATGTGAACGCCCTGAATTGGCGGACAATCGTCATCCCAGAATGAAATTCCTATTTCGCGCTCGTACCCTAATGCCATGTCATACATTGACTGGCTAGACATCACTCGCCCCGATGCTATTGCCTCTGGCTGACGGTTAGACACCAGTGTTACTCGATAACCGCGACCGAGAAGAAATATGCCCAACTGCAAGCCGCCCTGACCAGCACCGATAATGGTGATGTTCCTCATTTGAAATCTCCTTTTACGTTCGTACTCAGCCCTCGATCCGGGCGAAGAACCAAGTTATCGGCAAGAAGTTTTCATCGCTATGCAGTCATAGCAAAGGCTATGCACAAAATGCAGCCACCGATTGCTAGTGAGAAATGTTTGGGGTGTGAACGCCCTCAGGGAACCCATTTTGAAAACTACTAGGTATCCGGACGCTCAAGTAGACGCATTGCATTTCAGGAAAATGAACTGTTGCTACTACGTCAATACAAGAGCTCAGACTAATGCGGCGATGGTTATAGCTCGGCAGCTTTTGTTTTCCTTCGGTCGCCGAATTGGGTACCGCTGCGAACCGAGCCGAAGACAAGAGCATCACGCGTACAAAAGGACTCGCTACTCGGCTTCCAGCAAAGAACCTATCGGAACAATCTGCCGGGCTCTATCGTATCAAGTCGTCCAATGCATTTTTTAAAACGATGACTGAGGCATTTCAATGCGATAACAGGCATGTGTGAAGAAGCTTGCTGAAAAAGGACTGAATGGCTTCAGCAGATTTAGATTGAGCCCTTCACAAGACGGCAAATCGCTACGCGTGCGATGAATGCAACTAGACCTAGCTATTCCGCTTCAGCGTTTCTGACGGATATTCCCCATAGCGCTTCTTGTACGCCCCTGCAAAACGGCCTAATTCGTAAAAACCCCAACGGGTAGCAATCTCAGTCACACTTTCCCCTGCAGCGGAGCTTTCAAGTTCTCTGCGAACACGAGACATCCGAATATTTCGCAAATGATTCATAGGTGTGACCCCCTTGAATTTTTGGAAACTGGCGAATAGTGAACGCCCGCTAACGCCGGAGATGGCAACAAGACTATCCAATGTAATTGGCAAGTGACAGTTGGCCTCCATATACTCTTCAACTCGCCGCACGTATCGAGGAAAACTGATCTCTTGTTGACTTATATAGTCTGTTAAATGGTTATTCGGTTGCCATTCAAGCAATGAGGTCATGAGCAGTTGTTCGAATTGCACAGCAATAACTGGCGTTCTTAGAATCGATGGGGTACGCCGAATTTCCTCGAAAAAATTCGTCGCCAGACGTCCCCAACAGCCCCCCTGTCCGGAACCAGTATCCATCTGCAAGTCGAACTCCAGTGTTCCGCGGAGAGCTCTCCCCGTCAGATTTACAGCCTGTTGCTCCAAAGCATTCTTATCGACACGAACCACCAACTTCTTACAATTCGCACTCCAGCACATCCTCAAATGATGGTTTGGGGAATGAACCGTGGCGCATCCTTTTTGTGATACAGCCTCTTTATTATCTGCTTGAACGAGATCGATCCCATCAAGTGGTATTTGAACCAGGTAAAACGATCCGAGAGCACCCGGTTCGACTGATACCCGAGCTCCATAATTCATTATGCTGAATTCGACTGCCGGACCTCCTATCAACTCATGGTGATAGTTTAGTCGCTCATCAGCGCGAATTTGTTTGAGTCCATGATCACAGAAAACCTCGGCAACCAATTGTCGAGTCTCATCAATATCAGATGAGCGCAGGACCTTGACATCCCCCTCGCCCGAATCACCATCTCTAGGATCCAACGTTACGCCCCTTAAATCAAGAAGGAGCCCCTTTCAATAAATGGGGGCTATCCACGTAAATCACATAGGACTTTCGCCTGAGCGGATGTAAAAAACAGCGCGCAGTTGATCTTTTTCCTCTTCGGCACACCCCAATGCAACTTACATATCAATTTACAATCAATTGATATTCGCTTAATTTAAGTGACTGCAGAACAAAATAGAAGTTCCCCACATTCGGTCCAAGCTGGTGATTGAACAATTTCTCGCATCGCAACTCTCTGACAGACAACGAAAGCCCATATGAGCATCCATGTCGTAGCCAATTTCTCCGCAAAACAGCACTCGGAAACAGCATTACGCCAACTATTAATTGAAATTATGGAGTCGGTCCGTAAGGCACCAGGTTGCCTTAGGTGCAATTTGGTAACAAGCAGGGAAGGCTCTGGCGAATACGCATTTATTGAAGAGTGGATCAATCAAGAGGCAGTCGATACACACATGACTGAGCCAGAAGTTCTTGCTGACATCAATAAAATTCTTCTTCTGGTGATTGCGCCGCCAAAAATTCGACTTTATGCCGCTTGTTAAATTAAATGCAAACAGCTTCTGCTACTTCTAACTTGTCTATTCATTAGTGCAGATCAAATGCCCTCGACAAAGCGTAGCCCAGCTATTGCACACTGTTCATCTTGTTCGACATTTCCACCAGAAACGCCTATCGCGCCAATAACCTGACCGTCGACCTGAATCGGCAACCCACCACCGAATGTAACCAGGCGAGGACGCTGCAAAATACCGAGCTGGACAATTTCTGAAAACCCAGCAAGAACTTCGGTCCATTGAGAAGTAGGAAAACGAAAACTCGCGGCTGTGTAGGCTTTGTCTATCGCCGTATCCATAGAGTGCAACGATGCCTCGGACATTCTCAAGAAAGCTATTAGGGTTCCTGAGCGGTCAACAACAGCAACATTAATATTGACGCCAATACGTTCTGCCTCGTCAATCACAGCAACTGCCATGTTCTGCGCCGCACGCTGAGTAATATTTCCTTGCAGAACACTGACCGAAGAACTCTTCGAACTCACCTGAACTCACTCCTAGATATCTGACGAAACAACACGCCCACTTGAGACTAACCACTCCTAGGGCAAGATTAGACTACTGACAACCATGAAAAAAAGGGGTGAAAATGCACCCCCTTCGATCTAAAACTTAATGAATTTCGGAGACGAATTCGTCGCGTGGACGGCGAACTTTTTTCAGATTAAGCAACCAATCACTTTCGCCATCCCTATATCCCAAAGGCATTATCAGCACACTGCGAAGCCCCCGTGATCGCAAGCCCAGAATCTCGTCAAGCGCCGCCGGGTCGAAACCTTCCATTGGTGTGCAATCCACATGTTGGCATGCGGCTTCCAGCAAAGCTGCTGCCAGTCCTATGTAAGCCTGCTTGGACGCGTGCTGAAAATTTACCTCCGCGCCACGCTGCGGGTAAGTACTCAATAGCATATCCCGATAGCTCTCCAGCCCCTCGTTTTTGCTCCCGCGCTCTTGATTGACATAGTCAAATGTCTGGTTTATTCGCTCCGTCGTATAGTCATCCCAAGCGGCAAAAACCAATAAATGCGAACACTCGGTAACCTGCTGCTGCCCCATCGAAATAGACTTTATTTTTTCGCGCAATCCCGAATTCTTGATGATGACAATTTCAAAAGGCTGAAGTCCGCTCGATGTCGGCGCGAGACGAGCTGCCTCAACAATGCGTGCGACTTTCACCTCCGGTACAGCTTTCAGAGGATTCATTCGTTTAGTTGCGTAGCGCCATTTAAGCGCTTCTATCAAATCCATATCGTTTCCATTTGGCGATCAAGAACAAATAACGTAGAGATAGCAGCCATAGGCGAGCAGCAAGAGTGACTCGATCGCGAACCAAATTGTCATGCGCGAATCATTCAGGTGAAACGCATATAGCCTTCTATATTTTTTCATTACAAAATAGGACTAGCTGCCACTTGACCCTTTGCCCCCAACCTCCATATTGCACAAATCTAGTTCTTCGCGCTTCCGCGTTAGGGTATCGATCAAGACGTACATTATTTTGCGCGCACACGGCATCAGATCTGGGATATAGGTTGCACCCATCCCACCCAACCCTTCTGCTGTAGGGAGCGGCGAGCCATCAGCCGGCCACGGCCAACCTATTCTTATAGTTGGAATGCCAAAGCGTCGCAACGCAGCGCCATCCGTTTGACCAGCCAAATAGTCTGGGGTGGGGTGCTCTTTTTCTTCTACGTATTCCCATGCCCGATACCCTGACTGGACAATCCAGTTTTCTTGGGAGGTAGTACCACCTGGCACAGACCCATACATTTCCCAGTCGAGTTCCAAGTCCGGATTATTATTTTTCAACTCCGAAACGAATAACGCGAACTGCGCCCTAACCTCCCCCGGAGTTGTCCTAGGGTTAATCCGAACATCAAAAAATATTTCGGTAACGGCAGGGGGAAAGGCTGGACGTTGGGGGTCACCAGAACGAATTGCTGAGATCCAGCCGTGAGGTTTGATCACGCCAGAGGTATTGCGCTCCGCGTACTCAATGATCCATTTTTCAAGTTCGGTAATAACCTTTGCCGCTGGCGTAATTGAACTGCGGAATCCTGGTGTTCCTCTTGGGATCCCCGCATAGCCAAAAGTTCCATGAATACAGAGCTTAAACCAAGCCATACCCGGCTCTTCATGATAGACGAAATTCCACGGCTTCATGATTACAGCATAATCTGGAGCTACTCCACGATTCAGCATGTGAATCACACCGTTTGACATGCCCGCATTATCGCGATCCGGCACGTTGACAGGCATTCCTCCATCGGCAGCAGCAAACATCAAGTCACCGCGCAAAGGCACCCCTGCTTCAATCAATGCTGTTGCCACTTCAACCAGAGTCGCAATCATGGCTTTCGGATTCGAAGCCCCCAAGCCATAAACCCAGTCTTCGATAACTTTTGCCTCTGGCACAAGATCGACAAAACCCTCGGGGCCAACCCAAGGATAGTCAGCCTTGCCTCCCTCCAGATGAGTGTCCAATGGCGAATACAGCAATACTGACGCACCGCCACCAGAGCCTTTTAGTTCACCAAGCACATTCCCTGATTTTTCGTTCATTGGTCGATAACTACCGACCATGCCAACGCTAGAAAGGTAGCCAGACATAAACTCAGCAATATTTCGTGCGGCCCCTGTTGGACTGTGGATACCTATTAGCGTGGCCAACAATTGCTTCAGTCGCTCGGGATCAAGTTTTTCGCATGCTGCCTCATACCATTTTTGCTGATCTGCAGAAAACTGCAGTTGGGTTGCTGTACTGGCCATTGGTTTTATTTCCATACTGGTTTTATTGGACCATCGATCTGATGGGGTAACTTCTTCGCAAAATGCAATTTGCCTGTGAGTGCCTATCGACCAGAGCTATTCACATAGAGCCTTTGCACTGCAGGCAAGGCTTATTCTTGCCTGTCATCTAGCATGGGCGCTGCCGGAATACGTCCGAGTAGCGCCTCAAGCTCGATGCCGATAGACAACATCCGACGGTCAGTCCCCTGCGGGCCATCAAGTTCAAGCCCCACGGGTAACCCGGTAGTTGGCCCTAAGCCAATGGGGAGTTGAATAGAAGGGAGATTGGCGCTCGCCGCCGGCTCGGTGTTCTGAATGAGCCAGTGAAAATTCTCTGGCAAGGACACCTCCGGGCAAGCAAGTGGAGCCACAATGGGCGTTGTGGGGAACACGAACGCATCCAAGTCATATTGTTCAAACAGCTTGCGATAGCGCTCCTTTAGCGCTGGCCGTCCAGACCTAACCGCGTCTGCATATACCGGGGCAGCATCGACCAACTCCCCGCCATCCCCCATCGTTCTACGAGGCAAGACCATGTCCTTATAGATACCCTTCACATCGGGACTCGCGACCTGGTCGAATAGATCCTCTATTGATATTCCAGGCCCTTGCTCACGGAGGTATGCCACCATGTCGTCATATGCCTCATAAATAACAACAGGGAACCCAATGGCCTGATTCAACTCCTGCAGGCCGGCATCTGCAATTTCGATGAAACTAACCCCGGCAGCTTCAAGTTCTTTCACAACAACGCCAGAAATCGCCTGCGTATCAGCATCAAGATTGGCCCAGAATCCTGGTACGACACCTAATCTCAGCTTATCCAACTGCACTGAAGGCAACGCGGCCTCACCTGTAATAATGGAATCAAGCAGTGCCACATCAGCCATACACAATCCCATCGGCCCGACTGTGTCACGGCTACTCGAGATTGGGATTACTCCTTCACCAGAGTATCTGCCCCAGGAGGGCCGAAGCGACGCACAACCATTCAGGGCACAAGGAATACGCATGGATCCACCGGTATCCGTACCCAACGCCGATATCGCCATCCTTGCTCCCAATGCGGCAGCGCTACCAGAGGATGAACCTCCTGCAATTCGCGAAAAATCGTAGGGATTGCGGACGCCCACCGTACCTTCGTGATGGAACGCGTAGTTGTATCCAGTAGCCCCGAATGCAAGCTCGTGCATATTGGTTTTCCCCAGAATAATGGCTCCCGCATCGCGCAAGCGCTGCACGCTAGGAGAATCAGTATTCGGCACAAATTTGGCTAGGGATGGAGTGCCTGCCGTAGCAGGAAGGCCTGCCACATGAATATTGTCCTTGATGACAATCGGAATCCCACTTAGCGGTTTGATTGCCTCACCATTTGCTCTATTTGCATCCACCGCACGAGCCTCAGCCAGAGCCCCCTCAACATCGAGCGTGATAAACACGTTTAGATCAGCATTGGCTTTCGCTCTCGCTAGGAAATGACCAACCAATGCTTCGCAACTCAACTTACCCGAGGCGAAATATTCCATCGCATTGGTGATAGTTAGATTGGAGAAATCAATCTTCGTCACGCCAGCAGGACTTGCATGCGGGGCCGGTTTTGTTTGAACAGTCATACTATCTCCAAGTCATATCCACAATTTTCATTACGTTCTGCCGGCAATTCGTTTCGCCAAGAAGACAGGGCCGGATCCCTCTTTAGTCCGATCCGGGGCCTTTTTGCCCCAAGGACATCAACAAATAATGCCGCCTTGTAAATGCCCGAATCTGACTGGCAGCAAGGCATTTTTTGCGAACTCATTTCAATAGCCTCGACATGTCAAAACTATTGCTTGCCGCGCGAGCATATTCACAAAGGAGTCCTGGCAACTCGAGTAAAAGCCTCGTCCTTATTTAGCTCAGGTGATGGATAGGCCAACTTGCTCTGCGCCAAACCCAAATCAAGAAACAGTTCGCACATTTTGTAAGCAACCACTCCCGGATTCAGAACAGGCACTGGTAAGCGCGAAGCCAAATAAGCGTGCGACTGATGCATGGTGGTAGAACCGAGCACGATCACATCGGCACCATCTTCCTCCACGGCTTGACGGGCAACCTCTTCGAGTTTGGCAAAGACAACTTCTTCTTTGCCAGCCAACAAAGCCTCTGCATCGGGACGGACATCGATTGATCGGATCGACGCGAGCCGGGACTCTAGCCCGTACTCTTTCAAGGTCTTTCGATACAAGGGGTACCAACGCGGCCACATCGTCAAGACGCTGAACTTGTGGCCCAACATTGACGCCAAGTGGAATGAGCTCTGTCCTGGTGCGAGAACTGGAATCGACAACCGGGAGCGCAAAGCACTGAGACCGGAGTCACTGACTGTATTAATGCATACCGCATCAAAGCCATCCTCCTCGGCGCGCATTCCTGCCTCAATTACAGCGATCTCCATCAGTGTCATATCGTAGTAACTATCAGCCAGGGTCATGACCTGACCTGCTCCAACGAAACTCACGTGAATATCAGGCCTGCAGAACGCTGGCGGAAGTTGCGCCTCCACCATAGGGCGGGTTGCCTCGTTCAGTGGCACTGGAAAAATCATCTTAACTTTTTTGCTCATATACACATTCAACTAGATAACGTGGTCATATTTGGCGGATGAAAGGGCCTAACCCGAGAAACTCTATTTTTTAAGTAGGTGCTGATGTCCCCAGACGCTAGTAACGTCGTAGGTTTTTACGTCATTGCAGCCCTCTTCTACCTCAAGCCCACCCCATCCATACTCGATCTGGATACCCGATGGACTTTCAACATAGAAGGAGAACATGCGGTCATTTATATGCCTCCCCAAAGCTCGAGTCTGACGAAAACCACTATTGATTACCCGATCCAGGGCTCGGCCAACATCGTCAAACTCCTTCACCTGGAGCATCAGATGACCGAGTCTCCGACCAATCGGCAAGCAACCGATGGCAACGCTGTGGTGTCGCTCGTTGCATCGCATAAATACAAAATCGCCCTTTAGACCACCATAGTCAGGGGTTGAGACCAAGTCGCTGATTACGAAACCGAGCATGTCGCAATAGAATCGATGCACAGCCGGCACATCCTCAACTGAAAGCATCAGATGGCCAACGCCTTGGTTTGCTGTGACGAACCCCCCATGAGCTACAGGTGTATTGCACGGCGCTTGTGGCCGCATCAGCGAACCATATGACAACTCAACCGCCAAGCCGGATGGATCAGCAAAACAAAGCAATGATTGAACGCCGCGAGCGCTGCATTCAACTTTTGTTCCAACCCGCACCAGGTGTCCCGCGGAAACAAGCTTTGCTTGAATACTCTCCAGATCATTCAGGCAATCGACCTCCAGCCCAATAACGGATAGATCGTTTTTGGGTCCGAGAGACAAGTGCACTCTCCACGGTCGATCATCGATCCGTAACCATTCATTTTGGGGATCGACTCCATCGACGATTTCACACGCCAAAACATCACGCGCAAATCTCCGCCACTCATTGAGATCGCTAACCTCAATCCCCACGTACGCTAGACGCTTTACCTGTGCCATCTCAGTCCCTCAATTATTTTTGCGTAACTATTAAGCTGCGCAATCTCGCCGCCACGCCAAGACGGCAGTCCGGGCTTCGCTTGTGCCCTCCTCAATCCGTGCGACAAGGGTGATTTCGTCATCGCCCTGACGTATAACCTTGCGACGTTGTGCGCTTCCTTGCCAATTGGGAAAGATGCATAACTCGATCCGGTGAGTGACAAACTCGCCGTCAAAGTCATATCCACCTGCATATGTCAGGTATTCGTTGTAGGCCTTTGCCTTATCCGCATCAGATGCATCCCACTGACCACCGGACGCAAAAAGCGTGCGCGGACTGCGCGTTATGACACAGAACATGGTCTCTTCACCATATTCGATAAATCCCTCAAGAACTTTGCCAAAAGGGAATGCGCGCCGCCCATCGTCATATTCCTGGGTCCACGAAACAATCTTCCAGCGTCCTTTTAGATCCTGTTTTGTCACTCTAAGTCCTCTCAAATCAGTCCGGCTAGGTCTGCAGACACCCCACGCACCACGGGGGATCGCCATCGATTTTCAATTGATTCTCAATCGATTGAGAATGGACGTTAAATAACGCGGAAGCAGTTGTCAATAGGTAGATTGCACCTGACAACGAAATTGATTTCGCACTCTGGAGCAAACGCCCCCCGTTCCTGCGAGCCAGGCTCCAAGCTGAGTCAAACGGAGAACAATCTGGGTTATGAGGTCGCGCTATGCGCGCGACATGGCGAAAACTGCAAGCAGCAACTCAACAAAGTTGGAGAGGACCCGCATCGCATTTGCGGTGGGCATGCGATAGCGCATCGAGCTTAAAGTGACGAGGCAACCAAACAAGGAGTGGAGCCGAAGGGGAACAACGGGGAACCTGAAATTCGCCCCTCCGTTTCGTCGACTTTGCTTCATATGAGGCCCTTCTAGGGCGGAGCAATACCCGAGGATATCAACCCTAAATGCCGACTATCAAAGTGAGCAAACAGCAAACTTGATCATTGACTTTCAATTGGATTTTGACTGACAATCAATTTTCAATCGATCGCTAGAACCGTTCCTAGATGGCACACAGACATTCCGATGCTGATCAAGATGGCGACGAAAGAATGAGGGCCGCACCAACAGATTCAATTTGAATACTACTTGAACAACGTCGTGTTAACAGACTTAAAGCAAATATAAACAACAGCAGATGAGTGCCTATTGAATATTTTTACAAATTCATTATCACGCCGCAAAAAACTTATATTTGCAAAACGCTCTATTTTTGATCGCGTTATTTACAGTTATCCCTCAACAGCGGGCGCATTAGCAGAAGGAAATAAAGATGGAGAAGAACAAGGCCCTATTAATCTCAGATGAGAAATTTCAAGGGAAAATTTCATGGTCAGACAACATGCTCGTCGGGCACGCACAAATTGATACAAATCACCGCGAATTTATTATATTAGCTAACGAACTGATGAGCACTTGTGAAAAGTCCGCCTTGACCACGCTTCTTAAAATGGAAAGGCACCTCATTTCGCATTTCGACGACGAGGAATTTCTAATGGAAAAAACTGAATTCCCAGGACCCGAGTGCCATATTGATGAACACGGAAAGGTATTTGACGCAGTTGCACTCGTCAAGGAGCGCTACTCAGCTGGAACAGCAACGCTGAGCGACGTAAAACGCTTGGGTCAAGCTTTAATCGATTGGTTTCCTGGTCATATTTTTTACATGGATTCAGCACTATCCAACTGGATCAGCAAAAAAAAGCATAACGGATCACCAATAATATTCCGTCGTAACGCATTACAGGTAATAAAGTAAATCTACAAAGAGGCACCAAACGGTGCCTCACAAACTACAACACGAAGACTTATTCCTCCATTCGAGGGGCAAAAGTCGCCGAATCTCTTGCAGCCTCCTCGTAAATACCTGTCATAAGAGACAACAATCGCGCCCCCTTCTCGAATTTTTCTGCTGCCCCGGTAATGTCTTCAAGACGAGATATTAGTATCTTACTCCTCAATTCATTGTACTCGTCAGTGACTTTTATACCTTTTGGGGTCGCTACATATGAAAAAGTTTTACTATTTCTGTCTTTCTGCTTTTCTATTAAACCAGCCGATTCGAGCTTTCGCAGTGAATACTGAATATTTGGAATGTCATCTCTATTAACCAAGCGAGCAATCATCGCACCGCTCTTGGGTCGCTCAAGCATTCTAACAATATGCAAAATTATTATTTCTTGGTATTTCACCTCCACATCCAAATTCATCGTAACCATTCCAACTGACAGAACATATCTGGAGAACGCCTCGTTGAAACGAATAAATGCAAGCTCAAACTCGGTAGCCTTGAACTCAAAATCAGTATTTGCCAAATGCCAAGTCTGTTGATAGTTTTTAACCATGCAGACATCTCCTCTCTCTATTTAAAAACGAATTGATCGCTATTTAAAAACCGGACACAGCGATTTGTATTAATTCAAGCAACCATTTTGACAAAATAAACATTAACCTATCACCAAGAAAACAAGCAACAATTCCTAAATAACACTCCGATCAAAATATTTTAGAACGAGAATTAATCATGAATAAAACGAGTCCAGAAATAGCAAACAGCGCTATCGCAAATGGCATCCGAACAAACTACCACGATATTGGCGAGGGCTTCCCTCTGCTAATGATCCACGGTTCCGGCCCTGGCGTCTCGGCTTGGGCAAATTGGCGACTCGTCATGCCGGAGCTCGCTAAGCTATCGCGTGTAATCGCGCCTGACATGGTGGGTTTTGGCTTTTCCGATCGTCCAGTGGGGCAAGTGTACAACATGGATGCATGGGTAAACCAAGCTCTTGGTTTGCTAGACACCCTAGGAATTGAAAGCACAGACCTTGTCGGCAATTCATTTGGAGGAGCATTGGCTTTAGCACTTACCATACGCCACCCAGAGCGTGTTCGCCGCCTTGTGCTAATGGGCAGCGCAGGGGTCAAGTTTGATCTAACCCCTGGCCTCGACGCTGTTTGGGGCTACACCCCCTCTATTGCAAACATGCGCACACTGCTGGATATTTTCGCGTGGGATCGTAACTTAGTTAATGATGAACTCGCACGCCTTCGCTATGAAGCGAGTATTCAGCCTGGTTTTCAAGAATCGTTCTCTACGATGTTTCCAGCGCCTCGCCAACAGTGGGTGAATGCCATGGCGAGTTCCGAAGAGGACATTTGTAAGTTACCTCATGAAACCTTGGTGATACATGGCCGGGAGGATGCGGTAGTTCCCTTGTCAAACTCAATCACGCTCGCCTCGTTGATCAAACGCTCCCAGCTACACGTTTATGGACAATGTGGTCATTGGACACAAATAGAACACGCCGCACGTTTTGCAAAACTCGTATCGGACTTCATCGGTGAGGGCAAGTGAGGCCATTGGCCGAATGCTCAGAATCAGGCAGCAATCGGTCGCTTAGCTGCCGTGGAGCCCTGAACCGAGGCGAACGGCAGCTTACCCTTCCAGCGAATGCGTACTCAGTGCCCGTTTTGCCGCTGAATCCTTCAACGGGCCAATGCTAGGTGTCTGAGTGGAGCAGTCACTCGGCACGAATACGCACAGTCAGCTGTTCGGCCTTATGTGGAGCTCCACATAAGGCCGAGGTGCTGCCTGTTGTCGTTGGCATGAGGCCGGATATCGGCCTTTTCGGTCATTCAGTCGGTGCTACTTGAGCGGCCGGTATCTGTCGGTCAGCAGTCTTTGGAGCCAATTCGGCGACGAATGTCTGCTTTAATCTGCAGAGTTAGACGGCAACCAACCCAATGCTGAAGTTGCCACTTTGTAGATGTAGAAACGGATGTTCAGTGCAGTAGCGTTGTTGGCTCTCGCGCGGCGTATGGTTCGCGCAGTGGAATGATCGGATAGGCTTGCGCGAGGGGGGGCAATTGCTAGAGAATTCAAAATCACTCGTCATTCGACGACAACTGGGCAACTCCTATACCTTCCCCATCAATGGAAGGTGACGGTCGAGGACCTACCCCCTGGGTTATCCCAGGGGGTGGATAGGTTATGAAGAGGTACCCTCTGATTTCTTGGAAGCCTTCTGTGCCCTGGCATCTGCTTCTCTCAGCGGTCGAATTCTTTCGACAGCTTCACAAGCGTATGGGTAGTTCGTTACCTTGAAGCTACCGTTTTTCCCTTCGAGGTTTTCTCTAATCTTCGAGGTGATGACTGTATTGAGGAGCAATAGCAACTCCCGGTCTTCGGATTGCAGTGCTACGCGACCGTAATAATCAAGCAAACGCATGCACTGGTCACAGCCCGGTGACTTGATGTCCCACTGCGTGATGAGGTTAATGCCTTCCAAAAAAAATTGACGGTCCCCGCTTTTTGATGTGTCGGCTTTCTGACTGAGAAAAAAGACACGTTGCTGCTTTGCCTGATGAAAAGTGAAGAATAGAACAACAACAAGCGACAACGAACCCGCAAATGCTGATGTATGACCGCCAAAGAAGTCTCCGAACTGCCCGAGTTCTGTGAGACTGAGATTACCCGAAACACCAATCTTCAAATTTTGGTATCCAATTGCGATCAGGTTTGCGACTGGGAGAATGGCAAACAGGCTGACCACTAGGAGTAGAACAATCATCCAAAGTGGAGTTTCTTTGAAATAGTCGTAGTCAGGCGATGGGGAGGAATGTGGCATGTGAGCAAGCAATTGAACCAGACGGCTTGCCATTGTACTGGCGCAATCCACGCAAATGTCATCCAGGTGGGTACTGACCGGCGGCTGTTGGCCGGTGACTGCCTCTACGTTGCATGCCCGAATGCTGACATTCGTCGAGCCGCCGAACCTCAACGCCCGTTTATCGGAGGGATGCTTAAACTGGCACTGCCGGTCAGAAAGGGTTATTCAGCGAATTTTTCCAAAGCAGCCCCCCAACGGAGTGGAAATTGCATGAGCTGTGTCCGTACAATAGGAAGCTGCTTGGTTTCGCCGGTAACGGGGTGTGCCCCAATTCAATTCGTTATAAGTCGTGAATACACGCCCCATTGGTCGCCTGGCCTACAAGTACCGCAGCGGTGATTCCAGCACCCTACCTCGGGACTTGGAGTCCCTACGCGATGCAACCTTCTATGCGGCAGAGCGCCATGCGCTGAATGATCCTTTTGAAGGCCGCTTCGATCGAGTATCCCTGGATGCTCAATTCTCGCTGCTCAAGATGATCGCCTCCGGAGCTGCACCAAGCACTTCGAAATCGCTGGACAACGTGTCGCAGGCCGCGAATGGTGTTCTGGAGTTTGTTGATAAGAGCGGCGTGTTTTCCCTTAGCTACAACCCGCTGGAAGAACTCATCTGGGCTCACTATGGCGGTTCGCATCGCGGCTTCTGCATTGGATACGATACACAGAAGCTGGTTGCCTTTGAGCCCAATGTGCATTATCTACTAGACGTTCAGTACAGCAACGCAGCGCCAAACCTTGTATCAAGTGATCTGCTCTTTGCTGATTCCCCAGTAGGGGTTCTTCGGAAGATGCTGGGGACGAAGTCTAAGCCGTGGGCATATGAAGAGGAAGTGCGTGTTATAACCCAGCCGCCCGGACTACATGAGTACGATTACAGAGCTGTGAAAGTGGTCTATTTCGGCTTACGATGCCCCGAATCCACAAGAATGGCTGTTATGGAGACAGTCGCGGGACGCGGCGTCACCTATCAGCAAGTCATTAGTCCCCAAGCATCCTATGCGCTAAAGGCCATAGCCATTCCAGACGCCTACGCATCAGCTAAAAAGTTCAGAGAGAACCTCGCGCCGATAAATGACGGCGCTATCTTGCCAGACTACCTAAAGCCTGAGCAGAAGCAATACGCGGCATACTTGAGTAAAGCGGCAGAGATCGTGCGCCGGGAGCCCTACTGCCAGGAAATTCAGTTAGTCGATTTCAGTGGCTCACGAAGCACTGCAAGCAAACCTATCATTTATGTCCAATACCTGCGCTCCCCAAACAAGTGGGTTAACCACTATCTGAGCTTGCCCGAGATAGACAAGGAGTACGCAGCTCTTGGTTTGCCGCACGACGCATAACCCTACAGGCACCCAGACATCCAGCTGGTATCTTTGTCGTATGTTGACTCCCTGTTTCTTCAAACTTCGAACGTCATTACTAAATTCCCCATGGCACTGTTTATGGTGGGCACCTCACTGGCCTTGGGCATTTTTTCGAAAACTTTGACGCACTACGCGGAAGACCATCAGAAACCCGACATCTACGATTCGCTCCGTTGCCGACGTGGCAACTCAACTGGAGATTCGAATCATGTCTAAGAAGTTCGCATCCAATGCTCGTACCCCGATGACCCCGAGTGCCGCCACCCGCATTCAATCTGCGGAAGCTCGCACTGGCAACGGCCAAGTATCTGCTGGCGGCTTTGCCGCACGCGCCCAACGGGCAGCAGCAAACCAAAGCGCACCCAAGAAGCCGTAACCAGAGTGGCCCGGGCTTATACAACCAGCCCGGGCCACTTAAGGCAGGTAGTGACGATGAGATACTGCAACAATAAAGACTTTGCAGAGTTCATTCGATCACTGGTCAGACAAGGCTGGCAGTTCTGTCGTGGGGGGAGGCATGGGAAACTCACCTCGCCCACTGGACGACGAATCCCCGTGCCCTGCACCCCAAGTGATCACCGAGCTCTACGAAACTTTCAACGCGATATTCGTAAGCTGGAACAGTTAGTCTGATGAGTACCAAACCCAAAATACCTACGCCACCGTACCCCCGTCTGGGCGAAATCTACAACGCGCTGGCGCAAGCGCTCGACATCAAGTCCAAGAACCGAGATGTAGAACGCTTAGCGAGAGAGGGAGACTTTGACTGGTATCTGCTGTCGGAATTACGCGAGGATCTCATCCTTACCCCTTTACGTCGTTACGTCGGAGACGAAGCGTTCATCAACAATCTGGATCAGTTCATCCAGCACGTCCACGCCAGCTACCTGAGAATTGTTTCAAGCATTTCCCTGGACAGCATGAGCCGGGACGAGGCCCTACCGATCCTTATCGAGCATTACTTCGCTACTCACGCTGTTGGATTTTTTGAAAGCATCTGGACAGACGACGCACCTGACCCGTTCTCGTTCCTAGATCCCGAAAACTACCCGTTGGAAGTTGTTTTCAACTGGGCTGACCCCGGCGGTAGCCACTCGCTTGCTAAGGCAGCCTTTTTTGAATCCTCTGATATAGCGCTCGACAATCGGGAAAAGGTCACTCGTTGGGCGGACGGTACCCAGCTACCTGATCTGGTGAGCCTCAAGCTCTTTGTCGACGAATTGGCGAAGAATGGAAGTGACGAACAGAAAACGAAAGCCTCTGGGCTTCTCAAGTGGCTGCTCCTCGCACGCGCTTTGACATGGTTTGAGCGGAAAGCCAATCCCTTACATCTCAGGCAAATCTTGATCTGGCATATCAGCCAGGAGCATCGGGAATGGGACGTCGGTGGAATCCTGTCGCAGGCTGCGTTCCAGGCAGGCAAAAAACGTGAAGCATTGTTGGATCCGTACGGAAGACTTATGTGTAGCCTCGATCGAACCGAGCCGAAGACAGAGGGGGGCCGTACGGAGGCAGAGAGTGCGCTTGCCGACTTTGCTCAGCAACTCAAAACGCACGATCCAGAAGGGCTTGTCAGCTATGCCCTCGAATGGTACCGAGCGCGCTGGCACGTACTTTCCGGTGAATACGAGGAAGCGCTTAAGAGCTATCAGCTGGCTGTCGCCCATTCAGATTACAGAGCGGGTGACACTTGGAAGCAGATTGTCGCCGAGGCCTTGGCGCTTTCAGGCTATCTAGGCAATGCAAAACCGTTTCTTAAACAACTGAAGCATCGAGCAATTGCCTTGGGGCTGATGGCCCAACCCGGGATAAACGACGACGTTGTTGAAGACTGGGAGATCGAAGAACTACGAAAACAGTTTCACCATCTGTTCCCCCGGCAAGGACGCTTTGTTGAGGTCGAGCAGCCTGACGATAACATTGGAGCATTACCCTTCCTGGCGTACGACCACGAATCTTTGGCAAACCGGCAGCCGAACTACCGTAAGCCAGACCAGGTTGTTACCGTTCGTACGTTCGACAACCAAGTTCGACGCTGGAGCCAGTTGTCGCTCTACACGACGCTTGGCGGCGTTGATGTCGTTAAGACGCTTCTTGAAAAAGGCGCATCCGTTGGCGTCTTGGACGATTCTGATGGTTCAGCGTTGCTGAGTGCTATTCAGAGAGCTTCGGATAGCAACGACCGTCAGGTGCTCGACGTGCTGTTGAACTACCCGCACAGCAAGGGGACTCTGAATCAGCCAACTAAAAGAAAGCGGCTAACGCCGTTGATCCGCGCGATCGACTATGGCGAACCCGCTATCGTCTTTAAGCTCCTGTCCATGGGAGCGGACGCAAACATGCGCGGGCACGTTGATGATCAAACCCCGCTGTATCTTTGCATCCGAAATATGGGTGGATTACGAGCAGCCAGTTCCCTTCGGAATACGCTTTCCAAACGTATCTCATCCGATAACGACTTGGTACTACGCGAGACATTGCGCCGGTACGGTGTCGGAATAGCTGGTGTTTTCGGGAACAAGGGAGCTGTGTTCGAGGCGATGCGGAACCCTGCTGGACGCGAGATTTTCAATAAAGTTGTCGATTGGATCGTCGATGATTTCATTGGCAGGCATACCGTCGAGAAGCAGCTTGAGATCGCGAAGTACCTCTTGGCGCACGGAGCCAACCCTAACGCAAGCCACAGCTATCCCGCTGCTGGGCGAACGCCACTTATGTTGGCGGTCGAGAACGACTCACCTGAAGCCGTTAGCCTACTGATGCAGCGGGGGGGGGATCCCTTTGTTCGAGACGGTTCCGGACACGACTGTCGAGTTATCGCAACGGCGTTCAGATCCGGGAATGTAGTAAATCACTTCCGGAGGATTGGTGTGATGTAACTGAAAACAGTATCAGCCAGCCTTTTTTAGACAATATTGCGTCTGCTTTGTAGCGCAACGCAGCCATAGAGCGAAAAGCTGCTGGATGACCGCTTCGGCCGAACTCCAGACTTAAGGGAGGGCGAGTGTTAAACGAAGGTGGTAGGCTCTGAGCTTATTGTTCAGCGCGTGGAGGGGAAATTGGCGAAAAAACACAGTAATCGCGCCCAAGCTGAGGCAGACCTTCTGCGATTGATTGAGAAAATAATCCAGGAATCTGGAGACGCCGAGAGTTTCAACGCGAGTGCCTGGCTAAAAAGATGGTTGTCTACGCCCAACCCCGCATTGAACGCCGCTACCCCAAATAGCTATATGAGCACAAAAGAAGGCAGAAGCCTGGTTGCTGGCCTTCTTGAGAAAATGCAGTCAGGGGCATTTGCTTAGCCGGCGTTAATGCTGATCTGCTCAACCTGCACTTTTACGAATGTCCGCAGAGGATTTGTAGCTGACTGAAGCAGTTCAATATGCCAGCGCCAGCCTCGGGCGACATTCGGTCATCGCAAAATTGCAGTTTATTACTTCACCCCTGCTATGCCCTTGTACTCTGCCAAAGGGATCGAAATCAGGCCGGTACAGCGAAGCGCACTTTCAAACTATCCAAGCCTTGGCAAATTGTTTGAGACAGCTTGATCTCCTCCGGATCACTCGGCGAGGTATCAGCCGCCCACTCGCAGAAAGAAGCCATCAACGCAGCCTTTTCCGCAGACAACTTTGAGTCAGCCAGCCCAGATTCAATGAAGGGAATCAGGGTGGCAGCAGCACGCAACCGGTTCAATTCCGGAGAGGATGAGGGCAAGGATTTAGGCATCCAGAAAGTTTAGCAATGCCCCAACCCCTGCCCTTTGCGCTATATCAACCCAGCCCACCGACACTGCTCACTGCCCGAACCGGGCTATTTCCAAGCGGATAGGAGCAACCACCAAATCAGGCGCAATGGGGCAAAGAATCCATAGACCCCCTCACGACATGCATCCCAAAACACCTTAGCCAGTGAGGCATCAGACCGAACAAACCTCGGATTTAGTCGCTGCCATTCTTCCCGACAGCGCCTCATAAATGGTGTTCGACTCATCGCCCACCTCCCGTATGGACAAGCTCGCGGCGTACTGAGCTGAGATGCGGCGGCCACGCAGTTTCACTGCAGGCCCGATCCGCCACGGCCAGGATCATCGCTTCGATAATCTGCGGCTCCCGGATGCCCAGCCAAGCAGCACCACGTGACGCCGTCAGCGCATGAACCAAGGCTAGATATTGTCCCTCCGGCACAATCACCCCGGCCCTAGCCCGAGCGACAGCCAGCCATTCGAGAACCGTGTGACGAGCCCCGACCAACTGGCCCCGCTCGGAATACGCATAGCCGTCACGAACCGGGTTTAGCCGAAAATCATCAGCCTTGCCGGCATCGTGCAACAGGGCAGCGGCGATCAGAACGGATGTCGAAACATCAGCCAGACCATTAGCCAGACTAAGCGCGTGTTCTGCCGTTTCAACGGTATGTCGAAGATTGGCGTTACGCACAGGTTGGTAACAACTCAATGCAGCGGGCCCAGTTACAAACCGTTCAAAGCGGCTTCCATCCCAAAGCACAGCAGTTACCAGATGCTGCATGGGTCGAGAAAGTTGGCACCACAATTGACTGGCGTGCTTCACTAGAATTCGATCACGAACCCAATTGGCAGGCACCGTATCGAACGGGTTGACCGTAGGTAAAGGCTTATCGAGCAAATCGAGGCGCTGGATCCGACAAGCATCGCCCTTACTGGCTGGATGCTCGAGGCCGCGCACGGCAACGTAGCAACCCCGCTTGAGGCGACAATCAACTTGCGCCGACTGCCACGTTACCTCGCGGGCACCCTGTTCGTGATAGAGCGTTGCAATGTTGGTGACGCCCCGGCCGCCTTTGCCGGGAAGCCGAGTAATGCTAGTCAGGCGATAGTAGGTAGCGACCGAATTCGGAGATTGACCGACAGCCGGAGATAGAGGGATAGATGCGGTCATGATTCAAACTCCTTCCGAAACGGGATCAAGGACAATTTGTGCCTGGCCATCACCCAGTGACGCCGTCAGCATGCGTTCAAAGGCAGAACCATCACGCCGGGTGAGATTCGGGACGTAGCGCGAATAGACGCGGAACAGCATCTCGGTGGTGGTGTGCCCCAACTGCCGGGCTATCCACTCGGGGTTCTCCCCCGCCCCCAGCCACAGCGTGGCGGCGGTATGGCGGCACTGGTAGGGACGCCGAATTTTCAGGCCAAGATGGCGCAGTAGGGGCCGCCAGACTCGGTTGGTGACGTTCTTGTAATCGAGTGGCTTACCTTCGCTGTTGCAGAACACATAGTCGGAAATTTGGCGCGTTCCGGCTTCCTGGATCTTCAAGGCATCAAAGACCATTTGGGACATCTGAATATCGCGCTGCGAGGAGTCGTTCTTGGTTTCCCCTTCCTCGCCATCGACAATGGTTTCCCGCACCGTCAGAAGGCGCCGATCGAAGTCGACATACTTCCATTTCAGGCCATGTACTTCTCCGGTGCGCATGCCCGTAAAGAAACGCACGGTGAAATACTGTTTGAAGTCGACACGGACGGTATCGATGATCTTTTTGACCTCCTCCAGAGAGAAGGGATCGACATCAGTCCGTTTCACCTTGAGTTGTTTGATGTTCTGAAACGGCGTGCGAAAATCAAAGCGGTCGGCGGCTTCGCAGAGGATTTGCCGCAGCGGATTCAATATTTTATTGATCCGTGGGTTGGACAACGTTTGTTTCTTGCCCCGTGCTTGAGCTTTGGCGAGGTCTGCACGGAATGCAAGGATGTCAGCCTTGGTGATACTGCCGACCGCCTTTTCCCCAAACTGGGGAACCAGGCGTTTGTCGATGTCGTCACGTACGGTTTTCTTGTGCGACCCACGCCACTCGATCTCTTTCTCCCCATACCAGATGTCGGCAAAATCCTTGAAGAGGGGCGTAGGTTTGGCGGCTGTCGCCCCCGAAACCGCCTGGGCAATAGCCGTCAGTGCAACGTCCGGGAGCGCCTGATCGAACTTCACAGCATTCTTGCTTGAAGGAAAGAACTGGCGGTAGTTGAAAGTGCCAATACTGATTTCCTCCTCGATCTTGCTTAATACTTTGCTGAGACGCTTTCGATTGGCCGGGGTATCGGTAAGTGCAGTCTGTTCGCGGCAGCGTTGACCTTGGAAGTAAAAATCTATGATCAGAGTTCCCGTCTCTTTTCGGAGTTGGATGCTAGCCATGGCAGACGCCTCCATTTGCCATCGGGATTGCGAATGCCTGGGGATTTGCACACCCCATGTCCTCTTCGATCTTTTCCCAAATAAAGAGAATCTTGCGACCACCGAATGGACGGATGTAATGCACGCCTTCGAGCAAAACGCTGTCTTTCAGGCGCTCACGAATGGTGCGGGAGTCGTACTTAATCCGAGAGGAAAGCTCGTCGGTAGTGAGATAGGTTTGTGACATGGTCAATGCTCCTTAGTTGTATAGACAAACATTGATGCGCCTACTTGCATCAATGTAAATCTAGTTTAACAACCAAGTCGTACCAATGCAAGTCTATTTTTTCTTCTGTTAAACTAGACAAACAATGATTCGCTACCGCATACAAGAACTACTTGCTGATAAGCAGTTTAAAGAAGGGCGTCGTGTCACCCTCCTTGAGCTCGCCGAAGCCACTGGCATTAGCCGCGTGACCCTTTCCAAAATGGTCAATCAGCGGGGCTACGGCACGCTGACTGATCATCTAAATAAATTGTGTGCGTACTTTGGATGTCGAATTGAGCAGCTAGCGGAATATGTTCCCGATGAGAACATTACAAGCTCAACGGAAAGCGCTAGCTAGTCGTAGACTGCAGTTAGCAAGCCACGGCAGGCAGTAGTCATTTTGCAAAATGACTGGACTGTTCATTGCGAGCGCAGTCACATACTGGTCTCAGAATAGTCACAGTATGGTCACAAAATGAAAACGGGTTAGGTGACGATCACCTAACCCGTTGATATTTTGGTGCGCCCGACTGAATTCGAATCAGTGACCCCTGCCTTCGGAGGGCCGGTTTGTGTGTTTTTTGTTGTTCGGCAACGTCCACAAAACACAACCAAGCAACTGATTTTATTGAATAGTTAATCCGTTGTAATTCAGGTTTGTTCGCTGTAGTATTTCCGTACAGATTCCGTACGGAAAAAATATGTCAATCGATCTGAAGTCCAAGACCTCTCGCAGCAACTTATCCCCGCGCCGTGAGCCCCACTGGCAACGTCTCGCTACCGGATTCTTCCTTGGGTATCGAGTCTTCGAGTCTGGGAAAGGAACATGGATTGCCAGACTGCGAGCTGACGATGGCAGGCAAAAATACAATGCTCTTGGATCATTCGAGCAATTCGATGACGCCGCGAAGGAGGCCAATCGCTGGCGCGACCAGCTGGCAATGGGCGTCACGAAGACTGACGAGACCGTCGCAGGCGCCTGCAAGAACTACGTCACGGATCTATTGAATCGCAAGGGAAAGAAATCGAGCGATGAGGCCAAGGGTAGATTTAGGCGCTTGGTCGATGACGCCACCATCGGGCGGACACGACTCAACAAGCTAACACCAAAGATTGTGCGCGACTGGCTTAATGACCAGGTGGTCGAACCCGAAGAAGATGATGACGACGAAGCCGAAACCATTCGCCGCTCCAAGGATTCAGCAAACCGGAATCTGCGCACGCTGAAGGCAGCACTCAACCAGGCACGTCGCGATGGCTTGGTAGTCTCTGATTTCGCGTGGGCAGCCGTTCAGCAATTCCAGGATGTCGGCCGGCGTCGCGAATCCATCCTTTCGACCGAGCAGCGCCAAGCCCTGCTGACCAAGTCCAGCAAAGAATTTGAACCCTTCGTCCGCGGCCTCCTTCTGACCGGTACCCGGCCAGGGGAACTGGCGAGAGTCAAGGCATCCGACTTCGACAAGGCACACGGCACGCTAGGCCTAACGGGGAAGACAGGACGGCGTGTAGTCACACTGAGCTCGACAGCCAAGAAGTTTTTTACCGAGCAGTGCAAGGACAAAATCGGCAGCGCACACGTCTTCCTAACCGAATGGAACGTACCCTGGAACAAGGACAGCTGGAAATTGTGCTTCCGTGAAGCTGCCGATGCGGCAGGCCTAACGGAGGACCATGTGCTCTACACCCTGCGCCATACAGCGATCTCAGAAATGCTCGTTGCCGGGTTGAGCATCGGCATCGTCTCCCAGCTCTGCGGGACAAGCCCTGAGATGATCGGGAAGCATTACGGGCATTTGCTACACGGTCAGACGCGCGATGCGTTGGATCGGGTTCGGGCTATTTAACCAGCGAATCAAGCGGTTGCCAACGCCTTCTAAAGAGGCACCTAGTGTATTGACAGATGCCTACAGCAAGATCAATATCATCCCGTAGAAACTGGTTCCCGAATTGATGACGGCTATTTTTTAGTGCATAATCACGCTCTTGCTTAGATCGCGGACAAATGAACGCGGCATTTATACAGCAAAATATTTGAGGGAAATCATGGCAACTATGTTATCTGACGTCACCAAGAGGGCCGTTTTTAAGGCACTTGGCATATCGTCTTTTGCAGAAGTGCTGGACAAAGAGTTCCTTGACCTAACCCCTGAACACGATGCTGACCGGGGCCTTGTCCTTGGCTTGTATGCTGACCGCAATCGCGGCTCAGTACGCATTAATTCTGGCCATTTCTATACAGCATCAGAAATGAAAGCGCGAATTAGTCGAGTTCAAGAATTAAGACTCCCTTGAACTCATGTGCATGTCAGAAACAACGACAACAACAATAAAGTCTTTTGATCAAGCTGACCTAGAGCAACTAAAGAAGCTGGCGGAGCTTTACACTCAAGCCAAGCTCCTGATTCTTTACTCTGAAGAAATTGACCCGAGCGCTAGGTCAAACATCCAGGTAATTAAAGAACTAAGAGACGCGCTAGATCACCTTATGCGCGTGGTTGCCGCTCGACTCGGTGACACTGTTCCGGCGGGAGCTGGCGAGCAGAACTACTGCTTTAAGAATCTTGATAAGGCAATTGGCCACGTTTACCGGGCCGCATTTGACGCCTTGGATGGAACCGTTCTTTCCTTGCGCGAAAAAATCGTCGAGATTCTGAAAAACTACCCGCAGACAGTAATCACAAAAGTGATTCCTGATTACTGGCAACTGCGCACCAGCCTTGAGACCCTTACCCGCAATATCGCCTCGCATCGCGCGGCAAAAGATGTCGCCGGCAATGTAGGCGAGACACTAAATTTGTACGTAAGCGATGCTGAAGAGATTAAGACTTTCTACAATCGGATAATCAATTGCGGAGAGTCGCTCGACGAGTGCCTAAGAGTTCACGAAGAAGAAGAAAAATCTGAGCATCGAAAGCACATTAAAGGGCATATCGTTGGTGGCTTGGGTTACACCATCCTAGGCGGCATTGGTATGTTGATACTGTCAGCCTTTGGTTGTAACCCAATGGAAGCCGCAAAGCGTATAGGAAAAGGGACAGAAGGCAGCTACGCGTCTCCTGCTGAAAAATCACCCTCGCCTCCTGTTCTTAGCCCGAACCCCGAAGACAAAAAAGCCTCTGCGAAGAAGTAAATTCGCTGCACAATTGTTCTTGGTGGATATTCAATCGCCAAGTCTTGGGGTCACCTCACGACCCGCTAGAGCATATAAATACTGACTCCTTGAAGTCCTCCGCCGGTCACAGTTAGGAAGACGCCAATTCGGGATAACCAGAGGTGCCTACGCAGGCGCCGCCTCAGCTCTGGTGTATTGTCCGGAATCGTCAGCGTCACCTCTTCGCCTGCCAGAATTCCCTTTTTGTTTACTTCTGTGACCTCTCCAATGAAGTACCAAAGGAGGCCCCCACCAACTGTGGCGAAGACTATACCGATCGAGTTGACGGTGTTTTTATCGAGTAGATCGAAAGTCATTGAAAACACCTACTATCAGACGCCCACCCTAGGGACGCACACGATAGCCATCGTGGGGCCTAGGTCGTTATGGATGTATTTTGAGTAGCGTTCTTTTAGGCGTCCAAACAGACCTTGGTCAGTGTCACCGATGAGGACAACGATAGTCTTGTTCTTGGCCGGTTCCATACCCTCGATTTGACCAACCAAACGATCATAGTCAGCCTTTTTCTTGAGATTGACTTTGAGTTCGAAGGCAATCTCGTCAGTTAGGAGAAGCCCTGGCCATTTGAGCCAGACGTCGATCGTCGTACCACGGTGCCGATATTCTTTTTCGACCTTGGCGTCTCCTGGCACCGACGCTCGTAACGTTTCGAGAAGATGATCTCGGTATTTAGTCTCGCCCCGAAGCGCTGGAGGCTGCCACTGCTCAACGAATTTCGTCAGGCAAGGTAGAAGGCCATGCCAGCTAACAGCCATCTTTTCGAGTTTCATACCGTTCAGGGTGATAAGTCCAAGGGTGGCACAGTCTAATCTGAAATTGCAGAACGTCATAAATTGCAGCGACTATCTGCGAGCAGGAGGGGCTGCTGTAGAGTGCGCTTTACCGGTGTCTATCGTGAGATTTCACCGGTAAGCAGCCGGGGCTGGGGAAGCCTCGAAATAGTTCCGAGGAGCACGGCGGAAGCGGCGGCGAATACCTAAACCTATCCATGGAAGGATCGCCACCGTGACCACCGCACAATTCGCCCGCGAAATGGGCATCACCGCCGAACATCTCCGAAAAGTAGTCCAGAAGATCGGCCACTACTACGGGATCACCCCCACCAAACTCCCGAATGGCCATCTGCTCTGGCCGACGGACGCACCAGCCAAGCTGAAGGGTGGTGTGAAATGAGCGAGGTCGCCACCGCCTGGAATTTCATGTCACGCGACAAGAGCACTCATAGTGTTGAGGTTGTTGGCCATTTCCCTGGCGGGCGAACTTATGGCGACAGCATCCGCATGAAGCATCCGATCTCGCACTATGAGTCGCTTTGGTCTGAGACGTATCGCTCGAAGTCGGACTACTTTGACGGGCACGGGTGGTTCGACGACTTGATCGGGGATTTTGAATCCGAAGCAGCGGCAATCGCGGCGTTCGAGAAACTGAGGGCCGCGATCCATGCGATGGATGAGCAGTCGTCTCAAATAAGCGATTGATATCAGGAGGGGCTTTTCTATCCTGATCTTGCTCAGGTGGCTCCTGAAAGAATCCAATCTGAGCAGGGACGGCGACTTTCGGGTCGCCGTTTCTTTTTGCTAGTTGCCGTCGCGAACCAGATTCAACACATCAACGGGGATCTCGCGTCGGGCTGGATCGGTGCCCCATCAATCTACCAGCAGCGCCTTGTCGATGTCGCTCATTGGAATCCGGCCAACCTTATTCAGCTTGAGCGTTCCGAACTTAACCATTCGGCTGACCGTTGCCCGGGAGATACCAAGCATCTCGGCGGCCTGCTCTTGGGTGACGTGACCGGGCCTGGGGTGGCTCTCTGCGTAAAGCTGAACGGCCTTCATAGCAATCTTCAGCGCAGCATCATCGTCATACCCGCCCTCACCTATGCGATTGCCTCGGCGACGCTCGACCTGGCCACGAGGTGGGCCGATGTCCCGGCGCCGTCGGTCCAGCCCCGACCTACGATCCAAGCTCATGACCCATCTCCCGTTTCGACATGTTGAACACATTCTGGCCCCTCGACTCTGCCACTATTTATCGCAGAACTGACAGGATAGGCAGTCATGCCTTCGGCGCTGCACGGCCTAAGCATCAGCTTCAGCGCCTCGATGTCCTGGTTGCCAGGATCTAGCCAGGCTGGGCAAGAGAGCAGCTGGAAGTGTTCGATCAGCTCAGTGGCTGTGGCGTCCGCACATGGCAATATGGCAATATGGCATTATGAAAATTCAATTATCCCGATACTAGACTACAGTTAGTTTATGCAGATTAACTTTGGAGATTTTGTGATGTTCATCAGGAATGGTCTCGCAGCCTCGGTCTTCCTAGTAGGATTTTCTGTAGCATCGGCCGACGCCTATGTGTGCCAATTGGCAAATAAATCCAGAGTTGTCCAGTCTGAGCCGTGCTCAGGTGACAAAAAGACTCTTTCCTCTTCGGGGTCTGGTTCTCAGAGCGTTTATGAGCAAAATCAAAATGCTGCTCGGGCTAGAGCGGACCTTGAGCGTCAAACAAATTTCTTTGTTAGACAGCGAGCATTGGATGCGGCGACTACAGGTCGTCCGCAGCAAGCAGTTCAACAGCATGAGGTTCCAAACAGATACCCCCAGCAACAGCCAGCTGGTCCTTGGGAGAGGCAGTACACCCAGCCGGAGGAAGCCGCTCCACAGCAACAGGTTCAGCGCGAAGCCTTCACAAACAACGGTGGGATACTCAGGCAACCCTCAGGTTCATCCTTCGAGTACGACAACAAGGGAAATACCTACCACCGGCCAGAAGGAAGCGCATTCTCATACGGCAAAGGGGGGAAAACGTGCTTCCACTATGGGGATTTTGCTGACTGCAAATAGATGGCTAAGCCGGGTCTCCCCGGCTTTTCTCATTCCACATTCGCAAACCGCCCCTCTGCCCGCAGATCCTGGCGCTTCTTGCTCAGATACACCCCGTCTTTGATCATTGCCTGACTCCGAACCTTGGCCTGCAGGCTCCGACGTAGCGAATCCGCCGTCAGCGCCATGCTCGGGTTCCGCAAGCTGAACGCCTGAGCCGCACCCATCGCTTCGACCTGCATCTCCTGATCACCGGCCAGAGCTGCGGCCACGAACATATTGGCGATCTCCTCACGCCTAGCTGTCAGCTTGCCCTCCCTACCCTTGATAGCCGCCCTGCCCTCGTACATCTCTGCCAGCTGAGCAGGCTGGAAGCCCATCGCCGTGGCGAAGATATCGCCCCCATCAAGCGGCACGCCAAGATCATCACCAGTCCAGCTCTTCACGCCATCCGTCTCATATCGAGCAGCCTTGATTGGCGCAGCGATGAACTTGGGCAACATGGCCTCAAGCCCCCGGCCGACCTTGCCCTCATCGAAGGCCTTGGCAGCCGTGCCGATATTGCCCGCGTAGCCAGCAACCGGCCCGAGCAAAGTCAGCATCCAGGCCTCGACAGCATCGCGCCCTTCTTTGTCAGCCTGCGGCGCACGGATCCACAGATCGCCCAGGCCAACACGTGATGCGAAGTCGACACCGGTGAGCGCCCGCAGAGGGCCGTGGGCGATGGCCTCTCCACCAGCCTTGCCGAAAACATCGGCCAGCATGTTGCGGAACTCGACTTGCCAGTCCCACGGCTCATCCTCGCTCCCCATACCCATGGCCAACAGTCCAAGAAGCGGTGAGATACCGAACACGCCGAGCGGCATGCCCAGGGCACCGGCCGCGGCGAAGTGCATCGATGCCAGGCCGAGCAGCATCCGGCGGGCCTCGCGTTTCACCTCGGGGGATTCGCCCTTCAACGACTGGTAGGCATTGCGCCAGAGCAGGTAGGTCATGTTCTGGCTGTACTGCTTGAACATGGTCACCACGCGAGTGAAGTTGCCGGCCATCCAGCGCGAACGATTTGAGGCGGAGTAATCGAAGTGGCTGCGGATCAACGCCTGGCGCGCCACCTCGACACCGGCTTCATGGCCCAGCCCTTTGTCGCGCGCCAGGCGGTAGGCAGCCAGTGCCGACACTTGGCGATTGAATACCTCGGGAAGATGGAAGGTCCAGCCGACGATCTTCATCGCGCGGTTCATGGCGAAAGACTTGGCGCTCGATGAGCTGTCGGTGTTCGCTGTGCCAGCCAAGTCGTGTGCCTGAGTCAGATTGACCAGGCCGGCGTCCTCGAGCTGCTGCAACGCGCGCTGCTCGTCCGCGCTCAGTGCCTTGTTGTCTTTCAGCACGAAGCCGGACCACTTGTCCCACTTCCCGCCGAAGTAATCCTTGCTCGCTTTGGTCAGCGCTGCCGAGGCATGGCCAAAGCCAAACTTGGCCCCAAGGAAAGGGAAAGTGACCAGCGGTGTCTGGCTGAGGTTAGTTAGCCCAGAGGCAACACTGCCACCCAGCGACATTACGAAACCGACCTGGCCGGCGAGTGCCGTCACCGGGTGAGTGTTCGGGTTCATCATGAGATCCAGACGCTTGGCCAGCTCGTTGGCCACCTGCTGCTGCACGGTGGTATCGACGTCGCCGGTGGTCTCGGAAATACGTTTGTTCATGCCATCCAGGAGCAGCGTGAGCTCGTCACCATGGAGCACCCGGGCAACGTGGTGGCCAACGTGTTGCATCGAGCTGGCGAAAGCGCGCATGGCGTCCTGGCTGAAGCCAGCCGTGCCCTTGCGATGGGTGAAGTGGCGGCGATACGACTGGTCCGGCAGGGCGCTGATCGCCAGCTGGTTGAGCGAGTCCATCAGGCCGGCCTTCTCCTTGGCCTCAATCTCCAGGCCATCGACCAGCTTCAGGACGTCACCGACGAACTCACCGGCCGGTCCATCCTTGGCGGCTGAGTAGCCCTTCTTGGCGGTCAATTTGGTCGTCCAGCCTTGTACCCGCAGACCACGGGCACGCTTCTCCCGTGCGGCCGAGCTCTCGAAGGCCTCGACGATGCGCTGCCCGAACTTATCGGCGATCAGGACAAAGTCTCCGAAGCGGGCGAGAGGGAAGTAAGGCCCTTCGGCCAAGTACTTGTCGAACTGCAGCCGGATCTCGGCGGCGATACGCTGGCCAGCGCTGCCGGCGCGCTCTGCCCTCTTGCTCAGGCCGTTGCGCAACTTGGCCAGGGTGCCCGCGTACTGGTCGCGAACGTCGCGATAAAGCTGCTTGGCCTCATCCGGCAAGGCAGCCCAATCCTTCAGTAGGATCGACTGCTCAGGGGTGGCAACATCGTCCCGGGTCTTGATGTCCGGATCGAACTGCTCGAGGGTGGCACTGTGCATGATCCCGGCGAGGGTGTCTGCAGTCTTGATTGGTAGCTTGCGCCACCGTTCGATAATCGTATCGGCCTGCTCGGCGATGGTATTGCGAGCCTGATCCATGGCCTGCACGACCCGGTCGAACTCTTTGACCTCGGGCATTCGCTGGCCGTAGATGTCGGCCAGTTGGTCCCGTGTGAGCGCGCCAAGCGCCCAGCTCCGCTGATTGGCCAGTTGGTGGCTGATCCAGTCACGAGCAGTGAGACGATCTTCAGCTGCCGCCTTCCCCTGGTTGAAGACGATCTCGCCCAGGTAGTTACGCAGAGGGGCGCTCTGGTTCTCCCTCATCAACCGGACGCCGAGCTCGAGCGCCTTGCCCAGCGCCGTCTCCTGCTCGCGCGACAGGCCAAGGATCATCCGAACATTGCTGACGAACCGTCCCCAGGCATCCTTGATTTTCCCCTTGATGCCACTCGGCTTTACCTGGATCGACTTTAGGGCAGACTGAAACTCCGGATTGCTGAAGGCTTCAGCAACAAACTCATGGATCGTGCTCAGGCCGTAATGGCTATCCAGGCCCAGATGGCCACGAACCTCTCGCAAGAGGGCGCGCATGGCACCTGAGGCTACCGACTTATTCGACAGAGCCTTGTAGGTCGCGGCGTGCATCAGTTCATGGAGAATCGTTGCCTCGGCCTCTTCCTCCTGCATGAGCGTGATCAAGTTGGCCTTGGGGTTGTAGCCGCCGGCGTGCTCCCCATCGTGCGCTGTGGTCTTGATGGTCGTTTCGAGCTTCTGGTCCAGCAGCAAGGTAGCCAACTCCCGATTGAACGGCGTTGCCGAGCGCTGGCTGATAGCGATCAACACGTTGTCGAGGCTCGCCCCGAATGTGATGGCGCCAAAAAGCTGGCCATCGAAACTCGATGCCGACCCCCTCACCTGGTTGAAGAGCTGCACGCCCTTCTCCGTCTCGCGGGTCTGCAGCGTTTCGAAAAGCTGGTCGAAGCCTTGGTTGATAGCTGCTCGCTCCGCACCCTCCGGGAACGGCCGGACATTGAAAATCCGATACTCCGGCATGCTGTTGTTGCTGCCATAGGACAGGAAGTCTGAACGACCGCCCGGCTCGCTGATCTTGTCCTCGACATAGGCGGAAAACGCCCGGGCAGCCATCTCGTGCTCCGTGGTCCAGTAGTCGGTCGCGCTGCCTTGGTCGATCCGCTTGGCGTCCATGGCATAACTGGTGGGCACCTGCTTGATCTTCTCGTTGGAGCTGCGTGCATCCTCAAGCATCTTCACCCGGTCAGCGTAGCGGCGCATGTCGCTACGGATACCATCGACAACACCGGTCTTCTCGGCATTCATGCCACTGCGTCCGCGCACGGACTTGAACAGGTTGCTCAGTGCATCAAGCACGTCATTCGAGAGGCGGATGTTGCCGAACCGCTGACCACGTTTTGGCTCGGTGGATCTGACCTCAAGCTCGAAGGCTTTGCCGTCGATGATGTCAGCGGCCAGGCGGTCGAACTCGGCGAGCTGCTCGGCGGTTGCCGGCTTGTTGTTGCGCTTTACCCAATCCGGAACGCTCTCCAACTGCTTGCGTATGCCGGTCAGGCTGCGGACCAGAGAGTCCCTGCTGCTGCCGACAAATTTTTCCGCCTTGGCGGTGTCCTCGACGTATTTCTCTGCCTTCGTGAACATCGTCTGAAGCAACACCTGGTATTTGGCTCGCACCTCCTCGCGCACACCGGAGTTGCGAACGCGGAACCCGTGGCTGGCGTAATCGCTTGGACCGTCGGTCGGATAGACCAGATCACCGCGCTTGTTCTGCTCCTTGACGCTCTTCGCTTTGCCATCCTGCCGGCCAAAGTAGTGATCGGCCGCATGGAACCACTCGTGAGCAAGTGCGCCAGCGCCCTGCATCTTGGTCAAATTGATCACGCCGTAGCTGCGCTCGTAATGAGCAACCGCACCAGACAAGCCTTGGCCACGCGCGCCGAACGCCAAAGCCAGATCGCCATTCAGGCTCAGCGCCTTGGGCGGCACGTCCAGAACGTCGGCGAGATCCAGCAGACCGTCGTAGGCGTGGTTCATCACCTCCTGGCGCTCATCCTGGTTGTTCCACAGGCCGAACTCGACACCACGGAAGCCAAAGGTCTTGGTGAAGTCCTCGGCCGTGGCCTTGCCTGTCCGGCGCTCAGATCCCTGGCGCATCACCTTTTCCGGTTTGGCGAACAGCTCCTCTCGGAAGCTGGTCTTGGTCTCGATGATCTCGGCAGCATGCTCGGCCATATATTTCATGGCGGCATCACGAGTCGGGAATATCTGATCAACCACCTTGATACGCTTCCTGTCTGTCACGTCACGCATGATCTCGAAGCCCTCGCCGGTGCTGGTCACGCGGTGCTTCTGGGCGACGGCGATCATCGGGATTGCGTCCCTGGCCTCCTGCTCGGACTTGAACTCAGCACCGCGAACTGGCTTGCTGGTCTTTGTATCGAACAGGTTCCAGCTCGGCTCACTGCGCAACATGTTCTGCACTGCGGTGAAGCGCTTGCGCCAGCCAGGCTCAGAGACGGCTGGAGCGGCAGCCTTGGGCTTCGGGCCGAGCGGCTGAGCGATATCCTTGCGGGCACCGCCAACCTTCTCGCCGAAATCCTGGATGGCGGCTGGAGTGGTCGCGGTAATGGGTTGATTGGCAGCCGGCTCGATCGCCGGTTGGTAGCCAATTTCGTTGAACAGCTCGGCCTCGGTCTTGGCCAGAGCTGCCGGGTCGTAGCGCTTGTACCCCTTTGCCTTCGCTTCCAACTGCTTGGCGTAACGCAGGAACAGGCCACGGAGGCCAGATTCCTGCGCCTTGATGCCGGTCACCTCTGGCGGGAAACGACTATCGACCTCATCGAGGTGCACGCCACGCTCAGCCAGCTGCTGCACCAAAATGTTGGATCGGGCCAGCACGGCAGCTGTCACTTCGGCGGGGACAAATGTCCGGGTCGTCTGCTCGCGCTCACCCTGCCAGAGATCGTCCGCGTTCCTCAGCTTGGCCTCGACCGGCTGCCCCTGGCCAGCGATGCTGTGCCAGGTCCGCTGATTCCGCTCGAGCTGCTTTTCCCAAAAGGTGACTGCCTGCTCAGTTGGCGCACGGCTCTTCAAAGCCGCACGGATTATTTTCCCGTTGTCTGGGTGCCCTGCCTCGTCGTAAGCATCGAGCACATACTGGATGCGGCCACTCAAGGCGCCCGGCTGGAATCCCTGGGTAGCCTGCACCTGGTCAGCGTTCAGCCATTCCCGAGGTGCGGCGATGAATCCACCTCCAGCCGGATGCTCGATCACGGCCAAGAGGTCGCTCCCGGCGTCTCGACTCTGCTGAACAAGACGTTGCGCCTCAGACAGATCCACAGCTTCCACCTGGCTGGCGAACTCCTGGAGGGGGCTTGATGGTGCTGCCTGCTCAGATGGGATCAGATCGGCGAACATGTCGCCGGTCTCTGGTGCACCACCCATGGGATCGAGCGCACTGTCCACAGGGGCGGCCACGGTCAGGTCGCCGAACAGGTCTTCGGTCGTCTGTGTGCGCGCCACATGGTCCGCAGCTGCCGCCGAGATCGGGCCAGCTTGCGGGTCGATCACCACCTCGCCCAGTCCATCCTGTCGAAGCACAGTGACCGGCTGCGGGGGCCGAGACGGGAGCAGATTGGCGCCGCCACCCATGACAGCACCAGCGATGGCCCCTTCGACCGCGCCGCGGATCACGCCCTGACCCAGCGGTTTATCTTCGGCAAAATTCTGCCAGGCCTGCTCTTGGCCGGACTGCAGCGCCTCTTGCCCTGCCTCAGAGGCAGCTCCGCCCCCAATACGTGCCGCGGCGCCACGCCCGGCTGCCTCAGCTCGGCCACCGGCCATGGCTGTCTGGATGTCCTCGAGCCCCAGCTTTTGGGCCACTTTGCCGCCGACTCCGGCGATCATGGCTGTTCCGGCGCCAGTCGCTAGCGAGGTTGCGGCTGCCATGCGCGGATCAACGGTCGGGTCGGTCTGATCCATCTGCTGACCAGCGGTGACGAGCCCCTCGCCTGCAGCACCAGCCAAAACAGGTGCCATTTTCGCGGCAACATTGAGGCCTTTGCCGATTGCCCCGCCGACAAGCATGCTCGGCACGCTCTCGACGACGTTCATCAGCGAGGCACCTGGATTCTGGATGATGGCCTTTCCCGCTTCGGTCAAGTTCGCCTGATCCCAAGCGGCCGGCAGATCGGCGTGATTGGTCAGAAGCGCTGTGCCGAGGCGATCCGCTCCGCTCTTCTTCCAGGCTGCGTCGAGCTCCTGCTGCGCTGCCTGCGCACCTGGGCTCAGCTCAGTTTCCTTGGCCCACTTGCCGGGCTTGAAGCCGGTCATATCACCCATGATGTCGGCCGCTTTATCGGCGTAACGGTCGCCAAGGAGCAGCGCCCCCGGAATATCGACAAGGCCAGTCATGCTGCCTGGCACTTGCTGAACACCCCGCTTTAGCCCCTTGAGGAGATCCCCAGGCTTGAAACGTGGCTCCACTGGGATGTCGTCAAACATGCCACCAGCTGGCGGCTGTTGTTGCCCCGCCGGTATGAGATCTTCGAATAAGGCAGCCATGATTATTTGATCTCCGGCAGGCCAAGCTGCTTGAGCCTCGCATTCACGGCTTTTGGATCAGCGCCGCGAGCAATAGCCGCCCGAGCCTGCGAGGTAGCATCCTGGGCTTGCGGCTGGGTGCCCTGCAGCATCGGGCGGTTCTGGCCGGTGCGAGGATCAACCAGATAGGGCACTTTGCGATTGCCCAACAATGGCTGCTTGGGATCGATTGGCTCCTCGACGTCGTGGATCTGCATCGTGCTCGGCTTTTCCGCATGGCCGGAGATCGCCTGCAGCGTCTGAATCATCCGCGAACGCTCTTCCGGCGGAGTGTTCGGATCGAGTAGCTTGCTGCGCATCTCTGAACCAGTGCGAGCCTGATTGATGTTCTCCTGCGCCAAGGCGCTTGCATCCGCCCCAGCTCGCCCAGCGTTCAGGATGGCCAGGCCCTGCACCGCCTGGTTGCGAACGTTCGGATCGGTGATTGTCGGGTCGGTCGCATCGGAGGTCAGGCGCAAGCGCTGCATGTTCTCCAGCTGGCGGGCCGGGTTGTAGGTGCTGTTCTTCTGGTCGATCAAGGCAGCGGCGGAGCTATCGACAGCCGCCACTCCATCCGGCAGATTGCTGATCAACTTGGCGCCGGGCACCCGTGCAGACGATGCTGGTGCAGTGGATGCACGACTGGCAGGAACTGTCACGGGATGCTGATCGGGCGTGGTTACCGCGGTTGGTACAGAACGGCCTTCGTTGCTATAGCTGGCTTGCGGCGTCTTGCCTGTGGCGAGGTCAATCTTCGCGTTCGTCTCGGCGATCTTGTTTGACTGCCAGCCCTTGAAATCCTTGACCAGAGAGGCGCCATCGCCAGTGTATGGCCCGTTGTGGAGCGTCTCCTCGGTGGGTGCCATGCCAGTGGCAGCGGCTGCCTTGCCTTGCCTCAGGGTCGGACCAACCGGCTCACCAGTGCCCGCCTCGAGTAGCTGGTCGACAGTCTCGAAGCCCAGCGCTTTGGCAATGCGCAGAAGCAGGTCGTCCTGCTTCTTGGACAAGATCCGCTCATCGGTCGAAACCAGGATGCTCTCACCAGACTCGGGCACCTTGGCCGGGATGCTGTCGGAGGTTGGGGTGCCTGGACCCTTGATTTTGCCGCCGAGCCGGGCAACGTTTTGAGTGATTTCAGCATTCTGCTTTTGACGGTGCCGGAGGAGCGACCGATGATTGGCTGCATCAACCGATATTTCAGACAGCTGAGCATCACTGAGTTCTCCGCCCCCGGCGAACCCCCTCGCCGCTTGCTCAATCTGCTGCTTGCGGTTGTTGATGATGCCAACCGTCTGCTGCAGCAGGCTGCCCGGCTTACGCTCCGGCTGCGCTTTGGGTTGGGGCGCCGGTGCTGCGGCGGCCGGGGCGGGCGGCGCTGCGTTACCGGTGACCCCATACTTGGCCGTGATGCGGGCGATCAGCTCGTCAGCTGACTCCCCTGGTTTGCCGCCCTCAGCGAAGGCACGCGGCCGGGTGGCGTCGGCTCTGAACTGATCGACAGCCAGCTCCGCTTGGCGGTTGGCGCCGAGCCCGCGAATACCGCTGACGTCGAGCGCTCCGGTACCGTCGTTAAGCCCCATCGCTGCGCGGGCTTTCTGCCGGCCGCTCAGGTTGCTGTTGCCGACGATGCTATCAAGGGTGGTCTGCGCCGGGTTGCTCGAGCGCCCCATCCCGGCATCGAGGTTCCGCTGCCCTTCGGCCATGGCGCTAGCTACGGACGGCGTCTCGGGCAGGATGGCCAGGCCGGTGTTCTGCGCCACTCGATTGATGTCGCTGATTCGGTTATTGAAATCACCAAGCATCTGCTGCTCACCGGCAGTCGGGTTGTATTTTGTGATCATGATGTTGTCCTCGGTTACATGTCGAAAAGAATGTCGTCGATGAGCGCCTGCGCATCGGCAGGAAGCGGCTCGTCCAGATGGCGCCAATGCCACGGCAGCTCCCGCAACTTCTGGTGCCTGGCCTGCAGGTCTCGCGTGTCGAAGCCGGCATCCTTGAGAAGCTCGAGCTCACAACGCCGGATTTCGTATCGAAGCGTTGGGAAATCTTCCTTCACGTCCTTTTTTACGCAGGCGTGAAACCGCTCGGCAAGGCCAGGTACCAGGTGTGGCAACTCCTTCGGCGGCAATGCGGCTTCGCGCCGTTGATCGGCGATGTGCTGCAGGTGATGGGCAATCTTCTGCTTCGGTGGCAGCGCAGCCACATGTGCGGTCTCGGCTTCGATCTCGGCAACGATGTCAGCGAAATCGAGTGGCTCCCGCTTCTGGACGAACGCAGGGGGTGGCGGCTGGCTTGCTTCCAGCTTGGCTAGGCGTGCGAGGTAGCGGCTCACTGACGAGACTCCAGAGCTGCGATCCGAGCCTCGAGCTCGTGATCAGCGATGACCTTACCCACCTGGGTGAGCATGTATGTCAGTTTCGAGCCATCCGCTACGTTGAGAGTCCCGCGCCGGCACTCGCCATAGACCCGAGACATCTCGCGGCGAACGTCGCGCAAAGTCTTCAAAGGGTAGAGTCGCCTGACCGGGAGAGGGGTACCACTCGCCGGCAGATGTTCTCCTTCAAGTGCTTGCGTGCGATCTGTCATGCTTTTTCAGCCTGTTAAGCAGCCCTGCGATGGGCTTCTTCGAGCTTCAGGCGGTCAAGCACGCCGCGTAGATGCTCTTCCGCCGAGGTGCAGCTCGGGCCGGACATGCTCACCGCTCTGGCAGCCTCTTTAATGCGCTGCTCGATAGCAGGTTTGGCCGTATCGACTGCATCAGCGAATAACTGGTGTCGCTCGATCAGCGCTTGCAGATCCTTGTCCGGACTCAGATCAACTGACTGCCCCTGCAGCAGGAGATCGGCCAGTTGCCGGCTGCGCTTTTCAGTCAAGCTGCGAATTTCCTGCAGCGCCTGTCCGCGCTGCGCTTCAATATCCTGAAGACGCAGGCGATATGTCGATACGCGATCGACGTTTGCCTGGTGCTGTGCTTCGGTTTCTTCAATGCTCTGGCGAGCGTGGAGGACGTCGGAATGCTTATCGAACTCGGTGTCAGGAATAAGGCTGAAGTACTCGCGGATGTGGCGAGGTAACTCGCGGTATTCGTTATCGGTCATTGGTCGTGTTTCCTCAGATAGGTTTTGGGCTGCACGACCGCGGATTCGCCGGCAGTGCAATGGGTTGATGGGGTGGGCATTTGGTTCAAGCCATTCAGGTAAGCGCTGTCGCCAGGCGTGGCCGCCAGTAGGTTCAAAACAGAACTCATAGCGATCTCGCCTCCGAGATCTGGCAGACGTCCAGAACACGGTTCGCTGCGCGAGAGCGCCGGCCCTCGCGAGTCGTATCCCGCACCGCGAGGCGACCTTCAGCGAGATATCGACGCACTCGGCGATTTCCTCGCTGGTGACCCACAACCCCGGCAAATCCGCGAGTAGCGCTGTGACGCGGCGATCGATCTCCGCCAGTCGTTCGAGGTTGGTTGCCGTTGGTGTCATTGCAGGACTCAGGCACGACGGTCAAGGTATGCCTCGAGGTCAGCTCGTTTCACCCGAAGGCTGCCACCTACGCGGCGGACGACGGATCTCAATCCGCCGGTGTTGCGGCGCAGCCTGCAGCGCCAGGTAGCAACAGTTCCAGCGCCTTGGTAGTTCTCGGCTATCTGGCGGAATGACAGGAGGTCAGAGGGTTTGCAGGGCATGACGGCAATGTGTGGCGTTTAGATGCCTGCGATAGTCCGATAGCCCCTCCTAATATCAATCTGCTATTTGCCCCTGGTAACCACGGTAATATTCCTTCTCCTAGAGGGGGGAGGCCGGGATGGGTATCGCGTGCGAGATAGCAAAAGCAGTTGTTGCAGCACTTCAAAGCCAGGTTGATAGCGATGTCGCTGGCAACAGGGCCTCATCACCGGGATTGCTTGATCGCCTCAGAGAGGCACAAGCGGAATCGGCAAAACATTGTGCCTTTGACCAGCGGGATGCTCTCCTGAGGGACACCCCAAAAGGAGTGGTGCGCAAAAATGACACGCTCTGACCTCATCGCACAGCTGGCGCAACGCTTCCCCACCCTCGCCCGTCAAGATGCCGAGATATCTGTCGCTGAGATACTCGGCGCCGTTGGCGGTGCCTTGAGTTCAGGTGGTCGGGTAGAGATCCGGGGCTTCGGCAGCTTTGGCTTGAACTACCGCGCGCCGAGAACCGGCCGAAATCCAAAGACCGGCGAGACGGTAGCCGTTCCAGGAAAATGGGTGCCTCACTTCAAGGCCGGCAAAGAACTTCGCGAACTGGTCGATGCCGGGTGAGCCACCACGGCCGCGCTGCAATAGGGGGAATAACGTGGGGGATTCGCCCCTATTGAACCTACGTACTTATTAAATAAATTTTTCGGTCTCTTTCGAGTCAATTATTTTTCTAAAAAGTAGCTCAATAGAAAACCCTCAAATCCCCCATGAAACTCCCCTCCATAAAATAAAAAGAGGAGCGATTTTGTCGCTCCCCAAGAAATCCCCCACCTTTTCCCCCACAAAATCCCCCTCAGTCCTTAAAGTCCTCCTCAACCGAATCCGCTCGACCAAAAGTCTTGTTGTATAGGTCCATCGCTTCCCGCTCAGCTTTTCTCTCCGCTACCTCATCGGCAACGTAGTCGGCCGGCGCGTCGTCACCAGCCAAGGGGTTGATCGAGACTTCGCGGACGACGAGCTGGTTGTGCCGAGTAAAGAGGCTGAACCCTGCATTCTGCAAGGCACCTTTAAATGCCTGCTTACCTAGAACGGTTGCCCTCGGTTCATGCTCCGCCATCCAGGACTTGTAAAAGCGCTCAATGATGGTCAGCTTGATTGCGGGTGCAGTTGGATCGCTGACCAGCATCTGCCGGAAGAAGCAATCCGTGGTGTTCGCTGAGCGCATCCACGTATCCGCTGCTTTGGTAACTTCATCTGGACGCTGGTAGCGGCCGCGCTGCAAAACGCGCTGCCAGGCCTCGACCAGAAGATTCAGCACACCAGGCAGTTCATCGCGCATGATGTACTGCTTCAGATTGGGATCTTTCTCGCCCTCGGTGAGTTGGTGCTTGAATTCGATCACGTGTGCTCGCCGTGTCATACCGTGGCTCGTGTCTGCCGTGCGTGGCCAATGGTTAGCCAGCATGATCATGGTCGCCCGACTGGTGAATTGGAACGTCGAGCTGTTCTTGGGATTGGCGGTAAGAACCTTCTCCTCGGACAGCTTCTTCAACCAGTCGTCAGGAAGCAAAACCCCCTGCTTCACATCGTCATCAATGAAGGCGAGTTTCCCGACCAATGATGAGGTGAAATGGTTGTCCTTCCCGGCAGCAGCATCGGCGATGCTCCCCTTCAGGCAGGCGCCCCCACCCATCACAGCCTCGATGATATCGACGAGGAAAGTCTTCCCGTTCTCTCCCCTACCTTTCAGCAGCATCCACATAGCTTCAATTCGACGGGGCTGAATTACGGTCCCCATCAACTCAAGGAAATGCCGGGTCACCTCAGCAGGGGACTTGCACTCCTTGAAAACCAAAGCCAGGGCTGCTTTGAATTTTGGGCAGTCTGCCGTGGGCTCGTAGCTGGTAGATATCTGGAAAGTCAGCTTGTGGGCCGGGTCATGGTCGACAAATTCCACGTTGCCCTCTTCGTCGAACCAGAGTTCGCCATTTCGGCAATTGATAACAGACTCGGGAAAACTCCCTTTCAAGTTGAGGGGGTCACTGGCCTTGTCGTCCTTCGCACAGAACCTACGAAGGTTTCCACAGACTGCGGTCGTCAGAGCGTTCAGGTAGTCCCCACGTTCCGACTCACGCAGCAGTTTGGTCAAGGCCCTGACCTCTTTGCTTGCTCCTGCCAAGATGCGCTGAATGCTCCGTTGCACACGGTTCTCAACCAGGCTCGAATCCGTCTGCTTCCAAACGCCACCACGATACAACCACCAACTGTCACCAATGAAAGTCAGGTGCTTGCCTGAAGCGAACCAGTCATCGAGCACCTGCTTGACGAGCCCCATCTCCAGATCGAAAACCCGAATGGTCTCATCCTCCTCAGGCGCCAGCATTTCACGCAAGGCCTTCGCTGAGAGCTTGGCTTTACTCGGAGACAGAGCGGTAAATCGCTTAGCAATAGAGTTCTCCAGCTCCGCCTGCTCGTGCGGCTGAAATCCATTCTCAGCCATCGCAGCCTTGATGGCCGGCACAACCTCTGCCGCCATCTTGAGAGGCGTTTCCGCAGCGGCAATAGCCTGGATGAGCGAAGCGACAACAGCAGCCCGCTCCTCGTGCTCACGCAGGCTATCCTCGCGCGCCGCCTCCAGCAGCTCCGGCAGCTTCCCCGCCCACTCCAGCATCGCCAGATTGGACGGCTTAGCATTGATCGGCAGGCTGTCGATGTCCTCCTGCTCGAAAGCGTCGTCCGACTGGTCGAGGTGACCGAACTTGAACACCCGAACCAGATCCCACAGATTAGCGATGCCGTCGATCGGCCAGGTATTGTGCGACGAGCCGACGTGCATGCCGTCATCGTGCACCCACACGCCCTCCGGCGTGCCGCCCCCGTTGTGCCAGGTGTAACGACGCTCCGAGACGCCCTCGAACTCGCCCTCGAGGTGGGTCAGCAGCACCTCCTCAGCGGTGAACACCTTGTTGTAGAGACCGACCAGGCCGGACTTCTCCGAGGGGTCGACCAGCTTCATATCGCTGCCACCCTGGCCAGCGCCTTGCTCTCGGGCGGCGGTCAGAATATCTTGCGTAATGACCAGATCGACGTAGTCCGTCTCGCCCTGATGCCAGCCGGAGCGGACCGGCACAGGGTCGATGCGGCCTTCCTCGAAGATGGGGTCGGCCGTGTAGCGGATCTGGACCCGGCGATAGACCGCCTTGTCGATGGCCGGCGTGTAAGACTTGGCCCACTCATACATCTGGGCTGTCGTGTATGCCGTCTTTGACCACATCCACAGGTGGCACTTGAGGATGCCCTCCTTGCCGGGCATGCCTGCCGAGCTCGAGAGGTGCCAGTAGAAGCTGGCGGTCCGGAAACAGGCTGGCAACTTCTCGGTCAGGAAGTCCAGCACGGCCAGCTCGGTCTCCAGTACGGGGTCAGCAAAGCCCGGTCGGTAGCCGTCGATGTCGATCACGAAGGAGTGCAGCGGTTGGTCGTCGAAGTTGGCGTTGGTCCGCGTCACCGAGCCCTGGACGTTGCCGGGCTGCATCTCGTCCTTCGGCGCCCCGGCGATCAGGCAACGCTTCTTGTTCTTGTGCAGCTTGCCGAGCAGCGTGGCCAGGGAGGGCAGGTCGGCCACCTCGACGGTCTTGACCTTGAAGCTGGCCGCGTCGTCATAGGCATCAGTCGTGCCGTCGGATTTATAGACCTTGGTCAGACAAGGCCCGACGGTTTCGAGAACGGTGATCTTGTCAGAATAGCTTGCGGTAGAATCTGCGACGTGCGCAGTATCTGAGGTCGTGCCGGTGCCAGCCGGTGCGGCCTTTTTCACTTCTGAGGGGGTGCGCACGATTGAGCCCCTCAGATGCCGTTGGCAATCAGGTATTCGACAGACTCAGCTTTAACGCGAGTCGTGCGCTGTCCAAACTTGACGACCTGGAGCTTGCCCTCCCCAATCAATTGGTAAGCCTTAGTGCGGCCAATGCGCAAAACAGCAAGAGTCTCTTTGACGGTGAGCAGGCGGCCGGACGCGGCAACAACATTTTCAATGCTAGACATGGGTGTCTCCGGTTTGCCGCAGGTGCGCAAAATGTGGGGGCGCAACTACAGCAGGGTGCCGGGTTCGATCCACGTGGGCAGGTATCTCCAATTCAATCGTTACCAGAAGGGAGCCAATGACGCAGGTTGATTTCTGCGGGCTGCACTGGGTTCTGGTGCCCTCGACTAAATTGGTAGCGCCTATTAGATGCAGGCGCTTTTCAGAAACGGGTTCGCGGTTTTATGGGTTCAGTTGGATCGTGGGCCAACTATAGCGGCCTCTGCGAACAAATGCAACATAATCAGCATGTTAGAAAAACTAACAGGTCTCAATGAACACTGATGAGATTTTTCCGGTTTTCCGTACAGATTCCGTACAGGCATGAAAAAGGCCACACAAGGCGGCCTAAGTCATTGAATATTGGTGCGCCCGACTGAATTCGAATCAGTGACCCCTGCCTTCGGAGGGCAGTACTCTATCCAGCTGAGCTACGGGCGCTTTGAGAGGGGAGGATTCTACCCCCAAGCGAAGCCTTGCGTCCATGACACCTGATCGATTAAGCTCCATCGAATCAACAATATTGCATAAATTATCAAATTGCCATGTCCCTTAGCAGCCACGAACTGTCGCCTGAAGACCTGCAGAAAGTCATTGCGACCATAGACATCCCGACTTGCCCGCGCATGGTCTGCGACGCCATGGAAGAAGGGCAAAAAGACGAGCCGGACTTGATTCGGCTCGCCGAGATCATTGGCAGCGATGCAGGCATGTCGGCCTCCGCCCTGAAACTCGCCAATTCTCCGCTGTTTGGCACGAGCAGTCCGGTTTCCAGCGTACGCAAGGCCGTCGAGCGTCTCGGGACCAAGAATGTCGTCTGCGTGGTCGTTGCTTCGGCCCTGCGCGCCAGCGTCACGGGCCTCCCGGCGGCGTGGATCGAGCAATTCTGGAAGCGGACAACGATGCTGTCCCTTGCATCGAGCATGATTGCCCGCCGCCAGTACGGAATTTCGGCTGACGCTGCCTACACTTACGCGTTGTTTCACGACGCGGCGATACCACTATTAATGCGGCGCTTCCCAAATTACGGTGAGGTGCTCGAAAAATGCCGTCGCGAAGGCATCATGCTTAATGTGGCCGAGGAACAGTACTTCCCCTGCAGCCATCCCGTCGTTGGCTCGTTGCTGGTGCGCAACTGGGGGTTGCCGGCGATTCTCGGTCAGGCCATCCGCTTTCATCACGAGAAAGACGCCTACGACCTGCCGGACCGGACTTTGCCGGGCGGTGCACTTTCGCTGATTGCGGTAACTCAGGTCGCCGAGCACCTGCTCAGCGAAATACTTGATGAGGACATCGAGGTCGGCAACGATTTGTTCGAGCGGGCGCTGGACTTTCTCGGCATCTCGACCGACGACCTCGACGAACTACGGCACCGGGTCGCTGCGGCGATCGAGTCCGGCACCAGCTGAGTTCAGTCGAAGAACGTTCTCGCCGCTTCAAAACGCGAGGCGTAATAGCTGTCACTGAGACGGTCGATGCGGACCTTCCCGTTGGTCGATGGGGCATGGATGAAGCGCGCATCGCCGATGAATATCCCGACATGCGAATACGAGCGGTTGAGGGTATTGAAGAAAACCAGATCACCGGGCCGTAGTTCGGCGCGCTCGATCGCCCGGCCGTTGCGGGCGATGTCGGCGGCACTGCCCTGGACCTTCAAGCCCGCCGCCCGGCCGTAGATATAGCTGACCATGCCGCTGCAATCGAGCCCGGCTTCGGGGTTCTTGCCGCCAAAACGGTAGCCGGTATCGATCAGCCCCATGGCGTAGAAGACGACTTCATTGCCCTTCTCGCTGACCGAGCGCGAGCCTTGCGTTATAGTTTCCGACGACGAGCCGAAACGCGACAAGGGGCTGCCGCAGGCAGCGACGAGCAGGGCCGAGATCAGGGAGAGCAACAGGGTGGTCACGCGCATCAGGCTAAAGCTCTTTCTCGAAACAGTTGCCAACTTACCGTTTTTACAGGAATTTTCAAGACCATGAAACTGCATAACAGCGACTTGCTACGGTCAACCGGAAAAATTGGCCAAAATTGGAATGCTGCTGACGATGGTTCGACCTTCGTCGTGATCAACCCGGCGACCGGCGAGCAGATCGGCGAAGTGCCGCTCTGCGGCGCCGCCGAAACCCGTCGGGCCATCGACGCCGCCAACGCCGCCTGGCCGGCCTGGCGCGCCCTGACTGCCAAGCGCCGCGCCCAGATCATGCAGACCTGGAACCGGCTGATTCTCGACAACGCCGACGATCTGGCGCAGATCATCACGGCCGAATGCGGCAAGCCGCTGGCCGAAGCCAAGGGCGAAGTCATCTACGGCGCCTCCTTCATCGAATGGTTTGCCGAAGAAGGCAAGCGCACTTACGGCGAAAGCATTCCCAGCCCGGCGTCGAACACCAGACTGATCGTCATCAAGCAACCGATCGGCGTCTGTGCGGCGATCACGCCGTGGAATTTCCCGTTCGCCATGATCACCCGCAAGGTGGCGCCGGCCCTCGCCGCCGGTTGCCCGGTCGTCATCAAACCGGCCGAAGCGACACCGCTCAGCGCCCTGGCGCTGGCTGTGCTGGCCGAGCAGGCGGGTTTCCCGGCCGGGGTGTTGAACGTGGTGACCGGCAAGCCGGCCGAAATCGGCGGCGAGTTGTGCGCCAATCCCATCGTCCGCAAGCTTTCGTTTACCGGCTCGACTGCCGTCGGCCGCCTGCTCATGGCGCAATGCGCGCCGACCATCAAGAAACTGTCGCTCGAACTCGGCGGCAACGCGCCCTTCATCGTGTTCAACGACGCCGATGTCAATGCTGCGGTCGACGGCGCCTTGACGGCAAAATACCGGAACACCGGCCAGACCTGCGTCTGTGCCAATCGCTTTCTCGTGCAGTCAGGCATCTACGAGGAATTCGCCAGCAAGTTCGCCGAGAAGGCGCGTGGCCTCAAGGTTGGCGACGGCACCGAAGCCGGCGTCGCCCAAGGCCCGCTGATCAACGCCGCCGGCCTGAGCAAGGTCGAGGCCCATGTCGCCGATGCGCTCGACAAAGGCGCCCGCCTGCTGTGCGGTGGCGCCCGTCACGAACGCGGCGGCAACTTCTTCCAGCCGACCGTGCTGGCCGATGTGACAACCGCCATGAAGGTCGCCCGCGAGGAAACCTTCGGCCCGGTCGCCCCACTCTTCAAATTCGAAACCGAAGCCGAGGCCATCGCCATGGCCAACGACACCGAGTTCGGCCTGGCCGCCTATTTCTTCACGCGCGATGTCGGCCGTTGCTGGCGCGTCGGCGAGGCGCTCGAATACGGCATGGTCGGCGTCAATACCGGGCTGATTTCGAACGAGGTCGCGCCCTTCGGCGGCATCAAGCAATCGGGCCTCGGCCGCGAAGGCTCGAAGTACGGCATCGAGGATTACCTCGAAATCAAATATCTCTGCTTCGACATCAACGGCTGAATATGGGCAAGGTCATCCTCATTTCGCTGCTGGTACTGGCCAGCGTGGTGCTTTGGCGCAACTGGAGCCGGCAGCGGCGCGGCGCGTATATCGCTGCCTATCCTTACCAGCGTTTTCTCGACAAGCGTCTGGCGGCGCGCCGACCGGAGCTGAGTGCGGAGCAGCGCAACGAGGTTTTCGCCGCACTGGACGATTACTTCCAGCTTTGCCGCAAGGCCGGGCGCCACATGGTCGCCATGCCATCGCAGGCGGCAGACGACGCCTGGCACGAGTTCATCCTGTTCACGCGCCAGTACGACAAATTCTGTCGCCATGCCTTCGGCCGCTTCCTGCACCACACGCCAGCCGAAGCGATGCGCACGCCGACGCAGGCCAGCGACGGCATCAAGCGCGCCTGGCGGCTGGCCTGCGCGCACGAGAAGATCAACCCGAAAGCACCGGAACGACTGCCCCGCCTGTTTGCGCTGGATGCCGCGCTGGGCATTGCCGGCGGCTTCGTCTATCAACTGGACTGCCTGGCGGCGAGTGGTGGCGCGGCGGGTTCAGGCTATTGCGCCAGTCACATCGGTTGCGGTGGAGGTAGCGGCGGGTGTTCCGGCGACTCTGGAAGCTCCGACGGCGGAGGAGACGGTGGCGGCTGCGGTGGAGGCGGGGACTAGCCGACTACTTGTGGTAGGTCCGGCTGCTGCCGGAGCCGCCGTGCGATGGGTTGGCCACGTTATCGAACATGTTCCAGCCCTGCTGCTGGGCGTAAGCAAAGAACAGCACGGCGAAGACACCGGTGGCGAGAGTCAGTTTATCGAACATCAGTCGTCTCCATCCGAATCGTCGCTGCTCACCGGCGCATGGTCGCTTTCGGCCCAGCGCCGCGCCTCGAAAGCAGCATGGCGCATGGCGCTGAAGATCGGGAAGATGATCAGGAAGATCATCACCAGCACGAAGTTCGACCAGCCGGCGCCGGCCGTATGCACTTCAACGGTATCGCGCACCGCAACCTGTTTTTCCGGCGCCATGTCCGGGTCGAGCGTCAGGTAGTAGGTGCCGGCCGGGATATTCAGAAAGACGATTTCGTCGCTCTGGCTACCCTCGGTCCACCGACCGTCGTCGTAGCCGCTGTAGAAGGACAGTTCGCGGGCTGCTGGCCAGGCGGCGCCGGCCACCTTGTTAACCAGCATCATGTCGAGGCCGATCCAGTTGTTGTCGAGCGAGGTCTGGTTCTTCACGGCAATTTTGCGCGGCTTGCCGGTGACCTCGAATTCGCGGGTCTGCACCTCCTCGCCGCGCAGCGGCTCGAAGGTGAAGTCCTGGCGCAGCAGCAATTTGCCGCTGGAAACGAAGATGAAGAAAGCCTGAACCAGAATGGCGGCCAGCGCCAGCTTCCAGAACAGCCCCCAGATTCGCCGATTCGTCTCGCTCCATGAATTCGGCTGGTTGGCGAAAACGCCTGTCGGCTCGGGCAAATCCGCTTTAAGCTTGAAAGCCTCGGCGATCACTTGCGGCTCGACGTAGCTGCCTTGTGACCAGCTCAGATCATTGCCGGTCGATTCGCTCGACAGCATGAGCGGCGGCGCCACGTAATCGACGACGCGATTGGTTTCGCCGCGCCGGACCCGCCACGTAAACTCGCCGGCCACCTGCACGACCTCCGCCGCCTGCGTGGTCGAAAAATGTTTGAAAACCTGCCCGCCAAAACGAACGTTATCGACTTCGACAATGCCACCCACCGGCGGTTTGGACAGCACATCAACGACATTCCAGTGACCGTTGTATTCGGTCAACCAGCGATATGTCCCATGTTCGGCGGCCAGAAGGTACTCGCTCCAGTGGTAGGCCAGACCGTCGACCACGCAGCGTTTGACGAGAAAGCCAATGACTTCGACCGGGTTGCCCTCAAGTCGCCCCTTGCTGCTCAACGGCAGGCGTGGCGAGTATTTCTCGTCGCGCATGCCGAGCGACTTCGACAGAATCTTGTAGCTCTCGTCGGCGGTATCAACCACAGCGCCACAGGAAGCGCAGCCAACGGCGAGAATTTCCCGCGAGCGGGCTGCCATCGGCGAGCCGCAGCTTGGGCAGCGGAAAACGCGGGCTTCGACCGCCTTGGTCGGAATGGCCATGCCGTCACGCAGGTTGGCCATTTTCAGCGATGCAAAGTCGACCGCCTCGCCGACAAACAACAACGGTGGCGTTTCCGAATAATCCAGCGTGGCGAAATTCGCCTGATTTCTCAGGTCGACCGCAGCAACCGGATAGCCGGCGCCCACCTTGAATGGCAATTCGCCTTGGCCGGCCACGCACTCGGCGTTTTCGATGTTGCTGACGGTCCAGGTCTGGCTGGCCAGCACAAAGCGCTGACCGATCTTGAGGTCGTCAAATTGCGGCAGCGCCTCGGGCACAAACTGCGCGAAGGTAAGCACGTACTCACCGCCCGCCTCCGACAGCCAGCCGGTGCGCATGTCGTCGAAGAGCAGGTGCCACTCGTTCCATATCCCCTGGCTGTACTTGATCTGGATGCGCCCGATCAGCGCGAAATGGATGCCTTTGTAACTGCCTTCCGAGCCCAGCTGCAGCGGCGAACGGTCCTCGACCAGCGCCGCCATCTTGCCGATGTCTTCGAGATTCTGGTCGTGGCGAACCAGCGTACTCTGACAGTATTCGCAGACGGCAAAGACCGACGACGCCGATTTGAAGACAACCGGCGCGCCGCAGGAAGGGCAGTGGGCAGTTACAGCCACGTTGCTACGGTCAACTCAGTTTTTTGAGCAATTCCGCTTTTTTGGCATCGAACTCGGCTTGGCTCAGGATGCCTTTTTCGACCAGCCCGTGTAGCTTTTCGAGCGTTGCCACGACTTCGTCGGCCGACATCGGCGCCGCTGCGGGGGCTGGTGCCGTCGGCTGCAATGCAGCGCCCATCGCCTGACCCATGACTTGCCCGAAGCCGACACCGGCCCCCAGACCAACGCCCATCGCTGCCATGCCGCCCTCGTTCTTGGCCGCATCGGGAATGCTGTTGGCGACCTGGTACTGCGTGTAGCGCTGCATGTCGCCGATCATGTTCATGCCGATCTTCTGGTCGAGAATCTTCTGCAGTTCTTCCGGCAACGAAACGTTCTGGACGACCAGCGAATCGAGGGTCAGACCGTACTCGGCAAACATCGGCGCCGCCTTGGCCAGCATCGCCTTGCCGAATTCGTCCTGATTGGCCGCCATGTCGATGAAAGGCACACCGGATTCGCCGAACAGGTCGGTCAGGCCGGCTACCATGGTGTTGCGCAACTGGCCTTCAAGCTCCTCGCAGGTGTAAGCATCGCGGGTGCCGGAAATCTTCTGGTAGAAAGTCTTCGGGTCGGTCAGGTGATACGAATAGATACCGAAGGCGCGCAGGCGGACGATGCCGAATTCCTTGTCGCGGATGGTGATCGGGTTCGGCGTGCCCCACTTCTGATCGATCTGGGTGCGCGTCGAGAAGAAGTAAACATCGGACTTGAACGGGGATTCGAACAGCTTGTCCCAGTTCTTCAGGTAGGTCAGGACCGGCAGCGTCTGCGTCGTCAGCTTGTACATGCCGGGCGCAAAGACATCGGCCACCGTGCCTTCGTTGACGAACAGCGCCAACTGCGAGTCGCGTACCGTCAGGCTGGCGCCATTCTGGATTTCCATCTCGGCCATCGGGAAGCGCCAGGCCAGCGTGCCGTCGCCATCCTCGGTCCATTGCAGGATGTCGATAAACTGTTTCTTGATGAAGTCCATCAGAGCCATGAGTTTTCTCCTTGAATGGTCAGGCGATGCAGCCGGCGTTGAGGATGCCGATGCCGAGGGAAAGCGAAGCGAGGAAAATCCCGGAGGCAATCTTGCCTTGCGGAATGTTCAGATTGATCTGCGGCAGCGCGAAGCGGGCGACGATATAAGCCATGAGCTGGACGACACAGGCGACGACGCCCCAGCCGATCATGACGTAGATGTTATGGCTGGCCGCCACCGACACGGCAATCGGCAAGGCGTAGCCGATGATGGCCCCTGCCAGGCTGATGGCCGCCGCGGTATTACCCTCGCGAATCAAGGCCAGTTCGCTATAGGGCGTGACGAAAACGTAGAGAATGAGAAAGACGGCAAGCAGCCCGACGGCTGTCGCGAAATAGCCGGCAAAGGCCGGCAGGCTGCTAATGACCGGATCGAACATGGAATCTCCCGGAGGTGGCGCAATGACAGCGGATTGTCACCGCTCGCCGAGGTTTGTTCAAGCGTCAAGCGCCAGACGGAACAAACCTTCCATGGGCAAATTGGCCACGGCCCGCCAGCGGATGCCGAGATGCGGGGCCAGACTGGCCGCATTGCCACCGGACAGCAGGCAGACCTTGTCGATATTGCCGAGTCGCTGCCAGGCCCGTTCGATGGCGCCGACCTGCGCCTCGATACAGCCGGTGACGATGGCGTCGTCGGTGCAGCGCGGATAGTCGGCGTGACGGCCATCGGCGAACGGTAACGCAGCCGTGTCGGCAGCCAGCGAGCGGCGCATCAGTTCGCCGCCGGGCAGGATCAGGCCGCCGAGGAAATTGCCCTCGGCGTCGAGCGTATCGATGGTCGTCGCCGTTCCCGCCATGACGACGATGGCGGCGGTCGGGCTCAGGCCACGGGCGCCGATCAGCGCACACCAGCGGTCGACGCCGAGTTGGCCCGGATTGCGATAGTGGTTTGTGACACCGCAACGCGTGGCTTCCGAACGCGCTTCAAAAAATACCGGCAGCCATGGCGCAAGCCGCTCACGAATTCGCTCGCCAGCCTCAGCGCCAGCCACGTTGGCCAGCATGATCTTGTCGGGATGCGGCCAGTCGCTGACCAGCTGTCGCAATTGCCCGACCTCGGCGTGCGCAATTGCGCCCTGGGCCAGCCACTGCTTGCCGTCATGCACGCCCCATTTGATGCGGCTATTGCCGCTGTCGAGACAGACGATCATGCGCGGCGCAGGCTGACGTCACCGGAAAATATGCGTTCGATCCCGGCGGCGGTTTCGAGCAGCAGGGCGCCGTCGTCATCAACGCCGAGACAGCGGCCGCGCTTCGGATCTTCACCGTCGCCAAGGATTTGCACAGCCTGATCCTGCCAGGCGTGGTAACTCTGCCATTTCATTTTTAGGCCAAAAAACCGGTTGACCGTGAAAGTGTCGAGCACGGCCGCCAACTGGCCGAGGATGGCGGCCAGGACATTGTGGCGATCAATGAGGAGAGGACAAGCCTGGCTCAAGCCCGCCGCCGGCTGCGGCAAATCGCCCGTTGGCGGCACGAGATTGAGGCCGATGCCGATAATCGCCTGCGTACCACGACGGTCAGACGACAGCTCGATCAGGATGCCGGCCAGCTTGGCGAAATCGTCGCCGGAACGCAGCAGAACGTCGTTCGGCCATTTCAGGCAAACCCCTTTGGCGCCCAGATTTTCCATGGCCTCAGCGAGGCCGACGCCGACGGCGAGCGACAAGCCGCTAAGGCTGGCCGCATTGCCGGGAAATCGCCAGAGCAGGGAAAAGGTCAAACTGGATTCCGGCGATGACAGCCAGTTGCGTCCGCGCCGCCCGCGCCCGGCGCTTTGCCGGTCGGCAACGACGACTGAGCCGGAAGGCGCGCCGCGCTCGGCCCGGCGCATCAGTTCGCTGCTCGTCGAGTCGCATTCATCCAGCGCGTCGACGTCGAAGCGGCCGGCCAAACCAGCCAGCCGCGCCTTCAGCAAGACGGGATCAATCAGTGTCATGCGGCGGATTTTACTCCGCCGCGTGCTCCTTGCCGCCATCGATGCCGAGTTCGGCGATCTTGCGGGTGATTGTGTTGCGCCCGATGCCCAGCGCCTGCGCCGCCTCGATGCGTCGACCACCGGTATGGGCCAGCGCCCGGGAGATCAGGATGCGCTCGAAAACCTGCGACAGAACGCCGTGGATATCCGGAATGCCGCGCGCCAGCATGCGGTCGGCCTCGCCTTCCAGCGCGCTTTCCCAGTCAGTGGCCAGCGACACCGGCGTCGCCTCGCGCAGTTCGCCGGGCAGGTCGCTGATATCGACCTGTTGGCCCGGCGCCATGACGGTCAGCCAGTGGCAAAGGTTTTCCAGTTGGCGAACGTTGCCCTGAAAATCGAGGCCGCTCATGTATTTCAAGGCGGCTTCGGTTAGCCGCTTGGTTTCAACGCCCAGCTCGCGCGCACTCTTCTGCAGGAAATGCCGGGTCAGCAAGGGGATGTCTTCGCGGCGCTCGCGCAGGGCCGGCAGGCGGATACGGATGACGTTCAGGCGGTGAAACAAGTCTTCGCGGAACAGACCATCCTTGACTCGCGTGTCGAGATTCTGGTGCGTCGCCGCAATGACCCGCACGTTGGCCTTGATCGGCGAATGGCCGCCGACGCGGTAGAAGTGCCCGTCCGACAGGACACGCAGCAGGCGGGTTTGCAACTCAGCCGGCATGTCACCAATTTCATCGAGAAACAGCGTACCGCTCTCGGCCTGCTCGAAACGGCCGCGCCGCTGGGCCTGGGCGCCGGTAAAGGCGCCGCGCTCATGGCCGAACAATTCCGATTCAAGCAAGTCCTTGGGAATCGCCGCCGTATTGATGGCGATGAATGGCTTGTCGGCCCGCGGGCTATGGCGATGCAGGGCACGCGCCACCAATTCCTTACCCGAGCCGGACTCGCCGGTAATCAGCACCGTCGCGTGCGACAGGGCCAGCCGGCCAATGGCGCGGAAAACTTCCTGCATGGCTGGCGCCTGGCCAAGAATCTCCGGGACCAGGCCCTCTTCCTCCGCTGCACCGCTTTGGTGCATCGATTCATCAATGGCACGCCGGATCAGTTCGACTGCCTGATCGACGTCGAAGGGTTTTGGCAGGTATTCGAAGGCGCCACCCTGGAAGGCAGCGACCGCGCTTTCCAGATCGGAGTAGGCAGTCATGATGATGACCGGCACCGAAGGGAAACGGGTTTTCACCTCCTGCAGCAGCTCCAGCCCCGACTGGCCGGGCATGCGGATGTCGGACATCAGCACCTGCGGCGGTTCGACTCCTTGTTCGAGCTGCGAAATAGCCTCGCTGGCCGAGGCAAAACTCTTGAACGGGATACCTTCGCGGGACAGGGTTTTTTCCAGCACCCAGCGGATGGAGCGATCGTCATCTACGACCCAGACCGGTTTCATATTTTGGTGGCTCATTTTGTTTTCAGAATGGCCCAAATAGAAGCAAGACTCACGCCTGCTCAACCGGCAGATTCAGCGTGAAGACCGTGTGGCCGGGCCGGCTGACACAATTGATCGTGCCATGATGATGCTGGATGAAATTCTGGGCGATGGTCAGCCCCAGCCCGCTCCCGCCCTCGCGCCCGGAGACCAGCGGGTAGAACATGCGCTCGCGGATTTCATCGGAGATGCCCGGGCCGTTGTCGATGACCTTGATTTCCATGGCCAGACGATAGCGCTTCTTGGCCAGGGTCACCTGCCTCAACGAGCGGGTACGAAGAACAATTTCGCCCTCGCCGCCCATGGCCTGCGCTGCATTGCGGGCAATATTGAGGACTGCCTGGATCAGTTGCTCGCGATCACCGACCAATTCCGGCAGGCTGGTATCGTAATCGCGCCGAACGCTCAACGACCCCGGAAACTCGGCAGTCAGCAGACTACGCACCCGCTCGAGGATCTCGTGAATATTGACCGTCGTCGGCAGCATCGCCCGGTGCGGGGTCAACAGGCGCTGCATCAGGTCCTGCAGGCGATCCGCCTCCTTGATGATGACCTGGGTGTATTCCTTGAGCGACGGATTGCCCAGCTCATGCTCCAGCAATTGCGCCGCGCCACGAATACCGCCGAGCGGATTCTTGATTTCGTGGGCCAGATTGCGGATCAGCTCACGGCTGACCTGCTGCTGCTCGATCAGGCGCTCTTCGCGGGTTGCCGCCAGATGATGCTGGATCGGCTGCAACTCAAGCAACAGACGGACGCCCGGGGCGATATCCGGACGTAGCGGCGTCACCGTGCAGTTGATGTTGAGCACTTCGCCATCGCTGCGTTTCAACTCGACATTCTGGCCGGTGTAGCCCCAATTGTTGTTCAGACCATTGTCGAGGGCCGATTGCAAGGTCGCAGAGCAAGTGCATACCGCCGTCAGTGTCTGACCAATCACGGCGCGGCTGCTCACGGCCAGCAGGTTTTCGCCGGCCGCGTTGATATAGCGGATGGCCAGTGCGTCATCCAGCAGGAGCACTGCCGAAGCCAGCAGATCAAGGCCGGCAAAGGAAGAATGAGTAACGTTCATGCCCGCCATTGTAGCGATTCGACACCCCCTACTGATGATAACTTGCGTTACTGACCAATCGTTCATTATCATCCGAACACTGTCCCCCGGACCTCCCCAAATGATCAAGACCGCCCCTCGTGTTGCCCTTTTTCTGATAACTGCAGCTACCGTTCTCGCCGGCTGCCAGGCTGGCGATACAACGCCACCGGCGTCCCGTGCCGTGCTGGTCCAGGCCGCAGCCAGTGCACCACTGACCAGCAGCGTCTATACCGGCGAGATCCGTGCCCGCCATGAGGTTGATCTGGCTTTCCGCGTTGGCGGCAAAATCGCCGCCCGTCTGGTCGATGCCGGCGCCGAAATCAAAGCCGGCCAGGCGCTGGCCCGCCTCGATCCAGCCGATCTTGAACTGGCCGCTGTTGCCGCCCGCGCCCAATTGGCGGCCGCCGAAAGTGAGCACGCTACGGCACGCGCCGAGCGCGAACGCTACTCCGACCTGGTCACCAAAAAATTCGTCAGCCAGGCCGCTTTTGACGCCAAGGACAACGCCTTCAACAACGCCCGGGCCCGCCTCGAACAGGCCCGCGCTCAGAGCCGCATCAGCGGCAACCAGACCAGCTACGGCACCCTGAGCAGCGAGTTTCCAGCCGTCGTCGCGGCCGTTCTCGCCGATGCCGGCCAGGTCGTGACAGCCGGCCAGGCTGTATTGCGCATTGCTCGCCCGGAAGAGAAGGAAGTTGCCATCGCCATTCCCGAAAGCCGTTTGGCCGAATTGAAAGCAGCCAAAAACCTCGCCGTCAGCCTGTGGGCCGAACCGAAAATTTCCTTGCGCGGCGAATTGCGCGAACTGTCGCCCGCCGCCGATCCGGCAACGCGCACCTACGCTGCACGCATCCGCATCGACAACCCGCCGCCCGAGGTACGCCTCGGCATGACGGCACGCGTTATCCTCGATGGCGCCGCGGATAACAAGCTTCTCGTCCCCTTGAGCGCCGTGATCAATCTCGGGCAAGGCCCGCTGGTCCGCGTCGTCAAGGATGGCAAGGTCGTCTCCCGGCCCGTGCAGGTCTCCCGTTTCCGGGAAGATGGAGTGGAGTTGAATGGCGGACTGGAGGCCGGCGAACTGGTCATCATCAGCGGCGCCGGCAAGCTGGTCGACGGTCAGGAAGTTCAAGCCAGACCGGCCACGACGCCGGATCGGCAGCGCTAAGCGATGAGCCACCGCTTCAACCTGTCCGACTGGACGCTGCACCACCGCACGCTGGTTGGCTACTTCCTGCTCGCCATCGCATTGATGGGTGTTTTTGCCTACGGCAAGCTCGGCCAGGCCGAAGACCCGCCCTTCACTTTCAAGATCATGGTCATCCGCACCCTGTGGCCGGGCGCCACGGCACGTCAGGTCGAGCAGCAACTGACCGACAAGATCGAGAAAAAGCTGCAGGAAACACCTTACATCGACCGCGTTTCCAGCTTTTCCCGACCCGGCGAATCGACTGTAATGTTCTTCGCCAAGGACAGCACGCCGCCAGCCAATGTGCCCGACGTTTTCTACCAGGTCCGCAAGAAAATCGGCGACATTCGCCACACCTTGCCGGGCGGCATTCAGGGGCCGTTCTTCAACGACGAGTTCGGCGATGTTTTTGGCAACATTTACGCGTTGACCGCGGAAGGCTTCGATTATCCGCAATTAAAGGACCAGGCCGAGCGCATTCGCGATGAACTGCTGCGTGTGCCACAAGTCGGCAAGGTTGAAATCTTTGGCATTCAGGACGAGAAGATTTACGTCGAACTCTCCAATGCCAAGCTCGCCACGCTGGGCATCGACCAGGCGACCATCGTCCAGGCGATGAATCAGCAGAATGCCGTAGCCGGCACCGGCTTCTTCGAGACGGCCAGCGAGCGCATCCAGATTCGGCCCGGCGGGGCTTTCAACAGCGTACAGGCCGTGGCCGATACCCTGATCCGGGCTGGCAGCCGCAGCTTCCGGCTCGGCGATATCGCTGACATCAAGCGCGGCACCATCGATCCGCCCGGCACCCAAGTCCGTTTTGGCGGCAAGCCCGCCCTCGCCATTGGCGTATCGATGGCAAAGGGTGGCGACATCATCGAACTCGGCAAGGCCCTGAACACGCGCATCGCCAAACTGCAGGAAGCTTTGCCGGTCGGCGTCGATATCGGCGTCGCAACCAGCCAGCCGGAAGCCGTCGCGCGCTCGGTCAAGGCCTTCACGCACGCCTTGGCCGAAGCGGTGATCGTCGTGCTGCTCGTCACCTTCATCAGCCTCGGCATCCGTACCGGACTGGTCGTCGCCATCTCCATTCCGCTCGTGCTGGCCGCCACCTTCCTCGCCATGTACCTGTTCAATGTCGGCCTCCACAAGGTTTCGCTCGGCGCGCTGGTGTTGGCGCTCGGCCTGCTGGTCGACGATGCGATCATTGCCGTCGAGATGATGTGGGTGAAGATGGAACAGGGCTGGGAACGCACCCGCGCCGCCTCCTTCGCCTACACGAGTACGGCCGGGCCGATGCTCTCCGGCACACTGGTCACCGTCGCCGGCTTCATTCCGATTGCGCTGGCCAAGTCATCGACCGGCGAATACGCCTTTGCCTTCTTCCAGATCAACGCCGTCGCCCTGCTCATTTCATGGCTGGCCGCCGTCATTGCCATTCCCTGGCTCGGCTACAAGTTGCTGCCCAACCCGCACGCTGCGCACCAGAGCAGCCGCCTGGAAAAACGCCTGCCCCGCCTCGCCCGCCTGTTCGACAAGATCGGCCTGAACGGCCCAGCCCACGCCGAAGACCATGATGTCTACGGTACGCCGTTCTATACCCGCTTTCGCCAACTGGTCAGCTGGTGCGTCGGGCGGCGCTGGCTGGTCATTGGCGTCACCATCATCCTGTTTGCACTATCCATCGTCGGCATGATCAAGGTTCAGAAGCAGTTCTTCCCGAACTCGACCCGCCTCGAACTCAATGTCGAACTGCGCCTGCCTGAGGGGGCATCGATTGCCGCCATCAACGCCGAGGCAAAGCGCCTTGAACAGTGGCTGGACAGGGACAAAGCGGAATTCGACCAGTTCGAGCATTACATGGCCTTCGTCGGGTCAGGAGCACCGCGCTATTACCTCGGCCTGGACCAGCAACTGCCGGCCAGCAATGTCGGCCAGATAGTCATCGTGACGCGCGATGTCGAGGCGCGGGAAGCCGTCCGAGGTCGACTGATCAAACTGTTCGAAAATGACAGCTTCGCTGCTCGCGGCAACATCGCCCGCATCGAAAATGGCCCGCCGGTCGGCTATCCGGTGCAATACCGCATTTCCGGCGAAGACATCGCCACGCTGCGCCAGGCAGCCGCCAAGGTCGCCACGGTCATGCGCGAGAATCCGGAGTTGTCAAACGTCAACGTCGACTGGAGCGAACTGTCGAAGTCGGTCGAGATCGAAATCGATCAGGACAAGGCCCGCCTGCTCGGCGTTTCCAGCCAGGATATTGCCGCGCTGCTCAACATGTCGCTCAACGGCTATACAGTGACCAGCTACCGCGAAGGCGAAAAGAGCATCGACGTCGTGCTGCGCGGTGATCGCGAGGAACGCAGCCACCTGTCGTCACTGGATGATCTGTCGGTACCGACACGGGCCGGCAAGAGCGTTCCGCTGAGCCAGATCGGCCGTCTCAAACACAGCTTCGAAGCAGGACTGATCTGGCGCCGCGACCGCCTGCCAACGATCACGGTGCGCGGCAACCTGTACGGCAAGATTCAGCCTGCCACGGTCGTCGACCGCATCAAACCGGAGATCGATGCCATCCAGGCCACCTTGCCCGACGGCTATCGCATCGCCACCGGAGGCTCGGTCGAGGAATCCTCCAAGGGCTCCGGCTCGGTGATGGCCGGCATCCCCCTCTTCGTACTGGCCGTGATCACCATCCTAATGATCCAGTTGCAAAGCGTTTCTCGCGTCGTCATGGTGCTGCTCACCGCGCCGCTCGGCATCATCGGGATAGCGCTGTTCCTGCTCGTTTTCCGGCAACCTTTCGGCTTCATGGCGCTGCTTGGCACCATTGCGCTGTTCGGAATGATCATGCGCAACTCGGTGATTCTCGTCGATCAGATCGAGCAGGACATGGCAGCTGGCAAACCGCGCCATGAAGCGATTATCGAGTCGACAGTCCGGCGTTTCCGACCCATCGTGCTGACTGCGGCAGCGGCGGTACTGGCGATGATTCCGCTATCGCGCAACGACTTTTTCGGACCGATGGCCGTGGCCATCATGGGTGGCCTGATCGTCGCCACCGCGCTCACCCTGCTTTTCCTGCCAGCCCTCTACGCGGCCTGGTACAAGGTCCGGATGCCTGGCGCCTAACGCAGGTTGGTCAGTTCTTTCTGAATCGCCTGGATATTACGTTCATGCTGGCCGACGCGGTCGCGATAGGGGGCAATGCGGTCGCTGGACGAACCGGCAGCCTGCTGCTCCGACAGGTCCTTGCGCGCCTGCTCCAGACTACGCTGTTCGCCAGCCAGTTCCTGTTCCAGAATGTGGCGGCGATCACCATCGCGCGCCCTCTGGGTATCTTCCTGCACACGCGGGAAGCCTGCTGGTGAGGGATTGGCTGCAGCCCCCCCCGGCCTGGCTTTTGGCGGCGCCGGAATGGCATTCTCCTGACCACTGGAGATTACCTTGCAATTCTTTTCGAGTCGCGCGCTAGCATAAGTGGTGTTGCCATTGGCATCGACACATTTGTAAATCGTCTGGGCCGAAACCGAGAGCGGCAACAAAGCGACAAGCAGGGCAAGCGGACTGCGCATCATCGTCATCATTCCTGTCATTTTTTTGAGTGTACCGGACTTAACGGCCGAGCCAGGAAAAAGTAAACAAAAAAAGGGCGGGAAATCCCGCCCTCTTTGCGTATCCGGCTGATTAGCAGGAGTAGTACAGATCGAACTCGACCGGGTGGGTCGTCATGCGAACCTTGTTCACTTCGTCCATCTTCAGGTCGATGTAGGCATCGATCCAGTCGTTGGAGAAGACGCCGCCACGGGTCAGGAACTCATGGTCAGCCTTCAGGGATGCCAGAGCTTCTTCGAGGGAAGCGCAGACGGTCGGGATGGCAGCATCTTCTTCCGGCGGCAGATCGTACAGGTTCTTGGAAGCCGGATCGCCCGGGTGGATCTTGTTCTGGATACCATCCAGGCCGGCCATCAGCAGCGCGGAGAAGCACAGGTACGGGTTGGCGATCGGATCCGGGAAACGGGTCTCGATACGACGAGCCTTGGTGGAGGCAACGTACGGGATGCGGATGGAAGCAGAACGGTTCTTGGCGGAGTAAGCCAGCTTGACCGGAGCTTCGTAGTGCGGGACCAGACGCTTGTAGGAGTTGGTACCCGGGTTGGTGATGGCGTTCAGCGCCTTGGCGTGCTTGATGATGCCGCCGATGTAGAACAGGGCCAGTTCGGACAGGCCTGCATAGCCGTCGCCGGCGAACAGGTTCTTGCCATCCTTCCAGATCGACTGGTGCACGTGCATGCCGGAACCGTTGTCACCAACGATGGGCTTCGGCATGAAAGTAGCGGTCTTGCCGTACTGATGGGCGACGTTGTGCACCACGTACTTCAGGATCTGGGTCTGGTCGGCACGCTTGACCAGGGTGTTGAACACGGTACCGATTTCGCACTGGCCGGCAGTGGCGACTTCGTGGTGGTGAACTTCAACCGGGCAGCCGAGGGCTTCCAGGGTCAGCACCATGGCCGAACGGATGTCGTGCAGGCTGTCGACCGGAGGAACCGGGAAGTAGCCGCCCTTGACGGTCGGACGGTGGCCGGTGGAGCCGGAGCCGTCGTTCTTTTCGCCCGAACCCCAGGCTGCTTCGGCAGAGTGGATCTTCAGGGAGCAGCCGGACATGTCGACAGACCACTCGACGCCGTCAAAAATGAAGAACTCCGGTTCCGGACCGAAGTAGGCGGTATCGCCGATGCCGGAGGACTTCAGGTAGGCTTCAGCGCGCTTGGCGATGGAGCGCGGGTCGCGGTCGTAACCACGGCCATCGGTCGGATCGATCACGTCACAGGTCAGAACAACGGTGGTTTCGTCGAAGAACGGGTCGATGTAGGCGGTTGCCGGATCCGGATTCAACTGCATGTCAGAGGCTTGAATGCCCTTCCAGCCGGCAATCGAGGAGCCGTCAAAAGCGTGACCGTTTTCGAACTTGTCTTCGCTGAAGGCAGAAACCGGCACGGTGACGTGCTGTTCCTTGCCACGGGTATCGGTGAAACGGAAATCGACGAACTTGGCGTCGTTTTCCTTGATCATCTTGAGCACGTCTTGCGGGGTTGCCATAAGCCTTAATCTCCTAAGAAAACAAGTTGCCGGGCGATCCGGCGACAATCAAAAAATCGTAACCCAGTACATTTAGCAGAAAGTGTGCCAAAGGCTGACGAGTAATCTTTGTATTTTGCCACAACGAGATGCAGGGTTTAAACAAAGAATTGACGCACCGCAATCGTGCAACTCGCGAAATTTATGCACTATTCTGGTGCAATTAGACAATTCAGCGATACGCGTCGAATCAAGGGGTGCAGCTTGAGGCGATCGACCAGAAGGTTCTCGGCTTGCCGAAGCGCCTCGCCGTTTTGAAACAGGGCATGACTGAAGAAGATTTCTGCTTCGACCTGGCCTTTCAGGTAGTGCAGGACGATTTTTTCCGGTTCAGGCAGACCGACGAGCAATGGCTGCAGTTCGCTGAGCAAGGCATCCCGCGCCGGCAATCGCGTGGCGTACGAGTCCGGATCCATGTCATCTTCAGGGTCAATATGGACGAGCACGTCGAGCACCTCGGGATGTTCGCGCAGGACTCGGGCGCGGGCCGATTCGGCAATGCGATGACCTTCGGAAACGCTGATCCGGGAATCAACCTGGACATGGGTATCGACCAGTGCCTGATGCGCCATGCGCCGGGTCCGCAGTTGATGCAGGTCACGCACGCCTGGCGTCGCCAGCAGCGTTTTCCGGATGGCTTCGACCTGGACGTCGTCGAGGCCGGTGTCAATCAATTCCTTGATCGCCCCCCAGGCCAGACCGGCGCCCATATGCAGGATCATGAAGCCCATCAGCGCCGCCGCCAGCAGGTCGAGGAAAGACCAGCCGAGCAGCGCACCGCCGATGCCAACCACAACAACCAACGCCGACGCCGCATCCGCCCGCGTATGCAGGGCGTTGCCAATGAGCAGTTGTGAGCGTAGCCGTTCGGCAACGCGGATCAGGTAGCGATACAGCCCCTCCTTGGCGATGACGGTGGCCACCGCCACCCACAGCGCCGAATACTGGACGGTCGGCAAGGCCTCGATGTGCTGGAGGCGCATGCCCGATTCCCAGAGGATGCCGCCGCCGATCAAGGTCAGAGAAGTTCCGAGGACCAAGGTCGCGGCGGTTTCGACGCGGGCGTGGCCGTAGGGATGGGACTGGTCAGCCGGCTGGGCGCTCTGCCGGCTGGCGTAAATGACGAGAAAGTCCGACAGCAGGTCGGAGAATGAATGCAATCCGTGGGCGACCAGCGACTGCGAATGGGCCAGCCAGCCGACGATCAACTGGGCGATGGTCATCACCAGATTGACCGCAACGCTGACCCAGGTCGCCTTCTGCGCCGCGGCCGAGCGCTCGGCCGGCGTGGCGGAGACGGCGAGGTGATGCTCAAGTCCCATGATGTCTGCCCTATACTATTAATGTGCAATTTTAGCAGTTGGACATTATGGGAAAGTTAACCGAGATACTCAGTCTGGCCCAGGCGCGCGGCAATGCCCTTGGCCGCGCCTATCAGGGCGAGCTGACGCCGCAGGAGGCCAGCGACTTGTTGCGTCTGGCGCCCGGCGCAAGAATTGTCGATGTGCGGACCCGGGCCGAGTGGGACTGGGTCGGCCGCGTCGCCGGCGCCGTCGAGATCGAGTGGAATCAATATCCGGGCGGCGTGCGCAACCCGAACTTCGTGGCTGAACTCAAGCGTCAGGTCGATCCTGAAGCGCTGGTCATGTTCCTCTGCCGCAGCGGCGTACGCTCGGTCGCAGCGGCTACCGCCGCCAGCGAAGCCGGTTACAACACCTGCTACAACATCCTCGAAGGCTTCGAGGGTGACAAGGATGCCAACGGGCATCGCAACACCATCGGTGGCTGGCGCAAGGCCGGATTGCCGTGGATTCAGGGATAATCCCACGGTCAACCGGAAAAAACGGCCAATAATGAAATGGCCAGAGATCAGAGTACAGCATGCAAACAGCCACCATCGCCTTCGACCCCTTCAATCGCCTCTCCGACGAGGCCTGCCATGAGCGCATCCGCGTTGCCCGCGCCAAGCTCGGCAAGCGGGCCGTCATCCTCTGCCATCACTACCAGCGCGCCGACGTCTATCAATACGCCGACCTGACCGGCGATTCGCTCAAGCTGTCGCGCCTGGCCTCGCAGACTGACTCCGAATTCGTCATTTTCTGTGGCGTGCATTTCATGGCCGAAGTCGCCGACATCATGACCGCCCCGCACCAGAAGGCCATCCTGCCCGACCTCGCTGCTGGCTGTTCGATGGCCGACATGGCCAACCTGGCCAAGGTCGAGCGCTGCTGGCGCGAATTGAACAGCGTGCTGAACGCTGAAGAGGAAGTCACCCCGGTCACCTACATCAACTCGGCGGCCGATCTCAAGGCCTTCTGCGGCGAGCACGGCGGCATCGTGTGCACCTCGTCGAACGCCGGCACCATTGCCAAATGGGCCTTCGAGCGCCGGCCAAAAGTGTTGTTCTTCCCCGACCAGCATCTCGGCCGGTGGACTGGTCACAACATGGGCATCGCGATGGACGAAATGGTCGTCTGGGACCCGGACCTCGAACTCGGCGGCCTGACGCCGGCCCAGATCAAGAAGGCCAAAATCCTGCTCTGGAAGGGCCACTGCTCGGTGCACCAGATGTTCCAGAAATCGCACATCGACGCCTTCCGCGCCAAATATCCCGAAGGCAAGGTCATCGCCCACCCCGAATGCAATTTCGAAGTCTGCGCCGCGTCCGATTACGTCGGCTCGACCGAGCACATCGTCAAGACCATCAAGGAAGCACCGGAAGGCACGCGCTGGCTGGTCGGCACCGAACTCAACCTGGTCGACCGTCTGGCCAAGGAGGTTTTGCCGCAGAACAAGATCGTCCAGTTCATGGCAACCACCATCTGCATGTGTTCGACCATGCAACGCATCGACCCGCAGCATCTGGCCTGGACGCTGGAAAACCTCGTCGAAGGCAAGGTGGTCAACCAGATTTCCGTGCCTGCCCACGAGGCAACGCTCGCCAAGCTGGCCCTCGACCGCATGCTGGACATTTCCTGACTCCATGACCCAGCCCGCGCTGCACATCACCACCTACAACATCCACAAGGGCTTTTCGCAATTCAACCGGCGGATGATGGTGCATGAGCTGCGCGAGCGTCTGCGCGGCCTGAACCCCGACATCGTCTTCCTGCAGGAAGTGCAGGGCCTGCACCTCGGTCATGCCGAGAATCACGACGACTGGCCCGATTCGCCGCAGCACGAGTTCCTCGCCGAAGATGTCTGGGCGTCTTCCGCCTACGGCCGCAACATGCTCTACGACCACGGCCACCACGGCAACGCGATCCTCTCGCGCTTTCCCATCCTGCATTCCCACAACCAGAACGTCACCCACCTGCGGTTCGAGAAGCGCGGCATGCTGCATTGCCGGATCGACCTGCCGGATGGCCCGGCTGTCCATTGCGTCTGCGTGCATCTGTCGCTGTTCGGCTATTCGCGGCGCAAGCAGATGGCGGCGCTGGCCGATTACCTTGATCACCTGGCCGAGCCCGACGCTCCGCTCATCGTCGCCGGCGACTTCAACGACTGGCGCAACCGGGTCGGCGAAGACCTGACCCGGCGTCTCGGCCTGCACGAAGTCTTCTGCGGCCCGAGCGGCATACCGGCGTGCAGCTTCCCGGCGTCCATGCCGATGTTTCGCCTCGACCGCATCTACGTCCGCGGCTTCGACGTGATCAGCACCGAAGTCCATCACGGCAAACCGTGGTCGGCCATTTCCGACCATGCCGCGCTGTCGGCCCATCTGAGCAGGCATGGCCGCTGAGTTTGTGCCGGGCAACCGGCTCACTCTGCTCAACTCGGGCGACGATTATTTCCCGGCCCTGCTCGCCGCCATCGACACCGCCGAAGTCGAGATCTACCTCGAAAGCTACATCTTTGCCAACGACGTGATCGGCCATCAGGTGGCCAACGCCCTGTGCCGGGCGGCCGAGCGCGGCGTCCAGGTCAATGTCACGGTCGACGGCTTCGGGGCGCGCAATTTCAAATTTGACTTCTTTTCCCGGTTGACCGTGGCTGGCGTCCGCACCATGTTCTACCGGCCCGAAATCGGCCGCTTCCACTTCAAGCGCCACCGCCTGCGCCGCCTGCATCGCAAGCTGGTCGCCATCGATGCGCGCATCGCCTTCGTCGGCGGTATCAACATCATCGACGACAACAACGCGCCGCTCGACATGCGCCCGCATTACGACTACGCCGTGCGCGTCGAAGGGCCGGTTCTGCGCCAGGTGCATCACGCCGTGCGCCGCATGTGGGAAACCGTGTCGTGGGTCAATTTCAAGCGGCGCTTCCGCCTCGCCCCGGTCGCCGATCCCTGCTGCGCGGCGGCCGGCACCCAGAATGCCGCCTTCCTGATCCGCGACAACATCCGCCACCGCAACGACATCCTGCACGCCTATCTCGACGCCATCGACAACGCCAAGCACGACATCCTGATTGCCAACGCCTACTTCCTGCCCGGTCTGCGTTTCGGCCGGGCGCTCTACGCGGCGGCGCAACGCGGGGTCAAGATAACCGTGCTGCTCCAGGGCAAGAGCGATCACCAGCTGTTTCGCTACGCCACCCAGACGCTCTATGCCGCGACACTGGCCGCCGGCGTCCGTATCTTCGAGTACGAAAAGAGTTTCATGCACGCCAAGGTCGCCGTCATCGACGGCGAGTGGGCCACCGTCGGCTCCTCGAACATCGACCCGTTCAGCCTGCTCCTCGCCAAGGAGGCCAATCTCGTTGTCCGCGACGCGGTATTTGCCGGCGAACTCGAAACCAGCCTGAAGCACGCCATGGCCATCGGCGCCCGCGAACTGCTGGCTGACGAACTGTCGCGCCAGCCCATCCACTCCCGTTTCCTGCGCTGGCTGGCCTACGGGCTGGTTCGCGCCATGGTCGGCATCGCCGGCTACAGCCAGCGCCACTGGCAGAGCGAAGAAACTAAGCCAGAGGAACGATGATGGCCGGTTGCCGTGGAATCGCGGCGAACGACCAGTTCTCGAGCGCCCAGGCCCAGACCTCGGCGACCGTCGCCCACGCCAGTTCGGCCGGCACGGCCTGACCGAGAAAACCCAGCGCCCGAACCAGCTCGGCCGCCGCGATCTCGCTCGCCAAAGGACGGGCCAGCGTCTGCTTCGAGAGCTTCTCGCCAGCCGCATTGGCCGCCACCGGCAGATGAGCGTAGCGCGGCGTGGCAAAGCCCAGGCAGCGTTGCAGCCAGATCTGGCGTGGCGTCGAGGCGAGCAGATCGGCCCCGCGCACGACTTGCGAAATTTGCTGAAAATCGTCGTCGACCGTGACAGCCAGTTGATAGGCGAAAAAACCGTCAGCCCGGCGCAGCACGAAGTCGCCGACGTCGCTTTCGAGATGCTGGGCGACGCGTCCCTGCAAGCGATCAACGAAAGCGATTTCGTCGTCATTGACGCGTAACCGCCAGGCCCGCGCTACTCGCCCCGCCGGCAAGCCGTCGCGACAGGTGCCGGGATAAGCCAGCCCGCCATCGACCGCCGGACGAGTCGCCGAATCGGCGATCTCCTTGCGTGAGCAGGCGCAACCGTAGGCCAGGCCGGCCCGCTGCAATTGCTCGAGCGCCGCCGCATAGGCCTCGAACCGGCTGTTCTGGTACAACACCGGCCCATCCCATTCGAAGCCGAAAGCCTCCAGCGTGCTCAGGATGGCACCCGCCGCCCCCGCAACGTTGCGCGGCGTATCGACATCCTCCATGCGCACCAGCCACTCGCCACCCTGCGTGCGGGCATCGAGGTAGCTGCCGACGGCGGCAACGAGGGAGCCGAAGTGCAGGGGGCCGGTAGGCGATGGGGCGAAACGGCCGCGATAGGGGTTGGTGGACACGGTTTTGAGCGATGGCAGGAGCGAATCCGGTTCGCGACTATAGCAAGCCATCGGTCTGGAACCGAAGCGCCTGGATTTTCTGAAGGGAATCTTCGGGTCGCCCTGCTTGTCCGAAAGGGAAGCGTCCGGTAAAAGGACTGAGTCGACTCACCAAGGCCTCCATGGACCACAACATTCCCCTGATTACCACGCTGGCTGCCGGTTTCGGCATCGCCCTGATTCTCGGCTTTGCCGCCGAGCGCATGAAACTGCCCGCGCTGGTCGGCTACCTCGCCGCCGGCATCCTGATCGGCCCGGCCACGCCGGGCTTTGTCGCCGACATGAGCATCGCTGCCCAGTTATCCGAAATCGGCGTCATGCTGCTCATGTTCGGGGTCGGCCTGCATTTTTCGCTGGGCGACCTGATGGCCGTCAAGCGCATCGCCGTGCCCGGCGCCGTCGTCCAGATGGCCTGCGCCACCCTGCTCGGCATGGCCGTGGCCTGGGGCTGGGGCTGGGAATGGGGACACGGCCTGCTTTTCGGTCTTTCGCTGTCCTGCGCCAGCACCGTCGTGCTGCTCAAGGCGCTCGAAGCCAGAGGCGTGCTCGACAGCATGAACGGGCGGATCGCAGTCGGCTGGCTGGTGGTCGAAGATCTGGCCACGGTCCTCGTCCTCGTCCTGCTGCCGCCACTGGCCGGCATTCTCGGCGGCGAGGCGCAATCAGCCGGCGGCAACCAGGAAATCTGGATCGCCATCGCCAAAACGCTGCTCCAGGTCTGCGCCTTCATCGGCCTGATGATGATTGTCGGGCGCAAGGTCATCCCGTGGCTGCTCTGGCACATAGCTGCCACCGGTTCGCGCGAGCTGTTCACGCTGTCCGTCGTCGCCGCCGCCATCGGCATCGCCTACGGCGCGGCCCTGCTGTTCAGCGTGTCGTTTGCGCTGGGCGCCTTCTTCGCCGGCATGGTCATGCGCGAGTCCGAGTTCAGCCACCGTGCGGCCGAAGAATCCCTGCCCCTGCGCGATGCCTTTTCCGTACTGTTCTTCGTCTCGGTCGGCATGCTCTTCCAGCCGTCGATTCTGGTAGACAAGCCTTTGCAGGTTCTCGGCGTCGTCGCCATCATCATGGTCGGCAAAACGCTGGCCGCCATGGCCCTGGTCCTTGCCCTGCGCTACCCGCTCAACACGGCCCTGACCGTCGCCGCCAGCCTCGCCCAGATCGGCGAGTTTTCCTTCATTCTGGCCGGGCTGGGCCAGTCCCTTGGCCTGATGACGAGCGAAGGAATGAGCCTGATCCTGGCCGGTGCGCTGTTCTCGATTGCCCTCAATCCGCTGATGTTCTCGACCATCGAGCCCTTGCGGCGCTGGGCACTGGGTCGATCAGCCAAGGCCCGCGAGCTGGAACAACGCGGCGATCCATTTGCCGAACTGCCGATCAGCACCGAGCGCAAGTTTCTCGAAAAACAGGTCGTGCTGGTCGGTTACGGCCGGGTTGGGCGGCGGATTTCCGAGGCGCTGGAAAGCCAGGGGATTCCTTACGTGGTCGCCGAGCAGAACCGGGAGCTGGTCGAAAGCCTGCGCAACAAGGGGATCGCCGCCGTCTCAGGAGACGCCAGCGAGCCTTCCGTCCTGATTCAGGCGCACATTGCCGATGCAGCGATGCTGGTCATCGCCAGCCCGGACCCGATCAACGTCCGGCAGATGGTCGAAACGGCGAGAATGCTTAATCCGGACATCGAAATCGTCCTGCGTACTCACAGCGAGGCCGAGTCAGCGCTGCTGCGCAAAGACGATCTGGGCGCCGTTTTTTATGGCGAGGAAGAATTGGCCAAAGGCATGACCAGCCACGTCCTGGCGCGTTTTACCCAGCACGCCGGGACGGCTTGAAACAGGTCCGACAGATCAGGAATTCTTCTGCGCCAGGAATTCGTCGATCAGTCGAATGAGCACTTCCTCCTCATCGCCATCGGCCAGGCCGAGCAGTTCGGCGACCAGTCTGACCTTGTCCTGACTGACCCGACGCCGGGCGCTGGAGATTTTGGCCACGTCCGGCTGCTCTTCCCATGGCGGGACATCGGCTGCCGACGACGCCGTAATGACCGGATCATCGGCAACGACGCTTTCCTTCCTTTTCCGCCCGCCAGAGGCTTCGGACAGCGCGCTATCGACCACTTTCTTCGATACCTTTTCACCTTCCGGTAATTGCTCGATCCGGTCGATCAGGACATCGGCCTTGGCCTCGTCCTTCTTCGCCAGCCTTTCGAGCTGAACGGCGGCGCCGGTGCTTGAAATCTTGCCGGCATCGAGCAGGGCAGTGACCTTCTCGGACAAATTGGCGGCAGCCGTTGCCTGGGCCAGCCAGGTTGGGGCGCGACCAAAATGCTGGGCCGCCTCATCCGGCGACTCGAAACGCGCCGCGATGGTCTGAATGGCGTTGGCCATCTCGCGGGCATCGAGCGCCGAACGCACACCCAGTCCGATATTTTCGAAAACCTGAACCTCAAGGGTTTCCGCCGCCGCGCAGGCGCGGACGATGACCGGCACCATCTTTTCGCCAGCCAGGATGGCAGCCTGCCGGCGACGCTCGCCGACGACAATCGTGTAACGACCCGCAGCATTGGCCGGCCTGACGACCAGCGGGTGAATCACCCCCATTTTCTGAATTGAATTGGCCAGGCCCTTGAGGCTGCTTTCGTCGATGTTCTGTCGGGGATGCTGCGGATCGGCTTCGATCAACGCGACATCGATGATCTGAAAATCAGACGAACTGTCTTTGAAAGTCATGGCCATTCACTTTGAAAACGAGGGATCAGAAAGCAAAAAGCCCCAGAAATCGAAGCTCTGGGGCTTTTCAACAGGTGTGCCGGATTACTTCTTGGCGACGGCTGCCTTGAAATTGCTGCCAGCCGAGAACTTCGGCACGGTGGTGGCGGCGATCGAGAGCTTTTCGCCGGTCTTCGGGTTCTTGCCTTCACGGGCAGCGCGGGCCGATGCCTTGAAAGTGCCGAAGCCGATCAGGGAAACGGAGTCGCCACCGGCCACGGCGCCAACAATGGCACCGGTCACGGCATCCAGAGCCTTGGCGGCATCAGCCTTGGTCAGGCCGGCTTCTTCTGCGATGGCATCAATCAGTTCGGATTTATTCATGTTCATTCCTCGGTTTGGTCAAAGCTGGTTTGGCGCACCGAAAAAACCAACACGCCAGAAGGGGCGCAATTTTAGGGCTTTTGAGGTGCGAAGCAAGCCCCAAAAAACAGATCGCTTCGGGCGATTTCATTTTTGGCCGTTTTTTCCGGTTGACCGTAGCAATCGACGCAGGCTCTCGGCCAGGACAATAAGTTTGTCAGGCACTCAAATTCGGCATCAAGGCAGCAAGGGCCATGCGCTCCTTGGTGAAACTGCCCTGTACGACAAAACCGCTGGGCTGGCCAGTCGCTTGATCGACGAAAAGCGCCCGCAAGCCGTCTTCGGCGACCGTCACATCCCAGTGGCCGAGCGGGTTGGGCGGCGGCGAAACAACGGTCGGACAGGCCGGCGTCTTGAGCACGATGGGCATTGCCGGGTAATTCACCGGCTCGGGATTACCGCACAGCGTAGCGGCCAGCTTTTTGGCGCCTTGCATGATCGGCATGACGTAGGGCAGGAACAAGCCGCCCAGCTCAACGCAGTCGCCAAGCGCGTAAATGTTCGGGTCGGACGTTCTGAGGAAGGGGTCAGTGACAATACCCAGAGCGGTGGCCAGCGCGGCCGTCTTGGCCAGCGCCAGATTGGGCCGCAGGCCGATGGCTGAGAGCACGAGGTCGTAGGGGCGGGCGTTACCCTGGCTGTCGATCAGCACATAACGCTCGCCGTCGCGGCGAATGGCTTCAAGCCGCGTGCCGAGATGAAAACCGACGCCGATGGCGGCCAGCTTGTCGCGCAATTGCTGCGATGCGGCGGGCGGTAACAGGCGGCCCATCGGTTGTTCGACCTGGTCGTACACATCAACCGCAAAATCACCCAGACGCAGGTCGTTGGCGAATTCGCAGCCGATCAGCCCGGCGCCGACGATGGCAACGTTGCGTTTCCCCGCCAGCCGGCTGCGCAGGCGAGCGTAGTCGGTCAGGCTGTTGATCGAGATCGCATCCTGCACCCCGTCGCCGGCCAGCGGCAGCGGTATCTGCGAGGCCCCGACGGCCAGGACGAGCTGGTCGTAGGCCAGCGTGCCCTGCGTGCACACGACTTCTCGACGGTCGGCATCGATACGGGCGACAGTCGTATGCGCCATGATCAGGATGCCAAGATCGCTCTCCAGCTTGGCAGCTGGGGTCAGTACCATATCCTCCGGCCGCTTGTTGGCGGCGAAGGCGTTGGACAGATTGGGCTTGGAATAGAAACCGCCATCATCGGCCGTGATGACGATGATCTCGCGTTCTTTGTCGAGCTTGCGAAGTTCGCGGACCAGCGTGATGCCGGCCAGGCCACTACCGATGATCAGGGTGCGATTGTTCATGTCTGCAGACTTTCAACGTGGATGCCCCGCCCCCGGTCGCAAGCATCGACCGGGGCGAGCCGTACTGCATCAGGCGCCTTCGAACTCTTCGTAGGCGCGGACCGCTTCGGCGGCATACATCAGGGTCGGGCCGCCGCCCATGTAAACGCAGATGGCCAGCGTTTCCATCAGTTGCTCGCGGGTCACGCCAAGTTTGATCAGGGCCTTTACATGAAAGCCAATGCAGGCATCGCAGCGCGAGGCAACGCCGATGGCGAGCGCCGTCAGTTCCTTTTGCAAGGCCGACAACGTGCCTTCAGCCAAGGCAGCCTGCGACATCTGGCCAAAGCCTTTCATGGTCTCCGGAATGGCGCTGCGCAACTTGCCCAGCGCCTTGGAGACGTCCCCGGTGATGACCGAAAACGATTTGCTCATCTCAGGCCTCGTCAACCTTGGCGATGGTGAAGGGGAGCGGATTGCGCATGCTGTTGGCAACCGGCGAGTAGTAATTGGCCTTCTGGACGATGTCGTCGAGCTCTTCCTGGCTGGCATCGCCTTCGACAATGACTTTGACGCGGATTTCCTTGAAACCCATGTCGGCCGGCTGACGCTCGGCACCGCCGGCACCCCAGGCTGCGGTATTGCCGATGTCGGCTTCGAGGAAGATTTCCAGGCGGGAGAGCTTGACCTGGCGATGTGTGGCGATCGCCGTGATGCCGACGCCGAGGCAGCCGCCGAGGGCGGAGAGCACGACTTCGCCGGGTGCCGGGGCGGTATTCTCGCCAAACAGGTGGAGCGGCTCATCGACAACGACCGGGTTATGGATGCCAACGAAGCTCCATGAGCGGAACTGGCCCTGCATCACGGTGTGCACCTTGTTGGTGCCACGGCGTTCCGGGTTTTCCTTGCCGCCTGCTGCGAATTTCGCCAAGCCATCACGATCGATCGGACGGAGGTAGGTTTTGGTGGTTTCAGTCATTTTGAGGCTCCAGTAAGTTGGGGAAATACAAATTTCAGGTTGAGCGCTGCCCTGCCCGTCAAAACGGGCGTTCAGCACCGGCTTGCTTGGGGCTCCCCGCCGCAGCGGGGAGATGCGAATCAGTAGGTCTTGTAGGGCAGGAACTTGCCGGACATCGTGATGCTGACCCGGTCACCCATGGGATTGGCTTCGCGTTGCATATCCATCTTGAAATCGATGGCGGACATGATGCCGTCGCCGAATTCCTCGTGGATCAGTTCCTTGAAGGTCGTGCCATAGACGCTGATCAGTTCGTAGAAACGGTAGATCAGCGGATCGGTCGGCACGGCGGTCGGCAGGGAACCCTTGTAGGGCACTACCTGGAGCATGGCGACAGCTTCTTTCGGCAGATCGAAGATTTCGCCGAGGATGGCCGCCTGCGTGGCATCAAAAGTCATCTGACCGAGACAGCCGGCGGTGACCCACTCCTTGGAAAGGCCAATTTTGGTGGCGACATCGGCCCACTTGATGCCTTTGGTGATCTTGGCGCCGATGATCATTTCAGTTACGTCGTTGCGGTTCATTTGTGTGCTCCTGGAGGGTGGATTATTGATTGACGACCTGTTTCAGAACTGGGCGGGTGCTGTCGCTCGGCGGCGGCTCGTCGACAGCCAGACCGGGACGGACAACCGGCGGATGCTTGGCATCATGCAGATGCGCAGCATCGCTGCCGGCGTAGCCCTTCGAGCGATTGACGAGAAAATCGACGAGGTGATTGCGAATGCGATAGAACTGCGGGTCGTGGTGAATCTCGGCGCGTGTCCGGGTCCGCGGCATGGTGATCTCGACGATCTCGGCGATCTTGGCGAGCGGGCCGTTGCTCATCAGGATCACCTTGTCGGCGAGCAGGATGGCCTCGTCGACATCGTGGGTGATCATGAACACTGTCTGGCCCGTGGCCTGAACGATCTTCAGCAACTCGTCCTGAATCGTGCCGCGCGTCAGCGCATCGAGGGCGCCGAAGGGCTCGTCTAGGAGCAGCATCTTGGGCTCGATGGCAAAGGCGCGGGCGATGCCGACACGCTGCTTCATGCCGCCCGACAACTCGGCCGGCTTCTTGTGGATGGCATGGCCGAGACCGACCATCTCAAGGTAGGTCGTGCAGTGCTCATCGATTTTGGCCTTCGACCACTCCGGCCAGCGCGACTTGGCAGCGAAGGCGACGTTGCCGAGCACCGTCATCCACGGCATCAGGGCGTGACTCTGAAAAACGACGCCGCGATCCAGACTGGGGCCCTTGACCTCCCTGCCGTCCATGATGACGACGCCGCTGCTGGCTTCTTCGAGACCGGCCAGAACGTTCAGGATGGTCGTCTTGCCGCATCCCGAGTGACCGATGATGCAGACGAACTCACCGCGCTCGATACCGAAGTGGATGTTGTCGAAAACCGGCTGGTTCGGCTTGCCATCGGCGGCCGGATATACCTTTTGCAGACCTTCGACGCTGAGGAAATGCTGAGTCATCTTGATTACTCCCGGTAGGTGACCAGCTTTTGCAGCGAGCCGAAGAGTTGATCGAGGACCATGCCGACCAGCCCGATCATGGCGACGGCGAAGATCACATTGGGCAGTGCCAGGTTGTTCCATTCGTTCCAGACGAAGTAACCGATACCGGTGCCGCCGACCAGCATTTCGGCAGCCACGATGACCAGCCAGGCGATGCCCATCGAGATGCGCATGCCGGTCAGGATGGTCGGCGCAGCGGCCGGCAGGATGACCTGGAAAGCCTTGCGCAGCGGGGTGACTTCCAGCGTCCGGGCGACGTTGATCCAGTCACGGCGGACTGCGGCGACTCCGAAGGCTGTGTTGATCAGCATCGGCCACAGCGAGCAGATGAAGATCACGAAAATTCCGGAAATCTCCGAATCCTTGAGGCTGTACAAGGCGAGCGGCATCCAGGCCAGCGGCGAGATCGGCTTGAGAATCTGGATGAACGGGTTGAGTGCCTGGAAGAGTAGCGGCGACATGCCGATGGCGAAGCCAAGGGGGATGGCCACGATTACCGCCAGAAAGAAACCGAGACCAACGCGCCACAGCGAATGGGCGAGCTGGATACCAATTCCCTTGTCGTTCGGTCCCTTGTCATAGAACGGGTCGGACAGGTAGGTGACGAAAGCGGTAGCGACGTCGCCCGGCGGGGGAAAACCGCCGGTTTTGCCGGCGCCCTTGCCCATCATTGCCGCGTATTCGGCATCGGCCGCGCTCACTGCCGGAGCTTCCTTGTGATACGTGGCCAACGACCACGTACCGATGAAAATCAGGAAGATCAGCAGCGAGAGCAATCCGGCCTTGAGTCCTAGCTTGGTAAACATGATGTGCTCCTCAGGCCTTCTTGATGGCGAAACTGTTGGTGTAGGCGTCGACCTTGGCGGGGTCGAACTCCTTGCCCATGACCATGAACTTCTTGCTGTTCTCCTTGGGCGGGTTCAGGCCAAGGCTGGTCATCTGCTTGCGGGCATCGGTCAGCAAGTACACCTTTTCGGCGATGTCCTTGTAGCGCACGTCACCCTTGATGTAACCCCAGCGCTTCATCTGCGACAGGATCCAGTAGGCCATCGAGTACCAAGGGAAGGGGTCGTAATCGACGCGCTCCGGGACGTTCCTGATGTTGCCCAGGCCATCGGCAAACTTGCCGGTCAGCACTTGGTCGAGGACCGCCTTGGGCTGGTTCAGGTAGTTGGCTGGGGCCAGAACCTCAGCCATGATCGGCCGGTTCTTCGGATCGCGCGCCATGGCGGCCGACTTGAGGATGGCGCGATAGAGGGCGGCAAAGCTGTTCGGATTTTGCTGGATGAACTCGCTCGGGATGGCGAAGGAACAACACGGATGGCCGTCCCAGATTTCACGCGAGAGAATGTGGATGAAGCCGAGTTCGTCATAGACGGCGCGCTGGTTGATCGGATCGGGGCCAAGGAAGCCATCGATGTTGCCGGCCCGCAGGTTGGCAACCATTTCAGGCGGCGGCAGGACGCGCAACTGGACATCGGTATCAGGATTCACGCCGTTCTCCGCCAGGTAGTAGCGGAGCAGGAAGTTGTGCATCGAGAACTCGAACGGGATGGCCAGCTTGAAGCCCTTCCAGTTCTTCGGATCACGATTGTTTTTGTGTTTGTTGGCGAGCACGATGGCCTGACCGTTGACGTTCTGGATGGTCATCACGTTGGTCGGCGAGGCGTTCGAGCCAACGCCCATCGAAATGGCCAGCGGCATCGGGGCCAGCATGTGCGAGGCGTCATATTCCTTGTTGATCACCTTGTCGCGGATCAGCGCCCAGCCAGCCGTCTTCATCATTGTGACATTGAGGCCTTCCTTCTTGTAGAAGCCCAGCGGATCGGCCATGATCAGCGGGCTGGCACAGGTGATGGGAATAAAACCGATCTTCAGGTCCTTCTTCTCCAGACTGCCCTTTTCCTGTGCCATGGCTTCGAGGGCACCGAACGGGATGAGCGACGAAATGGCGGCCCAGGCGGTCGACGTGCCAACCGTGCGAAGGAAATTCCGGCGTTCCGCATCCTGCGGGAATATGGCGCGCATCACCGAGGACTGGATGACGCGCTGGTTCAAGGCGTCGACCTCGGCCAACTCGTGTTCGGCCTGGGAGGCGTGCTGACCACAACTACATGTCTGAAGCGTGCTGTTCGGGTCAAATGGGTTATTCAATGACATGGCGAACTCCTTGGGGTTTTAAGATTCACTATTGCAATGCAGCAATCGTTCCTGCCTGGTGAAGGTGCTGCAGATGATGCTTGTTTCTCTGTTTTTCCTGCTTCCGGCTTTTTCAGCACTATTTTCTTCAGAGCCAATGCACAAACATGGTGCATTCCGCTCACTGTTTTAGAACTCGACCACTTCGAAATCGGCCTTGGTCACGCCGCACTCCGGGCAATACCAGTCATCGGGAATGTCGGCAAAGGCGGTACCGGGGGCTATGCCATGCTCCGGATCGCCAGCGGCTTCGTCGTAAATCCAGTTGCAGACCTTGCAGATCCACTGGGTAGTTTGGGCAACTTCAGACATGTGTTTTCTCTCGTCAACGATGGCAATTGGTTTCAGGCGGTGCAGGACAGACCTTCCTCGATACGGACGATCTCCCGCCGCAGGTGCTTGGTGGCCGGGGTCACGATGGCGACGAAATAGGCTTCCCGCAGGCGACGTTGGGCGGCATTGCGCACCAGGTAACCTTTGGCCCCCTGATGGAGCATCGCTGCGTGGGCGGCACGAACTGACAACTCTCCACCGGCCAGGCGGAGCTTGAGAATATCGAGCGTCCGGTCGGCAACAGGGCCCTGTTGCACTTCGTCGGCCAGCGCATAGGTGGCGGCGCGGCCTTCCTCCAGAGCGGATTCAATGTCCTCGAACTGGTCGTCGAGATATTGATTGACGTGAGCCAGCGTCCGGTTGGACTGCGCCATCAGTTTGCTGCAGGCATCGATCAGACCGAGGCCCATGCCCATCTGGGCGAGGATCATGGCGGGTTTGATGCGCTTGATGTAGGCCGCCGATTCGCCGGGCTGGGCAAGCACCATGTTGTCCGGAACGAAGACTTCCTTGAACTGGCAGGCCAGCGTTCGCGTACCGTCAAGGCCGATGAAGTGGGCGCAATCAACCAGCTTGAAGCCGGCCTGCTGGCAATCGACCAGAATGAAGACCAGACCGTCGTTGCTGCCATCCTCGTTGCGCACCGGGCAGCCAGTGGTGAAGTAGTGGTTCTGGCCGAGGTTGGAAACCCACGGCAAAACGCCGTTGACGATGTATCCGCCATCGACGCGCTTGGCTGAGAGGCGGTACTCCTCGATGTTGTCGCAGGACTTGATGGTATTGGAGAGACCAGTGCCAACCAGCAACTCACCGGCGGCGATGCGCGGCAGGAATTCCTTTTTGACCCAGGCATTGTCCGAGAGCTGGATGTAGCGGGCACAGGCGGTCTGGCACCAGACCAGGAAACCACTCGACATGCATTCTTTGGAGACTTCCTCCATAACCTGGATGACGTGTTTCAACCCCAGCTCGTTACCGCCGAACTCAGCGTCGACTGCACCGCGAAAGCCGCCGGCCCGGCCCAAAGCCCGGAGAAACTCCTCGGGATATTCGGCCTTCAGGTCGATGTCGAGGACCTTCGGTTTCAACTGGGCGGCGATCACCTCGCGGATGGCGCCGAGACTTTCCTCGGAGGCGCACAGCGAGAGGGAGTAGTCACGGATCAGTTGATCGGCAACCGGAACGGCAAGAGCGGAAGAGGGCATGAATATCTCCTGGTCAGATGGGCAGAGCCCACAGGGTTTGGTTTGGCTTGTCTCTTCTATCGCAAGCCACGTGCCAGGTGATATTATTTAATTAAATCAATGCATTGTATGAAATTTGGAATTTGTGCACAAACCAATTTGTACACAAATTGTTTACAAATTGGCTGATTTTTTAACCGGCACGGCAATACCGAGAATCTCGATCCGGTAATTTAGCTGGCGTAAAGTCAGGTTCAGCGCCTTGGCCGTTCTCGACTTGTTACCTCCGTGCTGGACGAGAGCGGCGCGAATCTGTTCCCGATCATCCACAGCAATAGCCTGATGGCCGCGCACAACGGGGTAGGAAATCTCTGCGGCGGGCAATTCCTGGCGGCTCGCTGCAGGCACCGGCAACGCCTCGATGGGCTGGCCCTGAGCTTCGGTAATCAGTGCGTAGTCGACCGTCGCTTCATCGATCTCGTCGCCGCGCGAGAGCAGAATGATGCGCTCAAGGACGTTGTACAACTGCCGGATATTGCCCGGCCAGGGATAGGAAACCAGGCCGCTGAGCCCCTGTGGCATGATCAGGATATTGCGCTGATGACGCTGATTGAGCTGCGAAACGAAATGTCGGACGAGCAGCTTGATGTCGCCCGGCCGCTCGCGCAGAGCAGGCAAACGGATCGGGATGACATTGAGGCGGTAGTAGAGATCAAGCCGGAAGCGCCCGGCGCGAACCAGCGCCATCATGTCCTGGTGCGTCGCGGCGACGATGCGGACATCGACGTGGATTTCGCCGCGCCCGCCCAGGCGCTCGATGACGTGCTCCTGTAGAACGCGCAGCAGTTTGACCTGCACCGGCAAGGGAAGATCGCCGATTTCATCGAGAAAAAGCGTGCCACCGTTGGCCTGTTCAAAGCGCCCGATACGCTGCTGGCTGGCGCCGGTGAAGGCGCCCTTTTCGTGGCCGAACAACTCGGCCTCGAAAAGGGTTTCGGGAATGGCGGCACAATTGACCTTAACGAAGGGCTTGTCGCTACGCGGGCTCTGCAGATGCAGGGCACGGGCGAACAACTCCTTGCCGGTGCCCGACTCGCCGAGCAACAGGACAGTCGCTTCGGTGCCAGCCACCTGCTCAAGCTGGTCAAGAGCGGAAATCAGTTGCGGCGCCTCGCCGATGATGCCCCAGTTTGATTTGCTCAGACTTTTCTGTTGCAAAGCCGTTCGCAACGAACGGTTTTCTTCCGTCAATGACGCCGTGCGCTTCTCAATCAATTGATTGATCTTGAAAATCTGCCCAACCAGCTCCGCCACGGTATGCAGAATCTGCAAATCCGCCCCGAGCGAGCGCTGCCGGGAACGCAGGCGATGGACCCCGAGTACCCCGGCAATCACCCTGTCCACCATGATCGGCAAGGCAATGAAGGAAACCGTGCCCTCCGGCAAGGCGCTCCGATCGACCGCCCGGGCCAAGTAAGCCGGCTCGTTATCGATATCCTGAACGATCAGGACTTCACCGGACTGCATGACACGCCCCGTAATACCCTCACCCATGCGGTATCTTCCCCGCTCCATTTCGCGCCGGGTCAGGCCATAGGCAACGCGGATGGCCAGTTCGCCGGTTTGCCCATAAGGCAAAACCACCCGGCCGCGATTCAGGCCGAGAAGCTCGGACAGAAGATGCAGCATTTCGCGAATGGCCTTTTCAGGCTCCAGGCCACGGCTCAGCAAGCGGATGCTTTCGCGAATCAGGAGCTGCTCGTGCTCGACCAGTTCTTCCTTGGTTGCAATGGGATGGATGTAGCGAGTTTTCATGGTGCCGGAAAAATTGGAGAGAGTGAGCGAAGGGTCCAACGGGATTACTCGAAGCAGCTTGCATGCCAAATAGCCCACAGGTAGCCCGGAGCAGCAAAAATCGAGAAACTTTTCCCGCTCTTAGCACTCTTAGGCAGCGAGTGCTAATATATAGATGTAACTTGAAGGAGGACATTACGCTATGACCCATGCCCTGACACTTCCCATCCCGTCAGCAATCGGCAACATCGACGCCTATATTCAGGTGGCGAACCGTTATCCGATGCTGGCCGAGGCGGAGGAAATCCGGCTGGCCGAGCGTTTCCACAACGAAGGTGATGTGGAAGCGGCGCGTCAGCTCGTGCTTTCGCACCTTCGTCTTGTCATCTCCATCGCCCGCGGCTATCTCGGCTACGGCCTGCCGCATGCTGACCTGATCCAGGAAGGCAATATCGGCCTGATGAAAGCGGTCAAGCGCTTCGACCCGACGCGTGGCGTACGGCTGGTTTCGTTTGCCATGCACTGGATCAAGGCCGAGATTCACGAATACATCCTGAAGAACTGGCGTCTGGTCAAGGTGGCGACCACCAAGGCCCAGCGCAAACTGTTCTTCAACCTGCGCAGCCTGAAGAGCGATTACGAAGGCGTCGACACGCTGAACGGCACGCAGGCGGCTGAAGTCGCGGCACGCCTCGGCGTCAAGCGGGACGAAGTGGTCGAGATGGAAACCCGCCTGTCGGGCCGCGATATCGCGCTTGAAGGCAACCCGGATGACGGCGACGAGGCGTTTGCGCCGATCGATTATCTGGCCGACTCGCGTTACGAGCCGACCCGCGTTCTGGAAAACAAGGCCGTCGCCCGCTTGCAGGATGAAGGTCTGCATGAAGCCTTGGCCATGCTCGACCCGCGCAGCCGCCGCATCGTCGAGGCGCGCTGGTTGCCGGAAGGCGAAGCGGCAACGCTGCACGACCTGGCCGCCGAGTTCGATGTGTCGGCCGAGCGGATTCGTCAGATCGAGGTCAAGGCGCTGCAGAAGATGCGCGGCGTGCTGGCCGAGGCCTGAACGACGGTTTAGCGCATTTCATTTTTGGCCGTTTTTTCCGGTTGACCGTGGCAATGAGCCACCCACCGAAAAAAGCCGGCCAGACAGCAAAAAAGGGAGCCTCGGCTCCCTTTTTCGTTACCGATCGCTGCTTCAGTTCTTTTTCTTGCCCTTGGCAGCTTTCCCTTCGGCCAGATCGCCCTTGAAATCGTTTTCGACGAGTGGCGGCGCATCGACCTGCGGGACGTGGCATTGCGTGCAGTTGTGGCGTAGCGACGAGGTCGTCGGCAAAACCTTGCCGTCGCGGTCGCGGAAGTGGCTGTCGCCGATCTTCGGCGCTTTTTTCTTCTTGTAGGTTTCGGCGCTGTGGCAGGTCAGGCACTGGTTCTCTTCGAGGGTGATTTCATCGAAATTCTCGACTGCGTGCGGAATGACCGGCGGCTGGTCGCGGTAGGTGCGCGCCACTTTCTCCTGACCGCCCGGTTTGCCACCCAGATACTTCTTGGCCTCCGGCGCCTGGTCGGTCGCACTGACATCGGCGCCCCGCATCGGTTTCGGGGCGTCCTGAGCCTGAGCCAGCGGAGCAGACAGCGCCCAGCAGGCAGCGGCGGCCAGAATGGCAAATCTCGTCTTCAGCGTTGTTTTCATGGTGGGCGCTCCTCCTCTAGAACTCGATAATCAGTTGGTTTCCGACTGCGTCACCGCAGGCTGAGCAGTCGGAACCGGGTTATTGAACCGCAGCCCGAAGGTAAAGACATCCTTCGAGCAGACATCGACACAACGGCCGCAATTGGTGCAATTCGGTGCCAGGATGACCGGGCCGACCCCCTTGCCTTCGCCCTTGAGCGCTGGCCGGATAACCTGCGGTTCGGGGCAGACTTCGAAGCAGTCCATGCAGTCGTTGCAGGCCGCCCGCCTGGGCGCCGAGACGCGCACCGGGCTCCACCGACCGAGCAGGCTGTAAAAGGCGCCGACCGGGCAAAGCCGGCCACACCAGCCGCGACTCGTCACAAACAGATCGAACAGGAATACGACGAGGACCACGGTCCACGCCATTCCCATGCCGAAAATCAGGCCGCGATGCAGCATGGAAACCGGATTGATCAGCTCCCAGAGCACGACGCCGGTTACTGCCGAGCCGACCAGGGTCATGCCGAGTATCCAGTAGCGCGTACTGCGGCCCAGTTGCGAACTGCCCTTGATGCCGAGACGGTTGCGCAGCCAGCCGGCGGCATCGGTAACGATATTGACCGGGCAGACCCAGCTGCAATAAACCCGCCCGCCAACCAGCAGGTAGAAGACCAGCACAATGGCCAGGCCGATCAGGCCGAGTGTTTCCGGAAAATGCCCGGTCACCATCGATTGCAAGGCAACGTAGGGATCAGTCAGCGGCAGAAATCCCAGCGTGTAGCTATAGGCCAGATTGCCCTTGACGATCCACTGGCCGAACCACGGCCCGGCGAGGAACAGGGCAAGAATGGAAAACTGCGAAAGGCGGCGCAGGATCAGCCATTTGTGGGCGCGGAGCCAGCCTTTTTCGGCCACCGCTTCGGCCCCGATCCGCTTACCTTGGACGGCGCTCATGGCTTGCCCCCCAGTCCGGGCGGCAGGCTCGGGATGGCGCCCGCCTCACTGCCCGGCATGCCGCGCATGGATTCGGTGTGGCCGCTGGCCGGGTCGTAGTGACCGGGCAGGACGGCGCCTTCGGGCAGGCGGTCGGGCAGGTCCATCATTTTCGATTCGTCGATCAGCGAATGACCGGCCCTGGATTTCTCGTCCCAGCCAATGCGGTAATGCTTGCCCAGCTCGCCCTTGGCCAGCTTGGCCGGCAGGATGCGAATGGCCGCCTCTTCGAGCACACAGGATTTCTCGCACTTGCCGCAGCCGGTGCAGTGCTCGGAATGAACCGTCGGCAGGAACATGGCATGGCGGCCGGTGCGCGTGTTCGGCTGCATGTCCAGCGTGATCGCCTTGTCGATGACCGGGCAGACGCGATAACAAACGTCGCAGCGCAGGCCGAGGAAATTGAGGCAGGTTTCGTGGTCGATGAGGACGGCGACACCCATTTTCGCCTTGTTGATATCAGTCAGGCTGTGATCCAGCGCGCCGGTCGGGCAGGCTTTGATGCAGGGGATGTCGTCGCACATCTCACATGGAATGTTGCGCGCGTTGAAAAACGGCGTGCCGGTCGCCACCTGTGTTTCCGGCTTGGCCAGTTCGAGCGTGTTGTACGGGCAATCGCGCACACACATGCCGCACCGAATGCAGGCACCAAGAAAATCATCTTCCGCCAGGGCGCCGGGCGGGCGCAGGGCAAGCGCCGGCAGGGCCTTAGATTGCTTGGCATACAGGCCAAGGCCGAGGCCGAGCATGCCCACGCCACAAACCATCTTGGCCGAGTCAAATATGAATTGGCGGCGCGCCGCGCCGCTTTTTGGGGTTTTTGCTGTCATCGCTTTTTCACTTGTCAGGTTTCAGCCGGCACGGGCGGGCCCCGCTTCCCGCCCGTTCGGCGCTCCCTGGTTGTTTCCCGGTCAGCCCCCTCAGGCCTTGACCACCTTGCACGCACACTTCTTGTAGTCGGTCTCTTTCGAGATCGGGCAAGTCGCATCCAGTGTCAGCTTGTTGACCAGGCGGTGTTCGTCGAAGAAAGGCACGAAGACCAGACCAAGCGGTGTTTTGTTACGGCCTTTGGTTTCGACCCGCAACTGGATTTCGCCACGCCGGGTCGATAGCTTGACCACATCGTTACGCGCCAGACCACGCTTCTTGGCATCTTCCGGATGCATGAACATGACGGCATCCGGCATCGCCTTGTAGAGCTCGGGAACGCGACGCGTCATCGAACCGGTGTGCCAATGTTCGAGCACGCGGCCGGTGCATAGCCACAGGTCGTATTCGGCATCGGGCATTTCGGCTGCGGGTTGGTAGGGCAGCGCGAAAGCGATGGCCTTGCCGTCCGGATAACCATAGAAACGCACGCCCTCGCCCTTCGGCACGTAGGTGTCGTAACCCTCGCGGAAGCGCCACAGTGTTTCCTTGCCATCAACCACCGGCCAGCGCAGACCGCGCGCCTTGTGATAAACGTCGAAATTGGCCAGATCGTGGGCCTTGCCGCGACCGAAGGAGGCGTATTCCTCGAACAGGCCTTTCTGCACATAGAAGCCGAAGGCCTTGGACTCGTCGTTCATGTAGCCCTTGATGCCGTGGGCGTTAACCTTGGCGACCTCATCGAGCCCGAACTTGTTGACCTGGCCGTTGGCGAACAACACGTCGTACAAGGTCTTGCCCTTGTACTCCGGGTTCTTGTCGAGCAATTCGGCCGGCCAGACTTCCTCGATCTTGAAGCGCTTGGAGAACTCCATGTATTGCCAGAGATCGGACTTGCCTTCACCCGGCGCCTTGACCTGCTGCCGCCACATCTGGCCGCGCCGCTCGGCATTTCCGTACATGCCTTCCTTTTCCATCCACATCGCGCAAGGCAGGATGAGATCGGAAGCCATGGCCGAAACGGTCGGGTAAACATCGGAAACGACGACAAAGGCCTTGGGATTGCGCCAGCCCGGATAGATTTCGTCATTGACGTTCGGCCCGGCCTGCATGTTGTTGGTCGTCGACGTCCAGTAGAAACCGAGCTTGCCGTCCTTGAGCGCGCGGCTCTGGGCCACCGCGTGCAGGCCGATCCACTCGGGAATGGTCCCGGCCGGCAGCTTCCACAGCTTTTCCGACAGTTCGCGGTGCTTGGGATTCATCACCACCATGTCGGCCGGCAGGCGATGGGAAAAGGTGCCGACTTCGCGCGCCGTACCGCAGGCCGATGGCTGACCGGTCAGCGAGAACGGCCCGTTGCCCGGCTCGGAAATCTTGCCGACCAGCAGGTGCACGTTGTAGATCATGTTGTTCACCCAGGTTCCGCGGGTGTGCTGGTTGAAGCCCATGGTCCAGTAGGAAACGACCTTGGTCTTCGGGTCGGCGTAGGCCTTGGCCAGTGCTTCGAGGTTCTCTTTTGGCACACCGGAAATCTCGTGCGCCTTGTCGAGCGTGTATTCAGAGACGAAGGCGGCGAACTCGTCGAAAGTCATCGGCGTCGAGTTGTTCGGGTTGCCCTTGGGCTTGCCTTCTTCGCCCGGGTAGCCGTTGTTCATCGCCACCTTTTCCAGCGGGTGATTCGGACGCAGGCCGTAGCCGATGTCGGTCACGCCCTTGGCGAACTTGACGTGCTTGGCGACGAATTCCTTGTTGACCGCGCCGGTCGTGATGATGTGGTTGCAGATGTAATTGAGGATGGCCAGATCGGACTGCGGCTTGAAGATCAGCGTGTTGTCGGACAGTTCGCAGGACCGGTGACTGAAGGTGGACAGCACATGGACCTTGACGTGCTTGGCACTGAGCCGGCGGTCGGTGATGCGCGACCAGAGGATCGGGTGCATCTCGGCCATGTTCGAGCCCCACAGCGCGAAGACGTCGGCGTGCTCGGCGTCGTCATAGCAGCCCATCGGCTCGTCGATGCCGAAGGTGCGCATGAAACCGGCAACGGCCGAGGCCATGCAGTGGCGGGCATTGGGATCAAGGTTGTTGGTACGGAAGCCAGCCTTCATGAGCTTGGCGGCGGCATAGCCCTCCCACACCGTCCACTGGCCGGAGCCGAACATGGCGATATTCTTCGGCCCGCCTTCCTTGAGCGCGGCCTTGCACTTCTCTTCCATGATGTCGAGCGCCTGGGTCCAGGTGATCGGCTTGAAGTCGCCATTCTTGTCGTACTTGCCGTCCTTCATGCGCAACATCGGCGACATCAGGCGGTCCTTGCCGTACATGATCTTGGAGAGGAAATAGCCCTTGATGCAGTTCAGGCCGCGATTGACCGGTGCGTCCGGGTCGCCCTGGGTGGCCACGACGCGGCCTTCCTTGACGCCGACCAGCACGCCGCAACCGGTACCGCAGTAACGGCAGACGCCCTTGTCCCAACGCACGCCATCGTCCCTGCCCTTTTGCTGCGCCATGACGGCGTTCGGCACGCTGATGCCGGCGACGGTAGCGGCCGCCGCGACTGCGTTGCTCTTGATGAAATCACGCCGGGTAAGTTTCACTTCGATCATCTCAGGCCTCCTCATCTGGATCAGATTCGTACTGGTGATAGACCAGCGAGGCCGAGATAACCCCCGGCGTCTGGCGTATCGCCTCAAAGATATTGCTGGTGTTGTCTTCGTCGCCGGATTCGATCGTCACGATCATCCGGCCATCTTCGCCAACCGCATGCACCTCGACCCCCTCGAGTTCGCGCAGGCTCGTCCTGACCACCGCCGTATCGGCGGGCAAAACGCCAAGGATGACGCTGGAAATATTGATGCCGGAGGAAACTTTCATGTCCATACAACGCCCAGTCGTTTAGATGTCAGCGAGGGCAATCTACGCCCATAAGGCGACGCTTCTTTAGCGCAGATCAAATCGGGGAAATACCCCTAATACTTTTACTGGAATGTTGACGACGATCAAATGCCGGGCCGGATACGCCACAGTCACTGGCCGCCGTTGCAGCCATGTGCAACCGGCAAACAAGGGAAGCTGCATTTGAATTTGGCCCGCCTGGCGGCTCGAAGCCCTCTTCAAAAGTATGCCGGGAGAATGCTACGATCGGGTTTCCCCCCACCGCAGCCTTGAGGAGACAACACTTGAAACGCATCATGATGCTCTGCCTTGCCGCGCTTGCTTCGGCAGGCGCCACCGCCCAGACCGCCGGTTTCCTGTGCTGCAACATGCGCACCGATGGTTCCTGGATCAGCGACATCAACTACCTTGACTCAGGCAAGACGATGATTCCCGCCGGCACCCCCTTGACCATGAACGGCTACGGCAAGAACCGCGTCCATGTCCTGATCAACGGACGCAAACAGGATATCGGCAACGACTACAGCCGTAGCACGCCGCTCGACGCCTTTGCCAAGCGCTACATCGTCGACCAGGATCCGCTCGAGAAACTCCGGACCTATCCGAAAAAGGTGCAGGACGCCATCGGCATGGCCCGCCTGACCAGGGGCATGACCCGCGAACAGGTCATCATGGCGGTCGGTTATCCGGTCAGCGACGAGAATCCCAGTCTGGAGAGCAAGACCTGGCGCTACTGGCTAAACAGCTGGGGCGAATTCGATGCGGTTTTCGATGACAGCGGCCGGCTCATCAAGATCGAGGCCGAAGCGGATATCCGCCCCTTGGTCGTCCTCGAGTAATCTGCGCCCGCCTGCTTAGATATCAGCTTGCAGGGCCGGCAGCACGGCCCGTGCATTGGCGGCCGTCTGGGCCACCAGCGCAGTCAGCGAAATGCCACGCAATTCGGCCAGCCCTTCGGCAATGCGCGGCAATTCGGCTGGCGAATTGCGCCCGCCGTTAAGCCAGGCCGGTGGAATGTCCGGCGCATCCGTTTCGAGGACGATAGCTTCGAGCGGCAGGGTTTTTGCCAGCTCGCGGATGCGCGTCGAGCCGCTGAAAGTCATCGCTCCGCCAAAGCCCAATACGAAGCCGAGTTTGATGAATTCATCGGCCTGCTGACGACTGCCGTTGAAGGCATGGGCAATGCCGCCGCGCACGCCGATCCGGCGCAATTGCTTGAGCACCGGATCGATGGCCCGGCGGACGTGAAGCAGTACCGGCAGGTCGAACTCGCGGGCGAGCTTCAGTTGTTCGACGAAAAAGTGGGTCTGACGCTCGATGTCCGGGCCGCTTACGTAGAAATCAAGTCCGATCTCGCCGATGGCTACCGGCGGCGACTGCTGGACCCAGTCGCGCAACCGGGACAGGTCTTCCGGGCTGGACTGGTCGACGTAAAGCGGGTGGATCCCGTAGGCTTCGAGGCAGGCCGGATAGTCGGCAATTTTCGATTTTGGCCGAAAATTCCGGTTGACCGTGACACCCGGCACAACGATCCGTCCCACCCCTGCCGCCATCGCCGCCGCATACACCGCATCGCGATCGGCATCGAATTCAGCCGCATCGAGATGGCAGTGGGTATCGATCAACATTTCAGGAACGGAAAATCCGGTTCGGCCCGGGCGCCGCTCATCAGGTCGGCCAGGGCGGCCGCCGAGCCGCAGGCCATGGTCCAGCCCAGCGTGCCGTGGCCGGTGTTGAGCCACAGATTGCCGTAGCGCGTCTGGCCGATGATCGGCACGTTGGAAGGTGTCGCCGGGCGCAGGCCGCACCAGAATTCGGGCTCGCCGACCGTCTTGAGCTCGGGAAAAAGCTGGCGGGTGCGGGCGATCAGCGCCTGGCAACGCACCGGATTGAGATCGAGGTTGAAGCCGTTGAACTCGGCCGTGCCGGCGATGCGCAAACGGTTGCCGAGACGCGAAAAGACCAGCTTGCACTCGTCGTCAGTCACACTGACCGTCGGCGCCACGCTCCCCTCGGCCAATGTCAGCGTCGCCGAATAGCCCTTGGCCGGATAAACCGGCAAGCGGATGCCCAGCGGCTTGAGCAACTGCGGCGAGTAACTGCTCAGCGCGACCACGTAAGCATCGGCCGTCAGCAACTCAGCCCCGTTCTTGCCCTGCGCTACGACCCCGGCGATCTGGCTGCCGCCGGCCGCAATGCGTTCGATGGCTGTGCCAAAACGGAAATCGACACCGAGGGCAACCGCCCGCTCGGCCAAAGCGCAGGTAAACTTCTTGGCGTCGCCGCTTTCGTCGGACCGCGTGTAGTCGCCGCCGACCAGCAGGGCCTTGGCGCCGGCCAGCGCCGGTTCTATTTCCAGGCATTTTTCGGTGTCGACCGTGAGACGATCCAGCCCGAACTGGCGCATCAGCTGCGCCGCCTCGACCGCCGCCGAAAACTCCTGGCGATCGGTGTAAATGTGCAGGATGCCGCGTTCGAGATGGTCGTATTCCAGCGCCAGTTCCTGGCGCAGCGCCTGCAAACGGCTACGACTGTACAGCGCCATCGCGACAATCGCCGCAATGTTGCGCCGGGTCCGCCCGGGCAGGCATTCGCCGAGAAAGCGCAGGCCCCATTCCAGTTGCGCCGGATCCGCCCGCCAGCACCAGCGCAATGGCGCATCTTCGCGCCCCAGCCATTTCACCAGATGGGTCAGAACATGCGGATTGGCCCACGGCTCGGCGTGAGAAACCGAAATCTGCCCGCCGTTGGCAAAGCTCGTTTCGTCAGCCGCCGCCGGCTGACGGTCAATGACCGTCACCTGATGCCCGGCGCGGGCGAGATACCACGCGCTGGTGGTACCCACAACGCCGGCCCCCAGCACCAGCACTCTCAAGTGTCGCCTCCCCTTTCACGGGTAATGCGGGTGACTTCCGGGATGTGGCGCATGCCGCGCATGACCTGCGCCAGATGATTGCGATGGGCGACCTGGATGGTGAAGCGCAGCGAGGTAAACAGACGTTCCGGGTCGGCGTCCATCGAAACATGCTCAATGTTCGAACCGGCTTCGGCAATGGCCGACGCAACCTGGGCCAGCACACCGCGCGAATTCTTGACCTCGACGTTAATGCGGATATCGAACAGCTTGCCCTCTTCCGGCTCCCATTCGACGTCGATCCACTTTTGCGGCTCAGCCGAACGGGATTTGCGTATGGCCGGGCAGTCGTGCGTGTGAATGATCAGGCCGCTGCCCTTGCGGATCGAGCCGATGATAGGATCGCCGGGAATCGGCTGGCAGCAGCGCGCCAACTGGATGGCCATGCCCTCCGTACCGTGAATGGCCAGCGCCATGCCGGTCGGCATGTCATGCGACATATCCTCGCGGGCCAGCAGGCGGCGGGCGACGACGGAAGGCAGCCGCTTGCCGAGGCCGATTTCGGTATAAACCTCTTCGATATTCTTCTGGCCGCCGGACTTGACCATCTGATCCCAGGCCGCCGTCGGGATCGAAATCGGCACGACACCGAGCGACAGCAATTCCTGGCGCAGCAGGCGCTCACCAAGGCGGGCCGACTCCTCGTTCTGCATGGTGCGCAGGTAGTGGCGGATCTTGCTGCGCGCCCGGCCTGTCTTGACATAAGTCAGCCACACCGGGTTGGGGCTGGCCTGCGGCGAAGTGATGATCTCGACCAGGTCGCCATTGCGCAGATCAGTGCGTAGCGGTGCCAGTTCGTGATTGACGCGGGCCGCCGAACAGTGGTGACCGACGTCAGTGTGCACCGCGTAGGCGAAGTCAACCACCGTCGCGCCGCGCGGCATGGCCATGATCTTGCCCTTCGGCGTGAAGACGTAGACCTCGTCCGGAAAGAGATCGATCTTGACGTTCTCGAAGAACTCGGCCGAGTCGCTGGTCTGCATTTCGAGCAGCGATTGCAGCCACTTGTGCGTCTTGATCTGCAGGTCGGCGCTGGACTCGTCCATATCCTTGTAGAGCCAGTGTGCCGCGACGCCTTCCTGCGCGACGTTGTGCATTTCGCGCGTGCGTATCTGGACTTCGACCGGCGTGCCATAGGGCCCGATCAGCGTCGTGTGCAACGACTGATAGCCGTTGGCCTTGGGAATCGCGATGTAGTCCTTGAACTTGCCGGGCACCGGCTTGAACAGGCTGTGCAGCGCGCCAAGGGCCAGATAGCAGGTCGGCACGTTATCGACGACGACGCGGAAGCCGTAGATGTCGAGCACCTGCGAAAACGACAGGTGCTTGTCCTTCATCTTGCGGAAAATCGAGTACAGGCTCTTTTCGCGGCCAAACACCTCGGCCTTCAGGCCAGCATGTGCCAGCTTGTCGTTGATGCCGTCGAGAATCCGGGTCAGCAGCTCCTTGCGGTTACCGTGCGCGGTACTCAACGCCTTGGTCAGAACCTCGGCACGATGCGGGTGGATGAGCCGGAACGAGGTGTCCTGCAGCTCGCGGTAGAGCTTGTTGAGACCCAGCCGCAAGGCAATCGGCGCGTAGATTTCCAGCGTTTCGCGGGCGATGCGGGCGCGCTTGTCGGCGCGCATGGCCGACATCGTCGCCAGATTGTGCTGGCGGTCGGCGAGTTTGATGAGCACGACGCGCAAATCGCGCGCCATGGCCATCAGCATCTTGCGGAAATTCTCGGCCTGCGCCTCCTGGTAGGAGGCAAATTCCATCTTGTCGAGCTTGGACAGCCCATCGACCAGCTCGGCGACTTCCTTGCCGAATTTTTCGGCCAGCTCGTGCTTGGTCGTGCCGGTATCTTCGAGCACGTCATGGAGCAGGGCCGCGGCAATCGCGTCTGCATCCATCCGCCACTCGACGACGGCACCGGCGACGGCCAGCGGATGCGTAATATAGGGTTCGCCCGACATCCGCCGCTGACTGGCGTGCGCCTTGGCTGCGTAAGCATACGCAGCCTTGATTTTCTCTAGTTCAGCGGGGGAAAGATAATCGAGGCTATCGAGGAAAACCCGGTAGGCGGGTTCTACATCAGCAGGCGGCAGAGGCGACGGCGCGGAATCCATCAGTCTTCACCGCCCCAACCTTCAGCCTTGGCCGCGGTTAAGTACTTCCAGGCCAATCTTGCCGGCGCCCATTTCCTTCAGTGCAACAACAGTCGGCTTGTGCTTTTCGCCGTCGACCAGCGGCGTTGCGCCATTGGCCAGCTGACGGGCACGGTGGGCCGCAGCCAGGGTCATCATGAAGCGATTGGGAATTCTTTTCAGACAGTCATCAACGGTAACGCGAGCCATGGGAACCTCAAAAATCAGATCATTCTTTGAAACAGGGCGGCGTGGCGGGCACGCTGAGCCCCAAAGCTCAGACGGGAGGCGCGCACAACAGCGCGCAAATCATCCAGAGCCTGAGCCAACTGGTCATTAATAATAACATAGTCGAATTCCCCGACATGGCGCATTTCGGCCTGCGCAGCGGCCAGACGACGGGAAATGACGTCAGCACTGTCGGTGCCGCGACCGGTCAGTCGGCTAGTCAGTTCTTCCATCGACGGCGGCATGATGAAGACGCCAATCGCCTGCGGAAACAGCGCCCGCACCTGCTGGGCACCTTGCCAGTCGATTTCGAGCAGGACATCGCGGTCGGTCGCCAGCTGGTCGGCGATCCATGTCTTCGAGGTTCCGTAGAAATTGCCATGCACTTCGGCCCATTCGAGAAATTCGTGGCGGGCGATCATGGCCTGGAATTCGGTGGCATCAACGAAGTGATACTCGCGCCCGTTTTCCTCGCCAGAACGCGGCGCGCGGGTGGTGTAGGAGATGGAAAGCTGGACAGCTTTTTCCTGCTCGAGGAGCAGTCGAACCAGCGTCGTCTTGCCGGCACCGGACGGTGCGGCCACTACATAAAGATTTCCGGCCATGGAATACCTCAGAAAAACGCCCGCCGCGGCGGGATTACCAACTTGCTACGGTCAACTGGAAAAAACGGCCAAAATTGAAATTGGCCTGCGCGGTCCGCAAGCCAACGCCCCACTACCGATTTATTCCAGGTTCTGGATCTGTTCGCGCATTTGCTCGATGAGCAGCTTGAGCTCCATCGACGCTTGCGAGACCTCGGTGATCGCCGACTTCGAGCCCAGCGTATTGGCTTCGCGGTTGAGTTCCTGCATCAGGAAATCGAGGCGCTTGCCGCAGGCGCCGCCTTGTTTGAGCACACGCTCGACTTCATCGAGGTGGGTGGTCAAACGCGCAAGCTCTTCGGCCACATCGATGCGCGTTGCGAAGACAGCAACTTCCTGCAGGACGCGGTCGTCGTTGGCGCCGCCCAGCGCCTCGGTCAGACGCTGGCGCAGCTTTTCGGTGTAGATCGCCTGCGCTTCGGGAATACGCGGCGCGACGCGGCGGACGATGTCGCGCATGGCGTTGACGCGGTCGATGATGGTTTCAGCCAGCTTGTCACCTTCGCGGCCACGGGTCGCCGTGAAATCGACCAGCGCGTCGCGCGCCAGGGCCATGACCTCGGGGCTCAGGGCAGCGAAGTCGACGTTCTGTTCGCCGAACATGCCGGGCCAGCGCAGTGTTTCGTTGACCGACAACGGCGTCGCCTCGGGCATTTCTCCACGCACGCGCTCGTTCAGCGACTTGAGTGTAGCCAGCAACTCGCCGTTGATTTTGAGCTGGTCGGCCTTGGCGGCGGCCGCATTGAAGGAGAGACGGCACTCGACCTTGCCGCGATTGATGCGGGCGGCGAGCAATTCGCGCAGCGGAATTTCCAGCGCGCGAAGATCTTCAGCCACCCGAAAATGGAAATCGAGATAGCGTGAATTGACGCTTTTTAGCTCGAGTTGCAGCGTTCCGTGCTCTAAATCACGCGTTTTAACGGCATAACCGGTCATACTACAAATCATTATCGGGAATCCCTTGCTTTACAGTCCGGACAACACGCCCGAAAATGCCTGAAATTGCATCATAACCGCGAGCTCCATGGCGCAACAAGCCAATCAGCCGTTACCCAACGGTCACCTGCTGGAAGAGTACACAATAGACCGCCAACTTTCGCTTGGCGGCTTTTCCATTGTCTATCTGGCGACCGACACAGCCGGCCGGCAGGTTGCCATTAAGGAATACCTGCCGAACAGCCTGGCCCTGCGCACGCGCGGTGAAATCAACCCGGTCATTTCCGCCGAGCATCTGGGTGCCTTCCGCTATGGCATGAAGTGCTTTTTCGAGGAAGGCCGTGCCCTGGCCCGCCTCTCGCACCCCAACGTGATTCGCGTTTTGAACTTTTTTCGCGCCAACGACACCGTTTACATGGTCATGGAGTACGAGCATGGCCGGACGCTGCAGGAGTTCATCCAGAAACATCAGGGGCATATTTCCGAGCGCTTCATGCGCGGCGTGTTCACCCGCATGCTCAACGGCCTGCGCGAAGTGCATTCAAACAAGCTGCTGCATCTCGACCTCAAGCCGTCGAACATTTACCTGCGCGGTGACAACACGCCGGTCCTCATCGATTTCGGCGCCGCCCGCCAGACACTGATCACCGACCAGCCCATCCTCAAGCCGATGTACACCCCGGGCTTCGCCTCGCCCGAGCATTACGGTTCGCGCAAGGATCTCGGACCGTGGAGCGACATTTACAGCGTCGGCGCCTCGATGTACGCCTGCCTGGCCGGCAGCGCGCCGCAAGCCGCCGATTCGCGCATGAAGAAGGACACCCTGGCGCCGGCCATGATGCGCTGGGATGGCCAGTTTTCCGACCGCCTGCTTGAGATCATCGACTGGTGCCTCAACCTCAACCATCTTTACCGTCCGCAAAGCGTTTTTGCCCTGCAAAAGGCGCTTGTCGAGACCGTCACCCCACCCCGCCCGAAGCCGTCACCGAGCTGGATTGGCCGCTTCGTCGATAAACTCAGGAAGCCGATGCAATGAGATTCACCATTTATCAGGAAAGTCGTCAGGGCGGCCGGGCCAACAACGAGGACCGGACGACCTATTGCTACTCGCGCGATGCGCTGTTGATGGTCGTCGCCGACGGCATGGGCGGCCATCACTACGGTGAAGTCGCCGCGCAAATTGCCGTTCAGACGCTGGCCGACGCTTTCCAGCGCGAGGCGCGCCCGGTGCTCGGCGACCCCTTCCGCTTTCTGCAAAAGGGCATGACCAACGCCCACCACGCCATTCTCGACTACACCGCGCGCCACCGCCTGAAAGACACGCCGCGGACGACCTGCGTCGCCTGCATCATTCAGGACAACGTCGCCTACTGGGCGCATGCCGGCGACTCGCGGCTTTATCTGATCCGCGACGGCAAGGTCATCACCCAGACCAAGGATCATTCGCGCATCCGCCTGCTCGTCGAAGAAGGCATGATCACCGAGGCGCAGGCCGTGTTTCATCCTGACCGCAACAAGATCTACAGCTGCCTGGGTAGCCCGCATCCGCCGGAAATCGAGTTCTCGCGCAAGACTCCGCTCGACCACGGCGATGTCGTCCTGCTCGCTACGGATGGCCTGTGGGGGGAAATGCCCGGCGAGATGATGGCGGTCGCCCTGAAGGGCGCCAATCTGCTGCAGGCCGTGCCGATGCTCCTCAACCAGGCAGAACTCAAGGGTGGCGCCCACGGCGACAACCTGTCCGTTGTCGCCGTGCGCTGGGAAGACGCCTACGTCGAAACGGCGAGCAGCGCCATTTCGACCCAGACGATGACCCAGGACGAAGTCAGCACCCACCTCGACGAGTTCGGCCGCAACCCCGCCTACAAGAGCGATCTGAGCGACGACGAAATCGAAAAGGCGATTGACGAAATCCGCTCCGCCATCGACAAATACAACCCCAACACGCCCAAAAAATAAGGACAAGCATGCGCCCCAGCCAACGTCAGCCGGATCAACTCCGCACCGTTAAAATCACCCGCAATTTCACGCGCCATGCCGAAGGCTCGGTGCTCATCGAAATGGGCGACACCCGCGTGCTGTGCACGGCCAGCGTTGAAGAAAACCTGCCGCCCTTCCTGCGCGGCAAGGGCCAGGGCTGGGTGACGGCCGAATACGGCATGTTGCCGCGTGCCACGCACACCAGGTCCTCCCGTGAAGCAGCCAAGGGCAAGCAGACCGGCCGGACGCAGGAAATCCAGCGCCTGATCGGCCGCAGCCTGCGCGCCGTGACTGACCTCAAAGCCCTCGGCGAACGCCAGATCACGCTTGACTGCGACGTCCTGCAGGCTGACGGCGGCACCCGCTGCGCCTCGATCACCGGCGCCTGGGTCGCCCTCTACGAAGCCTGCGAGAAACTGGTCACTGCCGGCAAACTTCCGGTCAACCCGGTGCGCGACCACGTCGCCGCCATTTCGGTCGGCATCTACAAGGGCGCTCCGGTCCTCGACCTTGATTACCCGGAAGACTCCGACTGCGACACCGACATGAATGTCGTCATGACCGGCAACGGCGGCATTGTCGAAATCCAGGGCACGGCCGAAGGCGAACCGTTCACTCGTGAGCAGATGAGCGTGCTGGTTGACCTCGCGACGATGGGCATCCGCCAGCTCACGGCTGCCCAGCAAAGCGCCCTGGCTGAGTGAGTTCCTGCATGAAAAAGCTCGTCCTCGCCTCCAACAACGCCAAGAAAATGAAGGAGCTCAACGCGCTGCTGGCGCCGCTTGGCTTCGAAGTCATTCCGCAAGGCCAGCTGGGCATTCCGGAAGCCGAAGAGCCCCATTGCACCTTTGTCGAAAACGCGCTGGCCAAGGCCCGCCATGCGGCCCAGGCTTCCGGCCTGCCGGCGCTGGCCGATGACTCCGGCCTGTGCGTTGCCGCACTCGGCGGCGCCCCCGGCGTCTATTCGGCGCGCTATGCCGGCGAGCCGAAATCGGATGCGCGCAACAACGAAAAGCTGCTCGCCGACCTCGCCAGCCAGAGCGACCGCCGTGCCCATTTTGCCTGTGTGCTGGTCCTCGTCCGCTCGGCCGACGATCCGCAGCCAATCATCGCCGAAGGCGAGTGGCACGGCACCATTCTCGACGCCCAGCGCGGCGCCGACGGCTTCGGCTACGACCCGCTGTTCTATGTTCCAACGCACTGCCAGACGGCGGCCGAACTCGATGGCGCGGTCAAGAACAAGTTGTCGCATCGCGGCCAGGCCATGCAAAAGCTGATCGCCCGCCTGCCGACGCTGTAAACCGTGGCCCGCACGATTCCCATTTTTAGGCAAAATTCCCGGTCGACCGTGGCAAACCTGGAATTCCGCGTTTCACCGCCGCTGGCGCTCTACGTCCATGTGCCGTGGTGTGTGCAGAAGTGCCCGTACTGCGATTTCAACTCGCACGAAGCGAACGGCACGATTCCCGAGCGCGAGTACGTCGATGCCCTGATCGCCGACCTGCAATCCGCCCTGCCGCTGATCTGGGGCCGGCCGGTGCAAACCGTTTTCTTCGGCGGCGGCACACCCAGCCTGCTCTCGCCAGCTGCCATCGACGAACTGATCGCCGCCTTCCGCGCGCTGGCCATGCTGGCGCCCGATGCCGAGATCACGCTCGAAGCCAATCCGGGCACGGTCGAGGCGGAGAAGTTCGCCGGCTTCCGTTCGGCCGGCGTCAATCGCCTGTCGCTCGGCATTCAGAGCTTCAACGACGATCATCTCAAAGCACTCGGCCGCATCCACGGAGCGGCCGAAGCGAAGCGTGCCGCACAGCTCGCGGGCGAGCATTTCGACTCGTTCAACCTCGACCTGATGTACGGCCTGCCCGGACAGACGCACGAGCAAGCACTCACTGACGTCGAAACGGCGCTGAGCTTTTCACCCTCGCATCTATCCTGTTACCAGTTGACACTGGAGCCGAATACCCGCTTCGCCGCTTTCCCGCCCGAACTGCCGGAAGGTGACATTTGTGCCGACATGCAGGAAAGCATCGAAGCTCGTCTGGCCGCAGCCGGTTTCAGCAATTACGAAACCTCGGCCTTTGCCCGGCAAGGCAAACAGTGCAAGCACAACCTCAATTACTGGCATTTCGGCGACTACCTCGGCATCGGGGCCGGCGCCCACTCCAAGCTGACCCTGCACGACCGCGTGCTGCGCCAGATGCGCTGGAAGCATCCCAAGGCTTACCTCGACAACATCCGCAGCGGCAACGCCATTCAGGAAGAAACGCAGGTCGAGGCCAAGAGCCTGCCCTTCGAGTTCATGATGAATGCCCTGCGTCTGGCCGACGGCTTTCACCCCTCGCTGTTCGAGGCACGCACGGCCCAGCCCTTGATCGGCATCCAGTCCGAACTGAAGGCGGCGGAAACTGACGGCCTGCTCATCGTCGGCCCGGAAAAAATTGCGCCGACCGCGAAGGGTCGGCGCTTCCTCAACGTTCTGCTCGAACGTTTTCTTTAGCTGAACAAACCGCCCTTTTTCAGCATATCCAGCCCTTGCGCCAGTAGATCGCCGCCTTCGGGAACCTGGCCGTTCGGCGTCAGCTTGTCGACCAATTGCGGCAGCAGGTCGGCCAGACCGCCGGAAGCCTGTTCGGTCGAAACGCCCAATTGCGAGGCGATATCCTGCAACTGGCCACCACCGAGCACGGCCTTGATCTGCTCAGCCGAGATCGGCAGATTCTGGCCGGTGGAAACCCATGAATTGACGATATTGCCCAAGCCACCCTGCTGGAAGGACTGGACCAGCCCGCCCAAACCACCGGTCTGCGGGTTGTTGATCAGTTGCATGACGATGCTTAACAGCGGGCTATCGCCGCCAGACTGACCGCCCGCCAAGGCACCAACGACTGAATCAAAAAGACCCATGATTTGCTCTCCACAAGGAATTAGGTTTGGCCATCCTAATCCAGCAGCATGACGCCAATTGTGAATATTTGCGAAATGCCGGACCTCAGGCGGCCAGCTTCTTCTGCGCCGCCGAGGCCTCTTCACGCACACGCTTGGCTTCGTCGAGCAGATAGCGCTGGTAGTCCTCCAGATCGCCGTCGAATGGCGCGACACCGCCCTTGGAGACCAGCCAGAACTCGTCGCAGACCGAACGCAGCAGGGCGCGATCGTGGCTGACCAGCATGACGGTGCCTTCGAATTCGTTGAGGGCGACGGCCAAGGCTTCGCGGGTATTGAGGTCAAGGTGGTTGGTCGGTTCGTCGAGGAGCAGCAAGTTGGGCCGTTGCCAGACGATCATGCACAGCACCAGCCGGGCTTTTTCGCCACCGCTCATGGTGCCGACCGGTTGCTTGACCATTTCGCCACCGAAATTGAAGGTGCCGAGGAAGTTGCGCAGCTCCTGCTCGCGTCCCGGCACGTTGCTGCGGCCGTTGGCGATGGCCTCCTTGGCCAGCCGCACCATGTGTTCAAGCGGCGTGTCCTGCGGGCGCAGCACGTCGAGTTCCTGCTGGGCGAAGTAGCCGATATTGAGGCCCTTGCCTTCAGTCAGGTCACCGCTGATCGCCGCCAGCTCGCAGGCGATGGTCTTGACCAGCGTGGATTTGCCCTGGCCGTTGGCGCCGAGGATGCCGATGCGCTGGCCAGCCATCACCGAGCGGTTGATGCCGCGCACGATGACGGTCGGCGGCGTGCCGGCCGGCGCGTCTTCCAGCGGCGGGTAGCCGATGGTGACGTCCATCATCGACAACATCGGGTTGGGCAGGTTCTGCGGCTCCTGGAACTCGAAGGTGAATTCGGCATCGGCCAGCACCGGTGCGATCTTTTCCATGCGGTCGAGCGCCTTGACCCGGCTCTGGGCCTGCTTGGCCTTGCTGGCCTTGGCCTTGAAGCGGTTGATGAAGGATTGCAGGTGGGCAATCTTCTCGGCCTGCTTGGCCATGGTTGCTTGTTGCAGCAGCATCTGCTCGGCACGCATGTCTTCGAACTTGCTGTAGTTGCCGCCGTAGCGGACCAGCTTGGCGTTGTCGATGTGCAGCGTGACGCCGGTGATGGCGTCGAGGAATTCGCGGTCGTGGCTGATCATGACCAGCGTGCCCTGGTAACGCTTGAGCCAGGCTTCGAGCCAGACGAGGGCGTCCAAGTCGAGGTGATTGGTTGGTTCGTCGAGCAGCAGGATGTCGGACGGGCACATCAGGGCGCGGGCCAGTTGCAGGCGCATGCGCCAGCCGCCGGAGAAGCTGTTGACCGGGTTGTACAGTTCGGAAACCTTGAAGCCGAGACCGAGGATCAGTGACTGGGCGCGCGCTTCGGCATCGTGTTCGCCGGCGTCGTTGAGCGCCATGTAGGCTTCGGCCATGCGCATGCCGTCGTCGCTGGCTTCGGCGTCGTGCACCTCGTTGCGGGCGGCGAGCAGCTTGGTGTCGCCGTCGATGACGAAGTCGGTCGCGCTCTGCTCGGTTTCCGGCATATCCTGGGAAACCTGGCCCATCTGCCATTGCTTGGGAATCGAATAATCGCCGCCATCCTCATGCAGCGTGCCGTTGAGCAGCGCGAACAGCGTGGACTTGCCGGCACCGTTGCGGCCGACCAGGCCAACCTTCTCACCGGGGTTGATGGTGACCGAGGTCTTGTCGAGCAGCACTTTCGAACTGCGGCGCAAGGTGACGTTCTTGAGGATGATCATGGGGTGTTCTTTTCTTCAGTGGTGGGCGCGTCAATGTCGCCATCAAGGTAAAACCAGCGGCCGTCTTCACGGACGAAGCGGCTCAATTCATGCAGTCGGTGACCGCGTCCGGCAATGCGGTAGCGGGCGACAAATTCGACGGTGGCGTGATTTTCATCCTGCTGCTCGCAGCGCTTGATCTCCAGCCCCAGCCATTTGGTGCCGTCGTTTTCGGCCAGGTCCATGCTGGCTGGCCGGGTTGATGGATGCCAGCTGGCCAGCAGGTAATCGGCCAGCTTGAGCACATAGGCGCTGTAGCGCGAACGCATCAGCGCCTCAGGCGTCATTTCATTTTTGGCCGAAAAATGCAGTTGACCGCAGCATTCGGCGTAACGCCTGCCGCTGCCACAGGGGCAGGCGTCAATGGCTTTCATTTTTCTTCGACGACCTCGCCGCCGAGCGCTTCAAGCAGTTGCGGCAAGAAACGCGACAGTTCGCCGGTCATCAGCGCGAAATCAGCGTCGAATTGCTCATCGGCGTGTTCGGCCGATTTCTCGGCTTCTTCCTTGAGCAGGTCGAGGAAGGCCAGGCGTTTGATTTCCATTTTTTCGCCAAGGACGAAGGAGATGCGGTCGTCCCAGGTCAAGGCCAGCTTGGTCGGCATCTTGCCAGCAGCCAGGTGAGCCTTGATCTCAACGCTGATCTCGTCGCCATCGAGCGGGTGCCGAACGTAACGAACGGCGGCCTTTTCCTCGCCAGCCGCCTTCAGTTCGCAATCGCGGTCGATGGTGAAACCGGCCGGGGCGTCGCCGCCCGCCAGCCAGTCGGCCATTGCCGCTTGCGGCGAAACCTGGGTGTGGAGCATGGTCAGCGGGAAGTCGTCGAGACAGTGACGCAGATGCTCGATGACTTCCTCGGCCTTGGCCGGGCTGCCGGCGTCGACGCAGAACCAGCCATTTTGCGGATCAAGCCAGACGTAGGTCGTGCGGCGGCGAGTGAAGGCGCGCGGCATCAGTTCTTCGGTGACACGTTCACGCAATTCCTTGAGCTGCTTGCGGCCCGGCGCATAGCCTTGCTGGGCTTCGACCAACTCGGCGCGTTCCTTGACCTCATCATTGACCACCGACGACGGTAGCAGACGCTGCTCGACGCTCAAGGCAATCATCCATTGCTGGCCGAGCGAATAAACCAGAGCGCCATCGCGGCGCGGCGACACCCAGCCCCGGCTCATCGGCTGGTTGCTCGGGCACTTCACGAACGGGCCACGGGCCAGTTGTTCATCAAATTTGGCGAGGTCGATGTTCCACGGCGTCGGCAGGCGGTAAAGCTGGAGATTACGGAACCACATGAATCATTCCCGGTTTGCTGTCATTGAGGCGCGAGAGTTTAACAGCCCACCATCGTCGGCGCATGACGAGCCGACCACTACCGCCCAGACACGCATCGCCAAATGCCTGATCAGGCGGCCATCTTGCCCCGGCAAAAATAAAAATGCCGACATCGAACGAGGCCGGCATTTCGTCATTTTGAACGGCCCGCAGGCCGCTGGAGATTACTTGGCTGGTGCAGTGCCGCCCGTCTTGCTGACCATGAACTCGACGGCGGCCTTCATTTCGGCATCGCTCAAATTGGCCAGACCACCGCGGGCCGGCATCGAGTTGTGGCCGCTGATGGCGGACTTGACGAGCGGATCGACGCCGTTTTGCAGACGCGGTTTCCAGTCGTTCATGTCACCGAGTTTCGGGGCGCCCTGCTTGCCGGTGGTGTGGCATTCCTGGCAACGTTCCTGCACCACCTGCTCACCCGTGCGCGCCTTTGCCGGCTTCATGGCCTTCTTGGCATCAGCTGCCTTGCCGCCACTGACCATGTAACCGACGGCACGCGTCATCTCGAGATCGCTCAGCGCCGCCTGACCACCATGGGCCGGCATGTTGCGAACGCCGGTGATGGCATTCTGCGTCAGCTTGTCCAGACCTTTGGCGGCACGTTCTGCCCAGGCGGCCTGATCGCCGATCTTCGGTGCGCCATCCTTGCCGGTCGTATGGCAGGCGGCACAGACCGTGTTGACGACTTCCTTGCCAGAACGATCAGCAGCAAGTGCCGGGGTGGAAGACAGCGCAATCGCCAGGAGGGGAAACAATAAACCGCTGGCAGCAATTTTCATTTTTTTCATGATTTCCTCACTTTTCTGACAAATCCTGATTCTCATTCTACTCAGGAGCCGCCAATCTGCCAGCTATTTTTTCCGGAAAATAACATCCCAAACGCCATGCCCCAGCCGGATTCCGCGGTTCTCGAATTTGGTGAGCGGGCGGTATTCGGGGCGCGGCGCAAAGCCATCGGCACTGTTGACCAAAGTCGGCTCGGCCGAGAGCACTTCGAGCATCTGGTGGGCGTACTCTTCCCAGTCGGTAGCGCAGTGAAAATAGCCGCCCGGCTTGAGGCGGGAGGCGAGCAGCGCAACGAAGGGCGCCTGGATCAGCCGGCGCTTGTTGTGCCGCGCCTTGTGCCAAGGGTCCGGGAAAAAGACGTGGACGCCGTCTAGCGACGCTTCCGGCAGCATGTCGCGGACGACTTCAACGGCATCATGTTGGCAAATGCGCAGGTTGCTCAATTCGCGCTCGGCGATCTGCTTGCACAGGGCGCCAACGCCCGGCACATGCACTTCGACGCCGAGATAATCGTTGTCGCGGTTGGCATCGGCGATCTTGGCCGTGGTTTCACCCATGCCGGTGCCGATTTCAAGGATTTTCGGGTTATTTCGGCCGTAGATCGCAGCCAGGTCAATCGGCTGCGGGCCATAGACAACGCTGATCTTCGGCATCATCTCGGCGTAGTAGTTTTCCTGCGCCGACGACATGCGACCGGCGCGGCGGACGTAGCTCTTGATATGACCGTAGCCCTCACGGCCTTCTTCGTAGACGCCTTCGCCGACAGCGGCCGGTTGAATCAGGTGGGTATCGCTCATGAGCCGATCAATCCGGAAGTCGGCGACGATGGATCGGCCGAGTAAAGTTTGCGCGGCATGCGGCCGGCCAGAAAAGCCTCGCGGCCCGCTTCAACGCCCTTCTTCATGGCGCTGGCCATGAGAATGGGGTTCTTGGCGTGGGCAATGGCGGTGTTCATCAGTACGCCGTCACAGCCAAGTTCCATGGCAATCGCGGCGTCGGATGCCGTACCGACGCCGGCATCGACGATGACCGGCACCTTGGCGTTATCGATGATCAGGCGCAGGTTCCATGGATTGAGGATGCCCATGCCGGAGCCGATCAGCGAAGCGAGCGGCATGACCGCGACGCAACCGATTTCTTCGAGCATTTTGGCCTGAATGGGGTCGTCCGAGCAGTAGACCATGACATGAAAGCCATCCTTGACCAGGGTCTCGGCGGCTTTCAGCGTTTCCGGCATGTTTGGGAAGAGGCTGGTCGGATCGCCGAGAACTTCGAGCTTGCACAGCGGATGGCCGTCGAGCAGTTCGCGGGCCAGACGCAGGGTGCGCACGGCATCGTCGGCGGTGTAGCAGCCGGCGGTGTTGGGCAGGATGGTGAATTGCGACGGTGGCAGGGCGTCGAGCAGATTGGGTTGGCTGGGGTCCTGGCCGATATTCATGCGCCGGATCGCCACGGTGACGATCTCCGAACCGGAGGCGTCGATGGCTGCGCGGGTTTCGGCAAAATCCTTGTACTTGCCGGTGCCGACCAGCAAACGGGAACGGTACGCCTTGCCGGCGATAGTCAGTTGATGCATGGGGTAGGCTCCTTAACCGCCGCCGACGGCGACGACAATTTCAAGTTGGTCGCCCGACACCAGCGCCGTCGTGACGTGCTGGCTTTTGGGGACAATTTCGCCGTTGCGTTCAACAGCGATACGCTTGCCGGTATAGCCGAGTTGCTCAATCAGGCCGGTCACAGTCAGCGTGTCGGAAAACTGGCGGGCTTCGCCATTGATCTTGAGTTCTAGCATCGGGCTATTTTAACAAGCCGCGCGGCTTGCGCGGGGCGCTTGTGAACAAGCGGTCGTATAGCCAGTTGGGCAAGGCCCGCAGGATCTTGGCGACGACACCCATCGGCCAGGGAATGACCGCGTAACTGGTGCCGCGCGCGATGGCCCCCGCAAAGCGCGACGCGGCCTGATCGACCGGCAGCAGGAAGGGCATTTTGTAGGGATTGACTGCCGTCATCGGCGTTTCGATATAGCCGGGCGCAATGGTCACGACCTTGATGCCGTACGGACGCATTTCAAGACGCAGGCTTTCGAGATAGGCGATTGCCGCCGCCTTCGAGGCCGAATACGCCTCGGCGCCGGGCAAACCGCGAATACCGGCAACCGAGGCGATGCCGACCAGACGCTGCATTTTCCTGCCTTCGCCACCGGCTGCCTTCATCGCCGGAATGAAGGGCGCAAAGGTCGCCGCCATGCCGAAAACGTTGGTGTCCATGACTCGACGAAAGACCTCGAGATCTTCCTCGAATTCGCTAAGCGTCCCGGCCGAAACACCGGCATTGGCGATGATGATGTCGGGCGCGCCAAAGCGGGCAATGAAATCGGTAGCGGCGGCATGCAGGGCCGGCGCATCGCTAACATCCAGCGCGTAACAGGCATGTTGCCCACCCAGACGCTGGTTCAGCGCCTCGATAAACTCGCTTCGCCGTGCCGCCAGGCCCAAGGTGGCGCCCTGGGCGGCGTAGTAAACGGCAAGCGCCTCGCCGATTCCCGACGAGGCGCCCGTGATGAAGACTTTCAGGGTCAATTATTTCTTGCCGGTGCCCTTGCCAGCTTTCTCGCTGCGCGCCTGGGCGATCAGCTTGTCGGCAACGGCCAGCTTCTCGTTGAAGCCCATGTCGCCGATCAGGAACTTGCCATCGACTGCCAAAGCCGGCACGCCCTGGATCTTGTAAGCCTGCGCCATCTGGTCGGCACGCTTGACCTTGCTCATGACACCGAAGGAATTGAAGGTTTCGCCAAATTTCTTGGCATCCACCCCCTTCTTGACGACCCATTCGGTCAGCGTTTTTTCGTCGAACAAATTGACGCGCTCGCCGTGAATCGCCCGGAAAACGTCGCCTTCAAGACGATGCAGGTCGCCAGTGATTTCTAGCGCGTAGTAAAGCTTGGCGATGTTGGCCCAGGCAGCGCGTCCGAAGGTGATCGGCACCTTCTTGACGACCACGTCGGCCGGCAGCTTGGCCGCCCAGGCAGTCAGCAGCGGATTGAAGTCGGCACAATGCGGGCAGCCGTAGCTGAAAAATTCGAGCACCTCAATCTTGGCGGGATCCTCAGTCGGCTGGGCGGGGCTGACCGGCGTGAAGGCTGCGCCCTGCGCAAAAGACGGCGTTGCTACGGTCAACCCGAAAAAAAGGCCAAAAACGAAACCAACGAAACTACGACGTGAATGCTTCATTCGCTACTCCTATTTCGAAAGCTGGGCTTCAATGCCTGATTTGGCAAGCTCGGCACGCACTTTGTTCAATTCATCAATCTTCGTGTATGGACCGACACGAACCCGATAGAAGGTCTTGTCCTGAATCATCACCTGCTGGACGACAGCCTCAATACCCATAAACGCAAGCTTGGCCTTTTGGTTGTCAGCGTCCTGCGCCGTGCTGAACGAGCCGGCCTGCAGGAAGAGCGGCGTCTTCGATTCCTTGGGCTCGTCCTTCCTGTCGTCCTTCTTCGCTTCGTCTTTCTTCGGCTCTTCGATCTTGGCGTCCGGCTTGGGTGCCTTGTCCGGCACCGCATCAGCCTTGCCGGGCAGGATGTCGTAGAACTGGAAGCGTTTTTCCGGAATCGGATCACCTGGTTTGCCGGGCAAGGCCAGCGGCTGGCTCGGCTGACCATTCTTGCCATTGGCTGCGTCAGCCCGGGCCGGCGGCTGCGCCTTCTCGACAAAAGGCAGCGGCGATTTGTTGAGATACCAGACGACGCCCGCCGCCATGCCGATGCCAATGACCAGACCAATGAACATGCCGACCAGCGTGCCGCCGGCGGACTTCTTTTTCGCCGGCTGGCTCTTGCGGGGCTTCATATCGCGACTCATGGCAATTCCTTACATGGATTCCGGACAGCTGACGCCCAGAATGGTCAGTCCGTTGCGTATCGTCTGGCGGACGGCGATGGCCAGTGCAACGCGCGCATCGCGTAGCGCTGCATCATCGACCAGCATGCGCTCGGCGTTGTACCAGCCATGAAACTCGCCAGCCAGATCCTTCAGGTAGAAGGCAATCAGGTGTGGCGCCAATTCGCGGGCGGCGTTGTCGATGAGATCACGGAACTCGGTCAGCTTGCTGGCAATGGCCAGTTCGCGCGGATTGCAGAGCAGCGACAGATCGGCATCTTCGAGCGTCGCGTGATCACCGGCCCACTGATTGACCACGGAGCAAATCCGGGCGTGGGCATACTGGATGTAATAAACCGGATTTTCGTTGGTCTGGCTCTTGGCCAGATCAAGGTCGAAATCGAGGTGCTGGTCGGACTTGCGCAGGGCGTAGAAGAAACGGCAGGCATCGTTGCCGACTTCGCCGCGTAGTTCGCGCAGGGTGACGAATTCGCCCGAGCGCGTCGACATCGACGCCTTCTGACCATTACGGTAGAGCACGGCAAACTGGACGAGCGCCACCTGCAATTTGCTGGCGTCGAGCCCCAGGGCCGTGATCGCGCCATTGACGCGCGAAATGTAGCCGTGGTGATCGGCGCCCCAGATATTGATGACCTTGTCGAAGCCACGCTCGAACTTGTTCAGGTGGTAGGCGATGTCCGAGGCGAAATAGGTGTAGAGGCCGTTCTCGCGCTGGACGACGCGGTCCTTCTCGTCGCCGAAAGTGGTCGATTTGAACCAGCGGGCACCGTTCTGGACGTACAGATGGCCGTTCTTTTCGAGCAGATCGACGCAACGGGCGACCAGACCGGTATCGAACAGCGCCTGTTCGGAGAACCAGACGTCGAAATGAACGCCGAACTGCTCGAGATCGTCGCGGCAATCGGCCAGCTGTTCGGACAAGGCATGTTGATGCACGTAGGTCCAGTCGGCGCCGAGCAAGGTCTTGGCGTTGGCGATCAAGGCATCGAGATGCTGGTCGCGCTGGCGCTTGGCCTCGTCGTCAGCCCGCTCGGCATCCGGCAAGCCGGGCGTGCCGGCCAGCACGTCGGCCACCTGACGAACGAATTTGGTGCCGTGCGCCGCGCTCATCTGCTTGGCCATGTCGCGTACGTAGTCGCCTTGATAGGCATTGGGCAGGAAGGGCACATCGACACCGTTCTGCGCCAGGTAACGCAACCAGGTCGACAAGCCAAGAATATCCATCTGCCGGCCGGCGTCATTGACGTAGTACTCTCGCGTCACATCCCAGCCGGCGAAAGTCAGCAGGTTGGACAGCGAAGCGCCGTAAGCCGCGCCGCGGCCATGGCCGACGTGCAGCGGGCCGGTCGGATTGGCCGAGACGAACTCGACCTGGACCTTCTGCCAGCCACCCAGCGTCGACCGCCCGAAATTCTCGCCCTCGGCCAGCACAGCCTTGACAACGCTGGTCTTGGCGCCGGCATCGAGGGTGAAGTTGATGAAGCCGGCCCCGGCCACATCGGCCTTGGTCACCAGCGCCGAGACCGGCAATTCGTTCACCAGTTGCTGGGCAATTTCACGCGGGTTCTTCTTCAGCGCCTTGGCCAGTTGCATGGCCAGGTTGGTCGCGAAGTCACCGTGCGTCGGATCGCGCGGACGCTCCAGGTGAATGGGGGTATCGGTTGCGGTCGGCGCAACGCTGGCCAGCGCCTGTTGCAGGAGGGCGGTCAGCTGGGATTTGACGTCTAGGGGCATTGATTTGGGGCGAAAATTTGCAAAACGTCGATTATACGCTGCCGATCCCTACTTATTTGGCCGGTGCAACAATCGCCGACCATGCCGCGAGCTTGTCTGCATAGCGACTGGCGGCATGAGCGGGGCTGGTCGATGGCAAGCGAATCAACTGCACATCTGCCTCCGGTAGCCCGGGCAACACATGACGGCGAAAAGCCGCCTCAGCCGCACCACCATTGAAGAAAACACGACGAATTCCACGGTGAACAGCAAAAAAGGCCGAAAAATCGTTTACGCAAACCGAGGTCTTGACGATATCGGCATCGAGACTGCCCGGGCGCTCGCCGGCAGCAATCACATCCCACAGGGCGATACCCGCCGCCTGCAACCTTTCCAGCCTCTGGGCGTAAGGCAAAGCGGGTCCGGCGCCAATCAAATCCCCCATGATTCGCCAGAAAGCGTTTTGCTTGTTGGCGTAATATTCCTGCGCCGCCAGCGAAGCCTTGCCCGGCAGGCTGCCGAGGACGAGCAACCGGGCCGACGGATCGGCAACCGGTGGAAAACCGCGACTCAGGGACACCGGCAAATCAGGCGTCAACCGCCCATCACGCGGTTCTTGCCAGCGCGCTTGGCCAGATACATGGCCTGATCGGCCCGCCGGATGGCATCGGTACCCGACTCGTCGGCAGCCAGTTGGGCCACCCCGGCACTGAAGGTGATCAGGATCTTCTCGTTCCCCGCCATGTAGATGGCCTTGGTCAACTCCCGCTGCAGGCGGGCCATTGCCTCGATGCCCTGATCAAGGGTCGTTTCCGGCATCAACACGACAAACTCTTCACCGCCGTAGCGGGCCAGCGTATCGCTCGGCCGCATGTTGCGACGTGCCACATCGGCCAGATGAACCAAGGCACGGTCGCCAGCCTCGTGACCGAGACGATCATTCAAGCGCTTGAAATTATCGATATCGAGCAAGCTGACCGACAACGGCGTTTCCTTGCGCCGCACGCTTGAAACCTCACGCTCCATCGCCTCATCCAGCCCCTTACGATTCAGGGCATCGGTCAGCGGATCGTGGCGGGCGAGGGCGCTGGCACTGTCCAGCTCCTGGTGCAAGTGCATCAGTTCTGCCTCGGTAACCACTACCTTGTCCTGCAGGCTCTTCAACTGCTCCCGCGAGTTTGCCGTCTCCTCGGCCATCGCATGGGTTGCCGCGATAACATCGTCGAGCAGGGGTTTCAGATCCTCAATGCTGGATATCTGTTCGATCTGGCGTGCGCTCGCCTCGATCCGCCCCTCGAAGTCAGTGCTCGACTTGTTCATCACGCCCAGGCGCTCGATGAACTCGGCGAGCATCTGGCGCATTTCTGCCTGTGCTTCCACCGAGCGCGACTTGGCGCGCCCTTGCTTTTCCATCACGTCGCGCAGGCGACGCTCCATTTCATCGAGATGACGCAGCGTCAGCGGCGGCGCCACGCTGGCCAGCAGCCCGTCGATCTGCCCCTTGAGCCAGTTGTCGTCTGTACTTAATTCACCGATATTTTCAATAATCAGATGCAGCAACTTGAGCAGGGAGCCCTTGATCTCGACCTGCTCCTCCGCGGCAAACACGGCCTGATGGGTCAGGCTGCCAAAGAGGGCCTGAACCTGCGCAATCTCGACCGTCGGCTGCCGCAACAACAGGAGCAACTCGCCGGCCACAGTGAGAACCCGGGAGTCCTCCTCACCCAGCGCCGGCAGAACACATTCGACGAAACGCGCCAGCTTGCCGGCAAACTCACCAGGCAAAGCAGGCGCAAGGGGGGACGCCACACTTTCATGGAGGCGGGACTCGCCAGCCTGGGCAAATGCGGCCAAGGACTCTTTGATCCCCTGCCAGCTGCGCTTGGTAATTGCGCTGGAGAGCTTGTCCAACTGCCTCTCCTGCTCTTCATTCCGGGCTGGCAAGTCGCTCAGCAACTCGCGTAGCGGCACCTCTGGAAACGGCGGCAGATTGGGTAGATTGGCAATTTCATTGTAGCAAGCCTGGTAATTGGCCGGCGTCGGAGCCAATTGACTGGTCGCCAGGCGCTTGAGCGCCTCACGAGCAATTACGGAGGGGTGTTTCGGTTCGTTCATCGACGCTTTGGCTAACTAGTGGTGGCTGGGCATGACACCGGCAGGCTTGATTATCGAGTTTATCCTATAGCCCAGACCTTCTTGCAAGATTGTTTGTGCCGTGTCGCCTGACTCAAACAGTCACAAATCACGGGGGCGCAACCGCCGTTGGCGTGTTAACATGCTCGTTTAGCGATTTTGCCCGGCCCGGCCGGCGTTTACAGTCCACATGCGTCTCCTTCGTTTGCTCAAGATCGCCTCAGTCGCCAGCCGTTTCGGCCTCGACGAAATGGTGCTCGAACACGAGCCGAGCGGCCGCTTGGTACGCCTCGCCAACGCCCTGCAATTCTGGCGCGACCTGTCCACGCCACGCGCCGTTCGCCTGCGCCTTGCCCTCGAATCGCTCGGGCCCATTTTCGTCAAGTTCGGCCAGGTCCTGTCCACGCGACGCGACTTGATGCCAATGGATATTGCCGACGAACTGGCAAAACTGCAGGACCGCGTCCCACCGTTTGCCTCCGACCTCGCTCTGGCCGAAATCGAAAAAGCCTATGGTCGGCCAGCCAGCGAAGTCTTTGCCGAATTCGATCCGACGCCGATTGCCTCGGCATCGATCGCCCAAGTCCATTTCGCCAAACTGCATGCAGTGGACGGCGGTCATGAAGTCGCCGTCAAGGTCTTGCGCCCCAACATGCTCTCAGTCATCGAGCACGATCTGGCGCTCATGGACAACCTAGCCATGTTGCTCGAGAAGCTGTGGCCTGATGGCAAGCGCCTGAAGCCACGCGAAGTGGTCGCCGAATTTGCCAAATATCTGCGCGACGAACTTGACCTCATGCGCGAAGCCGCCAACGCCTCGCAACTGCGCCGCAACTTCGTCGACTCCAAATTGCTGATCGTCCCCGAGATTTACTGGGATTTCTGCACATCGACCGTGATGGTCATGGAGCGCATGCATGGCACGCCGATCTCGCAGATCGACAAGCTGCGCGCCGAGGGCATCGACCTCTCCAAGCTGTCGGCAGCCGGCGTCGAAATCTTCTTCACCCAGGTATTCCGGGACGGCTTCTTCCACGCCGACATGCACCCCGGCAACATCTTCGTCGCCCCTGATGGCCGCTACATCGCACTCGATTTCGGCATCGTCGGCACGCTGACCGATTCCGACAAGAATTACCTGGCGCAGAATTTCCTCGCCTTCTTCCGCCGCGACTACAAACGCGTCGCCGAAGCGCACATCGAATCCGGCTGGGCCCCCAAAGACACCCGGGTCGACGAGTTCGAAGCAGCCATCCGCGCCGTCTGCGAGCCGATCTTCGACCGCCCGCTCAAGGACATTTCCTTCGGCAAGGTGCTGCTCCGCCTGTTCCAGACCTCGCGCCGTTTCAATGTCGAAATCCAGCCGCAATTGGTCATGCTGCAAAAGACCTTGCTCAACATCGAAGGTCTCGGTCGCCAGCTTGACCCTGAACTCGACCTGTGGACCACCGCCAAGCCTTTCCTTGAGCGCTGGATGAGCGAGCAGATTGGCTGGCGAGGACTAATCCGCAGCTTCAAACAGGAAGCCCCCTATTTGGCCCGCACCATTCCGCAACTGCCGCGCCTTGTCCATCAGGCGCTGGCGCAGCCGGCCAAGACCGATCTGCAACCGCAAATCGAGCGCCTGATCGCCGCCCAGCACCAGCAAAACCGCTGGCTGGCCATTATCGCCTTGCTGCTCGCCCTGCTCGTCGGCGCGCTGCTTGCCTGACCGCCGATGGCCGTAGTCAACCTCACCACCTTCACTGAAGAGAACATCGCCGAGTGGTTCGCCACGCGCGACATCAACAAGGCCCGCCCCTACGTCGACCTGGTTCGCGACCTGACCATCGAGGGCAGCCAGCTACGCGCCCTGGTCCCCGGTTCGTCAAGCGAACCCTACGTGGCGCAGGCCTATCTAAGCCAGGCCCAGAGCGGCGAGATGACGGTGATCAGCCGCTGCACCTGCTCGGCCGGCAAGCATTGCAAACACGTTGCCGCCATGTTGCTCAAGGCCATCGAAGAACGCAATCCGAAGGAACCGGTCAGCGGCAGCGCCCTGTCCTGGCTCGAAGACCTACGCCGCGTCTCGGTCGCCGTCGCCAAGAAAAAAGCCCGGCCGGCCAGCGCCCGCCAGCAACTTTTCTACATCCTGAAATGGACGGCCGACAAGCGTCAGTTCGGCATCGAGATCCGCAAGGGCAAGTACCCGGAAAGTGCCGAAGAGTGGTGGAAGGTGGACCGCGCGCTGGTCACGCCGCCGCAGTTCGTCAATGAAGAAGACATCGGCATCCTGCGCCTGATCTGGGCTGACCGTGGCCACGAAACCGGCTTGCGCGCCTTCGGCCTGGGCCCCAAGCATGGCGCCGAAATCCTGCAGCGCATGGCGGCCAGCCACCGGCTCTACCCTGAGGATGACCTCGGTCTGCCGCTCAACGCCGGCCCGACCCGGCCGGCCAGCATCGGCTGGCAGGTCGACGGCATGGGCTTTCAGCGACCACATTTAAAGCCGGAGCCGTCGGCCGAAATGATCGTCGCCGTCGACCCTCCGTGGTACATCGATCTGGCCGAGGGCGAAGCCGGACCGCTGGAAGTGACCGGCAACCCGGACGTGATCAACCGACTGTTCTCGCTGCCGCCCCTATCGGCCAACGAAGCTGCGCTGGTTGCCGAAGCCCTGTCCGAACTGGCGCCCGACCTGCCACTTCCCGGCTCAGATGCCGGCGCCCGCCTGCGCCTGGTTGACGCGCCGCTGATTCCCATCCTTCAACTCGAAACCCTGCACACGCACGGCCACCGGGCCTGGCGTGCTTACCCGCAGAATTTTGGCGGCGGCCCCTTCGATGTTGCCAAGGTCATTTTCCGTTACGGCGATGCCGAAGTCCGCCCGGAAGAGAAGAGCGAATTCATCACCCTGCCCGAAGGCGAAACGATCCGCCTGATGCGCCGCCCCGAGGATGAAGCCAAGGCCCTGCTGGCACTCGAAGGCTGCGCCTTGCAAAAGATTCCCGGACATACCCTGCACACTTTTGGCAGCCCGCCGGAAGGCATTTACGGGTTGGCCGAGGAGGCCAGCTGGGTGCCGTTCATGCAGGATGGCACCCAGCGCCTCAAGGAAGCCGGCTGGCAGATCGAGTTCCCGGAGGATTTCCGTCACCACGTCATCGAAGTCGATGGCTGGGAGGCCGAGCTCTCCGAGGCCGACAACGGCTGGTTCAACCTCGATATGGGCGTCATGGTCGAGGGCGAGCGCCTGCCACTGGCACCCTTGCTGGCCAACCTGTTCCGCACCGACCCGCGCTGGCTCGAAGCGGCTGAACTCGAACGCGTTCCCGACGATGAGGGCATTGATCTCTACACCCCCCGCGGCAAGCGCCTACGCGTCCCAGCCGGCCGCCTCAAGCCGCTGGCCGCGACGTTGATCGACCTGTTCGACGGCTTTACTGGCGGCAACACATTGCGCCTGTCTCGCTTTGACGCACCACGACTGGCCGAACTGTCGGATATCAGCCGCTGGCAGTTCCGCGGCCAGAGCGACATCATGGCCCTGGCCGAGCGCCTGCTCAAGGCACAGGGCATCGGCGACGTCGAGCCACCGGCCGGCTTCAAGCTCGAACTGCGCCCTTACCAGAAGGAAGGCCTGGCCTGGCTGCAATTTCTCCGTGAGCACGACCTGTCGGGCATCCTGGCCGACGACATGGGCCTTGGCAAAACAGCGCAGACGCTAGCCCACCTGCTCATGGAAAAGGAAGCCGGCCGTCTCGACAAGCCGGCCCTGATCATCCTGCCGACCTCGCTGATCTTCAACTGGAAGAACGAAGCGGCTCGTTTCGCCCCCGACCTCAAAGTCCTGTCGCTGCATGGCCCGGAACGCAAGGTCCTGTTCCCGCAGATCATGCAGCACGATGTGGTGCTGACAACCTATCCGTTGCTCTGGCGCGACGCCGAAGAATTGATGCAGCACAGCTACCACCTGCTCATTCTCGACGAGGCACAGACGGTCAAGAATGCCCAGAGCCAGAGCGCCGAAGCCGTGCGCAAGGTCGATGCCCGGCATCGCCTGTGCCTGACCGGTACGCCGCTAGAGAATCACCTTGGCGAATTGTGGAGCCAGTTCGACTTCCTGCTGCCCGGCTTTCTTGGCACCAGCAAGCAGTTCACCCGCCACTGGCGGACGCCGATCGAGAAGCAGGGCGACCTTCGTCGCCGCACCCTGCTCGCCCGCCGCATCCGCCCCTTCATCCTGCGTCGCAAGAAGGAAGACGTCGCGCAGGAATTGCCGCCCAAGACCATCATCATCCGCAGCGTCGAACTCGAAGGCGCCCAGCGCGACCTTTACGAAACGGTGCGCGCCGCGATGGATGCCAAGGTCCGCGACGAAATCGCCAACCGCGGCTTTGCGCGCAGCCAGATCGTCATCCTCGACGCCCTGCTCAAGCTCCGTCAGGTCTGCTGTGACCCGCGCCTGGTCAAGGCCACGGCGGCCCGCAAGGTACCGGAACGGGCCAAGCTCGATCTGCTCATGGCCATGCTGCCTGAACTGGTCGACGAAGGTCGCAAGGTTCTGGTTTTCTCGCAATTCACCAGCATGCTGGCACTCATCGAACACGAACTGGACAAGATGGGCATCGCCTACGTCACGCTGACTGGCGATACCGTTGACCGCGAAGTGCCGATCCGCCGCTTTCAGGATGGCGAGGTGCCGATTTTCCTGATCAGCCTGAAAGCTGGTGGCGTCGGCCTCAACCTGACCGCCGCCGACACCGTGATCCACTACGATCCATGGTGGAATCCGGCCGTCGAAAACCAGGCTACCGACCGCGCCCACCGCCTCGGCCAGGACAAGCCGGTGTTCGTCTACAAGTTGATCGTCAGCGGCAGCATCGAGGAAAAAATTCTCGCCCTGCAGGAACGCAAGGCGGAGTTGGCGGCCGGCATCCTGTCCGACGACTATCGCGTTGACGTCAAGTTCGGCACCGACGATCTCGCCGCGCTGTTCGAGCCTTTGCCCGAATAAGGGTTTTGGCCGTTTTTTCGCGTCGACCGCAGGCGAAGGACATCGCCTACAATGAACAAATTAGAAATTGCTAATACAGGAGCCCGCATGCGCCACCTCATATTTCTGCTTTGCTTCGTGCTGGCCGCTACAGTGACCCAGGCCGAAGAGTGGATGGTCAAGAAAAAACTGACCAGCAATTTTGTCGACACCCGCGACGCCATCGTCATGGCCATCGAAAACCGTGGGCTGGTGATCAATTACACCTCGCATATCGCCGACATGCTGAACCGCACCGGCAGTGACATCGGCGCGACACGTCAGATCTTCGAGCTGGCGGAAATCATTGAATTCTGTTCGGCCGGTCTGTCGCGCAAAATGATGGAAATGGACCCGCACAACATCGTGTTCTGTCCATTCGCCATCTCGATCTACACGCTGCCCGGCGAGAAAAACACAACCTGGGTGAGCTATCGGCAGCCCAAAGGCCCCGCTGCCAAGCTGGTCGCCCCGCTACTCGAGGCAATAGCCGCCGAAGCGGGATTGTAAGACTTCAATTTTGGCCGTTTTTTCCGGTTGACCGTGGCAAGCCCCGAAAAATCCGTTCAGACGACCATCGCGCCGCCCAGCCAGTGGTATAGCGCCGAATAAAGCAAGGTCGGATTGACCGGCTTGGTCACAAAATCATTCATGCCGGCCTACAAACATTGTTCGAATGCTGGCCGCCAGTCAATCATCGCAATCCGGTTGCCTTCGGTCGACGACGCGCTCATTGCCTGCTCCGGTTGCGCGAAGCCGTGCTCAAGGGTCGGCGCCATGTTGCCGGGCAACAGCAGGCCAAGCCCCCCATCGCCGACCTCCTGCGTTTCATCAAACAGGCAGGGCATCGGCTGGAAAGTCTCGCTCCCCGCGTTAACACCGCCATATTCGACACGATTCGAGAGCTCGAGGTAGATGTTGTCAAGAATGCTGGCCACGTTCGGCACCATGCCATCAAAGAGCATGAACAAGGTCGGCTTTGCTTCCCCGACGGGACAGCTCCTCAAGACCTCACGCGCCGCCGCGACAACAGCGCAGGCCGCGTTGCCCGTGGTATTCACGGCAGGCTGCCTGCAATACCGGCAGGTGGTCCTTTGCCGCTTCCGGCAACAAGGCCACGACCCCCGCTCCGGCTTGCCTCGGAGACCATTCGTTCAGCGCCTGCTCGATGGAGTCGCGATTCAGTTCAACGTAGCGCATCGATTTCACCTGGCCGACTTTCCATGGTGTATTTTTTGAATTTTTATATTTTTTACGAGTAGCCCGGAAAACCCCGACCGCCTCAAGCGATATAGACAGCCGATTCCAGACGGTCGATCAAGCCGACAAGTGCGTGGCGTACGGATTGCTCGCGAACCGAGGCCCGGTCACCGTTGAAATGATGGGTCTGTGCCTCGCAGCCCGCGTCTTTACGGGCCCAGGCGAAACAAACCATCCCCACCGGCTTTTCCGGTGAACCGCCCCCCGGCCCGGCAATGCCGGTAATCGCCACTGACCAGTCGGCCCGACTGTTGCCCAGAACGCCCAGCGCCATCGCCCTCGCCACGGCTTCCGACACAGCGCCATGACGCTCCAGCGTTGCCTCGGGAACGCCAAGCATGTCCATTTTGGCGGCGTTCGAGTAGGTCACGAACCCGCGGTCGAACCACGCCGAACTGCCGGCAATGGCCGTCACCGACTGGGCGAGCCAGCCACCAGTGCAGGATTCAGCAGCGGCCAGCCATTCGCCGCGCTCGAGGAGCAGACGACCCAGACCTTCGGCAAGTTTCTCCAGTTCGGACATATTGTTCAATCCTAGCACGCGACCCAAGACCAATGTCTGCCCCTGCCCCTGCCACCAGACAACCCGAAGCGCCGATCACCGGCGTACCCTGGCCGGTGGCCAAGGTACGCGCATGAGCGGCGTCGACAAAGGCCAGCAGCCGGGCGACGGCGCAAGGTTGCGGCATGGTGCGCCGACATGGGCGCCATCGAAGTCGACTTTTCCGACCAGAGCGAAGCCTTCGGCAATTTCAACACCCTGGACGACCTGATCAGAAGCTGAGTACTGCAGGTTCGCCAAGACCCTGTGGAAAACCGATATTGCACCGCAGCATAATCAGGCTATACTCGACGCGCAGGAACAATAATTGTCCATAAATCGAGAACAGCCATGAACGTCAAGATCCATTACCGCATAACCCAGGACCGCGCCGGCATCCCGCAGGACTACACGGGCGCCCGCCACTTTGTCGTCAGCGAAGGCGAAGCAATCGAAGACACGGCAACACATCAGTTGGCGACCGATTATCAGGTCCCGAAAAGTGCTGTCCAGATCTGCCGTATCGAGAGCTGAACCACTCCTCGCACCCACGATAAACAATCGGCACGGCACGCCTGAAAGGGTGTATCCGTGCCTTTTTCATGACCACCTATTGCGATTGTGCATTGCACAATTTTAGAACAACCACATTTTGTTACAGAAGGCTACGAAAGTACGACAGACTTTGAGAGCACGGGAACTTACACTGCAGTTGTGCATTGAACCCCTCCTCTCGAAACTCCCCCTTTCGAGAACTTCGACCCCGCCACTGGCGGGGTTTTTTTTGCTCAGTCACCGCACTGGGCCGTTATAATGGTGTTTTTTAAACATTGCACTGGGGTCTTGAGCATGGCCGAGCAACATTCTTCCAAGAGCATCATGTGGGCAACGATCATCGTCGCCGCCATTCTGATTGCTGTCATTTATCCGCTGACCGCCAACAAGAGTGGCTCGACGGCAAACACCAGCAGCGCTGCCGACGAGGCAGATATTCGCATTCAGCCGGTTGCCCGGTTTGAACTGGCCAAGGCCGAAGCACCTGTCGCCAGCGGCCCCCGCGATGGCGCAACGATTTACAACACGGTCTGCGGCGCCTGCCACAACACTGGCGCTGCCGGCGCTCCGAAGATCGACGACAAGGCCGCCTGGGCACCGCGTCTGGCTACCGGCAAGGATGCGCTGATCAAGAGCGTCACCAATGGCAAGGGTGCCATGCCCCCGAAGGGCGGCGCCACGCTGTCCGACGACGAGATCAAGGGCGCCGTCGAATACGTGATGGGCAAGGCGAAATAAGCCTCACCGCTCACATCAAGGGAGGCTGCGGCCTCCCTTTTTCGTGGACGTAAAAAAGGGCGTCTCGTGGGCGCCCCGGCCAGTTCAGCTTTTGGAGGGCTGCGACTGACGTCCTGCGGATTCCTTACTTCTTGGCCGGTTCGGCAGCCTTTGCGGCTTCCGGTACAGCAGCAGGTGCGGCGGCCTCAGCCGGCTTCGCAACTTTCTTCGCTTTCTTGACCTTGGCAGCGGGCTTGGCGGCAGCCGGTGCTTCGTCCTTCTTCATTTCCGGGGCGGCGACGGCCGGCTTGCCTTCCGGCGCCTTGACGGCTTCGGCGACCTTCGGGGCTTCAGCCTTGACGGTGGCGGCGACCGGGGCAGCCGCCTTCACTTCAGCGGCGGCCGGCTTGACATCAGCGGCGTGGGCAACACCAAAAGCGGTGGCAAGGATGATGGCGACGAGTTGTTTGGTCATTTTTGATTCTCCAGTATTGTTGATTCGGTTTTTGATCCGGCTTTGCAAAATTGCGCTGCCTTGTGCCGAATAACGCGACTGGTTACCGCCCGGATGTCATAAGCAGCGTAACCCGTTGTAACGCAGTGTTACCAAGCGGTTAGCGCTTGTTTCCCGAGAGCATTGCCTTCATGGCATCGAGCCGGGCGCTGCCGGTTGCCTTGTCGGGAGGGACATCCTGCTTGCCGCCGGTGAAACGAACGTCTTCCTTGCCCATTTCGTCGATGAAGCGCGAGGGCTCGCAGGGCACAAATTCGCGGGCCTGCTTGCGGCGTTCGCAGTAGGAAATGTTCAAGGTGTGCTGGGCGCGCGTGATGCCGACGTACATCAGGCGGCGCTCTTCCTCGATTTTGGCCGGATCGACCGATTCGCGGTGGGGCAGGATGCCTTCCTCGACACCGACCAGAAAGACGTTCTTGTACTCCAGGCCCTTGGCGGCATGCAGGGTCGACAGTTGCACAGCATCGTATTCGTCGTCGTTCTTCTTATCGAGCATGTTGATCAGCGCGATGCTCTGGGTCAGATCGACCAGCGTTTTGCCGTCCTGTTCGCCCTTCTTGTTCAGCCAGTTGGCGAATTCGCAGACATTGGCCCAGCGCGTCTGGGCCGTGCGCTCCTCTTCGTGGTCGTAGAGGAAGGTTTCGTAGTCGATAGCCTTGAGCAGATCAGGCAGGACCTGATGTGCCGGCTCTTTGCTGGCCCGCGACTGGGTACGGTTGATGAAGTTGCAGAATTCGAGCAGGGGGTCGAGCTGGCGCGGCTGGACGCGGTGCGCGAAGCCCTCTTCAAAGGCGGCCTGGAACAGCGAGACGTGGCGCTCGCCAGCATAGATGCCGAGCACCTGCAGGGTCGCCGCGCCAATGCCGCGCTTGGGCGTCGTGGCGGCGCGAATGAAAGCGGGGTCGTCGTCTTCGTTGGTGAGCAGACGCAGGTAGGCGTTGATGTCCTTGATTTCGGCCTTGTCGAAGAAGGACTTGCCGCCGGAAAGCAGGTAGGGAATGCGGTGGTCGCGCAGGTATTCCTCGAAAATCCGCGCCTGGTGGTTGGAACGGTAGAGGATGGCGTAATCCTTGAATTTGGCGCGATGCTCGAACTTGTGCGCCTGCAGTTTCATGACCACGCCTTCGGCTTCGGCGTCATTGTCGCGGCAGGCGGTGACGGAAATCTGTTCGCCGTGGCCGAGATCGGACCAGAGCTTCTTGTCGAACAGTTTTTCGTTGTGCGAGATGACGTTGTTGGCGGCCTTGAGGATTCTGACGGTCGACCGGTAATTTTGCTCAAGTTTGATGACCTTGAGGGCGGGAAACTCGGTCGGCAGTTTCTTGAGATTTTCGATGTCGGCACCGCGCCAGCCGTAGATCGCCTGATCATCGTCGCCGACCGCCGTAAACTGGGCGCGGACGCCGGTCAGCAGCTTGAGTAGCTGATACTGGCAGGCGTTGGTGTCCTGGTATTCATCGACCAGCAGGTAGCGCAGGCGGTTCTGCCACTTGTCGGCGATTTCCGGATGCTCGCTGAACAGTTTGACCGGCAGGCCGATCAGGTCGTCGAAATCGACCGCCTGATAGGCCTTGAGTGTCGCTTCGTAGGACAGGTAGGCGTGGGCGGCCAGCTTTTGGTGCTCATCGGTGGCCAGATGGCGCGCTGCCTCGGGTGTAATGAGCCCATTCTTCCAGTTGGAAATGGTGGACTGGACGATGCGCAGCGTCGCCTTGTCGACGGTACCGGCCGTTTCGCTGATGATGCCGGCGCAATCGGCCGAATCGAAAATCGAGAAACGTGGCTTGTAGCCGAGCGCCTTGGCTTCTTCGCGCAGGATGCGGACGCCCAGCGAGTGGAAAGTCGAAATCTGCAATTCGTCGGCTTGCTGCTTGGAGAGCAGCTTGCCGATGCGCTCCTGCATTTCCTTGGCCGCCTTGTTGGTGAAGGTGATGGCGGCGATATTGCGCGGATTGAAGCCGCAGCTTTGCACGAGGTAGGCGATTTTCTGCGTGATCACCCGCGTTTTGCCCGAGCCGGCACCCGCCAGGACGAGCAGGGGGCCGTCGAGGTAGTGGATCGCTTCGCGTTGCGGTTGATTGAGGCCGGACATGACTCTGCAAATGACGGCGCCCCGACGAGGCGGGGCGCGCTGGATAGGTTGCCTTGATTTTAACTCAGGGCGGCAGATGTGAATATTGGCCGTTTTTCCCGGTTGACCGTGGAAGCCGCTTCAGACGGTGTCGTCAATGCCGATCAGGCGGTCCAGCGGCACGCCGGGCTTGATCAGGCTGTCGGTGCCGAAATCCTTTTCAAGCAGTTGCGCCGCAACGTCGCGCGCCCCTTGCAGCACGCGCTCCTGACCGTGAAAGTCGCCGACGGCGCCCGGGTCGACTTCGGCGATCTCCTGTTGCAGCGTGCGCTGGCGATCGCCTTCGATGCCTTCCATGACTTCGACCCGCCGAATCTGCTCGTTGTCGACCGGACGCACGCGCTCGCTCGATTCACGAGTGGCGCGTTGCGTGGTGCTCGACAGACGGGTGAGTTTCATTGGGGGCTCCTTGCCCCCAATTACGGCATTTAAAGCAATTAGCTTTAATTCAGCGCGCCGAAGACGTTTTTGAGCAGATCGCTGCCGGCGCCCATCGGATTGGCGCGCAGCTTCTTTTCTTCTTCGGCAATCATCAGGAACAGGCCATCCATGGCTTTCTGCGTCACATAGCTATCGACGTCAGCGTTCTGTTTATCAACCAGGCCAGCGCTCGCTGCCTTGCCGGCGAACTTGTTGTACTGGTCGGCCAGCTGGAGCTTGTTGGTTTCCTTCTTGACGATGGGCTTGAACTTGGCGGTCAGCTGATCGGTCGAGGTGCGCTTGAAATACTGGGTCACGCTGTCCTCGCCGCCAGTCAGGATATCCTTCGCATCCTTGACGCTCATCTTCTTAATCGACTCGGTGAGGATGGGCTTGGCTTCGGCCACGGCATTTTCGGCCGCGCGGTTCATGGTTTCGACCAGCTGGTCAGCCTGCTTGCCCATGCCGAACATGCGCAGGGCCGAATCGGCCTTTTCCAGATAGCCGGGCAGCTTGATCTTGACCTTGTCGTTGCCAAGGAAGCCGCCACTCTTGCCAAGCGACGCAACAGCGTAATCAGCACCCTTGGCCAGTGCTTCCTTGACGCCGGCACTGGCGTCGCCGCTGGAGATGGCATCGAGCGCCCCGGCCTGGGCGAATCCTACGGTCAACCCGAAAAAAAGGGCAAAAACGGAATGTTTCAAGGCGTGCATGAGAGGCTCCTTTGGATCAGACGATGTCGAGGTGACCGATACCGGACGACAGATCCCGGTCCTTCGACTCCTTGCCGTGCAGCTTGATCTGCAGGCGCAGGTCGTTGAGCGAATCGGCATTGCGCAGCGCATCTTCGTAGGTGATCTTGCCGGCTTCGTAGAGGTCGAACAGCGCCTGGTCGAAAGTCTGCATGCCGAGTTCGCGGGATTTCTTCATAATTTCCTTGATCTCGTGCACCTCGCCCTTGAAGATCAGGTCGGAAATCAGCGGCGAATTGAGCATGACCTCGATCGCCGCCATCCGCCCCCGGCCGTCCTTTTTCGCAATCAGGCGCTGCGAAACGAGGGCGCGCAGGTTGAGCGAGAGGTCCATGAGCAGTTGCTGACGACGCTCTTCCGGGAAGAAGTTGATGATCCGGTCGATGGCCTGGTTGGCGCTGTTGGCGTGCAGCGTCGCCAGTGCCAGGTGGCCGGTTTCGGCGAAGGCGATGGCGTAGTCCATGGTGTTTCGGTCGCGGATTTCGCCCATTAGGATGACGTCCGGTGCCTGACGCAGCGTGTTCTTGAGTGCCGGGCCCCAGTCATCCGTATCGACCCCGACTTCACGCTGCGTGACGATGCAGTTCTTGTGCTCGTGGACGTACTCGATCGGGTCTTCAATGGTGATGATGTGGCCGTACGAATTCTCGTTGCGGTAATCGACCAGCGCGGCCAGCGAGGTCGTCTTGCCGGTACCGGTGCCGCCGACGAAGATGATCAGGCCGCGCTTGGTCATGGCCAGATCCTTGAGCACCGGCGGCAACAGCAGTTCGTCCAGCGTCGGGATGGTCATGTTGATCGTCCGGCAAACAACCCCGACACGGCCCTGCTGAACCAGCGCATTGACCCGGAAGCGGCCGATACTGGCCGGCGAAATGGCGAAATTGCATTCCTTGGTCGCTTCGAACTCGGCAGCCTGGCGGTCATTCATGATCGAGCGGGCCAGTTCGGCCGTGTGCTGCGGCGTCAGAACCTGGTTCGAGACCGGCGTGATCTTGCCGTCAATCTTGATGGCCGGCGGAAAACCGGCGGTGATGAAGAGGTCGGAGCCTTTCTTTTGCGACATCAGACGCAAAAGATCGTGCATGAATTTCATTGCCTGATCGCGTTCCATTGTTTCCCCTTGTCTGTTCTGTCAGATGCCCGATCAAGCCGGGAAAGCATCCTTGTTGGCAGCGCGGAAGCGCGCTTCGGCGCTCGATACGACGTTGCGCCGCACCAGGTCGATCAGGTTCTGATCGAGCGTCTGCATGCCGAAATTCTGGCCGGTCTGGATCGCCGAATACATCTGGGCAACCTTGTTTTCGCGAATCAGATTGCGGATGGCCGGCGTGCCGATCATGATTTCGTGCGCCGCGACCCGGCCGCTGCCGTCCTTGGTCTTGAGCAGCGTCTGCGAGATGACCGCACGCAGTGACTCGGACAGCATCGAACGGACCATTTCCTTTTCCGCCGCCGGAAAGACGTCGACGATACGGTCAACCGTCTTCGCTGCGGACGAGGTGTGCAGGGTGCCGAATACCAGGTGGCCGGTTTCAGCCGCAGAGAGGGCCAGGCGAATGGTTTCCAGGTCGCGCATTTCACCGACCAGGATGACGTCCGGATCTTCCCGCAGGGCCGCACGCAGGGCGTTGGCGAAGGACAGCGTATGCGGCCCGACTTCACGCTGGTTGATCAGGCACTTCTTCGAGTCATGAACAAATTCGATCGGATCCTCGACCGTCAGGATGTGGCCGTAATCGTTTTCATTGACGTGATTGACCATCGCCGCCAGCGTCGTCGATTTGCCGGAACCGGTCGGCCCCGTACACAAAACGATGCCGCGCGGATACTCGGAGATTTCCTTGAAAATCTTCGGACAGTTCAGCTCTTCCAGCGTCAGCACCTTGGTCGGAATGGTCCGGAACACGGCGCCGGCACCACGATGCTGATTGAAGGCGTTGACCCGGAAACGCGCCAGATTCGGGATTTCGAAGGAGAAGTCGCACTCCAGCGTCTCTTCATAGACCTTGCGCTGGCCGTCGTTCATGATGTCGTACACCATCCCATGAACGTCCTTGTGTTCCATGGCAGGCAGGTTGATGCGCCTGACATCGCCATGCACCCGGATCATCGGCGGCAGGCCGGCGGAGAGGTGCAGGTCGGAGGCTTTGTTCTTGACGCTGAAAGCCAGCAGTTCGGTGATGTCCATGCGGATCGTCCTCGGAGCGCGTGTATACTTGGTTTGTTGTTAATTCCCAATGGATTATGAGCGCAATCGCCGACAACCTGCAAGCTGTCCAGGCCCGTATCAGCGATGCTGCGGCGCTTGCCGGCCGTTCACCGGAAAGCATTCACCTGCTGGCGGTCAGCAAAACCTGGCCGCTGGCCAGCGTGATCGAAGCCGCCGATGCAGGCCAACGTGCGTTCGGCGAGAACTACGTGCAGGAAGGTATCGACAAGGTGACGGCGACTGCCGGACGCAATCTCGAATGGCATTTCATCGGCCCGTTGCAGAGCAACAAGTCGCGCGCCGTCGCCGAGCATTTCGACTGGGTCCACTCGATCGAGCGCCTGAAAATTGCCGAACGTTTGTCGGCCCAGCGCCCGGCCAACCTGGCGCCCTTGCAGGTCTGCATCCAGGTTAACGTCTCGGGCGAAGCCAGCAAGAGTGGTTGCGCGCCAGATGATGCGCTGGCCCTGTGCCAGGCTGTCGCGGCCCTGCCCGGTCTCCAGCTGCGCGGCCTGATGGCCATCCCCGAGCCGACCGACGACCCCGCCGCCCAGCGCGCCCAGTTCCACCATGTATGGGAAATTTACGACCACATCCGGGCGGCCGGCATACCGCTCGATACCCTTTCCATGGGCATGTCCCACGATCTTGAAGCAGCTGTTGCCGAGGGCGCGACTATCGTCCGCATCGGCACGGCCATTTTTGGTGAGAGAATTTACAGATGAAAATTGTTTTCCTGGGCGGTGGCAACATGGCCAACGCGCTGATCGGCGGCATGCTCAAGCAAGGCTTCGCGGCCAGCGACATCGATGTCATTGACCCGGGCGCCGAAGCGCGCGCCAAGCTGGCTGCATCGTATGGGGTCAATTGCCATGAAAGCGCCGCCAGCGCCCCGGCCGCGCCGGACATTCTGGTGCTCGCCGTCAAGCCGCAGCAGATGAAGGAAGCTGTTGCGCCGCTCGTCGGCAAACTGGGCCAGGCTGTGGTCATCAGCATCGCCGCCGGCCTCGACATGACTGCCCTGTCGCGCTGGCTCGGCGACCATCGGCAGATCGTCCGCTGCATGCCGAACACGCCAGCCCTGATCGGAGCCGGCATCACCGGGCTGTGCGCACTGCCGGAAGTGAGCGCCGACCAGCGCGCCGCGGCGGATCGCGTCCTGCGCGCCGTCGGAACCACGGTGTGGATCGAGGACGAGGCGAAGATCGATGGCGTCACCGCCATTTCCGGCAGCGGCCCGGCCTATGTTTTCCTGTTCATCGAAGCGCTGCAACAGGCCGCCGCTGACCTTGGCTTCACGCCGGAACAAGGCCGCCTGCTCGCCATCGAAACCGTGCAGGGCGCCGCCGCGCTGGCCGCCCAGTCAAGCGAACCGGCTTCGATTCTGCGCGAACGCGTCACCTCGAAGGGCGGTACTACTGCTGCCGCCCTCAACGTCATGGCCGAACGCGGGGTCAAGGACGGCATCGTCGCCGGCTGCATGGCCGCTGCCGCCCGTGGCCAGGAACTCGGCAAGATTCTCGGAGCCGATTGATGCAAGCCATCGTTTTCCTGCTCGACGCTGTCGTCAGCTTCTTCTGCACACTTTTCCTGCTGCGTTTCATGATGCAGGCGTTGCGAGTTTCCTTTGGCGGGCAGATCGGCGATTTTGTCGTCAAGCTGACCAACTGGGCGGTCAAGCCGCTGCGCCGCGTCATCCCCGGCGCTGGCGGTTTCGACTGGGCCAGCCTGGTTGCCGCGTTGGCACTGCAACTGTTGTTCACCGGCATCATCGTCGGCGCCTCAGTCAGTTTCAGTGACGTTGATGGCGCCAGCGTGGCGCCGATGGTCCTCTGGCTCGCCGTGCGTGGCCTGCTGCGTCTCTCCGTTTACATCATGATCGGCGCGCTGATCTTGCAGGCCGTGCTGTCGTGGATCAACCCCTACTCGCCGCTGTCGGCGCCAGCCCATCAGCTGACCCGGCCGTTGCTTGATCCGATTCGCCGCATCGTACCGCTGATCTCGGGTATCGACCTGTCGCCACTGGTCGCCATCCTGCTCCTGCAAGCGGTGCTGATGTTCCTGTGAGCGAGTGGTTTCGCCAGGCCGCCGACGGCCGCATCACGCTGACCCTGCACATCCAGCCTGGGGCGAAGAAAACGGAGTTTGCCGGGCTGCATGGCGACGCACTGAAAATCCGCTTGGCAGCCCCGCCGGTCGACGGCAAGGCCAACGAGGCGTTGGTCAAGTTCGTTGCCGAAACGCTGAAACTGCCCAAATCGGCGGTCAACCTGAAAAGCGGCCAGACTTCGCGGCGCAAGGTGCTCGAAGTTCAGGGCGCCGAGGTTGGCGCCATTGCCGCTTTCGCCTCGGCATAATTCAGGCGCTTAAAGCATCCCGCGTTCGCGGATGAAGGCGATGATCTTGTCCAGGCCTTCGCCCGTTTTCAGGTTGGAAAAGACAAAAGGCCGCTCGCCGCGCTGAACCTTGGCGTCGTGCGCCATGACCTCAAGCGAGGCGCCGACCATCGGCGCGAGGTCGATCTTGTTGATGATCAGCAGGTCGGATTTGGTGATCCCCGGTCCGCCCTTGCGCGGAATCTTCTCGCCGGCGGCGACGTCAATCACGTACAGCGTCAGATCGGAAAGCTCGGGCGAAAAGGTGGCAGCGAGATTGTCGCCGCCCGATTCGACAAGGATCAGCTCAACTTCAGGGAAGGCCCGCTGCAGGCGGTCGATGGCCTCAAGGTTGATCGAGGCGTCTTCGCGAATGGCCGTATGCGGGCAACCGCCGGTCTCGACCCCGATGATGCGCTCGGGCGCCAGCGCCGAATGATTGACCAGAAACTTGGCATCCTCGGCGGTGTAGATGTCGTTGGTGACGACGGCCATATCGACCTGCTCGCGCAGGGCCTGGCACAGGGCGAGGGTCAGGGCGGTCTTGCCGGAACCGACGGGGCCGCCGATACCGACGCGTAAGGCTTGTTTGCTCATGGTTTTACGATCTGAAGAGACGTGAATATTGGGTTTCGTGGCGGGCGCAGGCGATGGCGAAGGCCGGCGTGAAGTTGGACCATTTCGATTTTGGCCAATTTTTCCGGTTGACCGTGACATCAGGGATTTTCCGGCCCAGTTCGGCAAGCAGGCGCTGGCCCGCCGCCTGACCGAGCGGCACGGCTTTGAGTGCCGCCATCACCTGGTTCTCGGCCCACGACCAGAGGTAAGCGGTGAGTGCGGCTTCCGGGTCGATCCGCCAGGCGGCGGCGTTGCCGGACCAGACCGTCGGGAAAGCCACCTCGGGCATGGCTTCGACCGCGGTCATCACGCTGCCCAGCGAACCGTCGCGCAGGTCGCGCAGCAGGCGGCGCATCGAGAAACCCATCTGGGCGGTTTCGGCCCGCAGTTCGGCGGATTCGCGGCTGGCCAGGAATTCGGCGTTGAGGCAGTCGATCTCGGCCGTGTCGCCAGTCGACCACGCCGCCATCAAGGCAACGACGAGCGGCGCCTCGTAGCGACCGATACCGTGTTGCAGCAGGTCGGCGATCCACTGTCCGGCACTGGCTTCGTCACGAATGACGCCGGATTCGACCGCCCACTCCAGCCCCTGCGAATAGGTGTAGGCGCCGACCGGCAGCGCGGGGCTGGCCAGTTGCAGCAGGCGAGCGAGTTGCAGCATTGACGAAGCAGGGTTCATCCGGTCGCTTGCTGCTTTTTCCAGTCGTCAGTGAGCAGCCCGGCGAAGCCCCAATTCTCGTCGTCGATTTCTTGGATGACGATGTGCGTGTGCTCCGGCTTCTTGCCCAGCACACGGGCCAGCGAGTCGGTGATATCACGAACGATTTCTGCCTTTTGTGCCCGGGTGGCACCCTTGGTGATTTGAACGTTAACGTAGGGCATGTTGGCAAATTTCCCGTTTAGCGCGGCTTGAACTGGTGGATTTTCGGCACCGAGCGATGCGGGCCGTGACCGGGGTTGTGGAGGTCGGGGCCCGGCTCATCGTCGCCATGATGGTGGTGGCCACCATGCGACCCATAGGCGCCGGATTCAGGCTGGAACGGGGCTTCGGTTTCGCTCACCGTGCAGCCGAGACCGCGCACCATGTCGGCCAGCACGTGGTCGGCCTGGAAACGCAGTTTGCCGCCGTTCTCGGTCGGCAGAATCTGCACCGGCACATGCCGGTTGCCGAGATGGTAGGCGGCGCGGGCGAAGAGCAGCGGACTGTCGGCGACGGCTTCGATGAGTCTTTCCGGCGCGGCGAGGATTTCGACGACTACGGAACCATCTTCGGCTGCCAGTTTGTCGCCGCCCTGCAGGTGGTCGCCACGCTCGAGGAAGATACCGGCTTCGGCGCCGGAAGCGAGCGTCACCTTGAGGCGGCTGCGCTTGCGTTCGTCGTAGGCGAGCGCGACCGAGTCGGTGGCCGATTGTTGGGTGCGTTGGTTGAGAATCAACATGTCAGAACAGGAAGTAACGTTGGGCCAGCGGCAATTCTGTCGCCGGTTCGCAGACCAGATGCACGCCGTCGGCCTTGACCACGTAGGTTTCGGGATCGACGGTGATTTCGGGCGTCGCGCCGTTGTGCACCATGTCGGACTTCTTGAGCGTGCGTGTGCCGGAGACGGCGATCAACGTTTTGCTCAAACCGAGCGCAGCGACGGCCGGGTTGTTCAGCGCCGCCTGCGAGACGAAGGTGACCGAAGTCTTCAGCGCCTTGCCGAAGCTACCAAACATCGGCCGGTAATGCACCGGCTGCGGTGTCGGGATCGAGGCGTTGGGGTCGCCCATGGCGGCGGCGGCGATCATGCCGCCCTTCAAAATGAGCGACGGTTTGACGCCGAAGAAGGCCGGTTTCCACAGCACCAGGTCGGCCAGCTTGCCGACTTCGACGGAACCGACAGTGTGCGCGATGCCGTGGGTCAGCGCCGGGTTGATCGTGTACTTGGCGATGTAGCGTTTGACGCGGAAGTTATCGTTGCGCGCATTGTCTTCCGGCAAGGCGCCGCGCTGCAGCTTCATCTTGTGCGCCGCCTGCCAGGTGCGGATGATGACCTCGCCGACGCGGCCCATGGCTTGCGAATCGGAGGACATCATCGAGAAGGCACCGAGGTCGTGCAAGATGTCTTCGGCAGCGATGGTCTCGCGGCGGATGCGCGATTCGGCGAAGGCGATGTCCTCAGCGATGCTCGGGTCGAGGTGGTGGCAAACCATCAGCATGTCGAGATGCTCGTCGATGGTGTTCACCGTGTAGGGCATGGTCGGGTTGGTCGAACTGGGCAGGACATTGGGCAGGCCGGCTGCCTTGATGATGTCCGGGGCGTGGCCGCCGCCGGCGCCTTCGGTGTGGAAGGTGTGGATGGTGCGGCCCTTGAAGGCGCCCAGCGTCGCTTCGACGAAGCCGGATTCGTTGAGCGTGTCGGAGTGGATGGCGACCTGCACGTCCATCTCGTCGGCCACTGTCAGACAGCAGTCGATGGCGGCCGGTGTCGTACCCCAGTCTTCGTGCAACTTGAGGCCCATCGCCCCGGCCTCGACCTGTTCGCGCAGGGCTTCCGGCAGGCTGGCGTTGCCCTTGCCGAGGAAACCGAGGTTCATCGGGAAAGCGTCGGCGGCTTCGAGCATGCGGTGGATGTGCCACGGTCCCGGCGTGCAGGTCGTGGCGAAAGTGCCGGTGGCCGGCCCGGTGCCGCCGCCGATCATAGTGGTCACGCCGGAATAGAGCGCCTCGTCGATCTGCTGCGGGCAGATGAAATGGATGTGACTGTCGATGCCGCCGGCCGTGACGATCATGCCCTCGCCGGCGATGACTTCGGTGCCGGGGCCGATCACAATCGTGACGCCGGGCTGGATGTCCGGGTTGCCGGCTTTGCCGATGGCGGCAATGTGGCCGTCTTTCAAGCCGATGTCGGCCTTGACGATGCCGGTGACGGCATCGACGATCAGCGCATTGGTGATGACGGTATCGACCGTCTCAGCCGAGACGCGCTGGCCCTGGCCCATGCCGTCGCGGATGACCTTGCCACCACCGAATTTCACTTCTTCGCCGTAGATGGTGTGGTCCTTTTCGACCTCGATGATCAGTTCGGTATCAGCCAGGCGCAGGCGGTCGCCAGTGGTCGGGCCGAACATTTCGGCGTAAGCCTGACGGGTAATTTTCGTGCTCATAGCGCCCCCTGGATCAGGCCACGGAAACCATAGACCTTGCGGTCACCGGCCAGCGCCACCAGTTGCACGGTGCGCGTCTGGCCCGGCTCGAAGCGCACGGCAGTACCGGCGGCGATGTCGAGACGGAAGCCGCGCGCTGCTTCGCGGTCGAAGGAGAGGCCGGCGTTGGTTTCGAAAAAATGGTAGTGCGAACCGACCTGGATCGGCCGGTCACCGGTGTTGGCGACAACCAGCGTGATGGTCGGCCGACCGGCGTTGAGTTCGAGTTCGCCGGGTTCGGCGAGGAGTTCTCCGGGGATCATGTCAGCTCCTCAAACAATCGGGTTATGCACGGTGACCAGCTTGGTGCCGTCCGGAAACGTCGCCTCGACCTGAATTTCCGGGATCAGCTCGGCGATGCCGTCGATCACGTCAGCGCGGCTCAGCACCTGCGTGCCGGCGTGCATCAATTCGGCGACAGTCCTGCCTTCGCGGGCACCTTCCATGATGGCGCAGGTGATCAGCGCCACGGCTTCCGGGTAGTTCAGCTTCAGGCCCCTGGCCTGGCGCCGCTCGGCGAGCAGGCCGGCGGTGAAGATCAGCAGTTTGTCTTTTTCGCGCGGTGTCAGTTCCATGAAGACTCCTCAGGTATTCCAGATTCGGGGGGTAACTGCCGGTCGACCGCAACAGGCCGGACGCAGGATGGACCACAGGTCGGCGAACCACAACCGGGCGGCTTCGCTGCTGTCGCCGAGGTAACGGGCGACGAGCATGCCGGGCAAGGCGCTCAGGCCATGATTGGCGCCATCGACGGGGACGACTTTGCGGCAGGCTTCGAGCAGGGCTACCGCCTGCTGCGGCAATTCGGGAAAGGTGCACAGCAAGGTGCCGCACACCGTGGCGCCGGCCCAGCCGGCCGGGCTGCTCAACATCGGATCGCTGCCGTCGAAGCCACCACGTTCGATCCAGATCGGACGGTTGCCACGGTCAACCCGAAAAAACAGGTCAAATCGACCATTTTCAAAACGCTCGCCAGCCGCCGCCCGGCCGAGACACAGGATGTCCCAGCCGATATAGCGGCTGTCGGCGGCCAGCGCAACACGGGTTTCCATGCGCGCCCGGGCGCCGTCGAACACGATGGTTTCCTGCGGTAGCCATTCGAGCACGGCTCCGGCGCCGACAATGAAGTCGATGTGCTGGCTGGCCTCGGCGCCGCCCGAGCGATACCACTTGCCGGCGCCGGGCGTGGTGATCTGGGCCTGCGCGGAGGCGTCGAGCGTCGCAGCAATGTGCAAGTGGTCGCCGCCGGCGATGCCTGAGGGCGGATGGAGCAGGATGGTCTGGCAAACACCTTCGCCTTCCGGGTAAAGCGCCTTTTGCACCCGCAAGGGCCCCAAATGACGATTTTCGCGCAGCACGGAGCGCGCATCGCGGCGCGCAAAGCCGAGTTGCAATTCGGCATGCCAGTTGGGCGGGGCGATCGACAGGCGGCTGTTCATGGCCGGATTATCGGCAAAACCCCCAGTGCCGACCATACGCAGGAAAGCGTAGGCAGCTTACGGGCGAGCTTGGCAGATTTTTCCTGGCGGCCCGACCCCGGCGCGCAGCATCGAAAGAAGGAGCATATTTCTCCTTTTCGGCTATTCGCCAAGATAGAGCGGCTTGCGTTTTTCCTTGAATGCATTGATCCCTTCGGCATAGTCGCGACTGTTATACACCACCCGACGCAAGCCCTGGATACGCTCGAAATCGGCTGGCGACAAGGCGTGTGCGGCGGCCAGGATGCGCAGTTGCTCCTTCATGACACCGATCGCCAGCGGCGAGTTGTGGGCGATGGTCTGCGCCATGTCGTGCGTAAAATCCGAAATTTCGGCGGCCGGCACGACATGGTTGATGATGCCCTGACGTTCGAGGCGCGCGGCCGTCATCGGTCGACTGGTAAAAAGCAGCTCTTTTGCAATGTGCGGTGGCGCGGCATTGAGGAAGGTGAGCAGACCGGTGGCGTTGTAGGGCACACCGAGCTTGGCTGGTGTCGCAGCAAAAGTTGCCTCCGGGGTGGCGACGATCATGTCGCAGGCAAAGACCAGTTCGCAGGCTCCGCCCCATACACTTCCCTCGATCAGCGCGATGACCGGGGCTGGAAAAGCCTCCACCTCGCGGATCAGCATGCGCAGCGGGTCTTGCCAGCCAAGTGGGTCGAGTCCGCCAAGCGGCAGCTCGGAAACATCGTGGCCAGCGGACCAGACCTGCGCGCCGGGCTGGGCGCGCAGGATGGCGACGCGCACCTTAGCCTCCTTGAAGCTTGCCAAGGTCGCGGCAATTGCCTGGACCAGGTGTTCGGACAGCGCATTGCGCTTGATATCGTGGTTCAGCGTAACGGTGCCGATGCCGTTGCTGATCTCACCAAGAACCAGGGACATGTGCGTACTTCCTGTAGACATTATTCCGCCGTATTGTGCCTGAGACGGGGCCCGGCCCAGACCATTGGCAACAAACTATTGCCGTCGGCGCTACGCAAGCCATTGATCGGGCGAAACGCGACAGCCCCAATGACTTCGCGATATTCAGCTTATACCGCCAGCGCCTCGCGCACCCCATCCTGCGGCATCGTTTCACCCCGGCCGCGCATGATGAATTCGCCGCGCTCCATGAGCAGGTACTGGTCGGCCAGGGATTCGGCGAAGTCGTAGTATTGCTCGACGAGCAGGATGGCCATTTCGCCGGTTTCGGCCAGCATTCGGATGGCGCGTTCGATGTCCTTGATGATCGAGGGCTGGATGCCTTCGGTGGGTTCGTCGAGAATGAGCAGCTTGGGGCCCATGGCCAGGGCGCGGCCGATGGCCAGTTGTTGTTGCTGGCCACCGGAGAGGTCGCCGCCGCGGCGGTGCATCATCTGTTTGAGCACAGGGAACATGTCGAAGATGCGCTGCGGAATCGGCGTACTGCCGGGTTTGGTGGCGAGGCCCATGAGCAAGTTTTCCTCGACGGTCAGGCGCGGGAAGATCTCGCGGCCTTGCGGGACGAAGCCGATGCCGGCCTTGACGCGTTCGTGCGGCGGCAGGTTCGTGATGTCCTTGCCGTCGAAGGTAATGCTGCCCGATTTGGTTTTGACGAGGCCCATCAGCGACTTGAGCAGCGTGGTCTTGCCGACGCCGTTGCGGCCGAGCAGGGTGGTGACTTCGCCGGTTTTGACCTCGAAGCTGAGGCCGCGCAGGATGTGGCTACCGCCGTAGGCCTGGTTGAGGGTATCGACTTTCAACATGATGTTTTGTCCTGTTCGGGTTGGCTGCCGGGGTTTCCACGGTCAACCGGAAAAAATGCCCAAAAATGAAATCTGTTCAGCGGCCAACTCAGCGGCCGAGATACACCTCGATGACGCGCTGGTCGTTCTGCACCGTGGCGAGATCGCCCTCGGCCAGCACTGACCCTTCGTGCAGCACGGTGACAAGGCCGCCGAGTTTTTCGACGAAGGCCATGTCGTGCTCAACGACGACCAGTGAATGCTTGCCGGCCAGCGAGACGAACAGTTCGGCCGTGCGCATGGTTTCATCGTCGGTCATGCCGGCGACCGGCTCATCCAACAGCAGCAGCTTGGGTTCCTGCATCAGCAGCATGCCGATCTCCAGCCACTGCTTTTGCCCATGCGAGAGCAAGCCGGCTTGCCGGTCGGGTTCCTTGTCCAGCCGAATCAAGCGCAGGGTTTCGGCGATCTTGTCGCGTTCATCGCCGGCCAGCCAGGCCATCAGACTTTTCCAGACGCGCTTGTCGGTCTTCATGGCCAGTTCGAGATTTTCGAACACCGTGTGCTGCTCGAAGATGGTCGGTTTCTGGAACTTGCGACCGATGCCGACGTGGGCGATTTCCGGTTCAGTCAGGCGGGTCAGGTCGATCGACTGACCGAAGTAGGCCTTGCCCGAATCGGGGCGGGTCTTGCCGGTGATGACGTCCATCATCGTCGTTTTGCCGGCACCGTTCGGGCCGATGATGCAGCGCAGCTCGCCGGCGTTGATTTCGAGATTCAGGTTGTTCAGGGCCTTGAAGCCGTCGAAGCTGACGGTGATGTCTTCGAGGTAGAGGGCAACGCCGTGCGACAGGTCGAGTTCGCCGGTGACGAAGTGCCCCATCTGATCCGCGCCATCGCTGCCTTCCGGACGGTCATCTTCGAAAAGGTCAATCGTGTTCATGCTTCGGCTCCTTTTCTGGCCATCAGTTTCTTCCACAGCCCGACCAGGCCTTGCGGCAGCATCAGCGTCACGACGATGAAGAGCAGGCCGAGGAAGAACAGCCAGTATTCCGGGAAGCTGACGGTGAACCAGCTTTTGGCGAGATTCACCACGAAGGCGCCGATGATCGGCCCGATCAGCGTACCGCGCCCGCCGACGGCGACCCAGATGGCGATTTCGATGGAGTTGCCGGGGCTCATTTCGGACGGGTTGATGATGCCGACCTGCGGCACGTAGAGCGCGCCGGCGATGCCGCACAGGATGGCGGAGATGACCCAGATGGTCAGCTTGTACCAAAGCGGGTTGTAGCCGATGAACATGACGCGGCTCTCGGCGTCGCGGATGGCAGTCAGCACCCGGCCGAACTTGGATTTGACCAGCCAGGCAGCAAAGACCAGCGTCACGGCAAGCATCACGGCGGTCAGGCCAAACAGGACCAGCCGGGTTTCCGATGAGGTGACGCTGTAACCCAGCACGCGCTTGAAGTCGGTGAAGCCGTTGTTGCCGCCGAAGCCGGTTTCGTTGCGGAAGAAGAGCAGCATCGCGGCGTAGGTCAGGGCCTGGGTGATGATCGAGAAATAGACGCCCTTGATCCGCGAGCGGAAGGCGAAGTAGCCGAAGACGAAGGCAACGACAGCCGGCACGGCCATGACCAGGAAAGCGACCCAGCCGAAGCTGTCGCTGCCGAGCCAGAACCACGGCAGTTCCTTCCAGTCGAGGAAGACCATGAAGTCGGGCAGATCGGCGCCGTAGGAGCCGTCGCGGCCGATCTGGCGCATCAGGTACATGCCGAAGGCGTAGCCGCCGAGTGCGAAGAACAACCCGTGGCCAAGCGACAGGATGCCACCGTAGCCCCAGATCAGGTCCATGGCGACGGCGACCAGCGCGTAGCACATGATCTTGCCGATCAGCGTGATGGCGTAGGTCGAGACGTGGAAGGCGCTGTCTTCCGGGAAGTTGAGGTGGAGGACCGGGACGACGACCAGCGCGAGGGCGAGGAAGATGCCGAGGGCGATCCAGCTTTTGGTGTCGAGGGAGGACACAATGCGGAGGGTGAGGGGTTTGCGCATGGTTCAGCCTTACTCGACGAAGCGGCCCTTGAGGGCGAAGATGCCCTGCGGCCGTTTCTGGATGAAGATGATGATGCAGACGAGGATGCTGATCTTGGCGATGACCGCCCCGGCCCAGCCTTCGAGCAGCTTGCTGAAGATGCCCAGGCCAAGCGCCGCCCAGACCGCGCCGGCGAGTTGCCCGACGCCGCCGACGACAACGACCATGAAGGAATCGACGATGTAGCCCTGGCCCATGTCCGGACCGACGTTGGAAATCTGCGACAGCGCGACGCCGCCCAGCCCGGCGATGCCGGCGCCCAGCGCGAAGGCCATGGTGTCGATGCGCGCCGTCGGCACACCGACGCAGCCGGCCATCGGGCGGTTCTGCGTCACGGCGCGGACGAACATGCCGAGGCGCGTCTTGTTCATCAGCACCCAGACGAGGAAGAGCACGAACATCGCAAAGCCGACGATGATGATGCGGTTCCACGGCAGGATCAGGTTGGGCATGACCTCGATGCCGCCCGACATCCAGCTCGGGTTCGAGACTTCGACGTTCTGCGCGCCGAACAGCACACGCGCCGACTGGATCAGCACCAGCGACAGGCCCCAGGTGGCGAGCAGGGTTTCCAGCGTGCGGCCGTAGAGCCAGCGGATCACCGTGCGTTCCATGATCACGCCGACCATTGCGGCGGCGAAGAAGGCGACCGGAATAGCGGCCGGCAGGTACCAATCGATGGCATCAGGGAAATAGGCGCGGAACAGCGTCTGCATGCCGTAGGTGGCGTACGCGCCGACCATCAACAATTCGCCGTGCGCCATGTTGATGATGCCCATGACGCCGTAGGTGATGGCCAGGCCGAGGGCGCCAAGGAGCAAGATGCTGCCGAGCGACAGGCCGGAGAAGGCGCGGCCGACGTTCTCGGCGATGGCCAGTCGGCTGTCGATCGCCTTCACCGCCGCGATGGCTTCGTAGCGCACCTTGTCATCGGGCTCGCCAGCCTTTTCGGTAAGCGGCAAGAGGACGCTCTTGATGGTGGGCGAAGAAGTTTCGGCCAGCGCCTTGACCGCAGCGAGGCGGGCGGCGGGGTCGGTGTGGGCCAAGTTGGCCTGGGCGTGGGCGAGGACGAGCAGCGCCTTGATCTGCGAGTCGCTTTCCTTCTCCAGCGCGCGGGCCAGCAGCGGCGCCATTTCCGGCGTCACCTGGCTTTGCAGTTTCTGGGCGGAAGCGAGGCGAACGCTCACATCGGCATCGAACAGCTTGAGCGCGGCCAAGGCGCTGGCCAGTTCGCCGCGAATGCGGTTATTGACCGTCGGCGATTCCGGATTGGCCGGCATCTTGATCGCTTCGCCGGTCGCCCCGTCGAAAGCCTTGTCACCATCGATAATCACCACCTTGTCGCCGGCCAGGAACAGGCTGTCTTCCGACATCGCCTTGAGAACGCGCACGGCATCCGGGTCGGCCGTCTGCGTCAGTTGGCGGATGGCTGCCACCTTGTCGGTCGAATCCTCGGCGGCCAGCTGGCGCACCTGCGCCGGGTCGAGCGCGGCTTGCGCCGACAGGCTGCCGAGGCTGAGCAGTAAAGCAATTAGCGTTTTTTTCATCAAATTCCCGTCCGCAATTTGTGCAGTGCAACGACAGGTTACGGGGCGGGCTCGTGATCAGGAATACGATGAATTGCGTAGGGCTTTGGCGCCGCCGGGCGCGCCTTGGTCCTGAATTTGCTAGTTCAGTCCCTGACCTGCTTTTTTGGCGGGTTTTTGTGGTCTATCCGACAATCCTGAACCAGCCATGAACTCCTCCGATCTGACGATCCGCTACTTCACGAGCTACAGCGGGGCTCGCCTGCCACTCAATCTGGTGGGCGAACTCGCCGCTGAAGACATGCGCAACCGAAACACTTTCTACCGTGGGGCGTTCGACGTTGGCGGCTTGCTGACGCGCTGCGAGAAGGTGGTTTATGGCGAGATCGAGGTTTGTCACGATTACCACTATCACTCGGATGGCAGGCTGGCCCAGGCCGTGATTCAGAACGCCGGGGACGATCCGGAAACGCTCGACTACCCGGCCTGAGAAGGCTGCCAAAGCAATGCCCATTTTGTTTTAACCCAAGGAGAAATCATGTCCGTTGCACCGATCAAGGCCTTTTCTGAAAAAGCCAGAGCCAATCCCGAACTGGGCGCCCAGTTGAAGGCCTGCCTGAAAATCAAGGAACTCCGTGCCCTGTCCGCCGCCGAGGGTTTCGAGATCGAAGAAAATTCCCTCTACCCGCCGAACGAACCGCAATTCACCGAAGAGCAGCTGTCGGAACGCCTGGTCAAGGCCCTGCTGCGCGTCTGAGGCACCGGCCGGAAGCCGTGGATCGCTGTAGCAGCCTAAACGGCGATTCCCCGGTCAACCGGAAATATCGGCCAAAATCGAAAACAGGGGCTGCGGCCCCTGTCTCGCCAATTGGCAAGTTGTAACGCTGTTGTGGCAGAGCCTCCGGAATCACCCGGCACGCCACCAACCAGGCTCACGCCACCTGCCATGCTGACCGACGAAGAAGCCCACTCCCGCCTCACCGCCCATCCGTTGCCTGCCAACCCGTGGGTTTATGCCACCGACCGCGCCATCATCATCAAGGCCGAGTACACCGACACCATCGAGCGCCTGCTGCGCTGGGCGCCGAAAACACGCTGGAGTGCCAAGCACCGTTGCTGGATCGTGCCGCTGAGCGGCCTGGAATTGGTGCGATCAATCCTGCCGGAACTGAGCCGTCTGGCCGAAGCAATGCAGACGCAGCCGATGGCCGTCGAGGAGGCCGGCGGCACTGCCCTGCCGCTCGACGCCATGGCCGCCGACGAAGCGGCACGCCAGATTTTTCGCGACAACGCGCGCCTGCTCTACGGCAGCGATTGGCAACGCGAAACCGCGCGGGCCCTTGACCGCAACGAGGCGGCCCTGGCCAGCTGGCTGGTTGGTCTGGGCGTCATGGAAGCGCCGCCGGCCGTGCTGCTCGGCGAAATGCTGGCGCTGATGCGCCGGCGCGTGCTCGATATCGCGGCCGCCGCCGACACGCTGGAACGACAGCTGGCCGCGAGCGGCATCGCACCGCCCGCCTGAACCATCGTCAGCGCTCAGATTGCCCGCACCTGATCGGCCGCAACCGTGAGTTGCAGTTGGTCTGCCTTGTCGAAGATGCTGAGCGGCACGTCAAAGACCACCTGATTCTCGTACCAGGCGCGGCCATAAGGCAGGAAGAGGCTGCTCGCCGGCAGGGTCAGCAGAGCGTCCGCGCCGCTCAGCAGCGCCACCGTGTAGCCACCACAAGCGCCTTCCGGCACGTTGTCGTCGCCGAAGACCTCGAACTGCAGGAAGACCTTGGCCGACTCGACGCCGCCTTCGGCTGTCCTGACCGCGGTCACCCGGATGTTCTGGTAGCGGCGGCCAACCTTGCCGTCCTCGGTGGACTGCAGAAACTCATGTAGCTTGCCCTTCTTCACCTGAGTGCTGTCAAGCACGGGAATGCCGAGCTGGGTCATGCCCAGGCCGGTAGGTTTGGCGGATTTGAGTGCGATCAGGGTGGTATTTTCAGTCAGTACGGGCACGACGCTCTCCGTAGTATCGAATGCAACAAGGGCGGGATGAGTGTGCGACAAATGACAGACAAAACTGCGGTCATCGTCGCATCCGGCAGAGAGTAAGCACTTTCGGTGCCAAACGGGTGGTCTGAACCCCGCGCGCCCAATCCCACGGTCAACCGGAAATTTTGGCCAAAATTGAAAACGGGGGCCTCGGCCCCCGTTCGTTCGATTGGCAATCGATCCGGATTATTTCGCTTCCGGCTAGACCGGGATGGCTGCCGTGTTTGCGCGTGGACTCACCATCTCCGGCGACACGGCCGGCGTGGCGCAGACGACGCGGTTGCGGCCTTGTGTCTTGGCCGCGTACATCGCCAGGTCGGCCCGGTGCATGAGATTGGACAGGCTGAGATCCTCCTTGTCCAGCAAGGCAATGCCGATGCTGACGGTCGGATTAACGGGGTGCCCCTGGATGTCGAGGTGCAGCGCGGCCGTCGCCTGGCGCAGGCGCTCGGCCGTTTCCATGGCTTCGGCCTGCGTCGTCTCGGGCAGGAGCAGGGCGAACTCCTCGCCGCCCAGCCTCCCCAGCCAATCGCCGGTGCGCAGGTGCCGGGACAAGGCATCGACAACAGCCACCAGCACCTCGTCGCCACCCAGGTGGCCATACTGGTCATTGACCTGCTTGAAGTGATCGAGATCGATGATCATCAGGGCCAGCACCTGCGGGGAACGTTGTGCTGCCTGAATTTGCCGGTTGGCCTCGGCGAGGAAATAGCGGCGATTGACCAGGCCGGTCAGCGAATCGCGTGAGGCTTGCGATTCAAGTTCGCGGATCAGTATGTCGTTACGCTGGCGCAGTTGCAGGGCCTCGGTCGAATAGGCATTGATCTGCCGGGCGACGAGCAGCATCAAGGCACTGAAACCGGCACCGAGCAGGCAAAGGCCGACGTTGAACCAGCTGAACTCAAGCAGTGGCGGCCCGAGCAGGGCCAGGATGGGAAAGATCATGTCGAAAGCGAGGATGCGCAGATGGGCATTGCTCATCGAGGTGGTCAGCGAAATCAGGCCGATGTGCACCAGCATGATGAACACCAGACTGGGAAAGCTGCCTGGTTGCCAGGCCCAGAAAACCAGCGACGACCAGGCCAGCATGTGGGCGCCGTGGGCGATGGCGATGCGTCGGGCCCAGCGCGGTTCGTCGCGCGGCGTGGCGTTGCTGCGCTTGAAGGCGCGATAAACACGGATGTAGTTGGCGATGATCAGCAGTTCGGCACCAGCCCAGGCAGCGGCCCACGCGACGGGAACCCAGTTGGTGAGCAGCGCGGCGACCACCAGAGCCAGCGGCGGCGCCAGATAGCGATCGTGAAGATGGATGTCTACGTAGAGGTGGAGCTGGGCCAGACGGATGTTTGCCCGCGTGTCAGTTGTCATGGGAACTGCTTTTCATCGGGAATGCGCAAGGGGCCGACTATGCCTGATCGGCGTATCCCTGTCATCGCCGGACAATGTCAAAGAATGCTAAGACCGGACGTAAAGACGGGGGCCGAAGCCCCCGTTCCTGCGACTGACAGTAGCTCCGGACTACTTCATTTCCGGCTCGTCCTTCTTCTTGTCGTTGCCGGCGATGAACGGGCTCCACGGCTGGGCCTTGACCGGGCCGGGCGTCTTCCAGACGACGTTGAACTGGCCGTCGGCCTTCACTTCGCCGATGAATACCGACTTGTGCAGGTGGTGGTTCTTTTCGTCCATCTTCGACATGATGCCGCTCGGTGCCTTGAAGGTCTGGCCGGCCATGGCGGCGATGACCTTGTCGGTGTCGGTGGACTTGGCCTTCTCGACCGCCTGCTTCCACATGTGGATGCCGATGTAGGTGGCTTCCATCGGGTCGTTCGTCACAACCTTGTCGGCGTTCGGCAGCTTGGCCTTCTTGGCCCAGTCGCGGTACATCTTCACGAACTTGTCGTTTTCCGGATTCTTGAGCGACATGAAGTAGTTCCACGAAGCCAGGTGGCCGACCAGCGGCTTGGTATCGACGCCGCGCAGTTCCTCTTCACCGACCGAGAAGGCGACGACCGGCACATCGGTAGCCTTCAGGCCGGCATTGCCGAGTTCCTTGTAGAACGGCACGTTGGAGTCGCCGTTGATGGTCGACACGACTGCGGTCTTCTTGCCTTCGGAGGCGAACTTCTTGATCTTGGCGATGATGGTCTGGTAATCGCTGTGGCCGAACGGCGTGTAGTCTTCCATGATGTCGGCGTCAGCCACGCCCTTGGACTTCAGGAAGGCGCGCAGAATCTTGTTGGTGGTGCGCGGATAGACGTAGTCGGTGCCGAGCAGCACGAAGCGCTTGGCTTCGCCGCCGTCCTTGGACATCAAGTATTCGACGGCCGGGATGGCTTGCTGGTTGGGCGCGGCGCCGGTGTAGAAGACGTTCTTCTCAAGCTCTTCGCCTTCGTACTGAACCGGGTAGAAGAGCAGGCCGTTCAGTTCCTTGTAAACCGGCAGCACGGACTTGCGCGACACCGAGGTCCAGCAGCCGAAGGTGACGGCAACCTTGTCCTTGGTCAGCAGCTGGCGGGCCTTTTCGGCGAACAGCGGCCAATTGGAAGCGGGGTCGACAACGACCGGCTCGAGCTTCTTGCCCATGACGCCGCCGGACTTGTTGATTTCGTCGATGGTCATCAGCACGGTTTCCTTGAGCGCGGTCTCGGAAATGGCCATGGTGCCGGACAGGGAGTGCAGCACGCCGACCTTGATGGTGTCGGCGGCGTGGGCGGCCATGCCGATGGACGACAGGGCGGCGGCGAGAACGGTTGCCTTGATGAAGTTGCGACGATTGCTCATGGAAGCTCCTCGGAATGGAAATCTGGTCAAACTGCGTTGTTGCAGTGCAGCGCCAGAGTACGACCGGGGTTGTTCGGGAGAAATACGTTAGATTGCGTAGGGGTACGCAGCGTACCGCTTTGCTACGGTCAACCCGAAAAATTGACCAAAATGGACATGTCGACACGCAGAGGAGAGAAGGTGGCCGGTATTAGCCATCGAACGCTGTGGAGCCAGTGATAAGCGGCAATCGGCCAGCAGCAGATGTTGCGTGTTTTTCCTTGCTAGCGGTCGTTCTAGTCACCAGATGGGTATGTGCATATTTTAGAGGACGAGCTTGAGCAGTACTTCCGAACCGCTCGATGGAGTGACCCCAGAAAACTCGTCAAAGTTTTCGAACCCCTTCAACCAAATGGACATGATTGAGCCATTTTTATACGGATCTCCGGACAACTCTGCGGTGGTATCCCCGGTTGGGTGGAGTTGGGTAACCGCCTCTTCCCGGCCTCTGTACGCCTTTGTAACCACTTTCTTTATGCAATCCTCAATGGCAAGAACAAATGCATAAGGAGTGCCACGGTCAAGCTGAAGCCTGGATTGGGTCACTTTGGTCCCCAGGTCGAATGTTATGCGCGGGGCGAAAATTATGGCTCCATCGAGGAATATCTGAGTGGGTGTTTCTGGCGCGAAATTCACCTTAATTACGTTCTTTACGGTTCCCTCGAATGTCCCACCAAAATCTATATGAGTGGGGCGATATGCCAACTGAGCAGAACGGTTGGCAATATCCAGGAGGAGTTCTTCAAGCGTTGGGTGCGGCTTACCATCGACCTCAATCCGTGTTTGAGATGGTCCCGCTGGATCACCCAAACGAATATCAATTCTGGGGGAAACACCTGGACGGAGCGGCGTTGCCGTTGTGCCCGGCATCTCTAAATTTCCAATGCTGATCGAAACATAATGCAGCCATATGTCGAGATGCCGCCCTGGCAATCCCCACTCGGCATCGGTCGGCTCCCTAAGGAGAAAGAGTGAGATGTTCTCGTGCTCTGCCTGCGCGATGGCGCCGCTCTGGAATCCCTTTGTCGAAAAAATAACGCCGCGGGAAGCCCCTACCTCCCGTATCGTTGTTGCCAGTGCATCCACGTGAAGACGTTCAATTGGTGAGTTCCGATATTTGCATTCGACAACAATCAGGTGCTCATACAGCCCTTGCGTATAACGAACTAGGACATCAATTTGACGGGGTGCACCTGAGCGTCCGGGCAGCGTGACATTGTGCTCGACATTCACGTCGCCAGTATCGTGCAGCTCAGCAACGAGCTTCTCAAACCCACCCCAGTCCGTTACTAGCTCGGCCAGTGAGTTTCCTGAGGATGAACTATTCATAAATTTTGACAGTGGGTTACCGAAGGTCATTCCATTCGAGAATACTGTCACCCCAGAATCGAACCTGCAAGCAGCCAATGTCCGCTTCCTTGGCTGACCAATGACCATTTCGGGTCGACAAAGCCATCCACGGTCAACCCGAAAAAACGGCCAAAATTGAAATGGTTCAGGCGCCGCGCATCTTGCTCATCGCCAGATTGGCCGCCGCCGTCCGAGTTTCGACGCCGAGTTTCTCGAAGACGTGCTCGAGGTGCTTGTTGACCGTACGCGGGCTGTTGCCGAGGATTTCGCCGATATCGTTGCTGGTTTTTCCCTGCACCACCCAGTAAAGCACCTCGGCTTCGCGCTGGGTCAGGCGGAAGGCGGCGATCAGCGATTCGACCGCCGAGGCGTCGTTTTCCTCGCGCAGCACGACGAGCCATTCGTCGTCGCCGGTCTGGTCGTGGAAGGAGGCGAGCAGGCGCTTGTTGCCTTCGGCGATGAGCAGGGCCGGCGCATCACGGCCGTCGGCACGGGCGCGCAGAGCGGCGGCGATCCAGCTCAGCAGTTCTTCCGGGGCAACGGTTTCCGGGTTGGCAAAGTAAGCGTTGAGCAGGCTGCGGGCCAGTGGCGTCTGCCAGACGACCTTGCTGTCTGCCGCGCGCACGGCGACGGTGGCTTGGCCGAAGGCGTCGAGCGCGCTGCGCGCCTGCTTCATCTGCCGGGCGTTGGCCATGTGGGCGGCGATGCGGGCGAGCACCTCGGCCGGGCGGATCGGCTTGGTGACGTAATCGGCGCCGCCGGCGGCGAAGGCGGCGACAACGTGCTCGGTTTCGGTCAGGCCGGTCATGAAGACGATGGGAATATGCTGGGTGGAGAAGTCGGCCTTCAACCGGCGGGCGACCTCGAAGCCATCCATGCCGGGCATCAGCGCATCAAGCAAGATGACGTCGGGCAGGCTCTGGCGGGCGCGTTGCAGCGCCGCTTCGCCGTGCGTCGCGACGAGCACGGTGTAGCCGGCTTCGTCGAGCGCATCGTGCAGCAGGGAGAGGTTTTCCGGCACATCGTCCACGATCAGGACGATGTCGGAGATGGTCCGATCAACGGGCGGCATCGCGCATTTTCCTGATAATTTCCTTCATCGCATCGAACTGGAATTGTCGCGCAAGATCGCGCAGGACGCGGACGAATTCGGCGTGACTGGCATCCATCCGCTCGATTTCGGCGAGTTTGTTGAGGATGCCGCGCAGGTAGCCGAGGGTGATCAATTCGTCGAGCGCGGCCATTTCGGTTTCACCAGGCGGCAGCAGGGGGAGCGGTTCGGCCGGCGTGGGCTGTGCCACTGCGGCGGGCGCATCGGCCGTCACCCATTCGAGGTCCAGCTTACGGCCCAACCAGGCGAGCAGTTCGTCGACCTTGAGCGGCTTGACGATGAAATCGTCGGGCGTCACGCCGACATCGTTGTCGAGCCCCTTGTCGTAGGCATTCGCCGAGAGGATGGCGATGGCGGCCTCGTTGTGGCCCTGCTGGCGCAGGCGGCGAATGGTTTCCCAGCCGTCGATGCCGGGCATGCCGAGGTCCATGAAAATCAGGTGCGGGGCGAAACGCGGCACGGCGGCGAGGCATTCGTAGCCGCTGGCCGCCTGCTCGACGACGAAGCCAAGCGGTTCGAGGACGTTTTGCAGCAGGTCGCGGTCGACCTTTTCGTTATCGACGACGAGGATTCGCCGGCGCACGCCGACGTAGCCGATGCGGTTGAGTTTGGGCAACTCCTTCGCTGCCTGCGCCGAGTGCACGGATGGCTGGAAGAGGCGGATGCGGAACAGCGTGCCTTCGCCCGGCGTGCTCGACACCTGCATTTCGCCGCCCATGAGGTCGGTCAGCATGCGGGCGATGGTCAGGCCGACGCCGCTGCCGCCGGCCTGCGCGCTGCTGCCGCGCGTGAAGGGCTCGAAGATGCGTTCCATGTCGGCAGCCGGGATGCCGGGGCCGGTGTCGCGGATTTCGAAAATCGCCATGTCGCGCCGGCATTCGACGCTGAAGGTGACGCCGCCGCGCACGGTGAATTTGACGGCGTTACCCAATACGTTGATCAGAATCTGGCGCAAGCGTTTTTCATCGGCACGGACGACGACCGGCAGTTCGCCGACCGGGCGGAACTCGAAAGACAAACCCTTGTTGCGCGCCTGCAGTTCGAACATGCCGACGATCTGCTGCATCAGTTCCGGGAAATCCATGGCCTTGACGTCGAGGGTCAGTTTGCCTCCCTCGATGCGGGCGATGTCGAGCGTGCCTTCAATGACCGATAGCAGGTGGTCGCCGGATTTGCGGATGACGCTGACGGCCTGCGCCCGGTTGGGCGGCACGTCCTCGTCGGCGGCGAGAATCTGGGCGTAGCCGAGGATGCTGTTGAGCGGCGTGCGGAGTTCGTGGCTGATCGCCGTGATGTAACGGCTCTTGGCCTGATTGGCCTGCTCGGCGACTACCCGAGCTTTTTGCAGCGCCTCGTCGGTGCGCTGGTGCGATTCGATTTCCTGCATTAGCAGCTGCGTCTGGCGGTTGGACTCCTCCTGCGCGACGCGCCGGCTTTCCTGGGTCAGCACCATCCACCAGGCGATGACGCCACTGAGCATGAGCAGCGCGGCGAAGGTCTTGATGAAACTGTCCTGCAGGCGGGCAATGACGGCTGAGTCCGGCGCGCCGAGCGCGAGTAGTTCGTGGGTGTAGAGCACGCCGAGGATGAGCGCCAGAATCGGCACGATGCCCGTCATCAGCAGCAGGTAGTGGCCGAGCCCGGTTTCGAGATAGGGCAGCGCGGCCCTAGGCAGGATGCGCCGCAACACGGCGTTCCATTGCGCGCCAAGGCTGGCTTGCGGTTTGCACAGGTCGTGGCAACGGGCGTCGAGCGTGCAGCACAGCGAGCAGATCGCCCCCTGATAGGCGGGGCAGTAAGCCATGTCCTCGCTCTCGTAGTCACGTTCGCAAATTGAGCATTTTTTCCGGTTGACCGTGGGAATCTCTTTCGGGCGGACCAGGTAGTAGCGACCGCCCGTTCCCCATGCGATCAGTGGCGAAACGAGAAAGGCTGCGACCAGCGCGACGAAGGGCGCATAGGGCTGCAACGCCTCGCCAAACAACCCGACGAAGGTGCCGACCGACAGCGCCGAGGCGATGGCCATGGCGCCAACGCCGACCGGATTGATGTCGTAAAGATGGCTCCGCTTGAACTCCAGCCCCGGCGGCGACAGGCCGAGCGGCTTGTTGATGACGAGGTCGGCGACCACGGCGGCCATCCATGAAATGGCGATGTTCGAGTAGAGCCCAAGCACCTGGCCAAGCGCCTGGAAGACATCCAGTTCCATGAGCAATAGCGCGATCAGCGTGTTGAAAACCACCCAGACCACGCGGCCGGGATGGCTGTGCGTCAGCCGGGAAAAGAAATTCGACCAGGCCAGCGAACCGGCATAAGCATTCGTGACATTGATCTTGAGCTGCGAAATGACGACGAACAGCGCCGTCGCGGCGATGGCCAAGGTCGTGTTGTCGAAGACGTGCGAGAAGCCGATCAGGTACATCTGGTTCGGGTCGACGGCCTTCTCGGCGGGGATGCCGTTGCGCAAGACGAGCCAGGCGAGCAGCGCCCCGCCGAGCATCTTGAGGACGCCAGGAACCACCCAGCCCGGCCCGCCGATGATGACGGCGAGCCACCAGCGACGGTTGTTGGCCGGCGTTTTTTCCGGCATGAAACGCAGGTAATCGACCTGCTCGGCCATCTGCGTGACCAGCGCGATGCCGACCGTCAGCGCCGCCGCAAACAGATGCGGATTGAAACTGGAATTTCCGCCCAACTCGCCGCCCCGTTCGCCACCGTATTGCCAAATGCCGGACAGCGCCTGCGGGTCTTCAAGGAAGAGGAAGGCGTAAGGCAGGACGAGCAGGAAAATCCACAGCGGCTGGGTCCACGCTTGGAGTTTGCTGATTGCCGTGACACCGTGGGTAACCAGCGGAATGACGACCAGCGCGCAGATCAGATAGCCCCAGACCGGCGGTATCTTGAAGGCGAGTTCGAGCGCGTAGGCCATGATCGCCGCTTCGAGGGCGAAGAAAATGAAGGTGAAACTGGCGTAGATCAGCGAGGTGATCGTCGAGCCGATGTAGCCGAAGCCGGCGCCGCGCGTCAGCAGGTCCATGTCCAGCCCGTGGCGGGCGGCCATGACGCTGATCGGCAAGCCGATCAGGAAGATGATCAGGCCGGTGGCGAGGATCGCCCAGAAAGCGTTGAGAAAACCAGCCTGGACGAGCATGGTCGCGCCGACCGCTTCGAGGACCAGAAAGGAGGCTGCTCCAAAGGCCGTGTTGGCGACGCGCAACTCTGACCATTTGCGAAAACTGCGCGGCGTGAAACGCAGCGCATAGTCTTCCAGGGTTTCGTTGGCAACCCAGGTGTTGTAGTCGCGCCGGATTTTGATGATGCGCTGGGTGGCCGTCGTGAGCTGTGGATCCATGCGACGATTAAACCATGAATCTACAGCTCAGACGGGGAGGCAAATCAGTGCTGAAAACGCCTCAAGCCTGATAAACGACGCGCCCACCAACCAGCGTGGATTTCACCTTGCCGGTCATCATGTAACCGGTCCATGGCGAATTCTTGCCACGGCTCTTGAGGGCGTCCGAGGTCAGTTGCCAGGTCGCTTCCGGGTCGAAGATGCAGATGTCGGCCGCTGCGCCGACGCCCAGTTGGCCACTGGGCAGACCGAGGACGGCAGCCGGCGCCGAGGTGATGCGGGCCAGCGCATCGGACAGGCTTACGCCGGCCGTCTCTGCCCACTTCAGGGTGAGCGGCAACAACACTTCAAGCCCGGTCGCCCCCGGCTTGGCTTCGCCAAAGGGCAGCAACTTGTCATCTGCGCCGACCGGCGTGTGGTCTGAACAGATGACGGCCAGACCAGCAGCGGCCGCATTCGACAGCGCCTGACGGTCGCTTTGGGCGCGCAGCGGCGGGCTGAAACGGGCGTGCGGGTTGAAGTAGCCGATGTCGTTTTCGGTGAGCAGCAGGTGATGAACGCCGATGTCGAAAGTGATTGGCAGACCTTCATGCTGCGCCCGCTGGACCAGCGCCACGCCGGCCGCCGAGGAAAGGCGGGTCAGATGCACGCGACAGCCGGTATCGCGCACGAGCTGGACGATGGTGCCGACGGCAATGGTTTCGGCCGCGACCGGAATGCCGGCCAGACCGAGACGGCTGGAAACCTCGCCCTCGTGGGCAATGCCATTGCGCGACAGCCAGTAATCCTGCGGCTGCAGCCAGATGGCGAAGCCGAACGTGGCGGCGTATTCCATGGCGCGGAGCAGCGCCTCGGTGTCGGTGACCGGCTTGTTGGCTTGCGAGAAGGCGACGCAGCCGGCCTTCTTGAGGCCGGCCAGTTCGGCCAGACGCTCGCCATTGAGGCCGAGGGTCAGGGCGCCCAGCGGCAGGACACGCGCCTTGCCGATTTCGGCGCCACGATGGACCAGACGGTCGGCCAGTTCCGGCTCGTCGAGCGGCGGATCGGCGTCGGGCGGAACGACGACCGAAGTGACGCCACCAGCCACGGCGGCGGCCAGTTCGGCCTCGATGGAGTTGAGGCGGGCGCCGAGGTCAATCAGTCCCGGGCAGACGACGCAACCGGCGGCGTCGATGCATCTGCCGGCGACAAAACCGGCGGGCGCGTCGCCCAGCCCGGCCACCTTGCCAGCGGTGATGTAGAGCGAAGTGCTGCGGTCGACGCCATTTTTCGGGTCAATTACGTGGCCGTTCTTGATTTCGATGTTCATTTATCAGTTCCCCGCAACGATGCTCATGACGGCCATGCGGACCGCGATACCGAAAGTGACTTGCGGCAGGATCACGGCCTGCGAACCGTCGGCCACGGCCGAGTGGATTTCGACGCCGCGGTTCATCGGCCCCGGGTGCATGACGATGGCGTCCGGCTTGGCCAGCGCGAGTTTCTGCGGTGTCAGACCGTAGTGACGGAAATATTCGCCGGCAGAAGGCAGCAGGGCGCCGGTCATGCGCTCGTTCTGCAGGCGCAGCATGATGACGACGTCGACATCCTTGAGCCCTTCATTCATGTCGTGGAAGACGTGCACGCCGAGCTTGTCGAGATGCTTGGGCAACAGGGTTTCCGGCCCGATGGCGCGGACTTCCGGGACGCCCAGCGTGGTCAGCGCGTGAATATCGGAACGGGCGACACGCGAGTGCAGGATGTCACCGACGATGGCGACGCGCAGTTGCGTGAAATCCTTCTTGTAGTGGCGGATCGTGTACATGTCGAGCAGGCCCTGGGTCGGGTGGGCGTGGCGACCGTCACCGGCATTGACCACGTGCACGTCGTCGCGGCCGATGCGCTGCAGGTGCTCGGCGATCAGGTAGGGCGCGCCGCTCGAGGCGTGGCGCACGACGAACAGGTTGGCGTGCATGGCGACGAGGTTGTCGATGGTGTCGAGCAGAGTTTCGCCCTTGGCCGTCGATGACTTGTTGATGTCGAGGTTGATGACGTCGGCGCTCAGGCGCTTGGCGGCAATCTCGAAGGTCGTTCGCGTGCGGGTCGAGTTCTCGAAGAACAGGTTGAAGACGCTCTTGCCACGCAGCAAGGGCACCTTCTTGACATCGCGCGCCGAGACTTCCATGAAGGACGCGGCGGTATCGAGAATCTGCGTCAGGATGCGCTGCGGCAAGCCTTCGATCGACAGCAGGTGGGTCAGTTCGCCTTCCTTGTTCAACTGCGGGTTATGCATTTTCCATCCTCCACACCAGTCGACCGTCATTCGCCTTGCCCAGCACGAGGTTCTGGTTATCGTTCAATTCCACCGCCCAGGCACCGTAGGCTGCGGCTACCGGCAACTCACGGCCGCCGCGGTCGGCCAGCACGGCCAGTTCGATGGAAGCCGGACGACCGTAGTCGAACAGCTCGTTGATCGCTGCCCGCGTCGTGCGTCCGGTGTAGAGCACGTCATCGACCAGGATCAGGTGACGGCCTTCAACGTCGAAGGGAATGACCGTCGGCTTGACCTGCGGGTGCAGACCCTTTTCGGCGAAATCATCGCGATAGAAGGAAACGTCGATCAGGCCGATGTCCTCCGGCAGATCGAGCAGTTCGCGCAGGCGCTCGGCGATCCAGGCGCCGCCGCTGTAGATGCCGACCAGCGCCGGCTTGCGGGAAAGTTGCGGACGAATCAGATCGGCTAGTTGGCGACACTGCGCCTCGGCATCGGGTAATACTTCAGGATGGGGTGACATGGTGCGGGCTTTCGAACCAGGTTTCAAGGATCAGTTGGGCTGCCACGGCATCAAGCAGCGGCTTGGCGGATTTGCTGTTGTGGCCAGTTTCGCGCAGGCGGGATTCGGCATCGACCGAAGTCAGCCGTTCGTCGGCAAAGCCGACCGGCAGGTTGTAGCGACGCTTGAGGCGCTCGGCGAACTTGGTGGCCAGCCGGGTCATTTCATGTGGCGTACCGTCGGCGTGCATTGGCAGACCGACAACCAGCTGCACCGGCTGCCATTCGGCGACCAGTTTGCCGATGGCGGCAAATCGGTCGTCGTTCGATTCGGCGTGGATGGTGGTCAGCGGGTGGGCTGTACCGAGCATGGTTTCGCCGGTGGCGACGCCGATGCGCTTTTCACCGAAGTCGAACGCGAGGACGGTGCCCATCAACGAGCTGACCGGCTCATGCGTGTCCTGCCACGTCGGAAAGCTGCGTGAAGCTGATGCCCAGCTTTTGCATGGCCGCTGGCAGGCGCTCTTCGGGCGGCAGGTCGAAGAGGATTTCAGCTTTGGCCGGCACGGTCAGCCAGGAGTTCTGGGCCAGCTCGTCTTCAAGCTGCCCGGCATCCCAGCCTGAGTAACCCAGCGTGACGATGATTTCGGCTGGCAGGCCTTCGCTGCCCACTGAATTGAGCACATCGCGCGAACTGGTCAGGCCGACCTCGCCATTGACGGCCAGCGTGGACTGCCATTTGCCAATCGGACGGTGCAGGACGAAACCGCGGTCAAGCTGGACCGGGCCGCCGAAATAGACCGGCAGGTTGGCGAGATTTTCCGCCGCCAGCTTGATGTCGATTTTGTCGAACAGACCGGCCAGATTCATGTCAATCGGGCGATTGACGATGATCCCCAGCGCCCCGTTCTCATTGTGTTCGCAAATGTAGATCAGGGCGTTCGAGAAATACGGGTCTTCCAGCGTCGGCATGGCGATGAGGAAGTTGTCGGTCAGGTTGACGTTGTCCATGACTGGAATTTTAATCGCCGGGAGGGTACAAACCAACCATGAAAAAAGAAAAAGCCCTTGTCTGGTTTCGCCGTGACCTGCGCGACCATGACCACGCCGCCCTGAGCGCGGCACTGGCCGGGGCGCAACAGGTTTATTGCGCCTTTGTTTTCGACTCTGAAATTCTCGATGCACTGCCCGCCCGATGTGACCGGCGCGTTCATTTCATTCGCGAATCGCTGGTCGAACTCGATGCCGCCCTGCACGCCAAGGGTGGCGGACTGATCGTCCGTCACGGCCGGGCAACCGAGGAAATCCCCGCGTTGGCCAAAGAACTCGGCGTATCGGCGGTGTTTGCCAACCGCGATTACGAACCCGCAGCCAAGCGGCGCGACGCCCTCGTCACTGAATCACTGAAGTCTGAAGGCATCGAGTTCGATGCATTCAAGGATCAGGCCGTCTTCGATGGCAACGAAGTACTGACTCAGGCCGGCAACCCGTTCTCGGTATTCACGCCTTACAAAAACGCCTGGTTGAAACGATTGACCGCAGCCGATTGTGCCGAGTGGACTTGCCATGGGCAACTAGCCGGCAGCGAGTTGGCTGGCATCCCGACGCTGGCTCAAATCGGTTTCGAAATGAGCGATCTTGAGGCCTTGGGCATTCGCCCCGGCATGTCGGGTGCCCGCGCCTTGTGGGACGAGTTCCGCCAGGGACGTATCGAACGCTACGGCGCGCTGCGCGACTTCCCGGCGGTCAAGGGGGTTTCGTACCTGTCGGTGCATTTGCGCTTCGGCACTATCGGTATTCGCGAACTGGTCCGCAATGCGCTGAACGCCAAGGACACCACCTGGCTCAACGAACTGATCTGGCGTGATTTCTATTTCATGATCCTCGACCATTTTCCGCACGTCGTCGGCCAGGCTTTCAAGCCGGCCTACGATGCGGTGCACTGGGATAACTGGCCGGATGGCCTGGCCGCATGGAAGGAAGGCCGCACCGGTTATCCGCTCGTCGACGCAGCCATTCGCCAACTCAATCACAGCGGCTGGATGCACAACCGGCTGCGCATGATCGTCGCCTCCTTCCTGAGCAAGGATCTCGGCATCGACTGGCGGCTCGGCGAGCGCTATTTTGCCGATCAGCTCAACGATTTCGACCTCTCGGCCAACAACGGCGGCTGGCAGTGGGCAGCCTCGACCGGCTGTGATGCACAACCGTATTTCCGCATTTTCAATCCGGTGACGCAGTCCGAGCGTTTTGACCCGGAGGGCAAGTTCATCCGCCGCTACGTGCCCGAACTGGCCAAAGTCGCCAACGAATATATCCACGCGCCGTGGCAAATGGGGCGCCTCGAGCAGGAAAGCATTGGGGTGGTAATCGGTCGGGACTACCCGGCACCGATAGTCGATCATGCTCCTGCCCGGGATAGAACCTTGGCGCGCTACGCCATACTTAAAAACTAGGCATTATTTCCGGTTGACCGTGGAATGCCACGGTCAACCGGAAATTCGGGCTATTTTTTGCAATAACCGGCCACGATGCCCAGCAACTCGGCTTCGTCGTACGGCTTGCCGAGATAGTGGTTAGCACCGATTTCGAGCGCGTAGTTGCGGTGCTTATCGGCCGTCCGCGAGGTGATCATGACCACCGGTAGCGAGCGCAGACGGGCGTCGGCGCGCAGGTTGCGGACCAGATCGAAGCCATCCATGCGCGGCATTTCGATGTCGGACAGGATGACATCCGGTGTCACCTCGACCAGTTGCTCGAGCGCATCGACACCATCCTTGGCCAGAATCACCTGATAGCCCTCGCGCATGAGCAGTCGGCTGGTGATCTTGCGCACCGTCAGCGAATCGTCGACCACCATCACGGTCGGCAGGCGCGCCACTTCCGTCATGACTGGCGGCAGCATCGACGGCACAGCGGTATGGACGCTGGAAACCGTTGTCCGGCTGGCCAGCGCGACCGGGTTGAGGATCAGCACGACCTTGCCGTCGCCAAGCACCGTAGCGCCGGCGATACCGACCACGCGGGCGAGCTGGGCGCCGATATTCTTGACGACGACTTCCTGGTTGCCCTTGAGCTCATCGACGAGAATGCCAACCCGCTGCGAACCGGAACGCAACAACAGCACCCAGTACTGACGATGCGCTTCCGGTACGGCTTCCATATCGCCGAGCAGGTGCGGCAGGAAGTGGAAGGGGTAGCGAATGCCCTGCCACTCCACCTCGCCTTTTTCGCGAACGGAGGCCAGTACCTTTTCCTTCATTTCCTTGACCTGCTCGATCATCGTCGATGGCACGGCATAGAGATGGGTGCCGACACGAACGAGCAAAGTCTGCGTCACCGCCAGCGTCAGCGGGAGGTAGAGACGGAAAGTGGTTCCCTGACCGAGCTGCGACTGGATTTCGATGCGTCCGCCGATTTCGCCAACCTCGGTTTTCACGACGTCCATGCCGACACCGCGGCCGGAAAGCTGGGTCACTTCGGCGGCCGTCGAGAATCCGGGCTGGAAGATGAAGTCGTACAGCGTTTTTTCATCGGCCGCCTGGCCCGGCTGGAGCAGGCCCATGGCCTCGGCACGCCCCCGGATGCGGTCAAGATCAAGCCCCTTGCCGTCATCGCTCATGGCCAGAACGATTTCGTTGCCTTCCTGCGACAGCTTGACGACGATTTCACCGGCCTCCGGCTTGCCGGCGGCAAGACGCTCCTCGCGGCTCTCGACGCCGTGCGTCACGGCATTGCGCAGCATGTGTTCGATCGGCGCCAGCATCTTGTCGAGCACTGAACGGTCGATATCGACCTGACCGCCGACGATATCAAGATTGGCCCGCTTGCCGACTTCCTTGGCGGACTGCCGGACAATGCGGTACAGGCGCTCGGTCTGGCTGGCGAACGGCACCATTCGTACGCCCATGAGCTCCTGCTGCAGGCTGCGGTTGAGACGGGACTGGGCAAGAATCGCCGCGTTGGCGTCATCAAGGTTCTTGAGCAGACTTTGCTGAACCGTCGCCACGTCGTTCACCGACTCGGCCATGAAGCGTGTCAGCTCCTGGAAGCGGGTAAAACGGTCGAGTTCCAGCGGGTCGAAATCAACCTCGCTGTCCGGCGTCTGGGCAACACGCGCCTGAATCTGCGATTCAGCCTGAATTTCGATTTCGCGCAACTGGCGGCGCAAACGGATGACGTTTTCCGTCAACTCGAGCAGCGAGCCCTTCAGGCTGCGCATTTCACCTTCGATCCGGGTACGGGCAATCGACAGTTCGCCAGCCTCGCTAACCAGACGATCAATGAGATCGGCGCGGACACGTAGCGTCGCCCGCTGGCTGCCCGCCTCAGCCTCCGCTTCGGCTTCCACCGGCGGCAACTGACCCGCGGCAGCCGGCATCTCAGCAGCCGTTTCCTGGCTTTCCGGAGCGACAGGCTCCTGAGGACCGACCCGCAGGCGCTCGACAACCTGGTCCAGCGCATCGCATCCGTTTTCAAGTTCGTCGATGAATGCCGGCGTCACATGACCGGCGCGCAGGGCCTCTTCAACCCGCGCCTCAAGCTGATGCGTCGCTTCGCCGAGATTCATCGCCCCGGCCATGCGCGCGCTGCCTTTGAAGGTATGCAGCAGGCGGGCAATCGCATGCGGCGCCGCGTCCCCGGCCAGATCGCTGCGCCAGGCACGGACCTGGGTAGTCAGGTCACGCGTCAGATCAACGGCCTCCTCCAGGAAGATCGGCAGCAGTTGTTCGTCGAGCTCGTCGTTGAGCAGTGGCAAGGCCGGTGCCGGTGCTGCATGAAGCACCTCGGCAACAAATTCGGGTGCTTCTGCCGCCTGGCCGGGCAGTTCAACGACCTCGGCACCGGGCTGCACCGCTTCCTCGCCAGGCAATGCCGCGTGGAAAACATCTTCCAGTGCCACGATCAACTGCGTCTGCTCATCCGGCGAACGCTGCAAGGCGAGGCCAGCAAACATTTCTTCCAGCGTGATGATGGCCTGGCGAACTGTTTCAATGCCCTCGATACTTTCCGCCTGCCCCGAGCCATCGCGCCGCAATAAGGCATGCTCAAGCGCCACAGCCAGCCGGTTAAGCGGCATCAGGCCAACCGTTGCCGCAATACCACCAAGGGTATGCGCAGCTCTGGTCATTTCGAAGGTGGTCGGGGCCGATGGATCGGCGTCGATCACCGCATAACTGTCCACCAGCGTCTGCAAATGACCCCGCGCTTCTTCGCGGAATATGTCGTAAAGCGTTGGCGACTCGCTGACTGGCTCCGGCGAAACAAGCGGAATTTCCTCGTTTTCCGGCGTTGACCGCAGCATAGCCTCTTCCGGCTCGACCAGTTCTTCCGGCAACGCCAGCGCTTCTATTTCTTCGACGTCCTGAGCTGGCTGGGCGACGATTTCGGCGGGCGTTTCGATCTCCAGAAGTTCACCGGCAAAGGCAGGCGGCTCTTCAAACAGCGCAGACGGCTCTTCGACAGCCGGAAGCGCCTCTTCGATCTCAGGGAGCGCCACTTCAACAACTTCGGGCGGCACTTCCGCCAATTCAAACACTTCTTCGACCGGCTCCAACGTTTCTTCGGGCAGTTCGGGCGCCAGCAGCTCGGCTGGCTCTTCAATGAGAATGACTGGCTCGTCAACCGCTACCGGCGCGGCCTCAATCGGTTGAGCGACAGGAACTTCAACGCCGCGCAGCCGTGCAGCAAGCGCAACCAAGGCGGTGGGATCGGGGGCTCGCCCCTGGCCGGACTCGAGATATACAACCCATTCCGCAAACAAGGCATGAGCTTCCTCGATCATGCGCTGGAGATCCGGCGTTACTGCCGTGTCCTGACGTAACCATAGGTTCAGGGTCTGTTCGAACTCCCACGCCGCCTCGCCAAGATCCTTGAGGCCGACCATCCGACCGCTACCCTTCAGCGTATGCATCGAGCGCCGAACCGTAGTCAACGCCTCGACGTTATCCGGGGCGGCCGCCAGCAAGGCCTTCTGGTCAGCGATAGAGGCCAGGACTTCGTTGGCTTCCTCAAGGAAGATCGACAGCAGTTCGGCATCGATTTCTTCGTGGCTTGACTCGGCCAATTGCAGCGTTTCGGCAGAAGGCGCCGGAGCTTCAGGCGCCAGCGGTTTGAGCCCGGACAAGGCAGCATCGACCTCGACGCCTGACTGCAAGGCAGCCAGCGCAACCTTGGCCGATTCGCCCAGTTCGCGGTTGGCGACAAGGTCAGCATCCTTCTGGATGTCCTGCAGATTTTGCTTGAGCTCATCCTGCAGACGAGCGTCTTCCGGAGCCTCCTTGAGCGCGTCGGCAAGAACCTGCATGTCCCGCGCCTGCTGGACCAGAAGCGCTTCGACAGTCGGCGCCGAAGCGGTCTCCGGCTCCGGCATCGGCTCATCCGACACCTCGCCATTCATGCGACGAACGAAGGCATCGAAATCGGTTTCGCCGTTTTGCAATGAGTCAACAAAGAAGCCCAGCAACGACAACTGGTCGGCAACCGCCTCGAAATCCTCATTGGCCGGCTGATAATCAGGCTGCGCGAATTGCTGGATGGTGGCCGCGCATTCCTTGAGACTGTTGACCGCGCCAAAATGGCCAAGCATGGCCAGCGCTCCGCTGATCTGCTTGATCGGATTATCAAGCTGAAGGAGATCGTGTGCCTTGGTCGGATCGCGGAAGAATCCGTCGAGAGCCTGCTCGATCTGAGCCAGATTATTCTGGATTTCCCGACCCACCTGACCAATCAGCAGCTTTTCCTGAGCCCGCCGAGTCATCTCGTCGAGCAGCGGAATTCCCTCGTCAGCCGCTGGCCGGCCAGCGATGCAAGCGTAGAGGCGGGCGACCATGAGATCGACTTGCTGGGCGAAATCGGTACCCAGACGTCGGAAATTCTCCTGCGCATTCTCGAGCAGCAGGATGGTGGTCGCCACTTCCATCGCCACCGCATCATTGAAGCGTGACGAATCTTCCGACAACCAGTTGGCAACAGCACCGAGGCCCTGGCCAAGACGCTTGAGATCGGTCTGTCCAATTTCCTCGGTCAGCTGGGCGCAGTTACGCGCATTTTCGACAAATCCGGCCAAGCTGCCCGTGTTGCCGGTACAAAACCGGCTCCATAATTCTTCAACTGCCGTCAGCGCCTCGCGCAACTTGCGCAACTCACCATGATGCGGCAGTGGCGCCGCTTGCGTCGCCGGGCTCGGCAGCAAATCAGCCAGACCAAATACCGACTGCACATCGGCAATGCCCGGATTCAGATCGGCCGGCGCCTGGGCGATGTAATAGAGCGACTCGCGCAGAACACGCTCGGCGACATTGTTCGACCCGCCGACCAGACGCCGGATCTGGGCATCGATACGGGAACAAAGCTGGCGCGACGACGGATCGGCGCCGAGTACCGGATCAGCCAGCGCTTCAAGCACCCCGAGTGAAATCCACCAGAACGAACGAGCGGCCGGCGTTGGTTGAACCGCCTCGATTTCGGCGATGGCTTCGCGCATCATGCGGCGACCGGTTTCGGCGTCAGCCGGGTCTTTCAACCAGCGCAGCAGCCCCTTCTGGAACTGCATGCGCTTGACCTTGAGGGTGCGCAACAGTTCATCAGCATCCAGCACAGGCGCTTCCGTCTCGCGCTTTGGCGGACGACGCGAAAGATCGGGATAAAACAAGTCGCATGGATGAGCGCCGGGCAGGCCGCGGGCTGTCTCCAGAGCCTGATAGACAGGCAGGAGAACGAGCGGATGGTTGGGTTCACCCGCCATCAGGTCATCAAGATACTGGCGCAAGGCGCTCAGTGTCTGGCGCAGAACGGCGACAGCAGCATCTCCGGAAGGCAGTCGCTCTTCTTCCATGCCGGCGAGCAAGGCCTCGGTCGCCTCCGTTAGCAGCGTTACACCATCCAGACCAACCATGGCCAGCGCGCCATGCACCTGGTGAACATGGGTCCGGCAGAACTTGAGCTGCGTCCGGTCGGCACTCGCAACGTATTCGTCGAGCGCCTGCTCGGCGCGTTGCAAGGCCAGGTCAATTTCGCCCTTGACCCACGTCAGCGGGCCCAAATCAAATTCCGTTGCCGCGTTCATGATCTCTCGCGATTATCGTCAGTCGACCTTGAAGCCGGCGACCGAGCCCTTCAGTTCGGAAGCCAGCGCAGTCAGTTCATCGACCGCCTGCGCTGTACGCTGCGTGCCTGCAGTTGTCTGTTCCGTGACGTGCAGGATGTCCTGCATCAGGCGCGCCACCTGGGTGGCCGAATCTGCCTGATTCTGGGTCGATGTGGAAATGCTCTGAATCAGGTCGGCCAGATTGCGCGACACGTCGCCGATCTCGGACAGCGCCTGTCCGGCTGCATCGGACAGCTTGGCCCCCTCGACCACCCCGCGGGTCGACTGTTCCATGGCGGACACGGCATCCTGCGTGTCGGTCTGAATAGTCTTCACAATGGCCGCAATCTGTTTCGTTGCCTCACCGGAACGCTCCGCCAGTCGCTGCACTTCCTCGGCAACCACTGTAAAACCGCGCCCGGCATCGCCTGCAGACGCGGCCTGAATAGCGGCGTTCAACGCCAGCACGTTGGTCTGTTCGGTAATGTCGGAAATCAGCTCCACGATTTCGCCAATTTCCTGCGAACTTTCGCCGAGGCGCTTGATGCGTTTCGAGGTTTCCTGAATCTGGTTGCGAATTTCGTTCATACCCTTGATCGAGTCCTGCACAGCCAGCGTACCTTTCTCAGCGGCCTGCAGCGACTGCCGGGCAACCTGAGCCGACTCCGTTGCGTTGCCGGAAACCTCGGACATCGAACGGGCCATTTCCAGAGCCGACTGACCCGCCTCCTGAATTTCGGAGGATTGCCGTTCGGCCGCGTTGAGCAGTTCGGCCGACGTCTGGCGGGCAATTTCGGTTGCCGCGGTCACGCGGTTTGCCGCATCGTTGATACGACCGACCAGCACGCGCAGTTCTTCAATGGTGTAGTTGATCGAGTCAGCGATGGCGCCGGTAATGTTTTCACTAACAGTAGCAGTAACGGTCAGGTCGCCGTCGGCCAGGTCGCCGAGTTCATTCATCAGACGCAAAATGGCGTCCTGATTTTCACGGTTGGTCTGTTCCGATGCATGGCGCTGCTCTTCTGCGTCTGCGGCACGACGACCGGTATCGTCGAGATAGATTTTGGCCAGCAAGGCCAGTGTAGCCAGCGCAATCAGGCTCAGCGCGATCAGCAACACGATATACATGCCGCGTTCAGCCAGCCCCTGCTGATAACCCAAAGCCAGTTCGTCGGTTGTCTTCAGCAGGTCTTCACTCTCGCGGAAAATCCGGGATCCAGCTTGTTTGGAAAGAACCAGCGGTTGCATGTTGCCAAGAATGCTGGAAATGGCACCCTGGTACTCCTTGAACGCAACTTCAAGACTATCGAGCTTGGTACGGCTTTCGGCATCGTTGCCACCCTTGCTCAAAGCGCCCAGGATGTCGCGGAAGGCATTGGTATCCTTGCCCAGCAGAAAGGCCACTTCCGGATTGATTTCGTCACCGACGAGCAACGCCGATGCATTCTTGGCAATCCGCTGGGTCAGCATGACCAACTGACTGGACGACGCAATCTCTCGGGAAGCCGCCCCACCCTGCAGCTTCAGGGTTGCCAACTGTTCAGTCAGTTCAAGCATCGCGGAATTCTTGTTGTCGATGGTGGCGACGTTCTTGCCCAGTGCGACCAGGTTCGCTTCCTGCGCAATCACAGTTTCGGCGTCCTTGTCAGTGGTTGCCCAGCGCAGCCCCAGGGCTTCGAGCTGAGGCCGAACGCTGTCAGGCGATGCGGGAACACTGACACTGCCAATTTCGCCACCGTTCGAAAGCTGATCGAAAAGCTTGCCGAAAGTATCGCGCGACTCCTTCAACTGACCGAAGGCAACGACGTTGCCCTGCAGCGCCAGCGATGAAGCCTTGGCCAGCCGCTGCGACAACATGCGCATTTCTCCGGAGGCTGCGATGTAGGCGGTGTTGTGGGTCGACTCGCGGTTGTCATGGAAAACCAGGCCGGCAATCAGCAGAAGCAGGGCGATAAAAATACCACCCAATGTCTTCATCTGTTGCACAACAGGCTGCCCCGCGAGAAAACCGGGCAACGGCATTTTGCCGGGAGGCATATCTGCCGAAACGGTCATCTGCCCCGATGAACCACCGTTGCCGAGACCACCGATCTTGGGAAGCTTGAAGCTGAAAGCCATGGAAATCCTCCACTTGGGGTAGGGGCGAAAGCCCTCTGTCAAACCCCGATATTCATGAAATCCTGATCGGCAAGCAGTTCGCGCACCGAAAGTTTGTGCCAGATTTTTCCCTGCGTATCGGCAAAACGCTGCCTGCCCCAGGCCGGCATCGAAACATCGGCCGGTTCGACAGTGAAATCGTCAGGGTTTTTCAAACCGAGCATGCGCGATACAAGCAGGGCGGCATTGACGCCGTGACGGGCACCGATCAACAGCAAGCGCGCGTTGGCGTTCTGGACGATGGGCGGGCCACCACGAAAGAGCGAAAAATCGCTGACCGCGTGCAGGTTGCCGCGAATATTGGCGATCCCGGCGAACCATGGCCGGGTCATCGGAACAGGCGCGAGAAGCGAGGCCTGGACAATTTCTCCGCCATCGGAAAGATCAACCAGCCAAGATTCGCCGCCGGCCTCAACGCCAAGCCAGGACGACGATCCCTTACCCTTGGCCGCATTGCTCAGACGCGTCGCCAGATATTCCTGAAAATCACGAAGGCTGGTTTTCCGGGCCATCTGGATTACGGCAGCGCAGCGACTCGTTGCAGCAACTCTTCCGGAATCAGCGGCTTGACGAGGTAGTCCACCGCGCCCTGACGCAAGCCCCAGATCTTGTCGGTTTCCTGCCCCTTGGAGGTACAGACAATGATCGGAATGTTTTTCGTTTCTTCATCGCGGGTCAGGGTGCGCGTTGCCTGATAGCCGTTCAGCCCGGGCATCACGACATCCATCAGGATCAGGTCAGGCTTGTTGGCCTTGGCCTTGGCGATCCCCTCTTCGCCATTTTCTGCGGTGGTCACCTGATAACCGGCCTTGGTCAGCACATCGACGGTAAAAAAACGCTCAGTGGGCGAATCGTCGACTACGAGAATATTCTTTACAGGCATGTGCTCTCCCTGAGCTCTACGTATTGGATTCTGTCTCGGCCGGCAAGGCAAACGTAGCAACCGTTTGCAGCAGGCTGTCTTTTGTAAATGGTTTGGTCAGGTACTGGTCGGAGCCGACCATGCGGCCACGCGCCCGGTCGAACAGCCCGTCCTTGGACGAGAGCATGATGACCGGCGTAGCCTTGAATTTCGGGTTCTTCTTGATCAGCGAGCAGGTTTGATAGCCATCAAGGCGCGGCATCATGATGTCGCAGAAGATGACGCTCGGCTGGTGGTCGGCGATCTTGGCCAGCGCATCGAAGCCGTCTTCGGCGAGGACGACCTGACACCCTGCCTGCACGAGAAAAATCTCGGCGCTGCGCCGTATCGTATTGCTGTCGTCAATGACCATGACCCTGACGCCGCGCAGTCTGGATAAATCAGCCACTTTCCCTGTCCCCTGTGCCTCTGATGAAGGCTCTATCGGTGCATCATACTACGGAAGTATTACCGCGAGGCAATGCCAACAACAGTGTTACAGCTTTTTGATGACTACTTCGACCGCCTCGAGATTCGGATAAAATCGCGGCCATCTTACCCAATTCCCTTCGCTCCCGCCAAGGGTGCGAAAAATGATGAATACCACCGCACCAACACCGCCCTGCCCACCGATGGTGCTGGTCTTCTCGGCCAGTGACCCGTCAGCCGGCGCCGGCATGCAGGCCGACATTCTCACTTTGGTCAGCCTCGGCTGCCATCCGCTCAGCGCCTTGACCGCACTGACCGTGCAGGACACCGTGGGCGTGCAGAACGTACAGCCGGTTAGCGCCGAGTTGCTTGAACAGCAGGCACGAACCGTTCTCGAAGACATGCCAGTGGCTGCCTTCAAGATCGGCATGCTGGGTAGCGTCGAGAACGTCATTGCGGTGGCCGAAATCATTTCGGATTACCCGGAAATCCCGGTGATTTTCGACCCGGTGCTGGCTTCCGGACGGGGCGACGAGTTGTCGAGCGAGGATGTCATTTCCGCGATTCGTGAAATGTTGCTGCCGCAGACCACGCTGCTCACACCGAATGCGCCAGAAGCACGGCGACTGGCTGAAAGCGACGAGGACGAAGGCGAGCCGTCGATCGACGTGTGCGCCCAGCGCCTGATTGAAATGGGCGCGCAGTACGTGCTGATTACCGGCACGCATGAAAACACGCCGCAAGTGGTTAACACGCTGTACGGCGCCGAGGGTGTCATCCGGCGCGACCAGTGGGAACGCCTGCCGGGCAGCTACCACGGTTCCGGCTGCACGCTGGCCTCGGCCATTGCTGGCTGCATCGCCGGCGGGGCCAGCATGGAAGATGCGGTGCACGATGCCCAGGATTACACGTGGCAGGCCTTGGCCGCCGGCTTCCGGGCCGGCATGGGCCAGTTCATTCCGGACCGCTTTTTCTGGGCGCGCGGCGAAGACGACGAGGCAGCAAAAAACAAGAATGAGCAGGGCGATGGCAAATCAGATGAAGCCTGAATTGCGCGGCCTTTACGCCATCACCCCGGAATACGCGGATGGCGCCCGGCTGCTCAGCGAGGCTGAAGCTGCCCTGGCCGGCGGTTGCCGCATCGTGCAATACCGCGACAAAACCAGCGCGATGCCCGAGTGCGTCGCTCGCGCCCGGGCGCTGCGCGAACTGACCCGGCGTCACGATGCAAAGTTGCTGATCAACGACGATCTGGCTCTGGCCTTCCTGATCGAAGCGGACGGCGTGCACCTGGGCAAGGACGACGGCAACCTCTTGGCCGCCCGCGCCATCCTCGGGCCAAACCGCATACTCGGCGCCTCGTGCTACGCCGACTTCGCTGCCGCGCAGGCGGCCGAAGCGGCCGGGGTCGATTATGTGGCCTTCGGTGCTGCCTATCCGTCACCGACCAAACCGAACGCCCCGCTCTCCGGAGCCGATTTGTTTTTTGCGGCAAAAACCCGGTTGACCGTGGCAAGCTGCGCCATCGGCGGCATCACGCTCGCCAACGCCCCGCCCCTCATTGCCGCCGGCGTCAACCTGCTCGCCGTCATCACCGACCTGTTCAGCGCCCCCGACATCACGGCGCGCGCTGCTGCCTATCAACGCCTTTTCGAGGAAGTACAGTCATGACCTCACGCAACCAGCAACTGTTCGAACGCGCCCAGCGCCACATCCCGGGCGGCGTCAATTCGCCCGTCCGCGCCTTCCGTTCGGTCGGCGGCACACCTTGTTTCTTCCAGAAAGGCGTTGGCCCGAAGGTGCAGGATGCCGACGGCAAGTGGTACACCGACTACGTCGGCTCGTGGGGCCCGATGATCCTCGGCCACGCCCATCCGGAAGTGATCGCAGCCGTTCAGGCGGCCGTTGTTGATGGCCTATCCTTCGGCGCACCGACCGAAAAAGAAGTCGACATCGCCGACCTGCTCTGCGAGTTGGTGCCGTCGATGGATATGGTCCGCCTGGTTTCCTCGGGCACCGAAGCGACGATGAGCGCCATCCGTCTGGCTCGCGGCTACACCGGCCGCGACATCCTGATCAAGTTCGAAGGCTGCTACCACGGTCATTCCGACGGCCTGCTCGTCAAGGCCGGCTCGGGCCTGCTGACCTTCGGCAATCCCTCGTCGAGCGGCGTCCCGGCCGGCGTTGCGGAAAACACCATGGTCCTGACCTACAACGATCCGCAGGAACTGGCCGAGGCGTTTGCCAAGCATGGCGACAAGATCGCCGCCGTCATCGTCGAACCGGTCGTTGGCAACATGAACCTGATCGCCCCGACCCAAGCCTTCCTCAACGCCATGCGCGAGCTGTGCACGAAGAACGGCTCGGTGCTGATTTTTGACGAAGTGATGACCGGTTTCCGCGTCGGCCTCAAGAGCGCGCAGGGCCTTTTCGGTATCACGCCGGACCTGTCCACCTTCGGCAAGGTCGTCGGCGGCGGGATGCCGCTCGGCGCCTTTGGCGGCAAGCGCGAGATCATGGAGCAGATCGCCCCGCTCGGCCCGGTTTATCAGGCCGGCACGCTGTCCGGCAACCCGATCGCCACGGCGGCTGGTCTGGCGACGCTGAAGCTCGTTCAGGCGCCGGGCTTCTACGAGACCCTGACCGCCAAGACCAAGGCTCTGTGCGACGGCCTGGTCGCCGCCGCGAAAAAACATGGCGTCGTGTTCAGCGCCCAGAACGTTGGCGGCATGTTCGGCCTCTACTTCGCCGAGCAGTGCCCTGGCACCTACGACGAAGTGCTGGCCTGCGACAAGGAAGCCTTCAACCGCTTCTTCCACGCCATGCTCGACGCCGGTCATTACTTCGCGCCGTCGGCCTTTGAAGCCGGCTTCGTCTCGGCCGCCCACTCCGACGCCGACATTGCGGCCACCATCGCCGCCGCCGACGCCTACTTCGCCACGCTCAAATGAACACGGCTTCCGCCTGGCTGATCCTCTTCGTCGCCGGTCTCTGCGAAATCGGCTGGGCGGTCGGGCTCAAATACACCGAAGGTTTCAGTCGCCTGTGGCCATCGGCGGCAACACTGGTGGCGATGACCGTCAGCGTTGTCCTGCTCGGCTGGTCGCTCAAGGTACTGCCGCTGGGCACGGCCTATGCCGTGTGGACGGGCATTGGTGCCGTTGGCACAGCTATTCTCGGGATGTTCCTGTTTGGCGAATCGAAGGAAGTGGCACGCCTGGTCAGCATCGGGCTGATTGTCGCCGGCATCGTCGGCCTCAAGCTCCTGACGCCCGATTCTCACTGAATCCGACGGTCAACCGGGCTTGCTACGGTCTACCGTAAAAAACGACCAAAATTGAAATGGCCACCCGCGGCCAAATTCACATCAGCAGCAGCGTAGCCAAGCCGAGGAAGATGAAAAAGCCGCCAGAATCGGTCAGCGCGGTGATCATCACCGAGCCGCCCACGGCCGGATCGGCGCCGAACTTCTGGCGCAGCAGAGGGATGCCGACGCCGGCCGAGGCCGCCAGCAGCAGGTTGAGCGTCATCGCCGAGGTCATCACCAAGCCGAGCTTGACGCTGCCGTACAGCCACCACGCGGCAATGCCGAGCAGGCTGCCCCAGATCAGGCCGTTGATCGTCGCCACGCCGAGTTCCTTACGCAGCAAGCGGCGCATGGCGTCGGGCTGGACCTGACCCATGGCGATGGCGCGGACGATCATGGTGATCGTCTGGTTGCCGGAATTGCCACCGATGCCGGCAACAATCGGCATCAGGGCCGCCAGCGCCACCAGCTTTTCAATCGAATCCTCGAAAGCGCCGATCACCCGTGAGGCGATGAAGGCCGTCACCAGGTTCACCGCCAGCCAGGCCCAGCGGTTCTTCACCGAGTCCCAGACCGAGGCGAAAATGTCTTCTTCCTCGCGCAGACCGGCCTGGGCCAGTTGTTCGTGCTCGGCCTCTTCGCGGATGTAGTCCACCACCTCGTTAACCGTCACGCGGCCGACCAGCTTGCCATCGGGGTCGAGCACCGGCGCCGAGACGAGGTCGTAACGTTCGAAGGCCTTGGCCGCTTCTTCGGCGAGGTCGTCGGGTTCGAACTCGACGAAATCGGTCTGCATCAGCGTACCGACTTCGACATCCACTTCATTGACCAGCAGGATGTTGAGCGGCAGCACGCCTTTGAGGTGCTCGTTGCGATCAACGACAAAAAGTTGGTCGGTATGGTCGGGAAGTTCGTCGAAACGGCGCAGATAACGCAACACGACTTCGAGCGACACATCCTCGCGGACGGTGACCATGTCGAAGTCCATGATCGAGCCGACGGACTCTTCCGGATAGGACATCGCGGCGCGCAACTGCTCGCGCTCCTCGATTGGCAAGCCACGGAAAACGTCGTCGATAACGCCTTGCGGCAAGTCGGGCGCGAGGTCGGCCAGTTCATCGGCGTCGAGCGTTTCGGCGGCGGCAACCAGTTCGGTGCGGCCCATCGAGTCGATCAGGTTTTCCCGAACGGCGTCCGACACTTCGAGCAGGATTTCGCCTTCGAGCTCGGGATTGACCAGCCCCCAGACAATCAGACGCTCGTCCTGCGGCAAAGCTTCTAGAACGTAGGCGATGTCGGCCGGGTGCATCGGCTCGAGGCGCGCCTGCAGCGCATTCAGGTGCTGCTTGTGCACCATGTCCTCAACGATGTCGTGACGCGGACCATCCTGCCGGTGCACCAGCTCCTCAACCAGCTTGTGCCGGGCGAGCAGGGTCTGCACCTCGGCGAGGCGCTCCTGCAAGTCTTCGGTATCAGTTAGCTGGGCTTCTTCGCTCATGGTGCGGCGCCGCAAAAGGTGGGGCATTTTAGCACCGGGCGGAGAGCCGGGTTAGTGCGTAAAACCCCTATTCCGGCAATAAATCACGGCACCTCGGCGCCCGACATACGACCAAGAATGATCGCCGTCTTGCGCCCCAATCCGGGCGCATTGCGATTCCGGTCGTAAAAGCGAGGATTCGGCACCATGCCGGCCAGCCGCGCTGCCTGTTCCGGCCCGAGCTGGGCGGCGCTGGCGTTGTAGTAATGACGAGCTGCCGCTTCGGCGCCGAAGACACCGTTGCCCCACTCGATCACGTTGAGATAGACCTCGAGAATCCGCCGCTTGCTCCACAGGTTCTCCAGCATCAACGTAATGATCGCCTCTTCGGCCTTGCGGAAATACGACTTGGTCGGCGTCAGGAACAGGTTTTTCGCCAGCTGCTGGCTGATGGTCGAGCCACCGGCAGCCAAACGCCCCCGTTTCTGGTTTTTTTCTATGGCTTTTTGCATGCCTTCCCAGTCGAAGCCTTCATGATCGACGAACTTGGCATCCTCGGCCGAAATGATGGCGCGCTTGAGATGAATCGAAATCCGCTCATAGGGCACCCATTGCTTTTTTATCTGGGCATCCGGTGCCTTCTGACGGATTTCGGCCAGACGAATTTCCATGAAGCGGGTTTCACCAGGATTAACCCAACCCCAGAACAACACCCAGCCAAGCAGCCACAGCTGCCAGATCAGGAACAGACCGACCAGACCCAGGACAGCCCATTTGAACCAGCGACCGACGACTCTCATGCGGCCAGTTTGACTCTCAGGTCAGCCAGCACCTGAGCGCTTGCCGGGCGCACGCCGCGCCAGACAAAAAAGGCTTCCGCTGCCTGCTCGACCAGCATGCCAAGGCCATCCGCCCGTTGCGTCGCCCCCTGCTCGCGGGCCAATGCGAGAAAAGGCGTTTCACCTTTGCCGTACATCATGTCGTAGGCCAGACTGCCCGGTGCGAAGATTCCCGGCGGCAAGGGCAGGCTTTCGCCGGCAAGGCTGGCCGAAGTAGCGTTGATGACCAGATCGAAGCTTTTACCAGTGATTTTTGCAAAACTTCCGGCGTCGACCGCAGCCATGTCGCCAAACGACGCCGCCAGGGCGACGGCCTTGTCAGCACTCCGATTGGCGATGAAAAGTGACGCCGGCTTTTCAGCCAGCAGCGGCGCGATCACACCGCGCGAAGCGCCGCCGGCGCCGAGCAACAAGATGCGGTTGCCGGCCAGCGAAAAGCCAAGATTGTGCGAAATGTCGCGAACCAGCCCGGCGCCATCGGTGTTGTCGCCGAAGATTTCGCCACCGTTGAAAGCCAGCGTATTGACCGCCCCGGCTCGCGCCGCGCGCCCGGACAATCGCGTCGCCAGACGAAACGCTTCCTCCTTGAACGGCACGGTGACATTCGCCCCCTTGCCGCCCGCCGCAACAAATTCGGAAATTGCCTGTTTAAAGCCGTCGACCGCAGCAAGACGCGCCTCATAGACCATATCCTGCCCGCTAACCGCGGCGAAGGCGGCATGGATGGCCGGCGACTTCGAATGGGCAATCGGATTGCCGAACACGCAGTACAGATCGCTCATTTGCTGGCCGTATTGAGGGCGTCACCCTGCGTGAAATACCAGGTTCGGGCGAAAGAAAGCACCGTTGCACCACCCAATGCCTGCTGCGGAATGGCACCGAAGGGCGCCGACATTCTGAGGATGCGCAGGGCGGCCTGATCGAGAATCTTGTGACCGGACGAACGCGAAATCTCCGCGCTGTAGAGACTGCCATCCTCGGCCCGCAATTCGACGAAGATCACCACCGCGCCATAAAGCTTGCCGCGCGCTTCGGGCGGATAATTCAGCGTGCCGATACGCTCGACCTTCTGTTTCCAGGCATCGAGATAGGCGGCCAGGCCGTATTCCTCGGTCCGCGCACCGACAAATTTCTTGCGTGGCCGTTTGCTGTATTCGTCGGCCGACTTGCTGATCTCACCCTCGAGACGGGCCATCGCCCGCGCCGACTCGGCGAGGTCCAAGCCACTGACCACGGGCACGACGGGCGATGGCTGCTCGGTGGCCGTATTTGCCGCGGCGACGGTGCGCAGACTTTTCGCCTGCGCCAGCAGCCTTTGCTGGGCTGTTTCGAGTTCCTGGACGCGACGCTGCATCTGCTGAATAGAGTCGCCATCGCTCTTTTGTGGCGAGGGCGGCAAGGGCGTCTTGGCCCGCCGGTTTTCATCGGTATTGCCGCCACCATCGAGATTGGCCTGCGCGAGGGCTTGGGCGTCGGTCGGCTTGCGGGCGGATTTGGCGTTGACCAGGATGATGTCCATGGCCTTTTCGCGGAAGGCTTGGGAAGCCTCCGGAAACTGGAAATTAAGGAACAGCAACAAACCATGAAAAAGAACGGAGATGCCCAGTGCGATCCACAAGCGGCGATCTTGCTTCGCCGCGCGGGCCGCACGCAGGGACGGTCTCCTTTTTTTCACTGCTCCTCACTCTCCGTGGCGTCGGCCAGATTGTTCTCGCCAAGCAGGCTCAGGAAACGGCAACTGACTTCCGGCGCAAGCAAATCAAGACTTTCAATGGCCAGACGCACGCGCTGACCGGCCACCAGATCGGCCGGCAGGGAAGGCACGCGCAGCAACAAGGGCAAATGGTCGAGCTTGACGCTCTGTTCACGACGAACGGTCGCCTCGATTTCTGTCATTTCATGCTGTTGCAGCCAGCGCAGGCACCAGTAACGCTCCATCTGGCGCTGAAAATCGGCATAGGCGGCGTAAGTCAGTTCAAAATCGCGCATGGCGCCGAACAATTCAGCCGATTTCTGGGCAAAAGCCGGCGTTTCGCCCTTCAAACAGGCGATCAACTGCCATTGATTGACCATGTCGCAGTAACGGCGTAGCGGCGAAGTCATCCAGGCATATTGCGGCACGCCGAGGCCTTCATGCGGCAGCGGCGAGGTGGTCATGCGCACCTTGCCCTGCGTCTGGGCCCGGTACAGGCAGGCGACGTTCTTCTCGGCGAGCAGGCCGCCCCAGGTCGAGTTGGCGACGATCATCAACTCGGCGACCAGCTTGTCGAGCGGGCTGCCGCGCTTGCGTTCGGAAATTTCGACGGTGCAGTTGTCCGGATCAGCCAGATCGCCGCCGATTTCAAAGTTGTAATCGTTGATGCCCTGCATCGCCGACGGCTTGCCCCGGCGGCCTTCGCAGGCGTTGGCGAAGTGCCAGAGGTGAACCAGTTCGTCCTTGAACGGCTGGTCTGGGAGCGGGCCATTGATCGTTTCGGCGTTGAACCACGGTTCGATTTCGTGGTGACGGAGGTTGGCGGCGATGTGCACCATCTCCAGCCGCGACTCGTGACTCAGTATTTCCAGCGAGTCATTGACCGTCAGGTAGAGCGAGACGGCCGGGCAATCGACACCGCCGGCCAGCGTGTAGTTCTGGACCACGGCATCGGGCAGCATGGTGATCTTGTTGCCGGGCATGTAGACCGTGGACAACCGGGCGCGGGCGATGCCGTCGAGCGGCGAGCCGTGTTCGATGGCCAGCCCCGGTGCGGCGATGTGGATGCCGATGCGCGTGCCGATGCCGGGCAGTTTGACGACGGACAGCGCGTCGTCAATTTCGGTGGTGTTGGCGTCGTCGATCGAGAAGGCGCGGACATCGGCGCGCGGCAGGTCGCGTGGCAGTTTCGGCGCATCAAGAGGCGGAAAAGCCACACCCTTGGGAAACTGTTCGTGCAGAAAACGGCGGTAATGCAGGAAGTAGGGCGACTTGATGGCGCCGCACTTGAAGAGCATTTGGGCCGCCGTCAGGCCGGTTTCGGCGCAGGCCGTCTCGAAGGCCTTGGTTTCGGGTTTGTTGCGGTCTGGTGCGTAGAGCAGGGCATCGGTCATGGCGCCGATTTCCGGCGGCAGGCGGAATTCCTTCAGCTCGCCAATCCAGCCTTCCATCGCGAGCGCTTGCTGACGCTTTTTTTCAAGACTGGCCAGAGCAGCTGCGAGAATGTCGGCAGGCGCCTTGCGGAAGCGGCCCTTGCCTTTGCGGTGGAAATAGACGGGCGCGGCGTGCACGGCAAGCAGCACCGCCGTCGCTTCGAGCGGGCTGGGCTCGTGTCCGTAGTAGTCACGGGCAAAATCAAGAAACGAAAATTCGCCATCGTTCACGCACTCCCAGAGGAATTCTGCTTCGATTTCTTCGGCCAGCGGCGTGGCCTGATCAAGCAAGGCGGCCGCCGACGGTTTCTCGAAACGCAGCAACACCGTTGCGGCCTTGATCTTGCTGCGCTTGCCGCTCGGCATTTCGACCTGCAACGAACTGTCGTTGTCGGCCATGATATTGCCGGCCTTGAAGCCGCCATCTTCTTCAAACAATACATTCATCGACGGATTATAGCCCAGCGTATTCAATGATTTGCGGCACGAAGCCGGGAAATTGCGTGAAGCCGTGGTCGCCGCCTGGCAACACCGTTTGCCGGCACCCGGTGTAGAAATCGACGGCCTGCCGGTAATCCAGCACCTCGTCGCCGGTTTCGGCGAGCAGCCAGTAGCGTTCCGGCGTCGGCTGGCGCACTTGGGCTTTCAGCTGCGCGGCATGCGCTTCGGAGAAGGTGAAGCGTTCGCCGCTATGGAAGTTGGCGTGGTCACCGACGAACAGAGTCAAATCCAGACGGTCCACCACGGCCGGGTTGATCAGTACGGCGTTCACGCCGTATTTTTCGGCCAGATGGTTGGCGTAATGCCCGCCCAGCGAACTGCCGATCAAGGTCACCGGCCCGCCGGCCTGTTCGATCAAGCGACTGACGCTGGCCACCGCTTCATCGGGCACCGGCGACAGTTGCGGGCAGACGAACTGCGCCGCCATGCCGCGCCGGGCCATCTCTTCCGCCAGCAATTGCGACTTCCACGATGCCGGCGACGAGCAGAAGCCGTGCAGGTAAACGATCAGTGAGCGGTCCATTGCACCCAGCCGAAGTGGGCGGTCATCAGGACGACAATGCCGAAGACGATGCGATACCACGCGAAGGGCGTGAAATCGTGACTGGAAATGAAACGCAGCAGCCAGCGCACGCAGAGAAAGGCAGAAACGAAGGCGGAAATGAAGCCGACCACCCACATGCCGATATCGTCGGCGCTGAGCAGGGCGCGCTCCTTGTAGAGCTGATAGACGGTGGCTGCGCCGAGCGTCGGGATGGCGAGGAAGAAGGAAAACTCGGTCGCCGCCTTGCGCGACAGGCCGAACAGCAGGCCACCGATGATCGTTGCGCCGGAACGCGAGGTGCCGGGAATCAGCGCCACGGCTTGGGCGAAGCCCATTTTCAGCGCATCAAGCAGGGTCATTTCCTCGACCGTCTGGACGCGGATGGTGTGCTCTCGCTTTTCGGCCCACAGGATGACGAAGGCGCCGAGAATGAAGGTTGTCGCCACGGCAATCGGGTTGAACAGATTGGCTTTGATGGCCTTGCCGAAAGCCAGCCCGAGGATGGCCAGCGGCAGGAAGGCGACGAACAGGTTGAGGATGAATTTCTGCGCAGCCTTGTCGCTGAAGGCGCCGCGCGCCACGACGAGCAGACGTTCGCGATATTCCCAGACGACCGCCAGAATGGCGCCGGACTGGATGACGATCTCGAACAACTTGCCGCGATCATCGTTGAAATCCAGCAGATCGCCGGCCAGAATCAGGTGGCCGGTCGATGAAATCGGCAGGAATTCGGTCAGGCCTTCGACGATGCCGAGGATGAGGGCTTTGAGGAGAAGAATCGGGTCCATGGCGTGCGGCCTGTGCTTTTACCAAGTTGGGGAGGCCGCATTCTACTATCCCGGATGTGTCAAAACTTCGAGTTCGGCCAGCCAATTCAGCGCATGCTCGCGGGATAAGCCGCACATCTCGGCCGACGGCTGCAGGCCAGCGCAGCAATTCGGCCGTTCCGGGCTAGCGAAAATCAGGCAACGAAGTTCGCCATCCAGATGCCGACATGGCACCCCCGCCGGCTTGCTGAGCGAACTGATCGACGGCGCAATGCAACAGGCGCCGCAATTGGGGCGGCACGCCATCGGCGACGGAGCTGCGGGGCAAAGCTTTTCGGGCATGCCCGATTGTCGCAGATTCGGCTTATCCGTTCGGCGCCAATGAACTCCATGGTCACTCGGGCTTGCTACGGTCTACCGTAAAAAACAGCCAAAAATGAAATGGGGGCCATCGGCCCCCAAAGGTCAAACAACCAAATTAACGAACGGCTGGCTTGCCACCATCAGCAGCAGCGCCACGCGGACCATCGCCACGGCCACGCGGCCCGCGCTCGGTTGGCTTCATTTCAGCCAGCTGCTTGCGTTGCTCCGGCGTCAGCACTTCGAATACCTGACGATCCGCCTTGGCACGTGCCAACGTCATTTCCGACATCGCCTTCGCCGCCTCGTCGGCCAGACCGCGCGCCTTGGCTTCGCTGTAATCCGCCGCAGAGGTCAACGCCCGCAGATCAGTCTCGGTCTTGCGCAGGGCCTTGGCCTTGTCGCGCATCACCGGCGCTTGCGCATGCATGATCTCGAACACCTTATCCTGCTGCGCTTCGGTCAGATTCAAGGCACGCAGGTGCGGCGGCATCATGTTGCCACCCATCATGTGGTGGCCAGCGCCGCCATGCGCCTCCATTCCGCAGCCAGAATGACCGCCGTGACCGCCAAAGGCCGCGGCGGAAAGCGGAATGGCCAAAGCCACGCTGGCGGCAATCAGGAAGCGTTTGATATTGCTGTTCGGGGTAGTTTTCATCTCTTCATCCTCTTGTTCAAATTAGCCGACCCAAGCGGGCCAAGCGACAGGACGAATACTCCCCCGAGAGCCTGTAAAGGTGGGTGACGGGGCTGTAAATGAAAGTAAAGGGCGTAACAGGGAGCAACCAGCTTGCTACGGTCAACCGGAAATAATGCCCAAAATTGAAAACCCCTACTCGTGCCGCAGCGCCTCGATCGGATCAAGTTGCGCCGCCCGGCGCGCCGGGACGTAGCCGAAAATCACGCCAATCGCTGCCGAGAAGCCAAAGGCCGTCAGGTTAATGGCCGGGTTGAACATAAAAGGTATGTGCATCAGCGACGACAGCCCGAGGCAGGCGACAAAAGCCAGCCCCACGCCGACCAGCCCACCGCATGCAGAGAGCACCACGGCCTCGATCAGAAACTGCCAGAGCACCTCGTTTTCCAGTGCCCCGATGGCCAGCCGGATGCCGATTTCGCGTGTCCGTTCGGTGACCGACACCAGCATGATGTTCATGATGCCGATGCCGCCGACGAGCAGGCTGACGGCGGCCACCGCGCCGAGCAGCGCGGTCATCGTGCCGATGGTGCCGGAGAGCGTTTCGGCAATCTGTTTGGTGTCCATCACGTTGAAATTGTCGTCGGCGTTCTCGGCCAGTTTGCGGCGTTCGCGCAGCAGGCTGCGCAGCTGGGCGATGGCGACGGTCGCGTCGGTGCCGTCCTTGAGCGAGACCATGACATTGCCGATATCGAGCGAGCCGGTCAGCCGGCGTTGCGTCGTGCGCAGCGGCATCAGCACCGTGTCGTCCTGGTCCTGACCCATGCCGCCCTGGCCCTTGGCGACGAGCAGGCCGATCACCTCGCAGTCGAAGGTCTTGACGCGGATGCTGCTGCCGACGGGATTGCCGGCGCCGAACAGTTCCTTCCTGACGGTATTGCCGATCACGCAAACGGCCTTGCCGGCGCGTTCCTCGTCATCGCTAAACTGCCGCCCGGCGGCGATTTTCCAGTTGCCGGAGATGAAATAGTCGTTGGTCGTGCCGCTCACCGTCGACGACCAGTTCTGCGTGCCAACGACCAGCGTTACGGGGCTGCCGACAACGGGCGCCACGGCCTTGAGGCCATTGACCTGTTGCTGGATGGCCTCGATGTCGGCGATCTTGAATTTCGGCGCGCCGGCACTATCGCGCCCCGGGCCAAGGCGCTGGCCGGGCATGACCATGAGCAGGTTGCTGCCGAGGCTGGCAATCTGGTCGGAAACCATCTTCGTGGCGCCGTTGCCCAGCGTCACCATGGTGATCACCGCGCCAACGCCGATGACGATGCCGAGCACGGTCAGGAAGGAGCGCAGCAAGTTGCGGCGGATCTCGCGCAGGGCGAGCAGGAGTGCGTTGAGGATCATGCGGCCTCCGTCGCGCTGTCGCTGTCCACGAGGCCGTCTACAAAATGCACGATGCGCCGCGCGTACTGAGCCATGTCCGGCTCGTGGGTGACCATGATGATGGTGATGCCTTGTTCGCTGTTCAGCCGCCCGAGCAGTTCCATGATCTCGTGGCTGCGCTTGCTGTCGAGGTTGCCGGTCGGCTCGTCGGCGAGCAGGACGAGCGGGTTGGTGACGATGGCGCGGGCAATGGCGACGCGCTGCTGCTGACCGCCGGAAAGCTCAGCCGGGGTGTGCGTTTCCCAGCCGTCGAGGCCGACTTTGGCGAGGGCGGCACGGGCCGCAGCGTGGCGCATTTCGGCCCGCTCGCCGCGATAGAGGAGCGGCAGTTCGACGTTCTCCTGCGCCGAGGTTCTCGCCAGCAAATTGAAGCCCTGGAAAACGAAGCCAAGGCATTGCCGACGCAGCAACGCCCGCTGGTTGCGGTCGAGCTGCTCGACGTTGATGCCCTGAAAACGGTATTCGCCCGAGGTCGGCGTATCGAGGCAGCCGAGCAGGTTCATCGCCGTCGATTTGCCGGAACCGCTCGGCCCCATGACCGCCACGAATTCACCGGCCGCTATGCTCAGATCAACGCCGCCCAGCGCCTGAAACGCCGTCTGGCCCTGACCGTAGGTCTTGGTGATGGCGCGCAGTTCGATCAAGGGCGCGCTCACGGTAGCCTCGCCGAAATTTCAATTTTGGCCGTTTTTTCCAGTTGACCGCAGCAACTCACTTTTTCGCCGCCTGATAGTCGGAAATCACCGCCATGCCAGCCTTCAGCTCGCCGCCCAGCACCTCGGTAAGGCGCCCGTTGCTGACGCCGGTTTTCAGCGCCACCGCCTGCGGCTGGCCATCGACCAGCACCCATACCTGCCCGTCGCCGCTGCCCTTGGCTGCCACCGGGCGATTTTTCGGCGCCTCCGGTGGCGGGCCGGGCATCAGGCGGGCGACAATGCCGCGCTCTTTCGCCCCAGCCCCCTCGCCCGGCGGCGTAAAACGCAACGCCGCATTGGGCACCAGCAGCACCTTGTCGCGGCTGGCCGTGACGATAGTAGCCGTCGCCGTCATGCCCGGCCGCAGCGCGAGATCATCGTTATTGACCTGCAAGATGGTCTTGTAGGTGACGACGTTGTCGGTCGTCGTCGAACCCAGCCCGACGCGCTGAATGCTCGCCGGAAACTGGCGTCCCGGCCAGGCCGACACGGTAAAGCTCGCCGTCTGGCCGGTTTTGACATTGCCGACATCGGCCTCATCAACCTTGACCTGCAACTCCATCTTGGCCAGATCCTCGGCCAGCACGAAAAGCACCGGCGTCGTCATCGCCGCCACCACGGTCTGGCCCGGCTCCACCTTGCGGGTCAGCACGACGCCATCGACTGGCGAACGGATGGTCGCCTTGCCGAGATTGGTTTCATCGGTTTTCGCCGTCGCCCGCGCCTGCACCACGTCGGCCCGGGCGCTGGCCAGGCTGGCGACAGCCCGTTGCCGCGCCGCATCGGCCGTCTCCAGCTCGGTCTTGGCCGGCACCTTGCCGCCGGAAAGCTCGGCGACCTGGCGCATGCGATTCAGCGACGCCGTCGTTTCGGCCACCGTCGCCTGCGCCAGCGCCACCGAGGCCTCGGCCGCCGCCACCGCGGCCTGCGATTTGGAAACAGCGTCCTTCAATTTTGCGGTGTCGAGCTGGGCCAGCAACTGGCCTTTCCTGACCACATCGTTTTCCTGCACCAGTACGCTGGACAGCGTGCCGGAAAGCTCCGAGCCGACATCGACCGACTTGGTCGGCTGCAACGTGCCGCTGGCCGAGGCAGTAACTACCAGATTGCCGAGAAGCGCTTCCTCGGTCAGGTATTGCCCGGCCGGCTGGCCGTTGCCACCGGACAAGGCCAGCCACAGCACGGCCACGACGGCAATGCCGCCACCAATCAGCCACAGCCGTCGCCGGCCGGTGCCATTGTTGGCATTCTTGCTGAGCAGCGCAACGAGCGCCGCCGACGAGGTATCCGTACTTTGGGTATCCGTATTTTTTGTCATGTTCGATCACTTTCATGGCCCGACCAGCCGCCGCCGAGCGCCTTGTAGAGCTGGATCAGCGTGGTCAGCACGGCCGACTGGGCGGTGGCCAGCGAATCCTCGGCCGTCAATTGGGTACGCTGGGTTTCCAGCACTTTCTGGAAGTCGGCGAGGCCGGCTTCGTACATCTGTCGGCTTAAGGTCGCCGCGTTGCGCGCCGAAACGGCCGCCGCTTCCCGGGCGATCACCCGGTCGCGGGCCTGGGCGTGGGCAGTCAGCGCGTTTTCGACCTCTTCCAGCGCTGTCAGCACGGCGTTTTCGTAGTCAGCCAGCGCCGCTTCCTGCACCGCCGTCTGCAAATCCACGGCGCTGCGCAACTTGCCGCCATCGAACAAGGTCGCCGCCAGCGTGCCGCTCAGGGAACGAACGAGACTGTCGCTGCCGCCCAGCGCGCCGAGGCTGTAAGCCTGCCAGCCGAAAGAGCCGCCGAGCGACAGGCTGGGGAAGCGCGCCGCCTGCCGCTGCCCGATGCGCGCCGTTTCCGCCGCCAGCGTGCGCTCGGCAACGATCAGATCAGGTCGCTGGGTGAGCACATCGGCCGGGATGCCGGTCGCTACCGTCGGCGGCGCCACCGGCCGGGCCTGCGAGGCCAGCAACTGTTCATGCAGGGCGCCGGGTTGCCGGCCAAGCAAGGTGGCCAACCGGTTTTCCGCCGCCGCCAGCCCGACCTCAAGGTCCGGCATGCTGGCTCGCGTTTGCTCGCGGTTGGTCCGCGCCTGCTCGACATCGGCGCTACTGGCCAGCCCGGCCTGCTCGCGCCATTCGGTAATCTGCGCCGTTTCGGTCTGGCTGGCCAGATTGGCCCGGGCGATCGCCAGCCGCAGCTGGTAAGCGCGGAACTCGACATAGTTCTGCACCACCTCGGCAACCAGCGACACCCGGACGTTTTCCAGACTGGCCTCGCTCGCCGCCAGATCGGCACTCGCCGCCTCGACCGCCCGCCGCGTGCCGCCGAAAAGATCAAGCTCCCAACTGGCGTCAAAACTGGCGTCGTACAGCGTGCGCGTCGGCAGGGCGCTGACGGCGCTGGCGTTCTTCGTCCGGCTAACGCCAGTCGACGCCGACGCTTGCGGAAAATATCCGCTCACCGCCTGCGCCCGACTGGCCCGCGCCTGCCGCAAACGAGCCTGCGCCGCCTTGAGGTCGAGACTGCCGGACTGGGCGGTGGCGATCAGCTCATCGAGCACCGGATCACCCAGCTGCCGCCACCAGTCACTTTGCGATTTTGGGCTGTTTTTCCGGTTGACCGTGGAAGCGGTGGATTCCGTAGCCTCCGGCCGGGAATCACTCGCTTTCGCCGCCAGCCAACGGCTCGGCATGGCCCAACCCGGCGCCTGATAATCCGGCCCGACTGAAGGCAGCCCGGAACAGGCGCTCAGCGAGCCGACGGCGAGCAAAACAACAAGCGACAAGCGCCAATTCGGCGCTCTTGAAAATGACGTGGTATTCATCCGGATATTTTCACCGCCTGCGATCTTCACAGGTGTTAAACGATGTAAAAAGGCCCGCCGCGACCACAAATTCTGCCGAGGCGGGCAAGGGGGTAGATCGCGCGGCGGCCGCCGTTCTGGCAGCCGCCAAAACTTTGGTCAATCGCCGGGAGGCGGCCGGCGCTCAGCACCTCGCCCGTCGATTGGCGTCTTGCCGGCGGCCTTCAACTTGGCCAGTTGGCTGCGCTGCTCGGCCGTCAGCACCTCATAAATCTGGCGCTCGGCCTTGGCCCGGGCCAGCGACAGATCCGCCGTCGCCCGGGCTGCGATGTCAGACAACTCACGCGCCTTCGGCTCGGTATATTCAGTCGACACCACCAGCTTGCGCAGCGACTCCTCCGCACTACGCACCGCCTTCACCTTCTCGCGCATGGCCGGCGCCTGCCCGTGCATGATCTCGAAAACCCGGTCGCGCTGCGCCTCAATCAAATTCAGCTGGCGTAAATACGGCGGCATCTTCCCGCCCTCCATACCCGGCCCGACACCGCAGCCACCACCCCGCTGACCAACCCCAAGGGCAGCCAACGGCAGCACCAGCGAAATCGCCGCGGCAATCAGAAACCGCTTCAAACTCAATTGTTGAAAATTCACGTTCGGTCCTTTGACTTCAGGCTTCGGGTGATGCCCGACGACATGACGAATAGTCACCCACGACACCGTTAAGACGGGTTAGGGAGCTGTAAGGGAACGTAAATTCGGTGACCGAGGTATACAACTTGCGGGGAAGTAGCCTGCTATCGGCCAGAAGCGGCCCCTCGGCATTGCGGCACGATGCGTAGACCAGTCCCATAACAGGGACCCCGCCGTAAAGAAGACTAACGATGCTAAGACTCCGTGCCACACTCAGTGTGTTTTTATGGGCTGTAAGCAGCTCCTGTATTTCCGACATCCGCTGCCCACCCAACCCTTGTGGCGGTAGCAGTTCGGAGCATCGCTCTTGCAGCGAAATAGCCGACTGGGTAATCGACGGCGAGGTCAATTTTGTTACTCATGGAAGCGTTCCCTACACCACCCATTTTGGTCCTGAAGTCGTCTCTACCCGCATTTGGGATGGGGGGAGCGTTGTGCTAACCAATGTGATAGTGGTGAAAGGCAGCTATCCAGTTGTCGATGAGAGCGCCGTACTACAAGGTGCGTCCCACTGCTGGGAGAATCTCGCCCGCATTCCAGAAAAATATTCCGGACAAATTATTCGTGCTTACGGCACGAATCGTGGTGGATTCCACGTCAAGCCCAGGATGATGGCCTTTGATCGACTTGCAAACATTGAAGCCAGATCAATGGCCGAAACAGAAGCCAAGGAACGGCACCTAGAGTTGAAACAGGTGAATAGTGTTGATTGCAGAATACCGGCCGAGAAAGAGCCTTCTAATGAAGTTTTTCTCCGCCGAGGGCAAGACTTCTTCAACTCAAACGCGTACTCGTCAGCCAAGAGTTGTTTTCTTAATGCTCTAAAGGAAGAGGACAATTCGAGACACTACAAGGAGGCGTGCTACTACCTCGGAATGATGTATGAATTGGGAAAAGGCGTCGATCAAGACTGGGGCATTGCCAAGGATTGGTATTCGAAGGCCGGTCTATAAATCCCCATTTGTTGAGTGTCCGCTTCATAGAGAACCGAAGGACTGCTTAGTGCACATTTGAGACAAGCCCCCCCGGATGTCATCAAGCAAAATCAGATCGAGATAGCCATAAAAAAGGCGGCTAAATCAGCCGCCTTTCCTTTGCTACCAGGCATTCGGCAAGACTCAGACCTTGCTATAAACCTCAGCCCCGGCCTTCACGAACTCCACCGACTTCACTTCCATCCCCTTTTCCAACGCCTCAGCTTCGGCGATGCCCTGGGCGGCGGCGAATTCGCGCACGTCCTGCGTGATCTTCATCGAGCAGAAGTGCGGGCCGCACATCGAGCAGAAGTGGGCGACCTTGGCCGATTCCTTGGGCAGGGTTTCGTCGTGGAATTCGCGCGCCTTGTCCGGATCGAGGCCGAGGTTGAACTGGTCGTCCCAGCGGAACTCGAAACGCGCCTTGGACAGCGCGTTGTCGCGGATCTGCGCGCCGGGGTGGCCCTTGGCGAGGTCGGCGGCGTGGGCGGCGAGCTTGTAGGTGATGATGCCGACCTTGACGTCATCCTTGTCGGGCAGGCCGAGGTGTTCCTTGGGCGTGACGTAACAGAGCATGGCCGTGCCGTACCAGCCGATCATGGCGGCGCCGATGCCGCTGGTGATGTGGTCGTAACCCGGCGCGATGTCGGTGGTCAAGGGGCCGAGGGTGTAGAACGGGGCTTCGCTGCACTGATCGAGTTGCAGATCCATGTTCTCCTTGATCATGTGCATGGGCACATGGCCGGGGCCTTCGATCATGACTTGTACATCGTGCTTCCAGGCGATCTGGGTCAGTTCGCCGAGGGTCTTGAGTTCGCCGAGCTGGGCTTCGTCGTTGGCGTCGTAGATGGAGCCGGGACGCAGGCCGTCGCCGAGGCTGAAGGCGACGTCGTAGGCCTTCATGATTTCGCAGATTTCCTCGAAGTGCGTGTAGAGGAAGCTTTCCTTGTGGTGCGCCAGACACCACTTGGCCATGATCGAGCCGCCGCGGCTGACGATGCCGGTCATCCGGTTAGCGGTGAGCGGCACGTAACGGAGCAGCACGCCGGCGTGGATGGTGAAGTAGTCGACGCCTTGCTCGGCCTGTTCGATCAGCGTGTCACGGAAGATTTCCCAGGTCAGGTCTTCGGCCTTGCCGTTGACCTTTTCCAGCGCCTGATAGATCGGCACGGTGCCGATGGCCACCGGGCTGTTGCGGATGATCCATTCACGGGTTTCGTGGATGTTCTTGCCGGTGGACAGGTCCATCACGGTGTCGCCGCCCCAGCGGATCGACCAGGTCATTTTCTCGACTTCTTCCTGAATGCTTGAACCGAGTGCCGAGTTGCCGATGTTGGCATTGATCTTCACAAGGAAGTTGCGGCCGATGATCATCGGCTCGCTTTCCGGGTGGTTGATGTTGTTCGGGATGATGGCGCGGCCGCGGGCGATTTCGCTGCGCACGAATTCCGGGGTGATTTCTTCCGGGATGCTGGCGCCGAAGTTCTGGCCGGGGTGCTGGCGGCAGAGCAGGGCAGCCATTTTTTCGCCCATTTTTCCGGTTGACCGTAGCGATTCGATGTAGGCGCGGCGGTTGTTGTTTTCGCGGATGGCGACGTATTCCATCTCGGGGGTGATGATGCCTTGGCGGGCGTAGTGCATCTGGCTGACGTTCTTGCCGGGTTTGGCGCGCAGCGGCTTGCGGTGCAGACCGGGGAAACGCAGTTCGTCGAGTTCCTTGTCGGTGGCGCGCTTGCGGCCGAATTCGGAGCTCAGGCCGGGGAGTTCTTCAACGTCGCCACGTTCGGCAATCCAGCCGGCACGCAAAGCCGGCAGCCCGGAACGGATGTCGATCTTGGCCGCAGGATCGGAATAAGGGCCGGAGCAGTCGTAAACGTAGATCGGCGGATTCTTTTCGCCGCCGAAGGCGGTCGGCGTGTCGTCCTGCGAAATTTCGCGCATCGGGACGCGGATGTCCGGGCGGGAACCTTCGATATAAACCTTGCGGGAATTGGGCAGTGGCTGGACTGCGGCCGCGTCGACGTGGGCGTTGGCGGCGAGAAACTGTTCGGTGGCGTTCATGGTTATTCCTTGCGTGGATGCAGCGGGGTAAGACGGGCAAGGAGCAACAAAGTTCGTTTCCCTACGACGGCATGACCCGGTCAGGTTCGAAGGGTGATTCTCAGCCCGAATCCAGTCGGGCACCCCTAACGAGAGGCTGCAAGTTACTGGAAATACAGGCAAAATGCAAGGAACGACAAAATGCGCTCAAGATTTCTCGAAACCAGCCGAAATATCGTCGACAAGCGCCAGAATTCAAAGAGAAAACATGGGAACCAAGATGCGCCTACTGATGATCGCCAGCCTGCTGGTCGCCCTGCCTTTCGGTGCTGCAGCCGCGCCCGCCTGGCAGACCATTTCATCCGAACCGGGCAAACGTATTGAACTCAACCGCACAAGCCTGAAACGTGACGGCAACATCGTTGAGGCGCAAGGACGCGTCGTGCTCGAAAAGGAACTGGTGGATGGCCGTACCGGCGCGCCTTACCGCGTGATTGAGGCATTCACCCGCTACGACTGCACGACACGCAGCGCCAGCACGACAAAGCGAATTTTCAAGAAGAATGAAAATGACATTGTCCGCGAAGAGGACATCAAGGGCGCCGACCTGCCGGTGCGTACCGGAACGCTGGATGACAAGGTGCTGCGCGAAGTCTGTCGCCCACCCAAGGAGGGCGCCGCCGAGATTGCGCAGAAGGCGAATGAGGCAGCCGGCCAGCTGAAGGCAGCCAACGAGGCGATGCTCAAGAAGGAAATGGCCAAGGCCGAAAAGCCCGAGGCCATGAAAACCAGCGACGCCGCCCATGGCGCGGCACCGCTGAAAGAAAGTGCGATTCCGTCGATCCGGCCGAACCTCAAGGCGGCCATGGAAAGCGCCAAGGAAAATACCAAGGAAGCGGCACCTCCCGCTCCGCCGCCACCAGCGCCCACGCCTGGACCGGCCAAGGTCGCCGCGCCGAAGGCAGCAACCGTCGTAGTTCACACCAGCCAGGCGCCAGCACCAAAACCGAAAAAGGCACCCAGATCCGAAGGCTACATGCTGGAACTGACCCACAGCGAACCGGCCGTGCAGCATGCCCACATCCACTGGGATTACGAAGGTGCCGGCGGCCCGGAAAACTGGTCGAAACTGGACCAGAACAACAAGACGTGCGCCATTGGCCAGCGGCAGTCGCCAATCGACATCAAGGATGGCATCAAGGTTGATCTGGAGCCGATCAAGTTCAATTACCAGCCTTCGACCTTCCGCATCATCGACAACGGCCACACGGTTCAGGTCGAAGTCGGCGAAAGCTCGATTTCCCTGACCGGCAAGACCTACGAGCTGGTCCAGTTCCATTTCCATCGTCCGTCGGAAGAAAAGGTCAATGGCCAGCGTTTTGACATGGTCGCCCACCTCGTGCACAAGGCCGACGATGGCCAGCTCGCCGTCGTCGCCGTGTTGCTCGAACGCGGCACGGAAAACGCGTTCATCCAGACCCTGTGGAACAACATGCCGCTGGAAAAAAACCTGCCGGTAGCGCCACCAACCACCACGATCGACCTGAACACCCTGCTGCCGACCGCCCGCAACTACTACACCTACATGGGCTCGCTGACGACGCCGCCGTGCTCCGAAGGCGTGCTGTGGCTGGTCATGAAGCAGCCGGTGCAGGTTTCGCCTGACCAGATCAACATCTTCAGCCGGCTGTACAAAAACAACGCCCGGCCCATCCAGCCCTCGGGCGGCCGCCTGATCAAGGAAGGCCGTTGACCGGAAAGTAGTCGCAATGGTAACTTAATGACCAACGAGTCATTAAGTTACCATGTCAGCCATCCCCACCCCCCGCAAGCGACGCAAGGAAGCCCGCCCCTCCGAACTTCTCGAGGCTGCGCTTCATCTATTCGTCGAAAAAGGCTTTGCCGCCACCCGTTTGGAAGATGTCGCGGCACGCGCCGGCGTATCAAAGGGGACGCTGTATCTCTATTACGAGAACAAGGATGCGCTGTTCAAGGCGGTGGTTCAGGAAGGGATCATCCCGGTCATTGCCGAAAATGAAGCGATTGCGGCAAAACATAGCGGCTGCAGCTTCGAACTGCTGGAACTCCTGCTCCAAAACTGGTGGACAAAGATCGGCCAGACCGAATTTGCCGGCATTCCGAAGCTGATAGTGGCCGAAGCGCGCAACTTTCCTGAATTGGCCAATTTCTATTACGAAAACGTCATCAGCCGCGGCCGGGCGCTGGTGGCTGGCGCCTTGCGACGCGGCATGGATAGCGGCGAGTTCCGCAGCATGGACGTCGAAACCACCGTCGACGTGGTTATCGCACCGATTTTAATGCTGCTGATCTGGCGCTTTTCGATGAGTTGCTGCCAAAGCGCCGAGAGCGACCCGCAGACCTATTTGCGCATACATATGGACTTGCTACGCCAGGGTTTGCGCAAGCCGGAAAAAGAGAGTCGGGTATAATTTTGATTTGTCGGAATCAATATATTAGCTCGTGCTAATATTCAGTCTGCGGAGACCCACCAATGAACATCGAGCAAGCGCGCTTCAACATGATCGAACAGCAGATCCGTCCCTGGGATGTTCTGGATCCGCAGGTTCTCGACCTCCTGTTTGTCGTCAAGCGCGAGGACTTTACCCCGCCGGCCTATCGCAACCTGGCTTTCGCCGACATGGAAATCCCGTTGGGCGATGGCCAGATGATGCTGGCCCCGAAAATCGAAGCCAAGATGCTGCAGGAGCTGGGCCTCAAGAAGACCGACAAGGTTCTTGAAATCGGCACCGGCAGCGGCTACATGGCTGCCCTGCTGGCTGCCCGTGCCGAGCACGTGGTTAGCGTCGAGTGCCGCCCGGCGCTGGTCGATATTGCCAAGCAGAATCTCGAGCGTGCCGGCGTCACCAACGTCACGATTGAACTCGGCGACGGCGCCAACGGCTGGTCCCAGCGTGGTCCTTACGACGCCATCGTGGTTTCTGGCTCCATTCCCGCCGTTCCTGACGCCCTGCTCAAGCAGCTGCGCGTCGGCGGCCGTCTGGCTGTCGTCGTCGGCGAAGCACCGGTCATGGAAGCCCAACTGATCACCTGCACCGCTGATGGCATCTACAACACGGTCAATTTGTTCGAAACGGTCATTCCCGCGCTCGACGGCTTCGTGGCCAAGGAAAGCTTCTCTTTCTGATGCAACAGGTTCGAGCACGACAACTTGCCGAATGGCTGGCCGACGAGAGCCGGCCCAGCCCCGTTCTGCTCGATGTGCGCGAACCGTGGGAAATCGAGCTTTGCCAGCTCGCTGGATCGCAAAACATCCCCATGCACCTGGTGCCGATGCGCTGCGCCGAAATCGCCCCCGAGCAGGACATCGTTGTCATCTGCCACCACGGCGGCCGCAGCATGCAGGTCGCCATGTTCCTGGAGCGCAAGGGCTACAACGCGGTCTATAACCTGATGGGTGGCGTCGAGGCCTGGGCCGGTGAAGTCGATTCCAACATGCGTCGTTATTGAGGTAGGCATGAAAAAACTCGCTTGGCTGATCGTCTCCCCGTTGTTGGCATCCCCGCTGTTCGCCGCAGACTTGATGCAGGTCTATCGCGATGCGCAGGATAACGACCCGACCTTTGCCGCCGCCCGGGCAACGCTTGATGCCGGCCGCGAAAAAGCACCGCAAGGCCTGGCTGGCTTGCTGCCCAGCCTGACACTGTCGGGCAATACGGTGTGGAACAAGAACGAGATTTCGACCCACAACGGCCCGACGCTGTCGAAGCCGCAATACAACTCCAATGGTTACCAGCTGACCCTGTCGCAGCCCCTGTTCCGCTGGCAGAACTGGGTGTCGTACGACCAGTCAAAAATGCAGGTGGCACAGGCCGAGGCCAATTTCGTGCAAGCCCGGCAGGATCTGATCCTGCGCGTAGCGCAAGCCTATTTTGACGCGATCTACGCCGTCGAAAACCTCAAGGCGGTGCGCGCCAACAAGACGGCGATCGCCCAGCAACTGGAATCGGCCAAAAAGAATTTCGAGGTCGGCACCGCAACCATCACCGACTCGCACGAGGCCCAAGCCCGCTACGATCTGGCTTCGGCTCAGGAGATCGCCGCTGAAAGCGACCTCGAGGTCAAGCAACATGCCTTGCAGGCGATTATCGGCAAGACGCCGGGCAATCTCGCCACAACGCGCAAGGACGCCGAGCTGACCATGCCGCAGCCAAGCGACATGAATCAGTGGGTCGCTGCCGCCGAAAAGGACAGCATCACCGTTCAGGTCCAGCAGGCTGCCGCCGACATCGCGGCGCGCGAGGTGGACAAGCAGCGCGCCGGCCATTACCCGACGCTTGATCTGGTCGCCAATCAGGGGCACTCAAAATCCTATGCTGCGGCTTACGGCCTGGCCGACACTGACTACACCAACATCGGCGTCCAGCTCAACATTCCGCTGTTCCAGGGTGGTTTGACCGTTTCGCGCCAGCGCGAGGCTGCGGCCAACCGCACGGCGGCACAATCCGGCCTTGATGCCGCCCGCCGCGGCGCCGCGCTGTCGGCCCGCCAGTATTATCTCGGCGTGACCAACGGGCTGGCCCAGGTCAAGGCACTCAAGGCGGCGCTGATTTCATCACAATCGGCGCTTGAGTCGAACAAACTGGGTTACGAAGTCGGCGTGCGCATCAACATCGATGTCTTGAACGCCGAGAATCAGGTTTATGTCACCCGTCGTGACCTGGCCAGGGCAACGCTCGACACGCTGCTGGCACAACTGCGCTTGAAGGCGGCAACGGGTTCCTTGGGCGAGGAAGACGTCGCCCAGATCAACGCCCTGCTGGATCCGTCCAGCGCGCTATAAGCGCCAGCATTCGCCCGGCCGCGCCCTGATGGGCGCGGGCAAACGATCCAGCCGCTGTCCGCATTTCGGCCAATTTCATTTTTTGGCCAAAAATCCGGTTGACCGTGGCACCGAGCATTTCCGCGCTGTCGACGCGTAGCGCGGCACCCGCCGCGATTGCATCCTCGGTCGCCTGCTTGAAATTGAAGGTATGCGGCCCGACAACGACCGGACAGTCGCAAGCCGCCGCCTCAATGAGGTTCTGCCCGCCGAGCGGCAATAGACTGCCGCCAATGAAGGCCAGATCGGCCAGCGTGAAATAAGCAGCCATCTCACCCATGCTGTCGCCTAGCCAGACCTGCGTATCGGCCGCCGGCATGGCCGCGCTGCGCCGAACACTGCGCAGCCCCTGCTGCCGGAGCAAAGCAGCCACTTCGTCGAAACGTTGCGGATGACGTGGTACCAGCACGAGCAAGGCATCGGGAACGGCCACCTGGTGCCATGCTTCGAGCACCAGCGGCTCCTCGCCTTCACGCGTGCTGGCCGCCAGCCAGACCGGCCGCTGGCCAATCGCTGCCCGCCATTCGTGACCGAGGGTGAGCTTTTCGGCTGGGGGCGTGACATCGAACTTGAGATTCCCGCAGACTTCGACTGGACTGGCGCCCAGTCCGGCAATACGCTCGGCATCGCCGGTCGTTTGCGCAGCAACACCAGCCAGTGCCGAAAAAGCCGGCTCGGTCAGCGCCGAAAACCGTCCATAACCGCGGGCTGAACGCACCGACAGCCTGGCATTGGCGAGGAAAATCCGCACCTTGCGATGCTTCCCGGCAGCCAGCAAATTGGGCCAGATTTCAGTTTCCATGAGCACCCCGAAAGCCGGGGAAAAATGGCGGAAGAAACGGTCGACCGCCCCGGGATAATCATAGGGGAGGTAGGCCTGAATGACCTTGTCACCATAGACTTGCTGCCCGGCGTCGCGGCCGGTTGGCGTCATGCCGGTGAGCAGGATGCGATGCTCCGGCCAGCGCGCCAGCAAGCCTTCGATCAGCGGCTGGGCAGCGCGGGTTTCGCCGACGGAGACAGCATGTACCCAGATCAGTTTTGCCGGCGCCGGTTGGCGATAGAAACCATAGCGCTCGCCGAGATTTTGCAAATATTCCGGTTGCTTGCGGCCGCGCCAGAGCAGGCGCAGCCAGATCAGCGGCGTGATCAGATAGAGCAGCAACGAATAGAAGAAACGCACCATCAGGCCAGTACCGGCTGCAATTCGGTAAGGACGGCAGCCGGCGAAGGAATCTGATTCTTGCCACCCAGATTGCGATGAAAGCCGACGCCAAGAACGCCGGTCAGGCCGGGATCGGTAGCGGTATAAAGCGCGACGGTAGGCACCTTGAGCGCAACGGCGAGATGGGTTAGGCCGGTATCGACCCCCACAGCGGCGAGTCCGCCAGCGAGCAGGGCAGCCAGATCAGGGATATTCATGGTCGGCGCCGCCACTGCACCGGGAATCCCTGCCGCCAAACGACTCGCCCGTTCGCGCTCGACCGGGCTGCCGCCGGGCAGAACAGCACTTATCCCCTGCGCATTGAGTTGCTGCCCCAAGGCCAGCCAGTTGGCTTCCGGCCACAGCTTGTCGTCGCGACTCGTAGCGGTCAGGAAGACGACGTAGGGCCGGTGCGGGAGCCAGGCGAAACCGGCTGGTGCTGCTTCGATGCCGTAGTCGGGCTCGTCATCGGCAGCATAACCCAGCGCAGCAGCGGCCAGCCGGCGATTGCGGACGACGGCGTGCAGTTCGCGGGAAACGCTGAATTTCCGGTCGTAGAATCTGGCTGCCATTGGTTCGCGGGCAGAATCGGCGGCATAACCCAGCGCCGGGCCATGGGCCAGACTGGCCATCAACGCGCTTTTGAGCAAACCCTGGGTGTCGACAACGGCGTCGTAAGGTACAGCCTGCAAACCACGGCGAAATTCGGTCATCTCCCGCCAGCTTGCCGCCTTCAACAGGTTTTTGCGCCAGCGCCGGACAGCGACCGGAATGATCTTGCCAACCCCGGGATGCAGGCGCGGAATGGCAGCGAAACTGTCTTCCACGCACCAGTCGACCGTAGCATCCGGGAAATGCCGCCGGATGTCGCTGACCACCGGCAAGTTATGGATAACGTCGCCGAGCGAGGAAGTTTTCACGATCAGAATGCGCATCGACGGATAAAATCACGACTTTCGAAGCCGCAATTATAAATGCCGGCACGTGTCAGCCGCCTTTGATTGCGCGCTTCCGACTGAATATGCACAAGCGTCATAAATTCGATGCTGCACTGCGATAAAATCTAGCAACTTTTCTTCTGGGCAATTCCGTGAAAATTCTTGTTACCGGCGCCGCCGGATTCATCGGTTCAACCGCCTCTTTGCGCCTGCTGGCGCGTGGCGACGAAGTGGTCGGTCTCGACAACCTGAACGATTACTACGAAGTCTCGCTCAAGCAAAATCGCCTCAAGCGCCTGACGTCGCACCCGAACTTCCGCTTCATCAAGCTCGACGTGGCCGACCGCCCCGGCATGGACAAGCTGTTCGCCGACGAGAAGTTCGACAAGGTCATCCACTTGGCCGCCCAGGCCGGCGTTCGCTACTCGCTGCAAAATCCGCACGCCTACATCGAGAGCAACATCGTCGGTTTCACCAATATTCTCGAAGGCTGCCGCCATAACAAGGTGCAGCATCTGGTCTATGCCTCGAGTTCCAGCGTCTACGGTGGCAACACCAAGATGCCGTTCTCCGAGCACGACAGTGTCGATCACCCGGTCAGCCTGTACGCCGCGACCAAGAAGGCCAACGAGCTCATGGCGCACACCTACAGCCATCTTTACGGCATGCCGACGACCGGCCTGCGCTTCTTCACCGTCTATGGCCCATGGGGCCGGCCGGACATGGCGCTCTTCCTGTTTACCAAGGCGATTCTTGAAGGTCGTCCCATCGACGTTTTCAATTTCGGCAACATGCAGCGTGATTTCACCTACGTCGACGACATCGTCGAGGGCGTCATCCGCGTGCTCGACAAGAATGCTGCGGTCAACGCTGAATATGACGCGATTTCCGCCGACCCGGCGACCAGCAACGCGCCTTACCGCGTCTTCAACATCGGCAACAACAACCCGGTGCAGTTGCTCGATTTCATCGGAGCCATCGAAAACGCCCTCGGCCAGAAGGCTGAAAAGCGCCTGCTGCCGTTGCAGGATGGTGATGTCCCGGCCACCTATGCCAACACCGATCTGCTCAACGACTGGGTTGGCTTCGTCCCGGGCACGCCGGTCCAGGAAGGCGTCAATCGCTTCATCGCGTGGTATCGCGATTACTACAAGGTTTAAGGATCAGCTATGTGTGGCATCGTCGCGGCAGCAGCCGACAAGAACATCGTTCCGGTTCTCGTCGAAGGTCTGAAGAAGCTCGAATATCGGGGCTATGACTCGGCCGGCCTGGCCGTCATTGCCGACAACAGCATCGAGCGTGTCCGCTCGGTCGGCCGCGTTGCCGAACTGGAAGCCGCCTCGGCCAACACCCAGGCCATCACCGGCATCGCCCACACCCGCTGGGCGACCCATGGCGTACCGTGCGAACGCAATGCCCACCCACACATTTCCGGCACCATCGCTGTCGTGCACAACGGCATCATCGAAAACTACGAATCGCTGCGCACCGAACTGACCACCCAGGGCTACGTCTTCACCTCGGATACCGATACCGAAAGCATCGCCCACCTCGTCCAGGCCACGCTGAAAACCGAGCCTGACCTGCTCAAGGCCGTGCAGATCACCTGCAAGCGTCTGGTTGGTGCCTACGCCATTGCCGTCATCGATCACAACCAGCCGGGCAAGGTCATTGTAGCCCGCGAAGGCTCGCCGCTGCTGCTCGGCGTATCCGACACCGGCAATTATGCCGCCTCCGACGCCTCGGCCCTGCTGCAAGTCACGCGCAACATGGTCTATCTGGAAAACGGCGATATCGCCGAATTGACCGCAGGCAACGTCCGGATTACCCGCCTCGACGGCACACCGGTCCAGCGTCCGGTGCATGTTTCCCAGCTGTCGGCCGCTGCCGTCGAACTCGGCAACTACCAGCACTACATGCAAAAGGAAATCTTCGAGCAGCCCGAAGCGCTGGCCAATACGCTGGAAATCGTTGGCGGCAGCAAGACCATCCAGCCCGGCATTTTCGGTGCCGAAGCCGGCAACTTGCTGGCCGATGTCGACTCGATCCTCATTTTGGCCTGCGGCACCAGCAGCCATTCCGGCTTCACCGCCCGCTACTGGCTCGAACGCATTGCAGGCGTGCCGTGCAATGTCGAAATCGCCAGCGAATACCGCTACCGCACCTCGGTGCCCAACCCGCGCCAGCTCATCGTCGCCATTTCGCAATCCGGTGAAACGGCCGACACGCTGGCTGCCCTGCGCCACGCCAAGTCGCTTGGCCAGACAAAAACGCTGGCCATTTGCAACGTGCCGGAATCGGCTATCGTCCGTGAATGCGCGCTGCGCTTCATCACCCGCGCCGGTCCGGAAATCGGCGTCGCCTCGACCAAGGCTTTCACCACCCAGCTCGCCGCGCTCTTCCTGCTCACGCTCGTCGCCGCCAAGGTCAAGGGCCGCCTGAGCGAGGAACAGGAAGCCACTTACATTCACCAGCTGCGCCACCTGCCGGTCGCGGTCAACAAGGTGCTCGAGCTCGAAGACGAGATCAAGGCCTGGGCTCAGCGCTTTGCCGACAAGCATCACGCCCTTTTCCTCGGGCGCGGTCGCCACTACCCGATTGCCATGGAAGGCGCGCTCAAGCTCAAGGAAATTTCCTACATCCACGCCGAAGCCTACCCGGCCGGAGAGCTCAAGCACGGCCCGCTGGCGCTGGTCGATGCCAACATGCCGGTCATTTCGGTCGCCCCGAACGATCAACTGCTCGACAAGCTCAAATCGAATCTCAAGGAAGTCCAGGCGCGTGGCGGCGAACTCTACGTCTTTGCCGATGCCGACTCGGAAATCCCGGAATCGGACGGCGTGCACATCCTGCGCCTGCCGGAGCACTACGGCGAGTTGTCGCCAATCCTCCATGTCATTCCGCTGCAGCTGCTGTCGTACCACGTGGCGCTGGTCAAGGGTACCGACGTTGACAAGCCACGCAATCTGGCGAAATCGGTCACCGTCGAGTAGGCAGACATTTCAATTTTGGCCATTTTTTCCGGTTGACCGTAACAATGAGCACCTACGCCATCGGCGACATCCAGGGCTGCTACGACTCGCTACAGAGGCTTCTGGAACGCTGCGCCTTCGACCCGGCAACCGACCGCCTGTGGCTGGTCGGTGATCTCGTCAATCGCGGTCCGCATTCGCTGGAAACGCTGCGCCTGATCAAATCACTCGGACCGGCGGCACTCACCGTGCTGGGCAATCACGACCTCTATCTGCTCATGGTCGCCGAGGGCGGCGCCAAGTTTCGCGGCAAGGACGACACGCTGCAGGAAATTCTCGACGCTCCGGACTGCGACGAATTACTCGACTGGCTACGCCACCAGCCAATCTGCCATACCGAGGGTGAATACTGCTTGGTCCACGCCGGCCTGCTACCGCAATGGACGGCCTCCCGCGCCCGCGAACTGGCGCGGGAGGTTGAAGACGCGTTGCAGGGCCCGAATTTCCGCGAATTCATCCTCAACCTGTGGGGCAGTGAACCGGCTGGCTGGTCGGACAAGCTGAGTGGCTGGCCGCGCCTGCGCGTCATCGTCAATGCCATGACCCGCATGCGTTTCTGCACGCTGGACGGCGTCATGGAGTTCAAGGTCAAGGGCAAACTGGCCAACGCACCAGCCGGTCACGTGCCCTGGTTCGATCTGCCAAACCGGAAAAGTGCTGACGCCGTGCTGGTCACCGGCCACTGGTCGGCGCTTGGCCTGAAAGTCACGCCGAATCTGCTGGCGCTCGACTCAGGTTGTCTGTGGGGAGGCCACCTGACCGCTGTCCGGCTCGAAGATCGGCAGGTGTTTCAAGTGGATTGCTCGCCAACGGAAGCCCAGCCGCCAAAGCGATAGCTTCGCGCGCCTCGGCCGCGACCTGCTTGCGGTCTTCACCATTCAGGCCACGCACCGGCGTGGTCACCAGCCGGGCAATCAGCCGTTTTCGGCCAAGGATGGCCGCCGTGCATTGCCCCATCGAAATATCACCGTCGTAACGCGGCGCCAGACTGCGCTGACCATCGAGTTCCCAGTACGAGATCGCCACCGGCAACACCGGCCGCCCGGCGCTCAACGCCGGCTGGATCAGCGCGGCATGAAAATGCAGCAGGCTGCGACCATCGGTGGTCGTTCCTTCAGGAAAAACGGCGACATGCCTTCCCTTGTCGAGAAACTCGGCCACTTGCTCGTTGATCACCTTGGCGTGCCCACGACTGCCACGGCGCAAGAATATCGTGTCGTTCTTCGCCGCCAGCCAGCCGATCAGCGGCCAATGCCGGACTTCTTCCTTCGATACGAAGGCCGCTGGCAACGCCGAGTTGATGACGTAAATATCGATCCACGAAATGTGATTGGCCACCAGCAAGGCGCCCGGCACCGCATGCGTCAGATCGGCCTCGACCTCGACACCAAGCGCGTCGAGCAAGGCAGCCGCCCAACTGGCCTTGAGCGCCAGACGCTTGCGATCGCTGCACAGCGGAAAGACGCACAGCGAAAAAAGCACCCCGCTGATCACCAGCAGGGTGATACGAAGTATCCGGAACGCGCGAATCGCTAAATTGGTCTGGCTCAGTCTATTTATCCCAGGTAATGCTTGGCGTAGCGGCCGGAAACCTTGGCCATCGGCATCAGAATCGGCAGGTCTGCCGTGTTGAAATCAGGATCCCATGCCGGCTCACCGCAGATCCAGGCCCCGGCACGCAAGTAGCCCTTGATCAACGGCGGCGTTTCGGCCGGCAAATCCTGCTGCAGGGCAGCCAAGGGCAGCGGACAGCGCGGAAAAACGCGGTACTCCTGCGGCCCGAGGTGATCGGCAGCCAAGCGATTATACAAGCTGGCCGCCGCGTGGCCGCCATCGGCCATGCTGATCGAGGCGCAGCCCATCAGGTAGTCGTAGTTGTTCTCAATCATGAAATTGGCCAGACCTGACCACAGCAAGGTGATCGTCGCGCCAGTCCGGTAGTCCGGATGTACGCAGGAACGGCCAATTTCGACCAGTCGCGAACGCAGGTACTGCAGGCGGGTCAGGTCGAATTCGTTTTCGGAGTAGTAGCCGACCTGACGGGCATTTTCCGGGGTCAGGATGCGGTAGGTACCGACGATCTCGCTGGTCTGCGTATCGCGCACAACGAGATGCTGGCAGTACGGATCGTAAATATCGTGGTCAACGCCCGGGATGCGACTCGGCAGGTTGGCGCCCATTTCACCGGCAAAAACGCGGTAGCGCAGGCGCTGCGCATCGAGGATATCGCTCTGGCTGCGGGCAAAGCCGACAGCCAGACTCTTCTTTTCGGGACGGCTGCGACCAGCCGCCTTATGGATATTTTCCATCTTTGTTCTCCTTGTGTTCGTGGAGAACAAGTCTGGACGAGCGTTGTTACATGCACTTTGCCCGAAGATGACAGCGATGTTTCATCGCCGCCCGATTACCAGGGTTGGGTGCCGAAGGCCTTGCGGAAACGTTCGGCGATTTCCTCACGGCTTGGCTGATGATTCTGGCCACCACGATGAGCGATTTTGATGGCGCCCATCACCGCGGCCAGACGGCCCGTCGTCAGCCAATCGAAACCGTTGGCGATGCCGTAAAGCAGGCCTGAGCGGTAGGCATCACCGCAGCCGGTAGGATCGAGGATTTCGTCGGCCACGACGCAGGGAATGTCGTGACGCACGCCATCGGCGTAGATTTCAGAGCCTTCACCACCGCGCGTCACGATCAGTGCCTTCAGACTGCCCGCCAGTTGCTCCAGGCTGTGACCAGTCCGGTCGCACAGCAGCTTGGCTTCGTAATCGTTGAAGCAGGCGTAATCAGCCAGCTGGATGAAATCGAGCAGTTCGTCCCCATTGAACATCGGCAGGCCCTGGCCCGGATCGAAGATGAACGGCACGCTGGCATCAGCGAAGTCACGAGCGTGCTGCATCATTCCTTCGCGACCGTCCGGGGCAACGATACCGAGCTTGGCGTTGGCGCTCTCAACCTTGTTGAGATGGGAAAAACTCATCGCGCCCGGGTGAAAAGCAGTGATCTGGTTGTCGTCTAGGTCGGTCGTGATGAAGGCCTGTGCCGTGAAGCTGCCGCTGACCTGACGGACATGGGTGCGTGGCAAGCCAAGCTTGTCGAGGCGATCAAGATACGGCGCAGCATCGTCACCGACGGTAGCCATGATCATCGGTTCGCCTCCGAGCAGCATCAGGTTGTAGGCAATGTTACCGGCACAGCCACCGAACTCGCGACGCATTTCCGGCACCAGGAAAGCCACATTCAGGATGTGAATCTGCTCAGGCAGAATGTGGTTCTTGAAGCGGTCCGGAAAGACCATGATGTTGTCGAAAGCCAGGGAACCGCAAATAAGTGTTGTCATGAGGGATCAGGGATAAAAGATGTAAAGGCGGTAGCCCGAAGCGCCACTTTCCTTGGCTTCGATCCAGAGTTTGACGGCCATTTCGCCGTCAGCCGGAAAGGCATCGGAAGTCGTGCCGGGCGGCAAGTAATCAGCGGCATACATGACCCGCCGTGATACCACGGCATCATTGGTATCGGTCAGGCTCAATTCCAGCGCCGGCCAGGCTTGGGCGTAGCCGGCCCGGTTCTTCAACGTGGCTTGCAGCACGAACAGGCCACGAGCGTTATCGGCTTGCAGATCGGAGGTTTCAATCGACACCAGCGCCGAATTCCGCGGCAAGGGAATGTCGACCGCAGCAAGCTCATAGAGCCCCACCGTGCTGGGGAAACGCAGCGAAATGTCGGTGCGGAAATAGAACAGCAGCTGGCCGAGCAGACCGATCAACAGCAAAACAGCAACGAGGACAAAGGGCCAGACCGCTCGCTGAGTCGATTCGTTATCGAAGCCACCCAAACCATCGCTGGCGAGAGTTCCGGCCAACCAGCGGTTGCTAGATGCCGTATCTGCCAGTTCACGTGAGGCAACCAAGCCGGCCTGACGGGCCGCCTCGGTCGACTCCTCGGGAGATTCGATCAGGGGTTCGGCGAGCGGCTCCTGAATCAACTCCGGTTCAGTCGTAACAGGCTCCACGGATGGCTCTACAGCCATGGGCGAAAAATCCTCGGGGACGACATCGGCAGGCTGTTCAGGCTCTTCGTTTGGCGAAATCTCTGCGGCGGCAGTCTCGTCAACGACTTCAACCGGCAAATCTGCGGGCCACTCTGCCAGCGGCGCGTCCGCTTCGACTTCCGGCGCCTCAATTTCCGGCTCGTCGAACGGGGTCTCAGGCTCCGGAGAACCCGATTCTTGGTGCGGAACCGGCTCCTCGACTGGCGGCGTCTCGATTAATGGCTCGTGATCCTCGCTGACCAGTGCATCAAAAGCATTGAATACGGCTTGGCAGTGGCCACAACGAACCTTGCCCGCCCTCAGCCGCAACTGCTCGGTCGTCACACGAAAAACCGTGCTGCAGACCGGACAGCGCGTCCGCATCAAGGCTTGCTTCCTTCCAGACACACCCAGTCTTCGCGCGTATCGGCGACCTGCATGGGCAGCCACTGAGCGTAGATGGCGATGATTTCTTCCGCCTGCTCGCGGAGGATGCCGGATAGTGCCAAACGACCGCCGGAACGGACATGGGCGCAGATAGCCGGCGCCAGAACGCGAAGCGGATTGGAAAGGATATTGGCCACGACAACATCATACTCGCCAGCGACCGGCATTGCCGAATCGGCAAATAGTGCGACCACGCCATTGCGCTCGGCATTCGAACGCGCCGCGTCGACTGCCAGCGGATCAATATCGACGCCAGCGACGCGACCAGCCCCCAGCCGGGCGGCGGCGATGGCCAGAATGCCTGAGCCGCAACCATAGTCGAGTACGGAGCAGCCTTCGGAAACGTTGCGCTCGAGCCATTCCAGACAGAGTCGGGTGGTCGGGTGCGAACCGGTGCCGAAGGCCATGCCCGGGTCGAGAATCAGATTGACCGCAGCCGGGTCCGGTGTTTCATGCCACGACGGCACTATCCACAGGCGCTCCGAAACACGGATCGGATCGAACTGGGACTGGGTCAGTTGTACCCAGTTCTGTTCTTCCACCGTTTCAACCGTGTATGTCGGCGCCTCACTCAAGCCGATAGCTGCAGTTGCCTCGCCCAGCAGGGCGTCGATGTCGGCATCCGGCTCGAGCAGGGCGACAATGCGCGAATGCGTCCAGCCAGAACTCGGCAAGGACCCTGGTTCGCCGAAGAGCGGCTGCTCGTCCGGCGTGCCGGCATCGGCATCCTCAATGCTGGCCGACAGCGCGCCCGCTTCAAGCAGGGCGTCGCAAATCGGCTCGGCATGCGAGGCATCGGTCAGGAAGCTGACACTTTGCCAAGCCATCGCTTAAAGCTTCACTTCGCCCTTGTCGGCGAGTTTCTGTTCGAGGTAGTGAATGCTCGTGCCGCCTTCGACGAAACGCGCGTCCTGCATCAGTTCCTGATGCAGCGGGATATTGGTCTTGATGCCCTGAATGCTCATCTCGGACAAGGCTATACGCATGCGGCGAATGGCCTGATCACGGGTGTCGCCATAGGCGATGACCTTGGCGACCATCGAGTCGTAATGTGACGGCACGGTATAGCCCTGATAAATGTGCGTATCGACCCGGATGCCGGGGCCACCGGGCGGGTGATAAAACTCGATTTTGCCGGGACAGGGCACGAACGTGAAGGGATCTTCAGCGTTAATGCGGCATTCGATGGAATGGCCACGGAAGACGATGTCCTTCTGCTTGTAGCGCAGCTTCTCGCCGGCAGCGACGCGAATCTGCTCCTGGACGATATCGACGCCGGTGATCATTTCGGTCACCGGGTGCTCGACCTGAACGCGGGTGTTCATTTCGATGAAATAGAATTCGCCGTTCTCGTAGAGGAACTCAAAAGTACCAGCGCCCCGATAGCCGATCTTGCGGCAGGCTTCGGCGCAACGCTCACCGATACGGGCGATCAGGCGTGCCGGAATGTGCGGTGCCGGCGCCTCTTCGATTACCTTCTGGTGTCGGCGCTGCATCGAGCAGTCGCGTTCGCCGAGGTAAATCGCGTTCTTGTATTCGTCGGCCAGCACCTGGATTTCCACGTGACGCGGGTTTTCCAGGTACTTTTCCATGTACACCGCAGGATTGTTGAAGAAGCTGCCAGCCTCCTGCTTGGTCATTCCCACGGCATTGACCAGCGCTGCTTCGGTGTGCACGACGCGCATGCCGCGACCGCCACCGCCACCAGCGGCCTTGATGATGACCGGATAACCGACGGCCCGGGCAATCTTGACGATTTCCTTCGGATCGTCGGGCAATTCGCCTTCGGAGCCGGGCACGCAAGGCACCATGGCTTCCTTCATCGCATTTTTGGCCGACACCTTGTCGCCCATCAGGCGAATGGTTTCAGCCCGCGGACCGATAAAAACGAAGCCCGAAGTTTCAACGCGCTCGGCGAAGTCGGCGTTTTCCGACAGGAAGCCGTAACCCGGGTGAATCGCCTGGGCATCGGTCACTTCCGCCGCCGAGATGATCGCCGGGACGTTCAGGTAACTCAGTGACGAGGAGGCAGGTCCGATACAGACCGATTCGTCAGCCAGCTTGACGTATTTCGCGTCACGATCGGCCTCCGAGTGCACGACCACCGTCTTGATGCCAAGCTCACGGCAGGCACGCTGAATACGCAGCGCGATCTCTCCGCGGTTGGCGATAAGAATCTTTTCAAACATGGCCATATCAGCCAATCACATAAAGCGGCTCACCGAACTCCACCGGCTCGCCATTCTCGACCAGGATGGCCTTGACCACGCCCGAGGCATCGGACTCGATCTCGTTAAGTAGCTTCATGGCCTCGATGATGCAGAGGGTTTCGCCCTGCTTGACGGTCTGGCCGATCTGCACAAAGGCATCAGCACCGGGCGACGGCGAGCGGTAGAAGGTACCGACCATCGGCGACTTGACGATGTGACCTTCCGGCAATTCATCCTCGTCATCGAGGTTGACCGCAGAAGCCGCCGGAGCAGCACCCGGTGCCGGCATGCCAACCGGCATGGCGTATTGCTGCATCATCGGCTGGGCCGGCATGGCGTAGTGCTTGGCGATTCGGACTTTTTCTTCGCCTTCGGTCACTTCCAGTTCGGAAATACCTGATTCCTGAACGAGGTCGATAAGTTTCTTGAGTTTACGCAGATCCATGGAGACTCCCTTCTGTGTTGCGCCCGTCGGGCACAAGTGTCCGGCCAGAGCCGGACTATTCAATATTAAGCTTGTTAAGCAGATATTCGAGGGCTAGCAAGTAGCCCTCATGACCCAGCCCGCAGATGACGCCGACAGCCAGGTCCGAAAAATACGAGTGATGACGGAACGGTTCCCGCGCATGCACATTGGAAAGATGCACTTCGACAAACGGAATTGCCACCGCCGCAATGGCATCACGCAAGGCCACGCTGGTATGCGTGTACGCCGCGGGATTGATGATAATGGCACGGACACCCTGTTCGCGAGCCGCATGAATGCGCTCGATCAGCGCACCTTCATGGTTGCTCTGGAAGGCCTCCAGATCAACACCAGCCGTTTCGGCCATGCGCGCCAACGACATGTTGATGTCCGACAGGGTTACCCGGCCATAATGTTCGGGCTCACGTGTGCCAAGCAGGTTCAGATTCGGCCCGTGGATGACTAGGACACGAGGCTTTTCGACCGGCTTGGAAGCTGTTTTTCGCTTCGTCATAGCTGCAAGTTTGCCGCAAATAGCTGCAACTTGTCTAGTCTATTCCTTTAGTAAGGCACGCAGGGCGTCGGCCCGGATGCGCTCGTGCGGACGGCCATCGTGATGTTTCAGGCTCACGCGCTCCATGTTCGGTGGGAGAATGATCAGGTCTGCGTCAGCCGTATCGGTTTCCATGCGTAGCACGGCCTCGACCCGTTCATTTCGCGATTCTACATGCGCGACGTCGATGGCGCGATTGAGCAGGAAGATCTCGACCTCCTTGGCGCTATCGGCAAAGAGCAGGATATCGATGTGCGAATGCTCGCCGGCCGTGCCATCGAGCACCGAGCCGGTCAGGTAGGGATTGAAAATCGCCAGCAAGTCGAGCAGCTCGAGTGCCGTGTGGCGTAGCAGCCCGAGCAGTTCCTCATGTTCTTCGCCCTGATAAAGACTGCGATAGGCGCGCAACTCGGCTTCGACCTCGGCGTTATCCGGAAAAGCTGAATTGTCGGGCAGCCCCAACTGGCGGGCCGCTTTCTTTTTGGCGTGGTGATAATCGGTAATGCCGTCTTCCGCCATCAGGCGGGCGGCGGCGCTGGCGATGCTGGCCCGCGTGCCGGGGCTCGTACGTTGCCGTTCATGACGGGCCATGGGGACTCGATCAAGGTAAAATCGCCCCCATTCTAACGGCTCGAACTGAAATGCACATTCACATTCTCGGCATCTGCGGCACTTTCATGGGCGGCGTTGCCCAACTGGCGGTCGATTCCGGCCACAAGGTCACAGGCTGCGACGCCAACGTCTATCCGCCGATGAGCGACCAGTTGCGCGGCGCCGGCATCGAGCTGATCGAAGGTTTCGACGTCGAGCAACTGAAGCTGGCGCCGGACGTCTTCGTGATCGGCAACGCCATTTCGCGTGGCAATCCGCTGCTCGAAGCCATTCTCGACAAGGGCCTGCCCTATGTTTCCGGGCCGCAGTGGCTGGCCGAGAACCTGTTGCAGGGCCGCTGGGTGCTCGGCGTCGCCGGTACGCACGGCAAGACGACGACGGCCTCGATGCTGGCTTGGATACTCGAGGCGGCCAACATGGACCCGGGCTTCCTGATCGGCGGTGTACCGCTGAACTTTGGCGTCTCGGCCCGGCTCGGTGGCACACCGTTCTTCGTCATCGAGGCCGACGAATACGACACGGCCTTCTGCGACAAGCGTTCCAAGTTCGTCCATTACCACCCGCGGACGGTCGTCCTGAACAACCTCGAATTCGATCACGCCGACATCTTCACCGATCTGGCCGCGATCGAGACACAATTTCACCATCTCATTCGCACCCTGCCACAGTCCGGCCTGATCGTTTCGAATGCCGCCGAGGCCAGCCTGGATCGCGTTTTGCAGCGCGGTTGCTGGACGCCTGTGGAACGCTTCAACGCCCCGGACGGCTATCGCGTGACAGGTGACGACGCCCGCGGCGAACTTGTTTTGCACTCGCCGGACGGCAGGGTCCGGCGCACGGTCTGGGGATTATCCGGTGACCACAATCGGGCCAACGCCTGCGCCGCGCTGCTCGCCGCCCGCCATGTCGGTGTGCCACTCGAGCAAGGGCTGGACGCACTGTCGCGCTTCGAGAATGTCAAACGGCGCATGGAAGTGCGCGGCGAAGTGCGTGGCGTGACGGTTTACGACGATTTCGCGCATCATCCGACTGCCATCGCGACGACGGTTGCCGGCCTGCGTCGCAAGGTCGGTAAGGCCCGCATCCTGGCCGTGCTCGAACCGCGTTCGAACACGATGAAACTGGGCACGATGAAGGCGCAACTGCCGGACAGCCTGCGCGAAGTTGATATGGCTTTCTGCTACGCCGGCAATCTGGGTTGGGATGCGCGCGAGGCGCTGGCGCCAATGGGCGAACGCGCTGTCGTTGAAGATGACCTGGCCCGACTGGTCGACCAGATCGTCATCAACGCGCAACCGGGCGATCACATTCTGGTCATGAGCAACGGCGGCTTTGGCGGCATTCACGGCAAGATACTGGCCGGATTGACGGAGTAGCCTCCCTTTCGGCTGAACTTCCACGGTCGACCGGAAAAAACGACCAAAAATAAAAAAGGCGCGGCGAGGTAAGCCCTCCCGCGCCTTTTTGTTGTGCCGAGCTTAGCGCTCCATGGACTCCACGACGGCCAGCGCAGTCATGTTGACCAAGCGACGCACGGTGGCGGTCGAGGTCAGCACATGCACCGGACGGGCCACGCCGAGCAGGATGGGGCCAATGGTGACGCCTTCGCCGCCGGTCATCTTGATCAGGTTGTAGGAGATGTTGGCAGCATCGATATTGGGCATGACCAGCAGGTTGGCCTCGCCCTTGAGCGGCGAATCCGGGTTGGCTTCACGGCGCAGGTCTTCATTGAGCGCCGAGTCGCCGTGCATTTCGCCATCGACTTCCAGCTCGCCGGCCGACATCGCCGAGACCAGCCCGGCGGCGACGCTCATCTTGCGCGCCGACTCGGAATTGGCCGAACCAAAATTGGAATGCGACAACAGCGCCACCTTCGGATGGCTGCCAAAACGCTTGACCTGTTCGGCCGCCATCAGAGTCATTTCAGCGATTTCCTGGGCATTCGGGTTTTCATTCACATGCGTGTCGCAGATGAACAGCGAACGGCCCGGCAGCATCAGATAGTTCATTGCAGCCAGCGTGCTGACGCCGGGGCGCTTGCCGATGATCTGGCTGATCACGCCGAGGTGATGACTGTACTGGCCGGTCATGCCACAGATCATGCCGTCGGCGTAGCCGAGTTTGAGCAGCATGGCGCCGATCACTGTCGGCTTGCGCCGCATGGCTTCCTTGGCGATGGCCGGGGTGATGCCCTGACGCGCCATGGCCTTGTGGTAGGCGGTCCAGCATTCGCGATAACGCTCGTCGGATTCCGGATTGACGATGTCGAAATCAACACCCGGCTGGATACGCAGCTTGGCTTTTTCGAGACGATGCTCGATGACACCCGGACGACCGATCAGGATCGGACGCGCGAATTTTTCCTCGATGACCACCTGAGCGGCGCGCAGGACGCGCTCGTCTTCACCTTCTGCGAAAATGATGCGCTTGCCCTTGGCCTGACGGGCGGCCTGGAAGATGGCACGCATGCCGACGCCGGTGTGATAGACGAACTCGGACAACTTGGCACGGTAGGCATCCCAGTCGGTGATCGGCCGCGTCGCGACGCCCGAATCCATGGCGGCCAGGGCAACAGCCGGCGCGATCTTGACGATCAGGCGCGGATCGAAGGGTTTCGGGATCAAGTATTCCGGGCCGAAAGACAAGTCGGCGCCCGGATAGGCCATGGCCACTTCGTCGGTCACTTCGGCTTCGGCCAGTTCGGCGATGGCGCGAACGGAAGCCATCTTCATCTCTTCGGTGATGCGCGTGGCGCCGACATCGAGTGCGCCGCGGAAGATAAACGGGAAACACAGCACGTTGTTGACCTGGTTCACGTAGTCGGAACGGCCGGTGGCGATGATCGCATCCGGGCGGACTTCCTTGACCAGTTCCGGCATGATTTCCGGAGTCGGGTTGGCGAGCGCGAAGACCATCGGCTTGTCGGCCATGGCCTTGACCATGTCCTGCTTGACAACACCGGCAGCGGACAGGCCGAGGAAAATATCGGCGCCGACCAGCGCTTCGCCGAGCGTGCGGATTTCGGTGTTCTGGGCGTAGCGTGCCTTGGTCTCGTCCATGCCACCCGGGCGGCCAACATAGATGACACCCTTGGAGTCGCAAATGGTGATGTTCTCACGCTTGACGCCGAGATCGCACCACAGATTAACGCAGGAGATGGCGGCGGCACCGGCGCCGGAGACGACGACCTTGACCTCGTCGATCTTCTTGCCGACGACCTTCAGGCCGTTGAGCATGGCAGCACCGGAAATGATCGCGGTGCCGTGCTGGTCATCATGAAAGACCGGAATATTCATCCGTTCCTTGAGCTTCTGCTCGATGTAGAAGCACTCCGGCGCCTTGATGTCTTCGAGGTTGATGCCGCCGAGCGTTGGCTCGAGGGCGGCAATCATGTCGATCAGCTTGTCCGGGTCGTTCTCGGCCAATTCGATGTCGAAGACGTCGATACCGGCGAACTTCTTGAACAAGCAGCCCTTGCCTTCCATGACCGGCTTGGAGGCCAGCGGGCCGATATTGCCGAGGCCGAGCACGGCAGTGCCGTTGGTGACGACACCGACCAGATTGGCCCGCGAGGTGTACCAGGCGGCAGTCGCCGGATCTTCAACAATCGCATCGCAGGCGGCAGCAACACCCGGAGAGTAGGCCAGCGCGAGGTCGCGCTGATTGGTCAGGCCCTTCGTCGGGCGGACTGAAATCTTGCCCGGGGTGGGCCAGCGATGGTATTCGAGAGCGGCTTCGCGCAGATCCTTTTCCACGGATTCTCCTGGGGATTTAGGTATTAGGGAAAACCCGTTAGGGTACTCCAATCGTTGCGCCGCTGGAAGTGTAATTCATAATTACAGGGTTAAAATCGATGGCTTATGGTCAGGCGCAGGCTTCTCGGCTCGGTCGGATGAACATGCCGATCGTCGACCGCGGCGCCCTCGGAGGCAAGTTGCGAGTCGTACCAGTATTCGATGTCATTCGCCTTGCGATCGAAGAGGTTGTACACGTCGAGCGCCAGTTGCGTCCGCGGGTTGAACCTGTAGCCGACGCGCAGGTTGGTCAGCGCCGAAGATTGCGAACGTACCGAGTTGTCCTCAATCAGCGGCCGCGGCCCGAAGTAGCGCAGGCGTACGGCACCGAACCAGGGACCGAGGTGATCGAGGGTCAGCCCGATGTTGGCCGTCGTCGTCACCGCGCCGGGAATGTAGTCGCCGACCAGCGGGTCGTGGTCGCGGAATCGGGCATGCGACCAGGCGAGGTCGGCATCGATGGCCAGCCAGTCGGAGAGCACGTACAGATTGGTCCATTCGACGCCGTAACGGCGCGACGGGCGGGAAGCTTCTGTCGTCCCGGCATCGCCGACAAAGAGCAGTTCGGAGGCCGAATCGAGTTGCCACAGGGCGATGGTCGACTGCCAGCCCGGCACAATTTCCGAACGCAGGCCGAGTTCGTAACCCTTGGTCCTGACCAGCGGCTTGACCGACTGCACCGGCGTCACGCCATCGGTCGGATCGACGCGGATGGTCGTGCCGCGCGCGTCGTTGGAGTGAAAGCCGTGGCCGTAGTTGAGGTAGAGCTCGGTCTTGCGCCACGGCCCGAAAATCAGCGACAGCTTGGGCGTCACCATCTGATCACTGGCTTTTCCTGAATTTGCCGCCAAATTGCTGTCGACCGTGAAATCGTAGGTGTCGGCGCGCAAGCCCTGTACGGAGCGGAACCAGGGGGTCCACCGCGTCTCGTTCTGCGCCCACAGCCCCAGGCTACGCTGCGTCACCTTGTCTTCACGGATCGTGCTGATCGTTTGCCGAGCGCTGGTCGCATACAGTCCGACCGGGTTCAGGTCATCAACCCGCCCCTGCAAGCCGATGCTGTTCTCGACCGCGAAGCCACCCCACTGATCGAACATCGCATGCGAGACGGCGAAGCCGCCGGCCTGACGCCGTTCCGCCTGCTTGAACTGGTCACCGGTGTTGCAGCTGCCGGTCGCTGCCATGTCGTTCAGGCAATACTGGAAATTCGACCACAGATCGAGATCGGACTTCAGCCACCAGACATTCGCCTTGCTCTGCGCATTTTCCCAGCGCTTCGCCCACTCGCCGGACAGGCTGTAACGACGCGTCTCGCCGCCGGTGGTCGGGTCGAGCGAGCCAAAACGGTCGACAGCGCCGCTGGAAATGGCGCGCTGCGCAATTTGGTCGGTCGATGTCCACCGGCCCTGATAGGCCATGCCGGTAATCGAGAAGCCGTCGTTGCGCGTGCCCTGGCTGTAACGCAGCACACCGTTGATCTTGCGATAATTCTCGGCAACCTCCCACGGCCCGTCGTTGTGGAACAGTTCCAGCGCGTAAAGCAGGTTGCCGCCAGCCAGTTCCGGCGAACCGGCGAGCAGGCTGCGGGCGTAGCCGCCCTGGCCGAGCGTGACCTGCGCCAGCGTGCCCTCGATCTTGCGGAAGTAGTCGATATGCGCGGCGCCGGCTGACGAGAAGTCGCCTTCCTCGGCAAAGTACGGCCCCTTGCGGAAAGTGATGCGGTCCACCAGTTCGGGAATCAGGAAATTGAGATCAGTGTAGCCCTGGCCATGCGCATGGCTCGGCATATTGACCGGCACGCCGCCAATATAGGTGGCGAAATCGGTACCGTGGTCGAGATTGAAGCCGCGCAGGAAATACTGGTTGGCCTTGCCGTCGCCAGCGTGCTGGGTAACGATCAAGCCGGGCACCATTTCGAGCGCCTCGCCGGGGCGCAGGATGGGCACTGCCGCCAGCCGCTGGCTGGAAACCACGCCTTCGCTGCCCGTGCTGGCGATGCCTTCGAGATTTTCGGCTTTGGCGCGGACTTCGACGGCAGATAGTTCGACCGATTCGTGCGCCACGACACTCGTCATGGCGAGGATCAAATATGAATTAATTATTTTTCGTCTTAATCTCATCGCTTAAAAAAGCCGGTTACCCGGCCATCCCCCATCGTTAGTGATTAAACCGCCACTGGTCGGCGCGTCAGGCGCACCGCTGCAATGAAGCTCAGGGCGATGATCGCCACCAGCGAAAAACCGAATATCAATTCCTTGCCCTCGCTCCAAGCGTCGACCGCCGGCGACAGCATCTTGGCGGCACCAAAAGCAGCGACCAGCAGACTGACACCCGACACCACCAGCCCCATGACGCGCGAGGCGATGAGCGCCACCTGGTCGGCCCGGGCAATAAGCCTCGCGATCCACAGGCCGTTGATGCCATCGGTCAGCAGCATGCCGAGCATGAAGAGCAGGGCGAGCACCAGCGCGTGTTCCCAGCCGCCGAACTGGGTGGCGGTCAGGGCGAAGAAGGCGGCTTGCGACAGGGTGTCGAAGGACAGGGCGAACAGGGCGCCGACTAGCGCGATGAGCGCCGGGTGCGAAACATGGCGCAGATTGCCGAGCAGGCGACCTTTGAGACCGACAGGCTGAACCATTTCATGCGGTTCGGCCGACAACACGGCAGCCAGATTAAGGCTGCCGAGCGCGACGAGAAAGGCGATGGAAATCACCGCCCCCAGCGTGCCGAACCATTCCGGCACTTCCCATTGCCCGGCCAGCGCCGAGACGCCAAGGGCAATGGCCATGACCACGGCTCCGTGGCCGAGCGAGAACAGCGTGCCGCAATAGCGCGCCAGACCCGGCCGGGTGCGGGCGTTGTAGCGGGTCAGGCCGTCGATGGTGGCCAGATGGTCGGCGTCGAAACCGTGCTTCATGCCGAGCACGAAGGTCAGGATCAACAGCGACAGCCAATCGGAGGGAAGAGGTTCCATGGGCTCTGTATGAAATTTGTGGCTATCTTCATACAAAGACCGTGCCAGATCAATAAGTCATTGTTCGTATTGATTTCACGATCCGGAAACCGGACGAAATACCGGCCAACTGGTCAGTGACTTTCCACCGGCAGTGCAAGGATGAATTCCGCTCCACCACCCGGAATGTTGCGGGCGCTCAGTTTGCCACCATGGCGCTCGACGATGCTGTAGCTGATCGACAAGCCAAGACCGGTGCCCTGACCGACCGGCTTGGTGGTGAAGAAAGGCTCGAACAGGCGCCCCAGATGTTCCTCGGAAATGCCCGGGCCGTTGTCGGCGAACCGCAAGGTGACCATGCCGTTCTCGATGCCGCCGATGATGGTCAGGCTGGGTTCCGGCTGGCTGGCCGTGGCGTCGCAGGCGTTCTGAACCAGATTCATGACAACTTGCTGCAATTGGCCGGACGAACCGGAACATTTCAAATTTGGCGATATTTTCGTGTTGACCGTGAAACTCGCCGCCGCGCTCTGCACGACCCAGCGCACCGAACGTTCGACGACCTCGTTGAGGTTGACCTGTTCGGGCGTCATTTTGTCCACGGCCGAAAAGCGTTTGAGCGCATCGACGATGTCACGCGTGCGCTCTGCCCCTTCGATCATGCCGTCGATCAGGTGCGGCATGTCGGCGAGGATACGATCAATGCGCAGCTCCTGGCGCATGGCCTGCAAGGCGCCGTCTTCAGCGGCATCGCTGGCGTGCACCGCGCCGAGGTAGCTTTCGAGCCGGCTGGCGTAGCGCTTGAGCGACATTACATTGCCGAGCACGAAGCTGATCGGATTGTTCAATTCATGCGCCACACCGGCGACCAGACGACCGAGCGAAACCATTTTTTCGGCGTGCAGCAACTGGCTCTGCGTCCGTTTCAAATCGTCGTGCGCCTGGCGCAAGGCGGAATAGGCGCGGCGCAATTCGCCGACCGGCCGGCCGGTGACCACCATGCCCATGAGCTTGCCGGTCTGCGACAGGCGCGGCGTGCAGTTCATCGACACCGGCACCGTCGAACCGTCGCCGGCACGCAGGAAGAACTCGCAGTCATGAGCGCCTTCGCGGCCGAAGCGGGCAAAGATGTCGCGCGCCTTGGCCCGTTCGACATCGTCGGCGAAGAGGTCGAAGACCGGTGTCTTTTCCAGTTCGCCGGCAGTCTTGCCCGAGATGTGGAGCATCGAGGAATTGACCTCCTCGATGCCGCCGTTGCGGTCGCAGACAATCAGGATGTCCGACATCGAGGCAAGGACGCTTTCGATGAACTGGTGCGACTCTTCGAGCGCGGCGTTCTTTTCTTCGAGGGCGACTTCGTATTGCAGGAGGTCGTTGTAGACTTCGTCCATCTTCTGGATGACTTCGATCCACGCCTGCTCGCCGCCCGGCGGCAGCGGCGAGTCGCCGGAAAGATCAGCGGGCGGGACGATAGTGGACATGCGCTTCGCCGTGGTCGTCGTGGGCGTGATGATGTTCCGCTTGGAGCGCGATGACATTGAGTTTGCCGTGGCGGACGCCGCTTTCAGCCATCAGGGCATCGGCGAACTGGCGGACATCGGCCGTCGCACCTTTCAGGATCACCGATTCCAGACAGTTGTCGTGATCGAGGTGACTGTGCATCGCCGCCACCGTCAGGTCATGGTGGTCGTGCTGCAGGCTGGTCAAGCGCTCGGCCAGTTCGCGTTCGTGGTGGTTATAGACGTAGGACAGGTTGGCGACGCAGTGGCCGGAGGGCGTTTCGCGCAGGCGGTCGCTCTCGATGGCGCCGCGAATCAGGTCGCGCACGGCTTCCGAGCGGTTGCTGTAGCCGCGGGCCGCGATCAATTGGTCGAATTCCTTGGCCAAAGCCTCATCCAAAGAAATTGTGAAGCGTTCCATGTTCTTTGCTCCGTGCTAAATACGGCCTTAAAACGCGATGCTAGGATGGCCCTCACCACATTCTAACGTCTCGCTCCAATGACCGCTGCCCTCGATACCGAACTGATCCGCGCCGCCCTGCGCAAGGTGGTCGACCCCGAGGTCGGCGCCAATATTGTTGATCTCGGCCTGATCTACCGCATTGAAGTCGACGGCAACAAGCTGCTCATCGAAATGACGATGACCTCGCCGGCCTGTCCGATGGGCGAAATGATCGTCGAGGACGCCTACGCCGAACTCGACCGCATCCTGCCGGCCGACTGCCAGCCAGAAATCCGCCTCGTCTGGGAACCGCCCTGGGCGCCGTCGATGATGAGCGAAAAGTGCCGGCTAAGCCTGGGCTGGGACGAGGCGGACAACGCTTAATGGCTGACCTCAAACCCGGCGGCCGCTTGCCGCTGCTCTTTTTCGGGATGCTTTCGCTGCTCGGCGGCGTCATGGCCGGCCTTGCTCGTCTTGGCTGGGATGTGCCGGGCCCGGCCATGCAGGCGGCCGGCGTGCATGGCCCGCTCATGATCGCCGCCTTTTTCGGCACGGTGATCAGCCTCGAACGTGCCGTCGCGGCTGGTCGGAACTGGGCCTATCTCGCCCCGCTGGCGGCCGGGGCCAGCGGCATTGCGCTGCTCGCCGGCGCCCCTTTAATACTTGGCCAGATCCTCGGCAGCCTTGGCGCGCTCGGCCTGATCGCCGCCAGCGCCGTTGCCCTGCGCCGTCAGGTCGCCGTCTTCACGATCATCCTGACCCTGGCCGCCGGTTGCTGGCTGGTCGGCAATCTGCTCTGGCTGGCCACCGGCAACGTCAGCGCAGCTGTACCGTGGTGGCTGCTTTTTCTCGTGCTGACCATCGCCGGTGAACGGCTCGAACTGACGCGTTTTCTGCCGACGCCGCCGCTCGCCCAAAAGCTGTTCCTCGCCATCGTCGGTGTGCTGCTGCTTGGTGCAATGGCCGGACTCGAGCGCCTTTTTGCCGGCGGACTGATTGCCCTCGCCCTCTGGCTGCTGCGTTACGACATCGCCCGCCGCAACATCGCCACCGCGGGCCTGACCCGCTTCATTGCTGCCTGCCTGCTCTCCGGCTACGCCTGGCTTTTCGCGGCCGGCTTGCTCGGACTGGCCGGCGCGTTTACACCCGGCCATGAATGGCGCGATGCGGCCCTGCACGCCATCGGTCTCGGCTTCGTTTTTTCCATGGTCTTCGGCCACGCCCCGATCATTTTCCCGGCCGTCACCCGCATCAAGATTCCCTACCACCCGGCCCTTTACCTGCCGCTTGCGCTGCTCCACCTGACACTGGCGCTACGCATCTTCGGTGGCCTGGGCGGCAATTTTGTGCTGCGTCAGCAGGCCGCGCTGCTCAACGGGTTGGTCCTGGTGGTTTTCATTGCAACGCTGGTCACGCTAGTCCGCCGTAACGCCAACCGAGGTGCCCGATGAAACGCCACGCCGCCCTGCTGCAACTCTCGCGCGAACACCACCACGCCCTCAAGCTGTCCCGACTGGCCCGCTTTGCCAGCGACGCCGGCCATGCGCTGGCCATCGCCGAGGCGGCGGAAAAGATTATCGAGTCTTTTCCCGAAGTGCTCGAACCCCATTTCCAGAGCGAAGAAAATGACCTGCTGCCGGCGCTGGCCGCGGTTGGTGCCAACGAGCTGGTGGCGCGCACGCTGGCCGAACATGCCGAGTTGCGCGAACTGAACCGTCGCCTGGTCGAGCCGGACAGCGAAATCCTCGCCCGCTTTGCTACCTTGCTCCACGACCACGTCCGCTTCGAGGAACGTGAGGTGTTCGAGACAGCGCAGCAACTGCTCTATCCGGAGCACTGAATGCTCCAAAGAGGGGCACAAATTGTCAGGTTTCCACGGTCAACCGGAAAAAACCGCCAAATTTGAAACTGCTTTTTGCTGCTCGCCAAAGCTGTTAATCACCTTGTACCAAGGGTTTACGCTCTTGTTCGACGCCCATGACCCGACACCGGGAACGAAATATGCGTGACTGAAACCGTAGCACGCTGGATCCGTTAACCGGTCTAAAAGCGCATGGAGGAAGTCATCATGGCACACAGTGAAATCCGACTCTCGGTCGCTGAAGAGCGCACCATCTACGATGTGGCAGCCATTGATCGCGCCATGGAAGAAGCCGCCGGCAATCGCAACGAAGCGCTGGCCACCCTCTACGACAAGATGAAGCAGCGCGGCGGCGGCCGTTTCCTGATCCGCCCGACCGGTGCCGACATGATCGACGATCTCTACGACACCTGCCCCAATTTCAGCGACGTCATCGACGATCTCAAGAAGTACGTCGCCCTCTCGGTGGCCGGCAACGAGCCGATGAGCTTCACCCCCATCCTGCTGCTCGGCGAGCCGGGCATCGGCAAGACCCATTTCGCCCGCGAACTGGCCGCCCGCCTCGGCACCGGCCACGAATTCATCTCGATGAGTTCGCTGACCGCCGGCTGGGTGCTGTCCGGTGCCTCGGCGCAGTGGAACAACGCCAAGCCCGGCAAGGTGGCGCACACTTTGGTGCATGGTGACTACGCCAACCCGATCGTCGTCCTCGACGAAATCGACAAGGCCGGTGGCGATTCGCGTTACGACCCGATGGGTTCGCTCTACGGTCTGTTGGAACATGACACAGCGCGCGCTTTCAAGGACGAGTTCATCGACATTGACATCGATGCCTCGCACATCCTGTGGGTGACGACGGCCAACGACGAACGTTCGATTCCCGAGCCCATCCTCAACCGCATGAACGTCTACGAAGTGCCGCGCCCGGACCACGATGCGGCGATCAGCATCGCCGCCGCGCTGTACCGCGAAATCGTCGGCCAGCACGACTGGGGGTTCCCGCCGGAAGCCGACGAGGCGGTACTCGAAAGGCTCGGCTCGCTGCCCCCACGAGACATGCGCAAACGCCTGCTCGCCGCTTTCGGCACGGCTAAGCTGGAAGGCCGCAACTGGCTGGAAGGGCGGGATTTCGAACAGGCCCGCATGGGGCGGAGCCGGAAGATCGGCTTCTGAATGCGGGGCGCGAGTCGGCGCCCCGGTTCAAACCTCTTCGATGCGCACCGACACCGGAAAATGGTCGCTGTAGCCGTCGAGATTGACGTTTTCAGCCACGTCGCCACTCGGCAGCCCGAAGCGAATCGGCCCTTCGCCGACGCGATGGCTGACCATCGGCGGATAGGCCTCGATGCGGGCGCTGCCGTCGACCGTGCGCCAGCCGCTCTTGCCGGTCAGCAGGCCCGTTGAAATCAGGATCTGATCGAACAGGCTGGCATCGCTGCCGAAGTACAGCGTGCCGTTGAGCAGGCGCTGGTTGCCCTTGCGGTCCTGCGTCATCACCGTCAGGTATTCCCAGCTCAGGTTGTAGAACTTGGCGCTCCGCGTCCGCGTCACATCACCCTTGTCGCGCAAGCCCTGAGCATGGATGGTGACGGATCGGTCGAAGGGTTCGTCGTTGAAGTCGCCGAGCGCGATGACGGCGGTGTTGTCACCCTTGATTTCCCGAATCCGCCCATGCCAATAGGCCAGCGTTTCGCCCGCCGTGGCGCGGAAACCGGCCGAATATTCCGCCCCGTCACCGGTCGACGACGAGCGCGACGGCCAGTGATTGGCCAGCATGACGAGTTGCTTGCCGGACGGCGCGACGAAGGTGATCTGGGTAATGTCACGCGTGCCGGTCTGGCGCATGACCCAGTGCGAAAACAACTCATCCATCTTGGCGGTAAACAGCCTGGCGTCAAACAGGAAAGCGGTGTCGACGCCGCGTTGATCGCGGGCCGAATCGACATGAACGAGCTGGTAGTTGCGCGCCGGCAGGGCCTGATTGAGCTGATCGGCCAGGGCCTGCAGGGCAAAGCGGTTTTCAACCTCGCAGACGCCGAGAATATCCGGGCCGGCACCATCCTTCATGCGAACGATGATCGAAGCAAGCTGGGCGATTTTTCGCTTGAACAGCGTCTCCGACCAGCCCTTGAGATCCTTCTGCATAGCCTTGGCGATCCACGGCTCGCGCGCTGGATAGCCTTCGGGGGCGAAGAGGTTTTCGAGATTCCAGAAGGCAACGAGAGCGGACATTTTGGACTCCTTCGGTAGCGCCCGAGGCGATCAAACCCCGTACGGCAACAGTTTCAGTCTAATGAGCAAGCGTGGAAATTACCAAGTCATTTTCCGCCGGTCCTGCGGTCAATCGAGACGCTGGAAAACGGTCGTCGCGCCATCGCGCTCCTGCAGCTTGAACTCCTTGCGCTCGACGGTGAGCACCGGCGTCGGATCGTCGATGACACGGCTGCCCTGCTTGACGCTCCAGATGATTTTCTTGTCGACGTAGCGCCAGACACCGTATTGCAGGATGGTGCCGTCGTCCCGGCGGATTTCCCACTCGCCGTTGGCGGCAAGATGGATGGGCGTGACGGCGCGGGAGGACTGCCATTTGCCGACAAAATCGCTGGCCTTGATCCGCTCGCAGCCGGCCAGTACGACGATAAGCAGACTGCCGACGAGGAAACTGGCGATCCGCCGAAGCCGATTTTCGGCGCTGATCCCGGTTTGGCGCAGGCGACGGGAAATCACTCGCCGGACGAAAAGCTGCGGCCGCGGAAACGCTCGATTTCGCGTTGCCGGCGAGCCAGGTCTTCTTCTTTCACCCGTCGTTCGGCCTCTTCCTTGCGGCGGATATCTTCTTCCCGGGCCCGTTCGGCTTCTTGCTCGGCGCGCCGAAGATTGGCCGAAACTTCAGCCCCCAGGCGTCGTGACTCTTCCTCGAAGCGGCGCTGATCACGTTCCTGCTGCTCGACAAGGCGCTGCTGCTGGCTTTCCTCACGCTCGGCCTGCTCCTTGCGCTTCATGTCGGCCAGCAGCAAATCCGCCTCGGCCCTGCTCGCGGCGCGAATGCCGTAGGTCTGGTAGAACTCCTGGAGATAGATCTTTTCGGCCGCCGGCGACGCCGGATCGCCGCCACCGTACGCCGATGCCCGCTGGTAGGCCATGAACACGGCACTGATCTGGACGACCATGCCGAAGATCATCAGCCCGGCGATGATGGTAAGCAAACGGCGGATCGGGCTCCATTTCGTCGGCTCCATTGCCACTTCAATATGCAGAGGCTGGTCCGCCCCGCCGGGTGCGTTGCCGCGCGTGGTCAGGCCGGCGTCGTAATCCGAACGGCGCGACGGATTGGAAAGGACCTCGTAAGCATGCTTGACCAGCTTCAGGCGAAAGGCCGCCTCGGCGGCGCCGAGCGGGTTGTCGGCCGAGCCCAGCTCGCGCGAAAGTCTGAGGTAGGCGGTGCTGATTTCTGCCAGATCAGCGTGCGGGGCCACTTCCAGCAAGTCGTAGTAGGTTGTTTTCTGCTTCATGCGTAGCGTTTTCAGGCCGGACTAGTGACCAAGCATACCAAATGCATGAGACGGATACCACGTTCGCCGTCCGGCAGAGGAGTCATCGCGGGATTTCAATTTTGGCCGTTTTTTCCGGTTGACCGTGGCCTCCCACGGTCAACCGGAAAAATCGCCTGAATTTGAAA
>NZ_JBASFI010000006.1:0-3426 GCF_049652925.1 Azonexus sp.
GAGGTCAGTTCAAGTTGTGACTGACACTGGTTTTTCAAACGATCAGCAGCTTCCAGCATTTTTTCTTCCTTCATCCAGGATCTTGAATAATTGCAGTATGCGTCGGGGAGACTGACGCATACATAACCCCGCGGTTACAAGTTTGTCATTCAAATGTCAGGTGCAACAACATAGCGGGCGGGAACCGTTTTTGGCCAAACTATCGGCCCAAGTGTTCTGCACCCAAACACGTTCCCCAATTCAGGCGACGATATTGATCAGCGTCCCGGTGGTTTGGCCCTGAACATTCACAACCGGCGGTAACGCTTCCTCTGCTTTGCGCTGTGAGACCTCTTGCGCCCTGACTTCCTGGCGTTCGGCTTGTTTTAGCTCTTGGGATAGCGGACTCTCGACGGGCTGGCGTGCAGCGCTGGTGATGTTATTGCGGCTAATGGAATCGATAGCCATGAAAATCTCCTTGAACTTTGGTTTGACTCAATCAAAAGGGCGATTACTTGTCAGTCGTCGACTTCTTCCTTGTATTCCTTCGGCAATTTGTGGGCCCTACCCTTGTGGCTGTCGAGAGTGGCGGCGCGCTTTTCATTTCGGATTACGCGACGCGAACGTTTCGGGCAACGGATTGCCTGCCGTGACGGCATCTATTTGCCGGAACTGCGGGCCAAATGGCGGTGCGCCTGTTCCAGGGTGCGCGCATCCTTGGCGGCGTTGGTGAACTGCGCCTGCAGCGAGCGGCAGTGAGATTGCATCGCCGCCAGATCGCCTTTCGGGCGACTGGCATAGGAGAGTGCCATTTTCTCGTGCCAAGCCGCTTCGGCATCGTAATTGGCCGCTTTCTCCGCGAAATAGGCAGCTATTCGCTGGTGCTCGGCGGCTGTGGTGGCATTGGCAATGCTCGCCGGAATCTCACCGACCGACGGCACCGAGGTGCATGCCGTTAGAGTCAGAAAGGCAATCCCGGCAAGAATTGGAGCGAGTGCAATACGCATGATCTTCTCCACTGCTTGTAATGGTGCATCCAGTGTGCGACCCGGCGACTGTCGACAACATAACCATCGAATTACAAAACAGTTGGCGAAATGTCATGAGCAATCCGGTGGCTTTCACGACGCATCAATGCAGCCCGAAGTCGCATCGCAGGCATTGGCCCGCAGCACTCGACGCAGATGGAATTCGACAGTTGTCCGGAAAAGGGTAGACGCCCTTGTTTCGCGGTTTCGCTCAGCGGAAGCTGGCAGGAGGCCGGTTGCAGCAGGCTCCGGGTCCGGGGTGGGCGGCATTTTCCAGCTCGCTGGCTTCCGTCAGCTTCCAAAGGCGTCGTCTGAAGCCGTGGAGCCCTTCCTTGAACTGCAAGCCTTCGGCGGTGGCCACCGTTTCGATTTGCGAGAGAATGGTTTTCCTCAAATCGTATTCGACCAGCAGGTGAGTCTTTTCTGTAGTAACCGAAGTTACCCCGATCATTTTGCCGACACGCTGGGCGGCGCGTTGGATGTCCGATTCGTTGCCGTTCGCCAGCCGCAGTTTGCGTCGTTTCGGGATAGGCAGGATATCGGCAATCCGCTGTGAGCCGGTGTAGAGAGCCGGGATGTCATTGAAGCGTTCGAGGCAGTGGGCCGAGCAGAAGTGGTAGAGCATGCCGCGATAGGTGATGAAGCGTGAGGAGCGAGCGACCTCGATAGCCATGCCGCATACCGGATCGCGGCTTGTGGTCACGGCTTTTGTCATGGTCGCTCTCCCTCCCTGCTTGGCGCTATCTCAATCAGTGCCAAGCCGCATACCGAGGCAGCCTGGCTGTGCAGGCTTCTGTGAACATAGATGGTCGCCCCGGGTTTGCCAAGCCCTCAATCAGTGATGTTCAACAGGTGGAGATTGCAGCCATAGATCCGGACTTTGATCGAGGCCAAGGCCTCTGTCCCTGATGGAATATGCAGATCGGTCGCTCAACAGCCTCCAGTACTCGAAGTACGAAGTTCACATCAGCATTCACCGATCCCGGTCTGACCTATCTCGCCATCACGTCATGATTGCCTGTGCAATCGGTGGTTCTCCTTGATGTTTGCTGCCGTTGTATTTCTGCCTTGCAGGGGTACCCACGGGACCGATGGCCGAAGGTCCTTTTAGACCGTAGGGCAGCGGCACGGTGGGTACCCCGTATTCATGCCGCCACTCCGCACCTGGGGTCGTAGTCTCGCTCATGAGCCAGGAGCGCCCAAACAATCCGAGCATTCTTGTTGGCCTGTGCCACTGCGGCCACGTTCTTGTGACGTCGTCCCATAACCTCCGCGAGCCAGCTGCCAGCATAGGCAACTTTGCGCTCGGCAACACGGATTACGGCTCGCGCTCCGTGGATCAGCAGGGTTCGCAGATAAGTGTCGCCTCGTTTGCTGATGCCCAGCAGCGTTTGCTTGCCGCCGCTGGAGCTCTGGCGTGGCACCAGCCCTAGCCAAGCCGCCAGTTGTCGGCCATTCTCAAAGTTCCGCGCATTACCGATTGATGCCACCAGGGCGCTTGCCGTGATGGGGCCAATGCCGGGAATCTGCGCTAACTTTCTACTCACCACGCTCTCCCGGTGCCAAGCTTGGATTTGTACTTCCAAGTCTTGGACCTGCCGGTCCAACTCTTTGAGGTGGTCGCCAAGGCGTGCAATCAGGTGGCGAAAAATGCCAGGCAAGCCATTCTCACCATCCTCCAGAATCTCGGGTAGTCGCTTACCGATGTACCCAATGCCTTGCGGGATGATGATGCCGTATTCAGCCAATAGGCCACGAATCTGGTTGGCCTGAGCTGTTCTTGCCTTGACGAAGCCTTGGCGGGCGCGATGCAGCGCCAGCACAGCCTGCTGTTCGCCTGTCTTGATGGGCACAAAGCGCATGTTTGGTCGACTCACCGCCTCACAAATCGCCTCGGCATCGGCCGCATCATTTTTATTGCTCTTCACATACGGCTTTACAAACTGCGGTGCCATCAGTTTTACCGTATGACCCATCGCCTGCAGTTTGTTCGCCCAAAAATGAGCGCCACCACAGGCTTCCATGCCGATCAGGCAACACTGGAAATTGGCGAAGAACGGCAACACCTGATCGCGCTTCAGTTGCTTCTTGAGCACCGCCTTTCCCCGCTCATCAACACCATGAACCTGAAAAACCTGCTTTGCCAGATCGATACCAACTGTCGTAATCTTCATTTCGGTCGCTCCTCTCGCTCAGTGGGATATTGCTATCGCCACTTTGGTACTTTGATGCCGTTTCTGGGAGGGGCGACCATCCCATTAGCCTGGTAACGGAAATCCGTTATTTCATATCCCGGGGATGGTAGTGCTTGCTCTTGTCCTGCGCAGCATTCTTCCTGTTTGGATCAACGGCGGCCGGCGCCTTTTGCGGAACACCGGATTTTTCCTCAACGTGCGAGTGCGGCTTGACGGCCTTGGCG
>NZ_JBASFI010000007.1:0-41419 GCF_049652925.1 Azonexus sp.
CGGGTAATGTCACGCAACTCGGCCCGGAACTTGGGGTCGGGCAGCGCCCCGGCTGATGTAATGCGTTGGCCGGAGGCCTCCGCTTCCGCCTGCATTGCCGCGTACTCGGGGTTCCGCGTCCTGGCGAAATCGAGCAGACTGTCGACCGAAGCGCCGATAGCCGGTTCCTGAGCCAGTGCGGGCATGCCCAAGCCGATGGCCATTAGCACGGCGAATATGGGGGCAAGCCTGAATCGTCGCATACGACCTCCCTGTGAAACGCGACTTTACAAAGCGATGGGCACTCCGGGTGGCTTACCCCGGAATGCCATCGCCCTCATTGTTATTTGGCCGGTTCGAAATGCACAATGGTTACCGCGCCATTGACATTGTCAGCCATGAAGCGAATCTTGTCGCCCGTCTTCATCTGCTCCAGCCAGGCGGCGTTGGACACCTTGAACACCATGGTCATTGCCGGCATGTTCAGGTTGGCCAGCGGACCGTGCGACAGGGTCACCTTGCCAGCAGTCTTGTCCAGTTTTTTGACCTGGCCGTCGACCATCTGCATTTCAGCGGACGTGTTAGCCGGCGTAGCCATGACATGGCCGGCATGGTCGCTTGCGGCCTGTGCCGAAACGGCACCGAGGGTGGAAAAGGCGATCAGGGAGGCGGTGATGAATGCTTTCATGGGTTTCTCCTGTTGGGGGATCAATGTTTGGCAAAGACGCTGGTTTCGCCGCCGGCCTGAACCAGCAGCGTGTTGTAGGGAACGGGTTTCGGACTTTCCATGCCCGGCGATCCCGGCGGCATCGACGGCACCGCGATGCCGATGGCTTTCGGTTTTTCCTTGAGCAGGCGCTGAATATCGGCAGCCGGCACATGGCCTTCAACCACATAGCCGGCTACCTTGGCGGTGTGACAGGAGCCAAGGCGATCGGGCATCCCTAATTGTTTGCGGGCTGCCGGGACGTCCATGACGTTGTTCGACCGGACCTCGAAGCCCGCATCTTTCAGATGATCGATCCACTTGCTACAGCAACCGCAATTCGGGCTCTTGTAAACATCCACCGTTTCTCCTGCCGTTGCCGTTGTGGCAAGGCTGGCACCGAAGGTAGAGATCAAGGCAAAAACAAGAACGGGGTTACGCATGGCGAAGCTCCTGTATGAATCGAGTGGCGTCAGTATGGATAGCTGATGCCAACAATTGGCTGTCTGCCGGATTACATTTATGTAATCTTTTGGGGCTTAATGTTTGTGCGTTTCCTGGTCATGGCTGTGCGTTTTTTTGCCCTTGCCGGCTGGCTTTTCCGCGACCGGTGCAGCCGGTGCCGCTTCGTGGTCGCCATGCCCGTGATCGTGGCCTTCCAGACTGCCGTGGGAGTGGCCATCGCTTTCCGCCACCAGTTGCTCGTAGGCGCTTGCAGACTGCAAAGGCATCTTTTGCAGGAAGGAAGCCATATCCCAGATGGCTTCATCCTCCATGCCGCCCTTCGACCAGGCCGGCATGCCGGAAGCCTTGATGCCATGCTTGATGATCCAGAAATCGCGAGCGGCATCACGTGACGATGGCGAAGCCGGTTTTTCGGAGAGATTGGGTGGTGTTGGATATAAGCCCTTACGAATCTCTGAATCTAGAGCTTCCGGGGACAGGTGGCAATTGGCGCACATCGCCGCATAGTTGCCGGCACCGCGCCGGACCCGCTCGGGGTCGGCGAAGTCGGCTGGAACCTGGATGTCGGCCGCACGACTGGCAATAGACCGCTCCCTTGCAAAGGCCAGCGCCTGATAGGTGAGGGGGCTGTGGGGCGTGTCGGCTCCGACATCGACGACGCCGGCCATGACGACGATCCCCGCCGTTACAACGCCCAGACCAACGGCTGCCAAAGCGCCAAGAAGCATTTTATTCACGATGGATTTCCTTTAATTTGGTGCGAATTCAGTGTTGACCGTGGCTGCCCGGTTTCCTGACCACGACTTCCTGCAACTGCGGCTTCCCGGTTGAGCGCATGGCCCCCTTGCCGGCATCGTTGCTACGAGTCGCTGCGGCAACTGGTCCGGTCCATTCATAGGCCTGCGTGTTTTTTGGTTGTTTGTACCATCCCGGATCGCGGTAATCGCCCGGTTTCTGATCGCGCCGCACTTTCAGCATCGAGAACATGCCGCCCATTTCGACAGCGCCATAGGGCCCTTGGCCGGTCATCATGGGGAGCGTGTTGTCGGGAATCGGCATTTCCATCTCCCCCATGTCCGCCATGCCGCGTTCACCCATCACCATATAGTCGGGGATCAGGTCGGTGATCTGCTTGACCACGCCCCGGTGATCGACGCCAATCATCGTCGGCACGTCGTGTCCCATGGCATTCATCGTGTGATGGCTCTTGTGGCAATGGAAGGCCCAATCGCCTTCTTCATCGGCCAGAAATTCGATCTGGCGCATCTGGCCGACCGCGACATCGGTCGTCACCTCCGGCCAGCGGGAAGCGATTGGCGTCGGGCCGCCATCGGTGCCACTGACGACAAACTCGTGCCCGTGCAAATGCATCGGGTGATTGGTCATCGTCAGGTTGCCCATGCGGATGCGAACTTTGTCCCCCTTGCGGACATTGAGCGAATCGATGCCCGGGAACGCCCGGCTGTTCCAGGTCCAGAGATTGAATTCGAGCATGGTATTGACCTGCGGCGTATAGCTGCCCGGGTCGATGTCATAGGCGTTTAGCAAGAAACAGAAGTCGCGGTCGACTTCCTCGATGAGCGGATGCTTGCTCTTCGGATGGGTTACCCAGAAACCCATCATGCCCATGGCCATCTGGGTCATTTCGTCGGCATGCGGGTGATACATGAAGGTGCCGGGGCGGCGCGCAACGAACTCATAGACGAAGGTCTTGCCGACTGGGATCTGCTTCTGATTGAGGCCGCCCACCCCATCCATACCGTTCGGCAGGCGCTGGCCGTGCCAGTGAATGGTGGTGTGCTCCGGCAGCCGATTGGTCACAAAGATGCGCACGCGGTCGCCTTCGACCACTTCGATCGTCGGACCAGGGCTTTGTCCGTTGTAGCCCCACAGATGGGCTTTCATGCCCGGGGCGATTTCGCGAACGACCGGTTCAGCGACGAGATGGAATTCCTTGACGCCATTGTTCATCCGCCACGGCAAGGTCCAGCCGTTGAGGGTCGCCACCGGATTGTAAGGGCGCCCGTTGGGCGGTTGCAGCGGCGGCATGGTATCCGGTTTGTCCATCGTCACCAGTTCGGGCAGCGCCGCCATGGCGACGGAACTGACCGAAGCGGCGGCGACGGCACCGCCGGCCATGCCGATATTTTTGAAAAATTCGCGACGGGTCGTCATGGTCGTCTCCTTGGCGCTTAGTGGTCGGCCCGACCCGTCGCTGTGACGGTGGCGCGGGCCGCCGTGTTCAGTGAGGGCTTGCCGATCATCGACATCTGCAAATCGCCCTCGGCAATCCAGAAATCCCGCAGCGTCTCGATATAGCTGTTAACCGTCGCGATCTGCGTTCGCGCGTCGGCGAGCAACTCGAACACGCCAATCAGCATGCCGTTGTAGCGCAGCACGTTTTCTTCGGAAATCCGCTTGTGGAGCGGAACGATCTCGTCGCGATAATGGCGGGCGATATCGTAGTGGGTTCGATAGGCGTGATAACTCTCACGAACCTCCGATCGCGCATTTGTCGCCGCCTCGGCTGCACGTTCGAGCGCCTGCATGTAGACAGCCTCGGCCTTGGCCACCTTGGCGCTACCCCAATCGAAGATCGGTAGTTCGAAGCTGATTTCATAACCTTTCTTGTAACCGCTGTCCCGGGCGCCTTCCAGGACGCGGGCCGGCCCCACCTCCAGAACGTTGATGAAGCGGGTCGCCTTGCTCAATCCCAGGTTACTGGCCAGGGCTTCGGTTTCGAGGCGAATGGCTTGCAGGTCAAGGCGCTGATCGAGGGCTGCCTGTTCCAGGACAGGGAGTTCATTGACTGCCTTGGGCAAGTCCGGCAAACGCTCTGGAAGCCGGAAGGCTGATCGGTCTGCCAGTCCGAGAACCCGGGCAAGGCGCTCCCGGGACGAGGTTGCCGCCTGTTCCGCCCTGGCCAGGTTAAGGGCCGCATCGGCGTAAAACGCCTGTTCCCGAGCCTGGCGCAACTTGCTGAAGTTGCCCACCAGCGCCATCCGACGGGCCAGTTCGGCGCCGGCTTCCGAGGCCTGTTTGACTTTGCGCAGGTAGCGCACCGACTCTTCGGCTGCGACGGCGGTGAAATAGGCCTGCCGGGTATCGGCGGCCAGACGGGCAACGTCGATGACCGCCAGGCGCTGGGTTTGCGCGAAATTGCGGCGCTCGACCTCGACTGCCAGTGGCATGGTGATCAAGGCGAAGATATTGAAGGTCAGCGCTTGCTCGATCTTGTATTCGCGACTGCCGTTTTCCGGTTTGCTGGCCCGCAGCATCGAGAAGTGCGGATTAGGAAGCCTACCGACCTGCACCAGATCGGCCTCGCTGATACCCAGGTCAAAAAAGCTGGCCTGCAGCCCCCGGTTGTTGAAGAGCGCCAACTGGATGGCGTCGTCGACCGCCAAGGGCTTCGCCAGGAGTTCGCTGACGCGGCCTTGCAGGGTCGCTCGCTCCTTGTCGCTGCGTGCCCACTTCACTTCCTTGCCGAGCCGCTCCTGGGTGGTCTGTTCAACGCTAGCAAAGCCTCCGTCATCAGAGAAGGTGGCGCAGCCGGCGAGGCTAATCAGGGCGATCACGAACACTGTGCGCTTAGCGCTGCTGTACAGTCCTTCGGGAGGATGGGCTGACATGGCTTATTTCCTCTCGCGCGGGGTGCCTTCGGTCGCTGTTCCCGAAGGTTGCTGCGATTTTGAAGGTGCGGGATTTTCTGTGTTGAGATGCCCCATATGGCCTTGCAAGCGCCCCATCGCGTCATTGGCTTGTCGCCAATCCTGAACCGTTTCGTCCGGCATGGGTTTGTAGTCGACAAATACCGAACGGTAGCCGGCAGTTGGCGTCGAGGCTGGCGATGCGTGGTCATCGGCCCATACCGGACTCATGGCGACGACCAGGATCAATGTCCTATATTTCATGCGGCCTCCGTGGGGAAGGGGGAGTCTTGGGAATCTATCGCTCCCATGGTGGACATCATGCTTTCGCGAAACCAACAATCGGCTGACTTACGGATTACATTTGCGTAATCTAGGGCGATCGATGCTGAATCCGACGCAAAATGGACCAACGATAGCCAACGGTTGGTGGAGAGCGTCATGAAAATATTGGTCGTAGAAGATGAACCAAAGACCGGGATATACCTGAAACAAGGGCTCGTTGAGGCAGGCTTCGTGGTCGATCTGGTGGCGAACGGCCTGGATGGCTTGCATCTGGCGCTGACCGAGGCGCATGATCTGGCCATCCTCGATGTCATGCTGCCAGGTATCGATGGCTGGCAGGTGTTGCAGGGAATCCGGCGAGCCGGGAAAGAGATGCCCGTACTGTTTCTGACCGCACGGGATCAGGTGGAAGACCGGGTCAAAGGCCTGGAGTTAGGTGCGGACGACTATCTGGTCAAACCGTTTGCTTTTTCCGAGTTGCTGGCCCGCGTCAGAACCTTGTTACGGCGGGGGGGCAAGGCAAAAGAGTCAGAGTTTCTGCGGGCAGCCGACCTGGAGCTTGATCTGCTGCGGCGTCGGGTGACCCGTGCGGGGAAACGCATCGACCTGACCGCCAAGGAGTTCGCCTTGCTCGAATTATTGCTGCGCCGCCAGGGTGAGGTGCTGCCCCGTTCATTGATCGCCTCCCAGGTTTGGGACATGAATTTCGACAGTGACACGAATGTCATTGAAGTTGCCATCAAACGCCTGCGCGTCAAGATCGACGAAGGCTTCGAGCCCAAATTGATTCGCACGGTCAGGGGCATGGGCTACGTTTTGGAGATTACCGATTGAAGCAAATCCAGAGTCGATCGCTGACGCTTCACCTAACCTTGTGGTTTGCATTGGCGTCGGTATTCGTGCTGTTCCTGCTCGGCTTGCTCATCGGGCGCTCGGTGGAACTACACTTCGAAGAGCAGGACATCGATGTGCTGGCCGGCAAAATGGAACTGGCCAAGCATGTTCTTGAAAAAGCGCTGGCCACGCCAAGTGGCGAGACGCTGGCAAAACAACTCGATGAGGCTTTGACTGGGCATCACGGTTTGGTCATTGCCGTGGTCGGACCGAACCGGCAACGCTTGGATGCCCATGTGGGGCTTGTTCTGCCCCCTGAATTACTCAATGAGCGTCTCGCAATCGGTAGTGGACGCCCGACCAAATGGGTCGCCGACGATGGTCTCCCATGGCGGGGCATTTCGGCCACATTGACCGCCCGAGGCCAGGCGGGATCCTCGTACACCGTCGTGGTGGCCACCGAAATATCGCATCACGAGCATTTCATGGGCGCTTTCCGGCAAACCTTGTGGGTCTTCATGCTGCTGGCCACGCTGGCCATGGGCCTGCTCGGCTGGTTTGTCGTTCGGCGCGGACTGGCACCGCTGCAGTCGATCAAGCGTCAAGCTGCGGCGATCACCGCCAACCGGCTGCACACCCGTCTGCCGGTTGAGGCTATTCCCCTTGAACTGGGCGACTTGGCGAGCACCTTGAACGAGATGCTGTCTCGGCTCGAAGAATCCTTCCAGCGCCTGTCGGATTTTTCGTCTGACCTTGCCCATGAACTGAGAACACCGGTCAGCAACTTGCTGACCCAAACCCAGGTCACGCTGTCGCGAGCCAGATCGGCCGACGAATATCGGGACATTCTGGCCTCCAATGCGGAAGAGTTCGAGCGCTTGTCCCGAACAATCGCCGACATGCTTTTCCTGGCCAAGGCGGAGAACAATCAACTCATCCCGCACCCGGAGCCACTCGAGCTAGCCGATGAAGTTGCGGAGTTGCTGGAGTTCTACGGGGTCCTGGCCGAGGAAAAGGAAATCCATCTGTCCGTCATTGGCCATGGCACCGTATCCGGCGACCGTCTGATGCTACGTCGGGCGATCAGTAACCTGCTCTCCAATGCGCTTCGCTATACCCCGCTTGGTGGAACGGTGACGGTCCAGATCGAAACGCAGGGCGATGAGGCGGTTAAATTGACAGTGGAAAACACAGGGGCATGTATCGCGGCCGAGCATCTGCCTCGCCTGTTTGATCGTTTCTACCGGACCGACAGTGCACGCCAAAGAACAACCGAAGGCTCAGGCCTGGGGCTGGCAATTACACGCTCCATATTAATCGCTCATGGCGGTGATGTCAGCGTAAGGTCGGCAGAAGGCATCACACGATTCACGCTGTCCTTGCCAGTTGGTGGGCAACTATAAAAATCAAGCGATGGGCCAGGTCGATCTATACCTCAATACGGCCGAACGGGGCACCACCCGACGCAGCTATGCGTCAGCCATCTAGTACTTCGAGATCGAGTGGGGAGGCTTGCTGTAGCAAGCCGAGTATCCGGCAATAGCTTGCAGGTGGGAGCGGTCATACGGGCCAATTTGCTGGCTTACGGCCGCTGAACAACATTGCCGCCGTTGGTGGCGCAGAACGCCACTGACCGCAAAGGCCGACAAGCTCGAATTGGTGATCCGGCAGCTTTTAAAGTGGAGCAGCCCGTTGAATGGCCGCAACCCGAACAGACTGATAGTCCGGTTGTGGCCGAGAGTGTGAGATCGCCAGCGGCAGCTATGGAGCAGTCAAGTTCGCAGAACCTGTGTTTGGCTGAACGACCGCTGTGTAGAAAACCGGCTGACAGCAATGGGCATATTCTGTTGAAAAACTCGCTTATTGGCGAAAAGGAAGGTCGGGCTAAATAGATCGACGTTCACAATCGCTCTGTATTCGACGATCTCGTGTCGGGGAATGTTTCGACATACCCTAGAAAAACCTAGTTTTGAGTTTTTCAACAGAATAGGCACGCAGCTGCCGTTCGGCTTTAGCGAACGTCACGCCCCGCAGCCCAATGTCAGCGTGCTTCTAAGCGGGCATTTTCGTTGGTGGAATCACTCATATGTAAAAACATAATAATCCATTATGGGTATTGACGACTGAATCGGTGAGGCGTAGAAATACACCTGCATCTTGTTGTACGTTCGTTAGGCCATCTAACGCAACGGTGACCAGTCAGCCCCTGTCACTGGTACAGCCTTCAAGGCTTGGGGTCTATTCTTAGTTTCATCCATCCGAACGGGATATCACACCTCCCGTCCGGGATACGTGCGATCTCCCGTTTTCATATTATTTAGGAGATTGTCATGTCCAATCAACAACGTAATTCCGCTTCTTCCGACGCTTCCAACGGTTACTTTGATCTGCACACGCGTGGTATTGGGTATCTCAACCGTACGCGCTGGGTTGATACCAAGGGCAAGGGAGGCCGTCGTGGCACCCCTTTCCTGGCTTGCAGCATCAATGCATTGCATGGCGACGCGAATGATCCGAACACTTCGTTGTTCGATTGCCGTGTCTCCGGTAGTGACGCCCAGAAAATCATCCAGGCAGTCATGCCTTCCGTCGAAAAGAAGGAAAAGGTTATCGTCGGGTTTGTCATCGGCGATATCTATGCGCACACCTACGAACGTAAGGTGCGCGAAAACGGTAAAGAAACCGGTGCAGTCGAAGCTGCTTGCCTTATCAAAGGGCGACTGCTTCAAATCACCTACGTCAAAGTGGGCGACGAAGTTGTGTATCACAAAGACAAGGAAGGGGTCGTGACCATTTCCCTGGACCTGGCGGGTTCGGACGATTCTGATCGTACCGGCACTCACGATTAACCAGCTTCGGCTTTATCACCCAGCGGATCCTTCTCTTTGAGAGCGGTCCGTTTTTCTTTACTGGAGATGACTCATGAATAAAAACGGAGTTTTGGCTAAACAGTACCTGGATGTCAGCTTGCCTCTGCAGGTACTCCAAAGTAATGCGGGGTTTTATCTCGGCACTGCCGATGATGATGGACCCTGCTCACGTGAATCGGTCGAATTCTGGCCAGCTCGTGGCGGTGCAGAACAAGCCCTTCTCAAGGATGAGTTCACGCAACGTCAGGAGCCGTAGGCCCGAAATAACTTTCACGCTAATTCTATTAACCCTGCCTGGGATGAGTATCCCGGCAGGGGACTTGTCTCGGGTTTTAATTAACTGGAGACGAATCAATGAAACGCAAGGAAAAGATCCGATGGTTGCGCGAGGTCGCTAAATGGCTGCGCGCAGCGGCCGGAGCGCCTGGTGTTTTGCTGGTGATGGTGTGGCTCGGAAACGGTGCTCTGTTGCTTATGGGGAAACCCTTGGCAATACCGCAACCTGAACCCGACAAAATGGGAGCGCTCGGTATCATTGCTGTGGCGCTGTCGTACATCTGTTTCAGCGCAGTTGCTACCAAACTTGAGCTGCAGGCCGATCAACTGGAAGAAGAACCCCGTCCGACGATTGTTGTCGAATCACCCTACAAGGTGCGCCGGAAGGGCGATGATTCCACTAGGCTACCCTACAATCTGTGATAGATTTGGAGGCATTATGTGGTCTATCAATACATTCCCGATGATGGTTTTTTGGCAAACTTTAGCCGTATTTGTCACGTTTGGCTTTGCCCTGACAGTTGTTGGTTTCTGGGTTGCCAAGCAGCCAGTGACAGATGACGACGAGAAATCGACGGGTGGCAATATTCGCTCGATGCGTAATCCGTACCGAGTGATGCTACAGCAACGTCGCGCCCGCACCTTTCATCATTAACAGCACAGCAAGCAATCCCTCCCTGGTTGTAACCAGGGAGGGTGCTGCCCAAAAATATCGTCTGGTTTTTTGGACAGCACCTGTTTCCAGCGTTTTGCGTGTTTCGCTAAAAACACGACGCCGTTCGCGGTGCAAAGTGACCTGTCAGCCCCTGACACAGGTACAGTCGAAAGACTCGGGGTTTTATTTAGTGCGGGAGCTCCCTGGTAGGCTCGTCCTGTCCTCCAGTTTCGGCCTCTAAAGCAACCCACGGATGCCTGTGGATCGGAAATCCATAGGTATCGCTTCAAGCAAAACCCGCCGGCCTCGTAAGAGGTTGGCGGTTTCATCCTCAGCAATTCGACAACCCGTCGGGAAACCTCCCGACAAGGTGGGTTCTCCGACTTTTTCATTTACGGAGAACTTCGATGTCCATATCCCTACCTGGCAAGCTGCGCGTCAAACGTCTTAATGGCGCCAATGGTCCTTTTTGCGTCGGCGATCTCGAAACCGAGATTGGTGATTTTCGGGTCAAGGACGCGATCCTCGATCAATTCGACGAAGGCCTCTACGAGGGGCAATTCTGTATCCAGCAGATTTTCCCCTGGTCCTATACGGCTTACGGCCGGATGGTCATCGAGATTCGCGCAAAACTGGCGGATCTGCAGATTGATGGCCATACCCGAGCTGGTGCCGAGCGGGATTCGGTTGAACCGGATCCCGCGAAAGAATCTCCTGTTGAATCCGTAGTGCCTGCACCGGCACCTGCAGCTCCTCCAGCAGATCCTGTGACAGCCTCGCCAGCGGTTCCGATCGACGCAGAGCAGGACACACCGAAGCCGCGCGCACCACGTACCCCCGCGAAGCCGCCGGTGGACACAAACAACGAAGCCGACCAGGCTTTGTTTGGTGATGACCTTTTCGGCGCAGTTGCCGAGCGTCAGCCGGTCAAGCTCGATCCGACCATTGACCGCATCCAGTTCCGTCTCCAACGAGATCGTCTCAAGGCGCTGGACTACACGTTCCACGCCGGTTCGCAGAGCTGGATGTTCTCAGCGTAGTTTTCTTAACCAACGAAAGCCCGTCAGTGGGCTTTCCCATGCGCTGGTCGCATCGGAAAGCTTGCCTCGCGGGTTGTGATTCACAAGCAGGTATGCGGCCGACCGACAGGCTGCGGCGTTTAGCGCCTCGTGCGCCCATGTTTTGGCATCTCTGGCCCCCTTGTTCAGATGCCTCGTTCCGTTGGATGTTGTCGCCGGGGCGATGAGGGGCTTGTTCAGCTCAATAGCTTTTTTGTTTTCTAGCAGAACCCGCGGCGGGTTCATCAAGAGCGTTCCGCAGAGTGCTTTTGATGAAATCGTTGCACCACACCAACCGGTGTGTCGAAGTCTGTCAGCCCCTGTAACAGTCACGGAAGCAATGCTTCCTGGGGTTTTCTGGTTGTTCATCTTGCCCATCGGGTTTTCTCCCGCTGGGGAAGATCCATGGGTCAATTCTCGAATGGAGGTTACTCATGGCTTTAATGTTCTCAAGACTGGCTCACAGCTTCATCAAGAACGGTTATTACCCGACCGATGAAGTCACACTGGGGCGCATCATGTCAGCGCTCGATATGGGCGCCGGCACGATCCGAATCTGCGATCCGTGCTGCGGTGAAGGATCCGCACTGGCCGATGTGCGACACCATCTGGTCGAAAGTGGGGCACAGGTCCAGGCCTTCGGCGTCGAGTTCGACGCTGAGCGTGCCTGGCATGCGAAATCATTGCTCGATACGGTCCTGCATAGCGACATCAACGATGTCTCCTGTTCGCCGCGGTCGATGGGCTTGCTATTCCTGAATCCGCCCTACGGCGATGTGGTTGCTGACAAGGCGCAAACGGGCGACATGGTCAAACGTGAGCGCCTGGAAAAAATCTTTTTCCGGCGAGCCTTGGGAATGTTGCGATATGGCGGGATTCTGACGCTGATCGTTCCGCATTATGTGCTGGATGGCGAGTTCGCCAGCATGATCGCCCGCAACTTTGAGCAAGTGCGCTGTTTCATGGCACCCGAGACTCGTTTCAAGCAAGCCGTCATCCTGGGCGTCCGCCGGCGCAACACCGGTCGGATCGACGCCGGGGTGGTTCGATCGCTGGAGGCCTTTGGCCGGGGCGAGTGCATGGGCGATGTTTTGCCCGAGACCTGGCCAGAGGAACCCTACCTGGTGCCCGAGGCGGATTTCGCGGAAGCGGACTTTCGATTCCACGCAGTCCGGATCGATGCGCCCCAGCTCGAAGCGGAGCTGATGCGTTTCAAGGGCAATACCTTGTGGCCAAGCTTCGGTATGCAGTTCGGCCAGGTTCAACAGGCGCATCGTCGCCCGTTGCGGGCTATGCGTCCGTGGCACCTGGCGCTGGCGCTTGCTGCAGGCCAGATCTGCGGTGAGGTTCGTTCTCCGGACGGTCGGGTATTGCTCATCAAGGGCGATACCTACAAGTCGAAGCGCGAGCACGTCGATATCACAACGCACGACAACGGCTCGATCACCGAGACGACGACGCTGACCGACATCTTCGTGCCCGTGATTCGGGGTTTGGAGTTTACGCCGGGGCCGAAGTTGGGTTCGGTGGTGACCATTCACTAGGGAGCTAACCATGGCAGAAACGGAAAAGGTCTATCAGGTGCGCTTCCTGCGCTATGCCTACCGCCATTTCGACCGGTATTTTCCGGCGCACTGGGTCACTTGGCAGATGTCAGCGCCGACAGGCAAGGAGGCGTTGCGGCGGGTCAGAGCAAGAGTAAGACGAGGCGAGCAGTACCGCCTAGTAAATCCGGACTGAGATCCACACCTTTTAACCAATGCCCCAAGGGACTTTTCACCGTCCCTTGGGGGATGGTGTCCCGGGGCTCATTTTGGAGAAACATAATGTCATTCGAAAATGAGCACGAAACGAACGAGCAGTTCATCGCGCGAATTATGAGTTTCGGCTGTCCGACTGGGCCGCTGATCCAAGCCTTCGCTATCCAGGCCTTGCGGACGTACGCAGAAGCGGTATCGGAGGCGCCGGCCGAGTCGCTGGATTCGCCATTGCTATGCGGAGAATCGTGGAAGGCGACGGCGATATGGCTAAAGACCGAACTCAACCGCAAGTACGGCGGCTTTGGCAGGAAGAAGTCCGTCAGCGATGATGACGTGTGCGCAACGTGTCGTAATTGCCAGTATTCCCCAGGAGAAATGAGTTGCTGCAGTAAGGGGTGGCCGGGTATGGAAGACGCCGACGGTTACATTCCTGAGTGTGCGCAGCTCGCGCTCAAATAACGCAACCCCGTGCAGCTTAAATGCTGCCGGGGTATTTTTATGCCAAAATATTCAGAATTTGAATTGGGAAATCACGATGAAACAGCTTCTCACAAGCGCATTGCTGGCCAGTATTCTTGGCCTGGCTGGCTGCTCGGGCGACGACCATAAAACGATTGAATGGTACGACCAACACCCTGAGGCTCGCGCGGACAAGCTGAAGTGGTGTGCCGTCGATGCAACGCGAGTCACAGACCCCGATTGCATGAACGCAAACAAGTCGCAGCAGGTGCAAAACATAACTAAAGGCACGCGAACGTTTGGTCCGGGCTACAAGTTCTGACGCTGTCGCAGGCCAGTTTGCTATTTGCGAATTGCGAACTGGCAGCCTTTTCAAATTGCCGAGGTAATCTCGATGTCACGATACTCATTAGCTCAGTTTGTACAAAATGCCGATGAACTGGAGGAACGGGAGCTTGCCCGAGAGCACAGGGATTGCCTGACTGGGGCAACCACCTTTCAATGCTGGCTGGACGACGGATTTCTAGGATGGGATGAACCTATGGAAACGTACTTCCTGCAAGGACCAGAAATTCACGTCGGGATAAAAGAAGGACCGATTTATTGGTTCGGCGGCACGCCAAGAGAAATTCTGTCGCCCTACGCCTTGTCCAAGCTGCTGTACGCCGTCTTCCCTGGGGCTGTCGGGCTGCCCATACTGGCCGATCCGGCAATCGTCGAATCGCTGCTTCAGGAGCGCAACGATAGCTTTAGGACTTCGCCTGAACTCCAGAAATGCGATCAATCGTGGATTTCTGGAGAGATCGTGGTTTCTGGCGACTATCTCAGGGACAGCCTAAACATTGATCCAGCGGCCGTTGATTAACTGGCTTACGACTTCGAAAAATCGATGGTATGCTATTTGGGCATATTGTAGTACCACCGTCACGCAATGTGATCGGTGTCTGAATCCAGTCAGCCCCTGAGACTGGAACGGTCGAAAGACCTGGGGTTTATTTAGCGCTTCACCACCCGAACGGGAGATTTCACTCCCGACCGGGGCGTGCGATCTCCCTTTTTTCTTTTAGGAGATTGCAATGATCAAGAGCACTCAAAACACCAAGTCCACCGCTGTCGATAATAACCAGCTGAGCACAGTGATGCGCTCGATGGACGTCGATCAGTGGAAGTATCTGGTTTCACGCATCAGTAACCCGACGACGGCCAAGATCATTGTTGAATATCTCGACAGTGATCCGACCGCCAAGCTTCAGTTTGCGGGTATCTATGTACGCGCCCGCGAGACCGTCCAACGGTCCCGCATCCGCTACGCGAAAGCGAAGCAATGGGGTGAGCGACTGGCTCGCTTGATGTCCTGGATTTCGTCCAGCGCCACCAAGCTTCGTCAGCGCCAATCCGTCGCTGTTGATCTGAATACCCTCCGCAAGGAAACGCCCAATCAGCAACCGCTGATCTGGCCGGTGCTCAACGTCAACATCTAACGCCTTTTCGCCAATACCCAACCCGTTCAGGGGGACAAGTTCCCCTAACGGGCGGCTTGCCTCCTGAATTTACTGGAGCAAGCTATGTATTCATTTACTGAAATCGTTGCCACCGACGAACAGCGCGTTGCCGATGCCATTGGTACTGTTGATGGCGAAATGGTGCGAGGCGTCCTGAAGGTCATGCGTGATGAAGTTTTCATGTCGACTGTCGATCACCTCGATGATGTCATCTTCCGGATGGGTGCTGAACAGGCACGGGCGATCCTCTTCGGGCGCATTTCGCGGCCCTACGTGGCCATCGAGATGTTCTTCGGTCAGGAGCGTGTGCTGGGCACTGATGGCAGCTTTGCCGAAACGCCTACTGTTGGCGCACGATATCCGACTGGAGTGGCCGCCTTGCGCGCTGCTGAGCATGCACGTAACCGCCGACCTGGTGGCATGGTGATGTCCAAAGCCAAACCCTATCAATTGCCGATCTGATCGGTTTTCTATAAGTCCAAGCCCGTCGTGATCGATCCCTCCAGATCGGTCGCCACGGGTTTTTTGCTGGAGATCATCATGCAAATAAACTCCCTCTATGCCGTCCGCGAGTTCGGCGACGTTTTTGTCGATGCTGCCGTCCGGGACGAGCTCGGTGAACTGGTATTTCTCTCTCTGTATGGACGGGATACCGTGATCCTGCAGTTCCTGGCAACGTTTAGCCTGCCAAGCGGGCAGGGCGGTCGTCGTGACTTCACCCTGGTTCGTGGGTTCGAACAGCACTGTATCGGCATGGCCGCACCAGAAAAGCTGCAGAAGCTGACCGGGCGCTTGCCACGTAATAATCTGTTCGGAAATTTGACACACACCTGGTTGTATCGGGAAGACGCCATCAAGCCGGATCGTGTGAATCGCCGGGCGCTGCTCTTGCGCTTTGACGAAACCGAAACGGCGTTTGCTGATCGCACCTGGTTACTCCTTCGTGAGTTGTGCCCAGTGCCCTTGCTTGATCATTGGCGTCAGCCTTTGATGACGGCGCTGGGTGCTGAACTGATTGTGCCGTTGGCCGCCGGCGAGGCACCACCGATCGGGTCGGTCGACGGGGCGCGTCTGCGCGTTCCGGAGTCGTTCGAGCAGATCGTTTCAATGGCCGTGGCCATGGGTGCACTAACCCTTGATGAAGCCGTTATGCCGGCAGATTCGAATCATCGGATAGAGCAAGCTGCACAAGCGGTCGCACAGGCTGCCCATGCTATTGGTCGGATCCAAGCCGATGCTCGCCACGATCCTCGCCAACCGCTTTTCGAGCTGGGCGATATTGTTTGGACTCAGGGCGTTCAGGCATTGCTTGAGAGTGGAGATGTCATTCCAATGAGCTTCATTTGCCGTCATGAACGGGGCGACTGGGGCGTCAGTTCGGACGGCTATCTAAACGATCGAGCGATCAAAGACGGTTCGCGGATCTTCTCGGCCTATCCGATCGATCCCGCCCAACCCTGCAAGGGGTTCGGCGAGAACACGATCTGGGTCATCACCGAGGCGGATCGTTCAGTAACCACCTTGCTGTTGCCGGACGAGTATTGATCCTGCTTCATCTTTAAACCACCAGCCGCATTGTCGGCGTCTTGCTTCATTCACCCGTGCGGGGACCATCTTCCCGCGAGGGAGGTGCGTCCTCGCAATCTATCGGAGTTCGCACCATGCTTGCCTCTACCGTACCTGCCGTTGTGCCACCCGCATTGCCGGCCCCCGTCGAGTTTTCTCTCGGCGATTTTGTCTCAACTTTTGGTGATTCTTTGCTCAATGCAGTTCGTGAGCAAAATCCACCGATCTACAACGGTCAGCCCCACCCGGGGCGGGATCGTGTCATGGATGGCCTGCTACGGCGGCCGTTTGATCCTCAACGCGAAGTTGTCCAGGCCTGCACCGCACTGCTAATCGATGCCGATGACCCGGCCGCGATCATCAACGCGGAGATGGGCACCGGCAAAACCATCATGGCGATCGCGACAGCGGCCGTCATGCATGCCGAGGGCTATGAGCGGGCACTGGTGATTTCGCCGCCGCACCTGGTCTATAAGTGGCGGCGCGAAATCAAGCAGACCGTGCCCAACGCTCGCGTCTGGATCCTCAACGGTCCAGATACGCTGCGGAAGTTGCTGACCCTGCAGGGTATGCTTCTGCGGCCGAGCGTGCCTGAGTTCTTCATCCTGGGGCGTGTCCGGATGCGCATGGGGTTTCACTGGAAACCCTCATTCGCTACCCGGCGCACCGTATATCGTGACGAAGTGGGGGCCTTGCATCACGCGAGCTACGCCAGTTGTCCGGATTGCGGCACGGTCTTGACCCATCAGATGACCGATGGGACGGATATTCCGATGTCGCCGGCAGCAGCACAGGTTGAGCTTGATCGGGATCGTCGGTCGTGCCCGGCTTGCAATGGGCGGCTATGGTCATTGAACCGCAAGGGCAACGCCATGCGCTCACGACGCGAGATCGTACTCGATGCACTCAAGCAATTGCCGACCATCGGCGAAAAAACGGCAGACCGTCTGCTCACGACCTTTGGCGAAAGCCTTTTGGGTTCGATGCTCGAAGACAATGTCTACGAGTTCATCAACCTGATGGATGAGAACGGCGACCTGGTGTTCAGTGATCGCCAGGCACTCCGGATGGAGCGTGCCATGGCCAATACGGAATTTGCGTTTGGCCAGGGCGATTATCAGGCGACGGAATTCATCAAGCGCTACCTGCCGCACGGTTACTTCGGGCTGCTGGTAGTCGATGAAGGCCATGAGTACAAGAACGATGGTTCGGCTCAAGGGCAGGCCATGGGCGTACTGGCGCGCAAGTGTCGCAAGACGCTGTTGCTTACCGGGACGTTGATGGGCGGCTATGCTGACGATCTGTTCTTCCTACTCTGGCGTCTGAATCCGAAGGCGATGATCGCTGATGGCTATCGGGTCAATGCCCGGGGTTCTCTGGGCTCTGCTTCGATGGGCTTCATGCGTGACCATGGCGTGCTCAAGGATGTGTTCAAGGAAACCTCGGGAGAGGCTCATAGAACAGCCAAGGGCAAGCACGAAGCGAAACGGACGGCGAAGGGTGCCGGTTTTGGGCCCAAGGGCATCATGCGCTACGTTTTGCCGTGCACGGTGTTTCTCAAGCTGTCGGATATCGGCGCCGGCATCCTGCCGGGCTATACGGAGCACTTCACGGAAGTGGAGATGACCGAAGAGCAGGGGAAGGCTTACGACAAGCTTTCCCGCACGCTGAGCGCTGAGTTGCGCTATGCGCTGGCCAAGGGCGACCCCACGTTACTCGGGGTGGTCCTGCAGGTGCTGTTGGCCTGGCCGGATTGTGCATTCCGTGACGAACTGGTGATGCATCCGCGCACCAGGGCGACATTGGCCTTCCAGACGGCGATCTTCGGCAACGAAGACATCATGCCCAAGGAACAGGCCTTGCTCGATCTCTGCAAGCGGGAAAAGGGCAGGGGCCGCAAGGTGCTTGCTTACTCGGTCTACACCGGCACGCGGGATACAACGACGCGCCTGAAGCTGATCCTGGAGCGCGCAGGCCTGCGCGTGGCCATTCTGCGTGCAAGCGTGGATGCCACGAAGCGGGAAGACTGGGTCGCTGACCAGGTCGATCGGGGCGTCGATGTTGTGCTGACGAATCCGGAACTGGTGAAAACCGGTCTCGACCTGCTCGACTTTCCAACGATCGCCTTCATGCAGTCTGGCTACAACGTCTACACCCTGCAGCAAGCTGCCCGCCGTTCCTGGCGGATTGGCCAAAAGCAGGATGTCGATGTGTACTTCTTCGGGCATCGCGCCACGGCACAGATGACGTGCCTTGAACTGATGGCCAAGAAAATCGCCGTATCGCAATCCACCTCAGGCGACATGCCGGAGTCGGGGCTGGATATTCTGAATCAGAACGACGACTCGATCGAGGTTGCGCTGGCCAAGAAATTGGTGGCGTAGCTCCGGTCTTAATATCAACCACCCTTGCGGGGAACTCCCGCAAGGGGTTCTCCGCGTTCATTTGGAGAATTCCATGAAAGCCGTATCCATTTTAAGCATGCGTACCAAGCGTGGTTCGCCCCATATTTGGGTTGAGTCGATCGCCACTCGGCGGGCCGGTTTCGAGCCTGGTGTGAGGTTTTCAGTCGAGATGCACGGCAGCGGTGTATTGCTGCGCGTTGCTGAGGACGGCGATCGTCGCGTTTCCCGCAAGATCCGCGGGGAGAGCATAACGCCGGTGATCGATATCAACTCGCAAAGCGATCTGGCGCCGCTCAGTGGTCACGAGTCGGCCCGGGTTGTGTTCGGTGACCGTCGCATTTTCATCTCGCCATTGGCCAGCGAGCTGCGCCGGCGCCGTCGACTGCTTCGCCTGCAGGAACATCTGGCGGATGGTTATCTCGAAACATCGAGCATTGCAACCGGTGGCGGTATCTTGTCTCACGCGTTGCATGCAGGGTTTCAGGATGCCGGGCTTCATGCTGAGTCTCTGATGTGCAACGAGATCCGGAGTGACCTGGCTGAGCATGCCATGGTGCACAACGATGCGTTTGACGACCAAACCATCATGGCCAACATCCCCCTACAGGAACTGGCATTCGATGAAGAGGTTGTCCGACGCTTGCCAGAATGCGACGTGTGCGATCTCGGCCTTCCTTGCAGTGGTGCCTCGCAAGCGGGCCGTTCTCGAAACAAGATCGCCTTGCCAGAGCACCATTCGGCCGTTGGTCATCTTATCGCACCGGCCATCGCGCTCCTGGCCAAGCTGAATCCCGTGGCTTGTCTTATGGAAAATGTTACCGCCTATGCGGACAGCGCATCGGCGGCGATACTTCGAGGCTATCTTAGCGACATGGGTTATGAGGTCCATGAGCGGGAACTGCTCGGAACGGAATGGGGAGAGCTTGAAGCCAGGCGGCGTTGGTTTCTTGTAGCCGTCACCAAGGGCATACCGTTCGACTTCGACAAGCTGCAGCCCGGGCAATATCCCGAGCGGCGGTTGTCTGATGTGATGGAGCATGTCCCCCTGGATGATTCGTCCTGGAGCGCTATGCAATATCTCAAAGACAAGGAAGTGCGGGACGTTGAGGCTGGGAAGGGTTTTCGGATGCAGATCTATGATGGTAGCGAGCGGAGTATCGCCACGCTAACCAAAGGGATCGCCAAACGCCGGTCAACCGATCCGTTCTTCAGGCATCCGCAGGATCCGAATCTGCTTAGGTTGCCTACCGTTCGGGAGCATTCGCGCCTGAAAGGGGTGCCAGAGCATTTGGTGGCGGGCTTGTGCCAAACCACCGGTCACGAGTTGCTCGGCCAGAGCATTGTCTATCGTCCAGTTCGGGAAATAGCAAGGCTGCTTGGGGAGGCGCTTCTAGCGTTTCGTCAAAGTTCCTTTGTGCCAAGTGGGCAGAAGTTTGCCTGTGCCGCATAGATTTCGATGGGCCGATGGCCTTTCGTCCCCCCTCTTCGGAGGGGGTTTTTTCGAGGGTGGCGTGCCACCTTGGAAAAAACCAGCAAGCTAATGGCCCAGTTCGGACAATTGCCGCTACGTTACGGTGAATATGTCCGCCTTCCGATACCTGCCACAAGAATTGCAGGGCTCGGCTTTACGTACCTCTCAGGAGTCCAGAAGTTCAGCGCAATGCTCTGGAGGTTTCGTGTCTGCCAAAGCGATCGCGATGTTGGCGCGGGCGACCAGTTCCATCGGCTTCAGCCGATTTACGTACAACCCATGGGCGATACGGTCCATCCCTGCGCCCACCAATTTTGAGACCGTCCTCAAGCTTCCTGACAAAGCCACGCTGCTCGTCATGCCTCCGTGCAGGATCAGGTTCCGTTGGCGGTATAGGCGATGAAAAGCGTCCGCAACCAAGTCTTTCGCGGTAATCAGTTCCTTGTTTGGCGCCCCGACCAGCCTCGTCATCCTTTTGATCGCGGCTTCGTCCGCACCGTGACGGATTCCCAGAGGCTCCTTTGCGACGATGGCCCTGACCAGTCGGATCGCCCGTTGTTTGTTGGTCGTACATGCTGCCAAATCGTCCGCCAAGGCCCCGGTGGCCGCCTTGGCTACTTTATAGGACAGCGCCGTCAACTCCGCCCGGGGTATAGAGCAGGCTACCAGCGATGCCAGATGGTCCGCGGCAACGGATCGGTTGTTCGGTTCGCCCAACAACCCCTCTACGGCAGCCCATCCTCCCGCGATCGCTGCGGTCGGAGAACTCTGTTCAAGGTGCGCGAGCAGCTCAAAGGCCGCATCGACGCTCTCGGAAATGGCGTCCGAGGGCTCAGCGAACACCATTCCGGAACGGAATAGCTCCTCTACGCGGACGCCCCTCGATCCTTTTTGTATCGGCAGCGCCTCATCGGCCCCCTCGACCCAGATGAACGGAAGCGCCTTAAGGCCCCTGCCGGTCCCGATGGATAACCGCGCCGAGTAGCGGTCGAGCAGGTCCCGTGCAGACTCGGCCGCGCCTTGGGCGTCCCGGGCGACTACCGTCCAGACGAATCCTCCCGACGGCCTGACATCCCGCGTGCTGTGCCCCCTGTCTTTCAACCATTGCGCAATTTCGGCCGGGCGAATCCAACCGAGAGGAAATCCTCCAGGTTGGCGCGGCGGATGTTCGAACGCCACGAGTACCCGCCACTCGCGCAAGGGAGTTTCCTGCTCCAAGGTCTGCAGTTCGTCGCAAAGTTCCGAAAGCGTCGTTTCCTGCGGGGATGAAACGATGATTTCCCGCAATTTCGCGTGGACATGGGCGCTGGAAAATCCCTTGTCCAGCAAGTGCGTTGCGACGCACTTGGCCATCCGTTCGGGAGAAAACTGCATTCCGCCGCGTATTACGGCGCTCCAACGGGAAAGGTAATTCGAGCCGATGCTCTGCGAAAGCTGGCAAATTGCGCTGTACGCCTCCCCACCCTGCCTAGGAACCTCCCGCAAGCGTTCGTTGAGGGCGGTTTTCTCTTGCGCGGAAAGGGTTGGATCCGCCCCGGACATGCGTTGGATCGATTTGGCGAGCCGCTTCACCGATGCTTCGCTTAGCGTGCCAAGCAGCATCGCGTCGCTAGCCTCGATCAGCTCCTGGAGTGCCAGTTCGATTCCGATACCCCAGAGGGAACGGTGCCACGGTAGGTTGGCGTCGCAGAGCTCCAAGAGGCGCAGGGCCGCCAAGCGTTCCGTTTGATTGTTGGATTTCAGCATGTGCGGTATTATGGACGCAACGGCAGATTCTTTTGCCAACCGTCTAAGGGACAATGACCTGTGACGAGGCGGCGAAAGCCAAATCCGATCAGCTCCACGTCCCTATTCATTGCGAAGCCCCGTCCGAACGACGGGGCTTTTCTTTGCTCTCCGTAAGACCTCGGAAAATCGACGCACACTGCTCGCCGAAAAGGGGTTTTTGTCCTCTTCCAGAAATGAGATGACCACCGATGGCAAGAGCTTCGTCAGCGGCCTCTTCAAGATGCTGCATTCAGACGGCTCCCACCCCGGATTGTCGAATGAGGACCACAGTACATTCCGCCTTCATTTAGTCCTGGTGACCTCAAGGACTGTCCTGCGTCGGCTCTACTTCAAGCATTAACTCGGGCGCTCGAAACCGATGGCAGATGTAAAGCTACCCTTTGGCTGGCGCGACGGCGAGTACATCCATATCAGCCATGTGGATCGCGGACTGAAATGCAACTGCCAGTGTCCCGGTTGCAAAGCCGATTTGATTGCGAAGAAGGGCGAGGATACCGCCCACCACTTCGCCCACCGCGCAAAGACTGATTGCACGTACAAGCCAGAAACAGCGCTCCACGATTACGCAAAGCGCCTGATTGCCCGGCAACTGGCATTCACCACGCCTTTTCTCTATGTGGCTATCCAGGACGACAACTACAGGTTTTGGGTCGATGAGACAGTGCCCGGCAAGGAACACGCAATTCTTTCTGGCGCCTTCGAACAGGGATTTAAGGAGATCGTGCCCGATGTCCAGTTTGAGACCGACGCCGGGCTGCTTTTCGTCGAAGTGGCGGTCACCCATTTTGTTGATCGAGAGAAGCGTTCAAAGCTGAGGCGCTACGGCATTCCAACGGTTGAAATCGACCTCTCAAAAATTGCCCTGAATACGCCACTTGAGGAGATCGATAAAGCCGTTCTCTCCAAGATGTCGCTGCGAAAATGGGCGTTCCACCCCGACGAATTTGATCTTCAAACTCGACTTCGGAAGCAGTTGCAGGAAAAAATTGCTCAATATGAATACGAGAATTGGCGAGATAACCCCTACGACCCGGATCTTGATGACGACGACCGCCACGAGGACGATGACGGCGAGGGATGGGACTTACTAATCCAAGCAGCCGATGACTACGGCGGCGAAATGACTCATGAATGGCTACAGTCCATCCCGCAGAACCGAAGAATCGAGACTTACAAAACACTCAACCACCTAGCAAAACTGACCTATCACTGTTTCTTGCTGGATCGACGACCAGAAACCTTGCCGCTGCTCTTCAACCGCAGAGATGCCGTTGGACCGCCATTTCTCTGCCCTTCCATCGTTTGGCGAACAGGCGTGTTTTTCCGTTTTGTGGTCGCCAACACTAAAAGGCGGGAGTTCAGACTTGGCGATGTCCTCCAATGGTGCCGCACCCGCTACGACACGTTTTCCTACGGGACCGGATTCGACGATCCTGACTCGCGCTATACCTCCCAAATAGATATCGATGACGAGGTAACAGAATTTCTACTGGAGCTTGAGCGGGAAGGCTACCTGGAATCTGATGGCTTCATTGCAAAGCGCCGAGTATTCATCCCGGCGATTAAATACCTTCCGAATTGGAGCCGTTTCAAGAGATAAGCTCTTGAATGGATTACAATCGCACGATTATGACACGCTCCGAACTCATCGCCCGCCTCACTGAACGCTTTCCGTCATTGGTCACAAAGGACGCCGAAATGTCGGTCACGGAAATCCTTGCTGCGATCAATGCAGCCCTGGCACAAGGTGATCGCATCGAAATTCGCGGCTTTGGCAGCTTCGCGCTGAACTACCGTCCGCCACGCACCGGGCGGAACCCGAAGACCGGGGAGAAGGTGGCGGTTGGCGCAAAGAGGGTACCGCACTTCAAGGCTGGGAAGGAACTCCGTGAGCGGATCGAAGCGTCGGCACCAAGGGAAGAACCGGAACCGATAAAGAAGGCGGCTTGATGCCTGACTACCGCGCTGCCCTCGCCACCCGGTCCTCATACGTCGAGAACGTGCTCACCCACTCTATGATCGCCGCACTCGCTGGAGAGCTTTGGCGGCGCGATCCTGAGGTCCGTATGGACATCCTTCGAACTGAGGTTGATGAGTCGGGATTCGATCTGGTCCTCACAATGTCAGGGCGAACACGGTTCGTTCAAATCAAGCAGGTCAACTCCGAGGGGAAAAACAAAAGCTTCTCCGTCCGAACCGATTTCACGCTGATGCTAGGTAGTTGCGTTGTGGTCATTGTCCATCGGGACTTCGACCTGGCTATCGAGGGTTACCGCTATTTTGGCGCCACCCCGAACGATCCGATGCCAAGCGTCGATGCCTTCAACTCCTCAGTCCTTCCCGGTCGACGGGATAAGGAAGGCAACAAGAAGGTCCGCGAGCACTACCGGGACATTCCAGGGTCACGCTTCCGGAAGCTGCCTTCCGTTTCTGATCTGCTGGACGCCCTATTCCCGAACGCGGCTTCTCAGCCAGCGGAAGCCTCGCAGGTCTCTGCGCCTGCACTTGCTGGCTGATCTTCGGCGACAACAACGCCCTCTGTTTCCAGGAAATAGAAGTTGCCGAACGCCGTCCAGTTGAACTGATAGCGGCGCTTGAGAACGATGAAGACATCCTTCCCGCCGATGGGGATGTCTAGAGTGATTGGGCCTACTTCTACTTTGTCAGATTCCATTTCAATCCGATGCTTAGAGGATAGCGGCTTGTTTTTTGTAGGCAAAATCCTTGGCAAGCTGTCGTCGTCGATGGCGATCCTCGATGGACGCGGCGAGGTCGGCATCGGTTTCGATCTTGGTCGGCAGCTTGTGGCGCATGATCTCGACCAAATCGTTGCAGGACAGCAGATCGGCCGTCTCGCGATGGGCCAGACGCTCCTTGGCGAGGAACATCAGCGCGACCATGACCAGCGCCATGTGATGGTGCCATGCCTGCCAGCCCCTGACCTGGTAGTCCGCCATACCGCAGGCGCCCTTGGCGTCCTCGAACGCGCGCTCGACGAAATGCCGGGCCACCTGCATGTCCGCCAGCCGGCGCAGGCTGGCCTCGGGCTTGGCATTGGAGAGGCAGAACTTCAGCTTCGTGCCACCGATCTCGCGACGCACCAGCAAATGCCAGCAGCGTGCCCGTTGTTCGGTACCATCCCACAGCCACACCCGCTGTTTCAGGTAATCGGCGACGACTTCACCCTTTTCTCCCTCGCGCACCGACAGCCGACACCAGCGCGACGCCGGCTGGGCAACGGCCCAGGCCGTCGCTGTCAGCGGCGGGGTCTGTGCCTGCAAACGGCTGGGGGCTTTGCCTTTGGTTGTTTGACGCGCCGGTACGGCCGGGGCCGGATCGGACAGGTAGATCGCCTGATCAGAATGAACCTCCGCCAGGAAGGTTTCGCGCTCGCCCGCCAGGGCGCGCAACAGCCACGGCAGATGCCCGTAGCCGGCATCGAACACGACGTGGGCGAAACGCAACCCTTCCCGCCGCAGGCGATGGATCATGCGCAGCGCCATCTCGCCCTTGGTGCAAAATTCCATTCCCTCGGGAATGCCAGCCTCCTGGCAACGGGCCGCATCGGCGAACCATTCCTCGGGAATATACAACTCCCCCTCGACCAGCGCGGCGACCCGATCCCGCACCACGGCGGCGAAGACGCCGACTTGGCTGTTGTCGGTCTTGCCCAGGCGCCCGTTCCACTGGCGCGCGACACCGGCCGACATGTCGCCCTTCTTGGCGAAGGCACTCTCATCAATCACCAACGCGCTGGCGTGGCCGAAATGGACGTTGGCATCGGCAATCAGTTGCCGGCGCACGCCGCTGCGGTTCCAGGCCGATTCGCTCAGCATGTGGTGGAGCCGCTGGTACCGACTACCCGAGACGGTCTCGGCCATCTTCTCCAGGTTGCGTCGGCGGCACTGGAAGAGGCCATGCAAATAGAGGCGTGCCGCGTCTTCGACCGAGCGCGTGCGGCTCTGGAAGCAAGCAAGGTACGGCGCGAAGTGGGAATCGAAGTGCGCGACTGCGGAAGCAACCAGCGCGGCAATGCTATTGGGGTATTTGAGTTGACATCGTAATCGACAACTCGTTGATAAACAATGGATTGCATTATATCAGGGGACGTTTGACGAAAGGGAAATTAAAGTACGTTAAGCCTTTGGAATTGGCTGTAACGGGGAAGTAAGCCGAAACGGACGTAATGGGCGCGTCACATTCACATGCGTGCAGCGGACTTCTGACCGGGAACGGTCAGGAGTCCTATGTACAAAGCGCCGCGAGAAGCCGGAACCGCCGAAAATTCCGGCGATCAACCGGCAAGCTGCTTGAGGCGCTCGGCTAGGCGGCCGAAAGCCTCGTTCACGTATCCCAGCTTTACGCCAGTTTGCTGCCATTCAAGGTTTCAGGCTGTCCGGCAGCTGGGTGCCCGTAGCTGCCGTTCGCGCAGCCAAGTGTTCAACGGCTGGTATTTGATTGCAGCTGCCGTTCCCGCCAACAGTACCCTCGCTAGTCTTCGCTCTCAGCGGTCATTTGGTGCGCGCCGTTTGAGCGACTGCTACACATGACGTTGCTGCCATTCGAGCTCGCCCGACGAAAATTTCTGGTGCGGAGTGCCTTGAACTAACCTGACGCCTGGTCCGCGTAGTCGATTCTTCACAATGCGGTAACACGATTGTAACCGTCGGCGATTAATGTCGCCCTTCCGATTTGATTTGCTTTATTGCATGCCGATGTTGATTCGAAACTCGAATCAGCCACGGCGGCATGGAAGGGGTGCCCTTGATTTATCTGAACGACGTATCCATCCGATACCACGACGATCTGGTGGCCCTCCAGCCGACCTCGCTACGTTTCGGTCGCGGGGAGTTTACTGTACTGCTGGGTGCTTCCGGTGCCGGCAAATCCACCCTCCTGCGCTGTCTTAATCTGCTCAACAAGCCAAGCACCGGTCAGATCAATGTGGATGGCATCGGGGCGATTGAGGGCAGCGCGGCCTTGCAGACCCATCGCCGTCAGACCGGCATGGTTTTCCAGCAGCACCAGCTCATCGAGCGCCATACGGCCCTGGCCAACGTGTTGCTCGGGCGTATCGGCTATCACTCCACCTGGCGTAGCCTCTTTCCGCTGCCACGCGCCGAGCGCCAGATAGCGCTGGAATGCCTGAACCGGGTTGGTCTACTGCACAAGGCACTGCACCGGGTAGACCAACTGAGCGGCGGGCAACAGCAACGAGTAGGCATTGCTCGGGCCCTGGCACAACAACCCCGCCTGATGCTGGCCGACGAGCCCGTGGCGAGTCTCGATCCCGCCAGTTCTCGCCGGATACTTACCCAACTCAAACAGATCTGCCGCGAAGATGGGATTACTACCGTGGTCAGTCTGCACCAGGTCGAATTCGCCATAGAGTACGCCGACCGGGTGATCGGCCTGGCCCAAGGCCGCATCGTCTTCGATGGGTCGCCCGATGCGCTGACCGAGGGTGTGCTTGACATGATCTACGACCAGACGACGCCAGTGCCCACGCGGCCCACCAAAAATGCTCACCTCCTAAACAATCCATCGCTTGACCTAGCCATCATTGAGGACTAACCCATGAAAAATCTGCTCGCCCTGCTCGGCGCACTCACCATCGCCATTGGCGTTCATGCCGCGCCCAATCCGGACCCGCAAACGCTCAAGGTGGCCCTGCTGCCGGACGAAAATGCTGGCACCGTCATCAAGAACAACCAGCCCCTGAAGGATTACCTGGAGACCACCCTTGGTAAGAAGGTTGAACTGATCGTAACTACCGACTATTCGTCAATGATCGAAGCCATGCGCTTCGGGCGCATCGATCTGGCCTACTTCGGCCCGCTCTCCTACGTACTGGCTCGCCAGAAAAGCGAGATCGAACCCTTTGTGGCCCTCAAGGCCAAGGGCAGCACGACCTACCAGTCGGTGATCATCGCCAATACAAGTGCCGGGATTACGCGCATCGAGGACATCAAAGGCAGGAACATGGCATTCGGCGACAAGGCATCGACGTCGAGCCACCTGATTCCAAAGTCCGTCCTTGCCGAAAAGTCGCTAGATGCCGGCCGGGACTATCAGGAACATTTTGTCGGCTCGCATGATGCTGTCGCCATGGCAGTCCAGAACGGACATGCCCAAGCCGGTGGCTTGAGCCGTCCGATCTTCGAGTCCTTGGTCGAGCGCAAAATCATCGATCCGGCCAAGGTGTCGGTTCTCGAATATTCCAAGCCCTTTCCCCAGTACCCCTGGACGATGCGCTCCAACCTGAATCCTGAATTGAAGGAGAAGATTCGCGCCGCCTTCCTCAATCTTAAGGACCCTGCTGTTCTCAAGCCCTTCAAGGCGGAAGGTTTTGACGTGATTACCGACAAGCATTACGACGTCGTCCGCAATCTGGGCCCCCTCCTCAAGATTGATCTCGCCAAGTTCCAGTAAGCATGAATACTCGCAGCCTCGATCACAATGTGATCATTGATCAACAGCAGCGCGCCTGGAACAGCGGCGCGCTGCGACTGGTGACGATGCTTCTTGTCATCGGCCTATGCATCCACTATGTCGGACTGTTCGACGGGGAGCGCCTAGCTGACGGAGGCCCTGCCATCCTCCTTTTACTCAGTGAAATGTTCCCGCCGGACTTTCAGAACGCCCGCAGTTGGCTCAAACCGCTGATCGATACGCTGGCCATGAGCGTGGCCGGTACCGCTCTGGCGGTCGTGCTATCTATTCCCCTGGCCTTCCTCGCGGCCCGCAACACCACGCCGCATCCGGTGATCTATCAGGTGGCCCGAGCCACCCTGAATGCGCTGCGCTCGATTCCCGAACTGATCCTGGGCATCATTTTCGTTGCTGCGGTTGGCTTTGGCGCGCTGCCTGGCGTACTGGCTTTGGGCTTGCACTCTGTAGGCATGATCGGCAAGTTCTTTGCCGAAGCCATCGAGCATGCCGACGAAGCGCCCATTGAGGCAGCTCGTGCCGCTGGCGCCACGCCTATCCAGGTTCTCCTGCACGGGGTTATCCCGCAAGTGCTGCCGCAAATGGCGGACATCTCGATCTATCGCTGGGAATACAACTTCCGTGCCTCGACTGTCATGGGCATGGTGGGCGCTGGCGGCATTGGCTTCGAGCTCATGGGTTCTCTGCGCATCATGCAGTATCAGGAGGTCTCGGCCATCCTGCTTGTGATCCTGCTCATGGTTACGCTGGTTGATACATTCAGCAGCACGCTCAGAAAACGCTTCAAATGAATGGAGACAATATGAAGCCTAAAGTCGTCCTTACCAGCTGGGTGCATCCGGAAGTCATCAATCGGCTGGCTGAACATTGCGACGTAGTTCCCAATACGACTCGCGAGCGCCTCTCCAGAGAGGAAATCCTGAGTCGCGCCAAGGATGCAGATGCGATCATGACCTTCATGACCGACAGCGTCGACCAAGAGTTTCTGTCTTCCTGTCCCCGTCTGAAAGTCGTCGGCTGTGCCTTGAAGGGTTATGACAACTACGATGTCGATGCCTGTACCCAGCATGGCATCTGGCTCACCAATGTGCCCGATCTGCTGACCATTCCGACAGCGGAACTGACGATCGGCCTGTTGATCGGACTTACCAGGAAGATTATTCAGGGCGATCAACTGGTCCGCAGCGGTTCCTTCGACGGATGGCGACCTGTGCTTTACGGCGCCGGCCTGACAGGCCGAACTTTAGGCATCATCGGCATGGGTGCTGTGGGACAGGCCATCGTTGCCCGCTTGCAAGGCTATGAACTAAAGCTGTTGTACGCCGACCCCCGACCTTTGCCCCCCGAGATAGAGGCTCGCCTTGGTCTGCGCCGTGTCGCTGTGGATCAATTGCTGGCGGAAAGCGACTATGTCGTTCCGATGCTTCCGATCAGCGAAGAAACGCTTCACCTGATCGACGCCGATGCGATCACAACCATGAAAGCCGGAGCGTTCCTCGTCAATGCCTGTCGTGGTTCCGTCGTCGATGAGGAGGCGGTGGCTGATGCGCTTGCTGCCGGCAAGCTCGCCGGGTATGCCGCGGATGTCTTCGAACTCGAGGAGTGGGCCCGGCCGGATCGACCGACGAATATATCCGGACGTCTGCTGGCGGATTCCGAGCGAACGCTGTTCACACCACATATTGGCTCTGCCGTGGACTCCGTCCGCCTGGCGATTGAAATGGAGGCAACGACCAATATCCTGCAGGCCTTGGCTGGCCAGGAACCGCAAGGTGCAGTCAATCGCCCGGTAGCAAAGGTCGCAGCCTGAACACACTCAACCTCGACCAGGTTGCGAGTTTTCTCGCTATCGCCCGACTGGGCAGCTTTCGTGCAGCGGCGCAAGAGCTGGGGATTTCCCAGGGGGCCATCTCACAGCAATTACAAAAGCTGGAGCGCCTACTGGGTGCCCGTCTTGTCGAGCGGGACCCCAAGGGCTGTCGGTTGACGGTGGAAGGGCGGGAGTTCGAAGGTCATGCCCGAGATCTCCACCGCCTCGCCAACAATGCGCTCAACACATTTCGAGAGCGTCGCCTTGTCGTCGGCGCCAGCAGCAATATTGGCATCTATCTGCTCCACCCTTATCTCAAGGCGTATGGCGACGAAAGCGGGGCAAGCATTGACATCCAGATTAGCCGAAACCTGGTGGTTGCCGAACAACTCGCCAAAGGCGAGATTGATGTCGCTCTCATGGAATGGTGGGACGAGCGTCCAGGCTATGTCTCGCGCGTCTGGCGAACAGAGGAAATGGTTGTCATCGTTGCGCCTGAACATCCCTGGGCAGGATTGCCCTATTTGAGTTGCAGCCAATTAAGGCAGACGCCGATGCTTGGCGGCGAGCCCGGTACGGGTACTGGACGGCTTCTGGCGGAGTATCTGGGTATCGAATTGGCAGAGCTATCAATCGGTGCACGCCTGGGTTCAACCGATGCCGTCAAGCAATGGGTGAAAGCGGGGATGGGTGTGTCGTTGGCACTTGCCGGAACTGTCGATGATGAGACAAGATCAGGGAAGCTAGTCGCCATCCCGCTGGAAGGAAACCCGCCACCACGCAAGGCCCTTCAGGTGGTTTGGCGGGATTCGCTCAGCGATGAGCATGCGGCTTGTCGATTCGGGACTTGGCTGGTTGAATCAGCCGCGTTATCGCATCAAAAAAATGTCCAGGTTCATCCAGCGCGCTGGCCATTGGGTGAGTAGCGAAATTCGACAAGCAGCCGCTCAGATTCGTCATCTGAGAGTATTCTGTTGGACGTAGTTGAAAGGCGGCAATGGAGGCTGTAGCTGCCGCTAAATCTGCTCGCACCCAATGACCGATAACGCCGAGTTGCTCGCGTAGGCTTTCCGGCAGGTTTCAGAGTCAAGCGGTCGGTCCGATGACCACTCAGGAGAAGAGGCGACCGGCAGCTCTTGGCCCAGACTGTGTAAAAACGTGAACGAATTTCGCCTTGCCAGGTCAATGCAGTAGGCATTTACTGGGGGCGACTGAGATGAAGCGTTTCGTTCAAGGCGAGAGCCGGACTCAAAGCACATTGTTGCCGGAGCTACTCGATGACTATATTTCCGAATCAAATCCAGTCCGTGTGATTGATGTCTTCGTCGATGAACTGTCGCTAGGCAAACTAGGTTTCGAAGGTGTTGATCCGGCAGAGACGGGGCGGCCGGCCTACCATCCATCGGTACTGCTGAAACTCTATATCTACGGCTACCTCAACCGCATCCAGTCGAGCCGGAGGTTAGAGCGAGAGGCTCAGCGTAATGTAGAACTGATGTGGCTGACGGGACGTCTCACGCCTGACCACAAGACTATCGCCAATTTCCGCAAGGACAATGGCAAGTCCATCCGGAATGTTTGCCGTCAATTCGTTGTCCTGTGTCAGCAATTAAGTTTCTTCACCGAAGCCTTGGTCGCCATCGACGGCAGCAAATTCAAGGCCGTGAATAATCGTGATCGGAATTTCACCAGCGCCAAGCTGCAACGGCGGATGGAGGAAATCGAATCAAGTATCAATCGCTACCTGACTGAACTTGACACCGCCGACCGCCAAGAACCGGCTGTGGCGCAAGCCAGGTCAGAGCGACTACAGGACAAGATCGCTACCCTGAAGGCACAGATGAAAGAACTTCAGGCCATTGAGGTTCAACTCAATGCAACACCGGACAAGCAGATTTCCCTGACCGATCCGGATGCCCGTTCGATGAAGACCCGTGGCACGGGGATCGTCGGCTACAACGTCCAGACAGCAGTGGATGCCAAGCATCACCTCATTGTTGCGCATGAGGTCACCAACATCGGCATTGACCGAGACCAGCTGAGTTCCATGGCCAAGAGCGCTCGTGCGGCGATGGGCGTGGCAGACCTCACCGTGATTGCCGACCGGGGTTATTTCAAGGGCGAAGAAATTTTGGCCTGCCACGAAGCGGGCATTCATGCCATTGTTCCCAAAACGACCACTTCCGGCGCTAAGGCGGCGGGACGATTTGACCGGGCTGACTTCATTTACGATGCGGAGAAAAATGAATACTGCTGCCCGGCCGGAGACCACCTGATCTGGCGATACGCGAGTCGGCAGGACGGCTTGCTGCAAAATCGGTACTGGAGTTCAAACTGCCAGCGATGTGCCATCAAGGAGAAATGCACCCCCAGTACGAAACGACGCATCACTCGATGGGAACATGAGGGTGTGCTTATGGCCATGCAAAACCGACTGGATCACGCACCCGACAGCATGCGTATCCGGCGTCAGACGGTGGAGCATCCCTTCGGAACGCTCAAGTTGTGGATGGGCAGCGCGCACTTCTTGACCAGAACACTGGATCGGGTGAGCACGGAGATGGGATTACATGTGCTCGCCTACAATTTGAAGCGTGTGATGAAAATCCTGGGCAATGAGTCCCTGATGGAAGCAATGCGGGCCTGAAAAGGCCTTAATTCGAACCGGTCTGTCGTTTTACTACCCAATTCCACCAATTCCCCATCGCGACGGCCCAACCGCACGTCAGGCCTGCAAAATTCCCGCTACGTTTTTACACACTCTGGGCCGGCAGTTGCCTGATGATAATTTCATTGTAACTATGCCAAGTTGGTCAGGCGCCTGATATTTGCTGGTTATATTTGGTGAGAATTCATGGTCAACTCACGTGATATTCCGCACCAATCGGCGGAATTCGTTCATGCTCATCAGTAGCCCGCCTCTTTCTGGTGACGGAATGCCATGACATAGACCGCATCGGCCGCCGGTTCGTGGCGGTACAAGGCCACATAGCCGGAATCCCCGTAGGTAATCACCAGCTCGCGCAACTCCGGCATGTCAGGGAGCGGTCGGCCAATGTCTGGGGCCGTTTCCAGCAGCAGGAAGTGCCGCTCAATGGCCTGGCCGGCCCGCCTGGCGGCTTCCGGGGCCTTGGCGACCAGGAACTGCCGACATCGTTCCAAACCATCCGCCGCGCCTTCGGTGACGATTACGTGTGGCACTCAGGCATCGCCTTTTCGTCTTCGGTGCCCCAGGTGTTCAACCAGGTGCGCACTTCCTGGCCGGTCAAGTGCCGTCCGGTTTCCTGATAGGCCGCCCAGGAAGCTAAGGCTTCCTGTTTGAAGCTCTCGCGGGCTTCCTCCCGTTCGACGTATTGCTGGATGGCTTCGAGCATGATCCAGTGCGGCGAGCGGCGGCGCTGACTGGCGAGGTGTTGGACGCGGCCCTTCAGCGCCTCTTCAATCTTGAGCGATGTTGCCATTGCTGTTCTCCTATCACTTGGTAATACCTAGTGATAACTTAGCCCTTCCGGCCCTGTCCGTCAAATGATCGTCTAACGGCCGCGCCAATATTGTCCGTAAAGATGTTGATTTAGCGAGAAGTCGGACAATATAATTGTCGGACGGAATAACGGACAAAAAGCTCAGAAATGGCATTGATTGGCTATGCACGTGTATCGACCGCGGAACAGGATACTGCCTTGCAGACGGATGCGCTTCGCAAGGCCGGATGCGAGCGCATATTTGAGGACACGGTTTCCGGTTCTACATCGGAACGGCCCGGCCTGTCATCGGCACTGGCGTTCCTGCGTGAAGGTGATGTTCTTGGGGTTTGGCGACTTGATCGGCTGGGCCGTTCCTTGCCTCATCTGATCGAGGTTGTCGCCGGACTGGAGGCGCGTGGTGTGGGATTTCGCTCCCTGACCGAAGCCATCGACACCACGACACCCGGCGGTCGCCTCATCTTTCACGTATTTGGCGCGCTCGGACAATTTGAGCGCGATCTGATCCGTGAGCGCACCAAGGCAGGTTTGTCCGCCGCCGCTGCACGTGGCCGCAAGGGAGGGCGAAAGCCCGTGGTGACGGACGAGAAATTGCAGAAGGCCAGGATGCTACTAGCTCAAGGGCTCAACGTTCGCGAGGCCGCGCTACGACTCAAGATTGGAAAGACTGCGCTTTACGTGGCATTAAGCACTACACAGCCAGCACCCAAGGATAGCAGCGCCCCGACTTCTGAAAATGACACTCGCGCTGGCCCGCCTGGCACACATGTAAGCTGAGAATTCGGCATCAGCCGGGAAACGCTCTACCAATATTTGCGGACAACAACCGAATAACCCATGCCACGCCGATCACTCTTGACGACCGTCCAACAGGAAGCGCTGTTTGCCTTCCCTGGCTCCGATGTGGAGATTGCGCGGTATTACACCTTCGATGAGCGCGATCTGTCGATCATTCGCCAGCGGCGTGGGGCGCATAACCGGATCGGCTTCGCTGTTCAACTGTGCTACCTGCGCTACCCCGGCTACGCGATGGCCGCCGATACCACGCCGCCGGATGCCCTTCTGTCGCATGTATCGCGGCAGTTGCGCATCAATCCGGCAGCATGGGCCGAATATGCTCAGCGCGACGAGACCCGGCGCGAACATGCGCTCGAATTGCAGGCGGCATTTGGCTATCGTCCGTTCTCTACCGGGGAATACCGGAAGCAACGCGGCACGTTGACGGAACTGGCGCTCCAGACAAACAAAGGGATGGTGATCGCCGAGCAGTTGATTGAAATACTGCGCAAGCACCACATCATTTTGCCGCCCGCAGGAGTCATCGACCGTTTATGCGCGGAAGCATTGGCGCGTGGCACGCGCTTGTTCTACCAACGATTGACGGATGAATTGGACGCCACACATCGCAAACAACTGGACAAGCTGCTCACGCCACGCGATGACGTGCGCACCATTGTATTGACCTGGCTGCGCCAGCCGCCCGGCGAAGCGAAGGCAAGGCGCATCCTGCTGCATCTTGGTCGCCTTGATGCCATTCGTGAGGTCGGCTTGCCGGTCGGTCTTGATAAAATGGTGCATCAAGGCCGACTGACGCAATTGGCCCGCGAAGGGACGCAGATGAGTATTCAACATCTGCGCGATCTGGAAGCAACGCGCCGGCACGCGACACTGGTGGCCATGCTGATCGATACCCAGGCTACCGTCATCGACCAGATACTGGATTTGAACGACAGGATCATCGGCAAGATGTTCTCCGATGCGAAACGCAAGCATGCGGAATCGTTCCACAACAAGGGCAAGGCGATCAACGACAAGGTGCGGCTGTATTCGCGTGTGGGCCATGCACTGATTGATGCGCGCAAGACCGGCACCAATCCGTTTACGGCAATCGAAGCGGTCATCCCCTGGGAGACCTTCACGCAAAGCATCACGGAAGCAGAAAAGCTGGCGCAGCCGGAATCGTTCGATCATCTTCATCTAATCGAGGAGGGTTATAGCCAGGTGCGGCGCTATTCGCCCCGTTTGCTGGAAGCGTTCGCGTTCAAGGCAGCACCGGTCGCGCAAAAGGTGCTGGACGGTATCGACACGATCAAAGCCATGAATGCGGCTAACGCCCGGTCGATGCCGAAAGATGCACCGGTCGAATTCATCAAACCACGCTGGGAACAATATGTCGTGAAAGATGATGGCATTGACCGCCGCTTCTATGAACTGTGCGCATTGTCCGAACTGAAAAATGCGTTACGGTCGGGCGATGTATGGGTGCCAGGTTCGCGGCAGTTCAAGGACTTCGAGGAATACCTTTTGCCACCAAACCGATTTGCGGCGCTGCGCAATGCGGGCGATTTGTCGCTGGCAATCGACACCGATGGCGAACGCTATCTGCAGGACCGACTGGCGCTACTCAAAGAGAAATTGGTTGAAGTGAACCGCCTGGCCGCTGCCGGTGAATTGCCTGACGCAGAAATCGCCAACGAATTGTTAAAGATCAAGCCACTGACCAAAAGCGTACCGGAAGAAGCGGAACGGCTTGAAGAACACATTTTTGGCGTGATGCCTCGCCCCAAGATTACCGAACTGCTGCTTGAGGTCGATCAATGGACGGACTTTACCCGGCACTTTACGCACCTGCGCACCGATGCGCTGCCCAAGGACAGGTCGGCATTGCTGACAGTGATCCTGGCCGACGCCATCAACCTGGGGCTGACAAAAATGGCGGAGGCATGTCCGGGAACGACGTTCAACAAACTTGATACCGTGCGCGCCTGGCACGTTCGTGATGAATCGTATTCAAAAGGGTTGGCCGAATTGGTCAACTACCAGCATCGATTGCCGTTCGCGTCGCATTGGGGCACGGGCAAGACTTCTTCATCGGATGGTCAGAACTACAAGGTTGGCGGTCGTGGCGGGCAAACCGGACAGGTCAACTTACGGTACGGTTCAGATCCCGGAATCAACTTCTATACGCATATTTCCGACCAATACGCGCCGTATCACATCAAGGCCATCACCTCAACAATACGCGACGCGACGCATGTGCTGGATGGTTTGCTGTACCACGAATCGGAACTGAACATCGAGGAACACTATACGGACACCAACGGCTTTACCGATCACATATTTGCATTGTGCCCGCCACTTGGCTTCCGCTTCGCACCCCGTATTCGTGACCTCAAGGACAAGAACCTGTTCGTACCCGATGACCCGAAGAATTACCCGGCGCTGGCGAACTTTCTTGGTGAAAAAATCAATCAGAAAATTATTCTGACGCAATGGCAGGAATATCTGCGCCTGGTCACGTCAATCAAACAAGGCACCGTGACAGCATCGCTGATGTTGCGCAAGCTTGCCAGCTATCCACGACAAAACGGCCTGGCGCTTGCACTGCGCGAAATTGGGCGCATCGAGCGCACTATTTTTGCGCTGGACTGGCTGCTCGACCCGCGCTTGCGCCAGCGCGTGACTGCCGGCCTGAACAAGGGTGAGGCGAAAAACACATTGGCTCGCGCCGTATGCTTCAACCGGCTTGGCGAAATCCGGGATCGCACCTACGAGCTTCAACGTCACCGAGCCAGTGGCCTCAATCTGGTTGTGGCGGCGATTATCTTGTGGAATACGGTCTACTTGGAACGGGCAGTCAACGCGATGCGTGCCCAGGAATATCCCATTGATGAGGCGTTGCTCAAGCATGTTGCGCCGATTCACTGGAACCATATCAATCTGACTGGCGACTACGCCTGGAAACAGCATCGGAGGGTCGAGAAAGGCGGATTCAGGCCGTTACTACCAATTCCAAAGGCTTAACGTACTTTAATTTCCCTTTCGTCAAACCTCCCCTATCAGATGGCGTCCGCATCAGCCTGTTTTCTAATCTGACAAAGTAGAACTAGGGATTTTCCATGGGTGGCTGGCTTGCAAAAGGAGTAATGCAATAGCCAGAATTGTAAATGAAAATAAATCTCATTTCAATTTCCAACCCGGTCGTGGCTATTGTTTCTTGCTCACCTCGCCGACCATGCGCTCAAAGCTGGATGCCCCGCTCGTTTTCATAAACATGCAGAGCTTGCCAGTACGCTTACACAGATCCTTTACTCGCCAGTAGGCGTTATGACTGATGCAGCCGGCCTGACAGATCGCAATATCGGCAGCGGCCAGCACGCCATCGATCCGGTGCATGCTTTCTTTCAGGCCACCGTCGTGAGACAGGAAACGTCCGCCAGATTGCTCAACCACCTCCCGGTAAGAGGTCACTACGCTGGACCTGCCGCCCATGAACAACACTCATTTCCCAGCGAGATCGCTTTAGGGGTCTGACAGTGCCTCATCCTCGCGAGCCAAGGATTCCAGCGTCTCCTCTGCATAACGGGCGAATTCCCGCAGGCGGTTCAGTTCCTTGTCCCGTTCTGCCAATTCTGCTTTGAGCCGAACATTGTGCTGCCAGACTTCATCGCGCTGCCCGCGAAGATGCCCATCCAGCAAGCCTTTGCGGGAAACGACTACATTCCAGAGCAGGGCAATAACAGCAATCAAATGTATTTATTCGCGTTCTAACCGGACATTGCTGATGCAAGTATGCCAAACTTACCGGTGGGTAATGATCGTAAGCTACCGCGTAATTTTTGAGCAAGATGGACTTTCCGGGGTTTTAGCCAAAAACTCCCAACATTGACCATGCGGGATGGGCGGTGTTATTCCCGATCCGACCGGCAGAGGAGAAATTAGTGGAACGCAACATCGCCCCTACCGTAGTGCCACCGCCCTCGCCAAGGCAGGGCCCCCTCGTGCAAGATTCCTTGGAGACCGGAGCCATCGTGCTCCGGCCGGAGCAGGTGCCGCAAGCCGAGCAGGCGCTTGCCGCGCTGGACTTCGCGGACGTTCCATCCGGCGACATCATCAAGATCGGCCTCGGTGCCGAACAGGCGCTGCAGAAGACCCTCGACGGCTTCCTCGCCCGGCTCGACAAAAAGACGGCGTCCAAGGTGTTCGCTCTCTTCGGGCGCCTGGAAAAAGGTGTCGATGACGCCAAGCTGCCTGAAATCCTGGAGAAGATCCAACAGGGTGAAGCCCCGGGGTTCTTCGCCGGTCTGTTAGCCAAGCTCACCGGCCGCAAGCCCGAGGAAGCCTTTCGCGAGTTCATGCAGGAGATCGGCGAGTTGATCTCGATCCGGACGCAGACGCTGGCCGACGAGATGGTCCGCCTGGAGGGCGAACTGTCCAAGGAAATGAAGACGCTGTTCGGCGAACTGCAGGCGCTGGAGAGCCTCAAGCAATCGTACGGCACGCACTTCGCCAGCTTCACCGTCGATGCTGCAGTCGCGCGGGCGTTTCTCGAAAAGGCCCGGCAGTACGTAGCGCAGCAGACTGCGGCAGCGGACCCTGCCGACGTGTCCGCCCAGGCACGGTTGCGTGAGCTGCAGGACAAGCTCAGCCTGCTGGAAAGTCGGGCCCTTGCGCTCGAAGGCACCTATACGCGCCTGCCGGCCGACCAGATGGTGATCCAACAGATCGAGGCCGCCGGAATCGCGACGCTGCAGGAGACCGCCACAACGGTGTCCTCGCGCTTCGCGTCGATCAAGATGACCTTGCTGGCTATCCACGGTGCATTCGCGGTCAAGTCGGTGCAGCAGATCGCTGAGCGCCAGGCGCGCCTCGACCAGCAATTGACGCAACTGCGCGGCCAGGCCACCAAGGACGTGGCAATCGCCGCGGCCAAGGCACCCGGTGACAACCGTGTCGCGCAGGCGCAGCAAATCGCCGCGATCATCACGCAGACGCGCGAGATCCACGAACTGGTCGAAACCGCAAAGCAGGAAACCGAAGCGAAGTTCGAGGCGGCGCGGCAGATGTTCGAGCAGTCGCGAGCCGAGCTCGCGGCGCTGCGCAAGGCATGACAACAACCCGGAGAAAACCATGCTCACACTAACCCTTGACAAGCCCGGTGCCGCGCCGGCCCGCAAGCTGCAACTCTCGCTCAACAAGGGCGCTGCGTTCAAGGTGACCGTCGCATGGCAGTGCGACGCCCGCCATCAGGACGACATCGACATCCATGCGCTCGAGGCACGCAACGGCGGCAATGGCGCGAAGGTTACGGTGCTCGAAGAGATTCTGTCCACCTACAACACGACGAAGATGAGCCCGAAGACCGGCGTGCTGCCAACCGCGGCCGACGGCTCCTTCGCCACGCCCACGGGCGGGCTGCGGCACTCCGGCGACGTCCGGGTCCAGGGCAACACCGAAACCATCGTCATCGATGGCTCGAAACTTCCCGCGGACGTGAACGAGATCCCCCTCTTCGCCACCGTCCACAAGGCCGAACACACCGCGGGGCACGACGAGGGCTCCGCGGCCGAGGACGAGGCGGCCTTCGCTGACATTGAGGTCTGCACCGTCACCATCGCCGACGAGAGCGGGCGCGAGCTGGGCGCCTACCAGCTGTCCAAGGAATTCGGCGAGTTCAACGTGGTGCAGCTGGGCAGCATCATGCACGGCGACAACGGCTGGGAGTACGCGCCTGTCGGCCGCGGCTTCACGGGAACGTTCAACGACGTTCTGGGCCACTTCTCCTGAAGGCCTGCTGTGCCGCCCACGAAGGACAAGTTGCGCCCGACGGTCATCGGCGCCCCGGGCGCTTCGCTGCGCACCCCCGCGGGGGCCGCGCCGCAAGCGCAGGACGTCCTGTCGCCGACGCGTCGTGTCCCCGCTGCCACGCCGGTGGTGCGGCAGCCGACGGCCATCCCGGGTGCCGAACGAAAGCGGATCGAAGTGGCTGTGTCGGATTTGCAAGCGTTGTCGCCAGGCGCAGCTGCCGGGGTATACCAGCAGGCGCGAGCACTGGTCGGCGCATTCGTCGTCGACAAGGCTTCGCAGCGCAAGGCGATCCTGTGGGGCCACAACCTGCAGCAGGTGCACGGCGACCTCGTCACCGAGATGCTTGCCCTTGCGCGCAGCCCTGTGCTGCGTCAGGTGGAGGGCTACCTCGCGCGAATGATGGACATTCTGGGATCGATCGACCTCATGGCCGTCTGCGGACATGGCGGCGACAGTCTCGTGGGCCGGCTGTTCCAAGGCATCAACAGCCGGATCGACACGCCGGGCGAACTTGCCCAGGCCCAGGCCGAGCTGGAGCAGCTGCTGGCACTCATGGGTGGCGCACTCGACCCCCTGCTGGATCTGAAGGACCGGCTGCTGCGCCTGTCCGGGTCGATGGAGGGGACCGCGGCACAGGTCGAAGCTTCTGCCATCGGCGCCCTGTTCCTGTCGGAGCGCCTTCGTCAGGGCGACGCCGCACTGGCGCAGTGCTTCGTGGAGCGCAGCATGAGTCTGACGCAGACCCTGGTGCAGATGCGGCAAGCCGGCTCCACGCGAGAAATACAGATCGAGCAGCCGATCCGCCTGATCGGCGCCATCCAGAACGTTGCGCTGGTCGTGATGCCGGCGTTCATCGGCAGCATCGCGTCCATCGCCACCCTCAGCGCCAGCAAGACCACGATCTCGCCGACCGAAGCCGGCGAACTGGCCTATCGGCTGCGGGACATCATCAGTCAATTGAAACCCTGAACCAGGAGCAAACATGAACAGCAAACTCACACTGAATCTGGACAAGTCGGCCAACGCGCTGCGCTTGGCGCTCGACAAGGCCGGCGTGGTGGCGAACGTGAAGGCGGAAACCGCCGCGATCATCGACGTCTCCGGCTCGTTCGAGCACGAACACGAGGAGGGCACGACCAGCATCCTGATCGAGCGGCTCGTACCCTACTGCATGGTGCTCGACCCGGACCGCAGGATGGATGTCTTCACCTTCAGCGCTGGCGAAGACAGCGCCCACTACGTGGGCGCGGTGACGCCCGACGATGCGCGCGACTACGTCACGCGCAACATCGTCGACAGGGTTCCGGGTTGGAAGGGCGGCACGACCTACAGCTTCGTGCTCGAGCGGGCGCTCGAGCAC
>NZ_JBASFI010000008.1:0-7000 GCF_049652925.1 Azonexus sp.
GACCGGTGGCGACCATGATGGACATCGGCGTCGCCAGCCCGAGGGCGCAGGGGCAGGCGATGATCAGTACCGAGACGCCGTTGATCAGGCCGAAGACCCAGCCCTGCTCGCCACCGAAAAAGCCCCAAGCGAAGAAACTGATTACGGCGATGGCGACCACGACGACGACGAAATAGCCGGCGACGACGTCGGCCAGTCGCTGCAACGGCGCCTTCGAGCGCTGGGCCTGGGCGACCATCTGGACGATCTGGGCGAGCATGGTCTGGGCACCGACCTTCTCGGCACGGATGACCAGGCTGCCGGCGGTGTTCATGGTGGCACCGATCACTTTGTCGCCGGGGCGTTTCGTTACAGGCAGCGGCTCGCCAGTGAGCATCGCCTCATCGACGGCGCTCGAACCTTCGATCACCGCGCCATCGACCGGAACCTTCTCGCCAGGCCGTACGCGCAGCATGTCGCCGAGATGGACATGAGTCAGCGGCACATCCTCCTCTATTCCGTCCGGGTTAATGCGGCGGGCCGTCTTCGGAGAGAGGCCGAGCAGCGACCTGATGGCGGCCGAGGTTTGCGAACGGGCGCGCAGTTCCAGCATCTGGCCAAGGAGGGTCAGGGAAATGATGACCGCCGCTGCCTCGAAATAGACGCCGATGCGGCCGTGGGCAACGAATGATTGGGGAAACAGGCCGGGGGCCAGCGCCGCTACGACGCTATAACCGAAAGCAGCGCCGGTTCCGAGGCTGATCAGTGTCCACATGTTCGGGCTGCGGTGGACCATCGACTGCCAGCCGCGGATGAAAAACGGCGCCCCGGCCCACAGCACGATGGGCAGGCTGAGCAGCAGTTCGGCCCAGGTCCGGACCAGAGGCGGCAAGCCTTCCAGCCGGTGGCCGGCCATCGCCAGGACGACCACGATAATGGTCAGTGGCAGGCTGGCCCAGAAACGGCGGTGGAAGTCCCGATATTCGGCGTTGTCCTCGTCCTTATCGAAATCGGGCAGCAGCGGTTCGAGGGCCATGCCGCACTTGGGGCAGGTGCCGGGGCCGATCTGCCGGATTTCCGGGTGCATTGGGCAGGTGTATTCAGCATCCGGAATAGCGGGCTCCGCCGGCTGCGGCGCAAGGTAAGGCGCCGGTTCCGCGTCGAATTTCGTTTTGCATTTGGCGCTGCAAAAGCGGTAGTTGACGCCGTCCAGATCCGTCGCGTGGGGGGATTCCGGTTTGACGGTCATGCCGCAGACGGGGTCGATGAAGATACCCGACGTGGCTTTCAAGACCGACGACGAATGGCTGTGATGTTCACCTGAGTGTTCGCTGTCCATGGCTACTCCCCTTTAATCAAAAAATCACAATTACGCGATTTGCTCAAAGTTAATCCAGCCGCCCCATGGGCCAATATCGAAAAAAGTAGGCCTTGCTCTGCAGCAAGGCCGTTAGCAACGGTCGCGCAGGAGAGAAAGCCGACCGCAAAAGGTATCCAGCTAAAGTTGCACAGGCTCCAGCCAGATTTTTCCTCATGACTACTTTCTATTTAGTCGATACCGACCTTGCGCTGCTCGCTGCGCACATAGGCCGTGATGTGTGCCACGTCATCGGGTGTTACCTGCGGCACCGGTGCCATGTCGCCGAATTTCCAGTGATGGGCGCGCACGCCGTTCTTCGCGGCGAGTTGGAAAGCGGCATCGGCATGATGCGAGGGCTCGTAGATGCGGTGCAGGAGAGGCGGTCCCTTGTCCGACCCTTTCAAGTCCGTGCCGTGACAGGCCGCGCAGTGTTTCGCGAATAGTGCCTTGCCGGCGGCCGGATTGGGCATCAGGCCGGGGCTGGGCTTGGGCACCTGCCAGCTTTGGGCTTGCACCGACAAGCTGAACCCTGCGATCAGCCCCGCGGCGAACTGTCGCCTACGAATTCTGTTCATTGCTTCCTTCTGCCTTGCCGTGACCGCCATGTCCACCGTGACCGAAGAAGTGCATCAACGGACAGAGCAGAAGGAGAAAATAAATCCACCGTCCGGCCAGATGCTCCCAATGCTCGCGAATAATGAAGAACCCCAGGATGACAGCGATCATGGCAACGACGACCGCGCCACGAGACCGATACCACGGCTCGGCGTGATGATGTTCAGATTCTGCTTTCATGAGCGGACTCCTTGTTCTTGATAGACACCGGATGAAGCGGTAGAACAGCAAATGAGCGGGCGGGTTGTCGTGCCTTGCTTGGCAGCCCATTGCCGCTGGCAAGGGAAGCGGATCACCAGCAGTGAACCGCTTCCCTACAGGAACCGATTAGTGGGAATGACCAGCGTGCGAGTCGTTTCCGGAGCCGCCCGCATATCCACTACCGGCACACCCGCCCAGCAACAGTCCGACTACCGTCACAGCAACCACCAAGAGCTTCTTCGACATCACGTTCTCCTTGCGTTGAAAATATTCATTCCTCGATACCCCGATTCAGGCGCCATTGCTTGACCAGCGCGTAGATCGCCGGAATCACCGCGAGGGTCAGTACCGTCGAGGAAATCATGCCGCCAACCATCGGCGCGGCGATGCGGCTCATCACTTCCGAGCCTGTGCCGGTGCCCCACATGATCGGCAACAGGCCGGCCATGATCGCCACCACGGTCATCATTTTCGGCCGGACGCGCTCGACGGCGCCTTCCATGATTGCCTCGTAAAGATCGGTCAGGCCAGGAACCTGACCCTCGGCGCGCCGCTTGGTCTTCAATTCCTCCCAAGCGTGATCGAGATAGATCAGCATGATGACGCCGGTCTCGGCCGCGACGCCGGCCAGCGCAATGAAGCCGACGGCGACGGCGACCGACAGGTTGTAGCCGAGCCACCACATCAACCAGATGCCGCCAACCAGCGCGAAAGGCACCGAGAGCATGACGATCAACGTCTCGGTAATGCGCTTGAAGTTAAGGTAGAGCAGCAGGAAGATCGAGAGCAGGGTCACCGGGATGACGATCTTCATTTTCTCGATGGCCCGTTCCATGTATTCGAACTGGCCGCTCCAGGTCACGTAGTAGCCGGGTGGGAACTTGACCTGTTCGGCGACCGCCTTCTTGGCGTCGGCGACGTAGCTGCCGATGTCGCGGTCGCGGATGTCGACATAGATGTAGGCGGAAAGCAGCGCATTTTCGGTGCGGATGGACGGTGCCCCCTTGGCGACGACGACCTTGGCCAGTTGCCCCAGGGGAATCATCGCCCCGTCCATGGTCGGGATCAGCACCTCGCGGGCGATCTGCTGCGGATCGGAGCGTAGTTCGCGCGGATAGCGGATGGTGACGCCGAAACGTTCCCGCCCCTCGACCGTGGTGGTTACCATCTCGCCGCCCAGCGCCGTGCCGATCACATCCTGCAGGTCGCCGACAGCCAGGCCGTAGCGCGCCAGTTGCTCGCGGTCCGGCTCGATGTTGAGGTAAAAGCCGCCGGTGATGCGCTCGGCGAAGGCGCTGGTCGTGCCGGGCACCGCCTTGACCACGGCCTCGATTTCCTTGGCCACTTTTTCCATCTCACCGAGATCCTTGCCGAAGACCTTGATGCCGATCGGTGTGCGAATGCCGGTGGACAGCATGTCGATGCGGGCCTTGATCGGCATCGTCCAGGCGTTGGCTACACCGGGGAATTGCAGGGCCTTGTCGAGTTCGGCAATCAACTTGTCGGTGGTCAGGCCCGGGCGCCATTCGGCTTCCGGCTTCAGGTTGATCACCGTCTCGAACATCTCGGTCGGCGCCGGATCGGTTGCCGTATTGGCGCGCCCGGCCTTGCCATAGACCGAAGCGACCTCGGGGAAACTCTTGATGATCTTGTTCTGCGTCTGCATCAACTCGGCGGCCTTGGTGATCGACATGCCGGGCAGCGAAGCCGGCATGTAGAGCAGCGTGCCCTCGTTGAGCGTCGGCATGAACTCCGAGCCGAGTTGAGAGGCTGGGTAGATTGAGGCCACCAACGCGACGACGGCAGCAACGATGGTCATTTTCTTCCAGCGCATGACGCCGGCGATGATCGGCCGATAGACCCAGATCAGGAAGCGATTCACCGGATTCTTCGCTTCCGGCATGACCTTGCCGCGGATGAACAACATCATCAGGACCGGCACCAGCGTCACCGAAAGTAGCGCCGCACCGGCCATCGAGAAGGTCTTGGTGAAGGCCAGCGGCGAGAACAGGCGCCCCTCCTGGCCTTCCAGCGCGAACACCGGGAGGAAGGAAACAGTGATGATGAGCAGCGAGAAGAACAATGCCGGGCCGACTTCCTTGCAGGCGGCGAGCATGGCGTCGGCACGCTCGGCCTTGGTGTGCTCCTCGGGCAGGCGTTCCAGGTGCTTGTGGGCGTTCTCGATCATCACGATGGCGGCGTCGATCATCGCGCCGATGGCGATGGCGATACCGCCCAGGCTCATCAGATTGGAATTCATGCCCAGCGAGCGCATGGCGATGAAAGCGATCAGCACGCCGACCGGCAGCATCAGGATGGCGACCAGGGCGCTGCGTACGTGCATCAGGAAAACGATGCAGACCAGCGCGACGATCAGCGCCTCCTCAAGCAGCGTCCGCTTTAGTGTGTCGATGGCGCGGTGGATCAGTTCGGAACGGTCGTACACCGTTTGCACCGTGACGCCGGCCGGCAAGCCGCCACCGATTTCGTCGATTTTGGCTTTCAGGTTATGAATGACCTCCAACGCGTTGGCGCCATAGCGTGCCATGGCAATGCCCGACACCACTTCACCTTCGCCATTGAGTTCGGTCAGGCCGCGCCGTTCATCCGGTGCCAGTTCGACCCGGGCGATGTCGCGGATCAGCACCGGCGTGCCCTTGTCGCTCTTGACAACCAGTGTTTCGAGGTCGCTCTTGCCGCGCAGGTAGCCCTTGCCGCGCACCATGTACTCGGTTTCGGCCATCTCGACGACACGGCCACCGACATCGCGGTTCGAGTCGCGGATCACTTGGGCGACCTTCATCAAGGGGATGTTGTAGGCGCGCAGTTTCACCGGATCGACGGTGACTTGATAGGTCTGGACGAAGCCGCCGATCGAGGCGACTTCGGCGACGCCGTGCGCCTTGGTCAGCTGATAGCGGACGTACCAGTCCTGGATGGTGCGCAGTTCGGCCAGCGTCTTGTCTTTGGCGAGCAGCGCGTACTGGTAGACCCAGCCGACGCCGGTGGCGTCCGGTCCGAGCGAGGGGGTGACGCCCTTGGGCATGCGGCTGGAGGCAAAATTCAGGTATTCCAGCACACGCGAGCGGGCCCAGTAAATGTCAGTACCGTCCTCGAAAATGACGTACACGAAGGAGGCGCCGAAGAACGAGAAGCCGCGCACCACCTTGGATTTCGGCACCGACAGCATGGCTGTGGTCAGCGGATAGGTCACCTGATCCTCGACTACCTGCGGTGCCTGGCCGGGATACTCGGTATAGACGATGACCTGGACATCCGAGAGGTCGGGCAAGGCATCGATCGGGGTGCGCAACACGGCATAAATGCCGCCGATGGTGATGAACAGGGTGGCGAGCAGGACCAGGAAGCGGTTCCGGCCCGACCATTCAATAATGTTGGCCAACATGGGGCGACTCTCCGTGACTCTCGGTCAGTGACCGGCGTGCGGGTTGGCACCGGCGGCCGGCGTGCCGGCTCCCTGGCTTGCTGGCAGCGGTTTGACGGCCGTGATCACCCATTCGCCGGGCTGCCGTTCGACGAACTCGAAAGCGACTCTGGCACCGGGTTTCAGCCCTTGCAGCAGGGATGCATTGGCAGCCTTGAACTCCATGGTCATGGCCGGCCATTTGAGGCTGGCGACCGGGCCGTGATTGAGACTGATCGTGCCGGCTGCCGCGTCGATGCCATCCACCGTGCCTTCGGCCTGGTGGCTAGCTCCTTTGGTGGCTGGCTGTCCGGGGGCTGCCGCTTGCCCTTCTTTTGGGGCGGCGCCGTGGGCGGCGTGGCCGAAACCGCCGACCGCTGCCTTGAGGTTACTCTCGGCATCGATCAGGAAGTTGGCGGCGACCACCACCTGCTCGCCATCCTTGACACCCTCCAGCACTTCGACATGGTTGTCGCTGCGCGAGCCGAGTTTGACCTCGCGCGGCTCGAATCGGCCTTCGCCTTGCTGGATCAGCACGATCTGGCGGGCGCCGCTGTCGATGACGGCGGAGGTCGGCACGGTGACCACCTGGCCTTTGGCGCCCACCGGCAGTTCGACCTGCGCGAACATGGCCGGCTTGAGCAGCAGCCCCGGATTGGCCAGTTCGACGCGAACCGGTACCGTGCGGGTCTGGGCGTTCAAGGTCGGATAGACATAGCTGATCGTGCCGTCGAAAGTCTTGCCCGGATAGGCGTTGATCGTCACCTTGGCCTTGGCGCCGGATTTGACCAGGCCGATATCCTGTTCGAAAACATCGGCGACGACCCACACCGAGGAGAGGTCCGCCACCTGGTAGAGCGCCTCACCGGGCATGAAGCGCATGCCCTGAATGGCCTTCTTCTCGGTGACGATGCCGGCCACCGGCGAGCGGAAAGTCATCGTCCGCTTCGTCTCGCCGGATTTCGCCAGCGCCTTGACCTGTTCTTCCGAGATATCCCAGTTCTTCAGCCGCAGCAGGCTGGAATCGGCCAATTGCTTCATGCCGTCCCGCGCCTGACCGCCGGCCTCTTTCAGCGATTCGACACCTTGGGCGGCAATCGCATATTCGCGCTGGGCGGAGACCAACTCCGGACTGTAGACCTCGAACAGCGGCTGGCCTTTGCCGACCGGCTGGCCGGTCACATTGACATGCAGGCGCTCGACATAACCCTCGAACTTGGGCGAAATCGCGTACATGCGGCGTTCGTCCGGCTCGATCCGGCCAGAAGCGCGCACCACCTTGTCGAGGACGCGGAGTTGCGCGGCTTCAGTGCGCACGCCCAGTTTTTGTACCTTCTCGGTACTGATCTTGATCTGATTGGCGGACGCCGGCTCGTCGTCCGCTTCGCCTTCATAAACAGCGATGTAGTCCATGCCCATCG
>NZ_JBASFI010000009.1:0-1889 GCF_049652925.1 Azonexus sp.
AAATTACTGATCTTACAGGCCTGAGCGAACCACTAAAGCGACTGATTGAGGTTATCTCCAGCGGTATTGGAAATGTTTCCAAGCCATACCTTATTCGGAAGACTGCTGATGCGAAGGCGTATGAAATTAAGGTCATTGCCGAGGCTATGGCCGAGAGCAAAAAATTGCTGACGCATACTGAATATGAGGATGGAAAAGTAAAAGTTCTGGCGCCAGAAACGCAGTCTGAAGATTTTCCCGCTCTCCCTCATAGGGTAGCTGCCCGAATCCAATACAAGGAGCAGCGCGAGCAGCAAAACGTCGAGGCCGTCTGTGCGAATGCGGCCGAGGAACTACAGAAAGAAACTACGGTTCCTGACGGGAAGCCAGAACCGGAATGGGTCTCCCGGTTCTTCGATATTTCATCTGGAATTACCTCTGAGGAACTTCAATACCTTTGGGGGCGCATTCTTGCTGGCGAAATCAAACGCCCCGGTTCTTTTTCTCTGCGCACGCTGGATGTGCTTCGTAACCTTTCGAGTAAGGAGGCCGAGAATTTCGTCAAACTCGGGAACTACATTCTTCGCTCTAGCGAAAAGGCCTTCTACATTGACCCGAAAGCCTACATATTTACAAAGGATGGCGGTCTCACGTTCCTTGACATTCTTGCATTGAAGGATGCTGGGCTCATATTTGAAACCGACCTTGAGTTCTCCTTCAATCCGGTCGGTGCAGGCGAAATGAGCCACTTTATCTACGGCTCCCTAATTCTCATGTTTGAGCGAGAAAAGGACACACCGAAACTTGGAAGTGGGGTTGGTCTGTTAACTCGCGTCGGAATTGAGTTGCTACAGCTCCTGACTGTGCAGCCAGACATGGAATACGTCCAGTTCGTCGGGAAACGATTTACTGCGGACGGTGTGAAGTTTGCTTGGGCGCCAATCCTCGGAATCGTCGGCGATCAAATCCACTTTGGAGCTAAGACGTATGTCGGACAACAAGAGACCTAACACTGCGCTCCAAGGGACGCGCCGCAAGCGGCGCGCCCCTGAGCTTCGACGTTGAAAGCCTGTTGCTTGACCCAGAGTACTTATTAGCCGCTGACATCCGACCGTCTGATACGGGTCAGAAACATCCATCACAACCAAGCCGTTTCCCAGCCACGAAACTCAAAACCCCGCGTTCTTCTGCAACATTTTTTCTTTAAGCGCATGGTCCCAGGCACAGGGACAGGTTTCGGCACGTTCGGCCATCAGGTTGCGCATTCTTTCGTCCAGCTGTTTCAGTGCGGTATTGTCACCACGCTTTTCTAGGCTGGCATGGGTGGATATCCAGGTTTTGCATTCGTTCTGGGTCAACAGCATGGTGGAGTAGCCGTCGCGGCAGGCGCTTTCGTCCATTGCCAGCGTGGCAGAAGATGCCGAGGCAAGCAGTAGCCCGGTCAGCAGGTTCAAGGTCATTGATTTCATGATTTACCTCTCAGATCAAACGATCCAGGCGGATCAAATCCAACGCTTCTACCCGACCTACACGCAAGGAACATGCCTGCGTGTTTGGTGGACAGGCGACGAGATTACTGGTTGATTGTTAAGGAGAAATGACCGTGCGGAGAATTTTTTATGTTGGCCTCCGCGCGCGATGCGCACAGGGTTTGTGCGTGCGAAACGGGATTGCACCAGATTGGACTGGCAAAAGCGCGGCGAAGAATTCGCCCTCACCACTGCTCCCACTACTACTGAGAAAGAGGAAAGCGCCTGCGGGTTATTTCAAACCGGCTCTGCCCAAAGGTCGTGGTCACTGGCATCGATAATGCGCACTTGCACGAAATCGCCGGGATTTAAACCTTCTACACCCTGAATGAACACCACGCCGTCGATCTCCGGCGCATCGCCGGGTGAGCGGGCGATGAC
>NZ_JBASFI010000010.1:0-190437 GCF_049652925.1 Azonexus sp.
GCTGACCCGCGTCGCGGCCGGCCAGGCGGCACGCCAGGTCGGCCTCGGCGGCGGCCGGGCCGGTGGCAGCACGCTGGCGACGCAGATCGAGAAGTTCCGCCACTCGCCGGGCGGCCGGACGCATGACAGCAAGGACAAATATCACCAGATGATGTCGGCCGCCCTGCGCGCCTACCAGGACGGCGAAGAAAACCTGCCGGCGCGGCGCCGCATCGTGCTCGATTTCGTCAATTCGGTGCCGCTCGGCGGCATCCCCGGCTACGGCGAGGTCAATGGCCTGGGCGACGGCCTGTGGGCCTGGTACGGCCAGGATTTTGGCCAGATCAACCAGTTGCTGGCCGACCCCAAGGCTGATCTGACGCAACGCGCCAAGGCCTTCAAGCAGGCGCTGTCCCTGTTCGTCGCCCAGCGCCGGCCGTCCGGCCTGCTCGGCGACACCACCGGGCGCCTCAACACGCTCACCGACAGTTACATCCGCCTGCTCGCCGACGACCAGTTGATCCCCGCTGACCTGCGCGAAGCCGCCCTGCTCGTGCAGATCAGCCCGGCCCGCCAGGCCCGGCCGGCCGAAGAGGTGTCCTTCGTCGAACGCAAGGCGGTCAATGAAATCCGCGGCACGCTCGGCGATCTGCTCAGTGTCGAGAACCTCTACGCCCTCGACCGCTATGACCTGACCGTGCACAGCACGCTCGACGGCCCCAGCCAGCAGGCCGTGACGCGCGTCCTCAACCGGCTGGCCGACCCGGCCTTCCTGGCCTGTGCGGGTTTCAAGGAGGCACGACTGCTGGCCAGAGGCGACCCGAAACAGGTCAATTACAGCCTGACCCTTTACGAGCGCACGCCAACCGCCAATGTGCTGCGCATCCAGGCCGACAACCTCGACCAGCCGCTCGACATCAACGCCGGCACCAAGCTCGATCTTGGCTCCAGCGCCAAGTTCCGTACCCTGGTGTCCTACCTGCTGGTCGTCGCCGACCTGCACAAACGTTACAGCCAGACGCCGCCGGAAGAACTGGCCAAGCTCAAGCAACACCCGGCCGACCGCCTGACCAACTGGGCCATCGACATCCTGCGCACCAAGCCCGAAACAACGCTGGAAGAACTGCTCGAAGCGGCCATGGAACGCCGTTATTCGGCCGATCCCGGTGCCACCTTCTTCACCGGCGGCGGCATCCACCGCTTCGGCAATTTCAAACATGAAGACGACGGCAAGGTGCCAAGCGTCGCCGAAGCCCTCGAACAGTCGGTCAATCTCTCTTTCGTGCGCATCATGCACGACGTCGTCCACTACCATGCCTACGAGGCCGTCGACGCCCCGGCCCGTGGCCTGCGCGACAAGGACGACGATGAGACCCGCCAGGCCTTCCTCAACCGCTTCGCCGAGCGCGAAGGCCTCGGTTTCCTGCGCACCTACTGGCACAAGTACCGCGACGTGGCCCCGGCCGATCGCCTCGACGTTCTGAGCGACTCGGTGCCGTCCCGGCCGGTTCCGCAGGCCGCCGCCTACCTGAGCGTGCAGCCGAAGAGCGATTTCGACAGCTTTGTCGCCCACATGCGCAAGAAGCTTGGCGACCGGGCCGGTACCGACGCCGGCCTGCGCCGCCTGTTCGATGCCCACGCCACGCGCCAGTACAACCTGGCCGACCAGGGCTACCTGGCCCGCGTCCATCCGCTTGAGCTGTGGCTGGTCCGCCACCTGCAGAGCGAGCCGAAGGCGACGCTCAAGGACATCGTCCCGGCCAGCGTCGAAGCCCGGCGCGATGCCTCGAAATGGCTGTTCTCCACGCGCTTCAAGCATGCCCAGCAGGTGCGCATCGACATCGTGGTCGAGGTTGCCGCCTTCGAGCGCATCGCCGAAGAGTGGCGTCGCCTTGGTTACCCCTTCGAGCATCTGGTGCCCTCGCTGGCCACCTCGATCGGCAGTTCGGCCGACCGCCCGGCCGCGCTGGCCGAGCTGATGGGTATCGTCGTCAATGACGGCATCCGCCGGCCGACGGTACGCATCGACGAACTCCGCTTCGCCACCAATACGCCCTTCGAAACCCGCCTGCAGCACCAGACCATCGCCGGCGAACGCGTGATCCCGGTCGAAGTGGCGCAAGTCACCCGGCGCGCCTTGCTGCGCGTGGTCAATAGCGGCACGGCCCGGCGCATCAAGGACACCTACCGGGACCACGAGGAACAGGCGCTGGCCATGGGCGGCAAGACCGGCACCGGCGACCATCGCTCCAAGGTCATCGGCGCTGACGGCGGCGTGCGCAGCGCCAAGGTCATGAACCGTGCCGCCACCTTCGCCTTCTACATCGGCGACCGTTTCTACGGTGTCGTCACCGCCTTCGTCCCGGGTTCCAAGGCGGCCGGTTACGACTTCACCTCGGCCCTGCCGGTGCAGATCATGAAGGAAATGGAACCAGCCTTGCGGCCATTGATTGCCGATCGTCCGGCTGCCGATGGCAAGTGCAAGGCTGGCGCCTGAGGTAGCGCGGCCGGAAAACCGTGGTGCAGCCGCCAACCGCGGCTGGCCACGGTCAACCCGAAAAAACGGCCAAAAATGAAATGGCGGCTTGTGGCGCCCCGGTGATGGCGCCACCCCGGCCGTTCACACCCGCTTTTCCAGCCAATGCAGGACCAGCGAAAACAGGTGATCCGGACTGATCGGTTTGGTGATGAAATCGTTCATGCCGGCCGCCAGACAACGCTCACGATCTTCGACAAAGGCGTTCGCCGTCATGGCCAGAATGGGTAGTGTCGTCCGCTCCGGCATCCGCCGAATGCACTGGGTTGCCTCAAGTCCATCCATGGACGGCATCTGCATGTCCATCAGAACCAGATCGTAAGCCACGCACTCGACTTTCTCGACCGCCTGACGACCATCGGCAGCCAGGTCGACCCGCAGGCCGACATCCTCGAGCAGCACCTGGGCGATTTCCTGATTGATCGGCTCATCATCAACGAGCAGGATCCGGCGCCCGGCATACGCTCTCCGCAGCGTTGCCTCAGCCGTATCGGCCGGCCTTGCCTGCACTGTCCCGGCCCCCTGCACAGCCTTTTTGAGGCGAGCCGAAAACCAGAAGGTGCTGCCCACACCGTCGCAACTCTCGACACCGACCTCGCCCCCCATCATCTGCGCCAGTTTCTGCGTGATGGCCAGCCCGAGGCCGGTGCCACCATAGCGACGGGTTGTCGAATTGTCAGCCTGCTCAAAAGCCGAAAACAATCGGCCAAGCGCTTCCTGTGGGACGCCTATCCCGCTATCCGCCACCTCGAAACGGAGAACGACCGCGTCATCGTCTTCTGCAACACACCGGGCACCCAGGCTTACCCGACCGGAGTCGGTAAACTTGATGGCGTTGCCGACATAGTTCATCAGAGCCTGACTGAGCCGGGTAGCGTCGCCAAGCAACAAATAATCGGGCAACCGGGCGTCAAGAACGAGCGACAAGCCCTTTTCGCCAGCCTTTTCGCGGAAGATCGCCATGATCCCGGCCAGCAACGCGCCGATATCAAGCTCCTGCTCCTCGAGTGCGAACTTGCCGGCCTCGATCTTGGAAAGCTCCAAAACGGCGTTGATGGTGCTCAGCAGATGCTCGCTTGCCATCTCCAGCTTGCCGAGACGCTGTGACTGTTCGTCGGTCAGGCCATTCCGTCTGATCAGATGTGCCATGCCGGAAATCGCATTGAGTGGCGTCCGGATTTCGTGCGACATGTTGGCCAGAAACGCACTCTTGGCAAGGCTGGCTTTTTCCGCTGCTTCCTTCGCCTCGGCCAACTCTGCCGTCCGTTCGCGCACCTCGATTTCCAGCTCGGCGTGGTGATTGCGCAGGATGCGCTCGGCCCGGCGCCGTTCGGTCACATCGGTAATAAAGCCGAGAATGCAAGCCTCGCCGTTCAGATCCGTAATTTCCGCCGAAATGCTGACCTGCCTGCGCTCACCATCCTTGTGCAGCCAGCTCGTTTCCCAGTCGACCACGCGGCCGTCACGCCGGAGCGCATCAACCCAAGCCATTCGGCTTGCCTCATCCGGCCAAAGTCCGATTTCGGTCGAGGTGCGGCCGATCAGATCGGCCGGCGCCCAGCCAAAATCCCGTTCGTAATTGCGATTCACCTCAATGAACCGCCCTTCGGCGGCAGTGGCGATTGATGCGGCGATCGGACTGGCATTGAAAGCCGTGGCAAAGCGCTGCTGCGAAAGCCTGAGGGCCCTCTCCGCAGCAGCTTCGGTGCTTCGCCGCTCAGTAATATCGTCCCCGGCACCGAGACCGCCGATGATCCGGCCGTGCTCATCGCGAATCGGGCAGGCATGCCAGCCGATCAGGCGGACATCGCCGCCCCGGGTCCTGACGGGATACTCAAAATACTCGGTTCGGCTTTCGGCCAATACCACTGCATCGTAGATCGCGGCCCGCCGGCGTTCCGGATTCGCGCTGGGCATCAGACAGGTTTCAAACCAGTCCAGGCCAACAAGCTCTCGCGACAGGTAGCCAAGCACCTCGCCGGCTTTCCGGTTGATCGACATGACCCGCCCGTCGAGATCCAGGGCAACGATCAGTGTCTCGACCGTATCGAGCACGTTCTGGCTGTAATCCCTTTCCCGACGCAACAATTCTTCCTGGTGCAACTCGTCGGTAATGTCGAGGCTGAGTCCGACCAGCGCCACGGGCGCCCCCGATTCATCCCGCTTGACGGCCTTGATCACGCGCAAGTCATGGATCTTGCCATCGACAAAAGGAAGTCGCTGATGCGTCACGCTGACACCCGGATTGGCCAGCACCTTGACGTCGGAGGCTAGGCATTGCTGACGAAACGCCTCAGGAATCAGTTCGGCATAGTGGTCGACAGCAAGAAAAGCCGCTTCGGAAATACCGGTGGCCTGACAGAAAGCCCGGTTGACGAAGCTCATCCGGCCTTTGCCGTTCTGAAGCCAGATTCCGATCGGGGCATAGTCGAGGATCAGCTGCAGGCTCTCGCGTTCGTGCTGCAGTGCCTGCTCGGCGATAATTTTATCGGTCACATCGCGGGCCACGCCGAACAGCCCGACAATCTCGCCCTGCGCGTCGCGTAGCGGATACTTGCGGTTATCGACCCAGCCCATGCGCCCCTGATTGCTCACATAGGCCTGCACCTCATGGGCAACTTCGCTCCCCGAGAACACCTGTTTCTCCAGCCGGTAATAAATATCGGCGTAGGCCTCCGGAAAGACATCGTAGTCTGTCTTGCCCAGCAGATCAGTCCAGTGCCCGGTTGAATGCGTAATCGTTACCAGCGTCTCGCTGGCACCGGTAAAAACATGGTTTCTATCCTTGAAGTAGATGAAGTCATCGGTGTTCTCCATCATCGCCACGAAATTGGCCATCATCGGCTCATTTCGCTGCCCGTCAAACACAGTTCGTGCATCTTCAAGGTCAACTTCAGCCAGCAACTGCCCCGACTCCGCAAAGGCCTTGCCGAGCCGCCCGCGAACGCAGACTACGCCACCCGCCGCATTGCGGACTCGGGCATTGAAGGTCTGCTCGCCACTCGGCACAATCTGACTGAAAACCAGCTCGGCAATGTCCGCATCATCCGCGTGGAACCGCTCTCTCAAGGCGATTTTTCCACTGGTAAAGTCCTCTGCAGAAAAACCAAGCAAGGCGAAAACGCCATCACCGACCGACAAGATTGCAGGCTGTTCACCAAGTCGAAGCTGGAACCTGACGGCGGACATCGAGATGCTCCCCTTTGGCTTTATTCGAATACCTCAATCTTATCGATGAATCGCCCTGCCAGCTGAAAAAAAGCAGCCGCTATCGGGACTGGCGTGAGGCCGCTGTTGAGCAAGCAACATGTTGCAATTCACAAGAATCAAAGGTGCCGGACCACAGCAAAATCTTTGCTGCAGCGCAACAAAATGGTAGTCTTGCACGCATAAAATAATGCCATCAAGGCAAGGAAAAACAGCATGAGTGAAATCGACCTGAAGCGCTTCTTCCTCGAGCAGGTACGCCTGTTCGAAAACTTCCCGGCCGACAAGGTCGAGGAAATCGTCATCAAGTCCCGTCTGGCGACCTACGAAGGCAACGAAGCCATCCTCGAAACCGGCGATGAAGGCCGTTTCATCGGCGTCATGATCAGCGGCCACGCCGAAATCTCGATGACCGACAACACCGGCACCCGCGCCGTCATCACCCAGCTCGGCGTTGGTGACGTCTTCGGCGTCATGTCGCTGCTTACCGGCGACCGCATCGTCGCCGACGTCATCGCCGGCAACCGCTGCTTCGTGCTGATGATCCCGCAGGACGTCTTCAACACGCACATCCTGACCAACCCGAAAGCCGTCGGCTATCTGTCGCGCCTGCTCGCCGACCGTACCCGCGCCATGTCGGTCGATCTGGTCACCGCCCAGGCCAATGCCATCGTCCGCTCGCGCGACCCGTACGCGCTGTCGCTGCAAACCAACGAGCCGGGCAAGGTCGTCGTTCTCAATGTCGGTATCAGCCAGATTCATTTCGGTATCTACAACACCGAGGAGAGCGGCGCCGATGTGCACGGCATCATCGACCACGCCGACCAGCAAGTGACCCGGATCACCGTCAAGGTCGGAACGCAGCAAAGGTCCGTCGACCATGCCCCGTTCAAGCTTTCCGACCTATTCAAGGTCATGCAGGAAGCAACTGCCCTGCTCGGCGATGCCTTCACTTTCCACCCGGAAGAGGTCAGCGCCATCGGCCATCGCGTCGTCCATGGCGGCAACAAGTTCTCCAGCTCGGTCGTCATCACGCCGGCCGTGATCGCCGACATCGAGGAACTGTCGGTTTTCGCACCGCTGCATAATCCGGTCAATGTCGCCGGCATCCGCGTCGCCCTGAAGCTGTTCCCGAACGTGCCGCAGGTTGCCGTTTTCGACACCGCCTTCCACCAGACCCTGGCGCCTTATGCCTACCTATACGGCCTGCCCTATGACCTCTACAAGCAGCACGGCATCCGCCGCTACGGATTCCACGGCACCTCGCACCGCTACGTTTCGCTGAAGTCGGCTGAAGTCCTCAAGCGCCCGCTTGGCGAGCTGGAAATCGTTTCCTGCCACCTCGGCATCGGCGCCTCGCTGTGCGCCATCGACCACGGCCGTTCGATTGACACGACGATGGGCATGACGCCGACTGACGGCCTGATCATGCCGAGCCGTTCCGGCAGCATCGACCCGGCGGTGATGATTCACCTCATGGAAAAGCACCACATGTCGCCCGAGCAGCTATCGACGCTGATCAACACCGAAAGCGGCCTCAAGGGTATTTCCGGCATTTCGAGCGACATCCACGAAATCGAGGCTGCTGCGGCTGATGGCCACCACCGCGCCCTGCTTGCCCACAAGGCCTACTGCTACCAGGTGCGCAAGAACATCGGTGCCTACGTCGCAGCCATGGGCGGCATCGACGTCCTGGCCTTCACCGGCGACGTCGGTGAAACGAGCGCCACGGTACGCAGCCTGGCCTGCCAGGGCCTTGAATTCATGGGCATCAAGCTCGATGAGGAAAAGAACCGCAATCTGGGTAGCGTCGACAATTTCGCCATCATCTCGGCCGACGATTCGCCGGTCACCATCCTCGTCGTCGCCAATGACGACGAGCGGCTGGTTGCCTGGGAAACCCTGCGCTCCATTGAACGCAACGCGCTGCTGCTGGCCGCCAAGCCGGAAGAAGCCCCGATCCCGGTCGAAATCTCGGCCCACCACGCCCACCTGTCGCAGGCCGATGTCGAAAAACTGTTCGGCCCCGGCCACCAGCTGACGCCGATGCACGAACTGTCGCAGCCCGGCCAGTTTGCCTGCGAGGAACAGGTCCATCTGGTCGGCCCCAAGGGCCGGATCGCCAAGGTCCGCGTCCTCGGTCCGACACGCAAGGAAACCCAGGTCGAGATCGCCATGACCGAGCAGTTCAAGCTCGGCATCCAGCCGCCCATCCGCCAGTCCGGCGACCTCGCCGGCACACCGGGCGTGACGCTTGAAGGCCCGTACGGCAGCACGACCATCGAACGCGGTGTCGTCTGCGCCCAGCGCCACATCCACATGACGCCGGAAGACGCCATGCGCTTCCATGTGCGCGACAACTACGTCGTCCGCGTCCGCATCGAAGGCGAACGCCAGCTCATCTTCGGCGACGTCGTCGTCCGCGTGAACCCGGCCTTCCGCCTGGCCATGCACATCGACACCGATGAAGGCAATGCGGGCAACATCCAGACCGGGATGCTTGGTTACATTGAGGAAATTCAGAGTCGGCACTGATCGAGCTCTACGCACAATGGCCGGCTTGCCCGGCCATTGCTTTTTCTAGAACCAGATTTCCGGATAACGGCGCGAGCGCGGCAGGTTGTTGATCAGCAGGGCGACAACGAGCAGGATCAAAGGCCCGAGTGTCGCCGGGGCCAGCACATACCAGAACCCCAGGTTATGGATTTCCGGCGAGCCGATCACGGCGATCAGCGCCGTGGCACCACCCGGCGGATGCAGGGTACGCGTCGCATGCATTAACACGATGGCTGCCGCCACTGCCAACCCGGGCACCAGCCAGGGCACATGCTGAAACAATTTCCAGCAGACCACCCCAGTCAGCGCCGACAGGATGTGCCCGCCTAGCAGATTGCGCGGCTGGGCCAGCGGGCTGCGGACCGCCCCGTAAACCAGAACAGCCGAGGCACCGAAGGAACCGATCAGCAGCACCAGATCGGTTCCCGTGAACAACAGTTGGCCTGCTGCGACCAATGCCGTGATGCCCAGAAATGAGCCGATCCACGACCAGACAAGCTCTTCGTTGCTGACCCGCGGGGGACTGCCGCGGGTCGTTCCACGCATTTTGCGCCAATAGTCGTGCCAACCGCTTTCGAGCTTCATTCGGGGTTGGTGTCTTTGCTGTCCGCTGCCTGTTGGGCCTGCAAGCGGGCCAGCGCATGGCGCCAGGCGAGATGGTAGACGATGCGAAAATCCTCGGTGCTGATGTCGAGATAGCCGGAAACATGGCTCAGTGCGTCGAGAATATCCTCGTCTGAAAGTTCCAGTTCGAGGGCCTGCTCGAGTTCGTTCTTGCCGGGAGTCCGCTCAGTCATGAGGGCCCTCCACATGGCTGGCGGTGAGATCGCAAGCTGCTGCCGGCACAAGTCCGCGTGGCCGCTGCAACAGATCGGCCAGCGTATAGCCATCAAGCACGAGAAACATGGCGTTCAGGGCCTCGTTAAGAATGCCCGGCAGGCAACATGCGCCCTGAATCCGGCAGGTTGCGTTGGCAGCAAAGCACTCGGCCAGCGCAAAATCGCTTTCGGACTGACGGATCACGTCACCAACGACAATCTCCCGCGGCGGTCGCGCCAGCCGGATGCCCCCGCCCTTGCCACGCACGGTCTCGATATGGCCAATCAGGCCCAGCTGATGCACCACCTTCATGAGGTGGGCTTTCGAGATGTCGTGCACAGCGGCAATCTCGGCGATGGTGACCAGTCGGTCGTCCTGCACACCGAGATACATCAGGACGCGCAGGCTGTAATCGGAAAAGGTACTCAGGCGCATGGCTGCTTATAAGATACATTCAAAATATTGCTTAAGCGGGATTTGATTGGTAACATCAAGATTCATTTCATTTATATCTTATGCCTGCGGCCGGCGCAATCCGTTCGCAGGGGTGTCTCCGGAAAAACAATGGCCGAGCAGTCCCAGCGAAAAGTCATCAACATCAAGCCCGTTGTCGATCCCGACGCCAAGGTTTATCCGCGTTCGATCAGCGGCCCCTATACCCGCTGGCGCTGGATTTTTGTCTGGCTGACCCAGCTCGTCTTCTACGGCCTGTGCTGGCTGCCCTGGCATGGTCGGCAGGCCGTTCTGTTCGATATCGACACCCGCAAGTTCTATTTCTTTGACCTGGTTCTCTGGCCGCAGGACACGATTTATCTCGTCCTGCTGATGATTCTCGGCGCCTTCACGCTCTTCCTGTTTACTGCGGTGGCCGGGCGATTGTGGTGTGGCTATACCTGCCCGCAGACGGTCTATACCGAGATTTTCCTGTGGTTCGAGAAGATGATCGAGGGCGAGCGCCCACAACGTATCAAGCTCGATGCCGCGCCGTGGTCGGCGCGCAAACTGGCGCTCAAGAGCGCCAAGCACGCGACATGGCTGCTCTTTTCGCTGTGGACCGGAATCACTTTCGTCGGCTATTTCATGCCTATCAAAGATCTCGTCAGTGACCTGCTGACGCTCTCGCCCGGCGCCTGGTCCGCCTTCTGGGTCGTCTTCTACGCCTTTGCCACCTACGGCAACGCCGGTTTCCTGCGCGATCAGATGTGCAGACAGATCTGCCCCTACGCCCGTTTCCAGTTCGTCATGTTCGACCCAGACACGCTGATCATCGCCTACGACACGGCGCGCGGTGATGCACGCGGACCGCGCGCCAAGGGTGCCGATCCGAAGGCCCTCGGGCTGGGTGACTGCGTCGATTGCGGCATCTGCGTTCAGGTCTGCCCGACCGGCATCGACATTCGCAACGGCTTGCAGAACGAGTGTATCGGCTGCGCCGCCTGCATCGACGCCTGCGATCAGGTGATGGACAAGATGGACTACCCGCGCGGACTGATCCGTTATTCGACGGAAAATGCCGTGACCATGCGCTACACGACGATGGAAATCATTCGCCGTGCCGCCCGGCCACGGGTCATCATTTACACGGCGATTCTCGTCGCGCTGACCACGGCCATGGCCTGGTCGCTGGCCACACGCATCCCGCTCAAGGTCAATGTTCTGAAAGACCGCAACGTGCTGTCACGCGAAGCCAATGATGGCTCAATCGAAAACTCGTATCGCCTGCAAATCATGAATACGGGCGACCAGACGCGGAAATTCCGGATCAGCATCGCCGGTTTCGATGGCGCGCGACTGGCCAGCGACAGCGAAATCACCGTTCCCGGTGGCGAGATCGGCACCCAGACGGCAATTGTCAGCGCCGAGCCGGGGGCTACGCCAACGGGTGCGGCGCCGATCACCTTCAGCGTGGCCGACGTCGCCGACCCGAAGGTTGCCGTGACCGAGAGTTCGAAATTCTGGATGCCATGAGCTTAGAATCAGGCCAGCAGCCAAGCCGCAGAAAATCCGTTCTCCGAAAGGACGTACATCATGACCAACGAACAACTGAAGAGCCTCATCACCTCGCCGCTGCCATTCTTTGGCGTCACTGAGCAGGGCGACGTGCTGGCCCGCTACGTGCCCTACGGCCCGGTGTTTCGCTGGAGCTGGAACCAGATGGTCCCGATGCCGGTGCAGGGCAGCGATCTGATCTGGCTGCTCCATGCGGCAGACGAAGAAGCGCATTCGATCACCGACACCGACAAACCGAAAACCAGCAAAAGCAAGTAAGCGACGCGCAGGCTCAGGCCTGCTGGCGCATCCGCGCGGCCAACCAGCGGCCGATGGCCCAGATCTCTTCCAGACAGACCGAATGCGGCATCGGGTATTCGTGCCAATCGATTTGATGGTCGCGCTCTATCAGCAAATCCCTGGCGGCCAGGCCAAGCGTTGGTGAGACGACATCGTCGGCCGTACCGTGGGCGGCAAAGATTGGAATATTGCGATTGGCGTCGGCTGAGTCTTCAGTCAGCAGCGCCGGTGACGGAATATAGGTGGACAGCGCGATGAGCCCGGCCAGTTTTTCCGGATGGGTCAGCGCCGTGGTGTAGGCCACCGCCCCACCTTGCGAGAAACCGGCAAGGAATATACGGTCAACCGGAATTCCGCGGCTTTTTTCACGTTCGATCAGACGCCGCACGGTTTCGCGGGAGGTGAGAATCCCGGCCTCGTCGACGCGCCGGCTGGTGCTGTCGAGCGAAATGATGTCGTACCAGGCGCGCATGACGTAGCCACCATTACAGGTCACCGCGATGTAGGGTGCGTGGGGGAAGACGAAACGTACGGCAGGCGACGCGGCCAAACCGAGTTCGGGGACAACCGGCACGAAATCCGAGCCGTCGGCGCCCAGTCCGTGCAGCCAGATCACAGCGTACTCGGGGTTGGCGGCAGTTTCGACTTCGAGCGGTGGCATGTCGATTTCCATGGGGGTCTCCTCGCGTTCGTCAGACGGCCAGTATGCGCAATGTCGCCGCACTTGGCCACCCGGTGCGCTATCCAGCCAGGGACCAATATGCTAGTTTAATGTTCGCTGGCTTGCCCGAATTGGCGCTGTTTTGACGATGGAGTAGCGGATGCCTGTGCGATCAAAAGTATTCATTGCTTCTTCATCGGAGGGGCTGGAGGTGGTCAATGCGGTGCGCCTGCTGTTGCAAGGCGAGCTTGGTCAAACTGCCGACATCGAGCCATGGACCCTCGCCTTCGAACTCAGCGCGACCTACATCGAGTCGCTGGAAAAAATTGCCGACGAGGCTGATTTCGCCATTCTGGTGCTGACGCCTGACGATGTAACGACCAGTCGCAAGAAGGAAAAGCTCTCGCCGCGCGACAACGTCATCTTCGAACTCGGCCTGTTCATGGGCGCCCTCGGGCGCGAGCGTTGCTACCTGGTGCAGGAGGACAGGCCCGACCTGAAACTCCCCAGCGACCTGCTCGGCATCCATTCGGCGAGCTTCAAGCGCCCCGCGGACGGCGACCTGAAGGCTGCACTCGGCGCCAAGTGCGGGCTGGTCGCCGAACGCATCATGGCACTGGGCAGCCGCCACAAGCTCAGCCCGGAGGTTCGCGCCGCACAGGCAGCCAACCGTGCCTTCGTCGACCGAGTCAAAGGTGCATGGTGGGAGCGCATCACCATCAACGGCCGGCATTGGCTGAGCTTCCTTGAGATCAATGCCGATGAAATCTACGGCACCGTTCAGATGCGGGGCATCTCCTATGATCAAAAAGGCACGTTGATGGCGAACTGGAAAAGCCTGGTCGCCCGCGTTGACAGGGATGAGCAGAAGATTCTCTACCACTGGCAGGGCTGGTATCCCGAGAGCGCCATTGCCAAACCGCAGGATCAATTCCATGGCTTTGGCGAAATGGAATTCACGGTGTCACGTGATGTCAGTCAGCCTGCCAGCAGAGGCAAAGGCAAGTTCTGGGACGTGGACGAAACCCGGCCGGAGAAAACCGCCGTCAAGAGCGTCCAGCTCCACCGGGTTGATGACGTGGAGGACATCAGGACGATGACCAGCGGCAAGGAAAAGGAGCTCCGCACCGTAGTCGCCAGGACGCTTCAGGACTGGTAAGAACCAGGAAATTCAGGTGCGGGAAGGCAGACGCAAATAAAACTCGGTGGCCTGTTCGCCAACGCGCACCGCGATCTCGCCGCCATGGGCGAGCACGATCGAGCGGGCGATGGCCAGGCCGAGTCCTGTCCCTTCCGAACCGGAGTCGAGCCGGACAAAGCGGTCAAAGACCCGATCCAGCGCCTCGGCCGGGATCGGTTGCCCGGTGTTGGCGATGGACAGTTCCGCCATGCCGTCGACGGCCCCGACCGTGACGACAATCGAACCGCCGGCCGGCGTGTGATGAATGGCATTGACCAGCACATTGCCGATGGCCCGCTCGAGCATCAGCCGGTCGCCATGGACCGTGATGTCGTCGCCGACCAGTTGCAGGCTGACATTCTCGGCGAGCAGCCCGTAATACTCGATCAACCGTTCGCACAGCGGGCGCAGCGCCAGCGGCTCGGTCTCCGGCACGAGCAGGCCGTGGTCGGCCTTGGCCAGCAACAGCATGTCGGCGATGATCCGCGACAGGCGTTCGTATTCCTCAAGGTTCGAGGCCAGTAGGTCGCGGTATTCATCGACATGGCGCGCCTTGCTCAGCGACACTTCGGTCTGCATGCGCAGGCTGTGGATCGGCGTGCGCAACTCGTGGGCAAGATCGGCCGAAAAATCCGACAGACGTTTGAACGAGTCCTCAAGCCGGCCAAGCATGGCGTTAAAGGCAGTGACCAGTTCAGTCAGTTCCGGCGGCACATTCTGCTCCGGGATACGCTCAGCCAGCTGCCCGGCCGAAATGCGGCCGGCGGCGCGGGCAATGGCGCGCACCGGGTGCAAGCCGCGGCGAACGACCAGCGCGCCGACGATGGCGGTGAGCAGCGCGGCGGCCAGAATGGCGAAGCGGAAATCGTGCTGCAGCTCGTCGAGAAAATCGGTGTGGTGACGAATGTCGCGGCCGACGACGACGTGCGCCGTTTCGCCCCAGGCAGTTTCCATGTCGACGGCGATGACGCGGTACTCGGCATCGCCCAGCACCACCCGAACCGGCGTCCGGCCCAGCGCAACCTTGGCGGCGGCCAGTGGCTCGGCCAGTTCGGGCGTCGGCCATTTGAAAATTGGCCCTTTTTCCCGGTTGACCGTGACAATCACCCCGTGCTCGCCGATCAGGGCGTCACCGAGGCGCGCGGCGAAGCCCTCGGCCGATTTTTCCTGCGCGCCGACATGGCCAATTAGCGCCAGCTTGCCAAACAGGTCATGTGCATCCAGTTCGGCCATGTGGGCATCGGCGGCGCGGCTGAAATAGACGCCGAGCGCCGCGAAAACCACCGTCGCCAACAGCGCGAAGGCCAACGACAGGCGCAGCGCAATCGAATGCCGCCAGTCGGCCACGATCAGCGGATTTCCATGACGTAACCCATGCCGCGCAGGGTGTGGATCAGTTTCGGCGAAAAATCATCATCGACCTTGGCGCGCAGGCGACGGATAGCCACCTCGACGACATTGGTGTCCGAATCGAAATTCATGTCCCAGACCTGCGAGGCGATGAAACTCCGCGCCAGCACCTCACCCTGCCGACGCAGAAAGAGTTCGAGCAGGGCGAACTCCTTGGCCGTCAGGTCAATTCGCTGGCCGGCCCGGGTCGCCCGGCGTTTCAGCACATCGAGTTCAAGATCAGCCAGGCTCAGGCTATCCGCCTCCCTTGCCCGGCCCCGACGGAGCAGCGTGCGTACGCGGGCGAGCAGTTCCGAGAAGGCGAACGGCTTGACCAGATAATCGTCTGCCCCGAGTTCCAGCCCCTTGACCCGGTCCTCGACCTGATCGCGCGCTGTCAGGAACAGTACCGGCAAATCGCGCCCCGCCGCGCGCAAGGTTTTCAGCACCTGCCAACCATCCAGCCCGGGCAGATTGACGTCGAGAATCAGCAGGTCATAGTCGCCAGCCAGCCCTTCATGCATGCCATCCAGCCCGTTGCGCACAAGATCGGCCATGAAACCGGCTTCGGAAAGCCCCTGTTTGAGGTAGTCGCCAGTCTTCGCTTCGTCTTCGACGATGAGGATCTTCATGCCGGCATTTTGCCCGACAACCCACCGCCTTGTGTCATTGCTCGATGCGCCCTAAATGCAGGTCAGGCGACCACGACGCCGGGACAGGCGATACACCGCCTTCCAGCGCCGCAACGAATGCGCCAGCAGTCCGCTGCGCACGTCCCGACGCAGGGCCACCAGCAAGGCACGCGTCCGCTGATAGACGGGATGCTGGTGCAGGGTATCGAACACGTAGTTCTTGAAGCGAACGACCACGGCATAGGCGCGGGCGAACCAGCCGATTTCCATCAACTGCGGTCTGGTCAGCGCAAAAATCCGCGCCACCAGCGCCGTGCCGACCACCTTGGCGGTGAGAAAGGTTCCAACACCGAGCAGCGGCGCGCCATGCGCCAGGAAATAAAGACCGAGAACCTTGAACGGCAACAGCACGGCGCCGGGAATCACGAACCAGGCCAGTGCCAGGTAGGGCGGCGCGCGCGACACCCACGCTTCGGCCAGACGCAGCACGGGCAGTCGGCCGATTCTCGCCATGATCAGTTCGAGCGGCTCCCACAGCCATTCCCAGAACCATAACAACAGTGCCGCCAGAATGATGAAGGGCGGCGTCAGCAGGCGTTTTAGTCTCGATTCCATGCCGTTTCTCGGTAAGGTGCAGCGAAAACATACTGCAGTCCCAACATTTCGCCTGCATGATCAGCGTGACCGGTTGTAACAGGGCGTTACGCCGGATTGTTTGCACCTTCCCCCTCCGCTATGCTGCGCCCCCTGGCGGCGTGGCCGCCCCTTCATTCACCTCCCCCGACTGCCGCCATGATCGTCCGCCCCCCTTTGCACTGGTTTCGCCTGCTCTTCGTCTGGCGCGGCTCCGTTCTGCCCTACATCATCACCCGCTTGCTGCTCGTCCTCGCGGTTTCCGTGCTCAGTGTCCTGAGTCTCGACTGGTGGATGAGCGCCCATGCCGCGTCGGCCCTGTCGATTCCGCCATTTACGCTGATGGGCGTGGCGCTGGCCATTTTTCTCGGCTTCCGCAACTCGGTCAGTTACGAGCGCTACTGGGAGGCTCGCAAGCAATGGGGCACATTGCTTATCGGCGCCCGCTCGCTGACTCGTGAGATCGCCAGCTTTGCCCCTGGCGAGAGCCAATTGCCACGCCGCGTGGCGCGCACCCTGTCGGCCTTTGCCTTTGCTCTCAAGCACCAGTTGCGAGGTACCGACCCGCGGGGCGACCTCGCCTGCCGCCTCGAGGCAACGGTACTGGAGCGCGTATGCGCTGCCCGCTTTGTGCCGTCTGCTCTGCTGCTCTGCCTGGCCCAGGACTTTGCCGCGGCACAAAAGGCCGGTGTGCTCAGCGACCTGCAACTGCAATCGCTGGATCGCAACCTTGACCGCCTGACCGACGCCTCGGGAGCCTGCGAGCGCATCGCCAACACGCCCATTCCCTATACCTACCGCGTGCTCATGAACCGGACCGTGATGGTCTATTGCCTGTTGCTGCCAGTCGGCCTGAGCACTTCGATCGGCTGGGTGACGGTGCTGGTCGCCCCGTTCATCGCCTATACCTTCCTGGCGCTCGATGTCATCGGCGAACAGATCGAGGAGCCTTTCGGCAAGGAGCCGAACGACCTCGCCCTCGCCTCGATGTGTCATGGCATCGAGGTTTCCGTATGCGAACTGGTCGGCGAAACCCCGCGCAGTTCGCCGCCGGAAGTCATCGATTACATCGTGACCTAGGCGCTTTGCCAGAGGCTCCCGCCAAGCCGAAGATTACAAACTTGTAATCCTGCGGTCAGGGAACGGTCGACGGCAGCGGCGCAGAATTGGTGCATCAATCCACCAAGGAACCGCCATGCGCCTGCTGCTTGCTCTCATGCTCTCCCTCAGTCTCCCGGCCTTGGCCCAGCACGATCACCGCGCCGGCCACATGGCCGCAGCGCAGTCGGCCCCGCTGAGCGACGGTCTGGTCAAAAAGATCGATGCCAAGGCCGGCGAAATCGTCATCCAGCATGGCCAGCTCGACAGCATCGGCATGCCGCCGATGACCATGGCCTTCGGCGTTGCCGACAAGGCCTGGCTGGGCAAGCTCAAAGCGGGTGACAAGATCAGGTTTGCGGCCGAGATGAAGGGCGGCAACGCCATTGTCAGCCGCTACGAGATGGCCAAGTAGGTCGCCTCGCCGATGCCTGACATCATCCCCAACTGGCATCCGGCGGTCGTTCATTTTCCGATTGCCCTTGCCGTCACGGCCACGCTGCTCCTGCTGCTGGGCCGCTGGCGCCCGGCCAATCCGACATTCACCGCCAGTGGCCGCCTGCTGATCCTGGGCGCCGCCGTCAGCGCCGCGCTCGCCGCGGCGCTCGGCGGGTACGCCTTCCAGACGGTTGAACACGACGCCGCTGGTCATCTGGTCATGCTCCGCCATCGCAACTGGGCGCTGGCCGGCACGGCCGGGCTGATCGCGCTGGCCGTCTGGGATGGCCTGCGCCAGCGTGCCGGACAGCCGCCGTACGGGACATTGCTGCCGATCATGCTGGCACTCTCGGCCAGCCTCGGCGTCACCGGCTGGCTGGGCGGCGAGATGGTTTATCGGCATGGCATCGGCGTCTCGGCTTCGGCCTTCGCCGCACCGGAAGTACCGGCGCCGACGGTGGCCGAGCCGCCGCCGGCCGAGCCAGCAAAGGCGCCGGCAACGGCAACTGAGACGGCGGCCGAAATCCCACCCAACGCCCCCGGCGAGCATATTCACAAGGATGGCAAACGCCATCGCCATTGAGACTGCCCATGAAACGTCCGTTGCTGCTTGTCCTGTTGCTGACTGCGCTGGCCGCCCAGGGCGCCGAGCCGTTGCCCGGCGCCAGCGTCGAATCGCTGCTCGCCGCCGCCCGCGAGCACAGCCCGGATGTGCGCATGGTCCGCCTCGAAGCCGAAGCGGCGCGCGAGCGCATCCAGCCGGCCGGCGCCCTGCCCGACCCGGTGCTGCGCATCGAATTGGAAAACATCACGCGCAACGGCAGCCAGAATGCGACGCTCTCGCCATCCGGCGTCGGCGACACCAAATACACGCTGATGCAGCCGCTGCCTTTCTGGGGCAAGCGTGACCTCAAGCGCGACGTGGCCAGCGCCGAGGCAAGTCAGGCCGAAGGCCGCGCCGCCGACACCTGGGCCGACGTGGCGGCGCGCATCAAGACGCTCTACGCGCAATACTGGCTGACCGGCCAGTCGCTGCGACTGACCCGCGAGAACATCGAACTGACCCGCCGCCTCGAACAGATCGCCCAGGCCCGCTATGCTGGCGGCCTAGCCGCTCAGCAGGACGCCATCCGCGCCCAGCTCGAGCGCAGCGCGATGGATGCCGAACTGGTCGGCATGGAAAGCGAGTTCCATCACCTGATGGTCTTCCTCAACGCCATGCTGGCCCGGCCGAGCGGCGCCGCACTGGCCGAACCAGCGGCGTTGCGGCCGATTCCGGCCCGGCTCGATGGCACTACGTTGAACGAGCGCCTGCTTTCCGCCAATCCGCAACTGGCCATCGAAGTCGCCCGCGTTGGCGGCGCCGAAAAGAGCCGCGAACTGGCCTACCGCAACCGTTATCCCGACCTGACACTGGGCGTCGCGCCGATGCAGGTCGGCAACCGCGTCGATGCCTGGAGCCTGATGCTGGAAATGAACCTGCCGCTGCAACAGGGCACCCGACGCAGCCAGGAGCGCGAAAGCGAGCGCATGCTCGAAGCCGCGGCGGCGCGCAAGGAAGCGCTCGGCCACCGGCTGCAGGGCGACCTCAATGCCGCCCTGAGCAACCTGGAAGGGGCCAGGACGACCGAGCAGATCACCCGCACCCGCCTGCTGCCGCAGGCTGAACTGACTTTCAAATCGGCGCTGGCCGGCTACGAGAACGGCAAGGTCGATTTCGCCACCCTGCTCGACGCCCAGCGCCAGATCCGCAACGCCCGCCTGGCGCTGCTGCGCGCCCAGGCCAGTCAGCAACTGCGGCTGGCCGAGATCGAACGCCTGCTTGGAGAAGACCTGTGAAAAACGGCCCCCTGTTCATTTTTATCGCCGTCGCCCTGACCGTCGGCGGTTTTGCCGGCGGTTACCAGTTGGCCCAGCAGAAAACGGATGGCGCGACAGCCGTTGCCACGGTCAACCCGGAAAAAGGGCAAAAACCGAAACTGCTCTACTACCGCAACCCGATGGGCCTGCCGGACACCTCGCCGACGCCGAAAAAAGACCAGATGGGCATGGACTACATCCCCGTCTATGAGGGCGAGGATGAAGGGGCGGGCGACAGCGGCCTAAAGATCAGCGCCGAGAAAATCCAGAAAATGGGCGTCAAGGCCGAGCCGGCCAAGCTGCAAGTGCTCGACAAGAACGTACGCGCCAGCGGCCGGGTCGAGATCGACGAGAGCCGGACCTACACGGTGACTGCCAAGTTCGAGGGCTACATCGAACGCCTGCACGTCAATACCACCGGCCAACCGGTCGGTCGCGGCCAGCCGCTGTTCGAGGTGTACAGCCCGGAACTGGTCTCGGCCCAGCGCGAATACGCCATCGCCGCGCAGGGTGTCGGCAAGCTCAACGAAGCCGGCGGCGAAGCACAATCGGCGATGAAACAACTGGCCGACTCCAGCCTGCAGCGGCTCAGAAACTGGGATATTTCCGACGAACAGATCAAGGCGCTGGCCCAGTCGGGCAATGCCAAACGCACGCTGACCTTCCGCGCGCCGGTAGCCGGCATCGTCACCGAGAAGAAGGCCGTCCAGGGCATGCGTTTCATGCCCGGCGAAATGCTCTACCAGATTGCCGACGTTTCCAGCGTCTGGGTCCAGGCCGATGTTTTCGAGCAGGACATTGCGGCCGTGGTTGTCGGCCAGAAGGCGAAAATCAGGATCAACGCCTATCCTGGCGAAGTGTTCGAGGGCCGCATCGCCTACGTTTATCCGACGCTCAAGGCGGAAACACGGACGGTGCCGGTGCGCATTGAACTGGCCAATCCGAAGGGCCGATTGAAGCCGGCTATGTTTGCCGAGGTTGAGATTCCGGTGGCCGGTGCTTCGTCGGTTGTCACCGTGCCGAATTCGGCGGTGATTGATAGCGGAAGCAAGCAGGTGGTTATCGTGCAATTGGCTGAAGGGCGCTTCGAGCCACGGGCTGTGAAGCTTGGTGCGCGTGGCAGCGAATTTGTGCAGGTGCTGGAGGGGGTCAAGGAAGGGGAGATGGTGGTTTCGTCGGCCAATTTCCTGATTGATGCCGAGAGTAATTTGAAGGCGGCGTTGGGGGGAATGCAGAAGGCGGAAGCCTCGGCTGCTCCAAAACCGGCGGTGGTTGGGCATAGGGCGGTGGGGGTGCTGAACGCCATCGACGTTGCCTCTGGCAGCGTGACGATTTCGCATGAGCCGGTGGCGAGTTTGAAGTGGCCCTCGATGAAGATGGATTTTGTGTTGGCGAATCCGTCGCTGATCTCGGGCTTGAAGCCCGGGGCTGGTATTGAGTTTGAGTTTGTTGAGCGGGGGCCGGGGGAATGGGTGATTACCTCGGTGGTGACGAAATGACGCTTTCCTTTGGCGGGCTTGGGTTTCCGCCTTGCTGGCGGGCGTACTTTTTCTTGCTTCGCCAAGAAAAAGTAGCCAAAAAGAAGGCGACCCCGGGGGCGGCGCCCTGCGGGTTCCTTGCGCTACTCGGCAGGCCGGGCGGCTTGCTAAACTCGCCTGCGGCTCAGACAACGCAAGCCGAAGGCCCCCGCCCAGCCTGCGTTGCTCAGCGCCTTCCACGGGGACCCCAAAGGCGTCCACGTTCAAGCGTTTTGCCCCAAAAAACAGATTCCCACGGTCAACCGGAAAAAACGGCCAAAAATGAAATCTGCCATTCAGGCACCAAAGGTCAAGTACGGGTCGTTTCACCGGGCCCCTTGGAAGGTGCCGAGCAACGCAGGGGCTGGCGGATAAAGGGCGAGGACTGTCTGAGGGCGAAGCCCGAGTTCCGCAGCCCCCGCCAGCACCGAGTAGCGCAGGGAACCGGCAACGCCGGCACCGACCCAGGGTCGCCTTCTTCTTTGGCTACTTTCTTCTTGGCGAAGCAAGAAGAAAGTACGCCCGCCAACAAGGCGGAACCCCAAGCCAGTCACGAAGACCACCGCCAAAAAACCTGGATTCCCGCCTACGCGGGAATGACTGCGGAAGATAGCCAGCCATGCTGAACGCCCTGATCAACTGGTCAGCCAGAAACCGCTTCCTCGTCCTCCTGGCAACGCTATTCATCACCATCGCCGGCATCTGGTCGGTCCTCAAAACCCCGCTCGACGCCATCCCCGACCTCTCCGACGTCCAGGTCATTCTGTACACCGAATTTCCCGGCCAGGCGCCGCAAGTCGTCGAAGACCAGGTCACTTACCCGCTGACCACCGCCCTGCTCTCAGTGCCGAAATCGAAGGTCGTCCGCGGCTTCTCCTTCTTCGGCGCCTCCTTCGTATACGTCATTTTCGAGGATGGCACGGACATCTACTGGGCCCGTTCGCGGGTGCTGGAGTACGTCAATTCGGTGTCCGGGAAATTGCCCAAGGGCGTGACGCCGACGCTCGGCCCGGATGCGACCGGCGTCGGCTGGGTCTATCAGTACGCCGTGCTGGCCAAGGACAAAACGCTGGCCGAATTGCGCACGCTGCAGGACTGGTACCTGCGCTACCAGCTGGCCAAAGCCCCCGGCGTCGCCGAGGTGGCGAGCATTGGCGGCTTCGTCCAGCAGTACCAGGTCACCGTCGACCCGATCAAGCTGAAAACCTACGGCATCCCGCTCATGCGCGTCGCCGAGGTCATCCGCAATTCCAACCGCGACGTCGGCGGCCGCACGCTGGAAATGGCCGAGACCGAATACATGGTGCGTGGCCGCGGCTATCTGCGCGGCAGGGGCGACATCGAAAACCTGGTCCTCAAGGCGCAAAACGGCACGCCGGTGCGCGTCGCCGACATCGGCCGCGTCGAGCTGGTCGCCGATGAGCGGCGCGGCATTACCGAACTGAACGGCGAGGGCGAAGTGGTTTCCGGCATCGTCATGTCACGCTTTGGCCAGAATGCGCTGGACGTCATCCACAACGTCAAGACCAGGATCGCCGAAGTCAGCGCCGGGCTACCGGAAGGCGTCAGCATCCAGACCGTCTATGACCGCTCGGAACTGATCGAGCGCGCCATCGCCACGCTCAAACGCACGCTGGCCGAAGAAAGCCTGATCGTCGCGCTGGTCTGCATCGTCTTCCTGCTCCACCTGCGCTCGGCGCTGGTCGCCATCGTCATGCTGCCGGTCGGCATCCTCACTGCGTTCATCGGCATGCGGGCACTCGGTATCAATTCGAACATCATGAGCTTGGGCGGGATTGCCATTGCCGTCGGGGCGATGATCGATGCCGCCATCGTGATGATCGAGAACGCCCACAAGCATTTGGAGCGGCTGCAACCGGGCGAGTCGCGCAGCGAGGCTATCATCGCCGCCTGCAAGGAAGTCGGCCCTGCCCTCTTCTTCAGCCTGCTCATCATCACCGTCTCCTTCCTCCCCGTGTTCACGCTCGAAGCCCAGGAAGGCCGACTGTTCGCCCCGCTGGCGTGGACCAAGACCTTCGCCATGGCGGCCGCTGCCTTCCTGTCGGTAACACTGGTACCGGTGCTCATGCTGCTCTTCATCCGCGGCCATATCCGGCCGGAAGCCGAAAACCCGGTCAACCGCTTCCTGATCCGCATTTATCGCCCGATCATCGCCGCAGTCATGAACTGGAAGAAAACGACCATCGCCCTCGCCCTGATTGCCATGGCCGTCAGCATCATCCCGGCCAGCCGTCTGGGTTCGGAATTCATGCCGACGCTCAACGAAGGCACGCTGTTCTACATGCCGACCACCCTGCCCGGCCTGTCGGTGACCAAGGCGGCCGAACTGCTGCAGACGCAGAACAAGATCATCAAGAGCTTCCCGGAAGTCGCCTCCGTCTTCGGCAAGGCCGGTCGCGCCCAGACCGCGACCGACCCGGCACCGATGGAAATGTTCGAAACGGTGATCAACCTCAAGCCGGAAAGTGAATGGCGCCCCGGCCTGACCACCGACAAGCTCATCGCCGAACTCGACAAGGCACTGCAATTCCCCGGCGTTGCCAACTCGTGGACGATGCCGATCAAGGCGCGCATCGACATGCTGTCCACCGGCATCCGCACCCCCATCGGCATCAAGGTTTTCGGCACCGACCTCGTTGAAATGGAACGCCTGGCCAAGGAAATCGAAAGCGTCGTCAAGACCGTGCCCGGCACCAGCAGCGCCTTCGCCGAACGGATCACCGGCGGCTTCTACCTCGACATCGTGCCCGACCGCATCGCCCTGGCCCGCTACGGCCTGACCGTCGGCGACGTGATGGACGTCGTCGCCGCGGCGCTGGGTGGCGAAATGGTCACCACCACCGTTGAAGGCCGCGAACGCTTCGGAGTAACCATTCGCTACCCGCGCGACCTGCGCAGCGACCCGCAGGCCATCGCCCGCGAAGTGCTCATCCCGGTGCCAGCCGAAATGGGTGCCCCGGCCAGCATGATCCCGCTCGGCCAGGTCGCCGAGATCAAGATCAGCACCGGCGCCCCGGCCATCCGCACCGAAAACGCCCTGCTCTCGGCCTACATCTACGTAGACATCCGCGACCGCGACATCGGTTCCTACGTCGCCGAGGCGCGCAAGGCGGTCAACGAACAGGTCAAATTTACCCCCGGCACCTACGTCACCTGGAGCGGACAGTTCGAGTACATGGAACGGGCCTACGAGAAGCTCAAGGTCGTCGTGCCGGTCACCCTGCTCATCATCTTCCTGCTGCTTTACTTGAACTTCCGGCGTATCACCGAAACGCTGATCGTCATGCTCTCGGTGCCCTTCGCACTGGTCGGTGGCATCTGGCTTATGTGGATTCTCGGCTACAACCTGTCGGTGGCAGCCGCCATCGGCTTCATCGCGCTGGCTGGCGTGGCAGCGGAAACCGGCGTCGTCATGCTGATCTACCTCGACCATGCATGGACCGCTGTGCAGGCCAAATGTGCCGCGGAAGGCCGTAGCCCGCAGGCCTCCGACCTCTACGCTGCGGTCATGGAAGGCGCCGTCGAACGCGTCCGCCCGAAGATGATGACCGTCACCGCCATCATGGCCGGCCTGTTGCCCATCCTGTGGGGGACCGGGACCGGCTCGGAAGTAATGAGTCGGATCGCGGCGCCGATGGTCGGCGGCATGATTTCATCGACCATCCTGACCCTGGCCGTCATCCCGGCAATTTACGCCCTGGTCAAACATCGCCAGCAAAGGCTAAGCACCTAATAACGGTCGCGAGCCCGCTCGAAAACCTCGGCGGCCAGGTCAAGTTGATCGGTATTGCCGGTAGCTTTGCTCACCGCGCCGAAAAATTTTGCGAAGTCATCGGCCGACAGCTCGGCTTCTGCGGTTTCGGGAAGTCGGCGCTCAACCGTTCGCCGCCGGTCGAAACAACCGCCGGGCGGGCCGACGTCACGGCCGCGTCTCTCCGGGCGTCCCCTGCGCTCGTTACTCATGGCTGGCTCCACTGATAATGAAACCTGCATTTTCTCCTCGCAACAACGCTGGCGCAATCAGGCGAACGTCATATGCCTGACGTAAGCATCCCTTTCTCCAAGGCACTCGCCAGCCAGGCTTCATAGCCACCTTTCAGGGGCCGGACGGAGAGGTAGCCGGCGTCCAGCAGCTGGCGCGCTGCCTGAATCGCCCCGGCATCCTCCGGGCAGGCGCACAAGGTGACGATGGGCTGGTCTTTTGGCCATTCGCCGACGGCATCGAGCAGCAGGTCATGCTCGGCCACCGTCGCGCCGGCAATCGGCCCGGTTTCGGCAATCATGCTTTGCCCGCGCAGATCGAGTACCAGCGGTGGCTGCTCGCCTTCCATCGCGGCCATCAGTTCAACCGGCGTGATGTGCGGTACGGCCGACAACTGCCGGAAGCGGTATTTCTGCCAGAGTTTCCACCCCAGCCAGAGTGCGACCATGGCGGCGACGAGCACGAGCGCGCTCCCCGTATGCCGGTCCAGTGCTGCGATGGCCGCGCTGACTTCTTTGCGCAAAAGCCAGCCGGCGCCCAAAGCCAGCCCGGCCCACAATGCCGCCCCGGTCGCCGCGGCGAGCAGAAAACCCGGCTGCCGCATGCGCAAGGAGCCGGCAATCGGTGGCGCCACCGTCGAAAAACCCGGGATGAACTTGGCAAAGACCAGCGAGCCCAGCCCCCAGCGGACAAAGCGGGATTCGGTCTGGCTGACGCAGGAAGCAGGGTTAATCGACAGCTTGCACAGCCCCGCCAGGACGCGGTAGCCAAAGGCGCGCCCGGCCAGGTACCAGACCCAGTCGGCCAGCACCGAAGCGACGATGGCGGCGGCCAATACGCTGGCGAACTGCCCCGAACCGACAATCAGGCTGCCAGCCAGGAGCAGCGTCGGAACGGCCGGTACCGGCAGCCCGATCTGCTGGAGCAGGACGTTCAGGAAAACAACCCAGACCGCATCCCGCTGCAGAGCTTCGCCGAGCTGGGAGATTTCCATCGAATCGCCTTTCCATATTGTTCGACTGGCCCGGCCATGTCGTGAGATTCACCTTCCCGATTCGACGATGGCCGGGCCCATTGGTTCACAACGATTGAACCGCCGTGGCCTCGAACTTGCCAGCCTGGTAATCACGCATGGCCTGCTGAATCTGCTCGCCGGTATTCATGACGAACGGGCCGTACTGGGCAATCGGCTCATTGAGCGGCTGGCCGGCGATGATCAGCACGCGGGAATCCTCCAGCGCTTCGATGCAGACAGCCGGTGCACCGTTGTTGCTCAGGACGGCCATGTTGCGGTCGGCGACCGTCGTGCCGGCGATGCTCACGCTGCCCCGATAGGTGTAGGTGAAGGCATTGTGACCGGCGGCGATCGGCTGCTCGAAACGCGTGCCGGCCGGCAGATGGACGTCGAGATACAGCGGCTCGGTATCCGGACGCTGGACGGCCCCGTTGACACCATGGCTGGCCCCGGCAATGACGCGAACCACTAACCCATTCTCGTCGGCATATTCCGGAATGGCAGCCGGCGGGATGTCGCGATAGCTCGGGGCGACCATCTTCTGGCTGGCCGGCAGGTTGAGCCAGAGTTGGAAACCTTCCATCAGGCCGGCTTCCTGCTCCGGCAGTTCGGAATGGATCAGCCCGCTGCCCGTCGTCATCCACTGGGCGCCGCCCGGCCCGAGCAGGCCAACATTGCCGACGCTGTCGTGGTGCCGCATGCGGCCGGCGATCATGTAGGTGACCGTTTCGAAGCCGCGATGCGGATGATCGGGGAAGCCGCCGATGTAGTCGTCCGGATTCTCGTTGCGGAAGGCGTCGAGCATCAGGAAGGGGTCGAGGCGACGTTGCAGGTTCTGGGTCAGCACCCGGGTCAGGCGCACGCCGGCGCCGTCGGAGGTCTGAACACCGGCAACGAGGCGCTCAACCGTTCTGAATTCTTGGCTGGAAATGGCTGTGTTCATGATTTTCTCCAATGGGCTTGAGACGGAAGCGCTCGGTTCTGAACGCCTCCGCTCCTTGTTGTTAGGCAATCAATTCTTCAATCTGTGCTTCGGCTTCGGCAAAAGCCTTGCTCCCCGACTCGGCACCCAGCGCCAGGCCTTCGGCGTAGATGAAATCGACATCGGTCAGGCCGAGAAAGCCGAGAACGCTTTTCAGGTAAGGCACTTGCGAATCGGCCGGGGTATCGCGGTAGAGACCGCCGCGGGCCAATGCAACATAGACCTTCTTGCCCTTGAGCAGACCTTCCGGACCCTTCTCGGTATAGCGGAAGGTAACGCCGGCGCGGGCGATGGCGTCGATCCAGGTTTTCAGCTGGACCGGCACGCCGAAGTTGTACATCGGGACGCCAAGGACGATGGCGTCGACCACCTGGACCTGAGCAATCAGCGCATCATCAAGGGCAACGCGAGCCGATTGTTCGACTGTGCGCTGATCGGCCGGCGTGAACAAGGCGCCGAGCGCGGGCTCGTCGAGCACCGGGTGCGGGTTGCTGGCCAGATCGCGCAGTTCGACCACGGCGTTCGGATTTTGGGCGAGCAGGCGAGCCGTAACGGTGTCGGCCAGACGGGTCGAGTTGGCACCGGCAGAACGGGCACTGGCGTTGATTTGCAGGATTTTCATGATCGTTTTCTCCAATGTGGGGTGGGGTTCGTGGTTCAAAACGCTGAAACCATGGAGTGAATTCTATTGAGCACAATAACGATCCGGAAGCCGTTGAAATGGGTATTATTGTTCCACCAATGAAACAATGAGAGCACCCATGAGCCTTGATGCCAACGATCTGATCCTTTTCGCCCAGGTCATGGACGCCGGGAGTTTTTCCCGGGCGGCCGAGCGCTGCGGGCTGCCCAAATCGACGCTGTCGCGGCGCATTACCCAGCTCGAGACGAAACTCGGCGAACGCCTGCTGACCCGCAGCACGCGCCGTCTGGCCATTACCGAATTCGGCGAGCAGATTCTCGACCACGCCAAGCGCCTGCTCGAAGAAACCGAAGCGGCTTCGGCCATGGCCCTGCACCGGCAGGGCACGCCGCGCGGCGTGCTGCGCGTTTCGCTGCCACCCGATTTTGCTGAACTCGATCTGACGCCCCTGCTGCTCCAGTACGCCAGCAGTTACCCGGAAGTGCGGCTCGAACTCGATCTCTCGCCGCGCCGCGTGGACTTGCTGGCCGAGCGCTTCGATCTTGCCGTGCGCGCCGCCAGTCGCCTGCCCGACGACAGCACGCTGGTCGCCCGCAAGCTCTGCGAAATGTCGGGCAGCCTTTACGCCAGTCCGGCCTATCTGGCCCGCTATGGCACGCCGGAACAGCCGGCCGATCTGCTCGACCACGTTTGCCTCGGGGCGATCAGTGGCACCGGCGAAGCCCTGCCCTGGCAACTGGCGCGCGGTGCAGAGCACTGGGAAGGCATGCCGACCGGGCCATTGGCGGCAAATTCGCGCGGCCTGCAACGTGACCTAGCGGCGCACGGTCTGGGCATCGTCGGGCTGGCCGACCGCTTCGCCGCCAAATGGATCGAACAAGGCCTGCTCAAATGTGTGCTGCCGGAATGGACCTTGCCGACGGTCACCATCTGGTGCGTGACGCCGGGCCGCCGCCTGCTGCCGGTACGCACAACAGCCTTTATCGAACTGCTGCGCGCTGCCATGGAAAGCCGGTGAAGCAGCCGCCAAACAATTTCAAAATTAGTCGAAATTTCCGGTTGACCGTAGCAATCACCGCCCCCTGACGTACACTGCGCCCCTCACCACTAAGGCAGGATGCCCGATGCAACAAGAACACTTCATTCCGGGCAAAGATGCCTCGCTCGAACACTCCATTTCCTCCATGCAGGCCAAGCTAGCCGCCCGCGGTTTCGACATCGAGGAATGCTCCTGGCTCAACCCGGTCGACAACGTCTGGTCCGTGCATGTGCGAAATCGTGCCTGCCACCTGATGTTCACCAACGGCAAGGGGGCCACCAAGCTCGCCGCCCACGCCAGCGCGCTCGGCGAGTATTTCGAGCGCCTGTCGTGCAACTATTTCTGGAACCACTATTACCTCGGCGACACCATCGCAAACCGCGCCTTCACGCACTACCCGCGCGAACGCTGGTTCCCGCTGACCGCCGATGGCACAGACTGGCCGGCCGAGCTGCTGACGCCCGAACTGCAGGCCTTCTACAACCCGGAAGGCAGCATCCCGGCCGAAACGCTCGTGGACATGAATTCCGGCAACGAGGATCGCGGCATTTGCGCCATTCCCTACGTCCGCCAGCGTGACGGCGCCGAGGTGTTTTTCCCGGTCAATGTCATCAGCAACCTCTACGTCAGCAACGGCATGTCGGCCGGCAACACCCAGGCCGAAGCACGCGCCCAGGCGCTGTCGGAAATCCTCGAACGGCACGTCAAGTTCAAGGTCATCGCCGAAGGCCTGTGTTTGCCGGACGTGCCGGAAGAAGTCATCGGCCGCTACCCGACCATCGCCGCCGGCATCAAGGGCCTGCGCGACGCCGGCTTCGGCATCCTGGTCAAGGACGCCTCGCTCGGCGGCCTTTACCCAGTCATGTGCGTGACCATGCTCAACCCGCGTGACCAGGGTGTCTTCGCCAGCTTCGGTGCCCATCCGCGCTTTGAAATCGCCCTCGAACGCGCCCTGACCGAACTGCTCCAGGGCCGCGCCCTCGAAGCGCTCGACGGCTTCCCGCCCCCCGGCTTCGACCTCGACGAAATCGCCAGCGCCCCGAATATCGAAATCCACTTCGTCGATTCGAGTGGCATCATCAGCTGGGAATTCCTCGGTGAGGAAGCTGATTTTGAATTCGGCGACTGGAACTTCAACGACCTCGACAACGGCAAGACCGCCGACGACTACGCCTGGCTGGCCGAGCGCATTCACGCCGACGGCCACGACATCTACGTCGCCGACTTCGACCACCTCGGCGTTTACGCCTGCCGCATCCTGGTCCCCGGCATGTCGGAGATCTACCCGATCGACGACCTCGAATGGGAAAACAACAGCAACGGCAACGTCGTCCGCGCCGACATCCTGCGTCTGGCCGAACTCAACGACGACGAATGCTGCGAACTGCTCGACACCCTCAACGAACTGAGCATCGCCGACGAACGCCCGGTGGCTGCGCTGATCGGCCTTGCTCCGGACGCCGGCTCGCTGTGGGCCGACCTGCGCGTTGGCGAACTGAAGACCATGCTCGCCCTGGCTGGCGGCGACCCCGACGCGCTACGCGAAGGCCTCGAATGGGTGCGCCAGTTCGAACAACTCGACGCCGGCCGTCGCCGCATCTACGCCTGCCTGCAGACGATCATCGACATGGAAGACCCGGCTACCTACGAAGCCGCCCTGCTCAGCCTCTACGGCGAAGCCACGGTCGACCAGGCAATCGCCATGCTCGACGGCGATGTCCGCTTCTTCGGTCTGGTTTCACCCGGCCTCGACCTCGCCGGCTGCGACCTGCACCAGCGCCTGCTCAAGGAATACGAGAAAGCGCACGCGGGCACCTGAGGGAAATTCAACCTTCCACGGTCAACCCGAAAAAACGGCCAAAATTGAAATCGGGCGGCTAAGCTGCCGCCCGGCTCAGCCATTTCAGCACCATGGCGTAGAGCCGGCCTGGATCGACCGGCTTGGTGATGAAATCATTCATGCCGACTTCAAGGCAGCGCGCCTTGTCCTCGGCAAAGGCGTTGGCCGTCATGGCCAGGATGGGGATGGTGCCGCCCTGTGGCATCCGGCGAATTTCCCGGGTGGCGGCCAGACCATCCATGCGCGGCATCTGCATGTCCATCAGGATCAGGTCGTAGCTTTCGCTGCCAAGCATTTGCAGGGCAGCCATGCCATCGTCGGCGATATCGACGAGCAGCCCGACATCGTCGAGCATGGCCTGGGCGATTTCCTGATTGATCGGTTCGTCCTCGACAAGCAGGATACGGCTGCCAGGGTAACTGCGCCGCAAGGTTTCGCCAGCGCTGCCCGACCATTCAGCCTCGGCCACCGCCTCGCCAGCCACGCCCTTGTTAAGGCGGGCAGTCAGCCAGAAGACGCTGCCTTGCCCCGGCCGACCATCGGCGCCGGCATCGCCGCCCATCAAGTGGGCGAGCTTGCGCGTGATAGACAGCCCCAGCCCGGTACCGCCGTACTTGCGCGTCGTCGAATTGTCGGCCTGCTCGAATGCCCCGAAGAGCCGCGGCAGCTCGCTCTCGGCGATACCGATCCCGGTATCCTCGACCTCGAAACGGATGACGATGCTGCCAGCATCCTCGTCATCAACGCTGGCGCGCAGCGTTATGGTGCCGGCGTCGGTGAACTTGATGGCATTGGTGACGTAGTTGAGCAGCGCCTGCTGCAGGCGGGTCTGGTCGCCGAGCAACGGTGGCAGGCTTGGCCCGGGCTCGACAGTCAGTTCGAGATGCTTGGCCAGCGCGCGATCACGCATGATTGAGGCGACATTGCCGAGAATGCACGCCACCCTGAGCGGCGCCTCTTCCAGAGTGAATTTTCCCGCCTCGATCTTCGACAGATCGAGAATGGCATTGATGATTTCCAGCAAATGTTCGCCGGCCAGTTCCAGCCGGTTGAGGCGCTCCATCTGCTCGGCTTCGAGGCCGCTGCGCCGGATCAGATGAGCCATGCCGGTGATGGCGTTGAGCGGGGTGCGAATCTCGTGCGACATGTTGGCCAGGAAAGCGCTCTTTGCCACATTCGCCGCTTCGGCCGCCTCCTTGGCGACGGCGAGTTCCGCCGTGCGGCGCACCACCTGCTCTTCAAGATGCAAGCGGTGCTGCTTGAGCTCATTCTCGTTGCGCACGCGTTCGGTTATGTCGCGACTGATGCCGAACAAGCCGACCACCTGCTGTTTTTCGTCAAATAGCGGCCATTTGTTCGTTTCCACGTAACCAAGCTCGCCATCGACGTCGTAATACGGTTCGATCTTGGCGAGCAGGGGTTTCCCTTCCTTGAATACCGGAACTTCCTCTTCCTCGTAAAGCCTGGCGGTATCTGCCGGGAAGACTTCCCGGTCGTGCTTGCCGATCATGTCGCGCCAAAGGGCGTAGCCAGTAATGTCAGCCATGGTCTGGCTGCAGAAACGGAAGCGGCTGGCGGCATCCTTGAAATAGATGAAATCGGTGGTCTGATTGAGGAAAGCCTCGAAATCGCGGTTGAAATCAGCCACTTTCTGCTCGGCCAGCTTGCGGTCGGTGATATCGACATCCATGCAGACCAATATCTGCGCCGAAGCGTCATCGCCGGGAATCAGAAAGGCCGTCGACTCGACCCAGCGCAACTCGCCGTCACGCGTGCGCGCGAGATATTCGACAGGCCCCAGGGCCTGTCCAGTGGCCAGCACGTCAGTCATGGCACCTCGCCACCTGGCCGCTTCGCCCTCGCCGAGAATCAGCTGCTCGAGGAACTTGCCCCTCGCCTCCTTGGCAGCCCAGCCATAAAGCGCTTCCGAGGCGGGATTCCAGTAAATTACCCGGCCCTGGGCATCAAACCACTGGACGGCAACGTTGGGCGTTTTTTCCAGGGTGGCAGACAACTGGCGCCGCGACGCCTCAGCCTGCTCGGACGCTTGTGACGCCAACATCAAGGCCCGCCCCTGCGCCAAAAATCCGCCTGCCACCATCATCGCAACCAGCGCGAAGCCGAGGCGCAACGACCACAGGTTATCCGGCTCGGCCTGCCAGCCGCCGCGCGGCGCCGCAGCAATCTGCCAGGAACCCTGCGGCAGGTAAATACTGGCTACAACCGGCCGGGCGTCGAACAATTCCGGACGGCCAAAAAATACCTCGCCATCAGCGCCCTTGGCATCCTTGCCGCGAATGGCGATATCGACGGCCAGTTTGTCGTCATGCAGACCACTGCCGGCAAACAGCTTGTCGACATCAATCGCCGCGCTGACGACGCCCCAGAAATACTCCTCGCCCTTGCTGTCCGGCAAATAAACCGGCAGTCGCGCCACCAGGCCGACGCCACCCTGGACCAGATTCAAGGGCCCGGCCAAGACAATCTGGCGCGACACACGTGCCCGCTCGACCGCTGCAAACTGACCCGGCGTCGCACGGTAATCGAGTCCGACCGCCGGCTCGTTGCCGCGCATCGGGTGCATCAGGCGAATCACCATATTGGGCGCACCCGCGATGCTGCGCAGTTGGGTCCGCCCGGCAAACAGGGGCTGGACTGCTGTATCAAAACGCGCTTGCCCAAGATTCGGGTCCAGCGCAATGACGCCGATCAGACCACGCACCAGTTGAATATCGCTGTTGAGATTACTTTCGAGCGCATCGCGGATCACCGTCATGCGGTGCAAGACCTCGGCACGTTCGGCCGAGGCAAACTGCTCACGATTGATTTTCTCGGCAAAATAGGCGGCCAACGCCAGGCCGAAAAACACCAGTGATGCCGTTATCAGAAGGAGAATCCGGCCCCTCATGGCGTGCGCCCCCGGTTGGCCAAAACAACGTCCAACAGCGACACGCGACGGCTATTGATATCCACCAGAACTCCGGAAGTCAGTATTAATATTCTTTGCATTTGATTGTATCCATCACCGGAGAGCTCTGGCAAAGCAAATCCGGCCGAACTTCCCAGCTAGCGGCAACTCGAATGATCAGGGCGAACGTCCATTTTCAGTGCCCTGTGCGGTCAGAGAGGAGCCGGCCATGCCCCAAGTCATCCCCACCCGTCAGGAAAAAGATTCCTTCGGCCCCATCGAAGTTGCGGCGGATCGCCTGTGGGGCGCCCAAACCCAGCGCTCGCTGGAGCACTTTGCGATCTCCACCGAACGCATGCCGGAAGAGTTGATCCACGCGCTGGCCATGGTCAAGGCCAGCTGCGCCAACGTCAACCGCGAATTCGGCCTGCTCCCGGCCCCCATCGCAGCGGCCATCATCGTTGCCGCCAACGAGGTCACCAGCGGCCGCCACCCTGACGAATTCCCGCTCTCGGTTTGGCAGACCGGCTCCGGCACGCAAACCAACATGAACATGAACGAGGTGCTGGCCAACCGCGCTTCAGAACTGCTGGGCGGCCAGCGCGGCGATGCCCGCCTCGTTCACCCCAACGACGAAGTCAATCTCGGCCAGTCGTCGAACGACATCTTTCCGAGTGCCATGCACGTCGCCGCCGCCATCGGCATCGAGCGCCACCTGTTGCCGGCCCTCCGCCAACTGACCACCACCCTGGCCGAAAAATCCGCCGAGTTTGCCGACATCATCAAGATCGGCCGCACCCATTTGCAGGATGCGACGCCGCTCTCGCTCGGCCAGGAATTCTCCGGCTACGTCGCCCAGTTGCAGCACGCCGAAAGCCTGATCGCCGCCAGCCTGCAGTCGCTCACCCCGCTCGCCGTCGGCGGCACGGCCGTCGGCACCGGGCTCAACACCCACCCCGAATTCGGCGCCCGCGTTGCGGCCGAACTGGCCGACCGCTGCGATATTCCATTCACCTCCGCCGCCAACAAGTTCGCCGCGCTGGCCGCCCACGATGGCCTGGTCGCTGCCCACGGCGCCCTCAAAACGCTCGCCGTGGCGCTCATGAAAATCGCCAACGACATCCGCTGGCTGGCCTCCGGCCCGCGCTCCGGCCTTGGCGAAATCGGCATTCCGGAAAACGAACCGGGCAGCTCGATCATGCCCGGCAAGGTCAATCCAACCCAATGCGAGGCACTCACCATGCTCTGCTGCCAGGTCATCGGCAACGACGTAGCCATCAGCATCGGCGGCGCCTCGGGCAATTTCGAACTCAACGTCTTCAAGCCGCTGATCGCCCACAACTTCCTGCAAAGCGTCCGCCTGCTCAGCGACGGCACGCAGAGCTTCGAACACCATTGCGTGCGCGGTATCACCGCCCACCACAAACGCATCGCCGAACTCATGGAACGCTCGCTCATGCTGGTCACCGCCCTGACCCCGCACATCGGCTACGACAAAGCCGCCAAAATCGCCAAACTGGCCAGCCACGACGGGACGACGCTCAGGCAGGCAGCGCTGGCGCTGGGCCATGTCTCACTGGAAGACTACGACCGCTGGGTCGTGCCGTGCGAGATGATTCATCCGGGAAGTTACTGAGAAGCCGAGTTCCACGGTCAACCGGAAAAATTGGCAAAATCTCGAACAAGCTGACTGTCGTTTTTATCAATGCCGGGCAGTCAAAATCAGAAATCTGAACGGGTTGGTACGGCGACGACGCAACAGTCATCAGGCACAGCCCTGCCACAATCAATCACCCGGAAAACCGTTCCAGAGCGGACATTGGCCCTGTCCACATGATTGTTGATTGATATGGAGACCGGCATCGGATAATCTCAATGTCATTCAAAATATTAGGGGCGATTTTATCGTGTCCGTATTATTAACAATGAAGTTAAGCCACAAAACAATCAGCAAAGCCTCCAACAATATTGTGGAGGTTATGAAATTACGTTCAGCGCTTTCGCTTGTGAGTATTTGCCTGTTGGGCGGATGTAGCCAAACCCATATTGTCGTCAAACCTGATTACCCAAGTGCACTTATCTGGGACTCGGCACTCAGTGAAGACGGCGGGCGGGCCGCTTTCTTCGTTTTAACTGCTGTAGACGGTACTCCAATCGAAGAAAACTCTATGAAGCGAAGTATTCGCGCGAATATTGGGCGAGGACGAAACTTGTACCCGATGCCAGTGGAGCGTTATGTGGCTGCTGGAAAGCATCGATTAACGCTTACGGGTCAGTTTGGAACAGCAGCGCCAATTGAGTATCTATTACGACCCTCATCGTTCGCAAAGGTGTCCGGTGAGGTTGATGTGGAGCTTAAGCCTGACACGATCTATCGAGTCACAGGCGTACTCGAGCCGTTGAGGAGAGAGGTATGGCTTACGGAATGGAATACAAGTACTCAGGTTGGTGACAAGATCATTGATTCTGAAATAGCCGAGGATGCTAAAAAAGCCATGGCCGGAGCGCAATTCACATGTTGCAACCTTCACTACAAAGGCGATTGGATCAGTGACACTAATGAAACTACGTTGCCAATGATTCCGGCAGGAACACCAATCGTGCTAAAAGGTTTCGGATTCAACCGTGCCAGCGTGCTAATAAATGCGCGAGAAATGCGAATTGGCCATGACTACGGTCGAAAACAAGAGACCAAAGAGAAATATCTAGCAAAGGTCATGGTAAATAATGATCCAAAAACCAAGATCAAGAATTATCCGCAGAGAATCCAGGACGCAATTGCCGCCGGCAAAGTTTGCAAAGGAATGACTCGGGAGCAAGTCATTATCTCTCTTGGCTATCCGCGAACCGATACCACACCGGATTTATCCCAGACTGAATGGAAATATTGGACAGCAAACTGGGATGAATATTTGGTCGTTTGGGGAGAAGATGGGCTCGTTCAAAGCATTTCGGCTCCTCTCGAAATATTGGGTCAGGTATCAACCCCCTAAGCTCCTGAATGTCCGCATTCCAATTCCCTTTATGGCAGTAAAGGGCACCCAACTACCGTTCTCGAAGAACAGGCAAAGAGAAAGATTTCGCTTGGCCAAGGTCAATGAGATTTCTAACTAGCACGACTCCGCAAAACTGGCCAATTTTTCAATCCGGGCCAACAACCAGCATCCCCGTTTGAACTTCCTGTCATATCAAATGTCATTAATCTTGTGAGTGGAATCACAGCAGGCTGAGACTCGTAGGCGTTGATGGGGAGAAAACGTATGAAACGTACTCTGCTGGCCGCTATTGCGGCATTCGTCACCCTTGCCGCTGGCATCGGGATATTTCAGAACCAGCACCACAGCGTCGGCGAGGCCTTGGCCCAAAATGCGCCAGCCAGCGTCGCGGCGCCGCCCGGAAAACCTGTCCCTGAAATGTCGGCCGTCGATCAGGATGCGCCGTACATGGAGGCCTGCGCCCGCGAAGGGCTCAACGAATCGGAATGCGTCGGGCGGCTAATCTGGTTCAAGGCCACCGCTGGCAACGAGCGTTTCCATACCTACACCTTCCAGCAGCGCATCGGCGTGCTCGTCGACTGGTTCCGCGTCCTGCGCGCCGATCAGCGCGACGACCGGTTCTGGGCCTGGGGCATCATCAACGACCCGGCCTGCTGCAAGCCGGGCGACCCCGACTGCCCGGCCAAATCGGCCGATGAAACCTACGGCTTCGACTGGTGCCCGGGTGACGACGTGCTGCTCAAGTACGTCGGCAAGCCGGGCTACGTCGATCCGGCCTGCGGCCTCAAGGATGCCGCGCTCGACCCCGACGACCCGCACAGCCAGGGTGGCAAGGCCGACCAACGCGCTTCGGCCTGCGATCTCAAGTTCGGCACCTCGACCGGGGCGCTGGGACTGCGCAAGTTCCCCAATCCGCGCTTTGACGCCGCCAAGTGGCAGGCGCTCAATGGCGGTAACGCTAGCTGGGCCGGTTTCAACGCGACCAAGGCAAAGGCCACCGGCATCGAATCCGACAGCCGCGTTTCCAAGCTGGCCGACGCCTCGGTCGAGCCGCCCTTCCTGATCGGCACGACCTGCGGCTCCTGCCACATCGCTTTCGACCCGCTCAATCCGCCGGCCGACCCGGTGCATCCGAAGTGGGAAAACATCAAGGGCCTGATCGGTAACCAATACACCCGGATGTCCGAACTGCTCGGCTCCGGCATGCCGAAGAGTGCGCTCGAATACCAGATGTTCGCCCACGCCCGGCCCGGTGTGACCGACACCTCGGCCATTTCGCATGACCAGATCAACAACCCGGGCACGATCAACGCGTTAATCAATGTCGCCCAGCGCCCGGTGTTCAAGGGCGAGGTGGTCAACAAGTGGCGCAAGGCCACCACCTGCGACGCCGAGAAGGACGAGGACAAATGCTGGTGCGAACCCGGCCGCAGCGGCAAGTGCTGGCTGAAGAGCACGCGCGACGACGACACGACCACCGTCTTCCTCGGCGGCCAGAAGGTCGCCCTGCCCGGCGTCCATCACATCCTGAAGGGTGGCGAGGACTCGACCGGCGCCCACGAAGCGATCCAGCGCGTCTATTTCAATATCGGCTCGTGTTCCGAGCAGTGCTGGGTCAATCACTTCTCCGACATGCGTCAGGTCGACCCCGAGCAGCGTGGTTTCGGCCAGACCTCGTTCAACGTCGGCCAGTGCCGGCGGGATTGCCCGAATTTCCGGGCCGTTGAGGACAGGCTGCAGAACGTGCTCGACTTCTTCGCCTCGGCCGAATCGGACGAAACCAATCTGCAGGCCGCCCGCGCCGGCAAGACTGGCGCTTATGCGCTGGCTGACCTCACCTCCGATCTCGAGAAGGAATTCGGCAAAGGTGCCGTAGGCCGCGGCCAGACAGTCTTCGCCGACAACTGCGCGCGCTGCCATTCGAGCATCCCGGAAAGCACCGGCGGCGCCTTCAAGAACCGCGACTTCGCCGCCCCCAACGACGCCCACCCGCGCAAGGTGCGCGCCGATTTCCTGAGCAATGACCTATCGACGCCGGTCACCGAAGTCGGCACCTTCCGCTGCCGCTCGCTGCACTCCAACCACAAGGTCGGCCACCTTTACATGGAATACGGTTCCGACACGATGCACCAGCGGCCCGTCGTCGCCGACATTCCCGAACGGCCCGAGCTCAAGGACGGCGGCCGCGGCTATATGCGCAACATTTCGCTGGTCAATGTCTGGGCGACGGCGCCTTTCATGCACAACAATGCCATCGGCCCCGAGATTTGCGGCAAACCGGCCAACCCGGACAACGATTTCCATCGTGCCCGCTACGTCGACCGCGACGGCAAGCTGCTCGCCGCCCAGCCCGACTGCCTGCGCTACGACCCGACGGTCGAAGGCCGCTTCGAGCTCTACAAGCGCTCAATGCACGAACTGCTCAACCCCAAGGAGCGCGGCAGCAAGCGCACGCTGACCAATGCCGACCTGATCATCGACGTCGGCATTCGCCCGCTCGAAGGCTCGACCGAAAAACCACTCGGCGGCTTTGGTCAGGTCAGGATTCCGGCCGGGACCAGCGCCGGTTTCCTCAATGGCCTGCAGCACAAGCAACTGGTCGGCGACATCTTCCTCGCCAAACGCCACCCGGACAAACTCGAAGCCGCCGGCAAGAAGGCCCAACTGGCGACCCTGCAGGCGATGGCCGAAGACATCCTCAAGACGCCAGCCCGCTTCGTCGACATCCTGCGCGAGAAACGCGATTTCCTCAGTGCCAATTACCAGACTTGCACGCAGGAGATTGAAAACGAGGGGCACCGCTTCGGCGAAGACCTTTCCGAAGCCGACAAGAAGGCGCTGACCGCCTTCCTGGCAACGATGTGAGACAGGGGAGATCATCATGACACTGACGAAAACCGCTCTGCTCACCCTCGCCGCGCTCACCCTCGCCGCATGCAGCAAGCCGGAGCCGCCCAACATCGGCTACGCGCCCTACGACAAGAGCTACCAGTCGAAGATGGACCTCGCCCAGGTTGATTACAAATACCCGATTCCGCCGGCCGAACTGGCGAAAATAACGCCGGACTATCTGGCCAAGCTCGATCAGGAACAGCTCGACCAACTCTACGGCCGCCTCGCCGCCGGCCCCATCCCGGACGGCGCCTTCGACGGCCGAATCCTGCTGCCACGTGGCGAAAGCGGCAAATTCCGGCTGACTGAACTGGTCGGCGGCTTTACCGGCACGCTGCTCCATCTCAAGGGTCTGGTCATCGAGGATGTCGGCGAAGCGCTGTGGCGCGGCAAGGTTTTCTTCCGCGATGAAAGGGTGCTGCGCAACCGCATCGACGACCTGTCGGTACTCAAGAAAGTCGGGCTGGTTGAAGGCGAGCCGAAGAAGATGACCTACGGCGGCAAGGAAACCTGGCTGCTCTTCCCGGCCAAGCTCTATTGCGGGCAGAGCCTGCTCGACGCCCGCCGCGAGTCGATCATCATCGACTACTTTTTCACTGACGAAATCCCCGGCTATCAGGAAAGTCCGGACTATCTCGCCGGCCGTCGCGGCCTCAAGGTGCGCGACGAAATCCGCATGATCCGCCCCGGCCTCTATCTCGGCCGGGCCTACCTCGACAAGGCATTCGCGCTCAACTTCACGCTCTACGACAAGGCCACCGACGACAAGGCGCGCGAGGAATTCATCAAGACCGGAGAGGTTCAGCAAGACTGCTGGCCGGGCACTCAGCGGCGACAATCTGCCGTCGCCACCGCCAAACCGTGATCCGTGAGCTGGTCATGGAAGCCTGCCATGAACCTGCGAAACGCCCTGCTGGCCAGCCTGCTCGGCCTGGCCTGCGGGCCGGGAGCGGTGATGTGGGCGGCGGCTGAAACGCCCCGCCCGGCGCCGACCTGGGTCATCGACCCGGCTGTGCCCGGAGAAGATCTGCCCCCCATCGGCCGCTCGCTGTTCGACCAGCTTTTTGCTGTGGCGCGTAACGGTCAGGCGGCCATCGAACTGCCTTTCCCGCTCACCGCCTTGCTCGCCCGCCTTGATGCCCAGCTGGTGCCCGACCCTGGCAGCGCCCTGCCGCCGGCCAAACGCGTCCTCATTCCGCTCGGCCGCTCGCTGCAACGGACGGCGGCGGCACCGGACTATTTCGCCTATCCCCGCGTGGTTGTTGCGGTCGACTCGGAAAATGGCCCAAATTCGAAACTCTTCCTCAAGGACCGCCTCTACCTCGGCTATCAGGAAAAGTCGGCCGTGCTCGAAGTAATCAGCTACAACGATGCCGCCGGACGCTTCGAATTCCAGCTGGTCAAGGACTACCGGGCCGGCGGCCAGCCGCAGGTCTTCTACGCCAACCGCCGGCTGTGCTTCGCCTGCCACCAGAACGGCTCGCCCATTTTCTCGCGCGCCCTATGGGATGAAACGAATGCCAATCCGCAGGTTGCCGCCCTGCTCGCTGCCAGCGGAAGGCGCTTCTACGGCATCCCGGTCGACCGTGGCGTCGATATCCCCTACGCCATCGACAACGCCACCGAGCGCGCCAACGGCTTCGCCCTGAGCCAAACGCTGTGGCGCGAAGGCTGCGGCGACAACGACATTGCCGCCCGACGCTGCCGGGCCGGGCTGTTTACCGCCGCGCTGCGCCATGCCCTGTCCGGCGGCCAGAGCTGGGCGCCGGATGCGAATTTCAGTCAGAACGTCATTGCTCCGCTGAGCAACGAAGCCCGCCGTCGCTGGCCCGGCGGGCTGGCAGTTGGCAACCCGGACATTCCCAATCGCAACCCGCTGCAAAATGTCACCGACTGGCCGGCTGAAACCGCTGCCCGCATCGCCCACTCCCACGTCCCGGCGCGCTTTGAACCGCTCACCCCGCGCCCGCATCGGGAAGTCTGGCAAGCCGAAGCGCCGGGCGCGCTGACCACGTTGGTTGCGGGGTTGGCCGAATTCATTTCCGCCCCTGACCACCGGCAGATCGAAGTCGCCCTGGCCCGGCTGCCCGACATCGCCACGACGCAACTGACTGCCCCCTGCCGGATCATCGCCAACACCCCGGCCTCGCGCTGGTCGGTGCACTGCGCGTCGAGCGCCGGGCCGAGCCTGGCCGGCACCGTGAACCTGACAGCCGGCCGGCCGAACAGCGGACAACTGACCCGCCTGACCCTGCCCGGCGGCACCGCGCTGAGCAATCTTGATCTGGTGCCGAGCGGCCCGGCGGCGACGAACGAAGTGAGCTTCACGCTGCGCCTCGGGCAGCAACTGCCGCGCAGCGCCGACGGCCATGTTCTAGGCCGTCTTGTGTTTCGGCGCAGCGCCAGCGATCCGGCCGTTGGCGAAGTGGTCCTCGACATCCGTCATGATTTCGCCGCCATAGAGCGCGCCATGACGCGACTGGCCGACAGCCCGCAAGGCGAGTCCCTGTTCGCACCCCAGGCCATCCCCCGGGAAAGCCTGCTGGCAGCGCTGCTCATCGAACTCGGCGGGCCAGCCCCCAAGCCCTGCTGTCTGGCCGCCCAAAACCTGCCCACACCCCGGCAGGAAGTCCCGTCGGCGGCTCTGGGCAACCTGGTCACCGCCCCCGTAGAACCGGCATTGCAGGCTTTCTACCCCTACTGCGCGACCTGCCACCAGACAGCCGAAACCTTCCCGCCCAATTTCCTGGCCGGCAATGGTGCGCAGGAGGCGGCCCGTCTACGCCAGTGCGCACCGCGCCTTTATGTCCGGCTCGCGATGGCCGATCAGCCGCCGGAGCAACGCGACAAGACGCCGATGCCGCCGGAAAGCATGCTGCCGGCCTTCGCCACCAACAGCGCCCGCTGGCGGGACAGCGCTGCCCGCAAGACCCTGCTCGCCCAGGTCGGCGACTGGCTGCGCGCCGAAAACGGCCGCCCGCCAAACCTCAACGAATTGCTGGCCGGCGGCTATGAAGCCCTCCGGCCCTGCCTGCCAACAACGCCATAACGCCAACAAAACAAGGGGAGCACCATGAACGAAGAATTTGAATCGAGCCCCAGCAAACAAACCCCCAGCCCCTGGAAGCGCCGCTTCCTGATTCTTCTGGTCATCACCGTCATCATCCCCGGCTTCATCGGCCTGCTCTTCCTCAAGCGCTTCACCGAGGACATTCCGGTCGATTACGCCAGCCCGACCGAGCATTTCAAATACGGGTCGACCGGCGGCGAGCATGAAATGGGCTTTCCGTACTGGATCTGGAAGGCGCTGCCCGAGGTCTGCCCGCAATACCTGCCAGGCAAGGGTTACCAGTCGCTCGGCATGGTCTATGAAAAGAATCCCGACGGCAGCGACCGCGACCTGCCGGTCGGCACTTCGCAGCGCCGCTTTCAGGGCGTCGACCGCGTTTTCGTCAATTGCGCCGTCTGCCACGTCAGCACCGTGCGCACCGCCGCCGACCAGCCGGCCACCATCGTTCTCGGCATGCCGGCCGCGACCTTCAACATGAAGGCTTTCGAGGAATTCTTCTTCCGTTGCGCCGCCGATCCGAAGTTCTCCAAGGAATTCATCCTGCCCGAGATCGAGAAACAGGGCGCCAATCTCGACCTGCTCGACCGCTACCTTGTTTACCCCATCGCCATCGCCATCATGCGCGACCGCGTGCTGGCACTGGCCGGGCGTTTCGACTGGGTGTTCAAGCAGCACGAATGGGGGCCGGGCCGGGTCGATACCTTCAATTCGGCCAAGGTCATTTTCAACTGGCCCATGCATTTGCTCGACCCGAAGGAATTCGACGCCCCGGCCGACTTCCCTTCCATCTGGCGCCAGCGTCAGCGCATGGAACCAAAGGAAATGCAGTTGCATTGGGACGGCAACAACACCACCGTCGAGGAGCGCAACAAGAGCGCCGCCTTCGGCACCGGCACGACGCCGCCGACCATCGACATCCAGCGCATCAAGCGTGTCGAGGCGTGGATCAAGGATGTCGAGCCCCTTCAATTTTCAGCCTTTTTTCCGGTTGACCGTGGCATGGCCGCCCAGGGTGCACCGATCTACCAGAAATACTGCGCCGCCTGCCACGGCGCCTCGGGCAGCGACTTTACGGGCGAGTACGTCGGCACCGTCGAGCCGCTGGCCAAAATCGGCACCGACCGCCGCCGCCTCGACTCCTACACCTACACGCTGGCCGTAAACCAGGCCACGCTCTACGCCGGCTACCCGTGGCGCTTCACGCATTTCCAGAAAACCCACGGCTACGCCAACATGCCGCTCGACGGCCTCTGGTTACGCGCCCCTTACCTGCACAACGGCTCGGTCCCCACCCTGCGCGACCTGCTCGAACCGGCGTCCAAACGGCCGAAAGCCTTCTACCGCGGCAACGACGTCTATGACCCGGTGAAAGTCGGCTTCGTCTCGAACGTGACCGAAGCCGGCGACAAGAAATTCTTCCGCCTCGACACCAGCGTTCCCGGCAACGGCAACGGCGGCCACGAGGGCAAGGCCTACGGTACCGAACTGAGCGACGGCGAAAAGGCCGCGCTGGTCGAGTTCCTCAAGACATTTTGAGAGGCGAAGACAATGACTACCTCCTGCTCCTGCAAAACCTGGCTCAAATACGCCGCCCTCGGCCTCGCCACCCTCGCCGTCATCGGCGCCATGATCGGCTACGACCGAGGCTTTCGCGAATACCCGCAGCCGGACTGGGTGACCGCCACGCCCGACATGCGCTTCAAGTACGGCTCGATCGGCGCCGAGCAGGATTCCGGCATCCCGTACTGGATTTTCTACGTGCTGCCGCGGGTCTTTCCCGAGAAGTTCAAGGAAGACGGCAAGGTCGTCCCCGGCGGCTACGCGGCGCTCGGCGTGCCGTGGGAAATGGGCCGCGAACTGCCGGTCGGTTTTACCCAGAAGACCATCGGTTTCGCCCGCGTCGCCAACAACTGCGCCGTCTGCCACACCACAACCTACCGCGTTTCGCCGGATTCCAACCCGGTCTTCGTCGTCGGCGGCTCGGGCCACACCACCAACGTCCAGGCCTTTTTCCGGCTGCTCATCGACTGCGCCAAGGACCCGCGTTTCAACGCCGACATCCTGATGGCCGAGATCAACCGCGTCACCCACCTCGACTGGATCGACCAGCTCCTCTACCGCTTCCTGATCATCCCGATCACCAAAAAACGCCTGCTCGAACGCGAGGCGCAATTCGCCTGGCTCTATCGCGCTGACTTCCCGGAATGGGGCCGTGGCCGCGACGACGGCATGAACCTGACCCGGTATTTCATGATCAAGGCGCCGATGGACGACTACTTTGGCCCGTCCGACATGCCCGCCGTCTGGAACCTGAAAAAGTATGACCCGGCCAAAGGCAGCCGCCCGAACTACGCCGCCGACACCCACGATGTCCATTCCGTCGTGATCGATTCAGCCCTCGGCGTACTCGGCGCCCCGCCCAAGAACAACGCCCGCTTCATGGAGCAGGTCGAGTGGCTCAAGGCCTACCTCTCCGAACTCCAGCCACCGAGCTACCCCTTCCCCATCGACCAGGCCCGCGCCGCCAGCGGCAAAACCCTGTTCGCCAACCATTGCGCCGCCTGCCATGCCAGCGACAAAACCGGCACCGCGCTGCCGCTGGCCGATGTCGGCACCGACCGCGGCCGCCTCGACACCTGGAACAAGGGCGCGGCGATCAAGGCCAACCAGGTCGTCAAGGAAATGGGGCTGGAACGCAAAGGCCTGGTCGAGGAGGATTTGCCGGGCTACCACATCCCCTTCCTCGATGGCCTCTGGCTGCGCGCCCCCTACCTGCACAACGGCTCGGTGCCCACCCTGCGCGACTTGCTCGAACCAGCGACCAAACGCCCGAAAGTATTCTGGCGCGGCTACGACGTTTATGACCAGAAGAACGTCGGCTTCGTCACCGACACGCCGGAAGCCCAACGCGCTGGCACCAAGTTCGACACCGCCAGCAAGGGCAGCGGCAACCAGGGCCACGAGTTCGGCACCGGCCTGTCGGCCAGCGAAAAGGACGCCCTGGTCGAGTATTTGAAAACCCTGTAACCCGCGCCCAATCAGCCCCCCTCCCCTGACAAAGGGAGGGTTGGGGAACAATACCGTTCAGTTAAGCTCGATAACGTTGAAAATGGGTTAAGCATTGGCTCTACAACTCACGACAACAGCGCATTCAAGCCTCGCCAGCCAAGCCACTCGCCCAGCACGATTCCCACGGTCAACCGGAAATTTCGGCCAAAATTGAAAAAGCATCCATGACCTTTGATGAGGGACCGTTAAACCTCCCGCCTCCAGGCCGCCGTTCACGACAATGTCGGGAACATAATCCGGCCATTCGAGTCATATGCCTTTTACATACGCCATTTCAATGGGAACCCAAAATGAATTCCAGCCCGGCCGTTCCTGAAAAATCGCCCCGTACCAAGCCAGGCAAGCGCTGGCTCAACGCATTCGCGCTGACGCTGTTGCTGGCGCTGCCGCTGACGGCTTCCGCCCAATCCTGGTGGTGCGCCTGGTTTCCGTGGCTATGCGCCGCCCCGGCCAGCACTTGCGCCGCACCGCTGAGCGAAGTCACCGGCTTTGGCACCAACCCGGGCAATCTCAAAATGTGCCAATACCTGCCGGCCAATCTCGGCGCCTCGCGCCCGCTGGTCGTCGCCCTGCACGGCTGCCGGCAGGAGGCAGCGGCTTACGATGACGAGCCGGGCTGGACCAAGTTCGCCGACCAGCACCGTTTCGCGCTCTTGCTGCCGCAACAGCAACAGGCTAATAATTCGTCGAAATGCTTCAACTGGTTCGAACGGGGCGACAACGAGCGCGACAAGGGCGAAGCCCTGTCGATCCGCCAGATGATCGACAAGGTCAAGACCGATGCCGGCGTCGACCCGAAAAAAGTCTATGTCACCGGCCTCTCAGCCGGCGGCGCCATGACCGCGGTGATGCTCGCAACCTATCCGGAAGTCTTTGCCGGGGGCGCCATCATCGCCGGCATCCCCTACAAGTGCGCCAACAATGCGAGCGAGGCGCTCGGTCAATGCGGCGTCAGTCTGTCGGGCCAGGTCGCGCCGATGAAGGATTTGACCCCGGCCCAGTGGGGCACGCTGGTACGCAGCGCATCAAGCCACGGCGGACCGTTCCCGCGTGTCTCGATCTGGCAGGGGACAACGGATGGCACGGTCAACCCGCAGGACCAGCGAGAACTGGTGGACCAATGGACCAACGTGCTCGGCATCGATCAGGTTCCCGACAGCGAGGACACGATCAACGGTCAGGCCCACAAGCTGTACAAGGACAACACCGGCAAGGCGCTAGTCGAGACGGTGATGATCAATGGCATGGGCCACGGCACCCCGATAGCCCCCGGCACGGCCGCCAATCAGTGCGGCAAGGCGGCGCCGTTCATCCTGGACGTCGGGATCTGCTCCAGCTTCCACATCATCAAGTTCTGGGGGCTGGACGTGCCGTAAGGGTCTGATGAATACGCCCTCAGCGCCATACTCGAAATCGGCGGCTTGAGCTTCTGCTTACCCGCCCCCTTGAACGGCCCGCTGGACACGATTGCTACGGTCAACCGGAAATTTCGCCCAAGATTGAAATCTCCCAGACGCTGACTGGCGCCGAAAAGCCCTTCGCAAGTTAGCCCCACGCGTTTTGTCGCTGCGTTCAGCCTGACGACGCAGGCAAATCTTGGTGCGCTATTTGCATTCCCGTTGGTAACAGCGTTCAAACGGGCGATTCTTGTCGTGTTCCCTTCAATTCAACCCCCATCCCTTGCCACCTCGCGCACCGCGTTGGACAGCCGGCGCCCGCGGCCCTGTCGATACCGCGCCCCTCACGCCCGGGAGGCAAGGCATGCGTGACACCTACTCCGCTGCAGGCGACGACGAATGGGTCATCTGGAACGGTGGGCTCGGCGTGGTCACCACGGCCACGCTCGGCCGGGTCGAGGTCGGCCCCGGTGGACGAACAGCATGGCTGGAAGAACCCTTCGACATGGTCGGGCCATTCGATTTCGATGAACTCGAAACCCACAGCCGAATCAGCTTTGCCGCCTGCATCGTCATGTCGCGCCAGCGCTGGCAAGACGACCAAGCGGCATTGAAGCGGGAGTCAATCAACCTGCGCCGTGCCGCCCAGGAGCGAATCAACGAGGAATTTGCCCGCTTCTTCGGCCGGCAAGGCAGACACCACGGCAAGCGCCAGCCCGTGGACGAACGCGAACATCGCGAGGCACTGAACCTGCCGGCCAGCGGAAAGCTCGAAAAACGCCAAGTCAACACCGCCTACAGACGGCTCGCCCAGAAAGCGCATCCCGACGTCGGGGGAAGTCATGAACAGTTCGTCCGCATCACCAAAGCGCGCACCGTCCTGCTCGAAACGATTTCGTGACCGAAGGCAGGCCCGAATTGGAGCGGATAGCGCTGCAGATCAATTGCCATGCCGGGAAGATACCCAGAGGCCTTTTTCTTGAATCAATGAACAGGTGAATGCCCATGAGTCAGATCATCGAATTTCCCATTGCGCACAATCAGCGAAACCATGACTACGATGCCGACATTGAAGAAATACTGGCACCCATCCCGCCGAAAACCCGGGAAAAGCTCAGATTCGAGCTGATCAAGACAATCAATGGCTATGACGCCTATTTCACGCAATGGTCGTTGAGTTTTCCTGAAAGCTGCGATGAAACGCTGAAAAAGCAAATCTACGACCTGGCGCATCAGGAACATGGCCGAAAAATACGCATGCTCAAAGACATCATGCTACTCAAGGCAAAAGTCCTGGTTTCGGAGTTCCACCGATCAAAGTGATTTGGTTCGAACATGGGCATCTGACTGGATGCGCGCATGGCAATCTTAAAGACAACCGGAGTCTTTCTTTTCGGTGAAAGCAAACCTCAGAATCGCTCCGAGGCCGCGAACCACCGGAATCAAGACAGGAGGTAGGGCATTTTCTGCTGTCAGCTTGCTCAATGAAAGGCGGTGCTGTGTTGAGTAGTCACTAGAACAACCACTGAAAATAACTACGACTGTCTAACGACCGCAATGCGGCAACGATGCCGAACTGGCGGTCCCGGCCAAGAGCAGCCGGTCGCAAATTACCTATAGCAGTCATTTGAATGGCCGCATTTGAAACCGGCCGGGTAAGCAATGCGCTCAACTCGGCCATTGCCGCCGTTGGCGCTGGTTCGCTTGAGTGGCTAGTGACAGGCAGGTTGCTGACGTTGAGGCTGCATGTCATCTGAAGCGCTGCTTCCCTCTTCGACACCCGCTACCGCAACGACCATTGCGGCGAAAAAACAAAGCTTGCTGCGGTTCTCGGCCAAGCTGTTGAGCAGCATGGGAATGTTTGAATACGTAAAAATGGGAGCGGCGATGCCGGCCTGTCGCACCCTCTTCCCCGTCGGTTAATGCCGAGGAAGAGGGCCAGAGGGGGTTAGCTCAGGATTTCCTCAATCGTGATGTAGTCGCCGACGCGCCCCGTCATTTTTTCAGCATCGGTATTTACCGGCAGTGTCTTCTTGCCAGGGCGCCACCCGGCCGGGCAGACTTCGCCGGTTTTGGTGGCGTGTTGCCAAGCTTCGACCTGACGGATGAACTCATTGACGTTGCGGCCTACAGAGTCTGCCTGAACTTCCTGGGCGACGCAGATGCCATCCGGATTGAACAGGAAACGCCCGCGCAGGGCGACGCCTTCTTCCTCGATCAGTACACCGAACAACTCGCTGACTTCCTGGGTCGTATCGGCGCCAATGGTCAGCCTGAGCCCCTTGAGGATAGGTTCGGTTTCCACAAAGCGCTTGTGCGAGAACTTGGAATCGACTGAAATCGCAAGAATCTCAACGCCCATCTTCTGGAATTCGTCGTACTTTGCATTCATTGCAGCGATCTCGGTCGGGCAGACGAAGGTGAAGTCGGCTGGGTAGAAGCAGACAACAGCCCATTTGCCCTTATAGTCGGCACTGGAAACCTTGGTGAAGTGGCCTGTCTTGGCGTCGTAGGCTTCCATGGTGAATTCGGGCATTTCACGGCGGACCATAGTGGAACTCATGGCTTTTTTCTCCTGAACGTTTTCTTGCGAGGGATTTTGAACAGACTTGACGGTCTTGCGCGGCTTGATACCGGTATCACAACTCATGACAGCTCCTTGCTTGCTGGAATATTCCCTGTTGCCTGGGGCTATTCCGGTGGAGATATAAACACCGGGAGAGGGCTATCGAATCCTCGATAAGGACCTCGGTTGCTACGCTCCGGTGTGCCCGATGGCTGATAAGTAAAATCAGCATATGCTTATATTCAAACTTCCACGTTTCCCTGACCAATCATCTTTTCCCATTGTTAAGATTGCTCCGGACTATGGGGCGTCTCTGAGGTCAAATCTGGCCAATCAGGCCGCTTTTGACTATTTGGCAAAAGAGTAATCGCAAGAGCCGTACCACACTGCCTGGCTAAATTAGGCAATTAAATCAGTGTATTGCCCTTGAGTTTCTCAACCAAGATGACTCTTCCTGTCATTTTTGGCTGACTTTCGAGTATTGGGTGACAGTTTTGTCGCCTATGTTTCGCGCTGTTCTTTTGTTGAACACGACGCTTTGATGTCAGAATGATCTTCAATCGCAGAGCGCGCGAAATAGATTAGGCGCCAAGCTCATACGCGTCAGCATTATTGCCAATGGGATATCGCCTACTGGGCAACTTGTAAGCAGCCAAGTGCTTGCGATGGTGGCTTGGCATCACTTGGATACCATCATCAGCATGCGGGTAAAGCGGTAACTTCCGCTATGGTCGCTTCAGGGGTGTTTCTCTTGACTGATTCAATGACGTTATCTCTTGAAGCTGTGGTTTCATTAAGTTCGCTGGCTCACTTCCTGCCGCATCGGTGACAGAACCTGAACGTTCTGTCACCGATGTTGCCGAATGCTTAATCCTCTAGCAAGCTGCGCAGCATCCAGGCCGTTTTTTCATGGATGTCGATACGCTGGGTCAGCACATCGGCTGTTGGCTGATCGTTGGCGGCATCGACAATGGGGAACAATTTGCGCGCCGTGCGGGCTGTTGCTTCCTGGGCTGTGACCAGATGACGAATCATGTCGGTAGCCTTGGGCACGCCTTCCACTTCCTGGATCGAGGCCAGCTTCACGAACTCCTTGTAAGTTCCCGGAGCGGGGAAACCCAGCGCACGAATGCGTTCGGCAATGATGTCCAGGGCATTCCACTGCTCGGTGTACTGCCCCATGAACATGTTGTGCAGACTGTTGAACTGGGGCCCGGTCACGTTCCAGTGAAAGTTGTGGGTCATCAGATAGAGCGTGTAGCTATCGGCCAGTAGCGCCGACAAGCCCTTGGCAATTTTCTTGCGGTCGGCATCGGTAATGCCGATATCGATGACAGGGGGAAGTGATTTACTGTCTTTCATGTTCGATTTTCCTTTTCTGGTTTAGTGAGAGTGATCAGCCCAACGTGGTGTCCAGCACCATCATCAGGGCAAAGCCGGCCATCAGGCCGAGGGTGGCGCTCGTCTGGTGGCCGTTACGATGTGTCTCGGGGATGACTTCGTGTGAAACCACAAAGATCATGGCTCCCGCCGCCAGCCCCAGACCGATCGGATAGGCCAGCGCCAAGCCACCGGCCAAGCCTACGCCGAGCAACGCGCCCACCGGTTCGAGCAGGCCACTGGCCGCAGCAATCAGTACCGAATAGCCCGGCGCAACGCCGGCACTGCGCAGGGCAAGTGCAACAGCGAGTCCTTCGGGAATGTCCTGCAAGGCGATGGCCGTGGTGAGCGGCAAGCCTACACCCATGTCCCCTTGAGAAAAACTGACACCGATCGCCATGCCTTCGGGCAGGTTGTGCAAGGCGATGGCAAAGACGAACAGCCAGACGCGACCACAGATTTCGTAGCCGGGTCCGCAGGGCCCCGTCGTTTCATGCTCGTGCGGCGTGAACTCATCCAGGCCCAGCATGAGCAAAACCCCCAGCGCCATCCCGAAGACAACGACTGCCGCACCGGTGCCCCGATTGCCGAGCAGCGACTCACCGGCTTCGAGCCCGGGCAAGAGCAAAGAAAAGGCGCTGGCGGCGAGCATCATGCCCGCCGCCAAGCCCAGCATGCTGTCTTCGACACGCTGCGGCAAACTGCGCATGAGCAAAGCCGGCAACGCGCCCAGTGCCGTGGTCGCAAACCCTGCCACACCGCCGTAGAGCGCAAGGCGCAAGCCCGGCGCAGCATTGCCGGCAAGCACTTGGCTAATGCTTTGCCCGAGCAGGACGATTACGCCGAGCAACGCCAGCGCCAATCCGGTTGCCACCAGTTTGTGCTGCTGCGCATGCATACGCAGCAGCACAAACCAAGAGTGCCGGGAAGCAAGCCCGTTCAGAGCAATTGTTTGGCCTCGGTCCATCGGCAATCCTGGTTCAAGCCATCATGCCCAGCGCCTTGGCAACACCGGCACCATAAGCCGGGTCGCACTTGGTACAGTTCATGATGTGGCGACGCTTGATTTCTTCAGGTGCATCGCCCATGGCGCGGGCGGTGTTGTCGAACAGACGCTGCTGCTCGTCAGGCGTCATCAAGCGGAACAGGGCGCGCGGCTGGCTGTAATAGTCGTCATCATCCTCGCGGAAGTTCCAGTGATCGGCTGCGCCGTTGATTGCCAGCGGTGGTTCGCGGAAGTCCGGTTGTTCCTGCCATTCGTTGTAACTGTTCGGCTCATAGCCCAGTGTCGAACCATAGTTGCCATCGGTGCGCATCTGACCATCCCGGTGGTAGCTGTGCATTGGGCAGCGCGGTGCGTTGACCGGAATGTGTCCGTGGTTGACACCCAGGCGATATCGCTGGGTGTCGCCATAGGAGAAGAGACGACCCTGCAGCATCTTGTCGGGGGAGAAGCCGATGCCAGGTACTACATTGGCCGGGTTGAAGGCGGCTTGTTCGACATCGGCGAAGTAGTTGTCGGGGTTGCGGTTGAACTCGATGATCCCCACTTCGATCAGCGGATAGTCCTTGTGCGGCCAGACCTTGGTCAGGTCGAACGGATGGTAGGGTACCTTCTCGGCATCCGCCTCCGGCATGACCTGAATGCAGAGCGTCCACTTCGGGAAATCGCCGCGCTCAATGGCCTCGTACAGATCGCGTTGGTGCGTTTCACGGCACTTGCCGACGGCGGCTTCGGCCTCGGCATCGGTCAGATTCTTGATGCCCTGTTGGGTGCGCCAGTGGAACTTGACCCAGAAACGCTCATTCTGAGCGTTGATGAGGCTGAAGGTGTGCGAACCGAAGCCATGCATATGGCGGTAGCTGGCTGGAATGCCGCGATCGGACATCACCACGGTGACTTGATGCAGGGCTTCGGGTAACGAGGTCCAGAAGTCCCAGTTGTTGCATGCGCTGCGCAGGTTGGTGCGCGGGTCGCGCTTGACGGCGTGATTGAGGTCCGGGAATTTCAGCGGGTCGCGCAGGAAGAACACCGGGGTGTTGTTGCCGACCAGATCCCAATTGCCTTCCTCGGTGTAGAACTTGATCGCAAAACCGCGAATATCGCGTTCGGCATCGGCCGCCCCGCGCTCGCCCGCCACCGTGGACATGCGGGAAAATAGCTCAGTCTTCTTGCCAACCTGGCTGAAAATCTTGGCATGGGTGTACTGGGTAATGTCATTGGTTACGGTGAAGGTGCCGAAAGCACCAGAGCCTTTGGCATGCATGCGGCGCTCGGGAATGACCTCGCGGTCGAAATGCGCCAGTTTCTCCAGGAACCAGACATCCTGAAGTAGTTGCGGACCACGCGGGCCCGCAGTCATGACATTCTGGTTGTCCACCACGGGACAGCCGGCAGCAGTCGTGAGTTTCTTATCCATTTTCGCTCTCCTTATCTTGTTTCAATTTCAACAAAACGATATTCCTCGCGGGAAATCGGGGCGCAAACTGGAAACGACACCTTCACCCTGAAACGAGGAAAGTGGCTGGCTGGCGGATGGCTGGCTTGCCGGAAAAATGCAGCAACGATCCATTAGGATTTGCTACTTAACAAAGTCTAACAATCGTTTTAGGGGGAAGCAAGAATGCAGGTAGGCAAATCCTCACCAATAAATGCTGTGCCATCGACTAATGCATGGCGTGTTGACGTGCATCAATAACCGCTTGGTTACAAGATAGCTTTTGATGAAGCCATGTTCATAAAGCCGCTACCCTTCTGGTCGCAGATTGTGACAATGTCGGCAACCTGCACGACACCAGCCATACAAATTGGCCAGCACCATCGGCGGCAATGGCCGAATTGCTCGCTTAGGCTTTCCGGCAGCTTTCAGAAACCGGCCGTTGAACCTCGACACTTTCGAACGTCGCCTTTGGGCACGAAGTGTGTGTTCGCCAGATCGGCAAGCTGCCCTTCAACGAAATTTCCTGCTAAACGGCAAGTAGCCTGCGCATTGCCGCATGACTCTGACCAACAGCTCAAGGTCAGCAATAGCACCGATTTAGAGACACTCAGGCGGCCTCCCTGTATTTCTGACATCGCAGCGCTCTTGAACAAACACTCCCCACCGCCTTCCCTCCTTTTAATTGAACGGAATATTCTTTCCGCGGTCGACTAGCTGAGGTTGGCCGGTTTTCTGGCGTCGAACGCACTGCCTGCCGACTGAGGAGGGCTGGCGCATCGACGGCCTTTCCGGCTTTTCTGGCCTCAGCGGGGGAGGAAATGACCGATATTTTTCTGAGCTACACCGAGCGTGACCGGGAGACGGCGCGGCGGGTTGCCGAGGTACTTGGTTCGGCCGGCTGGAGCGTCTGGTGGGATCGGCGGATTCCGGCCGGGGAAACCTGGCGCAGCGTGCTTGAGCATGCGCTGGAGGACATGCGCTGCATGGTGGTCTTGTGGTCGGCCAAGTCGATTGAAAGCGAATGGGTGTACGAGGAGGCCACCGAGGGGCGCCGGTTGGGCAAGCTGGTGCCTGTTCTAATCGAGAACGTTCGCCCGCCGGCCGGTTTCCGCGAGATTCAGGCGGCCGATCTGACGGGTTGGGATGGCTCGCCCGATTTCGATGGCCTGCGCATGCTGCTGTCGGATCTTGAGCATCTGCTGGGCAAGCCGGCGGTGAGCGCCACGGATAGTCCATCGTCGGCGATCCGGCAGCCGACCAGGCCAGCCGATGCTGAACATGACCCTGACCCGCCCTACAACACGACCGATTTACCCGGCCGGGCAAAGCCGGCGATGCATGTAGCCAGCGCGCGCTGGCCACTTTGGGCGCTGGCTGGCGGCGTGCTGCTAGCAGGCGCTGCTGCCTTCATCGGCCTGTCGTCTCGCCAGCAACCCGTTCCCGCGACCCCGGCGCCGGAATCTGCCAGCCGGCAACCGGAGCGCAGGGTGCCGCCGGCTGCTCCCGCTGCCGTTCCGGCCAACCCATCGCCGCCGACCGCGAGCGTCCGACCGGAAATTTCCCGCGACTCGAGTGCCGCATTGGCGTCCTCAACGACGCCTCTGTCGCGCAGCAGAACCCTGCCCGAGTCTTCCACCGCCATCAAGCGGACCGATTCGACCCGGCTGTCGAGCGCTCGTTGTGCCGATCTGCTGGCCCGCATCCAGCTCGGCGAAACGCTTTCCGAGGCAAGCCAATCAAGATTCGACAAGGAGTGCCGACCATGAATATTCGATCTCCCCGCCTTTCGCGTTCAGCCTTGTGCACTGCGGCTTTTGCCGCCGTGCTGCTGGTCGCCGGCTGTGACAGTCTCAAGGAATACACCTCTTCGCCTGCACCGTCGGCTACCGCCTCGTCCCCGCCAGCCTCGGCCAGCCCAGCCGCCTCGCCCGCTGCGCCAGCCCCACCGCCGGCCCAGCCTTATGACCAGGCGGTTTTGAGCGCTGCCACGGCCTTGTTCACCAATGCCAAACTGCCTCCAGCCGGCACCCCGGCCCAGCCAAAATACGCGCTGGTGATCGATCCGCTGATCGACGGCATGACCGGCGCCCAGTCGGTGACGACGCGCTCGATGGGCCGGCGGCTGACCGATCTGATGCATGAGCGCTACCCGCAGTTCGACGTGCAGGCCTTTTCGGCGGCCAACGTGGCGCGCAGCCCGCTGGTCCTGATCGGCACCTTCACCGGGGTCAATGCCCAGCGCAAGACAGCGGGCACCCGCGAGGCTTACCGCATCTGCTTCGCGCTGGCTGATCTGCGCACTGGCAAGCTGGTCAGCAAGGGTCTGGCTTTTGCCTTGCCGGAAGGGGTGGACCCGACGCCACTGGCCTTTTTCCGCGATGCCCCGGCCTGGTCGGAAGACCCGGCGACCGAGGGCTATATCAAGACCTGCCAGGGCACCAAGGCCGGCGACCCGATCAACCCGCTCTACCTCGACCGCATTCTGGCCGCCTCGGTCGTTGCAGAAGGCATCGAAGCCTACGAGGCCGGCCGTTACCGCGAAGCCCTCGATTTTTACACCAGCGCCCTGGCCATGCCGGCCGGCGACCAGTTCCGCGTGCATAACGGCATTTATCTTGCCAACTGGAAGCTCGGCCGCCAGCGGCCGGCCGAGGCAGCCTTTGCCAAGGTCGTCGACTATGGCCTCGAACACCAGCGGCTGGCCGTCAAGTTCCTGTTCCGTCCCGGCTCGACGGCTTTCATGGCAAATCGGACGCTAAACAGCAGCTATCCAGGCTGGCTCAAAACCATCGCCCGGCGCACCGGCGACAGCGGCAAATGCCTGGAAATCACCGGCCACACCAGCCCGACTGGGCCGGAACCCTTGAATGAACGGCTATCGCTGCTCCGGGCCGAATACATCAAGTCGCGCCTGGCCCAAACCTCGCCCGGACTCGACAAGCGGATGATCGCCAACGGCGTCGGCTCACGGCAAACGATGGTCGGCAACGGCCGCGACGATGCCAGCGATGCGCTGGATCGGCGAGTGGAGTTCAGGGTGATCGGGTGCTGATGATCCGCGCCAGGGAGCGGTTGCCACGGTCAACCGGAAATATTGGCCAAAATTGGAATACCGAGGGTGCCCAGCGCGTAGCGATCACACCGCAGGCGATGCGTTTTCCCCAGGTGCCGGCCGGCCTTTTGTTGATGTAGCCTTGTTCAACAGTATGTCTGCCCCTGGCTGCGGCGATCCGCATTCATTCGGCGTTCCGCACCGAGCCTTTGGTCCGCCAACCCCGCGGGCGGGCCGTAGTTGATGGATCGTCTGTCGTTCTTGCGCCGGAGAGCATGATGATTGCGCTGGTCCGGACACAGACCAGGCAAATACGGCAGCTCGCCAACGCCCTCCGCATGCCCGGCATAGCGCAAGGCCTTTTCGTATTGATCCAGGGCATATTCGGCGATGCTGGCCGCCCGCTCGTCCTTCCCTCGAAGATATGAAATCGTGGTCAGGGCTTCGAGCAGGATTGTGAGTATTTTCTCGCCCGGTTTTTCTGCTTCCATCATCAACTCTCGCCTCCAGTTCACAACCATCTTCGACTGCTACAAAGCCGCTTCTGAACACTCAGCAAACATGATGCCTGCGTCTGGAAACCCCACAAGCACAATGGAAAATAATGTTGGGAATTTTGGCCGTGTAAGTATTTTCGACACATTTCGCAGCCATTAGCGCGTACTCAGCAAGCAACGTGCAGCGCGGGTCACTGTGAACACGCCCCAACGCTCTGCACTGGGCGCGACGCAAAAGCAGCCCAAACCACACATTACCGGCCGATCCGCTGCCTGTATCCGGTTAATACGGTCAACCGGAAATTTTTGCCAAATTTGAAGTTTTCAGCATCCGTCAGCGCGCCGCGATCACCCCGCAGGCGACGCGCTTGCCCGAGTTGCCGGCCGGCTGCGACTTGTAGTCGTCCGGATCGGCATGGATCACGACACTGCGACCAACCACGCCGGTCGGGCCGCTCAGGGTCAGGCCGCGGAGTTCGGCCTTGTATGTCGCCATACCCTGCGCATCGGCGATCAGGTTGGGCATGTCGCCGCCGTGATGTTCGTCGCTGGCGTGGTGGCCGTGCGCCTTGCTCATCGGATTGAAATGGCCCTTGGCGCTGCTGGCGTCCGGCGCACTGCAATCGCCCGCCTCGTGCACATGGAAGCCATGCTCGCCCGGTGTCAGCCCGGCCACCTTGGCTTCAATGCGCAAACGGCCGTCCGTTTCGGAAAAACTGACCGTGCCACTGACCATGCTGCCCGAACGGGCGAGCAGCTCGGCGCTGGCCGAGGGACCGGACATGGGGGTGGCACAGCCGCTCAGCACGGCAATTGACAAGGCACTGAAGGCGATAGCGGGGCGGAGCAACATGGTTTTCTCCTGAATAGAAACGGGCAATTTTGTCTGACCCGTATGCGAATCAGATGTTCCGTCAATACCCACCCATCTTTATAACAATTTGAAATAACAAGATGCGCACTTGTTCTTAAAACAATATTAAGGCCTTGCTACAATGGCGCTCATTCGACAATCCACGCGGATTACCCAAGCAATGACCCAACGTTCTACCCTCTCTCATCTCGACTGGCTCGAAGCCGAAGCCATCCACATCATGCGCGAAGTGGCCGGCCAGTGTTCCAATCCGGTGCTGCTCTTCTCCGGCGGCAAGGACTCGATCTGCATGCTGCGCTTGGCCGAAAAGGCCTTCCGTCCGGGCAAGTTCCCCTTCCCGCTGATGCACATCGACACCGGCCACAACTACAAGGAAGTTGTCGCCTTCCGCGACAAGCGTGCGGCCGAACTCGGCGAGCGGCTGATCGTGCGTTCGGTCGAAGACTCAATGAAGCGCGGCACCGTTGTCCTCAAGCATGAAGGCGAATCGCGCAACAAACACCAGTCGGTAACGCTGCTCGAAGCCATCGAGGAATTCGGTTTCGACGCCTGCATCGGCGGCGCCCGTCGCGATGAGGAAAAGGCCCGCGCCAAGGAACGCATCTTCAGCTTCCGCGACGAGTTCGGCCAGTGGGACCCGAAAAACCAGCGCCCGGAACTGTGGAGCCTGTACAACGCCCGCAGCCACAAGGGCGAAAACATCCGCGCCTTCCCGATCTCGAACTGGACGGAAATGGACGTCTGGCAATACATCGAGCGCGAAGGCCTCGAACTGCCGAACATCTACTTCGCCCACAAGCGCCCGGTCGTCATGCGCCAAGGTTCCATAGTTCCGGTCAATGTGCCGCTGGTCGGCGGCGGCATTGCCAACCCGTCCAAGGACGGTGAAGAAATCATCGACCTGCAGGTGCGTTTCCGCACCGTCGGCGACATTTCCTGCACCGCCCCGGTCGAATCGGATGCTGACAACGTCAGCAAGATCGTTTTCGAAACCGCAACCACCACCATCACCGAGCGCGGCGCTACCCGTCTGGATGACCAGACCAGCGACGCCTCCATGGAACAACGCAAGAAAGAGGGTTACTTCTGATGACCGCCCACGTAGAAGACCACGGCCTGCTGCGCTTTTTGACCTGCGGCAGCGTCGATGATGGCAAGAGCACGCTGATCGGCCGCCTGCTGTTCGATACCAAGACCATCCTGGCCGATACCCTGTCGGCCATCGCCAAGACCTCGGAAAAACGCGGCATGGGCGCGGTTGACCTGTCGCTGCTCACTGACGGCCTGCAGGCCGAGCGCGAACAGGGCATCACGATCGACGTCGCCTACCGCTACTTCTCGACCGGAACCCGCAAGTACATCATCGCCGACGCGCCGGGCCACGAGCAGTACACCCGCAACATGGTGACCGCCGCGTCGACCGCCAACCTCGCCATCATCCTCATCGATGCGCGCAAGGGCGTCCTGACCCAGACCCGCCGTCACTCGAAGCTGGCCTCGCTAGTCGGCATCCCGCACCTGATCGTCGCCATCAACAAGATGGACCTCGCCGATTACTCGCAGGAAACCTACGAGCGCATCAAGGGCGAATACCTCGAATTCGCGGCCAAGGTCGGCATCGAAGACATCCGCTTCATCCCGCTCTCGGCGCTCAATGGCGACATGATCGTCGACCGTGGCGACAAGCTGAACTGGTACGAAGGCCCGACGCTGCTCGAGATGCTCGAAACCGCCCCGGCCGCCCATACCGAGCACACCGAGAAGTTCCGCTTCCCGGTCCAGTACGTCTGCCGCCCACAGGATTCTGCCAATCCAGAGCTGCACGATTACCGTGGCTTCATGGGCCGCGTCGAAGCCGGTTCGATCAAGGTCGGCGACGCCGTCACCGTCCTGCCCTCGGGCCGCGAGTCCACCGTCAAAGCTGTGCAACTCGGCGGCATCGATATCGGCGAAGCCTTCTGCGAACAATCCATCACCCTGCTGCTGGCCGACGAAATCGACACCTCGCGTGGCGACATGATCGTCAAATCCAGCGAAGTCCCGGCGGCAGTAAAGCAGATCGAAGCCACCGTCTGCTGGATGGCCGAAGCCCCGATGGACCGCGCCCGCACCTACCTGATCCGCCACACGACGCGCGACTCCAAGGCCAAACTGGCCGCCATTGACCACCGCCTCGACGTCAACACGCTGGAAAAAGTCCCAGCCGAAAAGCTGGCGATGAACGACATCGCGCAAGTCACCTTCAAGCTGGCCCAGCCGCTGTTCGCTGACCCCTACCTGGAAAATCGTGGGACCGGGGCGTTCATCATCATCGACGAGAGCAATAACAACACGGTCGGCGCCGGGATGATTCTGTAGGCGATTCCCACGGTCAACCGGAAAAAAAAGCCAAAATTGAAAACGCCTCCATCATGGAGGCGTTTTGATTTCTGCCTGTCCAATCTCCCCATTTCGCGGCTACCATAAGCGTTGCAAGCGATCTGACCGAATCACCCGAAACCTGAATTCATGGAAACTGCTGGGAAGTTCTGAATGCGTGTTCTGATTGTTGATGACAATGCCTCGATGCGAGACCTGCTGACCACCCTTCTGTCCAGCCAGGGCTACGAGGTGGTGGGTGCGCTGGAAGATGGCAACGGCGTCATGGAAGCCGTGCGCGAGCTGTCGCCGGAAATTGTCTGCCTCGACTACCAGTTGCCGGGGCGGGATGGCCTCGACATCCTGCGCGAAATCAATTCGTACCATCCGGAAATCGATGTGCTGTTCATCACCGCGACGGAAGGCCCGGGCATCGAGAGCCAGGCCGCCGATGCCGGCGCGGCCGGCTTTCTGCGCAAGCCGTTCGGCCAGAAACAGGTGATCGATGAGTTGCAGCAGGTTTGCGAAACCCGCCGCCGGGCTTCGCCGGAAATCGAGCCGGAAGCGGCCGGCAAATCGTCGGCAGCCCAGCCAGCTCAAGCGAATCCTGCCAAAGCCCCCGGCAGGCGGCCGACAGCCGTCATTGCCGACGACAACAGCTCAATCCGCCTGCTACTCAAAGGCCTGCTCACCGAGCTGGGCCTGCAGGTCGTCGGTCAGGCGGTCAATGGCGAGGAAGCCATCCGTGCTGCCGCGACCCACCAGCCTTCCGTACTGTTTCTCGACGTCAACATGCCCATCCTGAGCGGCCTCGACGCGCTGCCCAGAATCGTCGAGGCCAGCCCGAAAACTTCCGTCGTCATGGTGACCGGCGACACCTCGCGCACCATCGTCCAGCAAGCGGCCGGACTCGGTGCTCGCGGCTACGTCGTCAAGCCGGTTCGCCCGGCCTATGTCGAGAATTTTCTGAAACAGCTGTTCAACGCCTGAGCGATGAAAGGTTTACTGCCATGACCTTGATGATCGATTTTCCCTTCCCGGGCGTCGGCCCCTGGGTCGATCACTTCAAGACCATCGAAGTCCCGCTCCTTCGCCACACTGCCCACCAGCTCGACGAGTTGCGGGCCACCGCCGAGACGATCAACACCCGCAAGCTGGCGACGATCATCGCCCATGACCCGCTGATGACCGTGCGCCTGTTTCAAACCATGCAGGCGCGTCGAACCAAAAGCCAGTCGGCCGACATCACGACCATCGAGCGTTCGCTGGTGATGATCGGTACGGAGAATTTTTACAACAGCATCCAGAACCCGCCGATCGTCGAGCAGCAAATGAAAGGCTACCCGAAGGCCATGCTCGGCCTGCTCAAGGTCATCGCCCGCTCCCGTGTTGCATCGCAATGGGCCCGCGACTGGGCCCTACAGCGGCAGAACGTCAGCTTCGACGAAATCGCCTTGGCGGCACTGCTTCACGATCTGGTCGAAATCCTCATGTGGTGCTTCGCCCCGAACCTCGCCATCCGCGCCAAGGAGCGACTAGCCAGCGAGCCGGGACGGCGGAGCAGCCAGATTCAACTAGAAGTCTTCGGTGCCTCGCTCGACGAAATCGCCATTGAGTTGATTGCCCACTGGGGGCTGCCATCACTGCTTTGTTCGCTGCTCAATCCGGCCGACGCCGAAACAGCCAACGTCAGGAACGTCAAGCTCGCCGTCGATCTCGCCCGGCACTCAGCCAATGGCTGGAACGACCCCGCCTTGCCGGACGACTATCGGGCCATCGAAACCTTGCTCCACATCGGCCACAGTAATCTGCTCGAGCGCATCGGCGCCCCCGACGAGCAGGTCCAGGCGGCCCGCCAGGCCGAAGCGGAAGGCGATCCGCTGGCCTCTTAGGGAAGTGCCGCAGTCACTCCGGCCTTGCCAGGTTTGGGGTTGAATTGGCTGGCCGACACAGATTCCCCCCTGCCCCTTTTGTCCAGGGAATACCGGCCCTCAGGCGGCCTTGCGCAGCAACTTCAAACATTCCAGCGAAGCAGCCAGATCGAGCGCTGTCGAGTCGTCGAAATTCTTCAATGTCGGGTTGGCGCCTTTTTCGAGTAGCAGTTTGACGAGATCGGGCTTGCTGTTCGACGACACGTACATCAGGGCGCTGGCGCCATTGCCGTTTTGCTGGTCGATATTGACGCCGGCGGCGATCAGGCGTTCGATCAGTTCATGGCTGCCGTTGTAGCAGGCCAGCCACAGGGCATTGCAGCCGTCGGCGTTGAGGGCATTGAGATCGACGCCAAGCGCCAGCAGTTCATCGACGATGTCGAGCCGGCCGAGCTTGGCGGCGCGCATGAGCGGCGTGAAACGGCCGTCGGCTTGCGGGGCGTTGATGTTGTCGGGCTGAAAGCCGTGTTCGGTGAGGAAGGCTGAAAGTTGGGGGGTCATGGTTTCTCTTGTCGTTGGGGGTAAGGCGGACCGGTTTCAATGCGCGCGTCGGTGACGGGCGTGCCGACCGTGAAGTGATAGACGCTCTGGTAGCGCGGGCCGCTCAGGCCGACGAGCTGATGCACCGGATCGTCGAAGAAACAGCCGATGCCGGTGCCGCGCACTTCGGCGGCTTCGGCTTCGAGATAGAGCACCTGACCGACCAGCCCGGCTTCGCGCAGCAGTTCGCGGTAGCCGTGGCCGGTCGCCGTCGCGTCTGCGAATTCGCCGAGCATGCCGAGCGAGAAGGCGCTGGTCGAAGCGATGTCCTGATGACAGGACAGCGAGCGGGCCAAACGCTGCATTTCCTGCAGGCCCATTTCGGCAAGCTGGATGAGGCCGAGGTGTGGCGGGCAATCGGGGTCGAATTCGGCGACCGGACGGCGGTTGGCGAAGCGTTCGTCGGCTGGCAGCAGCGCGGCGGGCAACTCGGTAAACGCCGCCGGCGTGCGCGGCAGCAGGTAGAGGCCGCTGGGCAGACCATCGACGCGCAGGACGAAGAGCAGCAGGTGGATGCGCGGCGGCGTGGTCTGGGCCAGCCACGGCAATTGCGGCCGGGGCAGCACGGCGTCGAGCATGCGGTAGAAGGCGGGTTTCAACAGCGCATAGTGTGGATCGAAACGCTGGCCGCTGCGGCGCTGGCGGATGATCTGGGCGGTGCCGGTCGTCGTCGGATGCGGGACGAGGGACGGCAGTGGCGCAAAGCTCGTGGATTCCAGCGCGCTGAGCACCCCGCGGCTGGCGGCAGCGACCTGATCGATGGCCGGCCAGCGGTAGCCCGGTGACGGGTCGATGCGGGTCGGTTTGCCTTGCCAGTCGGCGCCATCGAGCCAGGCGGCGAGTGCTTCGGCCGACGGCGGCGTATTCAGGCCAGGGGCGCGAATGGCGAGCAGGATTTCCGGCTCTTCGGTTTCCGTGAAGGCGTAGCGCGAGGGCGGGAAATCGTCCGGCCGATCCAGCCCGAGGCAATGCTTCAGCGCCTCGGCCGTGGCGCCAATCGGCACGACTTCCCAGCCGAGCAGCGCGGCGGCGTAGGCCAGGGCACCGACGGCGTGGCCGATGTCGAGTTGGCAGTAGCGGAAGGCGCGTTCGCCGTATTTCCACGCTTCGCGCCACATGACGCTGGTCAGGCCGATGGCCAGCCATGCCTCGCCCGCCACTGGCGCCGTCAGCGCGCGGCCTTCGAGGGCGTGCTGTTCCGGATCGTAGTGCTGCAGGCCGGCGCCGACACCGGGCAGGCCGGCGCTCAGCACCCAGGCTTCGACCGGATGCAGGTTGCCGGACGACGGGTTGCAGCGCAGGGCCCAGCGGCTCGGCCCCCAGGTCTTCCACGCCGACAGCCCGAACGACAACTCAAGCAGCGCGCCTAGGCTGTCGAGGTCCGGCGCAATTTCATTTTTCGGCTTTTTTTCCAGTTGACCGTAGCAACGCTCGAAACGGTCGGCCACCAACGGCAACTCGAACACGGGCGCGCCCGGATAGTGGCGGAAAGCGGCCGGCTGGGCGTCCCAGTCCAGTTGGCCGGGGCCTTCGGCATAGGCTTCGAAACGATGCTTGGTGCGCGCGTGGTAGGCGCGTACGACTTCTTGTGAGGTATCCGACACGATGATGGGTTTTCCTTGGCGTTGGGTGGACTTCAGCAAGCCCCATGCCCGCGTGAAATCAGGCAGTTAGCCCAGTTTCACTGGCTGGCACCATCTCTGCAAGGGAATTGGAAAAACCAAACCTAAATTTAAATCCCAACCCCAATCAAAAACGGAGAATGTCATGGAAGAAGTCAGAAAACCGCCGGTCACCCGCGAAGCCGCGCTGCGCATCGCGCTGGCGTCGCGGGCCATGCCCAACGCCAGCCTGCCGGCGCTGATCCAATTGTTGCAACGCCGGCTCGGCGAGGACATCGACGAGGAAAAGCTGCGCCAGACGACAGTGACCATGCTCAAGACCGGCTTCGCCAGCGCCGACGGAGAGGAGGATGGCGAAGATATCGGCATCGGCCTCGAGTCGATGAAACTGGCCGTGCGCATCCTGTGGGGCGAAACGCAGGGCGACGATTCGCTGCCCAAGATCGAGGCCTATGAAGACGGCGAAATGCCCGGCTCGGTGCGCATCGCCATCGCCTCCGACAAGGGCGACCTGCTCTCCGGCCACTTCGGCTCCTGCCTGCGTTTTCTCGTTTATCAGGTATCGCCGACCGAAATCCGCCTGGTCGATATCCGCGACACCATGGACGCCGAGTTCGCCGAAGACAAGAACCTGTGGCGCGCCAAGCTGATCGGCGATTGTCACGTCTGCTACGTCGTCTCGATTGGCGGCCCGGCCGCTGCCAAGGTCATCCGCGCCGACATCTACCCGATCAAGATCCCCGATGGCGGGCCGGCCCTCGACATCCTCCAGCCCTTCCAGGTGGCCATGGTCGAATCGCCACCGCCCTGGCTGCTCAAGATTCTCGGCGTCTCGGCCGAGAAGCGACTGAAGAACTACAGCGCGGCGGAAATTGACGAATGAGTCATTTAACGGCGGCTCACGCCGCCACCCGCTCCATCTGCCGCGGCGCCAGTCCAACCTGGGTCAGGATGGTGCCTTCGTCGCCGTTCCACCACAGTGCCACCCAGGCAGCGCCTTCGCCATCGATGCGCTCGATGGCGCAGATGGCGCCGACCATGTCCCTGAACATCTCCAGATCGTCCTCATCGAGATCGGGATCAACGCTGACTTCGAGAACGCGGACCTTGTCGCCCATGCTGACGATCTGTCCCTTGCAATCAATGGTGGTGGCACTCATGGCGAACTCCGTTGGGGTTGGGTCTGCTGCCCTGTCGCAAAGTCGACGTCGGCAGCCTGCTTTCACCCATCTTCGCAACGGGCGTGCCAAGTCCACGCCGCACCAACCTCCAACCTCAATCAGGAACGACCATGAATAAAATCGGAATGTTTTTTGGCACCGAAACCGGCACCACCCGCCTCATCGCCAAGAAAATGCAGAAACAGCTCGGCGACGACGTCTGCGACAAGCCGGTCAACGTCAATCGCATCACCCCGGACGACATGCTCAAATACGACGCGCTGATCCTCGGCACGCCGAGCTACGGCATTGGCGAAATTCCCGGCAAGGGCGCCTCGTCCGGCTGCTTCGAGCCGAACTGGGAAGAATTCCTCGCCCTGTTGCCGGCCGATGTGGACTTCAGCGGCAAACGCATCGCCTTCTTCGGCCTCGGTGCCCAAGAACGATACGCCGACCGCTTCTGCAGCTCGCTATTCGCGCTGGTCGAGAAGTTCAAGGGCAGGGGCGCCGAAATCGTCGGCGACTGGCCAACCGACGGCTACACCTACGACCACTCCGCCGCCGAAGTCGACGGCCGTTTCATCGGCCTGCTCATCGACCAGCGCACGCAAGGCATGTTCACCGATGAGCGCATCACGACCTGGCTGGCCCAGGTCAAACCGCTGTTGCTGGAAAAGCTGACGGCGGAAGCCTGAGCGCGGAATATCAGCCGAGCTGACCATCGTATCTCATGTGCGGTGGTCAGCGGATATCTGGCGCCTGAGCAGCTCGGCACAAAGGCAATGAAAATGTCATTGGACAGACATCAACTCGGGCCGCGGTAAAATTCGAACTAAGCCCCTTCGATCCCACGACAATGACTAGGCATCCGTTCGTTCTATCCCGAAAAATTAAGCTCTCAGTGCGAACTGGGATCGAAATGCTGAAATCCGGGCGCTTCACAGAAACCGACGTGAAGGCATTGTTGATTGACCTTCGGGAAGTTGCTAAATACATGAGAGATCGGCTCTCATCAGAGACTAACGAATTCACGAGGAAGAACAAGGAATTCATAGAAGTTTGTGACTTTATCGCCCATGCGAGCAGAGATCGCGGGATCATTGAGACAAACGTACGCAATCATGTTCAGCGTCTGCATGCAGCCCTCGAAACATCAACCCTCGAGGAATTTCAAAACATCCCAGTTGAAAATGTTATCAACGCAAATGCGTTGGTGCTCGCACTGGGAGGGCTTGCGTTCTTTTGTTTCTCATCTACGGACAAAGATATATCCAACGAATTCGTCTCCCCTCTGATCGAACGCCAGTCGGAAATTGCTCTTTGCATACTCTCGTTGCTCCAAGACTCCATCATTGAACTGAAGGACGAGGAAGGTTTTGCGGCACTTCAACTCTATCCATATGAGGGGACCTATCACGTTTATTGCAGAGTGATCAACAGCAGGATTGAACGGGAAGCCAAAAGCCGAACTGATGGCCAAGGCAGGGTGATACTTGGCTTTCCTGTAATGGTTAGTGCAGCAAAGTCTCTGTTGTCCGCTGATGATTTAGGGATTGAGGATTCGAATTTTCCGTTTCCAATATTCGAGACCTACCGAGATGAACAAGGAAACCTCGCACTACGCCGTCTGCCGGTCTAGAAAAATCTTGCTTAACGAGCCAAAGAGCAGCTTCTAACACTCGGGGTAACGATTGCGCTAACGCGGAAGTCAGCAATCCCAACCTCTCCACCATCCTCATAGCACTCCACCGCCCGCAGGCGTTCGCCTTCGCACATGGCGCTGACCGAGGCGCCGGTTTGCGGGGTATAGACGATGCCGTGCATCGAGCAGCGCAGGTAGCGCCCGGTATGGTCAAAAACTTGCGGCTCTTCGCCATCGAGCCGGCGCGGCATGTGCACGCAGAGGTTGATGTAGGCGTAGACCTGGCTTTCGAAGCGCAGGAGCAGGCATTCTTCCTCCCGCCCTTCGAAAGTCATGGTCAGTTTGCGGTGCTCGCCGTCGGCCAGTTCGGCACTCGGGCAGACGGCAAACTTGGGCGCGATGCGGTCCGCCATCACGCCTTCTTCAAACACCCAGCCAGGGCCGAGTCCATCGTCGCCAGGTGACCGGCGAACCAGGTTGGCAGGTTGCGGGCGTATTCACGCGCCGTCCCCAAGCGGCCGGCCTTCACGCCACGGGCGAAGTGGGCCAGTTCACCGAGCACCCGCAGATGCTCGCTGTTGTGCTCGCCAATGGCGGGAAAACGGCAAGACTTCATGAGCTTGCCTTCGTGCTCGAAATGCTGGCGGGTGTGCTCGTGCAGACGGACGAACAACGCCGGGAAGTCCTCGTCGGAGGCGACGAGCAGAGCATATGCAAGCTCGACGAATTCGCGATGGGTGTCGTCCATGGCGGGAACACCCAGCGCGTGACGGGACTCGTCCCAGGCCATCAGACGGCGCCGTGTACTTCGCGCTTGGCGTTGTTGGTGGTCGTGAGGGCTTCTTCGATGGTCTTTTCGGGGTACTTGTACTTGTTGCCCTTTAGCGCATTGAAGACGGTGACGATCTTGTCAGCCGGGCCCTGACCCTTGAAGTCGCCCTTGTCAAGTGCGGCGAGGTCGATCAGTTCGTTCCAGCACAGGCCTTCGGTCAGCGAGACGAAGACGACCGTGCAGCCGTTGATGGTGGATACGAAAGACTTGGGAATGTTGACCGTGAACATCACGGCGATGGTCGCCGGTGTCATGTCGACGCCGAACTTTTCCATGAAGTGCGGCCAGTGCTGAAGCTCTTCGAGGGAACCGGAGATCAGCTTGAGCTCATCGCCCTGGGCAAGCACGGTGGCCTGCTTGAAGAGGGCGACCGGCGGCTTGCGACGACCCTGGTCGTCGGCGACTTCGCCTTCGATGACGACCAACTCGCCGCGATAGCCTTCCCAGCCGGCGTCGCTGGCTGCTTCCCTGAAGTTGGAGTTGAAAAAGTATTGTTCGTAACGATCAAGCAGCATGGTTCTTCCTTACAGGTTTGAATGGGGTTTACGCAGCGATGGCCGCACCGATCAGATCGAAGACGTCGGCTTCGATCACTTCGAGCTTCTGCTTCTTGCAGAAGCGGCGTTCCTTGTCGGTCGGGTTGGCGATCAGCGCCCAGCCGGCCGGTTCGGCGGCGGCGTAGATGACATCGGACAACACCATGCGCTCGGTGTCGCGGTTCATGCGCAGGCCCATGAACAGGTATTGCTTGCCCTTGCGCAGTTCCTTGACTTCCGGCGGGATCGAGAAGCCGCCCATCAGTTCGGTGATGAAGTCGACGTAGTCGGCGTCGGAAGCGATGTAGTTGGCCTCCGGCTTCGGCGTGCCCATCGGCTTGTAGAGGATGGGCAGGGCGGCGTTGATGACTTCGGTCTTCTGGTAGGCGACGCCATCCCAGAAATACAGTTTGTAGCGGAAATCGGTGCCGCCGAGGCGGGCGATGCCGACGATCAGGTTGTGCGGCACATCGGCGTAGGAGTCCTGCAGCTGCGTGTCGCGGTTGATGTCGATGACGTAATGCGGGGCGATGCCCTTGAGCCAGTCATGCACGGCACCACGCGTCCAGGCGGTTTCGCCGTAGGTGCGGTTGAGGAACTTGGTGACGGCGCTGCGGCCGCGCTTGAGTTCGACGTTCATCGCGGCACGCGGGAATTCGTACATGAGCTTCGGCGCCATCGGCTTGCCGTCGTTCATGGCGTAGATCAGCGAATCGCTGTCGGCCGGAATCGGCGCGCCGGTCGCCGCATTTTTCACATCGGCCAAAACGCCAGGGCCGAGGTAGGGAACAATGCTGCCATCCTTGAGGCCGGCCAGCAGTTTTTCGCGCAGTTCTGGGGTCATTTTGTTTGCTCTGAAAGGGGGTGTAGCCCTATTCAGCAAATTCCACGCCTGAATGCATTTCTCGATCTGGCCTGCCTTTCCGGGCGCACTGCCATTCAATTGTCGTGTTTGCGACAGTGTTTTTCGGGGGACGACCTACACTGCAGACGACGCCCAACCAATGCCCGTTGGGTGATATGTTCTTACCCCACCTGAATCCGTCTCTCGCCAAAACCATGCCAACCAACACTCAAAACCCATCCCGCGGCCCGCTGGCCGGCATCAAGGTCGTCGAATTCGCCGGCATCGGCCCCGGGCCGTTCTGCGGCATGCTGCTTGCCGACATGGGCGCCGAGGTCACGCTGCTTGAGCGCGCCGGCGGCACTTTCGCCTCGCAACTGTTCGGCGGCGGGCGCAAGGCCGTGGCCAATCGCGGCAAGAAATCGCTGTGCATCGACCTCAAGCACCCTGAAGCCAAGACGCTCGTTTTCAAGCTGATAGAAGGCGCCGACGTGCTCATCGAGGGGTTCCGCCCCAGCGTCATGGAACGCCTCGGCTTCGGCCCGGACGAATGTCTGGCGCGCAACCCGCGCCTGATCTACGGCCGCATGACCGGCTGGGGCCAGACCGGCCCGCTCGCCCCGCGCGCCGGCCACGACGCCAACTACGCGGCCATCGCCGGCGTGCTCGACACCGGCCGTCGCCACGGCGGCGCGCCGTGGGCACCGCCGACGCTGGTCGGCGACATGGGTGGCGGCGGCCTCATGCTGGCCTGGGGCATAGCCTGCGCCCTGATCGAAACGCAACGATCGGGCAAAGGCCAGGTCATCGACGCCGCCATGTGCGAAGGCTCCGCCGTCCTCGCCCACGGGCTGTTCAACCTTGAAGCGCTGGGCGAATGGAAAGGCGAGTGCGCCATCGACTCGAGCGCCCCGTTCTACGATGTTTATCAGTGTGCCGACGGCGAGTGGATCAGCGTATGCCCGCTCGAACCACAGTTCTACAAAACCTTCGTCCAACGCCTCGGCCTCGTCAACGACCCCAATTTCAGCGGCAAGCAGTACGACACGACGACCTGGCCGGCCATGAAGGAACGCCTCACTGCGATTTTCAAAGCCCAACCGCGCGACCATTGGACGACCCTGTTCGACGACACCGACGACTGCGTCTGGCCAGTCCTCAGCATGGCCGATGCGCCAGCCCACCCGCACAACGTCGCCCGCCAAGCCTTCGCCGACGTCGCCGGCGTCCTGCAACCAACTCCAGCCCCCCGCCTGTCGCGCACCCCCGGCGCCATCCAGAGCCCGCCCCCGCTACTCGGCGAACACTCGCGCGAACGCCTTGCCGCGCTGGGCCTGTCGGCAGGAGAGATTGAACGGCTGGCGACGGCTGGCGTGGTCAGTGATCCGGTGGTTTTCTGAATGCTACGGTCAACCGGAAAAAACGGCCAAAATTGAAATTACCTTTTGGCCGTAGTCATCTGCTTCTGGCTCTTTAGCCCGCCGGGGCTTTCTTGCCGACGCTTTTTAGCTGCTGAATGGCCAGCGTCAGCTCGGCAACGGAGCGCAGGTTCATTTTGCTCATCACGTTGTGTTTGTGGACTTTGACGGTGCTTTCCGTCACCGACAAATCGTAGGCGATGGCTTTGTTCTGCTTGCCTTGGGCCACGGCGAACATGATCTGTTTTTCGCGCGGTGTCAGGCTGTCAAAACGCTCGCATAAATCGGCCAGTTCGGTGCGCTCATTGACCGCGGCGCTGACCCGCGACAAGGCGACGGCGATGGCTTTCAGCAGATCGGTGTCGTCGAACGGCTTGTTCAGGAAATCAATGGCGCCAGCCTTCATGGCGCGAACCGCCAGCGGCACGTCGCCGTGGCCGGTGATGAAGATGATCGGTATTTCGACGCCCAACTCGGCGATTCTTTCCTGCAGCGCCAGACCGTCCAAGCCCGGCATGCGGACATCGAGAACGAGGCAGGCGAAATCGCTGAGCTTGTCCTTGGCCAGGAAATCGAAGGGGGAGGCGAAGACCTCGACGGCCATTCCCGCCGAGCGGATCAGACTGCTCAGGGATTCACGAACAGAGGCGTCGTCGTCGACGACATAGACGATGGGAAGTTGCGAAGTCAGGCTGGCAGTCATTGGCTGATTGGAATATTGAAGACGAAGTTTGCCCCGGCGCCGGCCGTTTCCAGGCGAAGTCGGCCACCGTGGTTTTCGATGATCGAGCGGCTGATCGCCAGCCCCATGCCGAGACCGTCGCGTTTGGTCGAGAACAGGGCGTCGAAAATCTTCTCTTTCATCTCGGGCGGAATGCCGGGCCCGGTGTCGCTGAATTTGAACAGCGCCCCTTCCTGCTTGTTGGCCGTGACGGTAATGGTCAGGACACGCTCGGCTAACGCCTGATCGCGCATGGCATCGACAGCATTGACGACCAGATTGAGCATGACCTGCTGCAACTGAACGAGATCGGCGTGCACGACCGGCAAGTCAGGCGCAATCGCGACGTCAACCTGGACGCCGGACTCGAGAAGCATGGTTTGCAGCATCTGCAGCAAGTCACCGAGCATGCTTTTGACGTCGAGCACTTCGCGCTTGATGCCGCCCATGCGGAGGAAACTCCGGATGCGGGTGATGACCTCGCCGGCCAGGCTGGCATCGCGGTTGACCCGGCGGAGGGCGGCGACCACCTCGTCGAGGTCGGGCGTTTCCCGAGCCAGCCAGCGCAACGCCGCCTGGCTATTGGTGGCGATGGCCGAAAGCGGTTGATTGACTTCGTGGGCGATGGAGGCGACCAGCTCCCCCATGGTCGTGAACCGCGCAACCCTGGCCAGTTCTGCCTGGGTGACGGCTAGCGAGGTCTCGGCCTGCTTGCGCGACGTGACGTCTTCAACGATGACGGCGAGCCGGGGGCCTTCGCGGTCAACGGCGGGAATCAGCGATACGCTGACGTTGGCCCAGAGGAAGCCGCCATCTTTCTTTTCGTAGCGTTTCTGCACGTGATAGTTGTCGATAACCCCGTCGAACAGACCATGCACGTTTTGCTTGGTCATCGCCCGCTGGGATTCCTCGGAGATATCGACAAACGAGACGCCAACGATGTCGGCCTGGTTGTAACCGAGCATTCTTTGCAGGGCCGGATTGGCGGTCAAAATCCGCCCTTCCCTGTCGGCCAGCGCGATACCGACCGCCGTGTTGTTGTACAACCCCTGCCAGCGGCGCTCAGATATCTGCAAGGCCACGAAGCCGTCCTGCAGGGATTTTCGGCTGGCGACGAGACCGGCGGTCAATTCGCAAACGTCGGAAGCCTGCGAATTGAGTTCCTTCTGAAGAATGTCGACAGTGCGTTTGACCATGACCAGATTGCGGACACGAGCCCGCAACTCCTGCGGCGAAAACGGCTTGGTCAGGTAATCCTGGACCAGTTCTTCGAGCAGCGTCTCGCGCAGCGCATCGTCGGCGCGGGCCGAGAGGACGAGCACAGGAATATTAGGGAAACGCTCGCTGGCACGAAGTTCCCTGACGAATTGCTCGCCGTCGAAATACGGCATCATGAGATCGGTGATGATCAGATCCGGCGGACTTTCCAGCGCCAATGAAAGCGCGATTGCACCGTTCTCGGCCAGCGTGACGTTGTAGTCGTCGATCAGTACGTCATAGAGAAAATGGCGCAGGTCGGGGTTGTCCTCGACGACGAGAATCCGGCAAACGCCCGGCTTGTCATCGCGGGCCGGCTGACTTTGCGGATCGCAAAAATCGATGGGTTGATAAGCGCCCATGCCCGTCTCTTCATTGCTCTCACGAACAAAAACGCCTTTGGGCGCGCGCATGGGCATTTCGACCTGGAAAATCGCCCCGCCGCCCGGCGCATCGAGAGCCACCACCGTGCCAAAGTGCAGTTCGACAAATTCCTTGACGATGTTGAGACCGAGGCCACTGCCACTGCCCGAAAGGCCATCCTGCCCTTGGGCGAAGCGGGAAAAAATCTGCTCCTTCATTTGCGGCGGTACGCCCGGCCCGTTGTCCTGCACGCTCAGCAAAAACCGCCGATTCGCCACACGGGTGATCGAACAGCTAATACGGCCACCGGCCGGCGTGAATTTGAAGGCGTTGGAGAGCAGATTGGCCAGGACGCGCGCCAATTTGGCCCGATCGACGTCGGCATACAGTTCATCCTCCCCCTCGATCAGCAAGGCAATCGATCGCTCTTCGGCCGCTGCGGCAAAACTGGCTGCGACATCCCGCAGCATGGCGCTGACATTGGCACAGACGTAGGCCAACGGCATTTGCTGCGCGTCGATGCGCGCCAAGTCGAGCAGATCGTTAACCTGATGCAGCAAGGACTGGGCATTACGCTTGATGGTCGTCAGCCGGAAGCGTTCCCGCTCGCCCAACTGCGTGGCTTCCTTGAGGAGTTGATCGACCGGCCCGAGAATCAGGGCCAGAGGCGTGCGCAGTTCGTGGCTGACATTGGCGAAGAATTTCGTTTTAAAACCGTCGATTTCGCGCAATTTCTCAAGCGCCAACTGCAACTCGCCGTTCTTGCGCGTCAGCTCGGCCTCGATGGCGATCTTTTCGGTGATGTTTCGCCCTTCGGGAAGCAGGAAGGCGACGCGTCCCTCATCGTCGTAAATCGGGGTCAGCGAAAAATCGACGAAGATCGTTTTTTCCCCATGGAGATCGCCATAGACTTCGACATCGCAGCGCACGAATTCGCCCCGCTTGGCGAGCTCAACCATCTCCCGAACACGCTGGCTCGAATCCTCGGAAACCGCCCACCAGCGCGCCTCCCAGAAAGGTTTCCCGACGACATCGTCAAGACAGACTCCCGCCCCCTCCAGAGCCGCCTTGTTGATCTCCAGCACGGTGCCATCAACATCAAGCAACCCAAGAAACTGGTACATGGCATCGAGAATAATGCGCGCCAGCTTTTGCCGGCGAACCTCGATGCTGTCGTCAGCAGCAAGCATCACGCCCTTTACGGAAGCTTGCAGGCTCTCGTTCCGAGCCATAAATTCAGTTCTCATCCACGCTCCAAAATCCACGTTCACGGCCGGCACGAGATGTTGTGCCTGGCCATTTCTCGACTATACGAGCAAAAAGTCGGCGATGTCTTTCCTTAACGGTTTCAGGCGGGAACTGCAGCCCCGCCAGAAAGCAAAAAAGGCGAGTAAAAACTCGCCAAAAGCCATCGGAGGATGGGTAAACCGTTAGAAGCTGTAGCGGAAGTTTATCGTTGCGTTGTTCTGGGCGTGCGTCACCTCGATCGGGGCAGAGGTATTCGGCAAACTCGTGTTGTCCATGGTTTCCTTGAAGGCATGGGAATAGGCGAAATCAAGCTTGCTCTGTTTCGAGAACGCATAGGTAAAGCCGGCCGAAAGATGCTTTTTCGGGGTTGCCGGAATGACGGCAAACAGGGTCGATGAAGACAAGGCCTGGCTGGCAAAACGCAAACCACCGCGTACCGTCAGGCTATCGTTGACCGCATAGGCGGCGCCCAGCGAGACAATGGTCTGATCCTTGTAGTCCTGCGGCAAGAGAATGTTGATGTCGCCCCCGGCATCGGCAACAAAGGCGACCTTGATATCCTTCATCACGTCCTTCCAGAAGACCCGTGAAATATCGGCGGCGACTGTCCATTGCGGGGTCAGGCGGTGGCTGATACCCAGATCAACGTGGGAGGGCATCTGGAAATCCTTGATCTGGATTTTCCCGGCAAAGGCGATTTGGCCGGCGACACCATCGATGGCCGTCAGCGTTGCCCGGCCGTCCATGTCGCTCATCTGGCTCTTGAGCGTGTAGGACGCACCCAATATGGTTTCCGGCGTGGCCCGATAGATCATCCCCAATTTGCCACCGTAGCCCCAGGCATCGACACCGCTGGCCAGGAACTTGTCCTTGGTCAGGCTGAAATGCGCGCCGCGCAGGTCCGGCAAGCCGCCCAGGGCACCGACCAGCGAACCAGTGGCCCGTCCGGCGCCGATCAGGCTGCCGACTTGATCGGCACCGAGCAGCAAATCAAGATTGAGGCCCTGCCACATCGCATCGACGCTGCCGCCGATAGTCAGCTTTTCGGTAACCTGAAAGCTCGCCGCGAATGGAATGTTCAGCACCAGCAAGCGACTCGAATTGTCGAGCCCGGTAGCCAGTCCGCCGGTGGCGCTGGACAGGAAGCTGCCATTGCCATATTCAGTACCCAGCCCACCCTGAGCAAAGGCGCCGACACCAAAGGACCAGCCGCCGATCCGTTTGGTGAATGCCGCCTCGGGTGCGACATACGGGCCCCGGTTGTTGGAATGCGTGTCGGAAGAAACGCTTTCGCCGGTTGTCTTGTTCGTGACCTTGATATCGGTCGTCACCAGATCCAGGCCAATCATGGCCTGGTCGCCGTCCGGCATCAGCGACAGCGTGGCCGGATTGGTCATCATGCCGGCCGGGCCGACGTCATGGGCTACCGCGGTGCCACCCATGCCGCGCGATACTGCGCCGAAACCTTCCAGGCGAAATACATCGGTCGCCTGCGCCAGTTGAGTTCCACCAGCCAGCGCCGAAACCAGCGCCGATACAACGAATTTTCTTGTAGTCATCCCTGTCATCTCCTCTGTTGTTGGAATGTGAAACAGTTGAATCCCCCCCGGTGCTAACCGGATGAAGCACGCTTCAGAAGAAGCGATCGAAATGAATCTGCTCGAAGGGCACCTTGTGGCCAACCATGAGCAGTTCCTGCAAGGCTTGGGTCATCGGTGGCGGCCCGGCGAAATAGAACTCGTAGCTCGCCAGTTCGGCTGGCAGGGAACGCGCCACGGCGTCATGGACAAACCCGGTCTCGCCATGCCAGTCGCCGTTGTCGCCGGGCAGCGATACCACCGGGACATAAATGATCCGGTCGCCGAAGCCGGCAAGGACGCGCAGCATCTCCTCGCCGCAGACATCACGTGGCGTGCGTGCGCCGTAGAAGAAATACAGTTTCCGGTCAGCCAGCAGCCCGGCCTCGACGGCTCCGCGCGTCAGCGAAATCATTGGCGCCAATCCTGAGCCCCCCGCGACGCAGACAATGTCGCGCGGCGATTCGGTGCGCAGGTAAGCCACACCGTAGGGCCCATCAAGGCCAATCTCGTCGCCCTCGGCCAGCTTCTCGAAAAGTGCGTGCGTACCCTGGCCATGCAGGACGCGGCGAATCTGGAAATGCCACTCGCGCTTTTCATTGGCCGTGTTCGACAAGGAATAGGCACGCGAGGCACCAAGGCCGGGCAGATCGAGCATGGCGAACTGGCCAGGCAGGAACTCGGCATCGTCCTCGGAGCGAAAGCGGAACTCGCGGATGTCGTGGGTGATATCGCGCGTGCCGATCAAATGGGCGCGTTGTCGTTTGGGCAGAACCTTCGGCTTGTATTCTGGCGCCGTCGCTGCCTTGATGGTCACCGGACCAAGCGCCCGGCATTGGCAGGCGAGATGGCGGCCACGTTTGCGGTCCCGCTCGGTGAGGCCCGGAGCATCGACCCACAGCGTCTCGACTTGGCCCTCAACGAGTTCGAACTTGCAGGCACCGCAGCCGCCCGAGTTGCATTCGTACGAAAACCCCAGCCCGGCGCGCAAGGCTGCGCGGACGATGGTGTCGCCGTCCTTCTGCTCGCAGACAGAGCCGTCTTTTTCATTACGGATAGTTGGATTGGTCATGGCAGCGCCAATGTATAGGTAGAGTTTGGCCCGCGCCAACGGGCGCTGGCCAAACTCAGGTTGCTTGACGATTACAGGCCGATGGAACGACGGAAGTCGCGCGTTGCCGCTTTGGCCGCTTCCGCGCCCGCTGCAACGTCGGGCAGGGTTGAGCAGTAGGCATCAATGGCCTTGTCGGCCAGCGGCTCCCATTTGGCGATCCAGCCCTGGATCAGTTCCAGATTGCCCGGGGTTTCCAGTGCCATCTTGACCATCGCCGAAATCCACCGACGATGGCGCGCTGCATCGAGCAGCTGAGCATCGGTCAGCAGGCCGAGCAGGGTGTCGCCGTTGTGGCGGGCGGATTCGCCGAGCTTGCGCAGCACGGCTTCATCGATTGCCGGCTTGGCGACGAGGTTGAGGACGACAATTGCCTCGCCCCAATCCCAAACGGTCATCGCCTTTTCCATGAGCTCGCGGAAGCCTTGCCAAACCGGATCGGTTTCCCAATAGGTGCGCTCGTCGACCGCAAAACCCTTGTCGGGGAAGGCGATTGACAGCTCCTTGGTGCGGTAGGCGGTGTGGCTGAGCCAGCGCAGGCTGTCGGCCATCTGGAAATAATTGCAGTTGGTGATGGTACTGGCCGGCGAAACCTGCCCGACGTAGGCCGAAGCCATCTGGATGGTATGGAACAGGTAGCGGGAAGGCGTATAGAAACGCGCCAGGGTGCCCGCCCAGCGGGGATCGAGCGCCTTGTCGTTCTCGCGCTGGTTGAACTGGTCGAAGAGGCCGAAAACATAGGTCTCCTGGCCATCCTGCATCATGTTGTAGGTGCGGTAGACGACTTCTTCCGGATCGCGGAAGGCGTTCCAGTCCGGGTGCTTGAGGGCGGTACCGAAGGTGTTCTTCTTGTACCAGGTGTTCATGAACATGTTGGGATCAAGCTCGTACGGCGAATTGGCATCCCGGTCGTTGTAGTGCAGGTTGGCACTGACGATTTCGTATTCGCTCGGCTTGCGACGGCGGGCGGCGAGATGGCTCCACGTCTTGAGCGGCTTCAGTACTTGAACTTCCGACATTCTTGTCTCCTTGAGTTTTTGGTGTTGGCTGGCCGGTGTTGCGTCCGGGCCGCCCTTACATCTTTTTCACGAAATAGAAACGGATGGAGTTGTCACCGCTTTCGATCTGGCCGGCGAAGGAACTCAAGTCCACTTCCAGGTCATTCATCTTGAACGGGCGACCCAGCTCGTCCTCGATGGTTGCGCGGTGCAGCACCATCTCGTGTTCGGTGTGGATGCGGATATAGGCGCGCTTGTCGTCAACAAAGACTTCCTTGCCCGGGTTATCGACCCTGGCTGCCTCGATGACCGCCATGGCCAGGTCCCCGGCACGCATGACCGGCCCGACCAGATTGTTGTGATAAGCCTGCGCGGAACTGGTAGTGCTCATTTTTTTCTCCTCGATTTCTTTCAAGTCTGGCGCGCCAATGTTGCTGGCCAGCCCGGAAGGGCAAGCCAGTTTCGGCTGCGCTTGTCCGCCGCCCAGTAAGCTTCCCAACCAATTCAAAATTCCCATGCGACTCGTCCTCTGATAAGTGAAGGAAGCCCGGTCAGGAATGGGCAAACAAAGCCTCGACACCTGCCGTCTCGACCAGGACATCGTCCCCGTCAATCTTGACTGGATACTCGGCCAGGGCGCAGTCATCGGGATTGATGCCCTTGCCGGTGCTGGCATCGAACTGCCACAGGTGCGCCTTGCAGATCAGCTTTTTGCCGTCGAAACTGCCTTCAATCAGGGGAATGTCCTGATGCGGGCAGATGCCCTGGAAGGCCTTGATGTCACCGCCCTCGGCACAGACCAGCAAAATTTCCTGGCCATCGACTTCGAACGACTCCATTTCCCCTTCCCAGAGGTCGTCGAGCGTGCATACCTTTTTGAAACCCATTCCTGACTCCTGATAATTCCTGTTTCGGGTGGCGACTCCGCAAGCACTCAGTGCTTCGGGGCCTCCCAGATGATTTCGACGGTCTCCGTCGGCTTCAGGCCGGATTCGGAAACCCGCATGGTGCGCGGCAGAAACTCGTCACTGTCCTGCCGACGCACGCGCAGGATCTGCCCCGGCCGCGCCCGGACGCGGCGGCCGACCGAATGCACGGCAGCAGCAGCAGCCACCTCGTCCATCGTGTTTTCGCTGTCGACCGCAACGAGTTGCAGCACGAAATCGCCTTCGAAGTTGGAAGTAATTGGAAACAACGCCATTTCTTGAATCTCCTTTGTTCTCTGGAAGCGGCGTCCGCAGACGCCGGCTTGCATGGCAGCTGCGATCAGCTGGCCTTTTTCTCAGCCCGCAGGGCCCGGTAGACTTCGGCCCAGGCGTAGTTGTGGGCATCGTCGCCACACTCGCCGGGAGCCAGGTTCATGTAATTGAGCGCCCCGCCCAGATCCATCGGCTGGATCATGCCGGCCAGGAAGCGGTCGACAATGCTCATATGGCCGGCGTAACGCTCCGGTTCCTGCTCGAAGCACCAGCGGTCAACTTCGGAACCGAAGTGATACAGGCGGCCGTTGTACTCGAGCGGGTAGTCCTTGACGTTCCATTTCTTGCCTGGCGTACCGATAATCGGCAGCTGGCACTGGTTGCAAACGTAAGGCAGGGTTTCCGGATAAGCCATGGCCATATTGCCGTCAACGACGTTGTCGATGATGACGTCCCAGCATTGACCGTAGGTGTCGTTCCAGCCGGGATACTTTTCTTCCAGCCAGGCCCGCTCGTCCGGCGTGACGCCGGCGGCCGGGTTCCACCACAGGGTCGGGCGCCAGAAATAGGAACCCATGTGCATGCCGTGATGGGTCTCGCCCAGGTCAGCGAGGAACTTGTCCCAGTACCAGGGCAGATCGAGGCCCATGTCGGTCAGGGCGCGCTCGAACTGGGCAACGATCCATTCCTCCATGAATTCCTTGAACGACTGCTTGCGGTGCTCAAGCGGCGTGTAGTAGTCCATGATCGGACCGGTCAGCACCGAGAACAGCTTCCAGGCGCCCCAGACAGCGATATCGACGCGCTTTTGCGCTTCGGCCTTCTGGCCGTTCTCGATGAGAATCTTGAGCGCCGGGCCGCCGATCTGGGCATGGCGGGATTCGTCGGTCTGGATGCTGGAAATCAGGTTGGCGAAGGTATGGTCGCCGGCCTCGGCTGCGTCAGCTGCCAGCCCGAGGAACTGCATGTTGGTGAAACCGGTCTCGAAGCTGAAGGTCAGCATGATGGAGACGCTGATCGCGTCGCGGGTCATCATGATGTCGTCAAAGAAGTGACGCGCCGCGATCATCGCCCACTCGTTGGTGTCGTAGGCCTTGAAGGCCCAGTCCATCTGGCGGTCCTTCGAAACGTGTTCGTGCGGGAAATACAACTGCATCTGGCCGTGACGGATTTCATCCAGGCAACCCAGCGTGGACATGTTGCGCATGCCCGGCGCCTTGGAGAAACGCATCATGCGCGCTTCGGCACTGGCGGCGGCGTATTCGCCGCGGGCGATGGCGCCGTAGTGCGCCTTCATCACCGACTTCCAGCCCGGATCGGCGTTTTCGAAAATACGGCTGCGCTCCAGCGCGGCCTTGACCGAATAAGCACCGGCATCCTTGTCGCGCTGGACTTTTACGTATTCCGGATAGGTCTGTTTGTAAGGCTCGTCGTATTTTTCCCAGGCATCCTGGGGCAAGCCGAAATCACCTGACATCAGCGGCGGAAACAGTTCATTTTCCGTCACATACGTGGGGGTCCAGTTCGTGGTCCTGGCCAGGTCATACCAGTCCATTCTGTTTAGTACAGCCATCAATGTCTCCTTCTTTGTAGCAGGATTGGGGATCCCGCACTTCCCGAATCAAAGCGATCTCTGTCGCCAGGGGCACGCGGCAAATTGAAAAATATCGAGATTCCGCATATGGCTAAAGTTACAAGGAATGAAAGAAGGGGAGTATTAGACTTTGGTTTAGATGGGGTGCTTTTGCGGGTGCTGATGGCGACCTGTCGACAAGACGCCATGCCTTGGCTGGCCTGCTTGGCGAGCCGATTTCGCGTTGCAGCCTGGCCTGCGTATTGCCACGGTCAACCGTAAAAAACGGCCAAAAATGAAATCGCAGGGAGGCTGTCAGCGCTTGGCTACGACACCTTCAAAAAACAACAGGCGCCCCGCGGCGCCTGTTTCTCTCCCTGCTTCGTGCCCTGCCCCGACAACGATCAAATCATGGGCATGGACAACTGTTTGCTGATCAAACGGTCAGTCGGCAGAGGTGTTCAATCGAGAATTTCCGGATGTTTTTGCAGGAATTCGCTGCGCTTGCTACGGTTGATAACCGAACCGGAAATGTAGGAGTAACCCTTCTTTTGCCACATCGCGAGATCGGTCATTGCCGCTGGAACGACAGTGACCAGATCATAGAAATCGCCCGGTTTGTAACCCCGGAAATTGGCTGCATTGCGGCAGACGCGCAACGTTACCCCCTGGTCAGTCAGCGCCTTGAGGCGATCATAGATGTCGGGATAAGCGGCTCGATTCAGGCGTGACAGCATGTGCAGCTCGTTGCCATGGGCCACCATCACGATATGGGATTGCTTGATATCGCCAAACTCTTTGAGGCCGTTCAGCTGGTTGTTGATGTAACCCAGTGCCTGATACATATCTTCGGGTTTTTCAAAGTTGAATTGATAAACCGTTTTTTGCGCCCCGAGCGGGGAATCGTCAAACTTTGACGGTGTATCCGGGCCAGCCCACGCGACAGTTGCGCAAAGCAAAAGACTACCAAGCAATTTTTTTAACATCCTTATCTCCTTTATTCCCTCGTTGGTCGGTTCTTGTCGTCTCCAAAATTCAAAGCGACGAAGCAAGTATATGGTCAGATTGCTGCCTGGTGAAAAGCAATGGCCAGTTGCTGAAAAACGCCAATTCAGCCCGAAAAACAGTGCATTTTTAACCGTTCGACGCCGGCCTGGTCAGACTCATGTCCAAAAAAAACGCCCCGTTTTCCGGGGCGTTCAGATCAGTAACGAGCGTCGGCCGGCTTCGGATCCTTTGGCCAATCCTTGACCTTGTCCGGGAAGTCCGGACGCGGCTGGTGGCTGAAGTACTCGGCCACATCAACCGCTTCCTGGTCGGCCAGCCCACCCTGACCGAGCGGGAACTTGCCGTGGAAGCCAATCGGCATGTTGCGCTTGACGAAGGCGGCGGCGGTGTAGGTCCGGGCCATCCCAGCGCCGATATTGAACGACTCATCACCCCACAGCGGCGGGTAAACCATCTTGCCGGCCGCGTTCTTCAGGCCCTCGCCGCTCTCGCCATGACATACCGCGCATTGATCGGCGTAGATCTTCTTGCCGTTGTCCGGGTCAGGCTTGATCGAGCGGTCGATCTTGCCCACGCCACGCCCGGCCACCTTGTCTTCCGGCTTGGTTTCACCCTTCATCCAGTCGAAGTAGGCGACCATCGCCTTCATGTCATCGGATTCCTTTGGCAGTGGCTTGCCGTTCATCGAGCGACGGAAGCAACCGTTGATGCGCTCCTCCAGCGTGATGATCTTGCCAGCCCGCGCGCCGTAGCTCGGGAAGAAGGCCGACACGCCGACGAAAGGCGATCCCTCGGCCACCGTCCCGGCATTTAGGTGGCAGCTCGTGCAATTGAGCTGGTCACCGACATGCTCGGGAAGCAAATCCTTGGTTTCCAGATGCAGCCGCATGCCGCGGACCAGTTGCAGGGCATTCTTGGCGATCAGCATATTGGCCAGACGCGGCGTTTCGAACTTGCTCGAACCCGTGGTCTTGGGGTCAAGTTCAGCCCGCATCTTGGCCACCATACCGGTATCAACAACAGGCGCACCATTGCCCCAGCTGGTCCGCACGAAACTCAGTATCTCGGCCAGTTCCCGGTCGGCCAGACGGGCAAAGGCCGGCATCACGAAGACGCGCGGATGGGTTGTCGTCGAGGCTGTCTGGCCGCCGGTCAGGATAATGTGCACCAGCGTCGAGGCATCCTTCGAACTGACCGTCGGATTACCTGCCAGCGGTGGGAAAACCTTGTCGACGCCACTACCATCGGCACGGTGACAATCTCCGCAGAACTGGATGTAACCCAGGCCGCCGCGCGTGCTGAACAGGTCGTCCGGCACTTTGGCGACAACTGCCTTCGGAGCGGGATGTGCCGCCTTGTCATGCGGCCCGGCCGGCAAGGACTTCAGGTAGCTGGCAATGGCCAGCAGATCATCGTCCCGGACATACTGAGTGCTGTGCATGATGACATCGGCCATGTTGCCGGAGGCCGTTGCATAGCGGTTTTGCCCGGTCTTCAGGAAGGTCTTGGTGTCCTCGACTGTCCATAGGTCACGCAGACTCAGGGCGCGCCAGGACTCCACCGTCTCGCCAGCAAGGAAAAGCGAACCGTTGCGGCCAGACTCGCTCATCGCCTTTTCCTGGAACAACAGGCCGCGTGGGGTATGACAGGCGCCGCAGTGCCCGAGGCCTTGTACCAGATAGGCGCCACGGTTCCAGCTGGCGTCCTTGGTGCTGTTCGGCACGAATGGCTCGTCGTCGAGGAACAGCCAGTTCCAGATCGCCAAACCCCAGCGCATATTGAAAGGCCAGTGCATTTCGGATGGTTTGTTGACCTGCTTGAGCGGTGCCAGCCCCTGCATCAGGTAGGCGTAGAGGGCCTGCATGTCATCTGCCGTCATCTTGGCATAGGACGGATAAGGCATCGCCGGATAGAGATTGTGGCCATCTGCCGCGACACCCTTGCGCATCGCCCGGTCGAACTGTTCGAAGGTGTAATTGCCGATACCGGTTTCCTTGTCCGGCGTGATGTTGGTGGAATACAACTTGCCGAACGGCGTTTCGAGCGCCCGGCCACCTGCCATCGGCGTTCCCTTTTCGGTCGTGTGACAGGCGACACAGTCGCCGAGCTGGGCCAGATAGCGACCGCGTTCGACTGCACCTGCGTCATTTTCGGCCAATGCCAGACTGCTTGCGGCGATTGCCAGCAGTGCCAGAAAGCCGCGTAGATAACCAATTTTCATGCTGTTCTCCCCGTAAATCATGTCAGCCTGAGTCTAGGGAGAGTTGCCCGGCAGCGCTATTCGGACATTGGGCTAGGGTAATAGCCGAAATCGGTTAACGCTTAGTCCAGCCCGCCGGGGTCGGCACGCAGGATGAGGCGGGCCAGTTCGGCTGCGCTGCTCGTGCCGGTTTTTTCCATGACATGCTGGCGATGGACGTGAACGGTGTTGTCGCTGATGTTGAGGATGCCTGCCACTTCCTTGTTGGCCAAGCCTTGGGCAAGCAGGCGAGCAACTTCCGATTCGCGGGCCGAGAGGCGGCCGAGAGTTGCCTGCGCCTCCTGGTGGCGCCGTGTCGTGGCGTAGCGCTCGCGGCTTAATTGCACTGCGCGCTCGACGGCGTCGAGAAACAGATGGTCCTTGAAAGGCTTCTGGAGAAAATCGACTGCGCCAGCCTTCATCGCCTGCACAGCCAGTTCGACATCGCCATGGCCGGTCATGAAGACGATGGGAAAGGCCGAATCGACCGCCTGCAACCGCCGTTGGAGCTCAAGGCCACTGATCCGCGGCATGCGGATATCGAGGACGAGGCAACCACCGCCGGGAGGAAACAGTGGCTGAGCCTCGAGAAAAGCTTCCGCCGATTCGTGCCCCACTGCCTGCCAACCCATTGATTCGAGCAAGAACAGCAGAGAACGGCGAAAGGGCGCTTCGTCGTCAATGACGTGAATGACCGGCTGTTCGACTGGAGAATTCATGTATTTCCTTCATTCGCACTTGGCGACATCCGAGCCAGAGGCAGACTGAACTTGAAAACCATGCCGGTCCCCTCCTCGGCCATACGCGCCTGCAATTCGCCGCCATGCGCCTCGATGATGGTCTTGCAAATCGACAACCCAAGGCCGAGACCGTCAGGCTTGGTCGTAAAAAAGGCTTCGAACAGGTGGTCGCGCACCTCTTGCGCTAGGCCAACGCCATGGTCGCGCACAGCGACTGCACAACGTCCCGCCTCGATGGCAAGCGATACGACAATCGGTTGGGCCACACCCATCGCCAGCTGGGCATCCCAGGCATTCTTGAGCAGATTGAGCAGGACCTGCTGGATCTGCAGCGGATCCACATCAACTCGCCTTGCTGTTTCGTCGAGCGTGTCGTTCAGCACGACCTCAGGTGCCCCGGCCAAAATTCCACGCATCAGCGCTGCCGTATCGCGAACCAGCGTCGCGATGTCACAAACTTCACGCACCCTGCTGCGTTTTTTGGCAAAAGCACGAATGCCTCCGAGAATCCCGGCGGCCCGCTCCGACTCCTCGGCTATTTCCTCTGCCGCCTGGCGCAGTGCTTCCGGTGTCAGCTGTCCACGATCCTGCCTGAGCAACAGGCTGCGCGCGTAATTGCCGATGGCTGCCAGCGGCTGATTCAATTCGTGCGCCAAAGTCCCTGAGAGTTCTCCGAGGATCGACAGACGGGATAAATGGTCCATTTGTTGCTGCCCTGATCGAACCCGTGCTTCCAGGCTGCGCCCCTCGTCAAGCGCCAGGGTCAGCTCTCTGGTTCTCCGCTGCACGATGTGCTCGACATGCAAGGTGTAGCCGCCCCAAGCGATCAAAACCAGCAACAATCCTCCCAGCCACGGCCAATAGAGGCGGAACAGCGAATTCCAGCTGGTTTCGCGGAGAAAAGCATAGGGGCCGATCTGCAATTCCTGGAACAATTGGTGGACCGGGTGATAATCCGCCGGAACGCTCCATGACTCACCATCTGCGTCAGTTTTCAGTGACAACAGGGCAAACAGCACGTCACGCGACAGCGCTGCCGGTGTGCCACTCGCTGCCGCGAAGGCCCACCCTGGGAACAAACTCGACGACACGCGACAAGTTGAGGCGCTCTGGCGTGGAGACAGCACCCGCAACACGCCGACAGGCACCACGCCGTCCCGCTCAAGGCTTTCGAGCAGGCAAGCCCGGAGTACGCCGGCATCGGCTCGACCACTGCGCACCGCCTCGACCACCTGCGTCATCGGAAAATCGGTGAATAGCGGTTTCACCCCACCACGCTCCGGATCGATGCCTAGCCGCCGCAATTCCGCCCATATCAACTGGTAGCCGCCAAAAGCATCGGGCGACACCGCCGCAAGGGTTTTCCCCTGCAATGCATCGAGCGATTGCAAGTCCTGCCGCTGATCAAGAACGATAACCGCCGAACCAACCACATGCCCAGGATCATTGGAGGACTCAGCCACCTGCGTGGCAATTCTGGAAATACCGCTTTTCGCCTCCAGCGTCACGTAGTGGCCTGGATTGGTCACGACGAAATCGAGCGATCCGGCATTCAAGGCCGTCGCCATGCCCTCGAGATTGAAATGCTTCAGAACAATGCGCTTACCCGGCAGCTTTTCTTCCAACCCATGGGCCAGCGATGACCAGTGGAACTCCGCCTCCTCCAGCCCTTGCCAGGCCAGAACGCCAATGCGTACATCCTCTTCGGCATGCGTCAGGCCGGCTATCAGGCAACAGCAGAGGCCAATTAATCTGAGTACAATTTTACGATTGGGAATTACCATCGCCCGATTCTAGCAATCCAAAGTTCTAATCGCTGCCCGCAAAACGCTTCGTTCCATATTTGCAGCAGCGGTTCCAGACAGGCCAGAACAAAGTCTGCGTGAACCGGAAACCGGCAAGGCGTCAAATTGTCGACAACGTGACATCGACAACCCCGCCGATCACCAGAAACTCATCCTCGCCCTGCAGCACGCCGGGTAGCAGGCCGCACTGGAAAAAGATCTTGGTCAGCGGAATATTCACTTCAAGTATGTAGTCGCCGAATTCGCAGGCGCGTTCGCGGCTGCAGGTGAATGAATTGAGGTTGTTGAGGAGGACCACGTGTTGTCCGCCCCGCCCCTTGCCCAGCACCTCATGGTCGGCCAGGCGATTGACGCCGCGATAGAGCGTGACGTGCCGGGCCCCTTGATGGCGTTGCGCCAGTTCAAATTGGCAGAAGGTGTACAGCAGATCGAACTGCGCTTCGAGTGCACTGGTGCCGTACAAGCCATGCGAGCGCATTTCCTGGTAGCGCCGGTAACCTTCACCGGCCGGATCACGCAGGGGCTGTCCGTGGTAACGCGGCATCAGGCCGAAGCGTGACTCGACCCAGCCTTTGAGCACGGCGCCCTCGCGGCTGTCGGAATCGAAGCTCCAGCCGCGAATCATCCGGATGTAGTTGGCCTTGGCCCGGCTTTTCCGACGCCCGCGCAGTTCACCGCTCAACCCCATTTCTTCAGGCCACTCGAGCTGGAAATGGACAGTCAGGTAATCGCGAAAGACGTCGGCCCGCGCGTCCGGTGCAGCTGCATTGAGGCGCCGGAACAGATCGCTGTGCAGCTCGGCGACGCCATCGATCAATAAGGGGCTGGGGTATTGCTGGTAAGTCAGGCCACCGAGGACGACGGCAGGCAGATTACAGCGATTGATCGGCAGGCGAGCCTCGCGCGGCAACGTCGCTTTGTGAGTTGATCCGGCCTGAAGGCCGGGACTGCCTGGCAAAGAGTCAGATAGGAGACTGTCGTCTCCTGAGGGTGGTTTTGTCTCGCTTGCGCTCGACGCTTTGTCGTCACCCCTACAAAGCGTAGGGATATTGTCGGATGTACCCGCCCCGACAATCACCGGCTCATTTTTTATTTTCATTTAATAATCAATCGATTACGGTCTGCCAGTCGACCTGGCACGCTACGTGCAAAAGGTGAGGTGCGACTCTCAAAGATTCCTTCGCAAATCGACTGACAGACTAAGGAGATTACACCATGGCTAAACTGCGTCAATGCGCCATCTACGGCAAAGGCGGCATCGGCAAGTCCACCACCACTCAGAATCTGGTGGCTGCACTCGCTGAATCCGGCAAGAAAGTAATGATTGTTGGCTGCGATCCGAAAGCCGACTCAACCCGCCTGATCCTGCATAGCAAGGCTCAGACCACCGTAATGCACCTGGCTGCTGAAGCCGGTTCGGTGGAAGATCTGGAACTGGAAGACGTCCTCTCCGTCGGTTTCGGCGGCATCAAGTGCGTTGAATCCGGTGGTCCGGAACCCGGCGTCGGCTGTGCCGGCCGCGGCGTTATCACCGCCATCAACTTCCTTGAAGAAGAAGGCGCGTACGACGAAGATCTCGACTTCGTGTTCTACGACGTTCTGGGTGACGTGGTCTGCGGTGGCTTCGCCATGCCGATTCGCGAAAACAAGGCTCAGGAAATCTACATCGTTTGCTCCGGCGAAATGATGGCCATGTACGCTGCCAACAACATTGCCAAGGGTATCGTGAAGTACGCGAATTCCGGTTCTGTCCGTCTGGCCGGCCTGATCTGCAACAGCCGCAACACCGACCGCGAAGACGAACTGATCATGGCCCTGGCTGGTCGCCTTGGCACCACGATGATCCACTTCGTGCCGCGTGACAACGCTGTTCAGCACGCTGAAATCCGCCGCATGACCATGGTTGAATACGATCCGAAGCACAAGCAATCTGACGAATATCGTCAGCTCGCCAACAAGATCGTCAACAACACCAACTTCGTCATCCCGACTCCGATCGAGATGGAAGAGCTGGAAGACCTGCTGATGGAATTCGGCATCATGGAAGCGGAAGACGAGTCCATCGTCGGTCAGACCGCTGCCGAACTGGCTGCCTAAGCAAGACCCTGCAAGCTACGGCGGGGGCATCGCTCCCCGCCACTTTCAACCAGTACGTCGGCCACAGATTGGTGGCGACGTCAGGAGGAAAACATGACAACTCTGTCTCGCGAAGAAACCGACGCCCTCATTGCCGAGGTGCTTGAGGTTTATCCGGAAAAAGCTCAGAAGGATCGCGCCAAGCATCTCGCGACCAATGATCAAACCGTTGAACAATCGAAGAAGTGCATCACTTCCAACCGCAAGTCCCTGCCGGGCGTCATGACCATTCGTGGTTGTGCCTACGCTGGCTCCAAGGGCGTGGTCTGGGGTCCGATCAAGGACATGATCCACATCTCGCACGGCCCTGTCGGCTGCGGTCAGTATTCCCGCGCCGGTCGCCGTAACTACTATGTCGGCACGACCGGCATCGACACCTTCGGCACGATGAACTTCACCTCCGATTTCCAGGAGAAGGACATCGTCTTCGGCGGCGACAAGAAGCTCGCCAAGCTGATCGAAGAAGTCGAACAACTGTTCCCGCTGCACAAGGGTATCTCGGTCCAGTCCGAATGCCCGATCGGCCTGATCGGTGACGACATCGAGTCCGTCTCCAAGAAGGCTGCCGCCGCCATCGACAAGCCGGTTGTCCCGGTTCGTTGCGAAGGCTTCCGCGGTGTTTCCCAGTCCCTCGGCCACCACATCGCCAATGACGCGATCCGTGACTGGGTTCTCGACAAGCGCGACGGCGCCGCCTACGAATCGACCCCCTACGATGTAGCCATCATTGGTGACTACAACATCGGTGGCGATGCCTGGGCAACCCGTATTCTTCTCGAAGAGATGGGCCTGCGTGTCGTGGCTCAGTGGTCCGGCGACGGCACCATTGCTGAAATGATGAACACGCCGAAGGTCAAGCTGAACCTGCTGCACTGCTACCGTTCGATGAACTACATCTCCCGTCACATGGAAGAGAAGTACGGCATTCCTTACCTGGAATACAACTTCTTCGGCCCGACGAAGATCATCGAATCGCTGCGCAAGATCGCTGCCTTCTTCGACGATTCCGTCAAGGAAAAGACCGAAGCTGTCATCGCCCGCTACAAGCCGATGATGGACGAGATCATCGCCAAGTACAAACCGCGTCTCGAGGGCAAGAAGGTCATGCTCTACGTCGGCGGCCTGCGTCCGCGTCACGTTATCGGCGCCTACGAAGACCTCGGCATGGAAGTCATCGGCACCGGCTACGAATTCGGCCACAACGACGACTACGACCGTACGATCAAAGAAATGGGTGATGCCACCCTGCTCTACGACGACGTCACCGGTTTCGAGCTGGAAGAGTTCGTCAAGCGCCTGAAGCCCGACATGGTCGGCTCCGGCATCAAGGAAAAGTACATCTTCCAGAAGATGGGCATTCCTCTGCGCCAGATGCACTCCTGGGACTACTCGGGTCCTTACCACGGTTACGACGGTTTCGCGATCTTCGCCCGTGACATGGACATCGCCCTGTCCAACCCGACCTTCAAGAACCTGACGCCCCCGTGGAAGAAGGTTGCTGCTGAAGAAGTCAAGAAGGCTGCCTAAGTTTCAGGAATTGGGAAAAAGTAGCGGCGGTGGGTGATTGCGGACTTCGCGTCCTTCACCCACCCCTCTACCGGAAACCCTGATCATCAACCTTTCGCCTGGCACCGCAGATGAGCGGACCGGGCAAGGAGATAGCAATGCAAACCGCAGACAACATCAAGCCCTGTTACCCGCTGTTCCGCGACGACGACTACAAGAAGAACCTCGCTGAAAAGCGCGAACTCTTCGAAGAAGGCCATGGCCCCGAAAAGGTCTGGGAAACCTTCGTCTGGTCGACGACCAAGGAATACCAGGACCTCAACTTCAAGCGCGAAGCCCTGACCGTTGATCCGGCCAAGGCCTGCCAGCCGCTCGGCGCCGTCCTCTGTGCCTCCGGCTTCCACAAGACCCTGCCTTACGTGCATGGTTCGCAAGGCTGTGTCGCCTACTTCCGCACCTACTTCAACCGTCACTTCAAGGAACCGTGTTCCTGTGTGTCCGACTCGATGACCGAAGATGCAGCCGTGTTCGGTGGTCAGAAGAACATGATCGACGGTCTGGAAAATGCCAAGGCCATCTACAAGCCGGACATGATCGCTGTTTCCACCACCTGTATGGCGGAAGTTATTGGTGACGACTTGAATGCCTTCATCAACAACACCAAGAAGGCCGGCAACATTCCCCAGGAATACCCGGTTCCTTACGCCCATACCCCGTCCTTCGTCGGTTCGCACACGACCGGTTGGGACAACATGGAAGAAGGCATCCTCCGCTACTTCACGCTGAATTTCATGGATGGCAAGAAGGTCGGTTCGAACGGCAAGATCAACATCGTTCCGGGCTTCGAGACCTACCTCGGCAACTACCGCGTCATCAAGCGCATGCTGACCGAAATGGGCGTCGATTACACGATGCTCTCCGATCCTTCCGAAGTCTTCGACACCCCGGCTGACGGCGAATTCCGCATGTACTCGGGCGGCACGACGATGGACGAAGTCAAGGACGCACCGAACGGCATCACCACCCTGCTGCTGCAACCGACCCAGCTGGAAAAGACGAAGAAATTCGTCGAAAACACCTGGAACCATGACATTCCGAAGCTCAACGTCCCGATGGGCGTCGAATGGACCGACGAGTTCCTGATGAAGGTCTCCGAAGTCACCGGCAAGCCGATCCCGGCCTCCCTGGAACTGGAACGTGGTCGCTGCATGGACTTGGTTTCCGACAGCCACGCCTGGCTGCACGGCAAGAAGTTCGCCATCTACGGTGATCCGGACTTCGTCATGGGCGTCGTCAAGATGCTGCTCGAAGTGGGTGCCGAGCCGACCCATATCCTCGCCCACAACGGCAACAAGCGTTGGGCCAAGGTCATGGAAAAGTTGCTCGCCTCCAGCCCGTTCGGCGTCAATGGCAAGGTCTATGCCGGCAACGACTTGTGGCACATGCGCAGCCTGTGCTTCACGGACAAGCCGGATTTCCTGATCGGCAACTCCTACGGCAAGTACATCCAGCGCGACACCCGCCACCTGGGTGAAGAGTTCGAAGTACCGTTGATCCGCCTTGGCTTCCCGATCTTCGACCGCCACCACATGCACCGCGCCACCACCATGGGCTACGAAGGCATGATGTCTGTAGTTACCCAGCTGACCAACGCTGTCCTTGAGCAACTCGACAAGGAAACGATCGGCATGGGCACCACCGACTACAACTTCGACCTGGTTCGCTAATCGGTCTTCGCAATGCCCCGCTACCGGCAACGGTAGTGGGGCATACGCGCGAACCTTGGCGACAACATCATTAGGGAGCCGAAATGGCCAACATCATGATCCAGCAAGGCAGCAGCGGTGGGCTGGTGTTCTACCTTCCGAAGCGCGACCTGGAAGCGTCCATCGAATCCATCGAATTCGACACCTCAGAAAAATGGGGTGGCGAACTCAAACTGGACAACGGTGGAACGTACTACATCGATCCGATCGCCAAACCGGCTCGCTTACCGATTTCGCTGAGAGCAAAGCGCCTCGGCGCTGCCGAAGACTAAGCCCGTTGAAACCTGCCCGCCCAGCCAGCCAAAGCCAGCCAGGGCGGATTTAAAGGAGAGCATCATGGCAATGAAAATCGACCCCGACATGTGCACCGCCTGCGGTGACTGCAAGCCGGTTTGCCCAACCAAGGCCATCAGTTCCGGCAAGATCTTCTTCAAGATCGATGCTGCCACCTGCACGGAATGCGACGGCCACAACGATTCACCGTTGTGTGTCGACGTTTGCCCGTCGGGTTGCATCAGCCCGGCCTGAGCCAAAGAGTCTTGAGCCGAACACCGGGGCAGCGAAACCTGCACCGGTGTTCCACTGAAGACCCTCTGTGGAGCACACCATGTCGAATACGCCAATTGCCTCTCGTGAAGCTGCTCTGCGCATTGCGCTCGCGGCCCGCGCCCTGAACGGTCTCGATGTTCGTGCCCTGGTCGGCGCGTTGATCGAGAAACTCGAAGCCCCGCTCACCGAAAGCAAGCTCGGTACGCTGACCGTCGAAGACCTGCGCGTCATCCTGGCCGGCGACTTTGCCGAACAAGGCTGCCACGTCGGCGTCGAAGGCGAAGCGCTCAAGGAAGCCGTCCGCCTGCTCTGGGGCCAGGGCGTCGAGAACAGCGATTTCCCGGCGGTCGATGCCTATACCGATGGCGACATGCCCGGCTCGCTACGTGTCGCCATTGCGGCCAATCGCGGCGAGACTCTGGACGGCCACTTCGGCTCCTGCGAACGCTTCCTGGTCTATCAAGTCAGTCAGGATGCCATCCGGCTGATCGACATCCGCACGACGGTCGAAGCCGATACGGCCGAAGACAAGAATGCCGCCCGCTCGGCGCTGATCAACGACTGCCAGATCGTCTACGTGCAATCAATCGGCGGCCCGGCAGCGGCCAAGGTCGTTCGCGCCGGCGTCCATCCGGTCAAGAAGCCTGAAGGCGGCAAAGCCCGCGAAGTGCTGGTCGAGCTGCAGGCTCGCCTGGCCAGCCCGCCGCCTTGGCTAGCCCAGATCATGGGTGTGCCATCCGCCTCGCTGGCGCGCTTCGAGGAAGATTTCGAAGAAGAGGAATCAGCATGATTACCCCGACACTCCTCGCCCGGGTCGGCGAAGCCGCCCTGCTGGATGGCACCGCCGCCGCGCTGCGCCAGCGCTTTCCCGAACTGCATTTTACCGAATGCAGCGAAGACGACGTTTCGCCACGCTATCGCCCGGCTTTCAGCATCGAAGGCTACGAACTTTTCTACATCTCCGGCGCCACCGGCCATTGCCTGGAAATCACCAACAACGCGGAAGCCGCCACCGGCATCCTGATTGCGTCCAAGGTCGATGACGAGTGAAAAGACCGCCGCCGATGCCGGCGTCGGAAAACTGGGCCTGTGTTCCGGCTGCCGTTTTTTCCCGGAATACCTGAACGGCCATCGATGCACACCGGGCGATGCCTGCATCCGCGCGCACAGCGGCCGGCAGATCGACCGCTTCCTGCGTGCCAACCCGGAACTGGCACACGAATACCTGAATGACATTTTCTGGGAACGGCGGGCCATTGCCACCCGATATGCCACGGTCGACGCCATTTTGGGGCTGAAAATGGACCCCGATGAAGTGGTCCGCCGCGTCGTCGCCATGCGTCTGCCGGTCGACGAGTTGATCGACATGGCCGCCGACCGCGACCGCGAGGTCCGGCTTTCCGTCGCCGCCCGCCTGCCCGAGGCGCTGCTCATCCGCCTGATCAACGACCCGGACTATTTGATCCGCGCCACCGTCGCCCGCCGCCTACCGCACGGCCAGTTAGCCAAGCTGACCAAGGATCCGGAACGCGAAGTACGCAAGGTCGTCGCCTCCCGTCTGCCGCCTTTTGCCCTGCACCTGCTGGCCGAGGACGACGAACCGGAAGTTCGCGCCATTGTCGCCGAGCGCGCCCTGCCCGGCCTGGCCGCCGCCATGCTGCAGGACAGCGAGTGGTGGGTTCGCCTGGCTGCCGTCGGCAACGCCCCCATCGAATTTTTGCGGCCACTGACCGCCGACCCGGAAATTGAAGTCCGCGAAGCCGCGCAAGCCCGGCTCGCCGAATCGGAAGCTGCCTGACCACAAGGGAAAGTCATGAAACAAGACCAGGGTTGGACCGAATACTGTAAATCACTGTCACCGGCGATTGTTGAAACCTGCGCCAAGACGCCGGTCAGCGCCGGCCCGGCCGCACTGGTCAAAGCCCTGAGCAACGCCCTGCCCGAATGGAAATTTCGCCACGCACTTGGTCGCGGCGGCTGGTACCGTCTCGGCGGCATCGTCGACGCCGCCGGCCAGCGCGTCAGCGACAGCCTTGAGAGCTGGGTCGAAAACGCCATCGACGAGCGCGACGGCGACATCAATCGACTGATCGATGACTATGCCAGTCAGCAACTCTACGCCACGCGACTGGTCGGCCAGACGCACTACCTCGTCGCCTCGGCCGGTGAAGGCAGCGACGACTTCCTGCAACTGGAAATCGAAGACCTGCAGGAAATGCGCGTCCATCAGCTTTTCGTCAACGAGCCGACGACGCTCGAAGAACTTGTCGATCCGCGCGGCGGCAATGACGCTCCCATTCCGGTCGGCCTGCCCTTCTACGCCTTCCGCCGCATCCAGCACGTCGGCAATTTCCTTAAGCGCATGCTGGCGCAAAAGCCGGAACCGGCCTCGATTCACCGCATGGTCGACGACTGGAGCAAGAGCAGCGCCGGCAGCGCCACGACTTTTTACAACCACTGGGTCATCGCCACCCGCGAACACCTCGACCGCTATCACCAGCCGGTCTTTCGCGCCCAGCCGATTGCCACTCTGGCTGGTGAACCACCCGAATTCGAAGCCAGCGCCGGAACCAGCGGCCTGAGCCTGCAGGAAGCATTAACCCGCTTCGACCGCGAAATCGGCTACCCGCTCGCCTGGTATTTCCACATGCTGAGCACCAAGGCGGTTCCCCACTGGGTAGCCCAGACCGTCGTCGAAGACGCGCTGGCCGGCTTCGCTTACCTGCCGCAACGCGATGTCGATGTCGTGCGTGGCTGGCTGCACCGGCCGTATTCGGTTTGAGGCTTCCGGAGAATTGGCGCAAACGGGTATTTCCAGCCTAGCGGAATCGGTACCTGCTTTGCGCCACAGGTGTTCCATTTCCCTGTCGCAACACCTCAGGATGCCAATGAAACCTCAGGCTCCCCTGATGGAATCCAGACGATATCCTTTGCCATAAACAGAAGAAAGGACAAGACCCATCTCGCCGTCCAGGGAAAGCTTTCTGCGTAGCCGACTCAGATGGGTATCGATGGTGCGAGTATCCACGAGCAATTCGCGCGACGAGATGCTCTTGAACAACTCTTCCCGACTGAATACCCGACCGACGTTCTGCAGCAACAAGGTAGCCAGATCGAATTCGCGCTGCGTCAACTCGACATCGCTGCCGTCCAGCCTGATGCGCCGCCCCTGCAAATCGATATCGACCTTACCCACGAGCAGGCGCTCACTTGAATGCGAAGGTCGGCGACGCAGCAGGCCGGCAACCCGCGCCATGAATTCCATGTAGCGAATGGGCTTCGGAACGAAGTCGTCAGCGCCCATGCGCAGAATATCCGCAGCGCTCTCCTCTTCAGCTCGTGCGGTGCAGAACATGATGGGCACATCCCAGCCGCAATGCTCACGAATGTATTTGAGCACCTCATCGCCGCTTATGTCCGGGAGAGTCCAGTCGATGATGAAAAAATCGTAGGTACTGGTTTGCACGGCGTTCAGGCAACTGCGCCCGTCCGCAAATACATCGACCTCGTAACCCTCGCTCCTTAACAGAGCCTCAAGTACCGCAGCCTGACTGCGGCTATCCTCGACAACGGCAAATTTCATAACGCTCCGCATATAACTTCAAATTTGACTGCATGGGACTCATCCCGGCGAAATTGATGACCGAGGGTAATCCAGCCATTCCCCCGGAGTCCGGCAAGTTCGCGCTTGATAACAATGACACTCCCTTCGCTGGGCGTGATGACTGTTCCGTTCGTGCTCTGGTCAACGAGCACGCAACGGCCACGTTGATTGATGATCCGACAATGACTGCGCGATGCTTTCGGGTCGTTGATGACGATATCGCTCTGCGGATTGCGGCCAATGCTGATGACGGGATGCTCATCGCCAAACTGAAACAGCCGACCGCCATGGTGCAGAATAATGCTCGGTTTGGCTGGCCGGGTAGTTTCCGTCCTGGATGGATCGATGGAAACACTGGCAACAGAAGCAATGGCATTGCCCTGCCAATTGATGGCATGGGCTGACGTTCCGGCAGCGGCATCGGGCACGGGGTAAAGTTTCTGCCGCAGTGGCGGTGACAAGCCTTTGAGCACTGCCCCGGATACCACTACACTTCCATCACCCAACATGCCTGCCAATCGGGCGGCAGTTGCTTCAATGGCATCCGTATTGCCATTGGAAATCTGCTCAGCTGTCCCGGCATGAATGCCTATCTGGACCCCCACCCGTGTTCCCGACATTTGGGGGATAACCGCGCAGCGCCGCTGCATCTCGCAGGCGCCCAGCACGGCCGCCTCAGCTGTCTCGAAAGCCGCCACCAAGCTTTGCGGTGCGCGGCTTATGACCTTCCCCTGATAGGACTCGGTGGCACGCTCCAGCCGATTGATGCGGCGACGAACCGGTTCGCCCTGCATCATGATCGCCGACGCCGAAATGTGTTCTGAATGCCCAAGGATGTCGGCCCGCACCAGATAAACGGGCCGCACCTTTTTCATCGGGATGTCCCTTGCGCCTTGAGATCGGAGATTGCTTTGCTGAAAGGATGTGACCACATTCGGTACCTGCTTTGGATGTCGATTCGCTCGGTCACATCGCAGATCTGACAACGTCAAGCATCGCCATACCCACGCCCACACTATGGGGCGATGACCAATTTTCAGTACGATGGTATAGAGCTGACCGAGGAGAGCAATTGCCCCAAAGGGCAAAATGGCGCAAAAAGTCCGGTCGACCGTGAGTTTTCACACACACCGGTGCTTCTTGGTTTCCTAAAGATGTCCTTCGTCGGCAATGCGGACAAGATCCGCCATCCCGCTGGCTCCAAGTTTTTCCATGGCGCGCTGCCGATGCAGCTTTACGGTGCGCAAAGCAATGGCAAGCTCTTCCGCGATCGCTGGATTGGTCTGGCCAGACACCACACGCCTTACGATGTCGCGTTCCCTGTCGGTCAGGGAATCAATCCGCGCCAGCAGATCGGTTTTCCGTTCACGCTGTATATGCCGCGCGGCGCTCACGCTCAAGGCACTGACCAGCGCGGCAAGCAGAATGTCAGCATCGATCGGTTTGATCAGAAAATCCAGCGCACCGGCCCGAAACGCGCTCACCGCCTCACGAGCACCGCTATCCCCACTCATCAGCAGCAAGGGCGTTTCGTCCAGCCCGGCAAGACGGCTTTGCAGTTCGAGCCCGTTTAGCTCAGGCATCTTTACATCGCACAGTACGCAGCAGGGGCCGGGAAAAGATGGCCGGTTGCTGGCCAATACCTGAAGATAGCTGAGCGCCGACGTATGCGTTTCGCAGGCGTAGCCCTCCATTTCGATCAAGGCTGCCAGTGCCGACAGTATTTCGGTGTCGTCGTCGATAACGACGATACGGCCACGAGCGCAGCGTGCGGCAAGCTTCTCGTCGCTCATCGTGACGGGCTGGCGGGAACGATTCTGAACCATCAATATTTCGCTTCAGGCAGGGCCGGCAAGTTGAGCTCAAATACCGCCCCGCCACCATCTGCATTCGCCACCGACAATGTGCCGCCATGCTGCACGGCAATGCTTCGGGAAATCGATATCCCCATGCCGAGCCCTTTCGGTTTGGTCGTAAAAAATGGCCTGCCGATCATGCTGAGTATTTCCGGGGCAAGAGCTGGCCCGGTGTCACGAATACGCAGAACGGCACGCCCATCTGCGCTGCTGCACGAGACCTGGATCTCGCGCCGAGGGACTTGCGAAAGCACCTCGATAGCGTTGCGAAACACATTGAAGACGATCTGTGACAACTGGATTGGGTCGCCCATCACCAGAACCTTTTTGGCATCCGCTTGAAACACGAAACTGACCTGACTGTTATCAGCCTCATGGGCCACCAGTTCGGCGATTTCGACGGCGATTCGGTTCAGATCAACCCGGACGTTACGCGATATGGATGGCCGGATGAAGTCGCGAATGCGCTCAATAATCTGCGTGGCGCGCTGCGTGTTATGGACTATTTTGTCGAGAAAATCGGTTGTTTGGTTGCTATCGAAGCGTCCCGCCTGCAGCCCACGCTTCGCCACCTGGGCGTTGGTCAGGATTGCAGTCAGTGGCTGAGTCAATTCATGACCCAGCGATGCCGACATTTCGCCGAGGCTGCGCTGACGATCGAGATGGGCGATCTGCTCGCTAAGTCGGCGATTTTCTTCATCGCGAGCCCGTTCTGCGGCGGCTTTCAGTTCGCGCCGCATCGAACGATCCAGCGCCAGGCCAACATAGCCGAAATGCCCGATCACCGAAGAGAGCATGACGGACAGCACGAGCAGTTGCGAACTGAGCCCTTGCGTCAACACGTTGACGCCAACCGTACTGCTCTGCACCGAATAGGCGCGAAACAGCCAGGCACAAGCCACCACAGCGTAGACCCAGGCGATCCATTTGGCGCTTCGGCTCTGCTCGTCACGTCCAATGCGCCAGGCGAGAATGGCAATGTAGCCAAGCAAGCTTGCCCCGACACAACTGTTGTATTGGGCACGTAGCAAGGCGTTCTGCAAACCCAGATGAATACCTTCGAAGATAAGGAACAGGATCACGATCGCAGCCAGAATCGAGCCTGGCCGCAGAGGTTCGCCAAGATCCAGACGCAAGGACTGGATGCGGGCAAAGTGGGAACACAGGATCATCAGGACGCCCAACGACAAGCTACCCCACTCCGGAAGAAATCCTTGCAAGCCCGACAGCACCATTCCGCCACCAGCCAGCAGACCGCCGCCACACCACAGGGCAACCTGGCGGGAGTGTTGTCCGGCCAGCACAACCCAGGTGATGGTGGGCAGAATCAGGTAGAGCAGCCCGACCATCAGCAAAGCGGTTCGAATATCAAGGAAAGTCATCTGGCTCAGGCGCTCAGCTCAGCGTAGCGGCGCAAACAAATCGTGGTGGTTTTCCAGACGGCAGATCACCGCAAACGCTCTTAGCGCGCTGCTGTCCAACCGGACCTGATTTTCCCATTGCCGCCTTCCCCATCCGCCGAATCACCACAACCTGCCACAGAAGGGATGGTAGACGGTTTATGCGGGGCGACAACTGCACCAAAGGGCAATACCAGAAAATTCCATACACATGACTTTACAGAGCAGACAACCTCAGGCCATACCCCTGACGCGAAACCAGCCGGCGATGCTGCGGCGTGAATGGCGGGCGGCGAGCACCTGATGCGGAAACGATTCGCTCAGGAAAATGATCATCGTGCCGAATTCCGGGTTGACCGTGGCGAGGACTGCATCGCCGGTTGGGGCAAAGAGGAGCAATTCGCCGCCGTCGGCAGCCTGCCAGGCTTCATTCAGATAATAAACAGTCGACAGAACGCGGTTCCGTGCCCCGGCCAGCACATCCGAATGCCGGGCGTAGCCGGCGCCTGAGCCGTAGATGGCGTAGTGGCACTCGTAATCAAACAAGCCGAGAAAAAGCGCCGCGTTCAGCCCGACGCGCAGCTCTTCCATCCACGCCAGATAGGCTTGATCGACGCTGTCCTGGCCATCGAGCCAGCAGATAACGTCACCGCGAATGGCGTCGATCCGCTTTTTGGCCAGACCGCGGCCAATCTTGGCAGCATGAAAGCGCCCGCAATCGTCATCCTGGCAACGGAGCAGCAATTGGGCGGAGAGTTTTTTCAGTAACGGCGCCCGCAGGACGATGTAGCCAACACGTTCCAGCTGCTCGGCAATGAGGCTCAGGTTGATCGTCGAACCGCATTCAGTCACCCGGGAGACAATTCGCGTTTTGGCGTCAGAACATAGACTTTCTGCTCGACTCGAATCGGCTGACAGATTGCCGAATCAGGATCAGGCTCGAAGATACTTTCAACATGGCTGAGCTCGATGTCGAAAGCGTTGGTGTACAGACTGGCAATTTCGTCGGCCACGGCAAAGGGCTGCCCTTGCGTTTCGCCCTCGTCCGGCTCCTCGGTGGTCAGCAGCAGCATGCGGCAACTGGCGGGCAGAATGCGCCGAAGTTGGGCGATGTAGTCGCCGCGAATGTCGTCAGGCAGGGCTGTCAGCGAGGCGCGGTCGAAAACGACGGAAATATCGCCCAGATCGGCCGCCGTCAATTTGAAGAAATCGCCGCACAGAATCTCGATTCGCCCATGTTCCCACAGCGTAAACTTGCCGACTTTCCGGCACGTCGGCTGCAGCTTGTTTTCACGGAAAAAAGCGCGGACAGCCAGCGGGCTGAGTTCAACGCCGATCACCTTGTGGCCTTGCTTGGCAAGCCAGAGTAGATCGAGGCTTTTTCCGCAAAGTGGGACAAATACCCGGTCTTCCACGGTCAACCGGAGATTTGGCCAAAATTCGACAAGATGCGGATTCACCGCCAGCTGATGAAAAGCGATCTCGTCGTCGCGCCAGGATTGTTGCCAAAGTTCGTTGTCACGCCCGGTCATGGCGGATTCTTCCCTTCAAATACAGCGTTGTTGAATCAGGAAAATGTTCTGATCGAAAGACACAACGCTTCATTGGTGGCCTGCTTCGCAATTGGCGGAACAAAATGAAAGCGCCGGATTTGTGTTCCTGGCTAGGCGCGAACCGGAGCGATAGCCTAACTATCGCGAGGATGGGCAACAACGCCAGGGACGCAAAGACCAGCTTTCATGTTTCGAAAATTGCGAAGCAGGCCACTAAAAGAGCCATGCAGGCCGAAAAGGCACTCGTGCGGTTGGGGTATTTTGGCTACCCGGTGACGACTAGCCTATCACCGAAATTGCCGGCACGGCGCGACGAAACAATTTGTCGCATTCGCTACATTGGCCCCACACCATCGCCAGCACAAAAAAACTTCTCCGTATTTTCAATAACTTGCAAATTGGCACCATCCTTGCTGAAAAGAAGCCGAGGAGATTTCCATGACCCAAGCGGCTTTCGTCACCATCAACGACACCACCCTGCGCGACGGCGAACAGTCAGCTGGCGTGGCGTTCTCGCTGGCCGAAAAACTGGACATCGCCCGCCAGCTCGCCGCCATCGGCGTGCCCGAACTGGAAGTCGGCATCCCGGCCATGGGCGACGAAGAGCGCGACTCCATCCGCGCCGTCGCCGATCTCAAGCTGGCCCCGCGCCTGATGGTGTGGAGCCGCATGCACCCGACCGACATCGCCGCCTGCGCCGATCTCGGCGCGCACATGATCGACATTTCGGTGCCGGCCTCCGACCAGCATCTCTCCTACAAGCTCAAGCAGGACCGCGCCTGGTTGCTGCGCGAACTGCCCAAGTTCATCGGCGCTGCGCTCAGCCTTGGCCTCGAAGTCGGCCTCGGCTGCGAAGATGCTTCGCGCGCCGACATGAATTTCCTCTGCGCCCTGGCCGAAACAGCCGAACGCGCTGGCGCCCGCCGCCTGCGTTTTGCCGACACCCTGGGCATCCTCGAGCCCTTCGGCACCTTCGACAAGATCAGCACCCTGCGCCGCAACACCGGCCTCGAAATCGAAATGCACGCCCATGACGACATGGGCCTGGCCACCGCCAACACGCTGGCCGCCTGCAAGGCCGGCGCGACGCATGTCAATACGACGGTCAACGGCCTCGGCGAACGCGCTGGCAACGCCCCACTCGAAGAAGTCGTCCTCGGCCTGCAAAAGCTTTACGGCATCGAAACCGGCGTCAGCCTCAAAGGCTTCCCCGCCCTCTCCAGCCAGGTCGCCAGCGCCTCCGGTCGCGCCGTGCCCTGGCAGAAGAGCATCGTCGGCGCCGGCGCCTTCACGCACGAAGCCGGCATCCACGTCGATGGCCTGCTCAAGCACCCGGACAACTATCAGGGCTACGACCCGCAGGAAGTCGGCCAGTCGCACCGCATAGTCCTCGGCAAGCATTCCGGCTCGCGCGCTGTGCAAGTGGTTTTCGCCGGCCTCGGGATCGAGCTCGGCGAGCGAGAAGCGCAGGCCATGTTGCCGCGCGTCCGCAACTTTGTCGCCGAACACAAACACGCACCGGAAACCGCCGATCTACGCGATCTTCTGACCTCCGTCCGGAGCCAACTCCATGTCTGAAGCGATGACCATGACAGCAACTGCACTGGCAGTCCCCGGCCTGTGGGCGACCCTCAAGGAAGACCTGGCCTGCGTTTTCCAGCGCGACCCGGCGGCCCGGTCGACACTTGAAGTACTGACAACCTATCCCGGCGTCCACGCCATCCTCACCCACCGGCTATCGCACCGCCTGTGGCTGGGCGGCTGGCGCTTTCCGGCGCGCCTCCTGTCCTTCGTCGGGCGGACGCTGACCAATGTGGACATCCACCCCGGCGCCACCATCGGCCGCCGCTTCTTCATCGACCACGGCGCCTGCGTCGTGATCGGCGAAACGGCTGAAGTCGGCAACGATGTCACCCTCTACCACGGCGTCACGCTGGGCGGCACCTCATGGAACAAGGGCAAGCGCCACCCGACGCTGGCCGACGGCGTCGTTGTCGGCGCCGGCGCCAAGATTCTCGGCCCGATCAACATCGGCGAACGTGTTCGCGTCGGTGCCAACTCGGTTGTCGTCAAGGACGTGCCGGCCGACCGTACCGTCGTCGGAGTTCCCGGCCGGATCGTCGACACCCGGGTCGGTACGGCACGCCCTGAAAACGGCATCAGCCTCGATCACAATCTGATGCCTGACCCGGTCGCCAAATCGATCGCCTGCCTGATCGAACGCATCGAAATCCTCGAAAGGGAACTGGCGGAAGTCCGCCATGAACCGGCACCACCCGATCATAGTGGCCAATGCAATACCTGCTCGGCCGGCGACCTGTGCTGCGAGCACGAGTCCATGCACTTGGTGAATTGAACCCATGGACCTTCTCGACTTCTCCGACTGCAAGCTGTATTTCGAGGACGAACTGCCCGCCGAGGCCGAACGTCTGATCGCCCAGGCCGCGCAGGACTACGGCGACCCGGCGGCCGAACTGGCCCTGCTGCGCGCCCATCTCCTGGCCCCCGAACATCTCACCGTTCTGGTCAGCCTGTATCGCTACTATTTCTATCAGCATCGCCTTGACGATGTGCTGATCGTCGCCGACCACGCCAAGCGCATCTCGGCCCGCCATCTCGGCATTCCCAACGACTGGCGGCTGATTGACGAAACCCGCCTCGGGTCAGCCGCGGCGACATCCTTCGGCCTGCTCCGCTTCTATTTGCTCGCGCTCAAGGCCGAAAGCGTCGTTCTGCTGCGCCTTGGCCGCATCACCGAATCGCGCGACCGCCTGACCAGGCTTGCTGCGCTGGACAGCCGCGACCACCTTGGCGCCGCCAAACTGCTCGAAGTCATCGACGAGTTCCAGAGCGAAAACCCGGCCCCGGCCGAAGAACCTTCATTAACCCTAGTTGCTGCCTGAGGAAACCATCATGGACGATACCCTGACCCTTGCCGAAGCCATGGAAGACCTGGTTTCCGCCGAAGACTTTCTCGACTACTTCGCGGTCCCCTACGACCCGGCTGTCGTTCACGTGAATCGCCTGCACATCCTGCAGCGCTTCCACGATTACCTGACGAAGCAGGCCCCCAACCTGCCGCCGGAAGAAGAGCTGCAGCGTGGTATCTACCGCCTCTGGCTGGAACGCGCCTATCAGGACTTCGTCACCTCGGATTCGCTGACCGAAAAGGTCTTCGCCGTCTTTCAAACCGTTTCCAAGCCTGATGGCGGCATGAGCTCCTTCGTGTCACTCGACAAGGTATTCCGCTCATGATGAACGCCAAGTGGGAGTACGGTGAGGCCGTGCGCCTCACCCGCAACGTCCGCAATGACGGCACCTATCCCGGTCTTGATCCGGGGGACTTTCTGGTGCGCCGCGGCAGCATTGGCTATGTCGTCGATGTCGGCACCTTCTTGCAGGACCAGATCATCTACTCGGTGAACTTCCTCGAGGAAGGCAAGATCGTCGGTTGCCGCGAAGAGGAACTGATTGGCGGGGACGATGAATGGACCCCGTCGCGCTTCGAATTCCGCGAAAAAGTCCGCGCCGCCAAGCAGCTATCGGTCGGCGGCCAGGTGCTGGTCGAACTCGGTGCCGTTGGCGAAGTCATCAAAGTGATCCGCGATGCCGCAAACGGCGTGACGTATCACATCCACTTCGACAGCCTGCCAGGGCGCGTCCTGCAGATACCTGAAGCCATCCTCGAACCGCACAAACCGGCGGAGTAAGCAAATGCAACACGGCTACCTTGAACTCAAGCTTGCCCACGAACTGTTCAAAAAAGCGCCCGACACGCTGAGCGAGGCCGAACAGGCTCGCCTTGATGAAGTCGCCAGCAAGCAGGCTCGCCTTGAACAACGCATTCTGGCCAGCGCCACCGCTGCCCAGGTCGTGGTTCCGGCTCCAACCATCGCCACCCGGCTCGACGAAATCCGCCAGCGCTATGCCAGCCCGGACGACATGGCGGCCGACCTCGAACGCAACGGCCTCAACGCCGACAAACTGGCCGAGGCCGTCGAACGCGATCTGCGCATCGAAGCCGTGCTCGACAAAGTCGCCTCAGCCGTTCCGGCGGTCACCGAAGTCGATGCAGAGATCTACTACCGCCTGCACCCGGAAGCCTTCGACCGCCCGGAAGCCCGCCGCCTTCGCCACATCCTGATCACCTTCTCGAATCCGATAGAGAAGGCAATCGCCGCGAAAACGCTTGATGATCTACGGTCAACCGGAAAAAACGTCGAAAATTTCAGTCAGGCTGCGCTCCGCCATTCGCAATGTCCGACCGCGATGGAAGGCGGAAAGCTCGGCACCGTCAAGCGCCAGCAGCTCTTCCCGGAGCTCGAACCGGCGGCCTTTGAACTTGCGGTTGACGAAGTTTCCGAAGTACTCGAATCGCCGATGGGCTTGCATATCCTGCGCTGCGACGAAATCCTGCCCTTCGGCATGATGCCCTTCGCTGAAGCCTGTCCGCGGATCATCGAAAAACTCACCGAAAAACGCCGCCGCGAAGCCCAGCGCGACTGGATCAAGGAACAACCCTAGCCGTGCCCCCGGCTGACCGACAAACTCGGTAGCCACAAAGCATGAAGCCCATGCGTTTTAGACATGGGCTTCTCAGATCTTTGACCAAGGCTCTCATGGCCTGGGTGTTCGGCGTTTTGCCGTTGGGATGCTACTCAGACTTCTTATCAAACTGCGGCGGACTATCAACCATAGAACCTCCAGTCATTTAACAAAAACTCCGTTCTGGTGAAACCTGTTACTACCCAGAACTCAACTTCAGAATACGCCTCTGATTTGGAAAGTCCAGTCTATTTCTTGGCCTTTCAAGCAAATCTTCCTAAGCCGGACTTCCTGCTCCGGATAGCTGTTGCGGCACCAGCGAACGCTCCGAGACAATCAGCCGCTTCCTTATTCCGGCCCCTATCTTTCGCTCGACTTCCCACATGGCCAAACCCTTGACCACTGCGACTTGTTCAATGGCGGTTACGACATCACCCAGTTTGGTGCAGAGATACTCAGCACCGCGTTCGATTGAAGACTTCACTTTCATTCGGCCAAATCTCCCGTGTGGTTTTGCGTCAATAATCCTACTAAAGTTGCATCGCGATTAAAACCAGAAAATATTGATCGACTCCCCGGCCAATCGTGAATCATAACGAAGCGCGGATGTACCGAGCTTCAGCAGCCTTGATGGGAACAATCGAGGGCGGACTTCTGGCTCGATCAGCGTCATCAATTGGTAACCATATTCACATTTACGGCGCCCCGCGAGTTGATGTGCATTGCAACGCTTTGTACCAGTTTGTAGCGATCACCCAGAACAGGCATGTTCGATGCTGGCATCGCACCGGGCGCCAGTGACAACCTCGTCAGACGCCAATTAGCAGATATTTTTCAGGAGCATAGGCTCACATTTTTGGCAAGAGTCCCACGGCAGACAATCGCAGACTTTCGGCTGCTCGACGTAATCGGCACCGACATGCACTTTGCCGCTCCCCTGTTGCCTGGGTGCCGAGATTTTTTTCTGCGGCGGCGCTTCGTCGCCACCAATACCGTCGTGGGCAACAGGTGACCATTTGGCAAAAGGCGCCATGTCAGCCTGCTGCTCGATATACCAGATCTTCCGGGCAGCATCCCAGCGCGCCCCCAGCTTCTTGGCTTGTTCCTTCTCTGCGAAGGGAACCTTCAAATTGATACGCATTTTGCTCCCGGTTCTGTGGCGTGTTGGGCGCGAATTATAGTGACCACATCGGAACCATTACACCGATCCGGAACCCGGTCCCCATTCTTCGAGGAATCGGTTAACAAACTCCTCCATGTAACGATGACGACTTTCTGCCAGCTCCTTGCCCGTCGTCGTATTCATGCGCGCCTTCAGCAAGAATAGCTTCTCGTAAAAGTGATTGAGGCTGGTGCCTTTCGCGGCTTTGTAGGCCTCTGCCGTAGCATGCATGACTGGCGGCACATCGGGATCGTACATCAGACGATTGGCGTGTCCGCCATAGGCAAAGCAGCGGGCAATGCCGATGGCTCCGATTGCATCCAGTCGATCAGCATCCTGCACACACTTGCCCTCAAGACAGGCCATCTCCGTCTTCACCCCCGCCCCTTTGTAGGAGATGGTTGCAACGATTCCGACGACCTGCTCGATAACGCTCAATGAAGCCCCCTCGTCGGCAAGCAGGCGCCCGGCTTGGCGGGGACCGACGGTATCGTCACCATCGTGGAATTTCCAGTCGGCGATATCGTGCACCAGAGCGCCCAACTCCACGACTTCCGGATTTGCCCCCTCGCGCTGAGCAATCTGTCTTGCCAGTTGCCAGACACGACGGATGTGGTGCCAGTCGTGTCCGGAGCTCTCTGCCTCAAACTTGGCTTTGATAAAACTTGCGACGCGCTCGACCAAATCCGACGCGTTGTATTGAGATGCATCGCCCGACATTCCCTAAACCCCAAGACTTTCGAAGTATGGCAAAAGCGCCTTGGCCGCCTCAATCCTGTCACGAACGCTGCTATCCGGATCATTCATGACAGCCATCAGGAAGCTCTTTGGATCTTCAAAATTACTGCCCAGACCAAGCGACGACCGCAGGCGATTTGCCGCGAAGTTTTGCGGACCCGCGTCACTACCTGAACGTGTGTTGCCATCCATTGAAGCGGAAAGAGCTGCATCCGCCTGAAGGAGAGTCAATACCCTCCGGAAATCCTCAGACTTGATACTTTCAAGACTAGCCAGCATAGCCGCCTGCTTATCCAGATTTGGCGCCATTTCCAACCATGTTTCCTCGACGAACATGCTTCCCATGCTGGGGTCGATGAATGCAGACCAGCGCTCAGCGGGTTCGTCCAGGGTCTGCATCAGCGGCAGGACCGTCAGCGCGTCAGCATTCGCACACGCTTCAGCAGCCGGCCGAAATTTCAGTCTCGACAAGGGGATATCGGCAAGATATTTAACCCGGAGCGCATTCAAGAAAAACTGCGCCTGCTGACATGGCACGGGCTCAGCCAGCGAAAACCAGATTTGATAACCATCCTCAACGGAAACGGAGATGGCTGGCGCCGGCAAGTCAAAATCTTCCTGAACACCTTGATAGAGGACAGCCAAATGATCCCAGTAGCTGCCTCTTTCAACGCTGATGACCATCGTGCGGAGCATTCCAGCCGGACTGACGAGGGTGAGTCCGACATTGCTTCCAGCCGTCAGTCGCTCGGCGAGGATATCTGGCGTCAGCTTCCCTTCGCCAACATAATCCCGTTCACCGTTATCGTTCCGCTGCCAACTCAGCCACTCCTGCTCAGGAAGAAAATAGAGCCGCGTCAGTTCCGCAATCAGTCTGTTCATGAATCACCTTAAAGGGATATCCCAAATGCGGATGCGGGACGCTGGAGTCACATCTACAAGCAACAAAAAACCCGCAAAGCATTGCGCTGTGCGGGTCTTTGGCTTCTCAGACTTGGTGGGCGGTACTGGGATCGAACCAGTGACCCCTGCCGTGTGAAGGCAGTGCTCTACCGCTGAGCTAACCGCCCACTTGAGAGGGGCGCATTTAACCATAAGTCGCCAAGCCGGTCAAACGCGGGTCGGCTAGAATAGCACCCTTTGTTTCCGCATAGATCACGCATCCCATGAAGCCTGTCCGCACTCGTTTTGCCCCCAGCCCCACCGGTTATCTTCATATCGGCGGCGCCCGCACTGCACTGTTTTCCTGGGCCTATGCCCGACGTCACGGTGGCACCTTCATCCTGCGCATCGAGGACACCGACGTTGCCCGCTCGACGCCGGAAGCCGTGCAGGCGATTCTCGATGGCATGCAGTGGCTTGGACTGGAACATGACGAAGGTCCGTTCTATCAGATGCAGCGTATGGAGCGCTACAAGGAAGTCATCCAGCAAATGTTGGCTGCCGGCAGCGCCTATTACTGCTACACCAGCCGCGAAGAACTCGACACGCTACGGGCCGAACAGGAAGCGAAGAAGGAAAAGCCGCGCTACGATGGCCGCTGGCGGCCGGAAGCAGGCAAGACCTTGCCGACGCCGCCGGCTGATGTCCCGCCGGTCATCCGCTTCAAGAATCCGAAAGATGGCGTCGTTGCCTGGGACGACCAGGTCAAGGGCCGCATCGAGATCGCCAACGCAGAGCTCGACGACCTGATCATCGCCCGCGCCGACGGCACGCCGACCTACAACTTCTGCGTCTGCGTCGACGACTGGGACATGGGCATCACCCACGTCATCCGCGGCGACGACCACGTCAATAACACGCCACGCCAGATCAACATCCTCGCTGCCTTGGGTGCCGAAGTGCCGACCTACGCCCACCTCTCGATGATCCTCGGCGACGATGGCGCCAAGCTATCGAAGCGCCACGGTGCTGTTTCCGTCATGCAATACGATGAGGATGGCTTCCTGCCCGAGGCAGTCATCAACTACCTCGCCCGCCTCGGCTGGTCGCACGGCGATGAAGAAGTATTCTCGCGCCAACAGTTCGTCGAATGGTTCGACCTCGACCATATCACCGCCTCGGCCGCCCAGTTCAATACCGAGAAGCTGTTGTGGCTGAACCAGCACTATATGAAACTGACACCGCCAGCCGAACTCACCGCCCGGGTCAAGGCCATCCTGTCGGCGCGCGGCGTCGACACCAAGGCTGGTCCTGATCTTGAAAAAGCCGTTGTTTTGTATGTCGACCGCAGCAACACGCTGAACGTGCTGGCCGATGCCGTCGAGGTTTTCTACACAAAGGTCAAAGCCAATCCGGAATTGCTCGCCCAGCACCTCTCGGCAGAAGCCCTTCCGGCCCTGGCGGATTTTGTTTCCGGCCTCGCCACCGTCGCCTGGGAAACGCCGGCGATCAGCGCACTGGTCAAGGAAGTCATTGGCAAGCACGGCTTGAAAATGCCCAAGCTGGCGATGCCGCTGCGCGTCATTCTGACCGGCCAGGCGCAGGCGCCGTCAGTTGACGCCCTGGTTGAGATGATCGGTCGCGACCACGTTGTCATGGCTCTGTCGAAACATCTCTGAAAAATCGCGAAAGGCCCTTTACAAGGACCAAGCAGGTCCCTATAATGCGGCCTTCTTTCGCGGCGGGGGTATAGCTCAGCTGGGAGAGCGCTTGCATGGCATGCAAGAGGTCCGCGGTTCGATCCCGCGTACCTCCACCAAAAGTGCGAAAGAAAATAGTCCGGGTCCCCATCGTCTAGAGGCCTAGGACACCGCCCTTTCACGGCGGTAACCGGGGTTCGAATCCCCGTGGGGACGCCAAGGTTTTGGTAGTAAATGGAGTGGTAGTTCAGTTGGTTAGAATACCGGCCTGTCACGCCGGGGGTCGCGGGTTCGAGTCCCGTCCACTCCGCCAACATTGAAGAGAACCGGATAAGTCCGGTTTTTTTTCGGGTAGGAGGCAAACGCCTCGTATCCAGATAGTTCGGCTGTCTCTCGAATGTGGGGGTATAGCTCAGCTGGGAGAGCGCTTGCATGGCATGCAAGAGGTCCGCGGTTCGATCCCGCGTACCTCCACCAAGCGCCGAACTAGGTAGTACTGAAAGTCCGGGTCCCCATCGTCTAGAGGCCTAGGACACCGCCCTTTCACGGCGGTAACCGGGGTTCGAATCCCCGTGGGGACGCCAAGGTTTTAGCGCGGAGTGGTAGTTCAGTTGGTTAGAATACCGGCCTGTCACGCCGGGGGTCGCGGGTTCGAGTCCCGTCCACTCCGCCAACTTCTTGAAGACCAGCCCAGGCTGGTCTTTTTAGTTCACCTGCGAAAAATGGACTTTCCCCACCGGGGTATAATCGCCGGCTTAGTCGACTCGTCAGTGCCAGGAGCCCAATTCATGCAGCATCGCAGCGTCCTGTCGCTCGTCCGCCAAATCTTTGCCGCAACGCTTGGCACAGCACTGTTGACGCTTTCTGCTCCGGCGCTGGCCGAAGACATGGACGTAACGAGCTTCCCCTCGCTGAGCATGCCGTCGCTGGCCGAACCGGGTCTGGTTGCCGACGACGTGCTGACTGTCCATGAAATACACTCGGTGCCGCCATTGCCGGCCACCATCGACCTCACGCAGCACTCGACCAATTTGTGGGAGCGCATCCGCAACGGATTCGCGATGACCGACCTCAACGATGATCTGGTCCTTTATTACCAGCAGTGGTACCAGAATCGTCCCGATGCATTGCGCCGGATGGTCACGCGCAGTCGCCCCTACCTGCACTACATCGTCGAGGAACTCGAGGCGCGCGGCATGCCGACGGAACTGGCCCTGCTGCCGATGGTGGAAAGTTCGTTCAACCCGAACGCCTACTCGCCGGCGCACGCGGCCGGCCTGTGGCAGTTCATTCCGGCGACCGGCAAGCGTTTCAATCTCGAGCAGAACTGGTGGCGCGACGAGCGGCGCGACATCGTTTCGTCGACCGGTGCCGCGCTCGACTATCTGCAGGCCATCTACGAGATGCACGGCGACTGGCATCTGGCCCTGGCCTCGTATAATTGGGGCGAAGGCGCCGTCAAGCGGGCTATCGGCAAGAACGAGTCGCGCGGCCTGCCGACCGACTACCCGAACTTGACGATGCCGAACGAAACCCGGCATTACGTGCCGAAGCTGCAGGCGCTCAAGAACATTCTCGGCAACCCTGCGCTGATGGCCCGCCTTGATCTGCCAATGATCCCTAACGAGCCCTACTTTGCGACGCTGGAAACCCGGCGCCCGATGGACGTCAAGACGGTGGCCCGCCTAGCGAACATGACGGAAGAGGAATTCCAGCGCCTCAACCCGTCGCACAACCGACCGGTCATCAAGGCGGCGACCCCCGTCGTGATTCCCGCCGACAAGCTCGACGCCTTCCGCGCCAACCTGCAAAACACGCAGTCCCCGCTGACGCAATGGCAGGCCTACACGCTGACCGCTCCGGAAAGACTGGACCGCATCGCCGCCAATTTCGACACAACGCCCGGCGAACTGGCCCGCGCCAACGGCCTCTCGGAACGAGTCCGACTCGGTGCCGGGTCGACCTTGCTGGTACCGGGCAGCGGTAGCTCGGCCAGCCTCAACATCCTGCTCAACACATCAACGCCACAGCACATCATCGAGCCGGAGCCCTCGGCGCGTTGCGGCAAGGCTGGCAAGGGCAAGCGCGTCGCGAAGAAGTGCAGCAAGGCTGAATCGAGCGTCAAAGCCTCGCCGATGGATGGTGGGAAGCAACGTGGAACTGGCGTCAGACAGGGCAAGACAGGAAAGTCAGTGACCAGGGCCGCCAGCAATGGCAACGCGAAAACCGGCAGCGCCAAACCAGCCAAAGGTGGCGCGACAAAACCAGCGAAGCCAGCGAACGGCAAACGCCGCTAAATTAGCCGGCGAGATGGCAATTGACGGTGTGCGTTCCTGAAATGCCGGTAACGGCTGGATAGCGTAGTCGGCAGACATCCATCGCCTGTGCGCAACGCGGATGGAAGTGGCAACCGCTCGGCGGATTGGCCGGCGATGGCGTTTCGCCGGGCAGACGGATAACCGTGCTGTGACTATCCAGATGCGGTGCCGGAACGGCCGACAACAAGGCTTGCGTGTAGGGATGCTGCGGCGAACGCAGGATTTCTTCCGCCCTGCCCTGCTCGACGATGCGGCCGAGGTACATGACGGCAACGTCATGGGCCAGATATTCGACTACGGCGAAGTTGTGGGTGATGAACAGGTAGGCAACGCCAAGTTCGGCCTGCAGTTTCTTGAGCAGATTGAGGATTTGCGCCTGCACTGAAACGTCGAGCGCCGAAGTCGGCTCGTCGCAAATGAGCAGTTCTGGTTGCACAGCCAGGGCGCGGGCGATGGCGATGCGCTGGCGCTGGCCACCGGAGAATTCGTGCGGGTAGCGGTCGATGGCTTCGCTCGCCAGGCCGACCTGCTGGAGCAATGCTGCGACCGCTGCCGCCCGCGCAGCGGAATCCGTCTCGACGCCGAGCGCGCCCATGCCTTCGGCGATGATTTCGCCGACGCGCAGACGTGGATTGAGCGAGGCGAACGGATCCTGGAAAATCATCTGCATGTGCCGGCGCACGGCACGCAAGCGCCGGCCTTTGAGGCCGACCAGTTCACTGCCGCCCAGCTTTACGCTGCCGGCCGTGGGCTGGATCAGCTGCAGCAGCGCCTTGCCGACTGTCGTCTTGCCGCAGCCTGATTCGCCGACCAGGGCCAGTGTGCGCCCGGCGGAAATGGCCAGCGAGACGCCGTCGACCGCACGGACGTGGCCGACAGTGCGCTGCAGGAAGCCCTTGCGGATCGGGAAATGGACTTTGAGGTCGCCAACTTGCAGGAAAGGCTTGCCGGGATCGATGTCGAGTTCGGTGACGGCATGGCGGGTTCCTTCGTCCGCTTCCGCCTCGCCTTGCCAGTGGCAACGGACGGTGTGGCCATCGGCGACCTCGCGCCACGGCGGAGAAACTTCACGGCAGACCGGCATGACGTGGGTGCAGCGGTCAGCAAAGCGGCAGCCGCTGGGCATGGCGGCGAGCGATGGGACCTGGCCGGGAATGGTAGTCAGCTTGAGGCCGCGCCGCGAGATTTCCGGCAGCGCCTCGAACAGCGCTTGCGTGTAGGGATGGCGCGGCTGCGTGAAGAATTCTTCGCGGCTGGCCACTTCGACCAGTTCGCCGGCGTACATGACGCCGATACGGTGGGCCATGCGGGCGACGACGCCGAGGTCGTGGGTGATGAGCAGCATGCCCATGCCACGGTCAACCTGAATTTTGGCCAATAAATCGAGGATCTGGGCCTGGACGGTGACATCGAGGGCAGTGGTCGGCTCGTCGGCGATGAGCAGTTCCGGCTCGCCGGCCAGGGCGATGGCGATCATGACGCGCTGCTTCATGCCGCCCGAGAGCTGGAACGGGTATTCGGTCAGCCGGCGTTCGGGATCAGCGATGCCGACCTGACGCAGCAGGTCGACCATGCGTTCGGTTGCCGCCGCGCCGCGTAGGTTCAGGTGGCGTTCGAGTACTTCACCGATCTGGCGGCCGACGGTGAGCACCGGGTTGAGGCTGGTCGCCGGTTCCTGGAAGATCATCGCCATGCGGCCGCCGCGGTAGGCGCGCATGTCGGCTTCGGAGAGGCTGAGCAGTGGCTCGCCTTCGAGGGCAACGCGGCCTTCGAGAATGCGCCCGGCGGCGGGCAGCAGGCGCATGACGCCCTGCGCCGTGGCCGACTTGCCGCAGCCGGATTCGCCGAGCAGGGCGAAGGTTTCGCCTTTGGAAATCGAGAAGGAAATGCCGTCGACCGCAGCCAGCGTTTTCTTGCCGGCAGTGAAGCCAAGACGGAGGTTGTCGACCTTCAACATTTACGCAGCCCTCGGGTCGAATGCGTCGCGCACGGCGTCGGCGAACAGGTTGGCGGCGAGGACGAGAATGAACATCGCCGCGAAGGCGGCGACCAGCGACCACCAGACGACCGGTTCGCGGCCGAGTTCCATGCGGGCGTTGTTGATCATGGTGCCGAAGCTGGTCATCGTCGGATCGACGCCGATGCCGACGTAGGACAGCACGGCCTCGGCCAGCACGAGCCCGGAGAAGTCCATGACCAGCGCGATGATGACGATGTGCATGAGATTGGGCAGGATGTGGCGGACGATGATGCGCCAGTTCGACACGCCGAAGGCCTGCGCCGCCTGGATGTATTCGAGTTCGCGCAGCTTGAGCGTCTCGCCGCGCAGCAGCCGGCACAGCCCCGTCCAGCTCGTGATGCCGAGGATGAAGCACAGGGCGAGCAGACGCAGATCGGCGCGCTCGGCGGCGGTCGAGAACCATTGCGGATGCGTGTCGATGACGACCTGCATCATGAGCACGGCGGCGGCGATGAGCAACACGCCGGGGATCGAGTTGAGCACGGTGTAGATGTACTGGATCACGTCATCGACCCAGCCGCGGAAATAGCCGGCGACGATGCCGAGCAACACCGCCATGGGCAGCATGACGAGCGTCGTGACGAGGCCGATGATGAGCCCGGTACGCACGCTTTTGAGGATTTGGTAGAGCACGTCCTGGCCGACCTTGTCGGTGCCGAAGACGTGGTAGTAGCCGGACAGCCAGAACAGCGGGACAGCAAAAACCAGCATGAGCAGCAGCGTGAGCAGCACGGCATCCCAGGCAAAGGCCGATTCACGCAATTTCAATTTTGGGTTTTTTTTCCGGTTGACCGTGGCAACCGCGCCGAACACGCCCAGCCAGCCGATAAAGGCCAGCGCGCCGGCCTTGAAGGCCGTCATGCCGGCATCAGCCGCAACGTCATCCTCGCGTTCGCCGAGATGCTGGCCGCCGTGCTTCAGTCGCGGATAGTCGCGCACCGTTCCCTGCCCCAGCACGTCGATGGTTTCCTTGGCGTAGAGCCGGGTGGCAAACGGTTCGGAATAAGTCTTCTCGTTGCGCGAACGCAGCGGCGCGGCCAGCGCATCGAGCACCGACAACACCTCGATCGCATAAACCGCCTTCTGCCCCGCTTTGCTTTCCAGCTGCGCCCGATAATGAAGCGAATCGAGCAGGCCGATCAGGATGAAGGCGAGCAGTACCGTTGCCGAGGCCATGCCGATCCGGTTCGCCCCGACCCGGCGCCAGGCGGCGAGCAGCGGTGGGCTTTTCGCGATCAGCACGCCAACGCCCAGCCCTGCAACGACCAGCAACCAGATCAGCATATCCGACCAGAGCACGACGACCTGAAAGCCCATCATTCGAAGCGTATCCGCGGATCGACCAGCGTGTAGGAAATGTCGGTCAGGATCAGGCCGACGATGTAGAGCACCGAGCCGATGAAGACCATGGAGCGCACCACCGAGAAATCCTGCGCGTTGATCGCGTCGATGGTGTAGCTGCCGAGGCCGGGGATGCCGAAGAAGGATTCAGTCAGCAGCGAGCCCATGAAGAGCAGCGGAATAACGACGACGACACCGGTCAGGATCGGAATCAACGCATTGCGCAAAATGTGGCGGAAGAAAACCAGCGTCTCGGGCAGGCCCTTGGCGCGGGCGGTACGCACGTAATCCTTGCTGACCTCCTCGAGGAAGATCGTCCTGTACCAGCGCGTCGACGAGCCAATGCCGGAAACGACCCCAATCAGCACCGGCAATATCAAGAAACGCCACGCCTCGAGCCCGGCCCCAAAGCCTGAAATCGGCACCAGCCGCCAGACTTTGCTGATCAGATACTGCCCGCCGATGATGTAGAACAGCCCGGAAATCGACATCGCCGCGACGCACAAAACAACGCCCCAGAAATCAAAGGCCGTGGCGCGGAAGAAGGCCAGCGTCAGCGCAAAGGTGATGGTCACGAACAGGCCGAGAATAAAGGTCGGCAAGGCAATGGCCAGCGAGGGCAGCATCCGGTTGCCGATTTCGCGGGCGATGTCGCGGCCATCCTCGGCCCGTCCGAAATCGCCGACGAACATGCGCGCCGATTTCTCGAAGAAAATGGTGTTGGTCACGCTGGCCAACCCGCCAGCTTCGGCGTTGATCAGCAACGGCTTGTCGTAACCGCGCTCCACCTTCCATTTTTCGATCGCCTCCGGCGTCACTCGCTTGACGCCAAGCTGCATGCGCGCCATGTCGTCCGGCGTATTGACGACGAAGAACAGCGCGAAGGTAACGAGGTTTACCCCAATCAGGATGGGGAGCGCGTAAAGCAGGCGGCGGATGATGTAAGCGAGCATTGGCCCGATTATGCCAAGAGCCGGCGAGAAGTGCTAAAACAAAGCTGGGCCGGGCAAATCGCCCGACGTGGCCGTCTACCGGGCACCGTCCTCATCGTCAGCGCCCTGCAGACGCTGATCGAGTCGTTCATCAGGATTGGCGAAGTAGCAATCCAGCGCCTCCTTGAGGTTTTCGATGGCTTCGGCCTTAGTCAGGCCATCGGTCACAATGTCCAGTTCGATGCAGCGGGCGACAAAGACGCCATCCTCAAGATCGACGGTGAAGTTCAGTTTTTCAGCCATGAGTGTGATTCTGAAATGGTTTCCGGATACCGCGACACAGCCCGGCCGTGCCATGCGTTTTACATTTCTTAATTTTTCTTGCCTTTGCAGACCAGGGTCGTAACGGTAAAGTGCGCGTCTCGCCGGGCTTCAATCAAGCGTATTTCGTGATGGACCAATAAAAAAGCGCCCCGAAAGGCGCTTGAAATTAGGTGCTGGCGGAGAGGGTGGGATTCGAACCCACGGTACCTTGCAGTACGCCTGATTTCGAGTCAGGTACATTCGACCACTCTGCCACCTCTCCGCAGCGGCCGGCATAATAGCACAACAGATGAACTGGATAAAACGCCTATCACTGCTCGCTGTCTGTTTTTTTGTCGCTACCTGCGGCTACGTCGGGTCGCGCCTGCCGCTGCCCTTTCCGACGCCGGCCCAGCACGACCTGGTGGTACTGATCCAGCCGGGTCTGCTGACCTATGCAACCGACGACAACGGTAACCCGACCGGGCTTGAATATGATCTGGCCCAGACCTTTGCCCAGGAACTTGGCGTCGCCGTCAAATTCGAGGTTGTCGAACCCGATCAGCTTGATGACCGTCTGGCCAGCAATGAATATCACCTTGCCGCCGCCTGGTTGCCCCCGGGAACCGACCCCGATGTTCAGGCCACCCCACCGATCTTTCTGACCCGCGACATCCTCGCCCAGAGCGATGCCTCGCTGCCGCTCACCGAGTTGCAGCAACTGGCCGACCAGACCGTCCACGTCATCGCCGGCTCGCGCCAAGCCGCCACGCTGAATCGGCTGGCCAAGGAAATCCCCGGGCTCAGAGTCGTTGAATTCAGCACGGGAGACATCCTCGAACTGCTCGAAAAGCTGGGCAGCCAGGGCATTCAATACGTCGCCATCGACGAAAACTTCGCAGACATCGCCAACCAGTTCGTCCCCAACCTGCGCACCACCCTGCCCCTCAGCCAGACGCAGCCGGTTGTCTGGCAGTTGGGCAAGCATCCAAACCCGGAATTGCGCGAACGGCTCAACACCTTTATCGAACGCGTCCAGCACGACGGCACGCTGGCCCGGCTGGAGGACCGCTATCTCGGCCATGTCCGGCGACTGACCCAGGCCGATGTGATCAAGTTCCTCGGCGAAGTCGAGACCACGCTGCCCAAGTTCCGCAAGTCCTTTCAGGCTGCCCAGGCATTGACCGGCATCGACTGGCGATTGCTCGCCGCCGTCGCCTACCACGAGTCGAACTGGGATCCGAACGCGACCAGCTACACCAATGTGCGCGGCATCATGATGCTCACTGAAGAGACAGCCGATCACCTGCAAGTCAGCAACCGTCTCGATCCGAGCGAAAGCATCCTGGCCGGCGCCCGCTACATCAACATGCTCAAGGAAGCGTTGCCGGAGGAAGTCAGCGAGCCGGATCGCACCTGGCTGGCGCTCGCCGCCTACAACATCGGCCCCGGCCATTTCAACGGCGCCCGGATGCTGGCCAAACACCTGAAAACCGACCCCAATTCGTGGTACGAGATGAAACGCGTGCTGCCCAAACTGGCCCAGCCCAAGTATTTCAGCATGGTCAAAACGGGCCGGGCGCGCGGTGGCGAAGCGGTCATTCTGGTCGAGAACATCCGCAGCTATTACGACATCCTGCTGCGCAACGCCTCACCCTTTGCCCCAACGCCGTCCGCCGCCGCTGGTCTGACGCGGCTGGTGCTTGAAATTGAAGAGCGGCGCAAGGCCTACGTCAAGCGGATTGCCGCCGCCAAGACGATCTCGGCGACGGAACAGGAAGAGACGGGGGAGGCTACGCTGCGTCTGCCGACCATTGGACAGGAAGTCAAAGACTGAACCTCTCCCCCTCTCAGGGGAAGGAGGCTGATCCAGTCAGCTTAGCTGGCGGAAATGACTTCCAGCCCGCCCATGTACGGGCGCAGCACGGCCGGAACGGTCACGCTGCCATCGGCCTGCTGATAATTTTCCAGGATGGCGACCAACGTGCGACCGACAGCCAGACCTGAACCGTTCAGCGTGTGGCACAACTCCGGCTTGTTCTTGTCGTTGCGGAAACGCGCCTGCATGCGCCGAGCCTGGAAAGCACCGAAGTTGGAGCACGACGAAATCTCGCGGTAGGTATTCTGGGCCGGCAGCCAGACTTCGAGGTCGTAGGTCTTGGCGGCGGAGAAACCCATGTCGCCGGAACAGAGGGCCATGCGGCGATACGGCAGCTCGAGCTTTTCGAGGATGACTTCGGCGTGGCGGGTCAACGCCTCGTGCGCTTCGGCCGATTGCTCGGGATGGACGACCTGGACCAACTCGACCTTGTCGAACTGGTGTTGGCGGATCATGCCGCGCACGTCGCGGCCGCCCGAACCAGCTTCGGAACGGAAGCACGGCGTGTGGCAGACGAACTTCAGCGGCAGCGCCTCGGCGGCGAGAATTTCGTCGCGCACGATGTTGGTCACCGGCACTTCGGCCGTCGGGATCAGGTAGAGCGGGTCCTGGTCGCCGCGCAGGACCTTGAACAGGTCTTCCTCGAACTTCGGCAACTGGCCGGTGCCGTACAGGCTGGCGGCATTGACGAGATACGGCGCGTAGAGTTCGGTGTAACCGTGGTCGGCCGTGTGAGTGTCGAGCATGAACTGGGCGAGCGCACGGTGCAGGCGGGCCAGGCCGCCCTTGAGCAGCGAGAAACGCGAGCCGGCGATCTTGGCGGCGGTGGTGAAATCGAGCTGACCGAGCTGCTCGCCAACGTCGGTGTGGTCCTTGACCGGAAAATCGAAGCTGCGCGGCGTGCCCCAGCGCTTGATTTCAACGTTGCCGGTTTCGTCGGAACCGACCGGCACCGACTCGTCAGGAATATTCGGCAGCGCGGCCAGAATGGCGTTGAACTGTTCGAGCAACTCGCCGAGGCGGGCTTCGGAAGCCTTCAACTCGTCGCCCAGGGCTCCAACCTCGGCCATCACCGCTGAAGCATCCTCGCCCTTGCCCTTCAACATGCCGATCTGCTTGGACAGCGAGTTGCGCTGGGCCTGCAGTTCCTGCGTGCGGCTCTGCAGCGTCTTGCGCTCGGCTTCGAGCGTCTTGAATTCGGTGAAATCGATGGGCTTGCCGCGCTTGGCCAGGCCTTCGGCCACGGCGTCGAGGTTGGAGCGGAGTTGTTGGATGTCGAGCATGGGGTTTCCTGAATTGCGGCGGCGGACCGGCATTGCTACGGTCAACCGGAAAAATCGGCCAAAAACGAAATTATACGCGAGGGACATGGGAAGCCGTGCCGGGCCGGCCAACGCATTTGAGCCCCCGCCCAGCCAAAATTAGGTACCATCCAAGCCATAAGAAAACACATCCGACCTTGCCCGCGCATTTTCGGAGGCCGCAATGGAAAACCCCGTTGCACGGCATTTGCCCAGCAGAGCCGTCTCGTTCTTTTGCCGTATCGCCGCTGCCGGCCTGATTGCCGGCGCCGGACTCTTCCCGGCTGCCCACGCCGGCGACCTGAGCAAGGCCGATATCGAACGCCGCTTCGAGCCGCCCCTGCACGTTCAGGACAAGCTCACGCAGATTCCCGCCTGGCCATTGACCAGCGAACTGGAGCCGGAAGCCGGCCCGGTCGGCTACGTTTTCGAATCGATCGATCTGGCGCCAGTCCCGGGTTTCGAAGGCACACCGATGAATTTCCTGGTCTCCATCGACCGCAAGGGAAATTTCATCAACGTCGAGCTGCTGCGCCAGCATGAACCAGTCTTTCTCGGCGGCCTGGGCGAAGCGCCCCTGCGCGAATTCGTCACCCAGTACGCCGGCCGCAACATCAAGCAACAGTTCCTGATTGCACTCAATGCGGCCCGCAACCGTACCGGCCCGGCCGACACGCGCAGCAGTCAGACGACGCTGGACGGCGTTTCGAAAGCCACCGCCTCGGTGCGCATCGTCAACCAGAGCGTGCTCGGCGCCGCGCTTGAAGTCGCCCGCGCCAAGCTCGGCTTTGCCGACCGCAGCAAGCACGGCCCGGCGGCGCAAGTACGCACCGATGTCGACGACCCCGTCGCCTTTGCCGAGATGCTCAAGAACGGCATGGTCGGCCGTTTGCACCTGAGCAACGCCGAAGTCGAAAAACTGTTCGTTGGCACCGACGGCGCCGAGGTGGACGAAGAAGGCCTGGCCCAGCCGGAGGCAGTGTTCACCGACATCTACATCGCCTACCTCAACACGCCGGGCATCGGCCGCGCCATTCTGGGCGACGCGCAATACAAGGAGGCCATGGCGCGCAATTTCGAGAACCGCCACCTGTGGTGGATCGCCTCAGCCGGGCGCTACCCCATCGTCGACGACAACTTCGTTCCGGGCGGCCAGTCTTCGCGCCTGAGCATGGCGCAGGACGGCCTGTTTCTCGAACTGCGCGACCAGGGTTTCGAGCCGAAAGACATCGCCGGGCCGCCCGAACTCAACACCTCGCGCCTCTTCGGCGTCTATGCCGAAGCCGGCCTCGACCCCGGCCGCCCGCTCGACCTGACGCTGACCATCACGCGCGCCAAGGGCATGATCCTGCCGACGCTCACGCACAAGACGGTCACTCTCAAATACGCCCCGCCCAGCCGCCTGTTCAGCTACCCGCCCGAACCGCTGCCGGAATGGGTGCTGGCCTGGCAACAGCGCTGGCTCGACCTGAGCATCCTGGGCGCCGCACTAATCCTGCTCAGCATTGCCCTCGCCCGCCCCCGATGGATTTCGGTCGATGCCCGCCGCCTGAAGCTTTTCCGCCTCGGCTTCCTGACTTTCACGCTGCTCTATGTCGGCTGGTATGTACAAGGACAGCTCTCCATCGTCCAGGTCACCGGCGCCCTCAAGGCGCTCAAATCCGGCCAGGGCCTGTCGAGTTTCCTCTACGACCCGATTTCGCTGCTGCTCATCGCCTTTACGCTGATCAGCTTTGTGATTTGGGGTCGCGGCACCTTCTGCGGCTGGCTCTGCCCGTTCGGTGCGTTGCAGGAGTTTGTCGGGCTGCTCGCCCGCAAGTTGCGTCTGCCGCGCCCGCATATTCCGCTGGCCGTCGCCAAAAAGCTCGAATGGGGCCGCTATGTCGCCCTCGCAGTTCTGGTCGGTGCCGCCCTGTTCCTGCCGCGTCAGGGCGAAAGCCTCAACGAGCTGGAACCGTTCAAGACGGCGATCACCGTCGGTTTCGACCGCAGCTGGCCGTTCGTCGCCTACGCCACCGCGCTGCTTGTCGCCGGCGCCTTCTATTACAAGTTTTTCTGCCGCTTCATCTGCCCGCTCGGTGCGGTCATGTCGCTCGGCGGGCGGCTGCGCCGTTTCGACTGGCTGACCCGCCGCGTCGAATGCGGCAAGCCCTGCCAGAGCTGCAAGGCCAAATGCGCCTACGACGCCATCGAACCGACCGGCGAAATCCGTTACGACGCTTGCTTCCAGTGCCTCGACTGCGTCGGCATCTACCACGATGCCAAGCGCTGCCCGGTGCTGCTCTACGAAAAGAAGGGGTTGGTTCTCACGCCGAAGGGCGTGATGGTCGCCGGATCAGGCGGCTGAGCAGGGACCAGAAGCGCGTCAGCAACCAGCCGGCGAGCACCAGAAAGACGACGAGCAGGCCAAGAAAGACCAGCGGCGACGCCAGCATGGCCCACAGCCCGCCGAGCACCATGCCCTCCTCGCCGAACGAGGCGACCCAGTTCGAGAACGGCTCGGGCGAGGTGTTGATGGCCAGCCGGCTGCCGGCCTTGGCGAAATGCGTACCGGCGGTAATCGTGCCGCCGATCAGCCCGGCCGCCACCGCCCACGCCGGATCTACCTCGCCCATGGCAAACGCCGCGAGCAAGGCCCCGGCCGGAATGCGGATGAAAGTCTGGAAGCCGTCCCACAGCGAATCGAAGGCAGGGATCTTGTCGGCAATCAACTCGGCGAAAGCCATCAGCCCGGCAACCCCAATGACCAGCGGGTTGTGCAGCACTGAAAGCGTTTCCGGCAGATGCAGGTAGCCGAGGTTGCTCAACAGGCCGGCCAAAAAAACCACCAGATACAAGCGCAAACCGCTCGCCCAGGCCAAGCCGGCGGACAGCGCGATGGTCTGGACCAGATCCATTATTTCTTGCCGGCCTTCCGATCCAGCTCCCGCAAGTGCGCCAGCTTCTGGCCGATCTGGCCTTCCAGCCCGCGTGGCGTCGGCTCGTACCAGCCCGGTTCTGGCATGCCGTCCGGCAGGTAGGTTTCGCCGGCGGCGTAGGCTTCCGGCTCGTCGTGGGCGTAGCGGTAGGCGTGGCCGTGGCCGAGGTCTTTCATGAGTTTGGTTGGCGCGTTGCGCAGGTGGTTGGGCACGGGGCGCGAGCCGTCCTGCTTCACGTAGGCGCGGGCGGCGTTGTAGGCGTTGTATCCGGCATTTGACTTGGCGGCGACAGCCAGATAGATCACCGCCTGGCCGAGCGCCAGTTCGCCTTCCGGCGAGCCTAGTCGTTCAAAGGTTTCGGCCGCGTCGTTGGCGATCTGCATGGCGCGCGGGTCGGCCAGGCCGATGTCTTCCCAGGCCATGCGGACGATGCGCCGGGCCAGGTAACGCGGGTCGGCGCCGCCGTCGAGCATGCGGGTCAGCCAGTAGAGCGCGCCGTCCGGATTCGAGCCGCGCACCGATTTGTGCAGGGCCGAGATCTGGTCGTAGAAGGCGTCGCCGCCCTTGTCGAAACGGCGCAGGCTTTGCGCCATCGTTTTTTCGATAAATTCGCCGTCGACCGTGGGAATGCCGGCCGTTCGCGCTGCCGTGCGCACTTGTTCGAGCAGATTGAGCAAACGCCGTGCATCGCCGTCGGCCAGGCCGATCAGGCGTTGGCGGGCAGCGGCGTCGAAGCTCAGGTCGGCCAGCGCCTGGGCGCAGGCGCGGTCGAAAAGCTGGCCCATCTCGGCTTCGTCGAGCGACTTGAGGACATAGACCGAAGCGCGCGACAGCAAGGCGGAATTCAGTTCGAACGACGGGTTTTCGGTGGTGGCGCCGATGAAGGTGAGCAAGCCGGATTCGACAAAAGGCAAAAATCCGTCCTGCTGCGCCTTGTTGAAACGGTGAATTTCATCAACGAAGAGAATCGTCCGCCGCCCCTGCGTGCGCCACATTTCCGCCTGCGCCACCGCTTCGCGCACTTCCTTGATGCCGGAAAACACGGCCGACAGCGCAATGAACTCGCATTGAAACTGCGTCGCCATCATCCGCGCCAGCGTCGTCTTGCCCACGCCCGGCGGCCCCCAAAGAATCATCGAATGCGGCTGGCCGGATTCGAAAGCCAGACGCAGCGGCTTGCCGGCGCCGAGCAGGTGCTGCTGACCGATCACGTCATCCGGCGTTTTCGGGCGCAGTTGCTCGGCCAGCGGGGCATGCCGGGCTTGCGCGCCGGCATTTGAAAACAGGTCTTCGGACATCGTTATTTACATTGCATCCAGCGGAGAAGTGACGCCGCGCCCACCCTTGTTGAGCACGTGCGTGTAGATCATGGTCGTTGCCACAGCGGCGTGGCCGAGCAGTTCCTGCACGGTACGAATATCGTAACCGGACTGCAGCAGGTGCGTGGCGAAAGAATGGCGGAAGGTGTGCGGCGTCGCCAGCTTGGCGATGCCGCTGGCCTGCACCGCCTTCTTGACCGCCCGCTGCAAGGCCTTTTCATCGACATGATGGCGCCGTTCCGCGCCGCTGCGCGGATCAATCGAGAAACCGGCCGCCGGAAAAACATACTGCCAGGCCCAGTCCGTCTCGGCATTCGGGTACTTTTTATCCAGCGCATTGGGCAGATAAACCGCCGCCCGGCCCTTGGCCTTGTCGTCTTCAAACAACTGGCGGCGCCAGCGCAAATGATCCTGCAATGGCCCGACCAGCGACTGCGGCAACATCGTCACCCGATCCTTCGCCCCTTTGCCGTCGCGCACCACGATCTCCCCGCGCGTGAACTCGACATCCTTGACGCGCAGCCGCACGCACTCCATCAAGCGCATGCCCGTGCCGTAAAGCAAACGCGCCATCATGCCGTGCAGGCCGTTCATGCGATCCAGCAAGCCGCCCACCTCCTGCCGCGTCAGGACCACCGGTAACCGCTGCGGCAACTTGGCGCGAACGACGCCATCAAGCCAGGGTAAATTGATCCCCAGCACCTCGCGGTAGAGAAAAAGCAAAGCCGACAAAGCCTGATTCTGCGTCGAAGCCGCCACCCGCCCCTCGACGGCGAGGTGCGTCAAAAATGCCTCAACCTCCACTGCACCCATGTCACGAGGATGCCGCTTGTCATGAAACAGGATGAATCGCCTTATCCATTGCAGATATTGCGTTTCGGTACGGATGCTGTAATGCTTCACCCGAATCCGATCCCGCACCTGATCAAGCAATTTTGGCGGCTGTGGTGTAGAAGTCGTTTCGTCAGACATGGCAGTTTCCAACGAGGAATTAAGAATCAAAATGTTATCAGCTTATTTTAGTTTTTATACACCACGCAGGCGGGAAGTAGACACCTGCCAAGGTGGCTACTAAACGTTAGAGGTCATCGTGGTTTGGCTCAAACGTATCGGCATAACACTTTGCCTTATTGTCGTCGCATCAGGAATCGCCTATTTCGCCTTAAAGAAATACGGAGAAACATACTCCTTTGCACCTGACGACCCGGAGCAAATTCAGCTCGCAGCAGAGCATGCACAATGTGCTGGTTACTACAGGGTTATGCGCTCGTCGCTGAAAAAAGAGCGCCCCGACTACGCTGAGCAAGAAAGGCAATACACCCAAGAGTTTGAACATCATATAAAAATGGGCCTCAATTTCTCACCAGACAAAGAGCTATTCAAGATTCAAATCGAGAAGGCAAGTTCTCAGTTCGGAGATGAGGTAATCAATGCCTCCAAATCTAAAAAGGTATCCGAGCTCGTAGATACAAAAATGCATCAGTGCTTTGACACGGTCTTTCGCGGCGGTGCTTTTGTTAAGCGCAAGCTCGAAGAAAGAAGCAGGTAGTCATGCTCAAAACCTCTAACACTGCGGTCAAGGCCGCTCCCTTCGGTCGCTGGACGCTGCGCGATAGAGCTCCGCGCAGCGCCCCTTACCTACAACGTTAGAAGGTTCGTCCATTTTGGTACTCAAGCCTCTCCCGCCTTCTCTCCGCAGTGTGCTGGTTTCACCAGTCCGGTTCGGCGCGGGTTGCCTCCGGCGGGCTGTTTCCGGGTTTTACGTGCTCGGCTCAGCCGCTGTCTCGTTTGCTACGGTCAACCGGAAATTTCAGCCAAAAACAAAACCTTCGGGGTTTGGGTTCTTCCCGACTGCTCGGCGGTTTCCGGTTGTCAGCGCCGGTCGCGGCTGCGTGCCATTCGCTGGCAGCACCGCTTTCCCGGCAAACCTTTCTAACACTACGCTCAACACCGGACGCCATGAAACAGCCGTCGTTTCCTCAACCTTCGGCGCGTGGCGCCGGTTAGCTTCACGTTAGAAGGTTCCTTTATGGTGCTCTGGCTTCTTTCGTCTTCTCTTCGCAGCGTGCTGGTTTTGTCAGCCCGGTTTGGCGTGGTGGGCTTTCGGCTGGCGTCTTCCGGGTTTTACGGAAACCGGTCGCTTGTTCTTGGCGCGGTGCTTGTTTTGGCGCGTCGGCTCAGCGGTTTCGGCGTTGCTACGGTCAACCCGAAATTTCAGCGAAATTCAAAAGCTCTGGGGTTTGGCGGGCTTTCGGTTGTCGGGCATTTTCCGGGGGCAGCGGCTGGGCTCGGCTGCTGGCAGTTCGTTGGTGCGGGCGCTTTCTCGGCTGTTTCTTCTAACACTACGGTCAAGGCCGCTCCGGCCTTCGGCCTCCGCTGGACGCTGCGCGATAAAGCGCCGCGCAGCGCCCCTTACCTACAACGTTAGGCACATATGAAAATCTGGCCTGGTCAAAATGAAGACTTCAAGCCTCCTCTCTTGTCGCCCAAGGAAAAAGGAAATCTGTGGCTGGGTCTTGCTGGCATCTTTTTCGTTGGTTCAGCCACTTCATATTTTTATCCCTCAGCCGCACCTGCTACCGGTCGCTGGGCATGGCTCCACAACATCTTCTTCAATCAATTTGGTCCATCGGGAAATTTTGTTCTTTTCCTGGTGCTGGGCTTTGCTGGTGTACTGGCCGCACTCAAGCAGTATTCCGCTCACTCAAGCGAAAAGGCGCTGCATTAATGCGTAATCAATCAGTGCCTAACAATGCGGTCAAGGCCGCTCCCTTCGGTCGCTGGACGCTGCGCGATAAACCGCCGCGCAGCGCCCCTTACCTACAACGTTAGAAGGTTCTGTCCATTTTGGTGTTCAAGCCTCTCTCGCCTTCTCTTCGCAGCGTGCTGGTTTTGCCAGTCCGGCTCGGCGTGGGTTGCTTTCAGCGGGCTGTTTCCAGGTTTTACGGGTCCGGCTCAGCCGCTGTCTCGTTTGCTACGGTCAACCGGAAATTTCAGCCAAAAACGAAACCTTCGGGGCTTGGCTGCTTCCCGGCTGCTCGGCGGCTTCCGGTTGTCAGCGCCGGTCGCGGCTGCGTGCCATTCGCTTGCAGCACGGCTTTCCCGGCAAACTCTTCTAACACTGCGGTCAAGGCCGCTCCCTTCGGTCGCTGGACGCTGGACGCTGCGCGAAAAAGCGTCGCGCAGCGCCCCTTACCTCCAACGTTAGGTGCCATGTCAATGGGTTCCACAGAAAGCGCATATGCATATTTCCGGGTCGCTGGCGAAGCCCTTCCTCTCGAAGAAATTTCGTCCGCACTTTGCATGGAGCCAACCGAGAGCTGGCGCAAGGGCGATCCGGGTCAGTGCAGCCCAAGTCGTCCCGACAGCGGCTGGTGCTTGTATAGCCAGCTCCCACGCACCAACCTACGCATCGACGAACACGTTGAAACGTTACTTTCTGTTCTGGAAAAGCACGCGACTACCATCCGCGCCTTCAGTGAGCGTTTCAAGACCTATCTCGTTTGTGTTGGCTACTATTCAGACTCAAGCCCTGGGTTCTTTTTGTCCAAAGATGTCATTGAACAACTCGCTAATCTCGGGCTGTCGCTCGACTGCGATCTCTACTGCAACAGGGGTGACCGCAATGGCACCTAACACTGCGGTCAAGGCCGCTCCGGCCTTCGGCCTCCGCTGGACGCTGCGCGATAAAGCGCCGCGCAGCGCCCCTTACCTACAACGTTAGGTGTCTTTCCGTGCAGCCGAAGCCATCTCGCCCCACATTTAGGTCAATCGCATTCCTGCTTCTCTCGTATGCGCTAGGCTTGGCTTTGTTCACTCACGGTTACTTTGGCTGGGTTGCAGGGACCATTCTCATTACGTCAAGGGGAAAACCCAGCTTCGTTGCCACACCATCTGGTGACACTGCCTTTTCCTTCTACTCCTACACAATAGGGTTTATGGGCATTGGTAGCATCATCACGTTGCTTGCTTTGTGGCTTACTTGGCTCATCTTTTTCTCTTCTTCGCCCAAGAAGCCATTCTTCATTTACACACTTTCTCAGCCCATTCGGGCGAGGCACAGTCTTTCAATACCAAATTGGTTGTTTTGGTTTGTCGTTGGCGCCTTTGTTTCGCTATTCGTCTATGCGGCCATCAAAGCTACCTAACATCGCGGTCAAGGCCGCTACGGCCTACGGCCTCCGCTGGACGCTGCGCAATAAAGCGCCGCGCAGCGCCCCTTACCTACAACGTTAGAAGGCAATGGCGACTCTGATCTACCTGTTACTCGTTTTGCTGGCGATTTGGCACATATATGGCGCCGCCATCACAAGCTGGCATATCGCGCGGTCAGATTTTTTTGAGCCTTGGCAGAAACAAGCACAGTATCTAATCGCATGGCTTGTACCTCTTCTCGGCACAGCTTTCATCCTTCGCATGCTTGGTCCGGAAGTTCGCAGCCGTCGCCCGGGCTGGTCATTGCTTGAGCCACTCATATTGGCATCCTTTGGCATCTCCGCTTCCAACGCAATCGAAGCAGCTAGCAACGAAGACTCGTCCTCAACTTCAACGCCAGATCAAAGCAGCACTTCCGGCAATGACGATTGAAAAACCTTCTAACATCCCGCTCCAGCCGACCGTCAAAAAGCTGCGCTTTTTGCCGTCGGCTGAGCTAGCACGTTAGGCATCACAAACCATGCGATACCACGACGGCAGTTCAGTAACCTTAGGGGATATTGTCTCCGTACCTGTTCCAGAAGGTTCAACGAACGGGCGAGTTGTAATGCTCGGCGATACTTATGAACACCTCGACATTGACCAACAGTTTCTTAAATGGGTCATAGCCGAACGTGTCTTGGAGCCGTCTTCGGTCGTTATCGAATGGATTGAAGACAATCCGTTCGAGCATGACGATCCGCAATATGCCCCTGTTGGCAACTACATGTTCACCACAATTGATGAGTGGGTGGTGCGCAATGCCTAACATCCCGGTCAAGGCGCGGACTATGGCCGCTGGGACGTCCCGCAAGCGGGCCGCCCCTTTCCCGGCAAACTCTTCTAACACTGCGGTCAAGGCCGCTCCCTCCGGTCGCTGGACGCTGCGCGATAAAGCTTCGCGCAGCGCCCCTTACCTTCAACGTTAGGCAGCAAAGGAAACCAATTGCTCGACCCGTATAGCCCTTTCGCCAAACAACAGGAGTTTCCCATTGGAACGCGAGTTTCCGTTTCAGGGGCCTGCGGGGGCTGGCGCAACGACTGCGAAGGAGTGATCTCAAGCGCGCCCGAACCGGTTCAAACAGTTCAAGGTGAAGATTATTTCTATTGGGTGCAGTTCGATACTCCACAGCACGATCTGAGCGACGATGGCCCCTATCGCAAAGCACAAATACTCAGTCGCTGTCTCACACATGCAGCCTAACATTCCAGTCAAGGCGCTCCCTTCGGTCGCTGGGACACGCGGCAAGCCGCGTGCCCCTTACTTAAAACGTTAGAGCTAATGGCTACCTACAACGTTAGGGCTCACATGCCGCAGGAAAGCGTAACGTTCGCTACCTCAAAGGAAGTCAAGAAGGCTCTTGCCGAGAACGAGGAGATCTTTCGTTACTGTCACTTCGAGACGGCTGAGCTTCAACGTTAGTCCCTGACCAAATCAACTCTCCTGCAAGGAGGCTATTCACAATGGACATCCCCCGAATATTCAACATCACAGAAAGCGCTCACCGCATCCATAACCCGTTCACACCCGACAAGTTCGCCACGCTCGGCACGGCGTTGCATCTGGAGCCTGGGGTGCGAGTGCTCGACCTAGGAAGCGGTTCGGGGGAGATGTTATGTACCTGGGCGCGCGATCACGGCATCGTCGGCACTGGCATCGACATGAGCCAGTTGTTTACCAAGCAAGCGAAAGTTCGTGCTGAAGAACTCGGCGTTGCACATCAAGTAAAGTTCATTCATGGCGATGCGGCGGGTTATGTCTCTGAGGAGAAGGTCGACGTGGCCGCCTGCATTGGCGCTACCTGGATCGCAGGAGGAGTGGCTGGCACTATCGAACTACTGGCGCGAAGCCTGCGTAGCGGAGGGATCATCCTCATTGGCGAGCCGTACTGGCGGCAATTGCCATCGACAGAAGATATTGCCAAGGGGTGTCTGGCCAACTCGATCTCTGATTTCCTCGTGCTTCCTGAACTTATCTCGTCTTTTGGCGCCTTCGGCTACGACGTGGTTGAAATGGTTCTGGCTAACCAGGATGGTTGGGACAGATACGAAGCAGCCAAATGGCTCACCATGCGCCGATGGCTTGATGCCAATCCCGACGACGAGTTAGCCAACGAGGTTCGCGCTCAGCTGACCTCGGAACCCAAGCGCCACGCAGCTTACACGCGTGAATACTTGGGCTGGGGTGTGTTTGCGCTGATGCCGCGGTGAGTAGTGGTGTCTAAAAACAACGGGTGGCAGACCACGGTTTATACCTTCCAGCCGACCGTCAGCCAGCTACGCTGCCTGGGCGGGTGTGAGTAGCTGGATGCTGATGAATTCCATCGCCGTTTCCGCGCTGTATCTTGCTTCCGCCCTGACCTTCGTCGCGGCCTTGCTGCATTACGCCTGCATCGCCTGGGGGGCGCCCGGTTTCCGCTTTCTTGGCGCAGGCGAGCCGATGGCGCAAATGGCCGAGCGTGGGCACTGGTATCCAACTTTTATTTCGATCGTGATCGGCACGGTGCTCGTGGTTTGGGCGGCATACGCCTTGTCTGCGGCGGGCGCGATCGCTCCGCTGCCGTTGCAAAGGCCGATACTTCCGGCCATCGCTGCCGTTTTCCTGGTGCGAGGGATCGCATTTCCGTGGCTGAAACCGATCTTTCCGGACAACAGCCCGTTGTTCTGGCTGATCACCTCCGGTATTTGCCAGGTCATCGGCAGCCTGTACGCGCTCGGCACCTACGCAGCCTGGGAGCGGCTGTAGGCTCGGCCCATGTCCGGAACCAAATACCTTGCCGCCTGGTTGGCGCTGTTGCTGGTTTCACGTTGCTACGGTCAACCGGAAAAAACGGCCAATGTTGAAATCGGCTTTGCCGCAACCTTCTGCCATGACTGCGGTCCATGCCAGACCACGAATGAAAAGGAGAAGGGACTATGACTACAGGAACGGTCAAGCTTCACCGCGTACTGCGAGCAGATCCGGTGCGCATTTATCGGGCTTTTCTCGATGCCGACGCGATGGCCAAATGGCTGCCGCCCTATGGGTTTACGTGCCGGGTGCAGCATCTGGACGCCAGGGTCGGCGGCTCTTTCCGGATGTCGTTTACCAACTTTACGACGGGCAACGGCCATTCGTTTGGCGGTGATTACCTTGAACTGCTGCCCAACGAGAAAATCCGTTACACGGACAAATTCGACGACCCGAACCTGCCCGGCGAAATGCAGACGACGGTGAGCCTGCAAGCCGTTTCCTGCGGCACCGAGTTGAGCATCGTGCAGGAAGGCATCCCGGCGGTCATTCCGACCGAGATGTGTTATCTCGGCTGGCAGGAATCACTCGAACAGCTGGCCAGGCTCGTCGAGCCGAACATTCCGGACTGACTAGCCAGCCTTCAGCCAGCCGAGCAGTTCTTCCTTGCTCGGCATACGACCGGAGACCTTGACCACTTCATCAACGACGAGCGCCGGCGTGGTCATGATCGGGTAGGCCATGATCTTGTCCATCTCGGTTACGTGTTCGAAGCTCGCCTCACGGCCGAGTTCGGACACGGCTTCGCGGGTCAGTTGTTCGAGGCGGTTGCACTTAGCGCAACCGCTGCCGAGAATCTTGATCAGCATGATTCACTCCTCAGTCTGGCCTTGCGGCCACGTTCGATCAGGTGCAGCGAGGTGACGATCAGCGCGACGAAGCCGATCACGCCCGGTGCCAGTATGAGCAAGGATGTGCCATCGACCCAGGCACCGTAGGTCAGGCCAGCCAGCGTCGAGAACAGCGCGACCAGGCCAACGTAAGTCCACGCCTTGAGCTTGCCGATAATCGCCGAGGTAATCAGGATGCTCTGCAGCGAAAGCTCGGGGTCGGCCATCAGGTAGGCGATGAGCGGCCCGGGGTGCATGCCCAGCGACAGGAACATCTTGGCGATGGGCACTTCGACCAGGGTCGGGAAGTACATGAAGACGCCGAAGACGACGCCGGCCAGGTTGGCGAGAACGGTATTGGCGCCGGCGATGCTGCGTATCCACTCGGGCTGGATGAAGACCCGGATGATGCCGACGAGGAAGACGCCAACGACGAGCAACGGGAAAATCTGCTTCACGAAGCGCCAGGTTTCCCATAGCCATTGCTGCACGTCCCACCCATCGAAACGCCGGGCCAGCGGCCAGATGGCGAGACAGAGGGCGGACACGGCGAGCGTTCGGCCGGTCACGGTGAGCAGCACGCCGGTTTCGGTGACGCGCATGCCGAGGGCGGCGAAGGCCAGGGTCAGCGCGGTGAATGTCAGGGCGACCGGGGTCAGGCGGTTGAAACCGTTGTCGACCTGGCCCAGCCCTTTCCAGGCAAAGACGCCGATGGCGCCGAGCAGGCCGATCAGGATCAAGCCCTGCAGGCTCAGCCCTTCGGCGCCGGCCGCCTCGTTGACCGGCACCAGCTGGTCGAGCCCGGCCTGAACGGCGGCGGCGCCAGCCCAGGGCATTTCGACGTGGAGCAGTCCGGCGGTCAGGAAATCGAGTTTCAGCGTGCCGGCAATCAGCAGGGCGACGAGGGCGCCAAGGAAGAGCAGCGTCCGGCCCGGAATGCCGCCGCCGGCCGCGAAGGTTTCCACGTCGGCCAGCCGGGCGACATCGCCTTCGCGATAGAGCGCGGCCATGATCATCCCGATGCCGATGCCGAAGGACAGGGCGAGCACGATGCGGGCAATGGCGAAGTCGGCGCCAAGCGCCACGCCGGTATAGGCCAGGGCCAGGATGTTGGCGGCCGGGGCGAAGAACAGGAAGGTGATGGCCGGCCCGAGCCCGGCGCCCTTTTTGTAGATGCCGGCAAACAGCGGCTGGATGGTGCACGAGCAGACGGCGAGCAGGCTACCAGCGCCAGCCGCGGCCGGATACGACACCCATTTCGAGGTATTCGGCCCGAGAAAGCGAACGATCGATTGCTGCGGCACCAGTGCGGACAGCGCACCGGCGATGAAGAAGGCCGGCACCAGGCAGAGCAGGACGTGGGCTGCCAGATAGGAAGCCAGGCTGGCCAGGCCGCCCTGTAATGCGGTGATCATCCATTCCACTTTGTGTGCCTCTTTTTCAGACCTTTTTTTGCTTCGCCTCGCGGCGAAGGCTCCCTAACCTGCTTCGTACCAGCCCTTCGACGCATTGACGACCTTGACGACGAGCAGCATAGCCGGCACCTCGATGAGCACGCCGACCACGGTGGCCAGCGCCGCCCCCGACTCGAAGCCGAACAGGCTGATGGCGGCCGCAACGGCCAGTTCGAAGAAATTGCTGGCGCCGATCAAGGCCGACGGGCAGGCAACGTTGTGTTTCTCGCCGACCTTGCGGTTTAGCCAATAGGCCAGCGCCGAGTTGAAGAAAACCTGGATCAGGATGGGCACGGCGAGCAGGCCGATGATCAGCGGCTGGCGCAGGATGGCTTCGCCCTGGAAGGCGAAGAGCAGCACCAGCGTGGCGAGCAAGGCGGTTATGGACCACGGGCCGATTTTCTCCATGGCGGCGTCGAAGGCGCCCTGCCCCTTGGCGAGCAAGGCTTTGCGCCAGAGCTGGGCGATCACGACCGGTATGACAATGTACAGCACAACCGAGGTCAGCAATGTGTCCCAGGGCACAGTGATCGCCGAGATGCCGAGCAGGAAGGCGACGAGCGGCGCGAAGGCGAAAACCATGATAGTGTCGTTGAGCGCCACCTGCGACAACGTGAACAGCGGATGGCCGTTGGTCAGCCGGCTCCAGACGAAGACCATGGCCGTGCAGGGCGCCGCGGCGAGCAGGATGAGGCCGGCAATGTAGCTGTCAAGCTGATCGGCCGGCAGCATTGGTGCAAACAGGTTGCGAATGAATAGCCAGCCAAGGAAGGCCATCGAGAACGGCTTGACCAGCCAGTTCACGAACAGCGTGACGCCGATGCCGCGAACGTGCTGCTTCATTTCGGCCAGGGCGCCGAAATCGACCTTGACCAGCATCGGGATGATCATCACCCAAATGAGCAGCCCGACCGGCAGATTGACCTGGGCGACTTCCATGCGGCCAATGGCCTGGAACAGAGTCGGCGCGAACTGGCCGAAAACGATGCCGGTGACGATGCAGAGGAAGACCCAGATGGTCAGGTAACGCTCGAAGAAACTCATCGGCGCGCCGGCGGCGGCCTTGGCGGTGATTTCACATTGGACGGTCATGGCGGCTCCTTACAGGCCCAGCGCGGCGCGCACGGCGGGGATCAGGCGGGCGCGGATATCGTCCCGGACGGCAATGAAACTTTCCAGCGGCTCGCCGTGCGGGTCGTGGAACGGCAGGTGAAGGCGCGGCACCGGGCGCGGGAAGATCGGGCAGGTTTCCTTGGCGTTGTCGCAGACGCTGACTACGAGGTCGATGGGCTCGCCCATGACGGCTTCGACATCCTTGGCGTATAGCCCCTCGGTTGGCAGGCCGGCCAGCTTCAGCGCCTCGATGGCGCCATCGGCCACCTTGGGCTGCGGCTTGGTCCCGGCCGAAATGCCGCGCACGAGGCCGGCCAGTTCGTGATTGAGGATGGCTTCGCCCATCTGTGAGCGACAGGAATTGCCGGTGCACAGCACAAGCACGGTCTTGAGATTCGACATCAGGCGGTCTTTCCGGTTTTGGCGCGACGCTTCTCGGTGGTGTCGCAGCAGGTGGTTTTGGACAGGCAGGCTTCGCCCTGGCAGCAATTGCTGGTCAGGAAGGCAATCAGTTCATCCATCGTGGCGAAGTTGGCCGAGTAGCGGATGAAGCGGCTTTCGCGTTCGCCGGCGATCAGCCCGACCCGGCTCAGATGCGCCAGATGAAAGGACAGCGTGGCCGGCGCCATGCCCAGTTGTTCGCCTATGGCACTGGCGTTGACGCCCGTCGGCCCGGCTTCGACCAGCAGGCGGAAGATGGCCAGACGGGATTCGTGCCCGAGGGCGGCGAGGAGTTCGGCGGCGTTTAAAGTTTCCATATTTCGAATATTATCGAATTATAAGGCTGATGCCAATCAGGACTTTTTGGCACCTACTGCGATTTCATTTTTGGCCGTTTTTTCCGGTTGACCGTGGCAAGCCCGGTTGGCCGCAAGATTGCTCTTTCACACTTCCGACAAAGACATCCGGCGTCCATTTGTGTCATCCTGCGGCTCAAAAGTATTTTCCCCAGCCGTCAAAACAGAGTTCGTGCCATGCAGAAAATCCGTAGTCGCCTCGTCATTCTTGCCATCATCGCCGGCAGCCTCGCCGGCTGCGCCTCGCTTGACGAGAAGACCGACGCCCCGGACAACATCGCCCCGGTAGTTGATGCCATTCCCGACCACGCGGCCGGCGACATCCAGAAAATTGCCGAGCTGGAGCGCCAGTTGGTCAAGGAACAGCGTCAGTGCTATGCCGAAAAACGCCGGCTGGACCTGTCGCTCAAGGAATCGCAGAAGCAGAACGAAGAATTGCAGAAAAAGCTCGACGATCTGCAGAAAAAGCTCGACGCCCTCCTCGCCATCGACCGCGACCTGCGCTACCGCAATCGCAACCGCTGAACGCGGCAAGCCGGTTATCTCAGGAATTATTCAGCTGCATCGGCGTGGTGCTTTTCAGTTTGAAGGCCAGCACCGACAACCCGAGCAAAACAACCAGATAGCCTGACATCAGGGCCCACAGCGGTGCCTTGCCGTAAGCCAGGCCATGGGCGAGGCCGAGGAAAGCGCCGTAGATCCAGCAGGCCAGGCTGACTGTTCCGGCAATGATCATGGGTGCGCGCTGTCCCTCGCGGAAACGGGGAAGCGCATAGGCCCGCATGGTTTCGGTCGAGATTGCCCAGATCGTGATCAGCGTGACCTTGGTCCACAGCTTGGGGTTGGACAGATAGGTTTCCGGACCGTTGATATACAGGCCCACGGCGATGATGGCAAAGCCGGATAGCCAGAGATGGCGGTCAGCATAACGAATGATGCGGTTGTGACTGGGGTCGTACTGGACACGGCCGAACAGCGCCAGATAGCTCTGGAAGACGAACAGGAAGCCGCAGGCAAAGGCGATGATGTGCCACAGCGAGGTGAGGGTTTTGAGAACTTCGAGCATGAGAGTTGCTCCGATCCGGTAGGCAATCGAGGGGGGCGGGACGGCCAGCCCGGTTCACGGAAAAGCCCGGGCGGAGAACCGCCCGGGTGTCGAACTGGCCGTGGCTGGCAGTTAAGTGCGTTTGCGGCGGGAGACCAGGCCAATCAGGCCAAGGCCGGCCAGCAACATGGCGTAGCTTTCCGGTTCCGGCACGGCGGCGACAGTCAGTTTGCCGAAGATGCCGTCACGTTCCTCATCGGGGCCGGCGGTGAAGTAAAGGCTCTTGGCATCGCCAAGGTGCACGCCGTTGCCGAAAGTCAGGCCCCAGATGCCATCGATGCTGATGACGTTGCCGTTGGCGTCAAGGAGATAACCGAGCGAAGCGCCGCTGACGCGGTCGTAGGCAGCGATGGTGCCGTCGCCGAAGTTGGCGATCAGCAGGGCACCGCTGAAAGCGCCGAAACCTTCCGGTGCGATGACCATGCCCCACGGATCGTTGAGCAAGCTGTGGTCCGTGTAGTCCTGCAACATGTTGCCGTCGCGGTCATAAGCGACGATGCGGCCGATGCCGGCACCGGGTACTTCTTCCGTCGGTTCGTCGATCTCCAGTGAATTTTCTACCCAGGCGACGTAGATCCGGCCATCGGAAAGCTGCTGCACATTGAACGGCATCCAGACTTCCGAGAGGTCGGCCGGACGGGCAAAGGGCGTCGAGGTCGAAATGTCGTTCCACTGGTTGTCGAAAGTCATGATGTTGCCGTTGGCAAAATCGGCGACGTACAGGCGGTTGTCGGCGACCTTGTTGCCGTTGGCATCGAGTGCCCAGTGGTCGGTGGTGAGCGCGACGCCGTTGAAGCCGGGGCGGCGCTGGCCAGCGATTTGCGTCCCAGGAACGATGCTGCTGGCCATCGAGTAGTCCTTGACGACAACGGCTTCGAGCATCCCGGGATCTGTCTTGGTGCGCCAGGCGTTGATGGTGCCGTCCTGGGTGACGAAGATGAACTTGGCAGAGCCGGAATCAGTCCCGTAGTTGCTGCCATTGGAGTAGTTGATGGCCGGGCCGCTGACAAAGAATTCGACAGGTTGGCCGGCGTAATCGCTGGCCGCGTTGTAAACCTGGCCGGTGACCTGTGCGACGCCGTCGGCACCGGTTTCGAGCAGTTGCTTGTCGTAGGCGCTGGTGACGATGGGGACGACCTTGAGGCCGTCCTGATAGAGCGGCAGACCGGGAACATCACCGATGTAGGTGGTGGTCGTACCGGTACCGGCATTGCTGGTCCAGAAGTGGCCGCCGGCGCCGGGCGGACGCAGGGCAATACCCCAGGGATTGACCAGATTCGGATCGACCATGATGGTCGGGTTGTATTTGGCGTTGTTGGCGACGAGGTTGGTTTGCTGGTAGGCATTGCTGCCTGCCGCGTACGCGCTGTGGGCGAATAGGCTGCTGACGGCCAGCGCGAGTACCGTGCAGTAGCGGGAAGCGAACTTGTTCATGGCGAAAGGCTCCAGTTTGACGACTTGGCTGGCAAACCTCGGCTGGCTGGGTCAGAAAATGCGAGAGGTCGCTTGCAGACCAGATGTCCGTGGCGCAAGCGACCTGAGTACGACGTTTGTCCGAAAAGACGGCAACACTTTCCGGGAGAGCGTCGCCGCCCTCCCGGTCAGGGCTTACTTGGCAGCGCGGCGACGGGCGGCAAAGCCGACCAGGCCAAGGCCGGCCAGGAACATGGCGTAGGTTTCCGGCTCCGGAACAGCGGTGATCTGGATCAGGCGATCGACACCGTCGTTCGGGTGCTGGATATTCACGTAGGCGACATTGGCGTTGAACTTGTCGAAATACAGACCGGTGAACTCGGAACCCGGCGTACCGTTCGAAGCCCAGCGGGCAATGCCTTCGCCAGCGTCGAGCAGGTCGCCGTCGTGGTTGATGTCCTTGGCATACCAGATGTCATCATCAACGCCGCCATTGCGGTCCTCGATGATGTAGAGGACGCCACTAGCATCAATCGCCAGATTGTCGGGGCTGGTCAGGGCGCTGCCTACCGCTTTACCCGTAGCTAGGTCGATGGTGTTGCGGTCTACGAACAGGCTGACGGCGGTGTTGCCGGCGGCGTCGATATTCATCACGAAGACTTGCTGCGCATCGGTGGTGGTGAAGAAGATGCCTTCGTTGCCGTTGGCCAGGGTCTTCACTTCCAAGTCTTCCGGACGGTTGTAGTTCGTACCCTTGAAAGCGGCAAGATCTGTAGTGGCGCGGCCATCGATGGCATCGTAGCTGGTCATCACCACGCCGGGCAGGGCAGCGCCGTTGGTGTCGGTCAGAGCAACCCAGGAGGCGGCACCGGTGCCGCCGAAAGCGGAACCGTCACCAACGCGCATGACGAAGCTTTGGCCCGAGGCAAAGTAGTCGTCACCGTTGGTGGCATTGGCGTTGTTCGACACGTACTTGTAGACCGAGCCACCGTTCAGCTCGTCAATGAAATACATGGTGTTTTGCTTGTCGAAAGCCAGGCCTTCGTGGGAGACGCGCGGGATGATATTGCGCTGGACGAAGTTGCCGCCATTGGCAGCAGCAGTCGTCGCGTTGGTGACTTCAAACAGACGGCCCTTGGTGCTGCCGTTACCCCAGGACTCTTCGGCGGTCAGGTAGCTGCCCCACGGGGTCCAGCGCGAGGCGTCGCCGGAAACGAAGTTCTGGCTGCCGGGAGCGACGATGGTCACGGTGCGGGTGTTGTAGTTGTTGTCCCACAGGTCGACGCGCTGGACGCCACCGGTGTTGGTTTCGAACGGCATGAACAGGTAACGGCCGGCATTCGTACCGGTTTCGTTGGCGGTGATCATGTCCCAGCTACCGGAGTTGCTGCCGGCAGCCTTGGCGAGCTGGGTAGCGCGGTCAGCGATGGTGACTTGGCTGAAGTTCGGGCTGGACAGGGTAATCGGCGTCGCCGGGGTGGAGGTCGGGCCGGCCGAGGCGGCCAGCGGCGTGAAGTTGCCGAAATAGGTGTCAGCGGCGTGGGCGCCGACAGACATGGCGGCAAGGGCGCCGGCTACGGCAATGTTGAGATACTTCTTTTGCATTTTGTGATGCTCCTGGCTGGCGAGAGTACGAAAAAAATTGCTGGCTTGAGGGGTGACGATCCGGCTTGTGACGAGCTGCGTCATACACACCCCGCGCATGCCGTCACGACGACCAGATCTTTTCCCCCTGCCCGCCTATGATGAAGGTCAGTTATTACAGGCAGATGTGTGTCAAGCAGCCAGCAACTAGTACTTTCGGACTATTCACGGACCAGCCCCGCCGATTCCTGCTCGTTATCCGGGTATCCGCGGCCCTGATTTGCCCATACCTGCCATACCGGAGCGCGACTTAAGCAAGGCTTAAGCTGGGCTGAATAAACTGCAAAAAACCTGTTACGGAAAAATCCCATGTCGCGTCGACCTTTCTTTTTTGGCCTTTTTTTCTTGTTGACCGTGGCAAGCCAGCTTCAGGCGCAGGAAAGCCGTCTCACGCTACAGCCGTCCCAACTCAAGTCGCTGGGCATTGAAACGGCCGTCGCCGGCGAGATGCCGGGCGGTCGCAATGGCAGTTTCCCGGCCCAGGTGCGCGTGCCCAATGAACAGATGCGCGTCGTCGCCGCGCCGGTTGGCGGCATGGTTGAAATGCTCGCCGTGGCGCCCGGCGCTACCGTCAAGCGCGGCCAGGTCGTCGCCCATCTGAGCAGCCAGCAAGCCCTTGAACTGCAACGCGATGCGCTGCAGGCCGGCAGCCAGTCCGCCCTGATGCAACAGAACCTGAAGCGCGACGAACAACTCTTTGCCGAAGGCCTGATCGCCGAAAGCCGGCTGCAGGCCTCCCGCGCCGCCGCTGCCCAAGCCGGGGCGCAGGCCAGCGAACGCCGTCAGGGCCTAGCCCTGGCCGGTGGCACGGCGGGCAAGCTGGGCGGCAAACTGGCGCTGACCGCGCCGATCGACGGCGTCGTGCTCGAACAGGGCGCCCAGCTCGGCCAGCGCGTCGAGACCTCGGCGCTGATCTATCGCATCGCCAAACTCAGCCCGCTGTGGCTGGAAATCCAGGCGCCGGTGGCCATCGCCGCCACGCTGCGCGAAGGCAGCGCGGTGAAGATTGCCAACAGCGAGGTGACGGGCAAATTGATCGCTATCGGCCGCGCCGTCGATCCGGCCAGCCAGACCGTGCTGCTCCGCGCCGAAGTCGGCAAGGGTGCCGAGACGCTGCGCCCCGGCCAGGTCATCGAAGTCGAAGTCGCCGCCCCGGCCGGCCAGCAGCAGCGCCTGCCCGCCGCGGCACTGGCCCGCAATGTGGGCAAGACCTTTGCCTTCGTCCAGACTTCCAGTGATGACAAGGGTGTCGTCTTTGAAGCCCGCCCGGTCCGCGTTGTCAGCCAGGGCGGCGACAGCGTCACGGTGGACGGCGTCAAGGCGGGCGAGAAGGTCGCCATCAAGGGCGTCTCCGGCCTCAAGGCCCTGCTCACCGGCGTTGGTGCCGAATAATGTTGGACGCCCTGATCCGTTTTTCGTTGACTCAGCGCCTGCTGGTGCTGGTCCTTACCGTCATGCTCATCGGCGCCGGCGTGCAGGCCTTCCTCGGCCTGCCCATCGACGCCTTTCCCGACGTATCGACGACGCAGGTCAAGATCATCCTGAAAGCCCCCGGCATGACGCCGGAAGAAGTCGAAATGCGCCTCGCCGTGCCGGTCGAGCAGGAACTGCTCGGCATCCCGCACCAGAAGCTGCTGCGCTCGGTGTCCAAGTACGCGCTGACCGACATCACCCTCGATTTCGAGGACGGCACCGACATCTATTGGGCCCGTCAGCAAGTTGGCGAGCGCCTCGCCGCCGCCATGGGCAACCTGCCGCCCGGGGCGACCGGCGGCATGGCGCCGATCACCACGCCGCTCGGCGAAATGTTCATGTTCACCATCGAGGGCGACCTCTCGCTGGCCGACAAACGCGCCCTGCTCGACTGGGTCATCCGCCCGCAACTGCGCACCGTGCCCGGTGTTGCCGATGTAAACAGCCTGGGCGGCGAGGTCCGGACCTTCGAAGTCGTGCCCAATCCGCAAAGTCTGGCCGCCCGCGGTCTGGCCCTCAAGGATCTGCAGGCCGTCCTCGAAGCCAACAACCGCAACGACGGCGCCGGCCGCCTCAACGATGGCGAGGAATCGCTGCTGGTCCGCGCCGAAGGGGCAATTGCTACGGTCGACGACGTCAAATCGATTGTTTTGCAGGCCAAGGACGGCACCGTGGTGCGCATCTCCGACGTCGCTGAAGTCCGCCTCGGCGCCCTGACCCGCTACGGCGCGGTGACCAAGAGCGGCCAGGGCGAGGCGGTGCAGGGCCTGGTCCTCGGACTGCGTGGGGCCAATGCGCAGAGCGTGGTGGCTGGCGTCAAGGCGCGGCTGGCCGAGATCGCGCCAACGCTGCCCGCCGGCGTTACCGTCGAAGCCTTCTACGACCGGAGCAATCTGGTCGGCCGTGCCGTCGGCACCGTCTCGAAGGCGCTGCTCGAAGCCATCGTCCTCGTCGTGCTGCTCCTGCTGGCCTTCCTCGGCAACCTGCGCGCCGCGCTGGTCGTTGCCCTGATGCTGCCGCTGTCGGCGCTCGCCACCTTCATTCTGATGCGCATGTACGGTCTGTCGGCCAACCTCATGAGTCTGGGCGGTCTGGCCATCGCCATCGGCATGCTGGTCGACGCGGCCGTCGTCGTTGTCGAAAACGTTGAAAGCCAACTGGCCGAGGCGCAGGAAAACCTGCCGACGCTGCACCTGATCTACCGGGCGGCGCGCGAAGTCGCCTCGCCGGTGACTTCGGGCATCGTCATCATCATCATCGTCTTCCTGCCGCTGCTCACACTGCAGGGGCTGGAGGGCAAGATGTTTGGGCCGGTGGCGCTGACCATCGTCTTCGCGCTGGCCTCGTCGCTGCTGCTGTCGCTGACCGTCGTGCCGGTGCTCGCCTCCTACCTGATCAAGCGCGGCGTGCATCACGAGCCGTGGCTGGTCAAAAAGCTGGCCGCCCTCTACGACCGCACGCTGAGCACCGCGCTGGCCAACAGCCGCACCTTCATGATCGCCGCGACGATTGCGCTGGCCGCGGCGGCCGGCGCCTTCCTGCTGCTCGGCAAGAGCTTCATGCCGACCATGGACGAAGGCGACATGATCATGCAGCTCGAAAAGCTGCCGTCGATCAGTATCGACCAGACCATCGTCATCGACAGCGCCGTACAGAAGGCGATCCTGGCGCAGGTGCCGGAGATCAAGTCCATCGTCGCCCGGGCCGGTTCGGACGAACTGGGCCTCGACCCGATGGGCCTCAACCAGACCGATACCTTCATGGTCCTCCAGCCGCGAGACACCTGGCGCAACCCTGACCCGGCCTGGCTGGCCGACCAGTTGCGTGCCGTCATGGCCGATTTCCCCGGCATCGGCTTCTCCTTCACGCAACCAATCGACATGCGCGTGTCGGAAATGCTGACCGGCGTGCGCGGCGATCTGGCCATCAAGATTTTCGGGCCTGATCTCGCGACGCTGAACCACCTGTCCAATGAAATCGTCGCGGTGATCAAGAAAGTCCCCGGCGCCGAAGACACCTTTACGCTCAAGAACGACGGCGTGCAGTACCTCAAGATTGCCGTCGACCGCCTGGCCGCCGGCCGCTTCGGCCTCAACGTTGACGACATCCAGAACGACCTCAAATCCCTGCTCGAAGGCCGCAACGTCGGCGTCGTCATCGAACAGGGCCGGCGCGTGCCGGTCGTCCTGCGCGGCCCTGCCAGCCTGCTCAATTCGCCGGCCGATTTCGAAGCCTTGCGCCTAAGCCTGCCGGGCGGCGGTAGCGTGCCGCTGGCCAGCGTTGCCAAAATCGGCCGCATTGACGGCCCGGTCAAGGTCGACCGCGAAAACGCCCAACGCTACGTCGTCGTCCAGTCCAACGTTCGCGACCGCGATCTGGTCGGCTTCGTCGACGATGCCAAGGCCGCCGTTGCCCGTGACATCAAACTGCCGGCCGGCTACCGGCTGGCCTGGGGCGGCCAGTTCGAGAATCAGCAACGGGCAGCCGCCCGTCTCATGGTCGTCGTCCCGGTCGCCCTGGCGCTGATCTTCTTCCTGCTCTTCTCGACCTTCCGCTCGGTGCGCCAGGCCCTGCTCGTTCTCTCCAACGTGCCGTTTGCCATGATCGGCGGCGTTTTCGGCCTGCTCATCTCGGGCGAATACCTGTCGGTGCCAGCCTCGGTCGGCTTCATCGCCCTGCTCGGCATTGCCGTACTCAACGGCGTGGTGATGGTTACCTACTTCAACCAGTTGCTGGCCCGCGGCATGGCGGTCGGCGAAGTCGTCGTCGAAGGCGCCAAACGCCGGCTCCGCCCGGTGCTGATGACCGCCAGCATCGCCGCCTTCGGCCTCGTGCCGATGCTCTTCGCCACCGGCCCCGGCTCGGAAGTGCAACGTCCGCTGGCCATCGTCGTCATCGGCGGCCTGCTCACCTCGACGGCGCTGACCCTCGTCCTGCTGCCCATCCTGTTCCGCCGCTTCGGCGTCAAAACCACCGTCTCCTTTACCGAGGGCCACCGCCATGGCTGATGTCCTGCTTTCGCTCACCATGCCCAACGATGTTGCCCAGCACGTCGAGGATCTCCTGCTCTCCCGCCCAGATCTCGTCCGCGGCTTCACCGCCACGATGGCTGAAGGTCACGGCGCCGTCGTCCCCCTGGTCGAACCGGCAGAGTTGGTCAGCGGCCACTCGCCGCGCCTGCAGATTCGCCTGGCCGGAACGGAAGAAGCCATGCGCGCAGTGCTGGCTCTGATCAAGACCGAGCTGCCGAGAGCCAATATTTTCTTCTGGCTGGTGCCAATCATCGAGATGGGGCGTTTATGAATTTCGATTTTGCCCATTTTTTCCGGTTGACCGTGGCAATCGGCATCGCCGGCACCAGCGGCATCGGTGGCACCGGTTTCGCTGCCGAAACGATGCCCAACTTGCCACCAACCGAAGTCGTCACCCGTGTCCTGCAGACCAACCTGTCGGTACAGGCCGCCGCCGGCCAGGTGCGCGTTGAGGAAGCCAACCGCAGCCGTCTGGAAGCCGGGCAGTACGAATGGAACGTCCGCCTCGGCGGCCAGCAGCGCCGGAGCAAGCCGGCGACCGGCACCGATGAGCGTTTCAACGAATGGAATGCCGCCATCGAGCGCCCGCTGCGCCTGCCCGGCAAGGGCAGGCTCGATGGTGAACTCGGCGCGGCCGGCGTGGCCCTGGCCGAAACGGCGCACGGCGATGCCCTGCACGAAGCCAGCCGCAACCTCCTCAAATCGTGGTTCACCTGGCTCAAGGAAAGCGCCTCCGCGGCGCAATGGGCCGAACAATTGGTCCTGCTCGACAAGCAGGCCAAAGCCATCCAGCGCCGTCAGCAACTTGGCGACGCCGCCCGTCTGGAGTCCATCCAGGCCGCAGCCGCCCTGGCCCAGGCCGAAGCCGCATTGGCTCAGGCCAAAGTGCGCCAGCAAACAGCCGGCGAAGACCTGCGCCGCCGCTACCCGGGCCTGCCGCTTGTTGCCGAGAACACGATTGCCGAGCCGACGCCCATCGACGGCAATGAAACCGACTGGATCAACGCCATCCTCGAACACAGCCACGAACTCGACCTCGCCCGCGGCGAAACCCAGCGCGCCCAGATCGTCGCCGGCCGCGCCAGCCGCGACCGGATGCCCGACCCGACCGTCGGCCTGCATGTCTCCCGCGAACGGGCCGGCGAGGACCAGATTTTCGGCGCCTACATCAGCATTCCGCTGCCCGGCGGCGCTCGCCGTGCCAGCTCCGATGCGGCGCTGGCCCAGGCCGATGTGGCCGGTCGGCGTGAAGCATTCACGACGCAAAAAATCACCGCCGAATCGGCCATGCTCTACCAGTCGGCCAACGCCGCCTTTTCGACTTGGCAGGCCAGCCGCAGCGCCGCCGAACGCCTGGTCCAGGCAGCCGACATGACCGCCCGCGCCTACCAGCTCGGCGAAGGCAGCCTCAACGACCTGCTCACCGCCCGCCGACTGGCCAACGAAGCCCAGCTATCGGCCCGCCTGATCCAGCTCGAAGCCCTTGAGTTGCGCTACCGCCTGCTACTCGACGCTCACCGGCTGTGGGTCATGGAAGAAGAAAAGCACGCCGGCGACTGAGCCTTTCCCGGCGCCAGCGACGTATCATGGCCAGACCCCACTCCGGATGAGGCCACACCATGATCCAGAATCTGCGCCAGCTTGCCAGCCTGTTCTGCGGGCTTGTCGCCATCGCCCTGGCGACGCCGGCCACCGCATGGGAACTGAGCGGCAGCAAGCTCGTCAAGCTGCACACCCGGGACGGCCAGTCGATAGCGATTGGCCATGTAGACTTCACGCCCGAGGGGGAACAAAGCAGCTTCAAGCTCCATCTCGACCACGCCAAACTCAAGGATTTCTTCCTCTCCATGAAGGAATTCAAATGTCTGGAAGGCGAGGAAATCCATTGCCACGTGCCCTATCCCTACGCCAATCCGGGCACCGTGAGCCGCAATGACCTGCGCTGGCTGGAGCATTCGCTGCTGTTTCTCTACAAGCAGCCCAAGGATTTCGGCGCCCGGCTGTGGAATGGCCTTTACTACGAGATGGTGCTGACTGAAAAAGGCATCGTCGGCACGCCGCAAGCCGTCGATCTCGTCCAGATCGGCGCCCCGCCGGCTGACACCTCGATCCCGCCTTACGGTCCGGGTGACCGCAGCGACATACCGCCGGACTCGCGCTGGATACGCAGCCTGAGCATCGAGTAGGGCGACCTCAATCCAGAGCGGAAACGCTCAGTTATCGACCTTCTGCCAGCCTTTCGCCTGCATGCAGGCGTGCATCCGGCGCACGCTGGCGTTGGTAACCACGCCGTCGGCTGTGGTGTAGACCTGCTGCTTGCAGAAAATTTCGTCGCGCGTGTAGTCGCCGTCGAGCGCCCCGCGTTTTTCCCAGTGCCACGACGAACAGCCCGCCAGGCCAATGAAGGCAATCATCAGTAATTTCATGGCGCAAATTTTACGCTGTTCGCTTCAGTGCGCCTTGCCAGCACCGCGCTACCACTTATTCAAAAACAACTTTTAATTTGCCATTTATTCTATAGAATAAACACAAGACCATCAGGAAACGCCATCATGCCGACCGCCTTGCAAGCCCATCCGCTCTCCGACCGTTCCCGCGTTCTGTCGACGGCCGTGGCTGAAGCCGCCAGACGCCTCGGGCTGGGTTCCACCGATCTCAACGCCATCATCGGCACGAGCCAGCCTTCGGCCTCGCGCCTGCTCAACGGCAAATACTTCATCCCGGAAGGCAGCAAGACCTGGGAGCTGTCGGCCCATTTTGTCCGCCTCTACCGCTCGATATCCTCGCTGGTTGGCGGCAACGACGATCTGGCCCGGAGCTGGCTCAAGTCCGGCAATCAGGCTTTCGACAACCGCCACCCGCTGGAAGTCGTCAAACGCGTCGAGGGGCTGCTCCATGTCTGCGAATACCTGGACGCCCACCGCGCTCGCGTCTGAAGCCCGGCCCTGGTCGGGCAAGGGCTGGCGCGCCGTCGAGGCACTGCACCGGGTGGCGACGATGACGCTGGTGCACGGCGATCTCGGCGACCAGTCGCTGCTAGAAGATATTCTCGAAGAATCAAAGCCCGTCCTGCCGCGTGAAGCGAACGGCTTGCACTGGCTGCTCGCCACCCCCTTCCGCTACTGGCCGAAACCGCCATCCGGCTCGCGTTTCCGGGCACGAACCGATCCCGGCGTGTTCTACGGCACCGACGAGGAAAAAACCGCCTGCGCCGAATGCGGCTACTGGCGCCTGCGCTTCTGGCTGGACAGCGAAGGCCTAGCCGGGCGCGAAGCGTCGATCCCGATCACGCTTTTCGAATTCCACGGCGCCACACCGCACATGCTCGACCTGACCGAGCCGCCACTCGTCGCCGACCATGCCAACTGGACCGATCCGGTCGACTACGGCGCCACCCAGACAATCGCCGGCACCGCCCGCGTAGCCGGCATCCAACTGATCCGCTACCAGTCGGTGCGCCACCCCGAAGGCAACTGCCTGGCCATCCTGATGCCACAGGTATTCAAGGGCGTCGATGAAGCATTCCGTAACGTCCAGCATGGCTGGACACTGTGGATCAAACCGCCCGGCCTGACCGTCTGGCAGCGCGAACTGACCCCGGAAAGCCACGTTTTTCGCTTCGTTTGATCAGCGAATTCGTCGCCGGATATTTGCCCAAAAAAATCCTTCCATACAGGGAACCAGCGGGCGGCCCCACACTCAAAGCAATGCCGGCCTATGCCATTCGACTTTATCTGCCGGCAATCTGGCACTCAATGACGAATGGCTACCACTCTTGAACAGGGGATGACATCGATGATCTACAAAGGTAGCTGTCACTGCGGCAAGGTTGCGTTCGAACTGGAAGGTGATATCGCCGGTGCCGTTGCCTGCAATTGCTCGATCTGTTCGCGCAAGGGTTCACTGCTCTGGTTCCTGCCGCGCGAGAAACTGATCTTGTTGACACCGGAAGACGCGGCCAGCACCTACACCTTCAACAAGCATGTGATCCAGCACCGTTTCTGCCCGACCTGCGGCATTCATCCCTATGCAGAAGGCGTCGATCCCAAGGGCAGGAACATGGCAGCGATCAATCTGCGCTGTGTCGAAGGTCTCGATCTGACATCCATTCCGGTCACTGAATTCGACGGTCGATCTATATAAATACGGAGGTAATCATGAACAATCCGGTAGGCTGGTTTGAAATTTACATCCAGGAAATGGAGCGCGCGAAAGCCTTCTATCAGGCGGTTTTCGACGTTGAACTGACCCGTCTGGAAAGCCCGCCGGACATCGAAATGTGGGCCTTCCCGATGCAACCGGCTGGCTATGGCGCGCCCGGCGCCCTGGTCAAAATGGAGGGATGCGGCGCCGGTGACAACAGCGTCCTGGTTTATTTCAGCTGTGCTGATTGCGCCGTTCAGGCGGCAAAAGCGGTCAAGGCCGGTGGAAAAATCCACAAGGAGAAAATGGCCATCGGCCAATACGGCCATATCGCGCTGGTTGTCGACACGGAAGGGACGATGATCGGCCTGCATTCGATGCAATAAGCAATCCGCAGGCTTTCAATTTTGGCGGTTTTTTACGGTTGACCGTGGAAACCTGGCTTTCCGGCTAGCTTACTCACCCACCACATCAGCGCCGGCTGGCGGGGTAAACTTGAAGGTGCTGGCGGGCAAAGCGGGGTTGCGTTCGATCTTGTTGAAGCGAATGTGCGTCGTCTGGCCAAAGCTGTCCTGCAATTCCATGGCCCTGAGGTCGTTGCCGGCAAAACCGAGGCGAACCGCCTCGAAACCGCTGTCACCAGCCTTCGGGATGGCTTCGACCCAGACCATACCTTCGGCTTCGCCGGCTTCCTTGAGCATGAAGTTCTTTTCCAGCTCGTTGCTGCCGGAGAGCAGCGCCGCTGGCGAGCCGCCGATGGCCTGGCCGGCCTTGCGCACGGTGACCTGTTGCAGATCCGGATCGTGAATCCAGACTTTTTCGCCGTCGCCAACGACCAGTTGCGGATAAGGCTTGAGGATTTCCCAGCGCAGCTTGCCGGGCCGCGAGATAGCGACCGTTCCTGACGACTGTTGTGGCTTGCGGCCATTCTTGCCGATGACCATCTGCGAGAAATCGGCTTTCAGCGTGCGCGTGCTTTTCAGGAAATCATGCAACTGATCGACCGCGCCAGCGTGGGCCAGCAGCGGGAACAAGGCCAACGCTACGGTCAACCGGAATTTTTGGGCAAATTTCATATTTGAAGCTTAGCGGGTTGGCGCGGGCCGTGCTGTTTCAGGGTGTAACAAATTGCAGGAGAAAATCACTCCGCCGGCTTTTTCATGAGTACTTCGCGCCCGCCACGACCATCCATGGTCGACACCAGCCCGGCCTTCTCCATCGCCTCGATCAAGCGGGCAGAACGGTTGTAGCCAATGCGCAGGTGGCGCTGGACCAGCGAAATCGAGGCGCGCTGGTTCTTGAGCACGATATCGACGGCCTGATCATAGAGCGGGTCGCTCTCGGCATCGCCGCTCTCACCGCCTTCGCCACCGCCCTCTTCGTCATCGCCGCCGGAACCGTTGAGGATGTCCTCGATGTACTCCGGCGCACCGGTTGATTTCAGGTGCTCGACGACGCGATGCACTTCGTCATCGGAGACGAAGGCGCCATGAACGCGCGTCGGATAGCCGGTGCCCGGCGCGAGGTAAAGCATGTCGCCCTGGCCGAGCAGCGCTTCGGCACCCATCTGGTCGAGAATGGTCCGCGAGTCGATCTTGCTCGACACCTGGAAGGACAGGCGGGTCGGGATATTGGCCTTGATCAGGCCGGTGATCACGTCCACGCTTGGCCGCTGCGTCGCCAGCACGAGGTGAATACCGGAAGCCCGCGCCTTCTGGGCCAGGCGGGCGATCTGCTCCTCGACTTTCTTGCCGACGACCATCATGAGGTCGGCCAGTTCGTCGATGATGACGACGATGAAGGGCATGGTCTTCAGCGGCTCCGGCGTTTCCGGCGTCAAGGTCAGCGGGTTCGGAATGTGTTCGCCGCGCTTCTCGGCGTCGCGGATCTTGGTGTTGAGACCAGCGATGTTGCGCACGCCCATCGCCGACATGAGCTTGTAGCGCTTTTCCATCTCGGTGACACACCAGTGCAGCGCGTTGGCCGCCTGCTTCATGTCGGTGACGACCGGTGCCAAGAGGTGCGGGATGCCTTCGTAGATCGACAGTTCGAGCATCTTGGGGTCGACCATGATGAGGCGAACCTGATCCGGCTCGGCCTTGTAGAGCATCGACAAAATCATCGCATTGACGCCGACCGACTTGCCCGAGCCGGTCGTCCCGGCCACCAGCAAATGTGGCGTCTTGGCCAGGTCGGCGACCACCGGCAGGCCGCCGATGTCCTTGCCGAGGCAAACAGTCAGCGGGCTGGTCATGTCGTTGTACGGCTTGCTCGAGATGATCTCCGAGAGCTTCACCATCTGCCGCTTGGGGTTGGGCAATTCAAGCGCCATGCACGACTTGCCGGGCACCGTTTCGACGACGCGAATGGAAACCATGGCCAGCGCACGGGCCAGATCACGGGCCAGATTGACAATCTGGGCACCCTTGACGCCGATCGCCGGCTCGATTTCATAGCGCGTGATGACCGGGCCGGGCATGGCGGCCAACACTTTGACCTGGACTCCGAAGTCGGCCAGCTTGCGCTCAATCAGGCGCGAGGTGTATTCCAGCGTTTCGGCACTGACCGTCTCGGTGGCCGGCGGTGCCGGATCGAGCAGGTGCAGCGGCGGCAGTTGCCCGCCAAAGATGGCTTCCGGGAACAGCGCCACCTGCTTTTCGCGCTCAATGCGGGCTTCGGCCTTTTTCGACACCGGCACATCAGGCGACGGTGTTTCGATGATGATCGGATCGTGCAATTCGACGCGCTGTTTTTCTTCCTTGACGACGACTTCGCGCTTCTGCGCGACTTCCTTGCCGATCTGCCGGTCGCGCCAAGCATCGACGCGTCCGTAAAAAAAGCCGAGAAAAGTTTCGAGAAAGACGCCAAGTTGCTCGAAGGCCCAGACCCAGGACATACCGGAAAATATGCTCCAGCCGGCCGCCATGACGGCGAGCAGGGATAGCGTCGCCCCGGTATAGCCCAACTGGGTGGATAGCAGGCGGCCAAGCTCTATGCCGAGCATGCCGCCCGGCGCCAGCGGCAATGCCGCCTTCAGCGAATAAAAACGCAGCGCCTCAAGCGATGAACTGGCTACCAGCAGGAAGGAAAACCCACCCAGCGCAATGAACAGCGGATGCTGCTTATGGTCTTCGGGCGAGTGATATTTGCGGAAGCCCCACCAGACAAACATGCCGAGCAGAACAATCCACCACCAGGCAGACAGCCCGAAAATGTAAAGCATCAGATCGGCGATCCACGCCCCGGCCCGACCAGCCGGATTGTGCAAGGTAGCCGAGCCGACGGCATGCGACCAGCCCGGGTCCTCCTTGCTGAATCCCCACAGCGCCATGATCAGGAACAAGGCGACAGCGCCAACCCCCAACCAGCGCGATTCCTGCAGCAGTGTGCCGATCTTTTCCGGCAGCGGGCTAGGCGCCGCGGCCCGATTCACCATCCGAGCACCCACCGTCAGGCGACTCCGGGAATGACCAGAATGTCATTCTCATAACGGATGTAACCGCTCAATTCCAGATCGCGCATGACCTTGCTGACCATCTCGCGCGACGCACCAATCATTTTCGCCATATCCTGCTTCGACATCTTTTTCTTCACCACACGATTGCCGTCCACAATCTCCGACATATCGAGCAGGAGACGGGCTACACGGCCATAAACGTCCAGCAGGGCAAGGCTTTCGATCTTGCGATCGGCCTCGCGCAAACGCAGGACAAGAATCTTCATCAACTTCTGGGCGACCTGGAAATTGTCCTGCATGCAGCGCTGCAGCGAATCCTTGTCGAGAAACAGCAACTCGCAGGCTTCGGCGGCGACGACGTTGGCCGACCGCGGACTGCCGTCGATCAGGCCCATTTCGCCGAAGAACTCGCCGGGGCCCAGCCAGGCGAGAATGATCTCGCGTCCTTCTTCGTCGGTATTCGTCACCTTCGCCCGACCGCTGATCAGGACATATAGGGAATCCGTGCTGTCGCCGGCCCGCACGACGGAAGCACCGCGTTCGACACGCTTGCGACCGGCAACTCTGGAGAGTTTTTCCAGTTCATGCTCGTCCAGCCCGGAAAACAAGGGGACATTGCGCAAGACTACCAAGCTCAAACCACATGGGGTTGCTGACATAAATCAGTTTCCGTTCATAGAGTTACGAAATGATTATAAACCGCTTTCCCAAATTACATAGGAACTTCGAAAAAATTGCAGGCTCAGAGAACGCTATAATTTTCCCATTAATCACCCAAGAGGATGACCATGTCCCAAAACGCCCGTCACAACCCGCTCATCATTCTCGGCTCCGGCCCTGCCGGCTACACCGCCGCCGTCTACGCCGCCCGCGCCAACCTCAAGCCGGTGCTGATCACCGGCATGGCCCAGGGCGGCCAGCTCATGACGACGACTGACGTCGACAACTGGCCGGCCGATGCCGACGGTGTCCAGGGCCCCGACCTCATGGCCCGTTTCGAAGCTCACGCCCGCCGCTTTGAGACTGACATCGTCTTCGACCACATTCATACCGCCAAACTGACCGAAAAGCCTTTCACGCTGATCGGCGACTCCGGCACCTACACCTGCGATGCGCTGATCATCGCCACCGGTGCTTCAGCCATGTACTTGGGCCTGCCCTCCGAGGAAAAGTTCGCCGGCAAGGGCGTTTCGGCCTGCGCCACCTGCGACGGCTTCTTCTACCGCAACAAGCCGGTCGCCGTCGTCGGCGGCGGCGATACGGCCGTCGAGGAGGCACTCTACTTGGCCAATATTGCCAGCCATGTGACACTGATCCACCGCCGCGACAAATTCCGCGCCGAAAAAATCATGCAGGACAAGCTGTTCGAAAAGGAAAAGGCCGGCAAGATCACCATCCTTTACAACAACGCGGTAGACGAGGTGCTTGGCGACGACTCAGGCGTCACCGGCCTCCGCATCAAAAACACGCAAAGCGGCGCCACGCAGAACCTCGAGGTGCACGGTGTATTCATCGCCATCGGCCACAAACCGAACACCGACATGTTCGCCGGCCAGCTCAAAATGGATGGCGGCTATCTGATCACCGAGGCTGGCCTCAAGGGCAATGCAACGCAGACCAGCATCCCGGGCGTTTTCGCCGCTGGCGACGTCGCCGACCAGATCTACAAGCAGGCCTGCATCTCGGCCGGCACCGGCTGCATGGCGGCGCTCGACGCCGAGCGTTACCTCGACGCGCTCGCCTGAATTTGATCGATCCGGAAGACCTTGCTGCCTTCCAGGCGGAAGTGGCTGACATCAAGCCACTGCCGCCGGTCAATCGCGTTCAGCTGACCAAGCCGAAGCGGCCAGTTCCACCCCGGCCGCAGGCCGATCAGAAAGCCCCGGCAGAACGCAAGAAGCCGCGCCAGGAGGCCCTGCCGGCACACTGGGCTGTCCCGTCCAAGGCACCTGAAACCACCCCGCTCCCACCAGAGCAGGCGGTATTCCGCGCCGCCATGGCCGGTGTCCAGCAACTACCCCCGCCCAATCTCGTTGAGCACGGCAAACGGCCACCGCCGCCCCGCCCGCTCCAGCATCTTGCCGACGAACAGGCCGCCCTTCATGAAAGCCTGCACGGCTTTATCAGCCTGCAGGACCGCCTGGAAGGCGGTGACGAACTGCATTATTTGCGCACCGGACTGGCCCAGAACGTTCTGCGCGACTTGCGCCGAGGACGCTGGGTGATCCAGGATGAAATCGACCTGCATGGCCTGAATCGGGATGAAGCGCGGCATCTGCTCGCCGGCTTTCTGGCTGAATGCCTGCATCACGGCAAGCGTTGCGTCCGGGTCGTGCATGGCAAGGGCCTGGGTTCGCCGCAAAAAACCTCGATCTTGCGCCAGCTCGTGCGCGGCTGGCTGTCCCAACGGCAGGAAGTGCTGGCCTATTGCCAGGCCAAGCCGCCCGATGGCGGCGAAGGCGCGCTAATCGTTCTGCTGCGCAACCAGAAATAACGAAGGGCAGCCGAAGCTGCCCTTTTCATTTTTTGCCGTTTTTTCGGGTTCACCGTGGAATTCAGTTCCCCGGCAGAAGCGACTCGATCAGATCGCCGCTTCGTTGGTTTCGCCGGTACGAATGCGCACCACCTGTTCAACCGAGGTAACGAAAATTTTGCCATCGCCGATCTTGCCGGTACGCGCAGCCTTGATGATGGCCTCGATGGCCGGCTCGACATTGTCGGAATTGACGACGATCTCTATCTTGATCTTGGGCAGGAAATCGACCACGTATTCGGCGCCACGATACAACTCGGTATGCCCCTTCTGGCGACCGAAACCCTTGACCTCAGTGACGGTCAGGCCGGCTATACCGATTTCGGACAGGGCCTCGCGCACTTCGTCGAGCTTGAACGGTTTAATGACAGCTTCGATTTTTTTCATGGGCTGATTCCTCTTTGCAGGTTCTTAAAATTCGTCTGAATATCGATTGGTAATAGGATACCGCCAATCCTTGCCAAAACCACGCGTCGTTATGCGAATGCCAATCGGCGCCTGGCGGCGCTTGTATTCGGCAATATGAAGCAGACGAACAACCCGCCGCACCGCGTCTTCAGGCAGTCCGGCTGCGATGATTTCGCGCGGGCTGCGGTCTTCTTCCATGTAGGCGCGGACGATGGCATCGAGCACTTCGTACGGTGGCAATGAATCTTGGTCAGTCTGATCGGGTTTCAGTTCCGCCGATGGCGGCCGGACGATGATGTTTTCCGGAATCACCGGGTCGCCCTGGCACAACGTATTACGGTAGCGCGACAGGCGATAGACCAACGTCTTGTAGACGTCCTTGATCACCGCAAAGCCACCGGCCATGTCGCCGTACAGCGTGCAATAGCCAACCGCCATTTCCGACTTGTTGCCGGTGGTCAGGACCAGCGACCCCGTCTTGTTGGAGATGGCCATCAGGATATTGCCGCGAATGCGCGCCTGGATGTTCTCTTCGGTCGTATCGGCCGGCAGGCCGACGAACAAGGGGTCGAGCATGCTGCCGTAGACCTCCATCGCCGGCGCAATGGCAATCTCGTCGTAGCGCACGCCGAGAACGCGGATCATCTCGCGTGAATCATCGAGGCTCATCTGCGCCGTATAGGGTGACGGCATCATGACCGCCCGCACCTTGTCGGCACCCAGCGCATCGACGGCGACACAGAGCGTTAGCGCCGAGTCGATACCGCCGGACAGGCCGATGATGGCACCCTTGAACCCGGTCTTGCCGATATAGTCACGGACGCCTAGCACCAGCGCCTGGTAGGCTTCGGCCTCGATCGACAACTCTTCGGCCAGCTGTTCGGAATAGAGGTGGCCGGCATCGAAATCAACGATGCCCAGCGCTTCCTCGAACGAGGGCAAGCGCATGCAGCATTTTTTCCGGGCATCGAGCGCGAACGAAGCGCCATCGAAGACCAGCTCATCCTGGCCGCCGACCAGATTGCAGTAAATGGCCGGAATGCCCGTGGCGTCGATGCGGTCGCCAAGCACCTGGGCGCGCTGCTGATGTTTTTCGAGATGGCAGGGCGAGGCGTTGAGGACGAGCAGCAGTTCAGCACCCGCCTTGCTCGCCAGTTCGGCCGCCCCCTCTTCCCAGATATCGGCACAGATATTGATGCCGCAACGGACGCCACCGAGGGTGACGACACAGGCTTCAGCACCCGGCTCGAAATAGCGTCTTTCGTCAAAAACTTCGTAATTCGGCAGGCGAATCTTGCGGTAAACCGCAATTTTCCGACCATTTTCAATGACCGTCGCCGCGTTGAAGCAATGGCCCTCGTGTTCGGCTGGATGGCCGACGATAACGGCGATGCCATCGATCCGGCTGGCCAGATCATCAAGCGCCCGATTGCAGGCCCGGTAAAAATCCGGGCGCAGCAACAGGTCTTCGGGCGGGTAGCCGCATAACGCCAATTCAGGCGTCAGCAGCACCTGGGCGCCGCGGGCTTTCGCCTCGACGGCGCACTGGATGATGCGTTCGACGTTGCCCGTCAGGTCACCGACGGTGGCGTTGAACTGGGCAACGGCGATACGCAGCATGACGTGCTTAGTAAGCCGGCTTGTCTTTCGCGTCGTTGTAACGCTGAATGCCGGTCAAAATCTCATTACGGGCTGCATCAATGCCTTCCCAGCCATTGACCTTGACCCACTTGCCCGGCTCGAGATCCTTGTAGTGCTCGAAGAAGTGCGCGATCTGCTTGCGCAGCAGTTCCGGCATGTCTTCGTAGGTCTGGACGTCCTTGTAGAGCGGGGTCAGCTTGTCGACCGGCACGGCCAGCAGCTTGGCATCCTCGCCACCTTCGTCAGTCATCGACAACTGACCAAGCGGGCGGCAACGCACGACAACGCCCGGCGGCAGGGAAAACGGGCTGACGACCAGCACATCGACCGGATCGCCGTCGCCAGCGATGGTGTGCGGAATGTAGCCGTAGTTGCAGGGATAGTGCATCGAGGTCGACATGAAACGATCGACGAAAATCGCGCCGCTTTCCTTGTCGACTTCGTATTTGACAGGATCGGAATGGGCCGTGATTTCGATGATGACATTGAAATCGTTGGGCAGGGACTTGCCGGAGGGGACGTTGTTAAGAGCCATCGTTATCTCTCTGCGGTTGGGTTTGAGAACTTGTAATTATAACGTCGAGGCGGCGCTTATTTACTGCCAGGCGGCGAGAAACTCTTGCCAGTGCGGGGCGCCGATTTTGCCAAGCTGGGCCTTGACGAAATCGCATTCGGCCAGTTCTTCGGCGGCGGTCAGCTCGCCGCGCATGCGGCGGAAGCGGTTATAGACCAGGTAGGTATTGATGACATCAGTTTCACAGTAATCGCGAATCTCGGCGCTCTTGCCAGCCTGCCAGGCCTCCCAGACCTTCCCGCCATCCATGCCGAGCTTGCCAGGGAAACCATAGAGCTTGGCCAGATCATCGAGCGGCGCGTTGGCGCGGGCGTTGTAGAGTGCCAGCAGATCCATAAGATCGAGATGACGCATGTGATAGCGGCTGATGTAGTTGTTCCACTTAAAATCACGCGAGTCGGCGTAGTCGCCATCGCCAAGATCCCAGTAACGCGGCGCCGCCACACCATGCAACATGCCGCGATAGTGCAGCACCGGCAGGTCGAAACCACTGCCGTTCCACGAAACAATCTGCGGCGTGAATTTCTCGATACCGTCGAAGAAACGCTGGATGATGGCGCCTTCGTTGAGGTCCGGCTCGGACAGCGACCAAACTTTCAGTCCCTCGCTGGTACGCAGAACACAGGAAATAGTAACGATGCGCTGCAGGTGCAATTGCAGAAAATCGTGGCCCGTCTTGGCGCGCCGCTGCTGGAAAGCGAGCTCGGCCACTTCATCGTCGGAAAGCCCGGCAGGCAGGTCGTTCAGCCGGCGCAGGCCGGCGACATCCGGAATGGTCTCAATATCAAAGACGAGAACAGGCTTCATGCCGGAAAAACGCCAGTCGACAGGTAGCGGTCACCACGGTCGCAAACAATGGTGACGATCACGGCATTTTCCAGCTCCTGCGACAGGCGCAAGGCCACCGCCAAGGCGCCGCCAGAGGAAATGCCGGCAAAGATGCCCTCTTCCATCGCCAGTCGGCGCGTCATGGCCTCGGCATCGGCCTGACTGACGCTTTCTACACGGTCAACCCGATTTTTATCGAAAATTTTAGGCAGGTAGGCTTCCGGCCATTTGCGGATGCCGGGTATCTGGCTGCCATCTTCGGGCTGGCAACCGACAATCTGGATGTCCGGATTCTGCGTCTTTAGGAAGGCCGAGGTGCCCATGATGGTACCGGTCGTCCCCATGCTGGAAACGAAATGCGTGATCTTGCCATCGGTGTCGCGCCAGATTTCCGGGCCGGTGCCCTCAATATGGGCGAGCGGATTATCCGGGTTGCCAAACTGGTCGAGGATGATGCCCTTGCCTTCGTCGCGCATTTTTTCGGCCACATCGCGGCACAGCTCCATGCCGCCGTCTTTCGGCGTCAGCACCAGTTCGGCGCCGTAAGCGCGCATGCTCTGCCGGCGTTCGATGCTCTGGTTCTCGGGCATGACCAAAATCATCTTGTAGCCCTTGATGGCAGCAGCCATGGCCAGCGCGATGCCGGTGTTGCCGGAAGTCGCCTCGATCAGCGTGTCACCCGGCTTGATGTCTCCACGCGCTTCGGCATGGACAATCATCGACAGCGCCGGACGGTCCTTGACCGAGCCGGCCGGGTTGTTGCCTTCGAGCTTGGCGAGAATGACGTTGCCGCGCCGGTCGTTGTCGGCCCCCGGAATGCGCACCAGGCGAACCAGCGGCGTGTTTCCAACAAAATCCTGCAGGGTTTTATACATTTTTATGGAGCCACTCGATGTATTGGGAGACGCCCTCCTCAACCGTGGCCATCGGTGCAGCGTAGCCGGCGTCGCGCAGGCGCGTCAGATCGGCCTGGGTGAATGCCTGATACTTGCCTTTCAGCGCCTCGGGGAAGGCGACGTATTCGAGCAAGCCCTGTGCCCGCAGTTCGTCGAGACCCAACGGCGCTTCGCTTTTTGCCTTCCGGCAGCCGTTGACCGCAGCAACCGCCACATCGTTGAAACTCTGCGCCCGACCGGAGCCGAGATTGAAGATGCCGGATTTTTCCGGGTGATCAAGGAAGTACAGATTGACCTTGGCAACATCGCCGACAAAGACGAAATCGCGCTGCTGGCCGCCGTTCTCGTAGCCGTGCGAACCTTCGAACAGCTTGACCTTGCCATCGGCCTTGAACTGGTTGTAGTTGTGGAAGGCGACGGAGGCCATGCGCCCCTTGTGCGTTTCGCGCGGACCATAGACGTTGAAGTAGCGGAAGCCGACGATCTGCGAAGATGGGTCCTGCGCCAGCTTCTGGCGAACGATCTGGTCGAACAGGAACTTCGAGTAGCCGTAAACGTTGAGCGGCCCTTCGTATTGGCGCTCTTCCTTGAAAACATTGCTGGCGCCGTAGGTGGCGGCGCTGGAGGCATAGAGGAACTGAACATCCTGATCGAGACACCAGTCGAGCAAAATGGATGAATAACGGAAGTTGTTTTCCATCATGTAGCGACCATCGGTTTCCATGGTGTCTGAACAGGCACCCTCGTGGAAAATGGCATCGATCTCGCCATCGAAATGGCCGGCCTGAATGCGTGCGATGAAATCGTTCTTGTCGATGTAATCGGCAATTTCGCAATCGATCAGGTTCTTGAACTTGTCAGCCTTGGTCAGATTGTCGACCGCGATGATCTTCGTTACGCCCCGCTCGTTGAGCGCCTTGACGATATTGGAACCAATGAATCCGGCAGCGCCGGTAACGACTGTGTACATGATTATTCCTTACAGGGCTGCGGCAAGTTCTTCACGGCTGACAACGGCGGTACCAAGTTTGCCGACGACGATGCCGGCGGCGATGTTGGCGACACGAATGGCTTCGGCCCAATCGGCGCCAGCGGCGATCATGACGGCCAGCGTGGCAATCACGGTGTCCCCTGCACCGGAGACATCGAAAACTTCGCGCGCCAGGGCCGGCTGATGGTGGATTTCATCGGCAAAAAGGGTCATCCCCTCTTCGCTACGGGTAACCAGCAAGGCTTCGAGACCAAGCTCGCCGCGCAACTTGCGCGCCTTGGCAGCCAGTTCGTCATCAGAGGACCAGCGTCCGACAACCTCTTTCAATTCGGAACGGTTGGGCGTAATCACGGTAGCACCTGAGTACTTGCCCCACTCATCGCCCTTGGGATCGACGAGGACCGGCTTGTCGTGGGAACGGGCGATGCGGATCATTTCGGCGATATGCGTCAGCCCGCCCTTGCCGTAGTCGGAAAGGACAACAACATCGGACTGGACAACCCGGGTTTCAAAATCAGCCAGCTTGGCCTGCAGCACTTCGTGCGAAGGCGTCGTCTCGAAGTCGATACGTAACAGTTGCTGCTGGCGCCCGATGACGCGCAACTTCACTGTAGTGTCGATTTCGCGGTCAACGTGCAAATTAGCATCAATTTGACCTTCTTCGAGCAGGCGCCCCAGCGTACGCCCCGCTTCGTCGTCACCAACCACCGACAGCAAGGCCGAAACCGCACCGAGCGAAGCGGCGTTGCGGGCGACGTTGGCCGCGCCGCCTAGCCGCTCTTCCATGCGCTGGACCTTGACCACCGGCACCGGCGCTTCCGGAGAAATTCGGCTGACCTCGCCAAACCAGTAACGATCCAGCATGACGTCGCCAACAACCAGCAGGCGAACCTGCGAAATCTTTTCCAGCATGCTGCTGCTCATTGATCAGCGTCCGATTGCGAAATACTCGATGCCTGTAGCACGCACGAATTTCGGGTCATACAGGTTACGGCCGTCGAAGATCACCGGGCTCCTGAGCGTTGCCTTGATGGCCTCAAAATCCGGACTACGGAATTCCTTCCATTCTGTAACGATCAGCAGCGCATCCGCGTTGTTGAGAGCCCCCATCGGGTTTTCAGCGTATTGCAGACGGCTGTCATCACCGTAGATGCGCTGAGTTTCATGTATGGCAACAGGATCGTAGGCCGTCACGGTGGCGCCGGCGGAGAACAGGTCGGCAATCAGTTCACGGCTGGGCGCTTCGCGCATGTCGTCGGTATTCGGCTTGAAGGCCAGGCCCCACAGAGCGAAATGCTTGCCCTTGAGGTCGCCAAAACGGGCCTTGAGCTTGCGGGTCAGCACGTGCTTCTGGGCATCATTGGCTTCCTCGACGGCGGTCAGCACCTTGAGGGTGATGTCGGCGTCGTCCTTGGCCGTCGCGATGAGTGCCTTGACGTCCTTGGGGAAACAGGAGCCACCATAGCCGCAGCCCGGATAGAGAAAGTGGTAGCCAATGCGCGGATCAGAGCCAATGCCCTGACGAACCATTTCAATATCGGCGCCAAGCACTTCAGCCAGATTGGCCAGTTCGTTCATGAAACTAATGCGCGTTGCCAGCATGGCGTTGGCGGCGTACTTGGTCAGTTCGGCGCTCTTCACATCGGTAATGATCAAACGTTCGTGATTACGCTGGAAGGGTGCGTAAAGGGCACGCATGAGGTGAATGGCCTGCTCTTCTTCGGCCCCGACGACGATGCGGTCAGGACGCATGAAGTCTTCGACGGCCGCGCCTTCCTTGAGGAATTCCGGATTGGAGACAACGCTGTAGGGAATTTCGACACCGCGTTTGGCGAGTTCGTCCGCGATGGCGGCCTTGACCTTGGCACCGGTACCCACCGGCACGGTGCTCTTGTCGACGATGACCTTGTAGTCAGTCATCAAACGGCCGACATTGCGGGCCGCACCGAGAACGTACTGAAGATCGGCCGAACCGTCTTCATCAGGCGGCGTACCAACCGCGATGAACTGGATCGTGCCGTGCAATACCGCTTTTTCAACGTCGGTGGTGAAGTGCAGACGGCCCGCGGCGACATTGCGGCGAACCATCTCCTGCAAACCGGGTTCGAAGATGGGGATACCACCTTCTTCGAGAATACGAATTTTCTCGGGATCGACGTCCAGACAAAGGACGTCATTACCCACTTCAGCCAGACAGGTGCCACTGACCAGACCGACATAGCCGGTGCCGACAACGGTGATTTTCATAAGGCTTCCTACAAGGATTGATCGAATTCTTCACTGCGACGCGGCGGGTAGGTTTCCCAACCACCACAAGCCGGACAACGCCAATAAAATTGGCGGGCTCTGAAACCGCAATTATCGCATCGATAGCGCGACAGACGTTTCGTATAGGTCTGGATAATGGTTCGCGCCAATTCGACATCCGGACGAACCTCCGGCGCCACTAACGGCAAACGCGCACTCATCAGTTTTTCCAGGCCAAGCAAGGTGGGATTACGCTGCAATTCGGCGCGCACCAGGCGATAGGACGCCTCGACACCTTCACTCTCAAGGACCAGTTGATAGACCACTTCGAGCAAATCGAGGGAGGGGTAACGCTCGAGATAACCACTCAACAGTGCGATACCCTCAGCAGGCCGTTCCAGCTTGCGGTAAGCGTCCAGGAGTCGTTGGGCAACCAGCGCCATATACGCCGGATCCTGCTGTTCAATACGCTGCCACGCTTCAATAGCGCCATTGAGATCCGCCTCCTGAATCAAAAGATCCCCTTGCAACAGGCTGGCCCGAACACACTTTCTGTTCTCCTGGGTAGCCACCTCCAGGTATTCACGTGCGGACTCCGGACGGGAGCGCATGATTTCATTGGCGGCCAACTCGCAGTAGTACTCGGCGATATCGCGATGCGAGGCGACATCCGGGAGTTCACGAGCAATTTCGACGGCCTTCAGCCACTCTTTCTCGACCTGATAGATCTCCAGAAGATTGCGCTTGGCCTCTTCCTCAAAGTCGGTTCCCAGCAATTTATTGAAAATTTCTTCAGCCCGATCGAGCAGTCCCGCCTTCAGGTAGTCCTGCCCGAGCTCGGACAGCGCCTGCAAACGGACCTTGTCGTCAAGGTCAGGCAAGTCGATGAGGTTCTGGTGCATGCGTATGGCACGCTCCGTTTCGCCACGCCGGCGAAACAGGTTACCGAGCGCAAAATGCAGCTCAACGGTCTGCGAATCGACTTTGGCAACCTCGAGAAATGAGTCGATTGCCTTGTCCGGCTGCTCATTGAGCAGGAAATTCAAGCCCTGGAAATAGGAACGAGGCAGGGTACGCGACTCATGCACGACCTGCTGCATGTCTACGCGGGCAGCGATCCAGCCCAGAGCAAAAAAGGCCGGTATTAGCAGCAGTTGCCAGTATTCGAATAATTCATTCATGCGTTTGGCGGCACTTCCGAAGTAAGCGAAGCTGGCTTTTCCACAGCCTCACGTTTCAGGCGCGAGATTTCCCGACGCTGCCGGAAAATAACGCCAAGCAGCGACAGCGCGCCAAGTATCACGCCACCAATAAAGAAGGCCAGCAAGGCGATCACCAAGGGCGTCTGCCAGACTGTTCCTGGTAGAAGGCGAAGGCTTGCCGGATCGGTGTTCTGGGTCGCGAATACAACCAGAAAGACAAAAATAATGGCCCGTATGGCCCAAGTCAGTGCTGTCATGACATTCAATAAAAAAGGGCAGTGAAATCATTCACTGCCCTGAATCTACCACATTGGGCCAAGCCCGACGTCAGATCGCCTGATCGACCCTTTCGCGCAATTCTTTTCCAGCCTTGAAGTGGGGAACCCACTTGGCCGGGACGCCAACCTTTTCCCCTGACTTGGGGTTACGGCCAGTACGCGGCGGCCGATAGTTGAGCGCAAAGCTGCCGAATCCACGGATCTCGATGCGATCCCCTCGCACAAGTGCTTCGGACATCGCATCGAGAATCATCTTGACCGCAAAATCAGCATCTTTCGCCACCAACTGGGGAAACCGCTCCGCCAGCCGGGCGATGAGCTCAGATTTGGTCATGCTATTGCCTTATCAGCCTTGCTGGTTAAGCTTGGCCTTCAAAAGAGCACCCAGGTTGGTCGTACCGGAAGCAGCGGCAGAAGACTCAGCAGAAAGTTTCTGCATGGCTTCGTGCTGTTCGGCATTGTCCTTGGCCTTGATGGAAAGGTTGATACCACGCGTCTTGCGATCCACGTTGATGATCATGGCTTCAACCGTATCGCCCACCTTGAGGTGCTGCGACAGGTCATCGATACGATCACGCGAGAATTCAGAAGCACGCAGGTAACCTTCGTTCTCACCATCCAGGGTCAGCACTGCGCCGCGAGCGTCGACCGTCTTGACAGTGCAGTTCACGATGCTGTTCTTTTCGTGGGTAGCGATGAAGTTGGTGTACGGATCACCTTCCATCTGCTTGATACCGAGGGAGATACGCTCCTTCTCAACGTCGATGCCGAGGACCAGCGCCTCAACTTCGTCGCCCTTCTTGAAGTTGCGGATGGCTTCTTCGCCGGTCGCCGACCAGGACAGGTCAGACAGGTGAACCAAACCATCGATACCACCAGGCAGGCCGATAAAGATGCCGAAGTCGGTGATCGACTTGATGGCGCCCTTAACCTTGTCACCCTTCTTGTGGTTCATCGCGAAGTCGTCCCAAGGATTGGCTTGGCACTGCTTCATACCCAGAGAGATACGACGACGTTCTTCGTCGATTTCCAGGATCATGACTTCGACTTCGTCGCCGAGCTGGACAACCTTGGACGGATGAACGTTCTTGTTGGTCCAGTCCATTTCGGAAACGTGAACCAGGCCTTCAATGCCTTGTTCGATTTCAACGAATGAACCGTAGTCGGTCAGGTTGGTGACCTTGCCGAACAGGCGGGTACCAGCCGGGTAACGGCGGGCAATACCAACCCACGGATCGTCGCCCAGTTGCTTCATACCCAGAGAGACGCGGTTCTTCTCAGCATCAAACTTGAGGATCTTGGCGGTAACTTCGTCACCAACATTGAGCACTTCGCTCGGGTGGCGGACACGGCGCCAAGCCAGGTCGGTAATGTGCAGCAGGCCATCGATACCGCCGAGGTCGACGAATGCGCCGTAGTCGGTGATGTTCTTGACGATACCCTTGACGGTGGTGCCTTCCTTGAGGTTCTCGAGGAGCTTTTCGCGATCTTTGTCAGCGGTGGCTTCGAGCACGGCACGGCGGGACATCACGACGTTGTTGCGCTTGCGGTCAAGCTTGATGACCTTGAACTCCATGGTCTTACCTTCGTACGGCGTAGTGTCCTTGACCGGACGCATGTCGACGAGGGAACCCGGCAGGAACGCACGGACACCGTTGGACATGACGGTCAGACCGCCCTTGACCTTGCCGGTGATGGTGCCAGTAACCAGGGAGTTGTTGTTCAGGGCTTCTTCCAGGAAGTTCCAGGCAGCGATGCGCTTGGCGCGATCGCGGGACAGGCGCGTGGCGCCGTAGCCGTCTTCCAGCATTTCGATAGCCACTTGGACGAAATCGCCCACCTTGACTTCGAGTTCGCCCTGATCATTCAGAAATTCTTCGAGCGGAACATAGGATTCCGATTTCAGGCCGGCATTGACCACAACGAAATTGTGATCGATGAGCACCACTTCTGCAGTGATGACTTCGCCTTGACGCATTTCCTGGCGAGCCAGGGATTCTTCAAATAGTTGAGCAAAAGATTCCATTGACGGAGAGAACTTTCATGCCACGAATCGTGAAATTCACAGCGGGTTAGGGTTTAAAACAAATTACCGACCACCTGGCCGGCAACACCTTACTGCAACGCTTCCCTGCTCCAGACCAACACCTGATTCACCGCCTGTTCGATGGTGAGATGCGTGGTGTCGAGCAGCTTGGCATCTGCCTCTTGCCGGAGTGGAGCAACGCTGCGCTGCGAATCGCGCTCGTCACGTTGCTTCAAGTCCAACAGAAGGTCCGCGAGATTAGCAGAGAATCCTTTTTCGATCAACTGCTTATAACGCCGTTCTGCGCGCGCTTCGGCACTTGCTGTCAGGAAGACCTTGAGCACTGCGTGAGGAAAGACGACCGAGCCCATGTCACGCCCGTCGCCAATCAAGCCGGGCAGTTTGTTGAAAGTCCGCTGGCGGAACAGCAGCGCTTCCCGTACAGCAGGCAGGGCCGCAACTATTGAGGCCCCCGCCGAGATTTCTTCTGTACGAATGGCGTCACCGACAAGCTCACCATTTAGGCGGATATCGCCGCCTGAAAACTCGACGTTGAGTTCGGCGGCAATGGCCGCCACAGCAGCCTCGTTCGCCCAATCAACAACAGCCTGTCGAGCGGCTAGCGCGGTCAACCGGTAAAGTGCACCGGAATCGAGATAAGCGTAACCAAGTGCTGTAGCCACCCGCGCTGCTACAGTTCCCTTGCCGGAAGCCGAAGGGCCATCGATGGCGATGACCGGCGCTGCTTTGGTGACCGCCGCAAAGCGCTCAAAATAATCCGGGAAAGTCTTGGCCACGCACTTTGGATCGTTAATGCGCAGCGGCGTACCGAAAGCGGCCAATGAGAAACACATTGCCATGCGATGGTCGTCGTAAGTATCAATGGCGGCTGGTTTGAGGTTAGCTGGAGTAACACTAATGAAATCCTCACCCTCTTCGACCACAGCACCCAATTTCCGCAATTCGGTCGCCATCGCCGCGATGCGGTCAGTTTCCTTGACCCGCCAACTGGCGATGTTACGTAGCGTGGTCGTACCCTTGGCGAACAGCGCGGTCGTCGCCAGCGTCATCGCCGCATCGGGAATGTGGTTGCAATCGAGGTCGACAGCGGCAAGCCCACCTTGCGGAGCACATGCGGCCATCCAGTTGGGCCCCATCTCGATTTTCGCCCCCATTTTGGCCAACGCCTCAGCAAATCGAACATCACCCTGAATTGAGTCGCGCCCAACACCCTCGACTCGAACCGGCCCACCGCCAATGGCCCCCATAGCGAGGAAATATGAGGCCGATGATGCATCGCCTTCAACGTAAATCGTTCCCGGCGAGACATAGCGACTACCAGCCTGCACCGTAAACCGCTGCCAGCCATTACGCTGAACCTGCACGCCAAAACGCGCCATGGTCGCCAGCGTAATCTCGATGTAGGGTTTTGAAATCAGCTCGCCAACCACGTCGACCGCAACCGTCTGCCCAGTCAGCGGCAAAGCCATCAGCAAGCCAGTCAAAAACTGGCTGGAGACATCGCCACGCACCTTGACCATCCCCCCTGGGACAATATTTGCCGGCTTCAGATGCAGCGGCGGATAACCCTCGTTGCCAAGATAAGTGATATCCGCCCCGACTTGTCGCAGGCCATCGACCAGATCGCCAATCGGCCGCTCATGCATGCGCGCCACGCCCTTGAGTACATAGTCGCCTCCAGCCAGCGCCAGCGCTGCCGTCAATGGACGAAACGCTGTCCCGGCATTGCCGAGGAAAAGCTCTGCCTTTTTTATTGAAAACAGCCCCCCCCCCTTGATCAGCCAGTTCTCGCCCCCCAGATGGGTAACGCCGACGCCGAGAATCTTCAGCGCATCCAGCATCCGCTCAGTGTCATCCGACGCCAACAGATCGCGGACTTCGGTTGTGCCTTCGGAGAGCGCCGATAACAACAGCACCCGGTTGGAAATACTTTTCGAACCGGGAAGGCGGACCGTGCCACCAGCAGAGATCAATTCGGGAAGATCGAGAAATTCAGTACTCAAGGAAAACTCCGTTTTTACAGAGGGGAAAGCCTGTCATCGCTGCTGATCAATTCACAACGTACTCAGGCACAAAACACTTCAAACCGGCCTTGACCTCGCCAGCGTCGCGTACGCCGGGAGCCAGCCAGAGCAGTAGTTTCTGATATTCCGAATCACTCATGCTGTCAGCCAGCCGGGCAATTCGCAGCTTGTGGTGCGGCGTAGGCAAGGTGGTTTCGTCATCGGCCAACAGCTCTTCATACAGCTTCTCTCCGGGTCGTAAACCGGTGAATTCGAGCTGAATTTCATCCTCGGAAAACCCGGAAAGCCGGATCATGTCGTTGGCCAGATCGACAATTCTCACGGGTTCCCCCATGTCGAGCACAAAAATCTCGCCGCCCAGCCCCATGCAACCAGCTTGCAACACCAACTGTGCCGCCTCGGGGATAGTCATGAAATATCGGACGATATCCGGGTGGGTTACCGTCACCGGGCCTCCCCGCGCAATCTGTTCGCGAAACTTGGGTATGACGCTGCCATTACTCCCCAACACATTGCCGAAACGGACAGTGATGAAACGCGTCTCGCCCCCCTCCTGGATCGCTCGACAAAGGCGCTCCGCCAAGCGTTTGCTCGCCCCCATCACATTGGTCGGATTGACCGCCTTGTCCGTGGAAATCATGACAAATTTGTCGACGCCAGCCCTTTGCGCCGCCCTAGCAAGGGTCAGTGTTCCCAGTGCGTTTGTGCGCACAGCCTGCCAGGCATTGGCATGTTCCATCAGCGGCACATGCTTGTACGCCGCCGCATGGAAAATTACAGCCGGGCGCTCAGCCGAGAGAATTTCTGCCACACGCTCACCATCACGAACATCACCTGCCCAGCAACTACGCGCCAGTCCGGGGAAGGACTGCGCCAACTCCTCATCGATCCGATACAGCGCAAACTCGGATGACTCCAGCAATATGAGCCGGGTCGGTGAAAATCGGGCAATCTGCCGGCACAATTCGGAACCAATGGAGCCTCCGGCACCACTGATCAAGACAACACGATTGCTCAACAAGCCATGCAGGCCGGCATCGTCCAGCGAGACGGCTTCGCGACCAAGAAGATCCTCCAATTCGACGCGCCGGATATTCGAGACAGACAAACGCCCCGCCAGCAAATCATCGTAGGAAGGCATGGTCATCACTGTCAACCCAGCGGCCGATGCCAAATCAACTACTCGCCGCCGCTCAACCGGTTTTGCATCCGGCAAGGCCATGACGACATGCTTGACACCATATTTCTCAGCCACCTTCGGCACCTCGGAAAGTGGCCCGGATACCGGCAAACCTCTCAACCGACGCCCCATCTTGGCGGGATTGTCGTCAACTAGAGCCACCGCATACCAGAGTCCACTACGGCTCAACTCACGCAGCAATGAATCTGCAGCCTCTCCAGCGCCAAGAACCAACACGGGCTGGCCACGCATCTTCGCTGGGCCGTATAAACGATGCTCCTTCCAGCTACGATAGACAAAACGACTGCCGCCCATCATCAAAGCCAGCAACAACGGGTGCAAGACCAACACTGAACGTGGAACGGGGCCGAGCCTGACAAAAATAACCGCCATCATCGTCAGCACTGCACCCGCCGCTATGGCAGACAGAATGTGCTGCAAGTCGGAAAGGCTGGCAAATCGCCAGAGTCCGCGATAGAGGCCAAACACGAAAAATAGCCCGCCGAACAGCGGCAGCACCCAGAGCAGTGAATGGAGTGCAGAATCAGCAAATTCTTGAGGAACATCGAAGTTGAAGCGCAGCATGAAGGCCAGCATCCAGGCCGCAACGACTGCCAGCAAATCGTGAATGAAAGCTGCAAAAGTCCGCGGGTTTACATTCAGACTGCTCATACGTGACCGCCCAACAATTGATCTGGCTGGCTTCCAAAGCACTTGCCGGAGAAGGTATTAAGCAATCGCACGCGCCATCACCTCGGTCAGCACATTGCATGTCTTTTCAATTTCTTCTCCGGTCAAAGTTGGGTGAACCAAGAACATCAAACTGGTTTCCCCCAATTCCTTGGCAACAGCCAAGCGCTGCTGTGGCCGCCAAGGCGTATCGTCAAAGGCCCGTTCAAGATAGACCTCCGAACAAGACCCTGAATAGCAAGGCACACCACGAGCAGAAATCTCTTCAATGATGCGATCCCGACTCCACGCCGGATTCAATTTCCATGGCTCGACAAAAACATAACATTTGTAAGCTGCATGCTCGATAAAGTCGGGAACAGGCGGCACTCGCAACCCCTCCACGCATCGGGCGCAATCCCATATTTTTTGTGCATGAGCCAAACGAGCCGAATGCCAATCAGACATGCGACCAAGCTGGATTCTGCCAATTACGGCCTGCATTTCGAGCATCCGCCAGTTCGTCCCGAAACTTTCGTGAACCCAGCGAAACCCCTGGGGATGTTGCCGCTCATAGACAGCGCCCCACGACTTCCCATGATCCTTGAAAGACCACATACGCGACCAAAGGGCACGGTCATTCGTCGTAACCATCCCTCCTTCGCCCCCAGTAGTCATGATTTTGTCCTGACAGAAGGACCACGCGCCCACATGACCAATCGATCCGACCGAACGCCCCTTATAACGTGCACCATGTGCCTGTGCACAATCCTCAATCACGAGCAGGCCATGCTCTTTCGCCAGTTCCATAATCGGATCCATGTCACACGGCCAGCCGGCAAGATGCACACAAATTATCCCCTTTGTCCTAACCGTCAGAACCTTGCTGATTGTCCTTGCCGAAATATTTCCGCTATCGGACTCAACATCTGCAAACACCGGAACTGCCCCGGCATTGACAACACACGAAACTGAGGCAATGAAGGTACGTGGCGTCACCACCACCTCATCGCCCTGTCCAATACCCAGCGCTTTCAATGCCAAATCGAGTGCCAGTGTGCCATTAGCTAGCGCAGTCGCAAAACCAGCCCCGCACCACGCGGCAAACTCTTTTTCAAACTCGCGACACTCCTGCCCAGTCCAGTAATTCACACGATTCGACAAAATCACATCACGGATTGCATCAGACTCCTCTGCCGTAAAGCTAGGCCACGGAGAAAATGGTGTATTCAGCACTACCTCAACCTTTCACTAACAATCTTGCCGGATTTCCAATCACAGTCGCTCCCGGTGGAACACTCTTCGTGACAACGGCGCCCATACCGACTAACGCGGCTTTGCCTATAACCAGAGGCTGCCCCGGCTTGCCTTGTTTGATGACGGCTCCAGTACCAATATAGGCATGATCCTCGATGACAACATTACCGTTGCACTTGACTCCAGGTGCGAAGGTAACGAAATCACCAATCACGCAGTCATGCTCGACATAGCTGTAAAGATTCGCTTGAAAATGCCGGCCAATGAAAATATTGGACGTCAAGGTAACGAAAGGGCACAGGATCGCACCCTCACCAAGTTGAACAGCATCCAGCGAAACGACATTACCAGCGCTCACAGACCACGGAAGCACCCCATCACTTGCACAACGATCAGCAAGTCGCTCTCGAACCAGACTATTCGCAATAGCAAGGACGACGAGGCGCTCGTTCGCAGGAACATCCAGAAATTCGTGATAGGACAAGACTCGCTGACCATTCACGACAGCCGCCTCTGGGTTGTCGTCGACAAAGACGAGTCTCTCAATTGGAATCCCGTCTCGGCGCAATTGCTCTCGCGCCAAAGGCATTACCCCCCGGCCGCATCCGCTCGCTCCATAGACAGCGTACAACTTCTGAATCATTCCGCCTTCCCAGATATCGACCCCGTAAACCGCGGCATCGTTACATTGCCATCGGCACTGATCCCCTCTCGCACGAATACTTTTTTGACGGTAAGAAATAGAATTTTCAAATCCAACCAAAATGACTGGTTATCCACATACCAGACATCCAATTTAAACCTCTCGTCCCAGCTTAAGGCATTGCGTCCGTTCACTTGCGCCCAACCCGTCACCCCAGGGCGAACTTCGTGACGACGATATTGTTCCTGATTGTAAAGAGGGAGATATTCCATCAGCAAGGGACGCGGTCCAACCAGACTCATTTCCCCCCTAAACACGTTCCATAATTCGGGTAGTTCATCCAGACTAGCCGAACGCAAAGTACAACCAAACGGTGTCATCCGCTCGGAGTCCGGCAAGGAGTTGCCATGCGAATCGACGGCATCCCGCATAGTTCGAAACTTAATCATTTGAAAGGGCTGGCCGTACAAGCCGGGGCGCATTTGACGAAAAAATACCGGCGCCCCCAGTTTGTGGCGTATTAGCCAAGCCACAAACCCAATTACTGGGGTAAGCAGTAACAACCCAATCGCTGACACGAGGATGTCAAACAAACGCTTAATCATTAAATATCCATCTCGAAAAGCATCCGGCAATTCACCTGGGTCACATCATACTTTTCACGTGCAATATGGCACGAACGTTGTCCCATCGAAAGCGCCAGAGAGGGATCGTCAATAAAGCGTTTCATGGCAACGATCAAGCCTTCTACCGACTTTACGGGAACCAAAAATCCATTGTCACCATCGACAACTGTTTCCCTGCACCCTGGGGCATCTGTGGTGATAATCGGTCGCCCCATTGCCATCGCCTCCAACACAGTTCGCGGGGTACCTTCCCTGTAAGAAGGAAGAACATAGACACTTGAATTTGCGATTGCCGGGCGCACGTCGCTTAGCCTGCCCAAGAATTCAATAGCCCCCTCATTTATCCAATGCTCCAGTTCTTCCAGCCTGACTGCATCGGGGTTTTCATCGATCCAACCGACAAGCGAAAATGTGACGTCGGGATATTCCGCACTCAGACTCCGTGCCGCCTCCACATACTCACGCACACCTTTGTCACCCAACAGGCGTGCAATCAATAGAAAACGCGTAGTTTTCGGAATTGGCGAAGGTTTATATTCAGCAATGTCGACTCCGGATCCATTCAAAACAACCGAAGGCACCTCGGACGGTAAAAGACCTTCCGAACGAAACAGAGCTTCGTCGTCAAGGTTCTGAAAAAAAACTTTATGCGCATGGCGCAATGCAAACCCGTAAAGCTTCTGAACCAATGAACGTAATGCCCCTCGCCTTCCTTCGTCGAGAAACGCATAACCGAGACCAGTGATCAGAGCGAATCGCCGCGGTACTTTTCCCAGCCAAGAAGCTATCAACCCATAGATAACAGGCTTTATCGTGTAGCAAAGAACGGCGTCGGGGCGAACTCTACGAACCAATTGCCACAAACACAGGAGCGCCTTGAAATCCGCATACGGATCCACTCCAGCACGCTGCAGAGGGATAGTGTGGACAACGATTCCAAGGCTTTCCATGCGCAAGCGGAGTTCTGAATCATTCGGCAGATCGGGAGCAGCAACATGCACCTCCAATCCCTTGCGCTGCAGGGCAGAAATCAATGCTCCCCTGAAGTTCAATAGCGAGTCAGGATAACCCGCAATCAGCAAAAACTTCATTATGTTCCCATCCAACGAGAGACCTCTTACATCGGAGGCAGGTTTCTCCCAAAAATGCTTCTATGCTCATGGCAGCACATTTTGTCACTGCATTGACAACATTGATCTAGCGGCCCAAACGGACTTTATCCACAAGACTCCTCACTCTACGTAGACGTGGGTGATGACTGATACTCGCAAGTATCCTTCGCACACTAAAAGAATTGGCGAGAGATGTGCGAGCAATCTCACCCTCGACCGCCGGATTTGAAATATATTTCTTTTCCGTCCCATCCAATACTGGAACTTCCCCATGGGCGAGAAGCGATTGCCAAAGAACAATATGTTTTTCCGCATAGCGCTCCCATGTCAAATCTGACACAGCTAATCGCCGACTTCGGGAACCAGACTGAATCTCGGAAAAAACTGACACAAGATCACTCTCTGTTACTACAGGATGGGTAATCCCGCCAGGCAGATCTACATGAAAACCTTGCGGAGTAACAATTGTTGGCACACCAGCACAAAGCGCATCCAAGGTACCCAAAGATCCTTCATCCAATCCGAGATATAAGTAGTAGTCAAATTTGGGGATCTCAGAAAGCATGATTTCATAATCCTTTCTGTAATCATCGGACTCTCTGAAATAAGTAACCTTAGCCCCTGCTTTTTCGAGTACCGGCACAATCGCATCCCAGCCTTCACCAAAAATTCGGAACTCGAAAGCTAATAACGAAATACGCTCAGCGAGTCCTTTAAGCAAGGACTCTCTTTTGCGCCCATCCGGATAAAGCCTGGTGGTAACTCCAATAACTATCCGACGTGGCGCCAACAAGGCATCGTGCGCAGGACTAATGTAAAAGAGCTTTTCCTCCGGCACCCCCTGACTAATCAAATAGTGCATGGTATGACTTGACATACACACCCCCACAGAAACTGTGGAAGCAAGCATCTCTTTTACTTGACGAACCTTATGAAAATCATCGAGATGGGTTATCAACATTGTAGAAGGTTGGGCAACCTTGATGTTAGAAAAAGCCCAGCTCATATGATGAATGATATCGGCAGAGCTATCTGGACATTCACTTATCAAGGCAATATGCCCCGCAGAAACAAGAGACTCACACAAGTTTTCCGCAATTTTCTGCAAGATCCAAGATCTGTTTGCTCGATTCAAAATTACCGATATTTTCATCAATGACCAACTCCAGTTTTCCCTCTGCGTTTTGGCTCAGAAGGACAACAGCCAGATTCACAGAATAATTATTTGGCCCACGGCAACATTTCTACGACACAGAAATAAAATGGGCTTGCTCCCGCCTTCAAACGTTAATAATGCCCATGCGATTACCTCTCACTGCCTGAGCGCTCGAAATACAGACGCCATCGCTGTGAAGGAAAACCCAACAATCAGTGTCAAGCTCCATGCAATACCGGAACCGACAACACCCAATGCAGGAGTAAGAAAATAAAATGCGATCAAACCAACTCCCGTACCCAGAAGCCCACCGTAAAACTGGAACTCCGGCCGATCAATTGCCACGGAAAGCGGATGCCCCCAAAGGAGTGGGGCACACCATATGACCCAAGTGATCATTACAAATACAAGCGTTAATAAGTCGCCATAACCTTTCCCGACCAATAGATCGTCAAGCCAATAAATACAAAAACATGTCACTAATGAAATAAAGCCTGCATATACCAGAACTACCAACGACAATTTTCGGAGTAAGCCAAAAAGCGTTTTGCGGTCCCCTAAGTGCCACAGCTTCTGTACCTCCGGCATGATGGCAAGATATATGGGATCCACAGCTCGCCACACGACCTGAACAATACTCTTGGCCATTTTGTAGCCACCCACCTGCTCTGCACTCAACAGCGACGAGATCAAAGCAACATCTAGATCCTTTGACATTGCGTCGGAACCGGATACTCCAATATTCGTGAGAATTATTCTCCCATGCACGCCAACCCGACCAAACAACCCAGAAAATGACCAATCCAAACAATCTCTGCCATGGAGTTCCGAGTACAGGGTATGCGCTACGTAAAGCTGAAGCCCGTTCGTGATGCCGCCGATCACGATTACGACCCAAAGCGCCAATGCGACATTCAGAGTCGCCAGCCAAGCAACACAAAGGACTGAGAGCAACTTGAATCCCCAGTCCATCGACATAAATAGCGCAATCAAATCCGTGCGCCCCAGAACGCGGAGCACCCCCGTCGCAAGCCCCGCTCCGCTCTTGGACAGAGTCACGCCAAGCGCAGCCAAAATAATCCAATGCACACCGTCAGATGGGAGTTGACTAAAACTAGCTAGATACTCTGCTGCGAGTACTACCCCCAACAGTGGGATTATCTTAAGCAAACACTCGAGCGTAAAAAGATCGAACAGAAGAGTCCGATGCTCTACGCCAGAAATGGACCTCTCATCCGCAGAGAACAGATTTTTTGCGACAACATCTTGAATTCGCGCATCAAAGAAAAGAAAGGCAACAGAGACTAAAGCAGTAGTAATGGAGTACTGCCCGAAGCCTTCGACCCCCAGAAGCATTCCAAGCGCTAGTAGAAACAATCCACCCAAAGCAGCTTGAGCTATGTTTGCAACAAACTGCCAGCGCAGGTTGGAATATAAACGCCCCCTTTTTTTCATGCGAAATTCAATTGCTGCGCTCCACACACAGGAACACCACCATCAGACTGCACGAGCCACCACAAGCGAATTCCATGTTTGATCATCAAGAGGCCGATCTAGGAACGGGAAGGCCGATATTCTGGCAAGCCTAAATCCAGAGCAACTCAACATCAACTCAAACTCTTGCGGAAAGAAATAGCGCAATTTATGCGTTTCGCTAGTCTCGCTCTTCACCATGTTGCCTTCGATCTCCCATAATCGAAAATTAACATCAGCCGTATGGCTCGAGATATCCAGTTTTGTTGTTGCGGCCCTGATAAGCTGCCCACCGGGGGTTGGGAGAACGCGTATCCGATCGGTCGGCCGTACCGATAACACGGAGGGTCCATACCAGAAATCGCAAACGAAGAGGGCTCCTGGCTTGAGTTGGCGACGAACATTCCTCAAACATCTCAGGACATCATCATTTGTTGTCAAATACCCGATCACCGCAAACATCATTATTCCGAGATCGAATGACATACCTGCATCGAAATCGCGCGCATTTCCACAGAGCCAAACTGGTCGCTGAGCGCTGTCTAACGACGCTGCCTTATTTTTGGCAACGTCCAGCATTGATGGCGACAAGTCGACACCCGTAACATGATAGCCACGCCGTGCTAGCTCAATCGCGTGGCCGCCAGTACCACAACCGATGTCAAGTACGGTGTCAGGCACATGTTGCCCAAACAGTTTGACCGCCTCTTCCACCAAATTGCATTCGCTGGAATAGTTCTTTTCGGCATAAAACTGGTCATACTGGCCTGCATAGAGGGAGTCAAAAACACTCATAGTTTCATTCCGGTGAGTCGAGCGTAAGAAATTCAGCTTATTAAATGTGCTTCATCTGCCCCAAGGACTCATTAAGCCGAACGGTCAGTGCCAACGGAAAATTTTTCGAGTATCACACTGAACTTGTTCGCGACATAGTCGAGTTCATCTTGGGAAATATCCGGACCTGTAGGCAAGTAGAAGCTTGAATAGGCAACTTTGTTGGCATTTGGACAGTCTTCGACCCTGGTCCATCCGCGATTGAGGAAAATTTCCTGCATGTTGTACGGTATAAAGCCTTCACGGGTTTCAATACCTTCACGCTTAAGGGCCGCCATGATGTCACCACGCCGCGCCGCGAGGCGATCGCGCAAGACGATGTGATACATCCAGTAAACCGACTTGGCCCAAGACTTTTCGATTGGTAAAGCCAGATCATCTGAGTACTTATTTAGTGCCGCTGTGTAGAAGTGCGCGATCTCCCTGCGACGCTCAACGAGTTGATCGGCATGCTCCATCTGACCACAGCCCAACGCAGCCTGCAGATTGGTCATTCGGTAATTGAAACCAATGTCCTCGTGCATGAACTTGTTCACTGAACCGAAGGCTAGCGCTTTCAGACTTCGGGCTTTCTTGTTGATCTGCGGGTCATCGGTTGTGACCATACCTCCTTCGCCGGTGGTGAGCACCTTGTTTGCGAAGAAACTAAAGCCGCTCGCGTGCGACAGGCTACCAACCTTCTTTCCCTTGTATGTAGCACCGTGCGCCTCGGCACAGTCCTCAAACACCAATAGCCCATGCTGACGCGCCAATTCGTTGATTGGATCCATGTCGGTTGGGTGGCCAAACAGGTGCACCACCATGATCGCACGCGATTTCTTGGTAATTTTGCGTTCCAGATCGGCCGGCGCCATGGTCAGTGTTTCCGGATCAATATCAACCGGAATCGGTTTGGCTCCAAGATAAAGCACCGCAAAGAATGAAGCCATGTTGGTCAAGGTCGAAACCAAGACCTCATCACCCTCCTTCACACCTGCAGCTGCCATGGCAAGGTGTAGCGCGGTTGTTCCATTCGAGCAGGATATCGCATACTTCGAATCGCAAAATGCTGCGAACTCACTTTCAAAGCGCTCGATGAACTCGCCATATACGCCCGACACAGCGTTTGCTTGGAGCGCCTTGTTGACATAGATAATCTCGGCTTCGCCGAGGTGGGGGCGCGACACAGGAACTTGCATGCCAACCTCACGCATCAGAGAGAATCAGTGGCTCTGAGAGCCGAAATGTGTCGTCCTCATACTGCGAGCCAGCTCTAGGGCCTTTGGTGAGGATCAAGACTTCAGAATTCTCCAATCCTTTGAGGGCATGGCGCTCATTCTCACGTGTCACAGCAAAGTCACCGGGCTTAAGCACGCATTCAATTTTATCCATGCCTGGCATTTGTGTGACCAGCAGAATTTTGCCAGATATCACGTAGTTCCACTGTATCGTCCGTTCGTGATAATGATTCGCGCGTACCGCTCCTTTTGTAAAGGTAATCAGTGTCACTGCATTGATTTCATTATCGGAAATCAAATCTGTAATACTGCCGCGCGCATCGGAAAACGCCGGGCTTAGAGCGATAAGTTCCATCGGAGGTACCTTTCAGTGTGTTGAATCTTGAAGAGTCTGGACTTGTGGAACATAAAACTGCAACCCTAGATGCGCCAATTTTTTTTGCAGCATCGGGGCTATATTCCATGGAAGGATCAGGGCGTGTGTGGCTGCCGCATCGATATCTTGGTCGGCAACGATCGGGATATGCGAGCCAGGAGTCAGCTTGCCGATCTTCAATTGTGAGGAATCTGTGATGTAGGCGATGGTGTCTGCATCGAGGCGGCAATAGTTCAGGAACGTATTACCCTTCGTTGCTGCCCCGATCCCGATGATTTTTCCACCATCTATACGAATCTTCGCTAGGTGGGCACATACCGTGAGTTTTACCGCACGCACTCGTTCCATAAACTGCTGATAGGTGGCCAATTCGTACAACCCAAAGGCATCCTCGGTAGCAATCATGCCGGAGACTGCTGGCGAATGATTGCTGCCGAGCCGAGCGTAAACCCGAATTGATCCGCACATATAGTCAAGATTCTCGACTTTGAAGATCGAGAATCCATTTCGTTGCAGGCATGCGGCAAGTGGTTTTATGCCGTAGTAATGGACGTGCTCATGGTAGATGGTGTCAAAGGCTGTGCCTTTGATAAGATCCATAAGGTACGGAACCTCGAAGACAAAAATACCCTCAGGGGCAAGAACCTGCTTTGCCGTCTGGAGCAAACCATTTAGATCGTCGGCATGATTAAGCACATTGGCGCTTAATAACACCTGAACCGGCCCGCTCTCTTGAAGTGCTCCGACAATCCCGTTACCAAAAAAATCATTCAACGTCGGGATACCATTGGAAACAGCTATGGCTGAGATGTTTCCCGAGGGCTCGACACCCAGAACATTGGAATGCCCGAAAGCCTTGAAATGTGAAAGCAAAGTTCCAACATTGCTACCAATATCAACAATCAATGCACCGGGCCCAAGCACCTTTTCTGCAAGCACCGCCTGTGCAAACTCATGAAAGTGCGAGATAGAGACCTTCGAATTTGATGAGTCATAGCTATAGTCTTGTTTTTGGTAGCGCTCGACCGCCGACACCGAGTACAGCGTAAATACATGGCCACAAGCTCGACATGACCCAAGCTGCAATGGGTAAGTTACTTCAGGCCCAAACAGCAGTTCCTCAGACAGAAACGTGTCGGCCAACGGGTGGTACCCAAGGTCCACTATTTTTTCCAGATGTTCTGAATCACAAATTCGACATTTAATAATCTTCACACGCCCCCCTTACCGTTCGGACCAATGAGTTAAGACCTCAGTACAGTGACTTTCGGCGCGTTCCAGCAGCACGCAACTCACCTTCAGCCTCCGCCAAATCAGCATCCGCCATCTCGTCCACCAACTCAGAAAAGTTTATTTTTGGCACCCAGCCAAGCTTTTCTCGCGCCTTGCTGGCATCACCGAGGAGCGTTTCCACCTCTGTGGGACGGAAATAAGCTGGGTCCACTACGACGACACAACGACCATCCGAGAGATAGCCCTTCTCCTCAATACCATGGCCTGACCACTCAATGACCAAACCCAAGCGTTTAGCCGCCAGCGTGACAAATTCACGAACGCTATATTGCTGACCGGTCGCTATAACGTAATCACTCGGAAGATCTTGCTGAAGCATCAGCCACTGCATCTCGACGTAATCCTTCGCATGACCCCAATCACGTTTTGCATCCAGATTACCCAAGAATAATTGTCGCTGCATACCGAGTTTGATACGAGCCAAGGCACGAGTAATCTTGCGCGTCACAAACGTTTCCCCACGAACAGGGGATTCGTGATTGAACAGGATGCCGTTGCAGGCAAACATGCCGTAGGCCTCCCGATAATTCACCGTAATCCAGTAGCCGTAAAGCTTCGCAACAGCGTAAGGAGACCGCGGATAAAACGGCGTTGTCTCGCGCTGTGGCGACTCTTGGACCAATCCGTATAACTCAGAGGTCGATGCTTGGTAAAAACGCGCACTCTTCGCCAACCCGACAATACGCAAGGCTTCGAGCAGACGCAAAACGCCTACGGCATCGGAATTGGCCGTGTACTCAGGCTCTTCGAACGAGACAGCGACATGACTCTGGGCGGCAAGGTTATATACCTCATCAGGCTGTGACTGCTCAACAATTCGCAGCAAACTGCTCGAGTCAGTCATATCACCATAATGCAGGACAAGATTTCCCTCGTGCTCATGAGGATCGCTATACAAATGGTCGATACGAGCAGTATTGAACATCGAGGAGCGACGACGAATGCCATGAACTTCGTAACCCTTCCGGATCAAAAACTCAGCCAAGTAGGCACCATCCTGGCCAGTCACCCCTGTGATCAAAGCTCTTTTCACAAATTTCCCTCTCTATATTTGTGCCGATCTAATTATTCTATTCGAGGACATGCGCCCAATCCCGCTGGCACAGACGCTTGGCTAACTCGAGCCGTAGCCCTGACATACGAAACGCTCACTAATTCCTATCGATCGACATACGCAGAAAACGAAATTCGTTTTTGGCAGATTTTCCCGGTTGACCGTAGAAGACACGCACAACTGCGAGCCTGCGTCATCGGTAACGACGAATAATCATGGTCTTACCGTAAGCGGCTAATTCAATTATCGAAACCCATTCGGATTGTTGCTCTGCCAGCGCCAGGCATCAATGCACATGGCGTCCATATTGCGTTCAGCACGCCAGTTGAGCAGCTCGGCAGCGAAAGCCGGGGCGGCGTAGCAGGAGGCCACATCGCCAGACCGGCGCGGCGCTAGTTCGTAGGGCACCGGACGGCCGCTGGCTTTTTCGAATGCTTTGACCACGTCAAGTACGCTGTAACCGGTGCCGGTACCTAGATTCACTTCGAAGCATTGCGCCTCGTTCAGGCGCTCCAGCGCCTTCAGGTGGCCTAGGGCCAGGTCTACGACATGGATGTAGTCGCGCACGCCGGTGCCGTCTGGCGTCAGGTAGTCGTTGCCCCAGACCTTCAGTTGCTCACGCCGGCCAACGGCCACCTGGGCGACGAAGGGCATCAGGTTGTTCGGGATGCCTTGCGGGTCTTCGCCGATCAGGCCGCTTTCGTGGGCGCCGACCGGATTGAAGTAGCGCAGGATACCGATTCGCCAGGTTGGATCGGAGCGGTAAAGGTCGCGCAGCATGTCTTCGATGACCAGCTTCGTCCGGCCGTAGGGATTGGTTGCCGAGAGCGGGTGATCTTCGGTCAGTGGCAGGCGTTGCGGCTCGCCGTAGACGGTCGCGGAGGAACTGAAAACCAGCGTCTTGACGCCGCACTCGCCCATCGCGCTGAGCAGGCGGTGCGTGCCGATGACATTGTTGTCGTAGTATTCAAGCGGTTTTTCGACTGATTCACCAACCGCTTTCAGCCCGGCAAAATGGATGACCGCTTGGCAATCGAATTGCCGCAAAGCAGCAGCCACGGCTGCCTGGTCCCGGATATCGCCCTCGACGCAGTGGATTTTCTTGCCGGTGATGGCCTCGACACGTTTCAACGATTCCGGATGACTATTGGAAAAGTTGTCGAAAACCACCACTTCCTGACCGGACTGAATAAGTTCGACACAGGTATGCGAGCCGATATAGCCGGCCCCGCCAGTCACGAAAATCATCGTTATTCGCCGTGGAAAATAAAGGTGGGATTTTACCCGTTCGAGGTCACGGACGCATTACAACCGAGGCAAAGAAATGAAGTCGGGCTTGTACCGAGTTACTCATCCCGAATGCGCAGAAAACTGGCAAATCGCGGCAGGCCGTTACCCGTGACATCGCGGTAGCGGTAGGTCACCGTCGTCCCCAGAGGGGGCGGATCACGTCTTTGCGCCGCCGAGAAACCCGTGCCCAACAGAAACTCCTTCCCCTCAGGCGTGCGTACTTTCAAGGCGCCGAGCATGCTGGCAAAGCGCCCCTTGCCCGGCTGATGGCCGATGACCACGGCTTCGGCGTCCTGCCATCGTTTGACCTTGAGCAGCACATCGCTGCGTCCGGTTTCGTATGGCGCCTCGGCCAGATGCAGCATCAAGCCTTCGCCACGCGGCATCCTCGGGAATGTCGCGTCGGACAATGCCAGAGACGCGCTCGAACTGGCCGCGGGAGATCCACAGTTAGCCGTCGAGGGGCACTTTCGGCAGACCGGCGAGAAACCAGCCCGGTGCGTTGATGGTTTTTCCGCTACGGAAACGCAGCGCCTGCCCACCCCAAATTGCCCGCACGCCATCGAGTTTTTCGCTGGCCAGATAACGTGAGACGTCGACCTGATCGCGATAGACATTGGCCAGCAAAATGGCCGGCGCTTCGGCCGCAGCAAGGGTCTGCTGCATCAGCGCCAACCCAATGAGCAGCGCGTGATACAGCCGGCGCATCAGCCCTCGCCGGCCCAGTCGCGGCGGGCGCGGCGGGCGATGCCGAAGACTTCTTCGAGGCGTTCGCCATCGTTTCGAGCGAGCGCAGTACGCAGTTCGTCGAGTTGGGCCCGGTAGCAGTCGAGTTCGCCAAGCAGCGCTTCGCGATTGGCGAGGCAGATGTCGCGCCACATTTCCGGGTGGCTGGCAGCGATGCGGGTGAAGTCACGGAAGCCAGAGGCAGCAAAAGTGAAGAACAGATCGGCGTCATCGCGCACGGCCAGTTGATGCACCAGCGCGTAGGAGAGCAAATGCGGCAGATGGCTGACCGCCGCAAAGACGCGGTCGTGCATTTCCGGCGTCAGTTCGTAGATATCGGCACCACACAGCGACCAGGCGCGCTTGATGTGGTCGAGCGCTTCGTCGCTGTTTTCCGCCAATGGTGTGACGACGACCTTCTTGCCCTGATAGAGATCCCAGCGCGCCGCCGCCGGGCCGCTGTTTTCGGCGCCGGCAATCGGGTGTGCTGGCACGAACTGGCCGATACGGTCTCCTAGCGCAGCCCGCGCCGCAGCGACGACGTCGCCCTTGGTCGAGCCACCATCGGTAACGATGGTATTTGGGCCAAGATACGGTCCGATACGTTCGAAAATATCGGCCATCTGGGCCACCGGCGTCGCCACCAGAACGATGTCAGCATCCTCGATTTCGTGGGTCGGGTTGATGCCGGCCCGGTCGATCACGCCCAGTTCCTGCGCCTTGCGCAAGGTGGCCGGGGTGCGGCCAAAACCAACTACCTCCTCGACCGCTTCCGCTTCCTTGAGGGCAAGCGAGAACGAACCGCCGATCAGGCCGGTGCCAAAGACGACGACTTTGCCGAATTCGGCCATGGTCTTAGAGCGCCTGCTCCAGCGCTTCGAGGAAACGGGCGTTTTCCGGCTCGCTGCCGATGGTCACGCGCAGCCATTCCGGCAGGCCGTAGCCGCCGATTGGCCGGACAATGACGCCCTGCTTGAGGAGCTTCTGATTGACCCCGGCACCATCGCCCACCCTGAAAGTGACGAAATTGCCGTGGGGCTTGATGTACTCCAGCCCCAGTTTTTCCAGGCCGGCGACGATCTGCGCCATGCCGCGCCGGTTCAGCTCGTAGCTGGCCAGCAGGAATTCGTCGTCATCCAGCGCGGCCAATGCGCCGGCCAGCGCCAGGTTATTGACGTTGAAGGGCTGGCGAACGCGATTCATGAGGTCGGCCACCTCGGCCGAAGCTAGCGCGTAACCGATGCGCAGGCCGGCCAGACCGTAGATCTTCGACATCGTGCGGCAGACGACCAGATTGGGGAAATCCTTGATCCAGCTTGCTGTATCGACACGATCTTCCGGCGGCAGATATTCGTTGTAGGCCTCGTCGAGGACGACCGCGACATCCTTCGGCACCGCTTCGAGAAAGGCGCGCACTTCCGGATACGGCACGAAATTGCCAGTCGGATTGTTCGGGTTGGCGATCCAGATAATGCGCGTATCGGGCCGGATGGCGGCGCGCATGGCATCGAGATCGTGGCCGTAGTTTTTGGCCGGCGTCGAGATCAATTCGGCACCCGTCGAAATGGTGGCCAGCGGATAAACGGCGAAGGCGTGCTGGGCAAACACAGCCGAGCGACCGGGTGCCAGGAAAACGCGGGCAACCAGATCGAGCACGTCGTTCGAGCCGTTGCCCAGAACAACCTGACCTTGCGCCACGCCACAACGTTCGGCGACGGCCTTGATCAGGTCGAACTGATCTGGATAGCGCTCGACGCCGCTGATCGCTGCCTCGACCGCTATTTTCGCCTTCGGGCTCATGCCCAGCGGATTTTCGTTGGAGGCCAGTTTGACGATACTTTCAACCGGAATGCCCATTTCGCGTGCCAGTTCGGTGATCGGCTTGCCCGGCTGGTAGGCGGAAATGGCGCGCACGTAAGGCAGCGCCTGATCAGCAAGACTCATTGAAACTTCCTCAATAAACGGCAACCGGGTAGGACCCGAGAATTTTCAGATAGGCGGCGTAGCCAGCCAGTTTTTCCAGCGCGGCCTTGATCGCCGACTCGTCGTGATGACCTTCGATATCGACGTAGAAAACGTATTCCCACAGCGCGTTCTTAGCGGGACGCGACTCCAGGCGACACATCGAAACGCCCGCCGTCGACAGGGGCAGCAACAGTTCGTGCAGGGCGCCGGTGCGGTTTGGTGCCGACATGATCAACGAGGTCTTGTCACGGCCGGAAATGGCCGCGTCGTGCTTGCCGAGGATCAGGAAGCGCGTCGTGTTGTTCGGCTCGTCCTCGATGTTTTCGACCAGCTTGGGCAGGTTGTAACGTTCGGCCGCAGCGACGCCGGCAATCGCTGCCGTACCTGACTCTTCGGCCGCCATCTGGGCAGCCAGCGAATTGCTCGACACAGAAATGCGCGGAATGCCCGGCAGGTTGCGATTGAGCCATTCGTGGCACTGAGCCAGCGACTGCGCGTGCGAATAAACCTTGGTGATCTTGCACAGATCGGTTTCGTGGGTCAGCAGGTTCTGATGGATGCGCAGCACCACTTCGCCACAAATCTTAAGCGGCGTGCCGAGCAGCAGATCCATCGTCCGGCCGACCGCCCCTTCGGTCGAGTTCTCGACCGGCACTACGGCGTAATGGGCGTGGCCGGATTCGACTTCGCGGAACACGTCATCAATCGACGCCTGCGGCAGCAAGCGCGCGGCATGGCCGAAATGCTTGGTCGCCGCGCTGCCGGTAAAGGAGCCGAGGGGCCCAAGGAAGGAAATGCCGAGCGGCTCTTCCAGTGACAGGCAGGCCGACATCACTTCACGGAAAAAGAAGGTGATGTTTTCGTTGGGCAGCGGGCCGGGATTGGCGTCCTGCAGGCGACGCAAGACCTGGGCTTCTCGCTCCGGGCGGTAAATATGTCCGGCCTCGCCATGCTCGGCCTTGATCTCGCCAACCTTCTGGGCGCAACGGGCGCGCTGGTTGAGCAGGCGCAGCAACTCGCTGTCGATACCGTCGATTTCGGCGCGCACGCCGGCCAAGGCTTTTTGCAAGTCGGTTTGCTGCTGGTCGCTCATAAACTCAACCGTTACGTTTGGCGAAATCGTTCATGAATGCCACCAGCGCCTGCACGGCTTCCAGCGACACGGCGTTGTAGATCGAGGCGCGCATGCCGCCAACCGACTTGTGTCCCTTCAAACCGAGCACGCCGGCTGCCTTGGCCTCGGCCAGGAAAGCCGCGTCGAGATCGGCATTGCTGAGGATGAACGGCACGTTCATGGCCGAGCGGCAATCGGGATCGACCGGGTTAGTGTAGAAGCCCTCAGAATCGTCGATGGCGGAATACAAAATTCGTGCTTTTTCGGCGTTGACCGTGGCAATGCCCGACAAGCCACCCTGCCGCTTGAGCCACTGGAAAACCAGGCCGGCAATGTAGATGCCGAAGGTCGGCGGCGTGTTGAGCATCGAGCCGTTTTCGGCCATCACGGCGTAATCCATGACCGTCGGGATGTTCAATGGCGCCATGCCGAGCAGGTCGCGATGAACAACGACCAGCGTCAAACCGGACGGCCCGATGTTCTTCTGCGCGCCGGCGTAGATCAGGCCGAATTTCTCGACATTGACCGGCCGCGACAGGATATGCGACGACATGTCGGCGACCAGCGGCACACCGGTATCGGCAATGCGCTCGGCCGGAATTTCGACGCCGTGGATCGTTTCGTTGGTGCACACGTGCAGGTAGGCGGCGAACGGATCGAGTTTGATCTCTTCAGCCATCGGCAGGCGGGAGAAGCCGCTGCTCTCGGTCGTCGCGGCACAACGGACATCGCCGATGCGCTGCGCTTCCTTGAACGCCTTCTTCGACCACGAACCAGTCACGATGTAGTCAGCCGAACGACCGGCCAGCAGGTTCATCGGAATCTGCGCGAACTGCTGCGTCGCCCCGCCCTGCAGGAAAAGCACCTTGTACTGCTCGGGAATGCCCATCAGCTCTCGCAGGTCGGCTTCGGCCTGGCCGAGAATGCTGCCGAATTCCTTGCCGCGATGGCTCATCTCCATGACGCTGCAACCCGCGCCATGCCAGTCGAGCAGTTCTTCCTGCGCCTGGCGCAGGACTTCCTCGGGAAGAGCAGCCGGACCGGCGCTGAAATTCCAGATGCGGCTCATTTATGCTTCTCCACCTTCGTTGGGTTCAGACGATTCCGGATTTTGCTCATTTTCCGGGTTGACCGTGGGATTCACCGATTCAGCGTCAACTTCGACTTCAGCATCAACCTCGGCCACCGATTCAGCAACCTTCTCCAGACCGGCCAGCTTCTCGCCGTCATCCAGCGAAATCAGCGTGACGCCCTGCGTTGCCCGGCCCATACCGCGGATTTCAGCAACCCGGGTCCGGATCAGCACGCCACCGGTGGTGATCAGCATGATTTCGTCTTCGTCATTGACCAGCTTGGCGCCAACGACGATGCCGTTGCGCTCGCTATCGGCAATGGCGCGAACGCCCTGCGTGCCGCGACCAGAATGGCGGAAATCAGCCAGCACAGTGCGCTTGCCAAAGCCGTTTTCGGTGGCAACCAGCACGGTCTGCTGGTCGTTATCGGCAACCAGCAGCGAAATCACCGACTGATTTTCCATCAGGCGCATGCCGCGCACGCCACGGGCACCACGGCCCATCGGACGGACATCTTCTTCGTCGAACCAGACGGCCTTGCCGGCATTGGAAACGAGCACGATATCGCTCGTCCCGCTGGTCAGCTCGACGCCAATCAGGTAATCGCCCTCATCCAGCGTGACAGCAATGATGCCGGCCTTGCGCGGGTTCGAGTAATCGGAGAGCGGGGTCTTTTTGACGGTACCCATAACGGTCGCCATGAACACAAACTGGTCGTCGGAGAATTCCTTGACCGGCAGCACGGCGTTGATCCGTTCGCCCTCTTCGAGCGGGAAGAGATTGACGATTGGCTTGCCGCGGCTGACCCGGCTGCCCTGCGGCGCTTCATAAACCTTGAGCCAGTAGCAACGGCCGCGATTCGAGAAGCACAGGATGAAATCGTGGGTGTTGGCAACAAACAGATGATCGACGAAATCCTCTTCCTTGATCGCCGCCGCCTGCTTGCCACGACCGCCCCGGCGCTGGGCGCGATAGTCCGCCAGCGGCTGGGCCTTGATGTAGCCGCCGTGTGACAGCGTAACGACCATGTCCTGCGGCGTGATCAGGTCTTCCAGACTCAGTTCGTGCGTCTGCAGGATGATTTCCGAGCGGCGCTCGTCGCCGAACTGTTCGCGAATCGCCACCAGTTCGGTGACGATGATTTCGGTGATGCGTTCCGGCTTGGCCAGGATGTCGAGCAGATCGAGGATCTTGGCCATGACGTCCTTGTACTCACCAACGATCTTGTCCTGTTCGAGGCCGGTCAGGCGCTGAAGTTGCATTTCAAGAATGCGCTGCGCCTGGGCTTCCGAGAGCAAATAACCTTGACTGGACAAACCGAATTCCGGCGCCAAGCCATCCGGACGCGAAGCGTCGGAAGCCGCACGCACCAGCATTTCCTCGACCACCGGACTGCGCCAGTGACGCTCCATCAGGCCACGCTTGGCGTCGGCCGGCGTCGGTGCCGCCTTGATCAGGGCAATGATTTCATCGACGTTGGACAGTGCGACAGCCAGACCTTCAAGGATGTGGCCGCGTTCGCGCGCCTTGCGCAGTTCGAAAACGGTGCGCCGCGTAATGACTTCGCGACGGTGCGACAGGAAGCATTCGAGCATCTGCTTCAGGTTGAGCAAGCGCGGCTGGCCGTCGACCAGCGCCACCATATTCATGCCGAAGGTGTCCTGCAACTGCGTCTGCTTGTACAGATTATTGAGGATGACTTCGCCAACTTCGCCGCGCTTCAGTTCGATGACGACGCGCATGCCCGACTTGTCCGACTCGTCGCGGATATCGGAGATGCCGTCGATTTTCTTCTCGTTGACCAGTTCGGCGATCTTCTCGATCAGCGACTTCTTGTTAACCTGGTAGGGAATCTCGTCGACGATCAGCGCCTGCCGACCATTGCCCTTTTCCATGTCCTCAAAGTGCGTCCGCGCGCGCATGATGACGCGGCCCCGGCCTGTCTGGTAACCCTCGCGCACGCCGGTCATGCCGTAGATCAGGCCAGCCGTCGGGAAGTCCGGTGCCGGGATGTAGGCAATCAGCTCCTCGATGGTGATCGCCGGGTTTTCCAGCATGGCCAGACAACCGGCGATGACTTCATTGAGGTTGTGCGGCGGAATGTTGGTTGCCATGCCCACCGCGATACCGGACGAACCGTTGATCAGCAGATTGGGGATGCGCGCCGGCATGACCAGCGGCTCATTTTCCGAGCCATCGTAGTTCGGCCCGAAATCAACTGTTTCCTTGTCGAGGTCTTCGAGCAGTTGATGGCCGATCTTGGCCATACGGACTTCGGTATAACGCATCGCCGCCGCGTTATCGCCGTCGACCGAACCGAAGTTGCCCTGGCCATCGACCAGCATGTAGCGCAGCGAGAAATTCTGCGCCATACGGACGATCGTGTCATAGACTGCCGTGTCGCCGTGCGGGTGGTACTTACCGATCACGTCACCGACGATACGCGCCGATTTCTTGTACGCCTTGTTCCAGTCGTTGTTCAGCTCGTGCATCGCGAACAACACCCGGCGATGCACCGGCTTCAGGCCGTCGCGCGCATCCGGCAACGCCCGGCCAACGATCACGCTCATCGCGTAATCGAGATAAGAACGCCGCATCTCGTCTTCGAGGCTGATCGGCAATGTTTCTTTGGCGAATTGGTCCATGTCTCACAGTCGCACCGCTTGCGCGATGCCTTATTAGTTGATTCAAGCGTAATTTGCTATTTTAACACGCCAACTTAACCGTACAGACCCCGTTTTACATGACAACAACACCCCAAGTCATCGACCTGCTGATCGACGCCCGCTGGATTGCGACGGTCGAATCCGATCTCGTGCTGACCAACCATGCCGTCGCCGTCGATAACGGTCGCATTCTGGCAGTTTTGCCCAGTGGCGAAGCTCACGCCCGCTTTGCGCCGGGAAAGCATGTCAACTTGCCGGATCACATCCTGATCCCCGGCCTGATCAACCTGCACACTCACGCCGCCATGACCCTGATGCGCGGCCTGGCCGACGACCTGCCACTCATGGACTGGCTGCAAAAACACATCTGGCCGACTGAAACTGCTCACATGTCGGCCCAGTTCGTCTATGACGGCACCCGCCTCGCTTGCGCCGAAATGCTCAAAGGTGGCATCACCTGCTTCAACGACATGTATTTCTTCCCCGAGGCCGCCGCAGCCGCCGCTTCCGAGGCCGGCATGCGCGCCATGCTCGGAATCATCGCGCTGGAATTCCCTACCCCCTACGCCAGCGACGCCGACGATTACCTTAACAAGGGACTGGCTGTTCGCGAAACCTGGCTAAACGACCCGCTGATCGGTTTCTGCCTTGCCCCGCACGCCCCCTACACCGTTGCCGACAGCACCTTCGACCGCATCCTGACGCTTTCCGAGCAGATGAACCTGCCAGTGCATTGCCACATCCATGAAACTCGACAGGAGATTGAGGAAAGCCTCAAGCAACACAATCGGAGGCCATTAGAACGCTTACGGCAACTTGGTCAGCTTGGCCCCAATTTCATCGGCGTGCACGCCGTACACCTCGACGAAGACGAATTGCAGTTACTGGCGGCCACCGGATCCAGCATTGCCCACTGCCCGACATCCAATCTCAAATTGGCCAGCGGCTTTGCGCCTGTGGCGCGGATGCGACAACTTGGCATCAATGTCGGACTAGGCACCGATGGCGCAGCCAGCAACAATCGTCTCGACATGTTCAGCGAAATGCGCCTCGCCTCCCTCCTCGCCAAAGGACTGACAGGGGATGCCAGCGCCCTACCCGCCCGCGACATCCTGCGCATGGCAACCCTCAACGCAGCCAACGCCTTGGGCCTGGGCAAGGAAATCGGCTCGATTACTCCCGGCAAATCCGCCGACCTTTGTGCGGTCGACCTCAGCACTCTTGAAATGCGCCCATGTTTCGATCCGCTGTCACATCTGGTCAATGTTGCCGGGCGAGAATGCGTCAGTCATGTATGGGTGGCCGGAAAGTGTTGCGTAGACCACAAAACTTTACTCAACAACGACCAAAAGCACTTGGAATCGGCCGTTGCACTATGGCAAAATGGTTTGGAAGTCCGCCGGCAGCCTTGAGCTTCGCCATTACGCGGGTTAAAGATTTTCAAATTTTCTTCAACGAGGGAAAACAATGATCAAAAATATCGCCAAGAAATCTCTGGTTCTGGCCCTGCTGGCCGGTATCGGTTTTACCGCTGTTGCCCAAGAACGCGTTTACCTGATTGACCAGCGTGACGTCGTCGCCAAGTCCGGTTTCGGCCTGTGCTGGCGTGATGGCTACTGGACCCCGGCCGCTGCTGCCGCCGACAAGGCCGGTTGCGAGTGCGACAAGGACCTGCTGCCGAAGGAAGCCT
>NZ_JBASFI010000011.1:0-32043 GCF_049652925.1 Azonexus sp.
CATGGCCCACCTCCATCAACGTTTGGTCACCGCGATGAAGGTTTTAACGGTGTCATGCATGCATTACTTGATCTTAACCAATTGATCTAAATTGGAAATCTGCGGGGAAACCTCAGGGTCTGTCCCCTATAGTGATTCCCAAAAACTTTATCACTCTGAACCCTTTGGCTTGCTTGCAACCCTGCCTTGCCCACCGTATTCGGCGCCCGCCGCGGTAAATGCCTAGCCCCGCTTGCGCCATGCAGCTGGCGTCGTTGCGAAGGTCCGCTTGAAGGCTCGGTTGAAGGCGGCGTCAGATTCATAGCCGACCTCGCTGGCGATTTGTGCCGTGGCGGCGGTGCTTTCGCGCAGCCGGGCGGCAGCCAGTTGCAGGCGCCAGTTGGCCAGATAGCGCATGGGCGGCATGCCGATCAGGCTGGTGAAGCGCTCGGCAAAGGCGGAGCGCGATAGCCCGACCTCTTGCGCCAGTTCTTCTGTTGTCCATGGGTGGGCGACGCGGGCGTGCAGGAGGGCGAGTGCCCGCCCGACCATGCGGTCGCTCAAGCCGGCGAGCCAGCCGGTCTGGCCGGCGGGCAAGGCTGCAAGATAACGGCGGACACCCTCGACAAACAGCAGTTCGGCCAGTTTGCCGAGGATCGCGGTCGAGCCGGTGCCGCTTGTCCCGAATTCGCTGGCGGCGTGACGGAACGAACTTTCCAGCCAGGCGCCGCTGCTGCCGTCGCGGACGCCGAGCTTGAGCAGCGGCGGCAGGGCCTTGAGCAGCAGATTGTCGGCGCTATCGCTGCCGAGGTAGCCGCAGACGATACGCGTCGGCTCACCGCCCCCACCGTAGCGCAGTATGGCTGGTCCCGGCTCGCTCGGTGCCTGCACCGCACTGTCGATGACTTCCGCCCGGAGTCCCGGGGCGCTGCCCAGCACGTGCCGGGCATTGCTCGGCAGGAGAACGATTTCGCCAGCCTGCGCGGCGATGGCCGGGGCGTCGTCGATGTGCACAAACATCTGCCCTTCGACGACGTAGTGATAGGCGATCAGGTGGGCTGGCATCCGGCCCTCGGCGTGAAATTCCTCCGGCCCGACCTGCGACAGGACGCACCACGGCGCGGTGAATTCGGCATCGAGAAAGACGCCGCCCGAGAAACGCACGGCGGCAAAGACTTCGGAAAGGACATCCATCTTTCGCCTCCGAGAACAAGTCTCCGGCGCCCTGGTCAAATCTTCAGGCGCCCCGGATATGGCGGGTCAATTGTCATGAGACTACCTTGGCACTGTGCGCGTTCCGGCTTTCTTGGCTCGAGACGACGCCAATCGACCGCGAAACTTTCCACCCCAAAGGAGCAAAATAATGATCATCCACGACGATCTGAATCTTTCGTATTCCGGCGCCAGCGCCGAGAGCCTGGGCCATTTCCGGCGCGCTTTGCGCCAGTTCCAGTGCTATATCGAAGACCCGGTGGCCAGCGTCGACGCCGCCATCGCAGCCAGCCCTGAATTTGTCATGGGCCATATCCTCAAGGCTTATCTCCATTTGCTCGGCACCGAGCCAGCCGCCATTCCCGTGGCGCGTCAATGCCTCGCCGCGACCGTCGGCATGCCGGCCAATGCCCGCGAGCGCGGCCATATCGATGCCGTCGCGCAAATGCTCGACGGGCAATGGCGTCGCGCCGGACAGCTGCTCGAAGATGTCAGCATCGACCACCCGCACGACATCCTCGCCTTGCAGGCCGGGCATCTGGCTGATTTCTACGTCGGCAATTCCCGGATGCTGCGCGACCGCATCGCCCGCGCGCTGCCCGCCTGGTCGCCGGACTTGCCGGGCTATCACGCCCTACTGGGTATGCATGCCTTCGGTCTCGAGGAAACGGCCGACTACGGCCGGGCCGAGGCGCAAGGCCGGGTAGCCATCGAGCTTGAGCCGCGCGACGGCTGGGCCCAACACGCCGTCGCCCATGTCTTGGAAATGCAATGCCGCACGCACGACGGCATCGCCTGGATGCGTGCCGATCCCGCCGCCTGGTCCACCGACAGCTTCTTCAAGGTGCATCTGTGGTGGCATCTGGCCCTTTTTCACCTCGAGCTGGGCGAGATCGACGAAGTGCTGGCGCTGTTTGATGGCCCCATTCACGGCGAACGCTCGACCATGGTGCTCGACATGATCGACGCCTCGGCCCTGCTGTGGCGCCTGCACCTGCGCGGCGTAGACCTCGGCCAGCGCTGGTCGACGGTGGCCGATGGCTGGCAGCCGCTGGCCACGGCCGGCACCTACGCCTTCAACGACGTGCATGCGGTGATGGCCTTTGTCGGCGCTCGACGCGCCGAGGCCATCGGCGAGGTACTGCAAACGCAGAAAGCCGTATTGCTCGGCAATGACGACAACGAAGCCTTCACCCGTGAGGTCGGGCATCCGCTGACGCTCGCCCTCAAGGCCTTCGGCCAGGGGGCCTACGGCGACACCGTACGCCTGCTGCGCCCGCTACGTGAAATCGCCCACCGCTTCGGGGGCAGCCATGCCCAGCGCGACCTGCTCGACCTGACGCTGATCGAAGCGGCGCTGCGGGCCGGCCAGCACAATCTGGCCACCGCACTCTGCGCCGAGCGTCAGCCGACCCGCGGCCACAGCCCGTTGACCCGGCAACTGCTGCGGCGCTGCGAGCCGTTGAGTCTCGCGGCCTGAGCCTGGTTGCTGGATGGCCGCCTGGCATTTCATTTTTGGCCGAATTTTCCGGTTGACCGTGGGATAGGCGGGAAGGGGGCTTTATGCCCCCTTTTGCAATTATTGAAACGTAATTTTCACAGGCTGCTAGTCTGAAAGCTGAATCGAAACGAATACGAGGTAAAGCATGACTGTCGTTCGCAAACTGGGGATAGGCGTTGCCGTACTGGTCGGCTTGCTGGTCGTGGCGGCCGGCGTGTTGTACGCGCTGTTCGACGAGGCGGCGATCAAGCAGCAACTGGTCGAGCAGGTGGCGGCCAAGACCGGCCGGCAGTTGACCATCGGCGGCGAGCTTGGCCTCTCGGTCTGGCCGGACGTAGCCGTTCGCGTCGGGCAGCTTGGCCTTTCCGAAGCGGACGGTCGTAGCGAATTCCTCAAACTCTCTTCGGCGCGCATCGCGGTTGCCGTCATGCCGTTGCTCAGCAAGCGACTGGAAGCCAGGCGCATTGAAATCGATGGTCTGACCGTCAATCTCATCAAGCACAAGGATGGCTCGCTCAATATCGACGACCTGACACGTGGCAAACCGGCGCCCGGCGCGGCGCCGGAGGCAGCGGCCGGCAAGCCGGGCGAGCCGCTGGAAATCGATGTTGCCGGGTTGGAGCTGCGCAATGTGCGCATCAGTTGGCGCGACGAGGCGAGCGGCAAGACCTCCGAGATTTCCGACCTCGACCTGTCGACCGGCGCCTTGTCCGGCCATACCGGGAGCAAGCGTTTCTCGGTCGAAAAACTCAAGCTGGCGACGCAGGGCAGCTCCGGCGCCGACCGTTTCGTCCTCGCCCTTGAAACGCCGGGCATGGTGCTGACGGCCGGCGAGGCCAAGGGCGAGACGGTGACTTTCACAGCCACGCTGGAAAGTGCCGGCAAGAAGGTGGCGGCCAAAATTGCGCTGCAGGATCTGGCCGGCTCGCTCGACGCACTGACCATCCGCAACCTCGCTTTCGGGCTTGACGGAAAAGTCGGCGAAGCCGAGTTCAAAGCTGATCTGACCTCGCCGGTCAGCGTCAATGGCAAGGACAAAATCCTTACGCTAGCCAAGCTGGCCGGCAGCCTTGAGGTAAGCAGCCCGGCGTTGCCCATGAAGCAGGTCAAGCTGCCGATGGACGGTCGCTTGACGGCCGACCTCGGCCGCCAGCGGGCCGACTTTGCCCTCAAGACCCGTCTCGACGACTCGCAGATGGACCTCAAGCTGCTGGTCGAGCGCTTCTCGCCACTGGCCTTGGATTTTACCCTCGGCATCGACCAGCTCAACGTCGACCGCTATCTACCGCCGAAGAAGGCCGGGTCAGCCGGCAATGCGACCACCAAAGCCGAAACGGCCGGGGCGGAGGCGAAGATCGATCTGTCGGCGCTCAAAGGGCTTGATCTCAAGGGCGCCATCAAGATCGGGCGACTGCAGGCCCACAAGCTCAAACTCAGCGGACTAGACATGCAGATCGAGGTGGCCAATGGTCGTCTGCAGGTCGCACCGCTGCGCGCCAGCCTCTACGGCGGATCGCTCGACGGGGCGCTCACGGTCAACGCCGCCAGCAACCAGTTTTCCCTGCGCCAGAACCTGCGCGGCATCGACATCTCGCCGCTGCTCAAGGATCTGGCCGACAAGGACTTTCTCGAAGGGCACGGCAACGTCTCGCTCGACGTCACGACGCGCGGCGATACGGTCTCTGCCCTCAAGCGGGGGCTGGCCGGCAAGGCAGCACTCGACTTGCGCGATGGCGCCATCAAGGGCATCAACGTGGCGAAATTGCTGCGCAGCGCCAAGAACTTGCTGGGTGGCAAGCAGGCCGTGAGTGGCACTGCCGATACGGCGGAAAAGACCGATTTTTCCGGGATGACCGCCAGCTTCAACATTGACGGCGGCGTCGCCCGGAATAACGACCTGTCGCTGAAATCACCCGTCGTGCGCCTGGCCGGGGAGGGCGACATCGACATCGGGCACGACCGGGTCGACTATCTTGCCAAGGTCAGTGTCGACGATTCCCTGACCGGCCCCGGCTCGGAACTGGTGCAGCTCAAGGGCATCAGCGTACCGCTGCGCCTGCGCGGCCCCTACAGCCAGATCGCCTACACGCTGGAACTGGACAAACTGCTGGTCGAAGTCGCCAAGAGTCAGCTCAAGGAAAAGGCCAAGGAAGCGCTGGGTAAAGAGTTGCAGAAATTGTTCGGGAGATAGGGGTTGGTCCGCCATTCAATGGCGCTTTCTGGATAACGCCCACCAGGAGCGGAATCTGGCCGAATACGAAGGATTTCGGGAGATTGAGGAGTCCGCCGTCACGGATCTGATTGCTGACGCTGGCAAGTTGATCGAAAGCTGAGCCTGTTCAGCAATAGCAGAGCAATAGGGGTGACCCCTATCAGTTTGTGGTGCTGCGTGGCATTTATAAAAACGACACACGCAAACGCCGGGATGATGGCCGTCGGCGTAGAGGCTGCCGATCAGCGACTGGCTGTGACGATAAATTGGGTGCTTCCGGGCGATCTATGCGCTGGCCGCGCCCTTGTTCACCCAGATATGCCGGGCGACCGCGTGTTCCAGCGCCAGTTCGACCTCGTCGGCCAGGATGACGGTCATCGGGCGCTGTTGCAGCACCTTCATGGGGCGGGATTCGGCGAGGCCGTAGGCGGTGAGTTGTTCGCGTTGCAGCGGGTCGATTTCGTCGCCAAAGGCCGCCAGGAAAACGACGGTGCCGGGCGCGATGAAGGCGAGGGGGAGGCGGGCTTCGTGTTTGGGGCTCATGACCAGACGGCTCGGAGAACGATGTTGAACAGGCCGCCGATAAGGAAGGCGAAGGGGACGATGACGGCGACCATGCCGAGGGCGACTTTGCTGCCTTGTTCCTTGACCATCATCATGAGGCTGGCGAAGCAGGGGATGAACAGGGTAATGGTGATCATGCCGACGACGGCCTGTATCGGGTCGAGCGTATGGGCCATGGCGAACAGGCCGGTGGCGCCGAAATCGCGGCGCAGGAAGCCCATGACGAAGGCAGCCGAGGCTTCCTTGGGCAGGCCGAGCCAACCCGAGACGAGCGGTTCGCCGGCTTCGATGATCCAGGGCAGGGCGCCCGATTTGTCGAGCGAATACATGATGAAGGTGCCGAGCAGGAAAAGCGGAATCACTTCAATCAGATACCACTTGAGCCGGCCGCCGGTTTTTTTCAACACGTTGCCGAGGATGGGCAGGCGCATCGGCGGCAGTTCGGTGACCAGCGGAATGCGCCGGCCAGGGATCAACTTGGCAGCGAGAAAGCCGGCGAGCAGCAGGATGCCGACCATCGCCAGCGCCCAGACGAGCACGGCGGTGAAGGAAACGCCGCCGAGCATGCCGAGGACGACGCCCAATTGCGCCGAGCAGGGAATCGCAAGGGCGAGCAGGAAGATGGTGATCAGCCGCTCGCGTGGGCTGTGCAGGATGCGCGTCGTCAGCGTTGCCATCGTCACGCAGCCGAGGCCGAGGACCATGGGCAGCACGGCGCGGCCGTTGAGGCCGATCATCGAGAACATCCGGTTGGCGATCACCGTCAGGCGCGGCAGGTAGCCGGAATCTTCGAGGACGCCGAAGGCGAAGAAGAAGGTGGTGACGATGGGCAGGATCAGGGCCAGGGCATAGGTCATGCCCATGGTCCACAGGCCGTACTGGCCGACCAGCAATTCGTGCAGCCAGGGCGCGCCGATCATGTTGTTGACGAGCCCGGTGACGGCCGGATTCAGGATGCCTTCAAAGAGATCTTCTTCAAGCAGCCCGACCAGCGTGGTTGCACCGAAAACGCCAACAAACTCGTAAATGAGATAGAGCACGCCGAGCAGAATGGGAATGCCCCAGACAGGATCAACGACGTATTGCCCAATGCGTTGCGACAGCAGCGGACTGCTTTTGGCGGCGCGGCGGATCGCTGCCGTGGACAGCGCATCGGCGGCTTCGGTACGTTCGCGGGCGAGCAGCGGGGCCAGTTTTCCGTCGTTGCGTTGATCGGCTTGCTGGCGCAGGGCTTCCAGTTCGGCAAATTGTTCGCCGGATTTTTCGCTGAGCCACGCGGCAACCTGGGAGTCTCCGCCGAGGTAAAGAATGGCCAGGCCACGGGCGGCCAGTTGCGGGTGCGGGGCAAGGCGGGTGATGGCGGCGGTGGTCTCGGCAATGGCCGCTTCAATGTCGCGGTCGTAGCGCAGCAAGGCTTGTGGGGGCTTGGCATGGCCAAGTTTGGCGGTGAGTTCGCCGACCCCGTCGCCGCCGGTGGCGACAGTGGCGACGACCGGGATGCCGAGCTCTTCGGCAAGCGCCGGAATATCGACGATGACGCCCCGTGCCGCCGCCTCGTCGTGCATGTTCAGCGCCAATACCATCGGCACGCCGAGTTCGGCCAGCAGGGCGGTCAAAGTGAGTGTGCGACGCAGGTTCTTGGCGTCGCCGACCTGCACCAGACAGCGGGTTTCCTCGTTGAGCAGGGCGCTCATCGTCGCCCTTTCATCGTCGCTGCGCGAGGGCAGGGCGAGCACGCCGGGTGTATCGAGGAGCATCGCCTCGCGGTCGAAACGGGCGCTGGCGCGGGTGACTTCGACGGTGGTGCCGGGGTAGTTCGAGACGTTGACGTAAGCCCCGGTCAGGCGGTGAAAGAGGACGGATTTGCCGACGTTGGGGTGGCCGACGAGCAGGATGGCATTGGCGGCGGAGGCAGAGGCGAAGGTGGTCACGTTGTTTCGGCTTTGGTGCAGTTGACGACGGCTTGGTCAAGCCCGTCGGAGGTGATCTCGCCGGTGCGTTGGGTGCAGGGGCGGCGCTGGTCGTCTAGTACAAGGGTGTGCGGCAATGCGCCGACCCGGTTGCCAAAGCGGGCCAACACAAACAATAGGGGCCCAATCCCTATTGCCTTCATTTTAACGGCGCTGTCGCAGAAAAGATTTCTGTTTGATCTGGTTTTGTCCCTCAATCAATTCAAGCACGAACTCCAATGGCCGAGATCGCTCACCAAACAAAGAAAACCAGCGTCCAGACCGTTGCCATGAGCCCGACCGGCCACAGCATCGCGATCCCGGCATTCCATTTTTGGGCATTTTTTCCGGTTGACCGTAGAACCAGCTGCAAAGCCAGCCACAGGCTGCCGAGGCAACCCGCCGAGAGCAATCCGATGCGGAAATACGGCAGCCAGCCGAGCCACAGGTGTTCGGCCTTGAGGTGGGTGACGGTGAGCATCGACAGGCCGAGGATGACGCTGGCGGCAGCGAGCGGGGTTAGCGCCAGGGTGAAGCGTTGCCAGGTCAGGTGTTCGGTTTTGAGAATACGGGCGGCGAGGGCCGGGCCGATCAGGAGCAGGCTGCCGAGCAGGAAGCCGCCGCCGAGCAGGTAGGCGAGGATCAGCGCGCCGTCAAGCCAGGTGAACAGGTCGCTGGCTTCCGGGTAATGGGTGAGCAGCCACCACGGCACGTCGTTATCGAGCAGGGCGAAGTGGTCGTGGTCGACGAGCCATTCGGCGGCGGCCAGTTTGGCGCTGAGCAGCCAGGGGCTGAGCGTCCATTGGAAGGCGGCGGTGGCAACGCCGAGGACGCCGTAGACGAGCGTCAGCGCATCGGGCGTGCGGGCTACATTGTTGAAATCGAGGATTTCGCTGAACGGCGAGCGGGCGGAATAGGTGACGGCGTCGCGCTGGCCGGCGCAGCGGCCGCAGCTGTGGCATTCGGAGGCGCTGGTCATGCGGCGGACGTCGAGCAGTGGGGCGCAGTTGACCGGTTCAAAATCCCCCTGATGCTTGTCCCAGGCGTCGCGGTCGACCTTGTAATGGAGCGGGGCGATCTTGGCGAGGACGGCGAAAACGCCGGAGGCCGGGCACAGGTAGCGGCACCAGATGCGCTTTTCGCGGCCGTAGAGCAGGCCGATGCCGATGGCGGCGACGGTCGAGCCGCCGAGGACCAGCAGCGCTGCTTGCGGGTATTCGTAAACGCTGACCAGCTGGCCGTACACCGTGGTCATCACGAAAGCGACGAAGGGCCAGCCGGTCCATTTGAGCCAGCGCGGCAGCGCCTTGCCCCGGCCGTACTGGCTGACCCATTCGGAAATGGCGCCTTCCGGGCAGAACAGGCCGCACCAGACTCGGCCCATGGTTACCGTAGCGATCATGACGCCCGGCCACCACAGGCCCCAGAAGCAGAATTGGGCGAACAGCCGGAGGTTGTCCCAGATGTGCGCGTCTTCGGCAGGCAAGGGGATAAACGCCGGGATGATGACCATCGCCGCGTAGAGAACGACGATGACCCACTGGACGGCGATGATCGACCGGCGATTGTTTCTGAGAAAAAGGCCTATTTTTTCCACCCGACTCTGCGGGCGGCTGGGGTGGAACTGGATGACGTGTTCAGCCACGGCCGGTTCTCCGCCAGGCAAACAGCACGACGCCCCAGTAGGCGGCCCAGACGAGCAGGCTGCTCAGGGCCGGGCGGGCGCGGTAGCCGGAGAAGTCGGCGAGCAGCTTGCCGGCCTTGGTCGTGTCGTCGATCAGCATCGAGGTATCCCACACCGGGTCGAGCAGCGGCGGCAGATAGCCGGCGCCGATCAGGCGGTCGATGGCGGCGATGAGCAGGGCCGAGGCGAGGATGAGCAGGAGGATCGATGACAGGCGCAGAAGCAGGCCGATGTTGAGTTTGGCCAGGCTTTTGGCGGCCAGCCAGGCGGTGGCGCCAGCGCCGGCAAAACCGGCCAGCGAACCCATGAGCAGGGCGCTGAGATCGCCTTCCTGCGCCATGCCGTAAAGGAAAATCACCGTCTCGGCGCCTTCGCGGGCAACGGCCAGCGCGGCCACGACGGCGACGCCGAAATAGCCAGAGCGTTCGCGGGCGGCGGCGAGGTCGGCATGTAGCCGGGCTTTCATCGTCCGGCCATGTTTGCGCATCCACAGCACCATCTGGGTGATCAGCCCGGCGGCGACGAAGAGCGTGGCGGTCTGGAAAATTTCCAGCGCCTCGCCGGTCAGCTCGTCCTGCACCGTGAGCAGCGCCCAGCCGAGCAGCAGGGCCAGCCCGACGCCGGCGCCGAGGCCGATGAACAGGGCGCGCTTGCCCTTGCCGGTCGTGTCGTTGGCCTGCAACCAGGCGTAGAGAATGCCGGCGATCAGGAAAGCTTCGAGGCTTTCGCGCCAGACGACAAAAAATGCGTTACCCATGCTGTGCTCCGTGCTTGCTGGCTATTTATAGATTTGGCTGGCTGGCGGTTATTACTTGGCGACGATCTTTCCCTGCCCGGTTTCCGGATGAAAATCGTCAAAGAACTTGTACGTCCCCGGTTTCATCGGGAAAAACACCAGATTCCGCGTTACGCCGGGGGCGAGGACCAGTTCCTTCTTCAATTCCAGGCTCTCGAATTCCGCCGCGCCCGGCCCTTCATTCTTCACCTCCAGCCGAAAGCGCGTCATGGCCGGCACTTCCAGTGTTTCCGGGTGGAGGCGGCCGTCCTTCATGAGCAGCTTGATGGTCGGCATGTCGTCAGCCGATGCCACGGTCAACTGGAAAAAAAGGCTAAAAATGAAAAGCAGGCGGGCGGTTTTCATGGGGCTTCCTTAGTAGGCGATGTTGGCGCGCAGGGCGAAGACCTTGACCGACTTGGCGTCACCATTGCCGCCGCCGTTGCTGACGAACTGGAGGTCAGGCGACAGCTCGAATTGCGGCGAAATGCGGTAGCGGTAATAGATTTCGGCCAGCTTTTCGGCGCCCTTGGGGGTGAAGGTGAAGGCGCTTTGGGTCTGTGCTTCGTCGAGCCAGGTGGTCGCCGTCGTCGCCCGATAGCCCTTGCCCGATTGCAGCCAGGCGCCGGCAATGCCCAGACTGTCCGCACCGCGGCCCCAATAGCTGCCGGAGAACTCGGCGCCGAGCGTGGCCGCCTGGTTGAACGGCAGTTCGCCATCGATCAGCTTGCCGTAGCGGGCGAAGAGCTTGATGCCGTCGCCGACGCGCTGGTCGACCGAGACGCCGACGCCGGTGTGTTTGCTCAGCGTACCGTCGAAATCGGTGCCCTGGCTGCGGTTCCAGCCGTAGACCCGGTAATTGCCGGTCAAGCCGCCGAACAGCTTGAGTTGCGTCTCGGCCTGCACCATGAGCAGCGGCGAGGACAGGCTGCGCTGGTAGTTGGCGCCCTTGTCGCCGGCGCCGAAGAGGCCGACCGACAGTCGCCACGGCTGCATCTTGTCGACGTAATTCAGATACGAGGCGACAAAGCCCGGCTGGAAGCCGTTGGCATCGACGCCGACTTCGCCGGCAGCATCGAGCAGCGGGTTATGGACGAAGACGGAATTGAGGAACTGCTTGGCCTCGTCGCCAGCCGCGGCGTTCTGGTCGAAGAAGCCGAAGATGTCCATTTTGCCGAAGGTCAGCTCCAGGGTTTCCCGCGAATAAGGCTTGAAACCGAGGAAGGGCAGCGGAATCGCCGCCTGGTACCAGGCTTGGCCGAGGATGGTCACCGAGTCGTCCGGGCTGCTGCCCGAGGCGCGGAAGGCCAGCGCATTCGGCGCGCTGGCGAAATGGCCGAGGCGCGAGAAAGCGGCGTTGAGGCCGAGGCCCTGACCCATGCGCAGATGGGCGAACAGCTTGTGGTCGATGTCGCCAATCGGCGCCAGCGGCAGTTCGACCGAGACGTCGGCGCGGTAGTTGAGCTGGGCGCTGCCGTTCTCGATATCTTTCGGCAGCCCGGAGGCGAACTGGCCAACCGTGGCCAGTGAGGCGCCAACCTTGATGCCTTCAAGTCCTTCGGCGATTCTCGCGGCCTTCTTCATGCCCAGCGCGTCTTTTTCCACGGCCTTGAGGCGCACCGTCAGTTCCGGCTCGCTTTCGGAAAGTCGCGGGCTGTCGAGGCCCTTGGCGATCTCGTCGCTCTCGGTCTTGAGCGTCTTGACCTGTTTTTCCATCTCGACGTTGCGTGCTTCGAGCTTCTTTTCCAGCTCGGCATTGCGGGCTTCGAGCTTTTCGAGCCGCGCCGTCAGCTTATTCAGCAACTCGATTTCCTTGGGGCCGGCCAGCGCAGGCATGGCCAGCCCCGCCACGACCAGCGCAGCGGTAATCTTGGCGAGTTTCATGATCAGTAGCCGCCTTTTTTGCCGATGCCGACGTAGGTGAATTCGTACTCGACTTCAAACGGCTTGAACCACGGGCGAACGCCGGTGGCACGGTCGGTGTGGCGGCCGAAATGCGAATGCGGGTTGGCGGAAGGCGGCAGGATGGTGTATTTGACCTTGTACTTGCCCGGGCCGGCCAGCTTGACGTTGTCGCCGTAATGCGGGCCATCGTTGGCAACCATCGGCATGAAATCGCCGGCCACCTTGAAGTCGCCTCCGATCTTGGAAACCTCAAACTTGATGGCCAGGTAAGGCATCCACGCGCCTTCCTCGAAACCGTTGGGATTGTTGGCCAGCGCGTGAATGTCGGCTTCGAGGTGAATGTCGGAGTCTGCAGCCTTCTTCATCATGCCTTCCGGTTCCATTTCCACAGGCTGCAGATAAACCGCGGCGATTTCCATGCCGTTGCGCTGCTGCGGCACGCCGATTGGGTATTCGAGGGCCAGGGCCGGAGTGGCCAGGGCGGCGGTTAAAGCCAGTGCTGAAACAAGTTTTTTGATCGTTTGCATGTTAGTGGACTCCCTGGTTTCTCTGGCTGGCTGGGCATACGCGTGGCTGGCTTGAGGATGGTTTTAAAGCGAAATTTTTACAGCGGCGCAGCCCCCGGCTGCGTCACGAAGCCGATCTTGGTCAGGCCGGCTCGACGGGCGGCGCTCATCGTTTCGGCCACCGTTTCGTAGCGCGTCGCGCGGTCGGCCCGCAGGTGCATTTCGACCTTGGCGTCCTGCGCCACGGCATCACGGAAGCGGGTTTCGAGGCTGCTGGGGTCGACCGCCTCGGCAGCGACAAAAACGTGGTTGTCGGCATCGATGCTGACCTGCAGGGTCAGCGGCTTTTCCGGCGACGGGGTGCTCGAGGCGCGCGGCAGGTCGACCGGCACCTGATGCGTCATGAGCGGCGCGGTGATGATGAAGATGATCAGCAAAACCAGCATCACATCGACGAGCGGCGTCATGTTGATTTCCGCCGTCGGCATCTGGTGGTTCTGTGCATTGAAGCTGCCCATGGCCATGTTATGCCGCCTCCGTCGCAACGCGGGCGCGCATCGGGTGGATCTGCGCGCTGTTGGCGACAAACGGCTTGCCGACCGTGAAGAAGGCATGCAGGTCGTGGGCGAAGGCGTCGAGGTCAGCCAGAATCACGCGGTTGGCGCGGGTGAAGGCGTTGTAGGCGAAGACGGCGGGCAGCGCGACGGCGAGGCCGGCGGCGGTCATGATCAGCGCCTCGCCGACCGGGCCGGCGACCTTCTCGAGCGCCGCCTGACCGGACAGGCCGATGGCGATCAGGGCGTGGTAAATGCCCCAGACGGTGCCGAGCAGGCCGACGAAAGGCGCGGTGGCACCGGTCGTGGCGAGCAGGGTCAGGCCGTTTTCCATACTGGCTTGGGTCGTGGAGAGTTGCTGGCGCAGGGCGCGTTCCATCTGCTCGGCCGGGTCGAAACGCGAGGCGAGGCGGCCGGTGGCGGCTTCGCAATCGTTGTTGCAGCCATTGGCCTGGGTGGCCAGCTGGGCGTAAGGGCTGTCCTTGCCGGCCTGGTTGAGCAAGGCAATGCCATCGCCGACGCTGCTCGCCGACCAGAAGGCGCCAAGCGCTTTGGCGGCGCGGCGCACCATCCACCAGTCAACCGCCTTGGCCAGGATCAGGTACCAGCTGATGATCGACATCAGGGCGAGAATGATGGCGACGGCGTGCGAAATGCTGTCGCCGCTGGCCCACAGGTGCGCGAAACCAAACGAATTTTCCTGCATGTTATTGCTCCAATTTGAAAATGATGGGGACCAGTACCCAGCTCTGGACGGCGACATCGCCACGCTTGGCCGGTATGAATTTCCAGTTGCGAACTGTTTTTTGGGCCGACTCGTCGAGGCGCGGGCTGCCCGACGAAGTCCTGATTTCGACGTTGTCGGCCGAGCCCTGCGGGGTGACCGAAACGCGCAGCACGACTTTGCCTTCCTCGCCCATGCGGCGGGCGATCGGCGGGTAGGGCGGGGACGGATTCCTCAGGTAATCGGCGTCGAAGCGGGCCTGGCTGACCGGCTCGGCCGGTGGGGCAACCGGCTTGGGCTCGGCCGGGGCAGCGACGATGGCAGCGGGGGCCGGGACGTTGCTCTGGGTGGCTTCAATGACCGGGGTCGGCGCTTTCGGTATCGGCGCCTGTACCGTCTTGACCGGCACCGGCTTGGCCATCGGCAAGGGTTTGGCTTCTGGCGGTTTGGCGATTTCCGGGGCGGGCAGCAGATCGACGACGAGCGGGATTTCGAGAATCTGCGGGACGACGGTTTTTGCTATCAGGATGAGCAGCAAGACGCCGATATGCAGGCCAATGACAATCATTAGCAAGCCGCTGCGCTGGAAGGGTGAAGGGCGGGATAGCGTGTAACTCATGGGCGATTTTTTACGTTTTGCCTGCCGCCTGGCCGGGAAAAAACCCTTGGCTGGCTGGCGGGTGCTTGCTGGCTTTGGGAAACGAGAGGTGCAACGGAGAGAAACTATTTCGTCAGGATCAACTTGTTTTCACGGGTGACGCGTAGCAGGTAGAGTTGTCCGGCGTGTTCGATCTCGACGGTGGAGGCGCCAGCGAGGATTTTTTCGCTATCGATCCGTGGGCGGTTTTCAGGCTTTTCAGCGAGCCGGGTGGACTCGTGAGAGGGGGGCTGCGGGTTCATGGTAGGCGCCTATTGCAAACAAGAATTGATCGCATCTTCGCGTAAATGAGAATGTGTGTCAATTGTTATTGCGAATCAATCTTGATTGTCTTGCAGCTTGCTGGCCCGTGATGTCCAGAACCGTGTTCCGGTGGGCGCAGAGGGTGGGCCAGAGCGGCTTTGCTGCCGCCCTGGCTCACCCTGTTGGACGATTGCATGTGCAACCGGGGGGGCCGTTTGCTCGGCCCCCGGATCAGCGATAGCCGGCCCGGTCGAGCAGTTTCTGGGCAGCCGACAACTGGTTGGCAATCTTGACCAGAGAAACATTGTCGGCTTTGAACTTGCCCAACTCGTCGAGCTCTTCGTTGCTGATGCTGACGGTTGGCACCGCCGGCCATTCGTTGTTGCCGTTGGCGAAATAACGCTGCGCTTCGTCGCTGGCCAGGTATTCGAGGAATTTGACCGCTGCCTCGCGATGCTTGGCTGTCTTGACCATGCCGCCACCGGAGACGTTGATGTGCGTACCGCGGCCATCCTGGTTTGGCCAGACGACGCCAAGGCGCTTGACGAGATTGCGCTCCTCTACCCTCTCTGAGGCCATCAGGCGGGCCAGGTAGTAGCTGTTGGAGACCGCCACGCCACACTCGCCACTGGCTACCGACTTGATCTGGTCGGTGTCGCCACCCTTCGGTGCCCGGGCGAAATTGGCGACCAGTCCGCGGGCCCACTCCTCGGTTTTGGCTTCGCCGTTGTGGGCAACCATCGAGGCGACAAATGTCAGGTTGTAGATGTGCCCGCCGGGGATGCTGCAATACAGGCCTTTGAGTTTCGGATCGGCCAGGGATTCATAGGTCGGCACATCCTCGGCCTTGAGCTTGCGCTTGTTGTAGATGATCATGCGCGCCCGCGTCGAGAAGGCGAACCAGTTGTCCGAACGTAAATGGGCTGGAATGCGCGATTCGAGCAGTTTCGACTTGACCGGTGCAAAGATGCCCCAGGCGTCGGCCACGGCGAGGCTGGCGGCATCGACCGTGATGAAAACGTCAGCCGGGCTGTTGGCGCCCTCGTTGCGGATACGCTCGATCAGTTCATGCGCCTTGCCTTCGATCCGGTTGATCTTGATGCCGGTTTGCTGCGTAAAGTTGGCGTAGAGCGCTTCGTCGGACTGGTAGTGGCGGGCCGAATAGAGGTTGAGTTCCTTGTCGTCGGCGAATGCCGGGCTGGCGGCAAAGAGGGCGGCGAGCGCCCAGGCAATCGATTTGAGCATGATTTTTCCGTTTTCAGGTCACCGCCCACTGGCGGAGCAGGTTGTGATAAACGCCAGTCAGCTTGAGCAGGCGCGGGTCGTCGGCAGCGAGGGCCGGCGTGATGCCCTGGATGGCTTGGTCGAGATCGAAGAGGAGGACGCGCGAACTGTCGTTCTGGACCATGCTCTGGATCCAGAAGAACGATGCGATGCGGGCGCCTTCGGTCACCGGCGTGACGCAGTGCAGGCTGCTCGACGGGTAAAGCACCATGTCACCAGCCGCCAGCTTGACTGACTGGATGCCGAAAGGCCCTTCGACCTGCAATTCGCCACCTTCGTATTCCTCCGGCTCGGCCAGGAAGAGTGTTGCCGAAAGGTCGCTGCGCACTGAAACGTTGGTGCCCGGTACCGCCATGACGGCGCTGTCGACATGCGCGCCGTAGGTGCCGCCATTGGCGTAGTAGTTGAACTTGGGCGGGTAGATGCGGTTGGGCAGCGCCGCCGAAACGAACAGCGGATTGTTGCCCAGCTTGCGCAGGATGAGATTGCCCAGTTCGACGGCCAGCGGCGAGCCGTCTTCCAGTTGCAGATTGCGTTTGACCGAGCGGGCCAGGGTGCCGGCCGTTTTCAGCCCGTCCTGCCATTCGGCGGCATCGAGCCGCTGGCGGAACTGACGTACTTCGTCCTTGCTGAGGACGCCTTCGATGGGAATCAGCATGATGTTGCCTCGTGTCGATAAATCATGTCCGGGCCGATGTCGGCCAGCGTTGCACAACCGGCCTGCGCCATGCAGACCTCCAGTTCTTCGCGCAGCAGTTTGAGCATGTGGGCGACGCCCAGCGCCCCGGCGACGGCCAGGGCGTATACCTGCAGGCGGCCGATGAGCACGGCGTCGGCGCCGAGCGCCAGAGCCTTGAAAATGTCGTTGCCCGAGCGGATGCCGCTGTCGAGCAGCAGCGGGAAATCGGCGCCGACGGCCTGGCGGATGCGCGGCAAGAGGTCGAGGCTGGCCGGCACGCCATCGAGCGCCCGGCCGCCGTGATTCGACACGATCAATCCGGTCACGCCCATGGCCTGCAGACGGGTTGCGTCGTCGGGATGGAGTACGCCCTTGATCAGCACCGGCAGGCGGGTCTGGCCGAGCAGCCAGGCCAGATCGTTCCAGGTCGGCGCTTCGCGCATCGCGCCCTGGAAAACGCGGCTGGCGCCGGGTTCGAGAACGATGGGTGGCGGCACCGGGTAATTGGCCAGATTGGCCTCGATGACCTCGGGCGGCATGACAAAGCCGGCCTCCTGGGCGCGTCGGCTGGGCAGCTTGATCGCCGTATCCAGCGTGACGACGAGGGCGGTGTAGCCTGCCATTTCTGCCCGTTTTATCAGGTCGACCGTGGCAGCCTGCGTCGGCTGCATGTAGAGCTGGAACCAGCACTCGGCAGCAGCCATCCGCGCCATGTCTTCGAGCGTTTGCGAAGCGAGCGTGCTGGTCACCAGGCAGGTATCGGTGGCGGCGGCCGCCCGCGCCGTTTCCAGTTCGCCCAGCGGATGGACCAGCCGCTGATAGGCCACCGGGGCGAGCAGGATGGGATGCGCCCAGGTCCGCCCGAGCAGCTCGCTGCGGGTATGGCCGTTGTGCATGTCGCGCAGCAGGCGGGGCAGAATTCGCGTCCGGGCGAAGGCGTTGCGATTGGCGGCCAGCGTCAATTCGTCAGCACAGCCGCCGGCGATGTAGGCAAGGCCCGGCGCCGCAATGAAGTGCGGGGCCAGGCGTTCGTAATCCGCCGCGCAGTGAATCTCGCGCGGGATTTTTTGTAGGGGAGGATGTGGAGTGTTCATGAAAAAGGCCGGGCGAATCCGCAGATCCGTCCGGCCGTGCCACCTTTTTAGAAGTCGTAGTTCAGGGTCAGGCGTGCGTTGATGGCATCACCCTTGTAGACGAAGGCACCTGAGCGATAACCGGCCAGGTAATAGTCGGCGTTGAACACGTTGCCGACATTGAGGCGTACTTTGGCCTGCTTGGTCACGCGGTAGTCGGCAAAGGCGTCAACCACCGTGTAGGCCGGAACAGGCTGCGAATACAGGCCGGTTGCCGGGGTGAAGCCAGCGGCCGTGTCGGGTTGCCCGGCGTACTTTTCGCTCTCGTACTTGGCGGCTGTACCGAGGGCAAACTTGGGCGTCAGTTGATAGCGCAATTGAGCCGAGGCCGTGATGTCGGCGAAATTGCTCAGGCGCTTGCCAACGTTTGCCGCGGTCGCCGAACCGAGTACTTCTGATTCCATGAAGGCGACGCCGGCGAAGGCGCTGAGCTTCTCGGTGACGTTGCCGGCCAGGCCGAGTTCGATACCCTGGACGCGGTTCTTGCCGGTGTTGAAGGTGCCGACTGTGTCGTAATTGGCGCCTTCCATAACGTCGGACTTGGTGGTCTGGAAGATCGCTGCCGTGACCAGCAGCTTCTCGCCCAGCAGGTTCCACTTGGTTCCCAGTTCGATGTTTTCGGTTTTCTCCGGCTTGGCGCCGGCGGCCGAGCCGTTGTAGGTGACCATGCCGCCGTAGCCCGAACTGCTGCCGACGTCCGATTCGCCACCGTTGAGGTCGGCCGCGGAGCCGTACGCGGCGTAGATATTGGCGTAGGGCAGGAACTTGTAAACCAGCCCGAAATGGCTGTTCCACATGCCTTGGTTCTGGCTTCCGTAATCGTTGATGGTGCCAACAGGGGGAGGGCTCGCGCCACCGCCCACAGCGGCTTGCCGTGTTCTCAGCGAAATGTCTGTCTTGTCATAACGGACGCCGGCAAAGGCAGTCCATTTTTCCGTCAGATCGACGGTATCCATGGCCGATACCGAGATCGCCTTGGCTTGCCAGTCGATATCCCAGTTGGCGGTGTTTTTGGTGACGTTCGTCCTGTCCAGCGCAGTCTGTGCCAACGCTACCGGAACATTGCTCTGGCTGGGCGAGTTCGCGCCACGAACAATCCCGCCGATCTCATACAGACCGTTCAGTACCTTGTGATCGGTGTATTCGAGGCTGAAGATGAAATCATGTTTCATCCCGGCGATGGTCGTGTCCCAGGCCAGGCTGGTCTGATTGACGAAGTAGTCGACATCCTGCCAGCCCGAATGGGTGGTCAGGTTGAGGTTGGTCAGCGTCGAACTGGCATTGGCCCCCGTCGCTACATAACCGTTTGCCGAGCGGCCGTAGCGCGTCAGGTTGGTGAGGCGCAGATTGGGCGTGATCTTGTACTTGATGCGGCCGGTAACGGTATCGACATCCGAGGTCAGGAAGTCGCCATTCTGGGCGTAGACCGGCGAATTCCCCATGGGCCGGCGATTCGGCACGGTGCCGGTCAACCACGAACCGAGATCGGGCCTGTCTTCGGCACGCAGGCCGTAGTAGTCGACCAGGATGTCGAGCTTGTCGGTTGGCTTGAACAGGCCGGAGAGCGCCACACCCTTGCGTTCGCGGTCGGCGGGATCGCGGTCGGGCACCTGCTGGTAGCCATACAGCACGTTGGCGCGCAGGGCGACATTGTCGTTGACGACGTGATTGGCATCGAGCGTGACCCGGCCGTAGCTATCGGTGCCAACGCCAGCGGACACTTTGGTGAAGTCGTAGTCGACGGTTGCCTGCTTGGTGATGGCATTGATCGCGCCACCGACCGTGCCGCGGCCGGCAAAACTGGAGCTCGGACCCTTGGAGACTTCGACCTGTTCGACGGCAAAGCTCTCGCGAATGGTCATGCCCGGATCGCGCAGGCCGTCGACGAAGGTGTCGGAACGGGCTTCGTAGCCGCGGATGATGTAGCGGTCGCCGAAGGCGTTGCCGTTTTCGCCGGTGCCGAGTGTGATGCCGGGCTGGGCGTCGAGAATGTCGCGCAGGTCGGTGTAGCCGGAATCCTCGATCTGCGTCTTGGTCATGACTTGAATCGTTGCCGGTGTTTCGGCCAGCGGACGGGTGCGACGTTCGTCGCCGGACCTTTTGGCCTTGTACGGCGCATCCGGTTCGGCATAGGGGTTGTGGTCGAAGGCGCGTTCGATGACCGTCACCGGCTTCATTTCGACATCGTCATCGGCACGGGCGACGCCCATTGGCATCAGCATGGCGGTGGAAACGCCGAGCGCGATGCTGGTCTGGGCCATGCCCGGTACCCGGAAGCTGGCCGGGAACTTGGTTTTGTTGGATTGTTTTTTCATATTCCTATCGGGGTGAAGTGCAATCACCGGACAGGACGCCTGCGCGTGCATTGATCCCTTGCGCTGAAAGGCAGTCCTACGGCTAGTCAGTTGAAAACAGGCTGGCTGGCGTATGGCTGGCTGACCGGGCGTACAGGGCGCTTACCAGTTTCGGGAAGCAAAGAACACGAATGAGAATGTATCGCATTAGCAATTCGGATACAAGATGTTACATTCCGATGGCAGGCTGACTGTTGCAAATTTGACGAGTTTTTCGGGTTGACCGTGGAAGGTGCCGGTCTGTCCGTATCTGGATGAAGTGCCATGTCGGGGCGTTTGGCAAGCCGGCACTTGCAATCGACACGTCACGAACACATTCAGAATATCCAGGCTGATTTGCCGTCGCATGCCATTTTCATGCTAGATTCGATGACGTTTCATGCCTCGTATGGAAGCCGGAAAGCATCATGGCCGAAAAAACTCTCTCAGTTCGCCTTGCGCTGTTGGCTGCCGCAATGTGGACCTTTGTTCTGGCCCTGTCGATGGTGTGGAATTTTCACAATGTCCGGGATCAGGCCATGGGGATGGCCTACGCCGAGGCGCGTGCCAATCTGAACAAGGACATCACTTTTCGCCGCTGGGGGACGCTGCATGGCGGGGTTTATGTGCCGCTCACGGAAACCCAGAAGTCGGTGCCCTGGCTGTCACATGTGCCGGGTCGGGATGTTACGACCACTGACGGGAGCAAGCTGACCCTGCTCAATCCAGCCTCGATGTTGCGCCAGATGATGGATCTGTATGCCACCGACTATGGTATTCGCGGCCGCATTACCGGGCTCCGTTACCTGAATCCGGGCAATGCCCCGGATGTCTGGGAAAAGACCCAGCTCGAGGCCTTTGTGCGCGGCGACAAAAAAGAGGTCTGGGCGGTGGAGTCGGTCAATGGCAAGCCGTACCTGCGTTACCTGCGGGCAATGATCATGGAACCGGGCTGCGACAAGTGCCACGCCATCCTCGGCTACAAGACAGGTGACATGCGCGGCGCCACCGGGCTCAATCTGCCGCTGGCGCCATATCTCGAGCAGATTGAAAGTTCACGCTTGAATCTGGGCTTCAGCCATTTGTTCATCTGGCTCATCGGCCTGGCTGGCATAGCCTGGGGTGGCTGGATTTCAGCCGGTTGGGCGGCTGAGCGGGAAGCATCGCGGGCCGAATTGCTGCGCCATCGCGATGATCTGGAGTCGCTGGTTGCCGACCGAACGGCCGAGCTTTCGCAGGCCAAGGAGGTCGCAGAATCGGCCAACCGGGCAAAAAGCGCCTTCCTGGCCAACATGAGTCACGAGGTGCGCACGCCGATGAACGCGATCATCGGACTGACCCACATGCTGGCCCGCCATAACGTTGATCCCTCCCAGAGCGAAAATCTGGGCCGGATCAGCCAGGCGGCGAATCATCTTCTTGCCCTGCTTGGCGATGTGCTCGACCTGTCGAAAATCGAAGCTGACCGGCTGGCGCTGGAAAACGCTCCGTTCCGGCTCGGCAGCGTGTTCGCCAATATCGACAGCCTGCTGGGCGAGCGCGCCCAGGACAAGGGCTTGTGGCTGAAGCGCGAGATCCAGCCACAATTGCTCGAAATCCCGCTGCTCGGCGATTCCTTGCGTGTCCAGCAGATACTTCTCAATCTGGTCGGCAATGCCATCAAATTCACCACGCGGGGTGGCGTCACGGTTCGCGCCGTCATTGCCGAGGAAAGCGCCAGCGATGTACTGGTGGCGATCGATATCATCGACACCGGCATCGGCATATCGCCCGACGCCGTACAGCGTATTTTCGAGCCATTCGAACAGGCCGACAGTTCAACTACCCGCCAGCATGGCGGCAGCGGGCTTGGCCTGGCGATCTGCCGACGCCTCGCCCGGCTGATGGGGGGCGATGTCATTGCGAAGGGCATTCCGGGGGAGGGGAGTACCTTTTCGCTGACCTTGCGCCTGGCCAGGAATGTCCAGGCCGACGAGGCAGAAAGCCCGTCTGTCAGGTTATCCGGCGCGGAAGCCGAGCGCCAGTTGAAAGCCCGGCATGGCGGCGCCCGCATCCTGTTGGTCGAGGATGACGAGATCAACCGCGTGGTCGCCCTCGAGTTGCTGCATGAATCGCTCGGCTGGCAGGTCGATGTCGCGGAAAACGGCGCGCTGGCGGTCGCCATGGCGGGTGCCACCGACTACGCCCTGATTCTGATGGATGTCCAGATGCCGGTGATGGATGGCCTCAAGGCGACACGCGCCATTCGGCAACTGCCGGGGCGTCAGCACACGGTAATTCTGGCGATGACCGCCAACGCCTTCCAGGAGGATCGCCTGGCCTGTCTGGCGGCCGGCATGGACGATTTCGTTCCGAAGCCGGTCGATCCAGAAATTCTTTACGCGATATTGCTGAACTGGCTGGACAAGCAGCTCAGCTAAGCTGCCGGGCTGGTTGGCTGCGCTTCGTTCTGGTTCAGGTCGATCAGCCGGGAAAGACTCGAGGCGCCGCTGTTTTTCATGTACAGGCAGGGCTTTCCCGTGCGCTTGCATTGTTCCTTGACCCGCCAGTAGGCGTTGTGACTGATGCAGCCGGCCTGGCAGATGACGAGGTCGGCGGCGGCCAGGAAGCCGTCGATGCGGTGCAGGCTTTCCTCCAGCCCGCCATCGTGGTGCAGAAAACGCCCACCGCGCTGTTCGACGATCTGGCGGTATGCATCGATTGAGCCGGAACGGCCGCCGACGCAGAGTATGCATTTGCCCGATAAGTGGGCCGACACGTCGTCCGCCTTGGCGTCCGGTGCGGCGGCTGGCTCATTGCCGTCGGCCAGCAGAAACTTGATTGTTTCATCGGCCTGCTTGGCCAATCCCCGCAGGTGCTCAAGTTCCCGGCCGAGTTCGCCGGCCTGGGCCGTCAGTGCACAGGCCCGGGCTTCGGCGTCAGTGGCCCGGCGGGCCAGCGCCTGCCTATCCTTGAGGTCAGGCAGGCTTTGGCGCAGGACGTCGAGTTAGCCGGCCAGATTGGCGGCGCAGGCATCCTTCCCGGCGAGCTCGATGCGCAGTTCGGTGACCCGTTGGCCGAGTCGCTGCGTTTCCAGTGATTTTTCGGCACGCTGTTTTTCGATCTCGCGGCGTGCTTCGTCGAGCAATCTATGTAATTGGACATTTTCAGCTTTCAGCGCCTTGAGGGTGGTCAGATCGGTCCGCGTTCCGCTGCCGATCTGATGCTGAAGCATGTGGATGTCGCCGTAGATGTCCTGTTCGAGGAGGGCATCGCAGGCCGGATGCGTCCAGCAGGCCCACAGCGCGCCGGGAACATCGCTGCCGGAGTCTGCCGATTCGCGCCATAGGCGGGCCAAGGCGCTCGTGTCCTTGGCGCGGGAAAAGGCACGGATACTCAGGTGAAAGCGCTTTTCCAGTTGCTTGTGCAGCAAATCGGCCAGTCGGCTGCGGGTTTCGCAGGCACCAACGGCTGTCGTGTGCAGGACAAAATCGGTGGTTTCACGCGGAAATTCGATGGCCTTGGCCATCAGCCCGCGCAGTTCGTCGACGCCAAAACAGACGCCGATGACCGGGCAATGAAATTTGTGCGGAATTTCCCACAGCTTGCGCCGACGCGAACCGGCCGTCGGCGCGGTGGCTACGTCGGCCGGTGGTTTGGCTTTGGTCAGCGGAAAAAATGCTCCGCTGGCTGCGGGTTGGGCGGCGCTGAAACAGCCGCCGGCGACGTGAAAAGGATGGTTCTGCATGTCCGGGCTCCTTGGCGATGACTCGCTGGCTGGCCGGGTGCCCGGTTGGCTGGCTGCTTCAAATTTGTTTCATTTTTCCGGTTGACCGTGCAAGGTCAGCCGTTGATTCTCGGCGACTGGAAGGCTGTCAGGCGTCGGCGCTACAGGCTGTCGGCCAGCGGGCAGTTGAACTTGATCGCCAGCGCGTCGCGTTCGCCGGCAATGCGCTGGCATTCGGCGTGGGCGGCGCGGATCGTTTTTTCGAGGAACCAGACGCGGTGCTGGGCATCGTCGTGTTCGCTGCTTGCAGCCCCAAGCTGCTGAAACTGGCAGCCCAATTCGATGAAGCTCTGGCCCGCCTCGAATTTTCTCAAACGCTGGCGCAGCCTGGCGGTGAGTTCGTTGAGGCGACTGATTTCGTTGTCCTGCGCAATGATCTTGCGCGTCGCCTCGGTGGCGCTTTTGCGCTGCGCCCGGCGGGCGTGGCGCAGGGCCTGGCTGAGCGCCGCAACTTCCGATTCGAGCCGGGCAATGTGGCTGCCCGATTCCTCGGCGGCGGGCAGGTTGAGGTCGCCCTGCGGGTCGGCGCTGTCGCGTTCAAGTTGTCGGCGGTTTTTAAGCGGTGCGAGCATGGTGCAGCTCCTTGCCTGAATTGAGACGATTGCTGGCCCGCTCACAGAGATTTCGGGTTTCGCTGTCGATATCCGTCATGTCGCCGATCCGTTCGAGCAAACGGGCGGCGTTGAGCGCCGACTGCTGACAGCCGGTTTCGTGATGGATGAGCACCAGGCTCAAGGCCCCGGCCCACAGTTCGCTGCTTGGCATGATCGCTCCTTGCCGGAAAGTCAGTTTGAAATGCCGGCAATGAGCAGCCAGAACAGCAGGCCGGCCAGCAGGGTATTGAACAGCAGGCTTCGCATGGTCTATGCCCTTTTGTTGAGAACGGTTCTCATCATAGGCAGTGTTTCGGTGCTTGTAAATAGGAATAGTTATCAAATAAGCGTTTTGGGTTGATTCCACGGTCAACCGGAAAAAACGGCCAAAAATGAAATTCCCGGTGATGCCAGATCACCGGTTCAGGAAATTCCGGACAAGAAAAAGGCCACGGACTTGCCGTGGCCTGGGTGTCTTGCCGCTTAAGAACGATTAGCGGTCGAAGCTCTTTTTCTTGAAGCTGCGCTCGCCGTCGAACTTGCGTTCAGTGCTGGCGCCGCCATCCGGACGACCTTCGTCAGGACGCAGGTTGATCGGCACGCCGCGGACGCGGGTACGTTTCAGGGCGTTGGAAGCTTCCCCCGGCATGCCGGCCGGCAGTTCGACCGTGCTCGATTCGTCGTAGAGGGCGATGCGGCCGATGAAACGGCTTTCGATGCCGGCTTCGTTGGCGATGGCGCCGACGATGTCCTTGACCTGGACGCCGTGGTCACGACCCACATCGATGCGGTAACGCACCATGTCGCCGCTCGGGGCGGAGCGGGCCGGACGCTCTTCACGACGCGGACGTTCGCCACGGCTTTCGAAGCTGGGCTTTTCGCCGCGCTCGCTGGAACGCGGCTTGCGCTCGTCACGCTCGCCAAAGCTGCCCGGACGCGGGGGGCGGCTGTCACGACTGTCGAAAGAGGGGGCCGGGGCGGGGCGCGGGTCTTCACCGGCGATCTGCAGTGGCTTGCCTTCCTGGGCCATCATGGCCAGCGCAGCAGCGACTTCTTCGGCGCCGACATTTTGCTCTTCGGTAATTTGCGAGACGATGTTGGCGAAGAAATCGAGGCCTTCGGCGTTGAGTACTTCAACGACCTTTTGCTTGAAGTCGGCAACGCGCTTGTTGGTGACGTCGGCCCGGCTCGGCAGGGTCAGCGGCGCGATCGGCGAACGCGTGGCGCGCTCGATGGTGCGCAGCATGCGGATTTCACGCGGGGCGACGAAGAGGATGGCGTTGCCGGTGCGGCCAGCGCGGCCAGTACGGCCGATGCGGTGCACATAGGCTTCGGTGTCGTACGGGATGTCGTAGTTCACAACGTGGCTGACGCGCGGCACGTCGATGCCGCGGGCGGCAACGTCGGTGGCGATGACGATGTCGAGGGCGCCGGACTTCAACTGCTCGATGACGCGTTCGCGCATCTGCTGGTTGAGATCGCCGTTCAGTGCGGCGGCGGCGTAGCCACGGGCCGACAGCTTGTCAGCCAGTTCGACGGTAGCCGTCTTGGTGCGGACGAAGATGATTGCGGCGTCGAAGTCTTCTTCAACTTCAAGGATGCGGGTCAGGGCGTCCAGCTTGTGCATGCCGGAAACCTGCCAGTAAACCTGGCGGACGGCAGCGACGGTGGCGGTGGCCGACTTGATCTTGATTTCGCGCGGCTCGACCAGATACTTCTGGGCAACGCGGCGAATCTGTTCCGGCATGGTGGCCGAGAACAGGGCGGTCTGGTGCTTCGGCGGGGTCCGTTCGAGAATCCATTCGACGTCGTCGATGAAGCCCATGCGCAGCATTTCGTCGGCTTCGTCGAGAACCATGGTCTTCAGGTTGTCGAGGTTGAGCGTCTTGCGCTCGAGGTGGTCCATGACGCGACCCGGCGTGCCAACGATGACGTGGGCGCCACGCGACAGTTGCTTGAGCTGGATGGTGTAACTCTGTCCGCCGTAGATCGGCAGGACATGGAAGCCGGGCAGGTTCTTGGCGTAGGTTTGCAGGGCTTCGGCGACCTGGATGGCCAGTTCGCGCGTCGGCGTCAGGATCAGGGCTTGCGGCTTCATCAGCTTGACGTCAATCTGTTCCATCAGCGGCAGCGCAAAGGCGGCGGTCTTGCCGGTGCCGGTCTGGGCCATGCCGATCAGGTCGTGACCTTCAAGCAGAACAGGGATACATTGGGCTTGAATGGGCGACGGAGTTTCGTAGCCGATTTCGATGAGGGTTTTAAGTAGCGTTTCGCTTAAGCCGAGATCGGCGAAGCTGTCGGGAGTAGACGACATAGATGCTGTTTCCTTTCATCGTCGCCATTCACATTGTTATAACCGGCGACGGATTGGCCCGATGGTCGGGCGGCCTGGGTGACCCCGACGCAGCCATGCCGGGGAACGAATCAATGGGGTGAATCCTGCACAAGAACCTACGAGACCGGTGGCTGCTCGGAATAACTGCGGGCGAAACATCAACGCATTGAACTGATTATTCTACCTTTTTTTTGCGAGGACCGCCAGTTCACCCGCGCTGAAGCCAGCTGCGAGGCGCGCCGCTTCGTTCATTTTTCCCTGCGGCCATGGTGCTTGATAGCGGATCAGCAGGTCGCGGTAGGTGCTTTCCGGGTCCAGTCCACGCTCGGCGCAAAGGCGGCGATACCAGCGGTCGCCGAGGCCGACGTGGCCGATTTCGTCACGCAGAATGATGTCCAGGACGCGGGCACTTTCGTGGTCGCCGACTTGTTCGAGTTTCATCTGGATGGGTGGCGTGGCGTCGAGCCCACGGGCTTCGAGCAGGCGCGGGACGAGAGCCATGCGGACGAGGGCGTCGTCGACCGTTTTTTCGGCCATGTCCCACAGGCCGGCGTGGGCCGGGAAGTCGCCATAGTCGTAGCAGAGCGATTGCAGGCGGGCGCGGAGCAGTTCGAAATGCTCGGCTTCTTCGGCCGCGACGCCGATCCAGTCGGCGTAATAGGCTTCGGGCAGACCACGGAAACGGGCGGCGTGGTCGAGGGCAAGGTTGATGGCCGTGAATTCGATGTGCACGATGGCATGGAGCAGCCGGGCCCGGCCTTCCGGCGTGGCAGGGCTGCGATTCGGCACGTCCTTGGGCGCCAGTAGTTCCGGTTTGGCCGGGCGACCACAAACGAGTGTCACCTGCGTGTCGTCGCGCCAGTCGAGCTGGCCGGCCTGCCAGTCGGCGGCGATTGCTACGGTCAACCGGATTTTTTGGCCAATTTCGGAAACGGCCAGGGCCTCGGCCAGGCGGACGAAAAGCGATTCCATCAGGGGGCCGGGTTGGTGTAGCGCAGGTGGATGGCGTCGATCTCGGCGAGGATTTCTGGCGACAGGGTCGTCTGCATTGCGGGCAGGGTTTCCTTCAACTGCGCCAGCGAGGAGGCGCCGATGATGGTGCTGGCCACGAACCAGCGCGAACGCGAGAAGCCGAGGGCCAGCTGAGTCGGCGTCAGGCCGTGTTTGTGGGCCAGTTCAACGTAGGCGTGGACGGCAGGGGCGACGTTCGGCTTGCTGTAGCGCTGGCCAAAGGTAGGCCATTGGGTGATACGGCCCGGCGCGTTCGGGTTGGTCAGGTATTTGCCGGTCAGGTGGCCGAAGGCGAGGGCCGAATAGACCAGTAGCCCGACCTGCTGGCGATGACAGACTTCGGCCAGGCCGGTTTCGAAGGTCCGGTTGAGCAGGCTGTAGGCGTTCTGCGTCGAGACGATGCGCGGCAAGCCGAGTTCGTCGGCCAGCCGGGTAAATTCCATGATCCCCCACGGGTGCTCGTTGGAGACACCAATCTGGCGGATCTTGCCTTCCTCGACCAGTTCGCCGAGCGCTTCGAGTTGTTCGCGGATCGGCGTGCCTTCACGCTCGTTTTTCGGATCGAACTGCCACTGGCCGAACATCGGCTGGTTGCGTTCGGGCCAGTGCAATTGGTAGAGGTCGACGTAATCCGTCTGCAGGCGCTGCAGCGAGCCGTCGAGGGCAGCGCGGATGTTGGCGCGATCAAGCGCCGGCGGGCCGTTGCGAATCCAGCCCAGGTTGCGGCTGGGGCCGGCGACCTTGGTGGCGATCTGGACCTGGTCACGCTGTTGGCGCTTGAGCCAGCGCCCGACGATGCTTTCCGAGGCGCCACAAGTTTCGGCGCGCGGCGGCACGGCGTACATTTCGGCGGTATCGATGAAACCGATGCCGGCGGCCAGTGCGAAATCAAGCTGGGCATGGGCGTCGGCCTCACTGGTTTGTTCGCCGAAAGTCATGGTGCCAAGGCAGACTTCGGGAACGACGAAGTTGCTGCGGCCAAGCTGGCGTGTTTGGAAAGGTGTCATTGGTAGCTCCAAAATCAGGGTTGACCGCAGAGAACGCCATATATAAGGACGTGGCGCTTCAACAGGTGATCAAAACTGGCCGGCACAATGGCCAGCCGGTGGTCGTCAGGGTTCGGGCAGTGTTTTTCGACCCAGGTGTGCGCCGCGGCGTAGGCGGCGTCGAAGCTGGCGAAAAGGCCTTCGAGCTGTTCGGAGCGGACTGGCATGAAAGTGCCGGTGAGTCGATCAAGCAGCTTGTCGGTATCGAGCATCTGGACAGCGTAGCCGTCAGGTGCCCGGGACAGGGGCAGCTCGTCAAGAGCAAAGCGGTCACCGAATGCGTCGGGAGGAAGGGAGGGGATGTCCATGCGTTATTTTAGCTGGAAGACCTTTGCTCATCGCTATCCGGGCATTTGGTAGCTGGTGCCGGAGTGATAGAATCTTGGAGTTGTAATAAAAACTTAACAGGACTGTCATGTTCGCTCGTCTGATGCCCAGGGAGGGCAAGTATTTCGATCTTTTCAATGCGCATGCGGAGTTGATTGCGCAGGGAGGAAAGGCCTTGTCCAACATGATCGCCGCACTGGTCGATCATCCTGAGCAGGCAACGCTCTTTGCTGAGGAAATCGACTCCCTCGAACGCCAGGCGGATGCCATTACCCACGATACGCTGGCGCAATTGCACACGGCCTTCATCACACCTTTCGATCGCGATGAAATCCATCAGCTGATCAATAGCATGGACGATATTCTCGACGTCATGCAGGACGTCGCCGAGTCGATCTCTCTGTACGACATCACCCGTGTTCCACCGGATGCCAAAGCCATGGCGATCGTGACCGAAAATTGCTGCATCTGCGTGCAGTCGGTCATCAAGCTGATGCACAGCATGGATAACGCGCCGGCCATCCTCAAGTTTTGCCATGAAATAGACGAGTTGGAATCAGAAGCCGACCGTTCGTTGCGCAGCGCCATGTCCAAAATCTTCCGTGAAGAACCGGATGTGCGTGAGGTCGTCAAACTCAAGGAGATCTACGAATTGCTCGAATCGGTCACCGATCGCTGCAAGGATGTGGCCGGCACGGTTGAAGCCATCGTTCTCGAAAACTCCTGAGCGGATCGCTCGGTATGGATTCCCTAAATATCAGTCTTGGGGTCGTCGTCACCTTGGTGATTGTCGCCTTGCTGTTCGACTTCATGAACGGCTTTCACGATGCGGCCAATTCAATAGCAACCATCGTCTCCACTCGCGTTCTCAAGCCCCATCAGGCGGTTATCTGGGCGGCTGGATTCAATTTTCTGGCTTATTTCCTGTTTCAACTGAAAGTCGCCTCGACCATCGGGAAAGGCACCATTGATCCGTCGATAGTCGATCACTACGTGGTGTTCGGCGCACTGATCGGGGCCATTATCTGGAACATCATCACCTGGTATTACGGCATCCCTTCGTCGTCGTCGCATGCCCTGGTTGGCGGGCTGGTTGGCGCCGCCATCGCCAAGGCGGGAATTGGCAGCCTGATCTCGTCCGGCGTCCTGAAAATCGTCGCCTTCATTTTCGTCGCGCCATTCCTCGGATTCATGATTGGCGGCACCTTGATGGTGATCGTTTCGTGGATTTGTCGAAACATGGCGCCACGCAAGGTTGATAAGCATTTTCGCCGGTTCCAGCTGATCTCGGCTGCTGCCTATAGCCTCGGCCACGGCGGGAATGATGCGCAAAAGACTGTCGGTATCATCTGGATGCTGCTGATCGCTGCGGGCATCTCGACGGCAAGCGATCCCATTCCCGGTTGGGTCGTTCTCTGTTGCTATACCGCAATGGGCCTCGGGACCATGTTCGGTGGCTGGCGCATCGTCAAGACGATGGGTAATCGCATCACCAAGCTCAATCAGGCCCGCGGCTTCTGCGCGAACTCCGGCGGCGCCATTACACTATTTTTGGCAACGGCGTTCGGAATCCCGGTTTCTACCACCCACACCATTACTGGCGCTATTGCCGGCGTTGGCTCAACACGTGGTGCCCGGGCTGTGCGTTGGGGTGTGGCGGGTGGGATCGTCTGGGCATGGATTCTGACCATCCCCTGCAGCGCGGCCATGGCAGCCATTGCCTGGTATGTTGGTTCGCTGATTCTTTGATCGCAAAGATTGCTGTCTTTGCCCTCCTGCTGGTTGTGCTGGCAGGAGTCGTCTGGGCCATTCCCGTAATATGGGAGCTGGCGCTGGCTGGAGTTATTGGCGCCGTCTACTGGATATTCTTCCGCGTCCCACCGAACAACGACTAAGCCGGGATATCGGGTACCAACATCTCTTCCAGTTGAATGATCCGGTCTTTCAGTAAAAGCTTTCGCTTTTTCAGTCGAGGAATGAGTAAGTCTTCCGGCGGTGGATTCTCGATAAGGTGCGTTATGACCTGATCCAGGTCGCGGTGCTCCACCTGCAGTTCATGCAGTTGGGCATGAATCTGGCTAACCTCCGCGTCAGTCAGCGGATGAAGGGACATTTTCGACTCCTGATTGCTTCGGTTGTTTTGCTAGAATACCTTGATCCGATTCGTGGAGGAGAGAGAAATGCAACATCATGTAATTGTCTCGTTCGGCAAGGAAAAAGAATTCGAATTCAAATTTCCGGGCGGGGCACCATCCGACGTGGCGCGCCAATGGTTCGACCATGAGTTCACTGTTCTGGAGTGCGATGTCGCGACTCCGACAGGCAAGATTCTCGCCGTTGACCGTATTCTTAGTGTCGCCAAATACGCGGGTGAAGCGCGCTTTCGCGACCAGCGTACGTGGGCGGAGCAGTTCGCCAAAAACACGGCGGCCCTGCTCGGACGCGAACTGATTCGCGTCGATGTCGAGCATTACAGCATCGGGTACTGATGAACAAGGCGTTCGTGCGGGAGAGCGATAGCGACGATGAAGAGGATCTTTCACCCTCATTGAAGCTTCCTCCTGGAACGCGTAATTACATTACCCCGGCCGGTCATGCCCGATTGAAAGACGAGCTTGAGCATCTGGTCAAACGTGAGCGGCCACGTGTCGTTGAGGTGGTTGCCTGGGCAGCATCGAATGGCGACCGCTCCGAAAATGGCGACTATATATATGGCAAACGGCGCCTGCGTGAAATTGATCGCCGTATCCGCTTCCTTACCAAGCGTATCGAGAACGCCGAAGTTGTAGATCCGTTGCGTCAAGGCAATAACGACCAGATATTCTTTGGTGCTCGGGTAACAATCGCCGAGGCGGATGGTATTGAGAACACCTACACCATTGTTGGTGTGGACGAAACCGATGTGGCGCAGGGGCGTATCAGCTGGATTTCTCCGCTGGCTCGAGCCTTGATCAAGAGTCGAGAAGGGGATTCGATTCGTTTTCAGAGTCCTGTTGGGGTGCGTGAGATTGAAATACTTGAAGTGAGCTACGAAGTAATAGGCTGATTTCAGGGGTTTTGCGGTGTGTGC
>NZ_JBASFI010000012.1:0-329728 GCF_049652925.1 Azonexus sp.
GCGGGCGTACTTTCTTCTTGCTTCGCCAAGAAGAAAGTAGCCAAAGAAGAAGGCGACCCTGGGTCGGTGCCGGCTGCGCCGGTTCCCTGCGCTACTCGAAACGCCCGCCAGCAAGGCGGAACCCCATGCCAATTGGCAAGGGAAAACATCAACCGCGTTCCCGCAACATATCCCGCAACCGCTTAGGGGCCGGATTCAGCGGCACCCGAACCGAGGTCCACGCCCCCTGACGAGAGGGCGTCAGCCAGTTAAACCGACTCCCCAACCAAGTCGCGACACCGTACAAAGAAGGCGACCGATACACCGCCGCCCATCCCTTCCAGACGGAAGTCATCAACCAGCTATACCCCGCCCCCTGGCCAACCATCGAAGGATTCGCATGCGGCGCGGTAAACGCTTCCTCCCGCAAGCGCATCAACAACTCCGGAATCGGAATCTTCACCGGACAAACTTCGCCGCAAGCCCCACACAGCGACGAAGCCGTTGCCATCGTCGAAGTCGCCTCCAGCCCCAGCATATGCGGCGAGATGATCTTGCCAATCGGCCCCGGATAAGTTGTCCCGTAGGCATGCCCGCCAATACGCGTATAAACCGGGCAGTGATTCATGCACGCCCCGCAGCGAATACATTGCAGCGTCTTGCGCAACTGCTCGTCGGCGTAGGCTTGTGAACGGCCGTTATCAAGCAGCACGAGGTGTACTTCGCTCGGCCCATCCTTCTCGCCAGCCTGGCGCGGGCTGGAGATCATGTTGAAGTAGGTCGAGATGTTCTGGCCGGTCGCCGAGCGGGTGAGCAGGGAAAGCAGCGGCGGAATGTGTTCGAGTTTTTCGACGATCTTCTCGATGCCAGTGATCGCGATATGCACCGGCGGCGCCGTGGTACACATCCGACCGTTGCCTTCATTCTCGACCAGACACAGCGTGCCGGTTTCGGCGACGGCGAAATTGACGCCGGAAAGGCCGATGTCAGCCTCCAGAAATTTCTGCCGCAGCACATTGCGGCCGATCTGGATCAGCGCATCGACGTTGTCGGTGTAATCGATGCCTTCGACTTTTTCGGCGAAGAGTTGGGCAATTTCCTGCTTCGTTTTGTGGATGGCCGGCATGATGATGTGCGACGGCTTCTCTCCCGCCAACTGGACGATGTACTCGCCCATGTCTGATTCCAGCGCGCCGATGCCGGCCGCTTCGGCGGCGTGGTTGAGTTCGATTTCCTCGCTGACCATCGACTTGCCTTTGACCATCAGCCTGGCATGGCGCGCGTGGCAGATACCGAGAATGATCGCGTTGGCTTCGTCCGGCGTTTCGGCCCAATGGACCTGGATGCCGTTGCGCGTCAGGTTGGCTTCGAGCTGTTCGAGCAGGGTCGGTAACTTGGTAAGGTTGTACTGACGGATGCTTTCGCCCAGCGTGCGCAGGCTTTCAAGTTCCTCCGAATCGGGAAACTGGGCGGCGCGCTTGCTCATCAGGAAATCCATGGCGCCGCGGAAACTCTGACGCAGGAAGGGATTGTCGACAACGGCCTTGGAGCGGGCGCGGAAGCCTTCGGCGGGCTTGAACGTCAGGATGTGTTCGCTCATTGCTCGTCCTCCGTCAGCATTAGTACAACCAGTTCTTTCGGTCCGTGCGCGCCATAGGCCAGCGTCTGCTGGATGTCGGCAGTCTTCGACGGGCCGGAGATGAGCAGCGAATTGGTCGGCAGGCCATTGGCCCAGCCTTCCGCCTCCATCGCTTCGAAAAAGGTGTTGTAGATTTTGCTGGCGTCCAGCAGTACGAAATGAACGGGCGGTACCAGCGACATCAGGCGCGGCTCGGCGGCATCGGGCCACAGGATCAGCGTGCCGGTCTCGGCGATGGCGGCGCGGGCGGCGGTCAGGCTGGCCGGGGTGGCGTTGAACATCTCGGTTTTCCAGGCTTCGATGGCCATGTCGTAAACTTGGCAATCGATTCCGTGTGCCGGGAACTCATCAAGCACGGCGCAGCCATGTGTTGTTTCCTCGCTGACCAGGATCTTGTCGAGACCCTTGGTGCCCAACACTTCGCGCAGGGTGGTCAGCCAGTTGGCCGGCGTCACGGTGTGCACTTCGGCGTGGGCCAGTTCGATGCAGGCACGGAAGCGACTGGCCTTGTCGGCCGCCGATTCGACGGCGCGATGCGTGGCAAACCAGCCGGCGACGTCGGGCAGGGCTGCCACGGTCGACGGCATTTTTGCCCTCAATTTCGAAAGAATGCGGTCACGGGCGCTCATTTCGAAGTCCTCCGCAACAGGAAGCTGGCGATGTGTTCGCCGGGAAGGGTGGGTTTTGAGAGCCCGGCCTGCTTGTCCTTCCAGGCAGCGTGGCCGAGGATATTCATGAGGCAGCCGCAATCGGCGCTGACGACGCGCTCGGCGCCGGTCGCCTTCAGGGCCTTGACCTTATCCTCAACCATTGCCCCGGAAATTTCGGGCTGCTTGACCGAGAAGGTGCCGCCGAAACCGCAGCACTCCGATTCGTGGTCCTGCTGTGCTACGGTCACTTTACCAAGGCCGCCGAGCAACTTGCGCCCGGTCAGATGCACGCCCATTTCACGACGCGCCGAGCAAGAGGTATGTAGCACGACCGTGCAGTCGCCACCCTTGTCTTCGGGCTGGAAATTCAAGACATTGACTAGGAAGTCGGTCAGCTCATAGATGCGCGCCGAGAGGGCTTCAGCCTGGGCCTTGCGCACCGGGTCGGCGGCAAACAGCGTCGGGTAGTGATGCTTCATCATGCCGGCGCAGGAACCGGACGGTACAACCACCGGCCAGTCGTTCGGAAACAGCGTCAATTGATGCGCCGCCACCTTGCGTGCCTCGTCGGGAAAGCCGCTCGTATAAGCCGGTTGGCCGCAGCAGGTCTGCTCTTCCGGGAAATGCACGCGGATGCCTTCGCGTTCAAGCAGCGTGATGGCATCCATCCCGGCGCCGGGAAAGAACTGGTCGACGACGCAGGTGGCAAAAAAATAAACGTCGTCAGGCCGTGGCACTGCGGATTCCGCTTGTTTCATCTTGTCTCCGTTGTGAATTATTTAACGGTAAAATGGTAAGACCAATATTCGTGTAGGTGAAAATTTACGTGAATACCGTGACTTAGTCAATGAACTAAGGGAATATCCTACACTTGCGCTTTACCGAAACGCTGATTAGAATGTGTTGGTCTTACCAATCATGCCGAGCCCGATGCCCCTCAATAAAGTGCAGGTCCCGCGTATTTCCGATGCCGTCGCCGCTTCGTTGGAGCGTCGCATCCTGGAAGGCTCGCTGAAGTCGGGCGACCGGCTGCCGCCGGAGCGCGAACTGGCGACCGAGTTTGGCGTCTCGCGTCCATCGCTGCGTGAGGCCATCCAGAAGCTGGCGTCCAAGGGCATGGTACAGAGCAAGCAGGGCGGTGGCACTTACGTCACCAATGCACTCGAAGCGACTTTTTTCGACCCGTGGCAGGACATGATGGGGAGCCATCCCAACCTGCGCGAAGACATGCTCGAATTCCGCCGCATGCTCGAAGGCCAGGCCGCAGAGTGGGCCGCCGAGCGCGCCACCGAAGCCGACCTTACACGTCTCGGCCAGCGCTTCGCCGCACTGAACGCGACCTTTACCAACGAAAACATGGATCAGCGCTCCGAAGCCGACATCGCCTTTCACCAGGCCGTCGGCGAGGCTGCCCACAATGCGTTGCTCGGCCATCTATCATCGGCCCTGTTGCGCCTGATGCACGACAACATCCGCCTCAATCTCGGCGAACTGAAAACCGTGCCGGCAGCCGGCAACTTGCTCAAGAGCCAGCACGCGGCCATCTACGATGCAATTGTCGGCCGCAAGCCGCAAGCCGCCCGCTCTGCCGCCGAAACGCATATCGATTTCGTCCGCGAAACACTGGCCCAGACGCTGCGCAGCGTCGCCCGCCGCGAAACCGCCGCGCGTCGCCTGAGCCCTGATTTTTCCGACTCCACTTCCTGATTTTCAATTCAACTTTCCTGTAAGGAACCCCCATGGAACCGCTCGTCCTACCTTTCGAAAAACTCCGAATGAACGACGTCGACAAAGTCGGCGGCAAGAATTCTTCCCTCGGTGAAATGATCAGCCAGCTGGCCGATACCGGTGTCCGCGTCCCGGGCGGCTTTGCCACGACGGCGCAGGCTTACCGCGATTTCCTGGCGCAGTCCGGCCTCGACGCCAAGATCAATGCCGTGCTCGACGCCCTCGATGTTGACGACGTGAATACCTTGGTCAAGACCGGCGCCGAGATCCGCCAGTGGATCATGGACACCCCGTTCCCGATGGACCTGACCATCGCCATCACCGAGCAGTACCAGCGCCTGGTCGCCGATTCCACCACCGACATGTCCTTCGCCGTGCGCTCCTCGGCCACCGCTGAAGACTTGCCGGATGCTTCCTTCGCCGGTCAGCAGGAAACCTTCCTGAACATCGTCGGCCTCGAAAACATCCTGCACGCGATCAAGGAAGTCTTCGCTTCCCTGTACAACGACCGCGCCATTTCCTACCGGGTGCACAAGGGCTTCGTGCACGCTGACGTCGCTCTCTCCGCTGGCATCCAGCGCATGGTTCGCTCCGACAAGGGCGCGGCTGGCGTGATGTTCACGCTCGACACCGAATCCGGCTTCCGTGATGCCGTTTTCGTTACGTCTTCCTACGGCCTCGGTGAAACCGTCGTTCAGGGCGCCGTCAATCCGGACGAGTTCTACGTGCACAAGCCGATGCTCGCTGCCGGCAAACACGCCGTCGTGCGCCGCAACCTCGGCTCGAAGATGATCAAGATGACCTTCTCCACCGAAAAGGTCGCCGGCAAGTCAGTTATCACCGAGGATGTCGAAGAATCGCTGCGTCACCAGTTCTCGCTGAACGATGCCGAAGTCATGGAACTGGCCCGCTACGCCATGATCATCGAAAAGCACTACGGTCGTCCGATGGACATCGAGTGGGGCAAGGACGGTATCGACGGCAAGCTCTACATTTTGCAAGCCCGTCCGGAAACCGTGCAATCGCAAGCGGGCGCCGGCAAGGTCGAAAAGTTCAAGCTCAAGTCCTTCTCCAAGGTGCTCGCCTCCGGTCGCGCCATCGGCCAGAAGATTGGTGTCGGCCCGGTCCGCATCGTCAAGGATCCGAAGGAAATGGACCAGGTCAAGCCAGGTGACGTGCTCGTCGCCGACATGACCGACCCGAACTGGGAACCGGTCATGAAGCGCGCCTCCGCCATCGTCACCAACCGTGGCGGCCGGACCTGTCACGCCGCCATCATCGCCCGCGAACTGGGTATCCCGGCCATCGTCGGCTGCGGTGACGCGACCGAAACGCTGACCGAAGGCGAAATCGTCACGGCCTCCTGTACCGAAGGCGACACCGGCCACGTTTACCGCGGCAGCCTCGACTTCGAAGTCACCTCGCGTGACATCACCGCCATGCCGGACGTCCCGGTCAAGGTCATGATGAACGTCGGCAACCCGGAACTGGCCTTCGAATTCGCCCAACTGCCGAATGCCGGCGTCGGTCTGGCCCGCGTCGAGTTCATCATCAACAACGTCATCGGCATCCACCCGAAGGCCATCCTCGATGTCGAGCGTCTGCCAGCTTCGAAACGCGAAGAAATCAAGCGCCGCGCCCGTGGCTACGCCTCGCCGAAGGAATTCTTCGTCGAAAAGCTGGTTGAAGGCGTGTCTACCATCGCCGCCGCCTTCTGGCCGAACCCGGTTATCGTCCGCCTCTCCGACTTCAAGTCCAACGAGTACCGCAAGCTGCTCGGCGGCGAGCTCTACGAGCCGGAAGAAGAAAACCCGATGCTCGGTTTCCGTGGCGCTTCGCGTTACATCGCCCAGTCCTTCCGCGACTGTTTTGAGATGGAATGCCGCGCCATGAAGAAGGTCCGCGAAGAAATGGGCCTGACCAACGTGCAACTGATGGTGCCGTTCGTCCGCACCGTCGGCGAAGGCCAGGGCGTTGTCGATCTGCTGGCCGAGCATGGCCTCAAGCAGGGCGAGAACGATCTCAAGCTGATCATGATGTGCGAAATCCCGTCCAACGCGCTGCTGGCCGAAGACTTCCTGAAAATCTTCGACGGCTTCTCGATCGGCTCCAACGACTTGACCCAGCTGACGCTCGGCCTCGACCGTGACTCCGGCCTCGTCGCCAACCTCTTCGACGAGCGCGACCCGGCCGTCAAGATGCTGCTCGCCATGGCCATCTCCGCGGCCAACAAGATGGGCAAATACATCGGCATCTGTGGCCAGGGCCCGTCCGACCACCCCGACCTGGCCGAATGGCTCATGGATCAAGGTATCAGCAGCATCTCGCTGAACCCGGATACCGTGGTCGACACCTGGACGCAACTGGCGAGCCACAGAAAGGCCTGATTACCGCGTTGGCCGTACTTGCTACGGTCAACCGGAAAAATGAGCCAAAAACGAAAAGGCCGGGAGCGATCCCGGCCTTTTTTTTGAGCGCTATTTGCGGGATCAAGGTACCCATGGACAGTGTCAGCAAATGAACTGGGCTATCGCTCTGGGTCCTTCCTTTAGGTTGGCTCGGTTATTGATTTTATTGAATATCGTATCTTATCGAAATAATTTTGTATTAAATGATAAAATCAACATATGGAAAATGGGTTTTTCGTTTATTCTTTGCGGGCAAATTGGCGACAAATGATCTGAATATATAGCCAAATTTATTACCCACGGAGACATTCGGATGCGACTCATTTTTACCTTTGGCTTTGCCCTTCTTGCCTTGCTTTCCCCTGCAACATATGCGGAGAGCGGAGCGAGGAAACAATTGGTTTTCGCCGTCAGTGAGGGCACTTCTGGCGGTATTGACGCTGAAACTGCCCGCACGAAATATCAGCCACTGGCAGATATTCTCGGTCGTGCCATCAACGCCGAAATCAAGGTGGCTTTTGTTCGCGAGTTTTCAACCCTGGAAAAGGGAATGAAGGATGACCTGTACGATCTGGTTGTTGCCCGTCCCTCGGATTACCCGGCCCGTGGCTTGCGCGACTACCGCTACAATTTCGTTGCCACGGCGAAGCCGGATGGCCAGTGCGTTCTGATAGTGCACAAGGATTCGCCGATCAAGACAGTGTCTGATCTGAAGGGCAAGGCCTTTGTCTTGCCGGAGACGAAGGCGTACATGACCCGATTTTGCCGCGCCGAACTTCGTGATCAGGGCGTTGTAATCGAGAATGAGCGAGTCACCTACGTGCGTGAGCAGGGGGCGATTCCGTTTGCTATCGAGAACAGAATTTCTGATGTCGGCGGCATTGCTTCTTACTCTGGTGCCTACGCGAAGTGGGTCAAGGGCGAGCACCGGATTTTGCATCAATCGAGGTCGCAACCCTATATGCCACTGGTGGCCTCACACCGCGTCAGTGCCGAGCAGATCGGGAAGATGCAGCGCGCGCTGAACGAAATGGGCAGTACGGATAGCGGTAGCCAAATTCTGAAGCGACTCGGGATAACCAGTTTCGTGACGACCGAAGAGGGCCGCCTGCGCAAGTTGCTTGAATGGTTGGGCGTCTGACGATAAACCCGGCAGGCACCCCAGGTGCTGGTCAATGCATAACGAATCGCAGCATTGGTTTTTTCCTTTCCACGGTCAACCGGGAAAAAGAGCCAAAAATGAAAAGGCCGGGAGCGATCCCGGCCTTTTTCTTATCCAAAATGAGAGTCTGGTGTGCGCCCGGCCGCCAGCCTGCGCCAATCCCGGCGGTTCCGGCCCGGCAACACCGGTTTTGACGCTAGCTCGCGGCCCTCGCCGCATGCAGATCGGCCAGGATGTTGCCCCGGCAACTGCCGTGTCCCTTGATCCAGCAAACGGATGCATTGGCCAGAGTGTCGACTAGTTCCTGTTGGCCGAGCATCTGCCGCAACGCGGGGTCCTGCTCCAGCCCCTCGGTCTTGCCGCGGTTCAGTCGAATCACTGCATCCTGATTGTCCGAAAACAAGGCCAACAGCCGGCCGGGGAACAAGTCTCGGGCCTGTTCCAGCGCAAACAGGGTGGCCTGCAGTTCCAGTTCGTTGCTGCCGATGATAGGCACTGTGCGCGACCTGATTATCGCGTCGCTGTCTGGTGTGGCAAAGAGGACGGCGGCCAGTCCGCCATGTCGTTTCTGGCTGGCATCGCTGAAGACCTGCAGGTGTCCGGCGTAGAGCGGGGCGAGTCGCAAGGGGAGCGGGCTCACCGATGGGTGGATGACACGGACAATCTTTTTTTTTCGTCTTTTCGACATGCTGGCTGGTGGGCGAATGCGTTGGCTGGAAGGATAGCCGAAAGTGCTGCCCTGAAAAGGCGAAAGCCTCGCACCGGGGGGAGTGCGAGGCTTTCTGGACGGCCCGGGGAGGGGGAGGTGGGTAGGGCCGTCAGGGCTGATGTCTGGTCAGCGCATGTGCTCAAGATAAGGGACTTGCCCGCCGACCTCAAGTAACAGATTGCAACAGTGCGTGTCGTTGTGTGCTTTGCCATATTGCGCCGCTGCCGAGCACGCTGCCATCGGCTTTCTGGCCGATGGCAGCGCGGTCAATCAGTCGATAAGCAGGCCGCTTGCCCCGAGTTCGCAGGCGTGATGGCGTAAGTGGTCTTCAATGAAAGTGGCGATGAAATAGTAGCTGTGGTCGTAGCCATGCTGCATGCGCAAATCGAGCTGGTGCCCGGCGGCCAGGGCAGCGACCTGCAGCACCTCCGGCTTGAGCTGGATAGTCAGGAACTGGTCGCGGTCGCCCTGGTCGATCAGTATCGGCAGCCTTTCCGCGGCATTGGCCAGAAGATGGCTGGCGTCCCATTCGCGCCATTGCGAACGGTCTTCGCCGAGGTAGCGGGAGAAAGCCTTTTCGCCCCAAGGGACGGCCATCGGGTTGCAGATCGGGGCGAAAGCCGACAGCGACTGGTAGCGCCCCGGATTGCGCAGGGCGCAGACCAGCGCGCCATGGCCGCCCATCGAATGGCCGCTGATACCGCGCTTGTCGGAAACCGGAAAACTGGCCTCGATCAGCGCGGGTAGCTCGTGCACGACGTAGTCGTGCATCCGGTAATGTTGCGCCCACGGCGCTTGCGTCGCGTTCAGGTAAAAGCCAGCACCGTGGCCGAAATCCCAGCCGCCGTCCGGGTCGCCCGGCACATCATCGCCGCGCGGGCTGGTGTCGGGGGCGACGATGACCATGCCGAGTTCGGCAGCAATCCGCTGGGCGCCGGCTTTCTGCATGAAAGTCTCGTCGGTGCAGCTGAGGCCGGACAGCCAGTAGAGCACAGGCAGCTTATCGCCGCTTTCGATCTGCGGCGGCAGATAAACCGAGAACGCCATGTCGCAGCCGAGCGTCGTCGAGCGGTGCCGATAGCGCTTGGTCCAGCCGCCCGCGCTTTTCTGGCAGGAGAGGTTTTCGAGCGTCATGGCCAGTGCCTTAGAAATGAATGACGGTGCGGATGCTCTTGCCTTCGTGCATCAGGTCGAAGGCCTCGTTGATCCGTTCGAGCGGCATGGTGTGCGTGATGAAGGTGTCGAGCGGGATTTCGCCGGTGCGCGCCTTCTCGACATATCCCGGCAACTCCGTGCGGCCCTTGACGCCACCAAATGCTGAACCGCGCCAGACGCGACCGGTGACGAGCTGGAACGGTCGGGTGGAAATTTCCTGGCCGGCCCCGGCCACGCCGATAATGGTCGATTCGCCCCAACCCTTGTGGCAGCACTCGAGGGCTGCGCGCATGAGGTCCACGTTGCCGACGCACTCGAAGGAGTAATCGACGCCGCCATCGGTCATTTCGACGATGAGTTCCTGAATCGGGACGTCAAAATGTTTCGGATTGACGCAGTCGGTGGCCCCGAGCTTGCGGGCGATTTCGAACTTGGCCGGGTTGATGTCGATGGCGATGATGCGCGACGCCTTGGCCATCTTGGCACCGATGATCGCCGCCAGACCGATGCCGCCCAGCCCGAAGACGGCGACGGTAGCGCCTTCTTCCACCTTGGCAGTATTGAGCACGGCGCCGATGCCGGTGGTCACGCCGCAGCCGAGCAGGCAGACTTTTTCGAGCGGTGCGCTCTTCGGAATCTTGGCCAGCGAGATTTCCGGCAACACGGTGTATTCGGAGAAGGTCGAGCAGCCCATGTAGTGGTAGATAGGCTGGCCGTTGTAGGAGAAACGCGTCGTGCCGTCCGGCATCAGACCCTTGCCCTGGGTGGCGCGCACGGCTTGGCAGAGGTTGGTCTTGCCCGACAGGCAGAACTTGCACTTGCCGCATTCTGCGGTGTACAGCGGAATGACGTGATCGCCGACGGCCAGCGAGGTGACGCCTTCGCCGATGGCTTCAACGATGCCGCCGCCCTCATGGCCGAGGATGGACGGGAAGATGCCTTCCGGATCGTCGCCGGACAGGGTGAAAGCATCGGTGTGGCAGACGCCGGAAGCGATGATGCGAACCAGAACCTCGCCGGCCTTGGGCGCTTCGACGTCGACTTCGACAATTTGCAGGGGCTGACCAGCAGCAAAGGCAACAGCGGCGCGGGACTTGATCGACATGGCGGAACTCTCGGAACGGTAACAATGGTGCTAAGTATAATTAGCGCTTGGTTGCGGATAAATTGTCATTCAAGGAATGATTGTTGTCGTGTAGGGATAATCGACTTCGCCGGGGAGGGCGCCGAAAATGAGTCGCTGGGAAGGGCTGGATGAATTCGTCGCCGTCGCCGAGTGCGGCAACTTCTCGCGCGCCGCCGAGCGCCTGCGCCTGTCGTCGTCGCACGTCAGCCGGCAGGTGGCGCTGCTCGAAGAACGCCTGCAGGCGCGGCTGCTTTACCGGACGACGCGCCGTGTCTCGCTGACCGAAGCCGGCCAGACTTTCCTTGCCCGCTGCCAGCGCCTGATCGAGGAGCGCGACGAAGCCTTCCTGACCATCGGCGACCTGCACAGCGCGCCGACCGGCCTGCTGCGCATGACCGCGGCCGTCGCCTACGGCGAGCGCTTCATCGTGCCGCTGGTCAATGAATTCATGGCCGGCTACCCGGCTTTGAAAGTCGAAATCGAGCTGACCAACCGCACCCTCGACATGGTGCACGAAGGCTTCGACCTGGCCATCCGTCTCGGCCGGCTCAGCGAATCGAGTCTGGTCGCCACCCGGCTGGCACCGCGTGCCATGTATCTGTGCGCCGCGCCGGCCTACCTCGAAAAATACGGCCGGCCGCATACGTTGTCTGAACTGGGCCAGCACAACTGCCTGATCGGCAGTAGCGACATCTGGAACTTTCAGCACGACGGGCGCGAGTTCCAGTTCCGGCCGAGTGGTAATTGGCGGTGCAACAGCGGTCAGGCGGTGCTCGACGCCGCGCTGCGCGGTTTCGGCCTGTGCCAGTTGCCGGATTATTACGTTCTTGAGCCCCTGCGCCGGGACGAGCTGGTTTCCCTGCTCGAGGCCAACCAACCACCCAATACCGCTGTCTGGGCCATTTATCCGCAACGGCGCTATTCGCTGCCCAAGGTCCGTTTGCTGGTGGATGCGTTGAAGGCTGGGTTGGCGTTGTGTCCGGAATATCGGGTTCTGGCTGGTGATCAAACGGTGTGAGGTTTTTCCTGTAGCCAGAGAGCCTCGGGCAATCGTAAGAGTGCAGGATGCAAGATCTCCTCCCCCTTCAAGGGGGAGGCAGGGTGGGGGATGGGTTATGGCCTGGAACTCCGCTAACCCATCCCCACCCCGACCCTCCCCTTGAAGGGGAGGGAGTAGAGCTTCATGCGATTGCCTGACAGCCCGCCTTTTCCCTCGGCAGACCCCGCATCTGCTAAGATTCGGCCCTGATTTTTCAGGCTTCTTCCCTTGTCTTCCCTCCCGGAAATATTCTCTCCCGAAGGCCCGCTCGCCCGGGCCATCAGCGGCTATCGCATCCGCGAACAGCAGCTCGACATGGCCGAGCGCATCGCCGCCGCCATCAAAGGCTGTTCGGTCTTCATCGCCGAGGCCGGCACCGGCACGGGCAAGACTTTCGCCTACCTCGTCCCGGCCTTGCAGTCGAACGGCAAGGTGATCGTGTCGACCGGAACCAAAACCTTGCAGGACCAGCTGTTCAACAAGGATTTGCCGATGGTCCGCGACGCCCTCAAGGCGCCGGTCAAGATCGCGCTGCTCAAAGGCCGGGCCAACTACGTTTGTCCTTATCACCTGCAACACGCCATCGCCGACGGTCGTTTCCTGACCCGCGAGGATGCTGCCGACGCCCGCCGCATCTCGGTCTTCGCCAAGACCACGCAGAGCGGCGACAAGGCCGAGTGCATCGAGGTTTCAGAGAATTCGCCGGTATGGAGCCACGCTACCTCGACGCGCGACAACTGCCTCGGCCAGGAATGTCCGGACTACAAGGAGTGCTTCGTCATGCTCGCCAGGCGCGAGGCGATGGCGGCCGATCTGGTCGTCGTCAATCACCACCTGTTCTTCGCCGACGTGATGCTCCGCGACGAAGGCATGGCCGAACTGCTCCCGGCCTGCAACACGGTCATCTTCGACGAAGCCCACCAGTTGCCGGAAGTGGCGACGCTGTTCTTCGGCGACAGCATTTCAACTGCGCAGGTGCTCGATCTGGCACGCGACGTCCGCGCCGAAGCGCTAACCAACGCCCGCGACTGCCTGGCGCTGCCGGAAACCAGCAAGAAAGTCGAAAAGGCCGCCAAGGATCTGCGCCTGGCGGTTGGCGTCGACAGCGGCCGCTTCTCCTACGGTCAACTGGAAGAAAAGCCCGATTTTGAAATCGCCTTGAAAGCCCTCGAAGCCGAGGTAGTCGCCTTCGCCGCCTTGCTCGAAACGCAGGCCGAGCGCGCCGAAGGCCTCGAGAAATGCTGGCAGCGCGCCACCGAACTTGTCCAGCACCTCGGCCAGTGGCAGAACCCGACACCCGGCTATGTCCGCTGGGCCGAAGCCTTCACGCATTCGCTGCAGCTTAACGCAACGCCGCTCAATGTCGCCGAAATTTTCCGCAAACAGATGGGCGGCCATCCGCGGGCCTGGATATTTACGTCAGCCACCTTGGCCGTGCAGGGCAAGTTCCACCACTACTGCGCCGAACTCGGCCTTGGCGAGCCGGATTCCGCCTGCTGGCACAGCCCCTTCGATTACGACAAGCAGGCCATCCTCTACGCGCCGCTCGGCATGCCCGACCCGAACGCCTGGAACTACACCGATGCCGTCGTCGACGCCGCCTGGCCGGCCGTCAAGGCGGCCAACGGCGGGGCATTCTTCCTGTGCACCAGCCTGCGCGCCATGCGCCGCACGCACGAACTGCTCAAGGCCAAGCTCGAAGACGAAAACATCGATATGCCGCTGCTCGTTCAGGGCGAGGGCAGCAAGAACGATCTGCTGCAACGCTTCCGCCACCACGGCAATTCCATCCTGGTCGGCAGCCAGAGCTTCTGGGAAGGCGTCGACGTGCGCGGCGAAGCGCTGTCGCTGGTCGTCATCGACAAGATTCCCTTCGCGCCCCCCGACGACCCGGTGCTTTCGGCGCGTATCGAGCAGATGAAAAAGGAAGGCCGCAACGCCTTCATGGAATACCAGTTGCCGCGCGCCGTCATCAACGTCAAGCAGGGCGCCGGCCGGCTGATCCGCGACGAGAACGACAAGGGCGTGCTCATGATGTGCGATCCACGACTCATATCAAAGCCCTATGGCCGCCGCGTCTGGCAAAGTCTGCCACCCATGAAACGGACCCGCGAACTGCAGGTCGTCCTCGATTTCTTCGCCAACCGGTAAAGCGGATGAAAACCATCTTCGAGCAAATGCGCGCGCAGCAGCCGCAGTTCTTCTCCAGCGCCGACATCACCATTGCCACCGGGCCGATGCAGGCCATGGCTGACATCATCACGGCCATCGAATCGGTCATCGCCATGCCGGCCTATCAGGCCCACGCGCTGGCCCAGGCGCCGGAAATCGCCCGTCTGCCGGTCAAGTCGCACGGCGTGTTCATGGGCTACGACTTTCACCTGACCGAAACCGGCCCCAAGCTCATCGAGATCAACACCAACGCTGGCGGTGGTCTGCTCAACGCCTACCTGCTCGCTTCGCATGGCCACGTGGAAGAGGGCGCGCGGATTCGCGAAGAATATGTCGCCATGTTCCGCGAGGAATGGCATCTGGAACGCGGCGACGCACCGCTGCGCCGCATCGCCATCGTCGATGAAAACCCGGCCGAACAGTTTCTCGCCCCCGAATTCGCGCTCTTCAAGGAATTGTTCGAGCAGCACGGCATCGCCGCCGTGGTGGCCGATCCGGGCGAATTTGAGAGCGACGGCGAGCAGCTTCTGCATGCCGGCCTGCCGGTCGACCTGATTTACAACCGCCTGACCGACTTTGCCCTCGATGCCACGGTCAACGGGAAAATTCGCTCAATTTTTGAATCGGGTGGCGTTGTCATCACGCCGCATCCGCGCGCCCACGCGCTGTATGCCGACAAGCGCAACCTCATGCAGCTCTCCGACGACACCGCGTTGCAGGCGCTGGGTGTCGACGAATCCATCCGCCAGACCCTGCTCGCCGGCATCCCGAAAACCGTTGCCGTGACACCGGAGCAGGGCGAGCGATTCTGGGCCGAACGCAAACGCTGGTTTTTCAAGCCGCCCGCCGGTTTCGGTAGCCGCGCCGCCTACCGCGGCGACAAGCTGACCAAGCGCGTCTTCGAGGAAATCCTGCACGGCGGCTACATTGCCCAGGAAATCGCGCTACCGTCGGAGTACGAAGTAAATCTCCCTCCCCTTCAAGGGGAGGGCCGGGGTGGGGATGGGGCAAATGAGGCAAGCAACACCCATCCCCCACCCAACCTCCCCCTTGAAGGGGGAGGAGTGGCAACCATGAAAGCCGACATCCGCTGCTACGTCTACGCCGGCCGCATCCAGCTCGTCGCGGCCCGCCTCTACCAAGGCCAAACCACCAATTTCCGGACGCCGGGCGGCGGTTTCGCCCCGGTTTTCGTCGCCTGAACGGTTAAAATCCGCCCATGAAAGTTTTCGGTATCGCCGGTTATTCCGGTTCCGGCAAGACGACCTTGCTGGAAAAGCTCATCCCCCAGCTGACGGCGCGTGGCTTCAAGGTGTCGGTCATCAAGCACGCCCACCATGGTTTCGACATCGACAAGCCGGGCAAGGATTCCTACCGCCACCGCGAAGCCGGCGCCACCGAGGTGCTGCTCTCCTGCGGCGACCGCTGGGCGCTGATGCACGAGCGGCGGGCCGAGGTGGAGCCCACGCTCAAGGAACTGATCGGCCACCTGTCGCCCTGCGATCTTGTCCTGATCGAAGGCTTCAAGGATGAACCGGTGCCCAAGCTCGAAGTCTATCGCTCTGCCAATGGAACGCCGCCGCTCTTTCCCGAGCGCGATGACATCGTCGGTGTCGCTAGCAACGAGGCGCTGACGACCACGCTGCCGGTGCTGCCGCTTGACGATGTGGCGGCCATTGCCAACTTTCTGATCGCTACCCTGAACCTGGAAATCCGATGCTGAGTTACGAAGAAGCCATCGACAAACTGCTCTCCGCCGCCAAGCCGGTCGAAGAAATCCGCCACATCCCGCTGGCCGCCGCCACTGGCCGCGTCCTGGCCGCTGCGGTGCAATCGACGATCTCCGTGCCACCCTGCGCCATGTCGGCGATGGATGGCTACGCCGTGCGCGCCGCCGACGTTTCTGCTGCCGGCACCAGCCTGCCGGTCAGCCAGCGCATCCCGGCCGGATCGGTGCCCGTGCCCCTGCAGCCCGGCAGCGCCGCCCGCATCTTCACCGGCGCGCCGATCCCGGCCGGCGCCGACACCGTCGTCATGCAGGAAGTAACCACGGCCACGGATGCTGGCGTCACCTTCAACGAAGTGCCGCGTGCCGGCACCTTCATCCGCCCGACCGGCGAAGACTTTCTGGCCGGCGGTGACATCCTGGCTGCCGGCATTCGCCTGCGCCCGCAGGACGTCGCCCTGGCCGCCGCCGCCGGCCTGCCGCAACTGCCTGTCTTCCGTCGCGTGCGCGTCGGCGTTTTCTTCACCGGCGACGAACTCGTCCAGCCCGGCGACCCGCTGCCGCCCGGCGGCATCTACAACTCCAACCGCTACGCGCTGTGCGCGCTGCTCGAATCGCTCGGCTGCGAAGTCCGCGACCTCGGCGCCGTGCCCGACGATTTCGAAGCAACCCGCGCCGCCCTGCGCCGCGCCGCCGCCGACAACGATCTGGTAGTCACCAGCGGCGGCGTTTCAGTCGGCGAAGAAGACCACGTCAAGCCGGCCGTCGAAGTCGAAGGCCAACTGCAGATGTGGAAGCTCGCCGCCAAGCCCGGCAAGCCGCTCGCCTTCGGCACCGTGCGCCGCGAGGCCGGTGGCGAAAGCTGGTTCATCGGCCTGCCCGGGCACCCGGTGTCGTCCATCGTCACCTTCATGATCTTCGTCCGCCCCTTCGTGCTGCGCCTGCAAGGCATTGCCGATGCGCTGCCGCACGGCCTCAATCTGCCGGCCGACTTCGACTGGCCGAAGCCCGACGCCCGCCGCGAATTCCTGCGCGCCCGGCTCAGCGAGCGCGGCACCGTCGAGATTTTCCCCAACCAGGGGCCGGGCGTGCTGTCGTCGCTGACCTGGGGTACCGGGCTGGTCGACAACCCGCCGAAGCACGCCGTCAAGCGTGGCGATCTGGTGCGCTTCATCCCGTTCTCGGAACTGCTGTCATGACCGTTCGCATTCTCTATTTCGCCGGCCTCAAGGAAACCCTCGGGCTGCCCGGCGAAACGGTCGATCTTCCGGCTGGTGTTGCCACCGTCGGCAACCTGCGCGACTGGCTGGTCGGGCAGGGGCGCGACCAGCTGGCCACGGCCAAAAACCTGCGCTGCGCCGTCAATCAGGACATGGCCAAGCTCGATGCCACAATAAAGGACGGCGACGAAGTCGCCTTCTTCCCGCCGGTCACCGGCGGCTGAAAATAGAAAGAATATAAATGTCCATCCAATGGTTCCCCGGGCACATGACCCAGGCCCGCAAGAAGGCCGGCGAAACGCTGGCCGTGGCCGACGTCGTCGTCGAAGTCCTCGACGCCCGCCTGCCGCAGGCGAGCAGCAATCCGATGATCCACGAGCTGCGCGTCTTCCGTCAGCGCCCCTGCCTCAAGCTGCTCAACAAGGCCGATCTGGCCGACCCCGAAGCGACCAAGGCCTGGCTGGCTTATTTTGACGCCCAGCCCGGCGTCAAGGCGGTCGCCATCTCCTGCAAGAAAGCCAGCGACGTGGCGCGCATCCCCGGTCTGGCCCAGAAGCTGGCGCCGCACCGCAACGACGCCGTCAAGCCGCTGCGCCTGATGATCATGGGCATCCCCAACGTCGGCAAATCGACGCTCATGAACGCGCTGGTCAAGAAAAAAGTCGCCGCCGTCGGCGACCAGCCGGCCGTCACCAAGACCCAGCAACGCATCGACATCAGCAACCGCCTGACGCTCTACGACACCCCGGGCATGCTCTGGCCGAAGATCGACCATCCCATCGACGGCCTCATGCTCGCCGCCAGCCACGCCGTCGGCATCAATGCCTACATTGACGAAGAAGTCGGCACCTGGCTCGCCAACTACCTGCTCGAGGTCTACCCCAAGCTGCTCATGGCGCGCTACGGCTTTGCCACCGAAGGCATGGATGCCGTCGGCGTCATCGAAGCCATCGCCAAAAAGCGCGGCTGCGTCATCAAGGGGCGGGGCGGCGAATTGGACATGGAAAGAGCCGCCGCCATCCTGATCCTCGACTACCGCTCCGGCGCCCTTGGGCGCATCAGCCTGGAAACGCCAGCGCTCCGGGCTTCCCGGCAAGCCGAGTTGAAGGCCGCGGGCAAACTGCCGGTGAATCCGGATCTTGCGGTCGACGACGGAAAAGCCTGATTTTCAATTTATTTTCCGCTGCAAGACGCTCTCTATTGCAGCCTCTCAGCGGATTTGTATATAATCCGCGCCCTGTCAGCCGCAAGGCCGACAGTACCGTTCCTCGATAGCTCAGTCGGTAGAGCGCCGGACTGTTAATCCGTAGGTCCCTGGTTCGAGCCCAGGTCGGGGAGCCAAAAATACAAGCAAAAAGCCCAGTTCAAAAGACTGGGCTTTTTGCTTTTTCAGGGCGCCTTCGCTATTGCCAAAAACATGCTAGTCTTAATAATCCCATGACAAATACAAGAGGTTCTGGCAGGCATGGCGCGGCCCGAAAAAACTGTTTTTATAAGCTATCGACGAGCGGATCGGTGGCCAGCGTTGGCGGTTTTCAAGGATCTTACCCAACATGGCTACGACGTTTTCATCGATTATGATGGTATTGCCAGTGGTGATTTTGAACGCGCTATCGTCGAAAACATTCGGGCACGCGCTCACTTCATCCTTTTGCTGACTCCGACTGCACTTGTACGTTGCACCGACCCGGCCGACTGGCTGCGCCGGGAGATCGAAGTTGCGCTTGAGGCCCAGCGCAATGTTGTGCCTCTTTTAATAAACGAATTCACTTTCGATTCGCCCATTGCGATTCAGCAGCTACGTGGTTCTTTGGAGCCGCTACGTCGTTATCAGGCGCTGACCATTCCGGCTGATTTCTTCGATGAGGCAATGGAGCGATTGCGCGGAAAGCATCTAGCGATAGCGGTCGATGCGGTACTGCACCCTGTATCAGCACATGCGAGTCAAATTGCTCAAGAGCAGCGCGACCTTGCCGGAAAAGCCGCCGAGAATGCTGAGTTGCCCGAAGGTCCCTTGCCGCCTTTTGGCCCAAAGCCAAGTAAATGGATTCTCGTCATTGTCGCGGCTGTGCTTGGCGTGGCGGTTATTTGGTGGATCGGTGGCAAGCAAGAACCGATACCGGCGCCAGTCAATATATCCAAGCCAGCGGCAGTTTCTCTTCCTGAAACCCTAAACGATGCCACAGCATTCGCTGCCCTCGCTGATAGCTACTTCTACGGTCGTAATGGCCATGCCGAAAATAAAGCAGAAGCGCTAAAGTGGTACCGCAAGGCGGCCGAGCAGGGCGATGCGAATGGGCAGGCCAATCTGGGGTTTATGTACGAGCACGGCCAAGGTGGTTTGTCGAAGGACGCAGCCGAGGCGCTCAAGTGGTATCGCAAGGCGGCCGATCAGGGCAATGCGCGTGGGCAGGCGTACCTTGGGACCATGTACAGGGATGGCCAAGGCGGTTTGTTAAAGGACGAAACCGAGGCGCTCAAGTGGTATCGCAAGGCGGCCAATCAGGGCAATGCGAATGCTCAGGTGAGCTTGGGGGTTATGTACAGTGAGGGGCGAGGCGGTTTGTCAAAGGACGCAGCCGAGGCAATCAAGTGGTTCCGTAAGGCGGCCGATCAGGGTCATGCTCTTGGGCAGGTGAACCTGGGAGTTATGTACCAGCTTGGCCAAGGCGGTTTGTCAAAGAATGAAGTTGAGGCGGTCAAGTGGTACCGCAAGGCGGCAGATCAGGGCTCGGAGGACGGGCAGGCGTACCTAGGGATGATGTACGAGTTTGGCCGAGGCGGTTTGTCGAAGGATGAGCCAGAGGCGGTCCGGTGGTACCGCAAGGCGGCGGATCAGGGCTCCGCGGACGGGCAGGCTGCCCTTGGGTTAATGTATGAGCTTGGCCTAGGCGGTTTGTCGAAGGATGCAGTCGAGGCGGTTAAATGGTACCGCAAAGCGGCAGATCAGGGCGATGCGCGTGGGCAGACCTCCCTTGGGACCATGTACAGGGATGGCCTGGGCGGTTTGTTGAAGGACGAAGCTGAGGCGGTCAAATGGTACCGCAAGGCGGCTGATCAGGGCTCAGCGCTTGGGCAGGTGTTCCTTGGGAGAATGTACGAGGGTGGCCGCGGCGGTTTGTCGAAGGACAACGCCGAGGCGATTACGTTGTATAAATTGGCAGCCGATCAAGGTAACGACTATGCAGTAAGTGCACTGCAACGGCTGTTGAAATATTGACATTGCAGCCAAAGGGGTTCAGAGACATTTGATTTTTGGCCATTTTTTCCGGTTGACCGTGAACTTCAGCCGGAAGTCATCGTTCTTGCGGCTCTCCAGGGATGGCTTTGCCAAGCTCAGCATCCCAAACCTTCTCGTGAACCCAGTCGCGTAAGGACTCCCGCATTTCTGGTGGTAAGCGACTTGCACCCTTGAGGATCAAGTTTCCGAGAAGGTCTTCCCGGTCGTTGACGGCGTCGGCTGCGAGCATCGCGGAACCCGGGTTGTCTGCCAGTAGTACTTCCAGGAGTTGCTCAGCCTGGCGTATGTCCTTATCGGATTTTGTTTTCTCACCTACCGGACGCAGCTGGGAAACGGCCAGTTTGTGAAGTGCGAACCTCGCTGGATCCGGCACTTTTACCGGGATTCCTGCACCGTTGAGGAGCACGGCATCCTGGGTTTGGTTGAGAAGGTAGTCCATGTAAGGAAGCGGCATTGCGTGAACTGAGAAGCGCTCAATGAGCACGGGTGTTCGCTCTGTCGCAGCGTGTTGCGCGGTCAAGAATTCGACCTTGAAGCCGTCAGGGGCAATAAGGTTGAAGGGGGGAGCGCTTGGTAGCAGTTGTGGCGGCCACTTGAGGGCCGGCTCGGCTAGCCGAAGATCGTCCGGTATTGAGCGCTGGAGACCGATATCGAGTTCCCGCTCCAGGGAGAAGTCCATGTCGCTTGTTCGCATCAAGGCCGAGCCGAAGGAGACTCCCAGCATGTTCCCGTAACAAGCGAAGGCAAAGGAGCCAACGAGGACGCCGCCGGCGTCAAACAGGCCCGCCTGGCTCATGCGTGACAGCAATTTTGCGGGGCGCCCTGGCTCCAGATGGGCACCACCGACGCCCAACATGGCGACGAGTCGTTTGCGCGCGTCGCTCAAGCCTGCGGCATCTGACTGCGCTGTCCGCCACTGGTCGATTTTTGCCAGCAATTCGTCGGATTCCCTGCCCAGCGAGATTTGCCGCCGTTGCCCGTCGACCTGAGGTGTCTGGTAGTACCAGTAGATTCCCCCGTTGACGGTTTTCTTGGTGAACGCGCCGCCCGGAGGCAGCCGGCCCGAATCCCCGCAGGCACGGTCCTTGAGGTCGGCATACAAGGTGGCGCAGGTTTCAGAAAGTCGTTTCATAGTGGGATTATACGCACATGATTTATAAGTGAGTATAAATGCTTGCGCTACCCGATTTCAATTTTTGGCATTTTTTCGGGTTGACCGTAGCAAGCGGGATGCTGGGTTATGGCGGCGTCTGATCCAGCGCCTGCCAAATCCGCCAATGTCCGCAGGCCGAGCGGGCGCGGCGTTCGGAGTTGTCCCAGCCGCCGCCAATGCAGAGACCTTCTGAGGTTTCGGCTTCGATGATGACGGTTCCCGGCTCGTTGCCGGGTTGGCGCCAACCGCTCCAGTGCTCGCAACTGGCGCACCGTTTGCGGTCGACGGCGTGGTTCAGCAAGTTTTCGCGGCCTTGCAGGAGGCGATGGTTTGCGTTGCCGGGACGACCGGGCCGCCGGCGCCTATCCAGCCCTTGATGCCGGCTTTGACGTTGTAAACCGTGGCGTAGCCGGCTTGTTGCGAGAGGAACTGGCTGACGGCCTTGGTCCGGTTGCCGGTGCGGCAGATGACGATGACCGGCTCGTTCGGCTTGGCGAAGGGTTTGACCTTTTCGAGCCAGGCCGGGGCGTCGGCGCGGCCTTTTTCGTCGAAGAAGGTGAGGAGTTTGCTGCCGCCGACGATGCCGGTTTCTTCCCATTCCGATTGCAGGCGAATGTCGACGACGGGGACGCCGCTTTGGCGCAGTTTGTCGAGCTGGGCGTTGTCGATGTCGATGACTTCGGCGTGGGCGAAGCTGGTGGCGGCGATCAGGCAGGCTAGGAGCAGGGGGCGCATGGCAATCTCATGTATTAGAAAACGCTGATTATATGGGGCGCTTTACTGCTTTTGCTGGCGCTTCATCATTTCGCGTACTTGCGGATCGTTCATCATTTCCTGCATGTTGAATTTCTGCATGCCGGGCATGATGACGTCGCCCGGTTTTTGGCCAGCCTTGCAGGGGCCGAGCCAGCGAGCTTCCTGAACCATCTTCATCTCTTTCATGCCGTGCTGCGGCGGTTCGTAGCGGATCACCATGTCGTTGCGGTAGGCCGAGTCGAAATCGCCGGTGATGACTGAATCGCTGGTGCTGGTCACGCCTTCGTGTTTGCAGACGGCGTGAATGGTCATCTTGCCGGCGCCGCGGCTGACGTCCATGACCGGGCAATTGACCTTTTCCTTGGCGCGTTCCTGCATGACGTTATCGCTGGCCTGATCGACGCACATCTGCATCGGGCCTTGCGAGGGCATGCCGGGCATCTGGGTCTTTATTTCCCACAGGCCGGATTTGCGGCGCGGGGCATCGGCGGCATCGGCCTGAACGGCGAAGAGGCTGGCGAGCAACAGGGGAAGGATGCGCAACGGGCTCATGACGGAATCTCCTGAAGATTGGCTAGTGATAATCGTAGTCTGCTTTGGGGAATGCGTCATGGGATAATCCGCGCTTTTTACGGGAACCGGCATGGCGCTCAAATCCACCATCTTCAAGGCCGAATTGCAGCTTGCCGACCTCGACCGTTCGCATTTTGGCGACTACACGCTGACCATCGCCCGCCACCCTTCGGAAACGGATGAGCGAATGATGGTTCGCCTGCTGGCCTTTGCGCTGAATGCGTCGGAGACACTGACTTTCGGGCGCGGCCTATCGGCGACGGAGGATGAGGCGGACCTGCAGGAGCTTGATCCGACGGGCAGCGTCGAGCGCTGGATCGACGTCGGGCTGCCTGACGAGAAGGCGATTCGCCGGGCCTGCAACCGCTCGCGGCATGTGATGGTGCTCAGTTATGGCGGGCGGCCCGCTGAAATGTGGTGGCAACAGACGCAGGGCAAGGTGTCGGGGCAGAAGAATCTGCGCGTGCTGTCGTTGAGCGTGGAGGAGGGCAAGGCGCTGGCTGCGCTGGCGGCACGCGGCATGCGCCTGCAATGCACGATTCAGGATGGGGTGATCTGGCTGGGCGGCGATCAGGAACACGTCGAGCTGGCACCGAGAGTTCTCTTCGATAGCGATTCGGCATAGAATCCGAAGACGTTTTTGTGGCTCCGAGCAACTTTCTTGAGAGGTGACTATGGCTGCTAATGATGAAGACGAATCAACCGCGGTAATCGTCGGGGTGTTGGCCGGGATCGTGCTGGCCGTTGTGGCGGTGGTTTATGGGGCGAGCGCCGGCAAGAACGTTCAGGCGGCGGCAAAGCCGGTTGCCGAGCAGGGCGAGATCGCACCGGTTGGCGAGGCGCTGGCCAAGGTCTATTTCGCCCTTGGCGCTGCCGTGCTCGACGAGGCGGACAAGGGCGTCGTCGCCAAAACGCAGGAGGCCCTGGCGGCCAACCCGAACGCCATCGTGCTGCTTTCCGGGTTCCACGACACTTCCGGCGATCCGGCCCAAAATGCCCAGCTGGCCAAGCACCGCGCCCAGTCGGTGCGCGATGCGCTGGTGGCCGGCGGCGTTGCCGCCGAGCGGATCAAGTTCCGCAAGCCGGAATCGACGCTCGGTACGGGCAGCCCGGAAGAGGGGCGGCGGGTGGAAATCCGCGTCCAGTAAGGGTTTTGTGTCTGGCGCAGGGCGAGCCTGAATGGCTCGCCTTTTTCGTTTACAGAATGACGGTGATTTCTTCGCGCCGAACGAGATCCTGTTCCATCTGCAGGCCGTCCATATCGAGCGCATCGTGCGCTGCCAGCAAACCGACCGGGTGGCCGGCCTCATCAATGACGGGAATGTGCCGGAATCCGCCTTCGTACATGAGGTGCAGGGCATGGCCGAAAGGCTTGTCGAGGCCGACGGTCTGGAGGTTTCGGGTCATGATGGTGCTGACTGCGGTATTGGCCGGGTCGCAGTTGTTGGCGACTGCACGAAAAACGATGTCGCGTTCGGTGCAAATGCCGGCGAGAACGCCTTTGTCTACAACGAGAATTGCCGATGAATGCCATTCCTTCATGATGATCGCGGCTTCACGCACGGTGGTGCCGGTGGCTGTGGTGGGGAATGGCCGTCCTTTGATGACTTCACTAACCAGGCGGTTTGGCATGTTGGATCCTTTCGCTTCGGGTTGAGTAAATTTGCAGCATCAATCTAGGACATGGGGTAGCTACCTAAGTTCGCCGGCGGCGATGCTCAATGCGAAATGGATGGGGGCTGTCGGCAGGAGAAGGCCGACAGCCTTCGGCTTAGCGCTTGATCAACGTCCAGACAAACTCGGCGCCGGCGGCCAGCAAGTCGATGGCGTCGATGATGCCGGCGTTTTCCGGTTCCTGTTTCAGGCGTTTCTGGCGCGATTTTTCACGTTCGCGCATGACGATGGCGTCGCCGAGCGCTTCGACGTCGCGCGTTGTGCGGCGTACTTCGGCATGCTGGTAGCGGCTTAGCGCCAGTTCGACGGCGGAAGGGTCGAGGATGGTGATCGGCGCCCGGCAGTGGCCGCAGGCGTGGTCGCGGCGGATATCGACCGGGGCGCCGCAGCCCATGCAGCGGATGATGCCGACTTTGGCCGCCAGTTCGTCGATTTCAGCCGGGTTGAGCTGGCGGACGAAGCCCTTTTCGATCATGAACTGGGCAAAGGTGGTGAAACGGCCGTGTTTTTGCAGGCAGCGGTGGTAGTTGAATTTGCCGCCATGTTTGGCCACGTCGAGGCCATGCAGGAGTTTTTCACTGCAGCGCGGGCATTTCAGAGGATCGCGCAGCGGTATGCGCTGGTCGTCGTGGTGCTCGTGCAGCAGCTTGAACAGCTCGACGATACCGCCCGGCGTGATCTGAACGCTCTCGAATTCATCGAACCAGATGCCTTGGCAGGCGAAACACATGTCGAGTATGACTTCGCCGTGATGCAGCCGCTCGAAGCGGTGCTTGGTCATGGTTTGACGGCAGGACGGGCAGGGAGTGGGTTTCATGGTGAGCGGGTGCGGTGCGACAGGCGTGACTATAGCGCCGCTTTTCAGTCATGGCGCGCGCCGCTGCATCAGCATCCGCTAAAATTCGGGTTCGCCAAATTTTCCGGATGTGCCATGAAGATCGCTGATCCCGCCCAGACCACGCTGTGCAACGAAATGAAACTCTTGCTCGAAGAACTGCCGCTCGATGGCGTCTGTATCCTCGAACTGGGCTGCGGCAAGGCTGAAAAGACGCGGTTTCTGGCGGAAACCGGGCGGCCGCGGGAAATCATTGCCCTCGAAGTCGACACCATCCAGCATGCGCGCAATCTGGAAATTGCCGATCTGCCAACGGTGCGCTTCAGCCATGGCGGCGCCGAGGCGATTCCGGTCGATGATGCCAGCGTCGATATCGTGCTGATGTTCAAGTCGCTGCACCATGTTCCGGTGGCCGACATGGACCGCGCCCTGGCCGAGATCGCCCGCGTGCTGAAACCGGGCGGTGTGGCGTGGATCTCCGAACCGGTCTTTGCTGGCGATCTGAACGAGGTTTTTCGTTTGTTTCACAACGAGCAACAGGTCCGCGAGGCGGCCTTTGCCGCGATCTGCAAGGCAGTGGACTCAGGCAGCCTGAATCTCGAAAAACAGATGTTCTTCAACACCCGCAGCTATTTCGAGAGTTTTGCCCAGTTCGATACCCGGATGATCCAGGTCACGCACACCGATCACCAACTGGCCCCGGAACTCTACCGGCAGGTGCAGGAAAAGTTCGAATCCTTCATGGGGCCGGACGGCGCCACTTTCCTCAATCCGCAGCGCGTCGATCTGCTCCGCAAGCCGGCCTGAGCGGCCGGCTTGGCCGGTGATCAGGCAGCCGGGCGGATGCTGCCGAGGTTGAGCGTCACGCCCTTCTTCATCTTGCCGACGACGTGCATTTCGCAGGCTTTGCAGTCGAACTTGAGGGTCAGCTTTTCGTTGCCGTTGATCAGCGTCATCGGGTCCGGCTTGAGGTGCTTCACTTCCTTCGGGCAGAGGTTGAAGCTGTAGCGCAGGCAGTGGCGGGTGATCATCAGCGAGACCATGCCTTTTTCGTTGCCCGCCTCGTAGGCTTCCTCGATCAGCTTGACGCCGTGTTTCTCGTAGAACTGGCGGGCCTTGGCGTTGAAGACGTTGCCGAGGTAGGTCAGCTCTTCCTGCGGGTAGGGCACCGGGTTGGCGGCCGGCACAGCGCGCGGCGGGCGCGGGTGGCTGGCGATGCGGGCGGCTTCGAGCTGTTCGGTGGCTTCGCGGCGCAAGGCGTTGATGGCGCTGACCGGCATGAACCAGGTCTGGCTGAGCTTTAGTTCAACCGGCTCGGCGACGAACATCGTGTTGCCGAATTTGCCGAGGTTTTCCTTGAGTTTGGCCATCGCCGGCTCGGGATTCTGGGCCAGTTGCCATTCCGATTTTGGCCCAATTTTCCGGTTGACCGTGGCAATCACGCCATCTTCGTCGGTCAGCGTCAGCGTGAAGCCGTCTTCGGTTTCCGTCAGCACCGGTTTGACTGAAATGCGGCGGTCGGCTGATTCCTTTTCCAGCGAACGCTCGAATTCCTGGTCGCGGTTGCGGAAGAGGCTGGCGCCGGCGGTCAGTTCTTCGGGCATTTCGGCCGGGAACAGGGTTTTACCGTCGGCCCGGTTGATGCGCATGCCGACGACTTCGCCGTGGGCGTCGTAGAAACAGACGCCGTCACCGTTGTTGAAGGGCTTTTCGGCGTTAACGGTGAAAGAACCGTCGCCGATGTCGACAACTTCGCCGATCAACTCGCCGACGAAACTCGGCGAATCGAAGGCGCCGATGTCGTCCTGACGGTCGTTGGCGAAATAGTCGGTGTAGCCGCGGTTGAAAGTCTTGTCCGGCTGCGGCGTGAAGGTGTAGGTGCTTCGACCGCTCGAGGCGCGGGTGAATTCGGGATTGTTGGCGATGATCTCGTCAAGCAGGCCGCGGTAGTGCGCGGTGATGTTCTTGACGTAGCTGAGATCCTTGAGCCGGCCCTCGATCTTGAAGGAACAGACGCCGGCGCGGGCCAGATCGAGCATGTTGGCGGTCTGGTTGTTGTCCTTCATCGAGAGCAGGTGCTGGTTCTCGGTGATCGTTTTGCCCTTGTCGTCGACCAGCGTGTAGGGCAGGCGGCAGGCCTGCGAACACTCGCCGCGGTTGGCGCTGCGCCCGGTGTGGGCCTGGCTGATGTAGCACTGGCCGCTGAATGCAACGCACAGCGCGCCGTGAACAAAATATTCCAATGAAACATTGGTTTGCGAAGCAATCTTAATAATTTCGATTAAGCTGCATTCGCGCGCCAGAACGACCTGCGAGAAGCCGACATCTTCGAGAAACTTCACCTTGTCGGCGTTGCGATTGTCGGTCTGCGTGCTGGCGTGAAGCTGGATGGGCGGCAGGTCGAGTTCGAGCAAACCCATGTCCTGGATGATCAGCGCATCGGCCCCAGCTTCGTAAAGTTGCCAGGCGAGTTGGCGGCTGTCTTCAAGCTCGTCGTCGCGCAGGATGGTGTTGAGCGCGACAAAGACCTTGGCGCGGTAGCGATGGGCAAAATCGCACAGGCGTCGTATTTCCGCGACGTCGTTGCCGGCACCGTAACGGGCGCCGAAAGCCGGGCCGCCGATGTAGACAGCGTCGGCGCCGTGCTTGATGGCTTCGATGCCGAAATCGGCGTTCTTGGCCGGGGCGAGGAGTTCGAGCGGGTGTTGAATTCGAGTCATGGCGACTTAGTACGTGAAACGCAGGGCAAGTTCTTCGATATTGAACTCGCGCAGGATGGCTTCGGCGCGTTCGCGGGCGTTTTTGCGCGGGCTGCCACGCTTGCTGGCGATGATCAGCTCGTTCTTCATCGAATGTTCCCAGCCGACCAGCTCGGTGACGGTGACGTCGTAGCCGTGCGACTCGAGCAGCAGGCAGCGCAGGACGTTGGTCAGGTGGCTGCCGAGCTCGCGGGTGTGAATGGGGTGTCGCCAAAGTTCGGACAGCGGTTTTTGCGACAGCGATTCGTTCTTTCTGGCCCGCATCGTGGCGGCTACTTCGGCCTGACAGCAAGGGACGAGGACGATATGGCGGGCATTTTTGGTCAGGGCGAAACGGATGGCGTCGTCGGTCGCCGTGTTGCAGGCGTGTAGCGCTGTCACGACATCGACGCTGGCCGGCAGCTCGGCTGCGGTCAGTGAGTCCTCGACCGTGCAGGCAAGGAAGCGCATACGCTCAAAGCCAAGCCTGGCGGCCAATTCGCGGGATTTTTCGACGAGTTCCTGGCGCGTTTCGATGCCGATGATCTCGCCGGTGGCGCGATTCTTGATACATAGATCGTAGAGGATGAAACCGAGATACGACTTGCCGGCCCCATGGTCGACCAGTGTCTCGGCGCCATCCAGCAGCGGTTCGATGAACTGGTAGAGGTGATAGACCTGTTTGAGCTTGCGCCGCGTGTCCTGATTGAGCTTGCCGTCACGGGTGAGGATGTGGAGTTCCTTGAGCAGTTCGATGGACTGCCCGGGACGGATTTCAGGAATCTCGACGGTGGTATTTGGCTTCTTCATGGGGCGACATTATCGCATTCAAATTTCTATCACTTTCGTGTCAACCGAATCAAAGTCGAGTCGTTATTCGGCTCATGGTGATCAAACACCGCATAACTACGGAGATATAAATGGGCAGTCTGAGCAACGAATCCTTCGAACAATTCCTGGATTCCCTGAAGAAAGCCGGTATTACCATTTCCAACGAAGCCGAACTGCGCGAGCGGCTGGCTGAAGCACAACGCTGGCGTTTCGCCTTCCAGACCCTGGCTGCCAACGGCAAGGTCATCGGCATCAGCTTCGAAGATCAATCCGAAGGCCGCAACGAAGCCGAAATTGCTCGCGCTTTCAACGAATTCCAGTTTTCCGAAAAGAGCAAGGCGGTTTTCTCGGCCAGCCTGAAGCACTAATATCCGCACATACCAGTTTTGAGCCTCGCTTCGGCGGGGCACGAAAGAAGAACGGGCGCCGCAACGGCGCCCGTTTTGCATCAATGCTACGGTAAGGCCAAAAAACGGCCCGTAGTCCTGGAGAATCCGAGCCGAATCTCGGCTGTGGGCGAATCGGAAGGCGATCGTTCGATCTTGAATATGGCGTCAAAGGCGAGGAACGGGGCGTACTACCAAGACGTTCTTTCCGTGGACTGGGGTCCCCGTGTATTCCAAGCCAACTTCTTCGGCAGAGACTAGCGCCAGTTCCACACATCCTTGATACCGGTTCAAGAAGCGCTCAATGGTTTCGCCTTCCTCGCATCCTCTCTGAAACCGCCAGAATCCTTCGGCGTCGGTCTCGGAGGTTGGGCCGAACATGCTCAGTACGGCCCAACCCCGGTGAGGGTCCTTGACCTTGTAATCGCTCATGGTCTCCAGTTCGGCGAGACCGGCAAGCTCTGTAAGTAAGGACATGGGAAATGCTCAGAATCAGCGGGTAATCGGCTTGTAGCGGATCCGCTTCGGCTTGGCACCTTCTTCGCCAAGGCGTTTCTTCTTGTCTTCCTCGTATTCCTGGAAGTTGCCTTCGAAGAAATTCCACTGCGAATCGCCTTCGGCGGCCAGGATGTGCGTGCAGATGCGGTCTAGGAACCAGCGATCATGCGAGATGACCATTGCGCAGCCCGGGAACTCGAGCAGTGCATCTTCCAGCGCGCGCAGGGTTTCGACGTCGAGGTCGTTGGACGGTTCGTCAAGCAGCAGGACGTTGCCGCCGGTCATCAGCGTCTTGGCCAGGTGCAGGCGACCGCGTTCACCGCCGGACAGATTGCCGACCTGCTTGCCCTGATCGGCGCCCTTGAAGTTGAAGCGGCCGATGTAGGCGCGCGACGGCATTTCGAACTTGCCGATCTGCAGGATGTCGCTGCCCTGGGCCAGTTCTTCGAACACGGTCTTGCTGCCATCAAGGCAGTCGCGTGATTGATCGACGTAGGCCATCTTGACTGTCGGGCCGATGTCTACCGTACCGGAATCCGGCTGTTGCTGGCCGGTGATCATCTTGAACAGCGTCGATTTACCGGCACCGTTCGGGCCGATGATGCCGACGATGGCGCCGGCCGGGATGGTGAAGCTGACGTTGTCCATCAAAAGCTTGTCGCCAAACGACTTGGTGACGCCGTTGAACTCGATAACCTTGCCGCCCAGGCGGTCGCCGACCGGGATGAAGATTTCCTGCGTCTCGTTGCGCTTCTGGTATTCCTGGCTCGACAGTTCTTCGAAGCGGGCGATACGGGACTTGGACTTGGCCTGGCGGGCCTTCGGGTTGCTGCGCACCCATTCCAGTTCCTGCTTCATCGCCTTCATGTGGGCGTCGATCTGCTTGTTTTCGGTTTCGAGGCGGGCTTCCTTCTGCTCCAGCCAGCTGGAGTAGTTGCCCTTGTACGGAATGCCGTGGCCACGGTCGAGTTCGAGAATCCACTCGGCCGCGTTGTCGAGGAAGTAGCGGTCGTGGGTGACCGCGACAACGGTGCCCGGGAAGCGGACGAGGAACTGTTCGAGCCACTCGACCGATTCGGCGTCGAGGTGGTTGGTTGGTTCGTCGAGCAACAGCATGTCGGGCTTGGCGAGCAGCAGCTTGCACAGGGCGACACGGCGCTTTTCACCACCGGAAAGAACGCCGATCACGGCATCCCAGGGCGGCAGGCGCAGCGCGTCGGCGGCCAGTTCCATCTGCGCTTCGGTATCGGAACCGGCGGTGGCGATGATGGCTTCAAGGCGGGCCTGTTCTTCGGCCAGTTTGTCGAAATCGGCTTCCGGGTCGGCGTAGGCAGCGTAAACCTCGTCGAGCTTGGCCTGGGCCTGCATGACTTCGCCCATGGCCGATTCAACTTCCTCGCGCACGGTCTTGGCGGCATCAAGCTGCGGTTCCTGCGGCAGGTAGCCGATCGAGACGCCGGCCAGATGCTGCACCTCGCCGTCGTATTCCTTGTCCACGCCGGCCATGATCTTGAGCACGGTCGATTTGCCCGAGCCGTTCAGGCCGAGCAGACCAATCTTGGCGCCGGGGAAGAAGGAGAGGGAAATATCCTTGATGATCTGACGCTTGGGCGGGACGATCTTGCTGACGCGCAGCATGGACATTACGTATTGAGCCATTGAACCTACCTGTAGTCGTAAATATTAATGATGCGCGAGTCTACGGCCCTTCAACGCAAATGGCCAGCCTCCCGAAGCTCGGGGGCTGGCCATTTGCGTTGGGGGGTGGAAACTAGAAGTGAAGATTGCCCAGCGGACGGTGCAGGAGCACGGCCGGCGCATCGACTCGGGGACAGGTGCGGACGGTGCCGATCTGCGAAAAACCAAATTCGCGACGGTAGTACGAGGCATGGCGGGGATTCACTTCAACCACCACATCGGTTACCCCGAAAATGGCCCGGGCGTATTGATAACTCGACCGGAAAAGGGATTTCAAAATTTCCGGGTCGTGGCAGTCCGTATCGACAGCCAGTCGGGTAACTTCGCTGATGACGCGGGATGGCTTGCGCAGGGTTGCCAGCTCTTCGCCATAGAGATTGTCGGCGAGCAGTCCGGCACTGGAGTCGCGGGAAGCGGTCAGTGTCGCCACCAGTTCGCCGTCCATCCAGGCCCCCAGCGTAGCGTGATTCGGATCTTCGATCAGTTGCCGCGGCGGCGAAATCCGGTAGCCGCGCCAGGCGTACATGCGGCGAACCAGAGCACTGCAGGCGCGATGCTGGTGGTAAGTAACAGCCGGGGCGACCTTGATCTCCGGCGGTTCAAAAGCCTCGCCGGAACCGAGCGATGCGCCAAGCTGCTCCGGCAGCATCGATGCTGACATGAAACCGGGAAGGAGCCTGGAGCTAGAAGGTATGACTTTTTGCATAGACGGCATTCTATGATCAATAAATAATGGAATCAACTGGCAATGGCGCTAAGCGGCTTGACCGGTTCGTCACGGAGGTGAAACGGGGTCGGCTTTTCGGCCGACAGGGCGTTGATGTCGCCGCACAACTCGCCGCCTTCGTCGATAACCAGCTTGCCGTAACGAATCTTGCCGGTGACCTTGCCGGTGGCGTGGATGATCAGTTGCGAGCGGGCTGTCAGTTCGCCTTCAAAGCTGCCGTGAATTTCGGCGATATCGATGCTGACCTTGCCCGAGAACGAGCCATTTTCGGCGATGCGGATCACCCGGCTATCCATCGTGGCCTCGACGCGGCCTTCGACGACCAGCGTGTCGCAATCGAGAATTTCAGCGCCTTTCAGTTTGACGTCGGGGCCGACGATCAGGCGGGCGCCCATGACGTTTTCAGACATCGATTCGGTTCTTTCCGGCTGGGCGACCGGGGCAGCAGCGGCCGTTGTTGGCACTGCACTGGTTTCCGTCGCCGGAGATTTGAGGGGTGCGGTGGTACCGCCCAGAATGTTATTGACCTCCTTGCGGGTGATGGCGTCATTGCGGTTGTTGAGGATCGGTTTGTTGAACATGGTGACTCCCGTTCTGAGGTTGCGATGAGTGCTTGACCGGGACTCCATTGCGATAAGCGTGCCATGTAATTAAATGTTAGTTAAATCAGTGTATTGCGAATATTGTTTAAAGTTGGATCGTGATTGGGAGTCGCAATCTGTCGTGAAATTACGACAGGTATTTTTGGTTTTACCGGGAAAGGCAGTTACTCTAGTTGATATGCTTGTCGTGAAATTGCGACATATTTGTAAGTTATTGATATTAATGGAATTAAATGTGTTTTTGGAATGCCGTGAAGCGTGTTTTTGAGAAGGGTCTTCGTTCTTGCTCGCTGACATGGCGGTTTAAACTCCACTTTTTAGACATAGAGCGCCGATGAATCGAATTTCCTTTCGTCAGGGGATGTTGCTTGGCTTTGCCCTGATCGTTTTGCTGCTGGGCGGCGCGGCAGTGCAAAGCTGGCTGGTTGTCGAGCGGCTGGTCGATCAAAGCCGGCGCAGCAGCGAGCAGGCCATACAATTGACGGCGTCGATTCAGGAACTCGGCGAGCGCACGGTCGATATCGAACGCAGCGCGCGGCAATATCTGGTGCTCGACAACCCGGTCTTCCGCCAGCGTTTCGACGAGCACCTCAGCCAGTCGCTGGCGGTCGTCGATCGGCTCGATACCCTGGCCGCCGAACCACTCCTGCCCCTGCTCGGGGGCTGGCGCATGGTGGCCGAGGCATTGCGCAGCGGTCTTGATCAGAATATTCCGCAAGCCGAGATCATTCCCCTGCTGGCCCGTATGGCCGAGCTTGACGGCCTGTTGAAGCAGGCCGGGCAGCGCTGGATCGAAGCGCAGAATCGCAAGTCGCTTGACGATCTTGAGACCAACCGGCTGCGTCTCGGCGGACGCATCGCCCTGGCCCTCTGTGGCGCACTGCTCGTCGCCCTGGCCATGGGCTGGTGGCTGGTGCGTCCGGTGCGCCATCTTGAGCAGGCGATCATCCGGCTGGGGGCCAGCCGCTTCGACGAAGCCATCACGGTCGGCGGTCCGGCCGATTTGCGCCAGCTCGGCAAGCGCCTGGACTGGTTGCGCCAGCGGCTGGGTGAGCTGGAGGCCGACCGCGAGCGGGCCTTGCGCCATGTCTCGCACGAACTCAAAACCCCGCTGACGGCGTTGAAGGAAGGCGTTTCGCTATTGCGCGAGGAAGTCCCCGGGCCGCTGGCGGCAGGGCAGCGCGAGGTGGTCGATATCCTTCAGCACAACGTGATCAGCCTGCAGCAGCAAATCGAGAGCCTGCTGACGCTCAATGCCGCCGCCTTCGAGGCGCGCCGCCTGCAAATTGCCCCGACCCGGCTGCGTAAACTGCTGAGCAACGTCGTCCAGCGCCGCGAACTGCATAGCCAGTCGCGGCAGTTGAAGATCATCATCGAGTCCTCCCAGGAAACGGCCATGCTCGATGCCGAGAAAATGACGGTGGTGCTCGACAACCTGTTGTCCAACGCCATCGATTTCAGCCCCGAGAACGGCGAAATCCGTCTCTCGGTCAGCCACGTTGAAGGGCTCTGGCGCTTTGAGTGTATCGATCAGGGGCCGGGCGTCGCCGAAGAGGACCGGCAACGCATCTTCGAGCCCTTTGTCCAGGGCCAGCGTTCGCCACCGGCGCCACGCCAGGGCAGCGGCGTCGGTCTCTCCATCGTGCGCGAGCTGGTGCGGGCGATGGGCGGCACGGTGTATCTCCTCCCGCAAGCTGCGGGCGCCCATTTTTGTGTGGAAATACCTGATGAGCAGTAGATTCCCGACGTTTTCCCGCCGTCTGGCGGTTTTCATTTTTGGCCTTTTTTTCGGGTTGACCGTGGCAGGCTGCGCCTCCGGCCCGTTGGCCAGGAAAATGCATCTGGAGGAGACCACGCCGGAAGCTGCGCTGCTCTATAACCAGAGCCTGTCGCGCATGACGCCGGCCGAGCTTGGACGCGAACGCTCGGTGCTGGCTGCCGTGCCGCAGACGACCTTCACGCAGGTCAGGATGGCTTTGCTGCTCGGCCATCCGCGCGTCCAGCAAGATCTGGGCAAGGGACTGGCTCTACTCGAAGGCGTGCTCAAGTCGACTGAACCGGCGGCGGTTTCTTTCCACCCTCTGGCCCGGCAGCTTGCCGACAACTATCAGGAACGCATGAAGCTCGAAAGCCAGCTGGAAAAACAGGGCTTGTTATTGAACCAGCAACTGAAAGATAGCCAGCGCAAGACCGCCGAGCTGCAGGAAAAACTCGACAGTCTGGCCAATATCGAACAAACGCTGATTCCGCGTCCGCGCGTGGTCAGCCCGAATGGAGGCAAGCGGTAATGGCCGGCGCCCACGTACTGGTCGTCGATGACGACGAAGATATCCTCAAATTGCTGACCATGCGCCTGCGCGCCAAGGGTTTCCGGATCACCGCCGTTGGCTCGGCCGAACAGGCGCTGGCGCAGATTGCCGTTGATCCGCCGCGCGTCGTCGTCAGCGACGTTCGCCTGCCCGGGCTGGACGGCCTGGCGCTGTTCGAAGAAATCCGCCGCACCCGGCCAACGCTGCCCGTCATCCTGCTCACCGCCCACGGCAATATTCCCGATGCCGTTGCTGCCACCTCGCGCGGCGTTTTCGGCTACCTGACCAAGCCCTTCGACAGCCAGATCCTGCTCGAAAAAATCGACCGTGCCCTGCAACTCTCGGCGCCGACCTCACATCCCGGTGACGAGCCGCGCCTGGCAGGGAAGGGCGACGATGCCTGGATGGCCGGCGTCGTCTTTCGTAGCAGCAAAATGGCCGAACTGATGGCCGAAGCGCGCATGGTCGCCGCCTCCGACGCCAGCGTGCTGATTCGTGGGGAAAGCGGCACCGGCAAGGAAGTCCTGGCCCGCGCCATCCATCTCGCCAGCCCGCGCGCCAAAGGACCGTTCGTCGCCATCAACTGCGGCGCCATTCCCGAGCAACTGCTCGAATCCGAACTCTTCGGCCACGCCAAGGGCGCCTTCACTGGCGCTGGCGCCAGTCGGGTTGGCCTGTTCCAGACCGCCAATGGCGGTACGCTCTTTCTCGACGAAATCGGCGACATGCCGCTCGCCCTCCAGGTCAAGCTGCTGCGCGTGCTGCAGGAACGCGTCGTGCGGCCGGTGGGTACGACCAAGGCCGAGCCGGTCGATGTCCGGCTGCTCTCGGCGACCCACCGCGACCTCGATCTGGCCATGGCCCAGGGCCAGTTTCGCGAAGACCTCTATTACCGTCTCGACGTCGTGTCGCTTAACCTGCCGCGCCTCGACGAGCGGCGCGAAGACATCCCGCTGCTCGCCCTGCATTTCGTCCAGCTGCTCGCCGGTAAATACGGCAAACCGGTTAACGGCTTCGCCCCTGAAGCGCTCGAAGCGCTGGCCACGGCCGCCTGGCCGGGCAATGTCCGGCAACTGTTCAATGTCGTCGAACAAAGCTGCGCGCTGACCTCGACGCCGCTTATCCCGCTGACCCTCGTCCAGCGCGCCCTGCGCGTGCCGGTCATGGACGCCCTGAACTACGCCGAAGCCAAGCAGCGCTTCGAACGCAACTACCTCGTCCAGCTCCTCAAACTGACCGACGGCAACGTCGCCGACGCTGCCCGTCTGGCCGAACGCAACCGGACCGAGTTCTATCGCCTGTTGCAGAAACACGATCTGACGCCAGCCATGTTCCGCAGTGAAGGCGATAGCCCGCCCTCAGGTGGAGAGAAGGCAGTAGCGCCTTAGAAAATAGCGCTGACATTCCCGCCTGCGCGCGAATGTCCCGTTCCCGGAGATTTCCGCACGTGGCAAAAACACTGTCGTTACCGCACGACGGAATGCCAGTCGCCACGAATGCAATTAAATAGTAAGTTATTGATTCAAATTAAAAATAAATTACTGGCACGGACTTCGCATTAGGCTAATGGCAATCAACAATAAAAGGGAATAGCCATGTTCAAACGTCACCTTATGGTCGCCTGCATGACCGCCGCCGCCACCTTCGCCGGCCTTGGCCTTTCCGCCTTTGCCACCGATGATCCGCAAGTGCTGGCCGCCATGATTGCCAACACTGAAGCTCAGGATGCTGCGCTCGTCGACAAGGTCGAAACCATGCTGCGCACTGATGCCGGCCTGGCCGGCTCGCAGTTCCGCATTCTTGCCAAATCGGCCGTCGTTACCATCGGCGGCTCCGTGCCCGATGAACATGCGTTGCGCCGGGCCCTGGACCTCGCCAGCGGGGTGCGCGGCGTGCGCGAAGTGCGCAACGCCATGGAGGTCGATCTCCCAAAGTAAGGGGAGGGGGCGAATCAAGCTTTCCGAAGGCGCTGCTCAAACTGATTCCAGAGTTACCAGTAGGGCCCCTTCGGCGACTGTATCGCCCTCTATGACGTGAATTTGAACCACCCGGCCGGCGTGCGGGCTGGGAATATCCAGCGCCACCTTGCCGGTTTCCAGCGTCAGAATATTGTCGTCACGTTCGACCATGTCGCCGATCTTGACCAGCAACTCCAGAATGAAGATGTCACCGCTCGCGCACGAGCCGCAACTCGACCAGCACTCGGGGTATTTCGGCATGCGAACGAAGGAGAAAGACATCAGCTTTTTTCGGCGGAAACCTTGCATTCTACGCCGGTGTCCGTATAATGCGCCGCTCTGACAGTGCGCCCGTAGCTCAGCTGGATAGAGTACTTGGCTACGAACCAAGGGGTCGGGCGTTCGAATCGCTCCGGGCGCACCAGCAGAACAACCCGTCGAAGGTTGAAAATTTCGGCAAATCAGTAAAAAGCAGTTTAGGTGTGCGCCCGTAGCTCAGCTGGATAGAGTACTTGGCTACGAACCAAGGGGTCGGGCGTTCGAATCGCTCCGGGCGCACCAAAAATCTGCATTCCAAAGCGTTTAGGCCAATCTCTGATTGGCCTTTTTGCTTTTTGTGGCGGGGAAATGTTTGCTGGCTGCGCGCTAGCGATTCAGGACATCAATCCAGAGGCAGAGCCGAACGCGACATCAAGCGGCGCCGAATTTGTCCGTATGCGCTTTCACTGAGCGGACTCTCGCCATGAGCAAACGAACCTTTACCGTATCCGACAAATCCTCATCGGCGGTATTCGAAGTCTTGCCTGCCTGGCTGAGGATGTAAGCCTCGACCGCCTTTGTTCGTGCCATTAACAGGCGAAGTTTGATGTGCTCAGGGAGATCGATGACAGTTTGTTCGTCAGCATCGGCTTGACCAAGCTTCTTGACGACCCTGGGTTGGCTGAAGGAGCGATGGAGATCCTGATCGTCGATGCCCGATTCGTCATCTTGATCATTTGAAGCGTCGAGTCGCTCATGGTCGTCCGCTTTGGCCAGCGCCGTGCTGGCCAGTGCCATCTGCTCGCGGGCGGAGCGGGATAGCATCGACTTTGCTCTCGCCACCTTGGCCGCTTTGGCACTTCTAGCCTGCCCATGTGCGTTCCGCGGGGAATAACTGGTCAGTTCCGTTACCATGGCCGGCATCGGCACAGGGGCTATGGTGACCAAAGCCTCGCCATAGGGCGGCTGGGCAAACGTGCCTTCCGGATGGGAATCATCAGTCGACGGTTCCCAAGCGTGCACACTCATGGCGGCCAGGGAGGTCAAAACGATGAATAGAAATTTGCGCACTGATATACCTAAAATACTTGCTTTATGGGCGTATAACGCACCAAACCGATTTTGGTTGTCATTAATTTGAGGTTTTTATTCAAATTTTGATGTATGGCAATGAAATGGACGCATCTCTTTGTTGAGCGAAGATCGACGAATGGGTGAAGATGCTTGACCGGCAATTGTCCGGCTCTGGAACCGATGGTCCGGATTAGTGGAGCAGGCGGGCTTCGAAAGTCGCTCCGGCGTTGTCTGCAAACCTGTACTGAGCAAACACGCGCTGCAACACAGTCGATTTCATTCCCGGGTTGGCGAGGAAACTAATGCCGATGCGCTGGCCTTCCTTGACGAGTGTCGTGAAAGCGTAGTGCCGTCTATAGCCATTTGGAACAGTGTCATCACTTGACTGGACCCTGACACCCCCGCATAGTCGTGGGCCCATGAATAAGTTGGATGCCACCCCTCCGCAGGACGACGACCTTGATCTGGCTGTGCGCGTCCGGGCAGATCAGTTGCATCTGCTTTATCAGCAATCGTTTCCAGCCATCTTCCTGAGTGTCGTTGTGGCCGTGGTGCTGTGTCAGATGCTTTGGGATGGGGTTCGGCACGAGTTGCTGATTGGCTGGCTGGCGGTTGTCTGCGCTGGTGGGGTTATGCGCTGGGCCCTGTTCTGGCTGCATCGTCGCCGTCGGCCGGAAGGGCTGCAGATTCTGGAGTGGGAGCGCAGTTACGCTGTCACGTTGTTCATCACCACGTCGTTGTGGGGGTTTGGTATCCTGTGGATCAGCAGCGAAAGTGCGCTGGTTCATCAGCTCATCGAGTTCATGTTCCTGCTCGGGATGGCGGCGGGGGCTTTCTCGCATTATTCGGCCCGGCGTTACATGGTGGTCGGGGCGATGGGCACGATTCTGCTGCCGACGATAGGCTTGTTCCTGCTCAGCGGGCAGCCGATGAAGCTCAGTCTGGGCGTCGCGGCGTTGCTGTATATGGGCCTTCTGGTGCGGGCTAGTACGGTTTTGTCGCGGGCGCAGGGAGAAAATTTCGCCTTGACCCACCGGTTGTCGGCGGCCAAGCAGAAAGCCGAGTTGATGGCGCATACGGATGATCTGACCGGACTGGACAACCGCCGCGCTTTCTTTGATCGCGGGCAGACGCTGGCCAATTATTGCGAGCGCAACAAGTTGCCGTTGAGCATTGCGATGATCGACGCGGATTATTTCAAGCAGATCAACGACCAGTATGGTCATGCCGTTGGTGACGGGGTGTTGTGCGCGCTGGCAGATCAGTTGCGGCGCAGCCTGCGTAAATCGGATGTGTGCGGGCGGATGGGCGGCGAGGAGTTCGCCATACTCTTGCCGGATACCACGCTGGCCGAAGCAACGGAGTTGGCTGAACGCTTTTGCAAGGCCTATGCGGCGACACCGATACTCAGTGGTGGTGTAGAGGTTGGCAACACGGTGAGTGTCGGCGTGGCGAGCGATGGCTACGATATCGAGCACTTGCTGCAATGCGCTGACGAGGCGCTTTATCTGGCCAAGGCGGCGGGGCGCAACCGGGTGGTTTCCGAACTGAATGTGGAAGAAGCCCTTGGTTGATGGCGTATTGGCAGGGAGTCCGTCGGACATCAAAATGGCGCTTCTGTTGGAGCGCCATTTGTTATTTCAGTCTTGGCTTGTCGTTCAGTTGCCGACAAAGTTATTTCAATTTTGGCCATTTTTTCCGGTTCACCGTGGAATTGCGCCTAGGCGGGCTGGAATCAAGGTTTGGCTTGCTTCCGGAAAATCCCTATTGGTTATTAGCAACTGCTAATATTTTGCGCTTGTTGGGCGCCGTGCATGGGAACCGAGGCTGCATCCAACCTTCTGGAAGAGGAATTGAGTTGAAAAAAGGCTACTGGGTTATCGCTGTACTGATTTTTCTGGTTGGTCTTGACTGGTTTATCCAGGCGCCCGATTCACGGTCGCGCGAACTGACCCGCGCGATCGAGGCGCAGGCCAGCCCGAAGCTCAAGAATTATCCGTACAAATTCCGGGTCATGAAGGTCAATGGCGCGACTGCGCTGGTCAGCACGCCGCGCAATTTTGATGTTCCTGCCTTCAAGGCGCTGGCCGTTCTCTATCCGGAGATCGATACCAAGAACCCGAACGATCCGGCTTTCATTGCGGCGGAAAAGTTATTGGCTGAGGTTCAGTCCGAGGCGCGGGCGATTGTGCTGGCCCAGCCGGGGATCAAGGATGTGAGCTGGGAACTCGACCGCGATTGGCTGAAGAAGCACTTCATCGAGGTGCCTGAAAAGCGCTGACCGGCAGGCTCCCCGGCCCTGATTTCTCGTTCAGCGGCCGCCGGAGCGATTTTGTTTTTGGCCGGTTTTTCCGGTTGACCGTGGCACTCCGCCCGGACGGGCTGCGGGACGGGCGCCGGGGCGTTTGGGGGCGTCATCGAAGCCGACCCAGTTGCTCGGTGCGCTTTTGCCGCCTCGGCCGCCGGCCACCTTGGGTTTTTTGATCTTCTTCGCGGCGATTGCGGCAGCGCCGGTCAGTGGAATTCGGTGGTCCGGTTCGAAGCCCGGTTCTTCTTCGCGGCTCAGGGTTTGCTTGAGCAGAATTTCGATGGCGGCGAGCATCGGGGCTTCGTCGGCGCAGACCAGCGAGATGGCTTCGCCGGTGGCGCCGGCGCGGCCGGTGCGGCCGATGCGGTGGATGTAGTCCTCGGCGACGATGGGCAGGTCGAAATTGACGACTTGCGGCAAGTCGTCGATGTCCAACCCGCGGGCGGCGACGTCGGTGGCGACGAGAATCTGTATTTCGCCGGCCTTGAAACTTTCCAGCGCACGCAGACGAGCCGGTTGCGGCTTGTCGCCATGGATGGCATCGGCCTTGATGCGCTTGGCCTGGAGGATGCCGACCAGTTCGTCGGCGCCGCGCTTGGTCTTGACGAAAACCAGCACCTGGCCCCAGCGCCGGTCCTTGCGCATGAACAGGAAGAGTTCGGTTTTGCGCTTCTTGTCGACTGGCACCATCCACTGCTTGACGGCCTTGACGGTGCTGTTCGGCGGGCTGATTTCGATGGTCAGCGGGTTGCGCAGGCGGGCCTTGGCGAGGCTGCGGATGACTTCGGAAAAGGTGGCGGAGAAGAGCAGGGTCTGCCGCTTCTTGGGCAGGGCGGCGAAGACGGCGTCGAGTTCGTTCGAGAAGCCGAGGTCGAGCATGCGGTCGGCTTCGTCGAGGACGAGGACTTGCACTTTGTTGAGCTTGAGGGCGTTCTGGCTGTAGAGATCGAGCAGGCGGCCTGGGGTGGCGACGAGGACATCGACGCCGCGGCGCAGGCGCATCATCTGCGGGTTGATGCTGACGCCGCCGTAGGCCGCGTAGGTGCTGACGCTGGTGTGTTCGCCGTACTGGCGGAAGCTGGCGTGGACTTGTTCGGCCAGTTCGCGCGTCGGCACGAGGACGAGGGCGCGCACCGAATTACTGCCGACCTTGATGCCATCGTTGGCCAGACTGTGCAGGATGGGCAGCGCGAAGCCGGCGGTCTTGCCGGTGCCGGTCTGGGCTGCGGCCATCACGTCGCGCCCTTCGAGAATGGCGGGAATGGCTTGCTCCTGAATCGGCGTCGGCGTCTTGTAGCCTAGCGTTTCGAGGGACTGGAGCAGCGTTTCGGCGAGGCCGAGGGCGGAGAAGGTCATGGGCAGGGCAGGTAATTTCATAGGGGCGAGTTTAACCCGCTGGTGTGGCAAGCGTTAGTTCGGGCAAGCTGAACAAGTCATTCCCGCGAACGCGGGAATGACGCATCACTGTGAAGCAGCGAGGGTTTAAACGCCAGCGGCGAGGCCTTTGCGCAGCAGCATGTCGACCACTTCGTTGATGCCGCCTTCGCTGGTTTCGGCCAGCGTGCGCAGTTGTTCGGCCAATTCGGCATCGAGTTTGACGGCGAACGGGATGAGACCCTTGGCCTGGTCGAGCTTGCGCTGTTCCTTGCGGTCGAGGACGGCGCCCTGGCCGAAACGGTCGGGCGTTCCCGCCTGTTTCATGTTCCTGTCAATCTTGCTGGCGAGGCTTTTGTAGAGATCGGTTCTTTTCATGGGGGGGCTCGGGTGCGTGGCGGTGTTGGTCACCGCCACTGGGTAGCAGCCGGCCGGCGGCAGGCTGACAAGCGTGAAGCATGATTACCGCCGCGTCAGCAGCAGGCCACACTCCAGGTGGTGCGTGTAGGGGAACTGATCGAAAACGGCGGAAGCGGCGATCTGGTGCGTGTCTTGCAGCGCTGTCACGTTTTCGAGCAGGGTCTGCTGGTTGCAGGATATGTACAAGATGCGGTCGAAGCCGCGGGCCAGTTCCAGCGTCACGGCATCCAGCCCGCTGCGCGGCGGGTCGACGAAGAGCGTGGCGTGGCGGAAGGGCTCGAGATCGATGTCCTTCAGGCGCGTGAATTCTTCGCGGCCGGCCAGCGCATCGCTGAACTCCTCGCTCGACATACGGGCGATGGCAACGTTTTCAACGTTGTTGGCAGCCAGGTTGAATTGCGCGGCATGAACCGATGACTTGCTGACTTCGGTGGCCAGCACCTGGTCGAAGAGCGGCGCCAGCGCGATGGTGAAGTTGCCGTTGCCGCAATAGAGCTCGACCAGATTGCCGCCAATCCCGGCCGCCTGCTGGCAGGCCCAGCCGAGCATCTGGCGATTGACGCCGCCATTGGGCTGGGTGAAGCTGCCTTCGACCTGCTTGTAGCGTAGCTGGCGGCCGTTGAGCTCGAGTTCTTCGAGCACCCAGTCGCGGTCGAGCACGAGCTTCTGGCCGCGGCTGCGACCGATGACGCGGATGCCGAGTTCGGCTGCCATTTCGCGGGCAGCAGCCTCCCAGGCCTCATCCAGCGTGCGGTGATAGATCAGCGTGACCAGCATGTCGCCGCTCAGTGTGGCGAGGAAGTCGGCCTGGAACAGGCTGCGGCGCAGCATTGGGCTGACAGCAAGGCAGTCGCGAAGGCGCGGCATCAGCGCGCAAATCGATTCGGCTGCGGGCGGGAAGGTGTCGAGCGTGATCGGCACCTTCGGGTCTTCCGGGTCGAACATCGCGTAATCGAGCCGGTCGCCATCGTGCCAGATGCGGAATTCGGCGCGCAGCCGGTAATGCAGCGGCATCGAGGCATGGGCGACCGTATTTTTTACGCCGAGCGGGGCGAAGGTATGCTCGAAATGGGCGAGTTTTGCGGCGAGCTGGGCCGGATAGGTGGCGGGGTCGTAACTGGGAAGAGGCATGATTTAGCAAGTATTTTGGCGGTGCCAAGCCGTATTTCGGGGTGGCGACCGTGAGCGAAGGGCGAAATATACGCTGGTCTGCCGGTGAGGGGGAGTATTGCGCCTGGCGGGGATTTGAAATGGCGATGGACTGTCGTAGATCACCGTCATGGTGGCTTTTTTGGTTTTCAGCCGGTATAAAGTCCGGGTCTCCCGATGGGACATCAACCATCTTTAGGATTGTCATGAACGTTGCTCCCCGAATTGTGAATGCCCTTGTCGCGCCCCTGCTGTTCGTTTTGGCGCTGCTTATGCCCTTGCCTTCGCTGGCCAGTGATCACGGCGGTGGTGGCGCCGCGCCGGAGCCAATGGTGTTCACGGTCAATCTTGGTACTGAAAACTATCTGCAGTTCGGGCTGATCCTGGAACCCGCCGTTCCCGAAGCCGCCGGCGCCATCGCCGCCTACAAGCCGAAGATCCAGCATGGGATCATCCTGCTGCTGTCGGGCAAGGATGTGGCCAAGCTACGGACGCTGGAGGGCAAGAAGGAGCTGATCGAAGAGATCGTCGAACTTGCGAACCACGCTATCCATGAAGATGAGGAAACCGGGGTCAAGGAAGCCTTGTTTACCCGATTCCTGATCCAGTAAGCCGCCGATGAAGCCGTATTCAGCCTCCGTCGAGGCTGCCCTCGATGCCGTGGCCGAACATCTTCGCCATGCCAGGAGCGCCTTGTTCATAACCGGTGCCGGCATTTCTGCGGATTCCGGTTTGCCGACCTATCGCGGTGTTGGTGGTCTGTACGACAGCGAGGCAACCGAAGAGGGCTTGCGGATCGAGGACGCGCTGTCTGGCGATGTCTTTGCAATGCGTCCGGACATTACCTGGAAATACCTGATCCAGATTGAAGAAAACTGCCGTGGCGCCAAACCAAACGCTGCTCATTTTGCCATTGCCACTCTGGACGAGCATCTCGACCGGGTCATGGTGTTTACGCAGAACGTAGATGGCCTGCACCGTCAGGCCGGAAGCCGCGAAATTGTCGAGATTCACGGCAACCTGCAGGAACTGGAGTGTACCGAGTGCAGCCATGAGGAAGCCGCCGCCGACCTGAGCGGCCGGGAAGTGCCGCCGCTATGCCCGTTGTGTGGTGCTGTCCTGCGGCCGAGGGTTGTGCTTTTCGGCGAGGCTTTGCCGGAGGAGCCGCTGGACCGTTTCATCGATGCCTTTCAGGAAGGTTTTGACATCGTTTTTACCATCGGGACGTCGAGCATCTTTCCCTACATTACCCAGCCGGTCGTTCTCGCTGCCGGCAGCGGTATTCCGACTGTGGAAATCAATCCGTCGCGAACCATGCTCACCGATATCGTCGATTATTATCTGCCGCTTGGCGCCGCCGAAGCGATGACCGCGATCCTCGAAAGACTCGGGCTGGAGCCGCGTACCACCTGAATGGTTGGGAATTTCCCACACATTATTCGGGAAATTGGTGCAGTGCACAAAAAGCTGTTGACAAGTGTTTCCCTGTAGTTAAAATGGAACCATGCTGCGGTGCAACAAAAGGCCAAGGCGAATAAATCACCCCAACCTCAGGAGATTCACCATGTTCACCAAACCCGAAGATTTCGCCAAGTCCGGCATCAATTCCGTCCTGTTCTTCGCCAACACCACCTTTGATGGCATCGAGCGTCTGGCCCTGTTGAATCTGGCCGCTGCCCGTTCCGTTTTCGAAGGCGCCATGTCCAACGTCAATGCTCTGCTTGGCGCCAAGGATGTCCAGTCTTTCGTCAGCATCCAGAAGGAACTGGCTTCGCCGTCCATCGAAAAGGGCATGGAATACTCGCGTAACGTGATCGCCATCGCTGGCGAAACCAAGGACAAGCTGGCCAAGGAAGTTGAAGCCAAGGTTGCTGAAAACGCCGCCAAGGTTTCCGGCATGGTCGAAAAGGCTCTGGCCTCCGCTCCGGCTGGTTCCGAAGTGGCCGTCGCTGCCGTCAAGACCGCGATCAAGTCCGCCAACGAAGCCTACGAAGGCCTCAACAAGGCTGCCAAGCAGGCTGCTGAAGTTGCCGAAGCCAGCGTTGCTGCTGCTACCAGCGCCACGATGAAGGCTGCCAACGTTGTCGCCGCTCCGAAGGCTTCCAAGAAGGCTGCCTAAGTTCAGCGCTTCTTGTCGTCAAGAACCGGAGCCAGTCTGCGGTTATTGATAAAAAAGCCCTTGGTGACCAAGGGCTTTTTTCATTGCAACACGGGGAGGATTATCACCATGCCACACACTCACGCCCACACCAAGGCTGAAGCCATCCACGAGGCCCTTGAGGTTTTCGAGGAGGCGCATCACCACCAGCCGGATGCCCACGAAAAGGCCCGCCTTGTTTCGGATACGATCAAGGAATGGGAGCACGAAGAGGTTGAAGCCCTGCATTCGGCGGACGCCGCCGCCTGATCGGGCTTGCTGAAAAGACAGCCGGGCCGGCTCAATATCGAGCCCGCCCGGTTTTTCTTATTTGCGCGGCGCTTTCATTGGCTTGCCCTTGCCGCCGCGGTTGCCGCGACAGATCTCCAGGCGCTCGCCCTTGAGTTTGCCGGCAACGCCATCGACGATCGGAACGATTTCTTCCAACCCCGTCTTGCCGGGATCGGCGTCAATCAGCTTGAGGCCACGGCCTTTCGGCAACTGGCGAACTTCGTCGATGTTGAAGACCAGCGCCCGGCCGTCCTTGGTCACACAGGCGATTTCACCGAGCGGAGCCGGCGCGAAAACAACCGGCAGTTCGCCTTCGGACAGCGTCATGAAGGCCTTGCCGGCCTTGCCGCGTGACAGGAGATCGGCGCCCTGGCAGCGGAAGCCGTAGCCGCCGCTGGCGGCAACCAGATAGAGTGCTTCGTTCTTGATCGCCACGGCGAGGCAGGGTTTGCCGCCATCCTGGAAATCGGCCAGCGAGGTGGCCGGAATACCGTCCCCCTTGCCACCGGGGATGTCCGAGGCGGGAATCGAGTAGGCGCGCCCCTTGGTGTCGAGCAGGATCAGGTTATCGACCGTCCGGCAGGGCAGGCAGGCCAGCAGTTCGTCGCCGGAGCGGAAGCTCAGTTGCGTCGGGTCGATGTTGTGGCCCTGACGCGAGCGCAGCCAGCCATGTTTGGAGACGATCAGCGTGGTTGGTTCATCGACGATGGAAACGGTCTTGGCGTCCGACATGGTGACCTTGTCGGCGGCTTCGATGAAGGTGCGGCGGTCGTCGCCGTATTTCTTCGCATCGGCTTCGATCTCAGCTGCGACGCAGGCGCGCATTTCGGTTTCGGAATCAAGTAGCTTGTTGAGGCCAGCAGCTTCTTCGCGCAGCTTGGCCAGTTCCTCGCCGATCTTGATGCCTTCCAGCCGCGCCAACTGGCGCAGGCGGATTTCGAGGATGTCTTCGGCCTGGATTTCGGACAGCTTGAAGTGCGCCATCAGATCGATCTTGGGATCGTCCGATTCGCGAATGACCTTGATTACCTTGTCGATGTCGAGCAGGACGGCCAAACGGCCTTCCAGGATGTGGATGCGCTTTTCGGCGGCTGTCAGGCGGTGACGCGTGCGCCGTTCGACGGTGGCCAGCCGGAAGCGGCACCATTCGGCGATCATGCTGTACAGCGACGCCTGACGCGGCGTGCCATTGACACCGAGGATAGTCAGGTTGATCGAGGCGTTGGTTTCCAGGCTGGTGTGAGCGAGCAGCATGCGCACAAGGTCATCCTGGCCCTGACGCGATGAGGCGGGTTCGATGACGAGGCGCACGGCGTGTTCCTTGCCCGATTCGTCGCGCACGCCGCTTTCCGAAATTGACGACAGGAAGGCCGCTTTCAGATTGAGTTGTTCTGGCGTGAAGACCTTCTTACCGGCCTTTTCCTTGGCGACCGGGTTGGAGCAGGCTTCGATTTCCGAGAGCACGGTGGCGGTTGAGACGCCCGGCGGCAGTTCAGTGATGACCAGCTTCCATTGCCCGCGGGCAAGGTTTTCGATCTTCCATTTGGCGCGCACGCGCAGGCTGCCGCGGCCGCTGCGGTAGGTGGCGGCAATCTCTTCAGCCGTCGAAATGATCTGTGCACCGCCCGGGTAATCCGGGCCGGGGATCAGCGCCAGCACCTGTTCTTCGGTGAAATTCGGGTCTTTTATCAGGTTGACCGCAGCATTCGCCACTTCGCGCAGGTTGTGGGCCGGGATTTCGGTGGCCATGCCGACGGCAATGCCGGAAGCGCCGTTGAGCAGGCAGAAGGGCAGGCGGGCCGGGAGCAGGGCTGGTTCGTCGTTGGCGCCGTCGTAGTTGGGCTTCCAGTCGACCGTGCCTTCGTCGAGTTCGGCCAGCAACAGTTCGGCAATCGGCGTCAGGCGGGCTTCGGTGTAGCGCATCGCAGCGGCGTTGTCGCCGTCGCGTGAGCCGAAATTGCCCTGACCATCGACGATCGGGTAACGCAGGCTCCAGTCCTGCGCCATGCGGACCATGGCGTCGTAGACCGACGAATCGCCGTGCGGGTGGTATTTACCGATCACATCACCGACGACGCGGGCCGACTTGACGTGGCGCGGGCTCTTGTACAGGCCCATCCGGTGCATGGCGTAGAGAATGCGGCGCTGCACCGGCTTCTGGCCGTCGGCGGCCGAGGGCAGGGCGCGGCCGGTGACGACGCTCATCGCGTATTCGAGGTAGCGGCGGGCGGCGTAGTCGGCCGGTGATGGAATGTCGCCGGCCGGGCCGGAGGCCGATGGCGGCAAATCCGGCGGATCGATGTCGCCCGCTTCGCCAGCAGGGGATTCGTTCATGACTGGGGGGTCGGTTTCCGCTGCGTTCTCGGCAGCCGGAAGTGATGCCGGACTCGCTGCGAGTTGCGTATCGGCGGGAGGAAGCGGGGCGTTCGGGTCGAAAAGTTTCAGCTGGTCGGTCATGGAATTCTGTCTTTGCGGCGCGGTCAAAACAAGGTGCGTGCGGATGGTAACCGAAACAGTGGCAGATGCTGTATCGGTCATGCGGTCTGTTCTCCGTTGAGCCGTGGCAGATAACGATCGGCAGCCCGGCAAGGCCGTTGTATCGCTTGCCCAGTTTGTATCTATTGGAGATAATCGATATGGATATGACTTTTGTCTAAGTTATTGACGATAAAAACAACATATCACGTTTATTTTTTCGAGTTCGGGCGGCGACCCGCCGTTTTTGGAGTTGTCCCATGCGGTTGATTCTCCTTTTTTCCTTCTTTTGTGTGTCGGTGTTTGCGCAAGCAGAGCCTGAACGCACCATCCGTATTTGTGACGATACCGGCTGTTCCGATCGTCCGCGCAGTACCACTACTTTTGACCCGAACGCCGGCGGAGATCCCGAGGCCGAGCGTCGCCTGGCTGCGCTGAAGGCGAAAGCCGAAAAGGATCCACGCGCTGCCTATGATCTGGGCTTGCGTTATTTCCGCGGCGATGGCGTGCGCCAGGACAGCTACCAGGCGCTGCAATGGATGCGCGATGCGGCCGAGCGGGGTGACCGCAAGGCGCAGACGGCAGTCGGCAAGCTCTATCTGATGGGCCTGGAGGAAATGGGTTCCGATCCGGCCGAGGCCGAAAAATGGTTGTCCATCGCCGCCGGACGGGGCGACAAGGAGGCCAAAAAGCTGCTTGCCCAGGCAAGCACAGCCAAAAAGAACGAAGTTGCCTATCGCCGCTGGGTGGATACGCAGCGTGTGTATTTGCGCGAGTACTGGCAAAGCCGCTACACCTACCGTTGGTACTGGAACAACAGCGGCTGGTACTACCGTGACGATTATTGAACCGATTTAATGACCCAACAGAAAGTTGAAAATCATGAACGCCAAGAATTCCCCTCTTTTTGTCAGTGCTGCGGCAGCCTTGATGCTCGCTGGTTGCGGTGGCATGGTTCAGACCGGCAATGCGCCGACGGCGGCCACCGGTGCGGCGGCGGGCGGCACCAGCGTCGGGGCCAATCCGAGCCTGGAGCGTTGCCCGGCGCCGCTCGGTACGCTGGCCGTCGATGATGGTCGCAACAAGGACTGGTACGGCGCCTTTGGCCGGGCGACCAAGGTAACCACCATCGAGCCGCTGATCCGCCTGGCCGTGCAGCAGTCGAACTGTTTCGTCATTACCTCCATCGGCAATGAGCGCCTGGACAACAAGATGTCGGCGATTACGGACAAACAGCGCAATTCCGGTGAATACCGGGCCGGTTCGAAGCAGCAGAAGGGCCAGCGCGTGGCGGCAGACTATTTCATGGAGCCGTCGATTATTGTCGATCAGTCGCCGACTGGCCGTCTGGCCGGTGCTGTTGGCGGCGCGCTGCTCGGTGGTCGCGGTGGCCAGGTAATCGGTGCCGGCATGGAAAGCAAGGTTTCAGTCGTCACCCTGTCGCTGTTCGACATTCGCTCGTCGGTGCAGATTGCCATTTCCGAAGGCAATTCGACGGCGACCAACTTCGGTGCCGTGCTCGGCGCCTTTGGTGGCGGAGCAGCCGGTGGCCTGGGCGGTTTCTCGCAGACGCCGGAAGGCAAGGCGACCGTCGCGGCCTTCGTCGATGCCTACAACAGCATGGTCATCTCGCTACGCAACTACAAGGCGCAGGACGTCAAGGGCGGGCTGGGTCGAGGCGGTACGCTGAAGGTGAATTGATCGAAAAACGCTCACCGCTCGGTGAGTGTGACGAATGTCTCCGGAAAAAGGGCGCCGTTTCATCGGCGCCTTTTCATTTCATTTTTTGCGAATTTTTCCGGTTGACCGTGGGAATCGTCGCAAAACCCGGAATTGGCTGGCTCGAATGCCATCCGGGTGCTATGAATAAAGGACTGAAACAACAGATTCGGGCTTGGTCATGGAGCATTCCGGCATGCAGATCGCCCGGCAGTCGCCGGCCGAGGCATTGGCTGCGCTGGACAGCGCTCCCGATGGTCTGAGCGTCAGGGAAGCTGCGCGCCGGCTGGAGGCGTTCGGCCAGAATCGCGTCGAGGCGGCGGCGCGTACGCCTTGGTGGCTGAGCCTGCTTGGTGAGTTCACCCACTTTTTTGCCTTGATCCTGTGGTTCGCCGCCATTCTTGCCTTCACTGCCGCCTATCTGCAGCCGGGCGAGGGCATGTTCGAGCTCGGGCTGGCCATTCTCGGCGTCATTCTGGTCAATGGCAGTTTTTCCTTCTGGCAGACCTATCGCGCCGAGCAGGCGCTGGCGGCGCTGGAAAAGCTCCTGCCGCAGAGCGTCAAGGTACGTCGGGACGGGCAGGAGTTGGACATTCCGGCCGAGCAACTGGTACCGGGCGATATTTTGCTGTTGATCGAAGGCGCCAAGGTGCCAGCCGATTGCCGGCTGGTCGAAAGCTGGGGGCTGCGCGTCAATCTGTCGACGCTGACCGGCGAAACCTATCCGAAAGCGCGCAGCGAAGCCGCCGAGACTGCCGCCGCCGTCGACCCGTTGGCTGCCCATTGCCTGCTGCTGGCCGGCACGCTGGTCGTTTCCGGCGAGGGCCGCGCCGTGGTGTACGCCACCGGCATGCACACGGAGTTCGGCCACATCGCCCACCTGACCCAATCGACCGGCGATACCGAGTCGCCGCTGCAAGGCGAAATCCGCCGGGTATCCCGGCTGGTGGCGATGCTGGCGCTCGGGCTGGGCATTGTGTTCTTCCTGCTCGGCCAGGCGATTGGCCTGCCTTTCTGGGCCAACATGATGTTCGCCATCGGCATCATCGTCGCCAACGTGCCGGAAGGCCTGCTGCCGACCGTGACGCTATCGCTGGCCCTGGCCACCCAGCGCATGGCCCGACGCCATGCGCTGGTCAGGCATCTGCCGGCAGTCGAGACGATGGGCTGCGCGACGGTGATCCTGACTGACAAGACGGGTACGCTGACGCAGAACCGGATGGCCGTGCGCGAATGGTTTGCCGGCGGTCGCCACCACCTCGCGGCCGAGCGCTGGCCGGTGGCGCGCGAGCCGCACCTGCGCGGCGTTGCCCGTTATTGCCAGAGCCTGAAATTTTCCGATGGACAACCCAATGGCGACCCGATGGAGATTGCGCTCTGGCAGTTTGCCGGCGAACTGCCGATGCCCTGGCAATTCGCCGGCGAAATTGCCTTCGATGCCGAGCGGCGGCGCATGTCGGTCTATAGCCGCGAGCCGGATGGCAGTGGCGTGCTGCTCTGCAAGGGCGCGCCGGAAAGTCTGTGGCCGCTATGCACGACCTGGCTGGCCGGCAATGCCATCAAACCGCTCGATGCCGAAGCGCGCGAAAATTTCCGGCTGGCCCACGAAGACATGGCCAGCCGCGGCCTGCGCGTCATTGCCTGCGCCTGGAAGCCGCTGGCGGCGGGCGAGATGCCGAACGAAGAGGGTATGGCCCTGTGCGGCCTGATCGGCCTCGAAGACCCGCCCCGGCCGGATGTTCATGAGGCGGTTGGCCGCTGCCATTCGGCCGGCCTGCGCGTCATCATGTGTACCGGCGATCATCCGCGCACGGCGCTGGCGGTCGGTCGCGAAATCGACATGATCCGCAGCGCATCGCCGCGCGTCATGACCGGTGATGAAGTCCGCCAGATGAGCGCCGCCAGCCTGCAAATCGCCCTCGATGCGCCCGAGGTCATCTTCGCCCGGGTAACCGCCGAGCAGAAAATGATCATCGTCCAGGCCCTGCAGGCCAAGGGCGAGATCGTCGCGGTTACCGGCGACGGCGTGAACGATGCCCCGGCCCTGCGCATGGCCGACATCGGCATCGCCATGGGCCTTTCCGGCACCGACGTGGCGCGCGAGGCGGCCGACATCGTACTGCTCGACGACCACTTCGGCACCATCGTCAATGCCATCGAGGAGGGCCGGGCGGTCTATGAAAACATCCGCAAATTCATCACCTACATCCTGACCTCGAACATTCCCGAGCTGATTCCCTACCTGGCCTTCGTGCTCTTCCGCATTCCGCTGCCGCTGACGGTGATCCAGATTCTCGCCGTCGACCTTGGCACCGACATGCTGCCGGCCCTCGCCCTGGGCGCCGAGAAACCGTCGGCCGACGTCATGCAGCGCCCACCACGGCCGCGCGGCGAACGCCTGCTCTCCGGCGGCCTGCTCGCCCGGGCCTACCTTTTCCTCGGCCCGCTCGAAGCCCTGGGCGCGCTCGCCACCTTCTTCTTCGTGTTGCACGGCTTCGGCTGGCAGTACGGCGAAACCCTGGCGCTCGGCGATCCGCGCTACCTGCAGGCCACCTCGGCCTGCCTGATGGCCATCGTGCTGGCGCAGATGGTCAATCTCTTCGTCTGCCGCCATCCACGCCTGCCAGCCTGGCATTTCCCGCTATTCGAAAACCGCTGGCTGCTCGCCGGGCTGGCCAGCGAAGTGGCTTTGATGGCGGCGATTCTCTACACGCCGTGGGGCAACCGCCTGTTCGGCACGGCGCCGCTGGCGCTCGACGTTTTTCTCTACGCCCTGCCTTTTGCGCTCTTCCTCGGGCTGGCCGAAGAAACGCGCAAGTGGTTCATCCGACGCGGCTAGGCCGGCGTCTCGCGCAGGCGCTCGGCGAGGAAATCGACAAACACGCGAATCTTCGGCGGCAGATGCGTTTGCGGTAGCCAGATTGCCCACGCCGTCTGGCCGAAGGGGCCGACCGGTGTCCAATCGGGGAGCAGGGCCACCAGCCGGCCATCGGCAATTTCGCGGTCGACGGCGTAGTTCCAGACCAGTCCGATGCCCATGTCGGCGAGCAGCAGGTCGCGCACCACCTCGCTGTTATTGACCACGACGTTGCTCGTGACGCGCACCTTCGCTTCCTCATTGCCGCGCTGGAAACGCCATTCGTTGCCGAATTCGCGCAGGCCGTAATGCAGGCAGTTGTAGCCGGCGAGGTCGGCCGGGGTTTCGATTTTTTGGCCTTTTATCGCGTTGACCGTGGAACACAGCCGGTAGCGCACTGGCATCAGCGCCTTGGCGACAACCTGATCGGGCGGTGTGCGGGTCAGGCGCAGGGCGACGTCGTAGCCTTCGTCGACGAGATCGACGAAGCGGTCGAGCAGTGTCAATTGCAGCTCGATCTCCGGGTAGCGGGCGAGGAATTCGGGAATCAGCGGCGCCAGGCAGAGTTTGCCGAAAGTCACCGAGGCCGTGACGCGCAAGGTGCCGCGTGGCGCCTCGACCAGACCGGCGGCCAGGCGGGCGCTTTCGTCGAGCAGGGCGACGCCCTGCGCGGCGCGCTCATAGAGCACGCGGCCGGCTTCAGTCAGCGACATGGCGCGCGTCGTGCGTTGCAGAAGGCGCAGGCCGAGCTGCTTTTCGAGCCGATTGATGCGCTTGCTGACCGCCGATTTGGTCAGGCCCATGGCCCGCGCCGCCGCTGAAAAACCTTGCGTATCGACGACCCGGACAAAAACGGCAAGGTCGGATAAATGATCGAGCGGGTTGATTGTTTCCATGTGGCAACAAACTGTTGTACGGATGGTGGATTGTATCGATAAACGCCCGGTGAAATGATGCAGGCGTCACTTCAAACGGAGAAAACCATGCCCCTGATCAACATCACCCTGGCCGGCCCCAGCCTTGCGCCGAGCACCATTCAGCACTTGCAGCAGGAAACGACGCGCCTCATGCAGCGCATCCTGCGCAAGGAAGCGGCGCTCACCGTGGTCAGCGTCACGCAGGTGCCGGCCAGCGCCTTCACGGCCAACGGACAGGCTGTTGGCGTCGCGGCCAGCCTGCAGGCGCTGATTACCGCCGGCACCAACAGCGCGGCCGAAAAGGCCGATTTCATTTTTGCCGCAAAATCCCTATTGACCGTGGCAATCGGCCCCAGCACTGCGCCCATTTACGTCGCGCTGCACGAACTGCCGGCCGAAAGCTGGGGCTACGACGGTCAAACGCAAGCAGCGCGCAAGGCCGGGCAACTGATTGGAGAAGCAGCATGACCGCCCGCACCCTGCGCCAGATCGCCGGCGTCCCGCCCAGCCTGCACGCCGACGCGACGCTGGACGCCGCCAAAACCGCCGTCGTCTTCATCGACTACCAGAACGAATACCGCAACGGCCCGCTGGCGTTGCCTGACGAGGCAACCGCCAGTAACGCCGCCCGCCAGTTGCGCGCCTGGGCGGATCGGGCCGGCATCGCCGTCATCCACGTCCTGCACCGTGCGCAGGCCACTGCACCGATCTTCGCTCCGGATTCGGAAGGCGCGGCGCCCATCGCCGGCCTGGCACCGGGCGAGGGTGAGGCTGTCATCCATAAACATCTGCCCTCGGCCTTCACCGGCACCAGCCTGCACGATGAACTGCAAACGCGCGGGGTCGAAACGCTGATCATCGCCGGCTACATGACCCACAACTGCGTCGACTCAACCGCCCGCGAAGCCTTCCATCGCGGCTATCGGGTCGGCGTCGTGGCCGAGGCCAGCGCCACGCGCGACCTGCCGGGGCCGGATGGCCAGACGATTCCGGCAGCGACGGTACACGCTGGCGTGCTCGCCGGGCTAGGGGACAGGATTGCCGAAATCGTCGACGTGGCAACGCTGGCGGCGATGAAAGTGGTCTGACGGCAGGCCGAAGCCGGTTGGCCGTGGCTTCCACGGTCAACCGGAAATATCTGCCAAAAATGAAATGTGACCCAGCCACGGAGGCTCATTGCCGAAAGGTTGGGATTTGTAAAAGTCCCTTCATATAAATTCACCAAACCTGTCGTCGAATGCAACTAACATGAACTCACGCTCGGTCGATTCATGACCGGCCATCCATTTGTTCAATCGGTCGCACAGGAGAAATAGCATGGGAATTTTCAGCAATATTCTGGCCAAACTGGGCTTTGGCGATGACAAGGCGGAAGTGGTCGCCGAGGCTGCACCGGCCGCCGTTGAGGCACCCGTCGTTGCCGCGCCGGTAGCGATCAGCGCAGTCGATGTCGTGGCCAAGCTGGAAGCGCTGGCCAAAGCCAATCCGGAAAAACTCAACTGGAAGGTTTCCATCGTCGATCTGCTCAAACTGCTCGGTCTGGACAGCAGCCTGGCGGTGCGCAAGGAACTGGCCGCCGAACTCGGCTGCCCGGCCGACAAGATGGGCGATTCGGCGCAGATGAACATGTGGCTGCACAAAACCGTGCTGCAGAAGCTGGCTGAAAACGGCGGCAATATTCCGGCTGAACTGCTGTAAGCAACTGGCCCGGTTTCACCATGAAGGCTCGCTTTTGGCGGGCCTTTTTCTTTGCTGGCTTAGCCGGCGAGGCTCTCGTCGAGCAGCCGTTCGCACTCCACCATCAGCGATTCGGCGATTTCGGAATGATGGTTGGGGTCGAGCGATTCCATCATTTCGTGGGCCGTGTACATGCCGGCTTCGCGCGACAGGCTGCTCTCGATCTGGCGGGCGAGCTCGTCGCTGAGGCCCGAGAGTTGCCGGCGCTCGTTGAGTGGCATCTTGTTTTTCGAGCGCGACAGCCAGTCGGCGGCCAGGCTGGCGCCCTGGGCTTCGGTCAGCCACTGGCCGTATTCGTAGAACGCGGTCAGGCGCTCGGCGGCCAGCGCAAAAATCAGCGCGACGCGCATGCCGCGTTCGGTCATGGATGGGCTCGCAGGCTTCTCCCAAGTCATTTGTCACCATCTTTTGTTATCCTGCCGCACCTTATCACGGCCGCCCGGCGGAATGCCCCGAATGCCACTGAACACCCTTGAAGACCTGTGCGCCGGCAAGCTGGCCGGGAGCCGGCGCATCAAACTGGCCTGCGACCTGACTGAATTCCCGCGCGAGATTTTCGATCTGGCTGATACGCTGGAGATTCTTGATTTGTCGGGGAATGGGCTGTCGGCATTGCCCGACGATCTGCCACGGCTAGGCAAGCTACGCATTCTGTTTTGCTCCGACAACCGTTTCACCGAATTGCCGGCGGTGCTCGGGCAATGCGCCGAGCTGGAAATGGTCGGCTTCAAGGCCAACCGGATTCGGCAGGCGTCGGCAGCGGCCTTGCCACCCAAACTGCGCTGGCTGATTCTGACTGACAACCGGATTGCCGAACTACCACCGGAAATCGGCCGCTGCACCCGTTTGCAGAAGCTTATGCTGGCCGGCAACCAGTTGCGCTCGCTGCCGCCCGAGATGGCCAATTGCACCAGGCTGGAATTGCTGCGGATTGCCGCCAACCAGCTTTCGGCCTTGCCTGACTGGCTGTTGTCTCTGCCGAAACTATCCTGGCTGGCCTTCGCCGGCAATCCGTTCTGCCTGGACGTGCCGGCTCAGAGCTGCGTCTCGCCAATTCACTGGGACGATCTGCATGTCAGCCATCAATTGGGCGAGGGCGCTTCGGGCGTCATTCATCATGCTGAATGGCGCTCGGCCGGCAGCGCGCAGCCGGTGGCGCTCAAATTATTCAAGGGCGCGATGACGAGCGACGGCCTGCCGCTCAACGAGATGAATGCCTGCATGACCGCCGGTGCACATCCCAATCTGATTCCTGTGCTCGGCAAACTGGCAGCGCACCCGGAGGCTGCACACGGGCTGGTCATGGCGCTGATCGACAGCGATTTCCGCAATCTTGCCGGGCCACCCAGTCTGGATTCCTGCACGCGCGACGTTTATCCGGCGGAGGCCAGTTTCGATCTCGATGCCGCTATTCGCATCGCCCTTGGCATCGCCTCGGCAGCCGAACACCTGCACGCCCAGGGCATCACGCATGGCGACTTGTATGGCCACAATATCCTGCATGGCGCCGATGGGCTGGCCATGCTCGGCGACTTCGGTGCGGCCTCGTTTATGCCGCAGGATGACCCGCTCGTCGCCAAGGCCTTGCAACGCATTGAGGTCCGGGCATTTTCGTGTTTGCTCGAAGAATTGCTGGCGTTTTCCTCGCCCAACACCGATTCCACGGTCAACCGGGAAAAAGTCGAAAAATTGAAATCCTTGCAGGCCGAATGCGCGCAGGAAAATGTCTCAGCCAGACCGCTGTTCGCCGAAATTGTGTCGGTGCTTGGCGCGTTGATGCCGGGCTAACGGCCTCTTTGATCGGCCATCAATTCACCCTCATAACCAGCCGACGCGTTTGAATTTGGCATAAAGAGCAACGCAGGCCCCACAGATGGCCAGAAGCGCCATCGGGTAACCGTATTCCCATTGCAGTTCGGGCATCGCCTTGAAATTCATTCCCCAGATGCCGGCAAACGCGGTGGCGACGGCAAAAATACCAGCCCACGCCGCCAGCTTCTTGTTCACCTCGCTCTCTTCGATGGTCACCATCGACAGGTTGACCTGAATGGCGGTGCCAATGGTGTCCCGAATGTTGTCCAGCGAAGCATTGATACGGGCGAGGTGATCATAGACGTCACGAAAGTAGTCGCGGCTATTGGCACAGACTGCCGGCCCACGGCCGCCCGAGAGCTTGCCGGTGGCTTCCATCATCGGCGCTACGGCATGCTTTAGGAAGGTGATCTTGCGTTTCAGATCGTAAAGACGCTCGATATTGCTGCGGGCGGCACCCTTGGCAAAAATCTGCTCCTCGATTTCTTCGAGTTCCGACTCCAGCCGGTCCATGATCGGAAAATAGCGATCGACGACTGCATCCATCAGGGCATAGAGGACAAAACCCGATCCATGGCTGAGCAGGTGCGGCTCCCGTTCGCAGCGTTCGCGCACGCCGAGAAAACCCTGCTGACTATGGTTTCTGACCGACAGAACGTAGTTCTGCCCAACGAAGACATTGACCTCGCCGACATTGAACTCGCCATCGACCTCTTCGAGCAGGTGCATGACGGCGAACACCGAATCACCATACTCCTCGATCTTCGGTCGCTGGTGACCGTGCCGGGCGTCCTCGACGGCCAGCTCGTGCAGGGCAAACTCCTCCTGCATCTGATCCAGCTCCTGCGCCGTCGCATCGCGCAGTGCGACCCAGACGAAGCAATCCGGCTTGGCCAGATAGTCGCTGATTTCCTCGACTGCCATGTCGGCCAGGCGTGAGCCGTTTTCGTAGGCGACGCAGTTGATCAGCATGCTTTTAACCCCCGTAATTTTAGATAGCTCCTGAACATCTCTAACGGCCCTTCGTCACGATCTGCGGCAGGGACCATGCACCGCCCGGCGCCATCAGCCGGCACATGCCCGTGCTTGATGATTCGGTATGCACGAACTGGCTACCGTCCCAGATCCAGCTATCCGACGACCAGCAGTCGCCCAGGCCCCGGCCTTTTTGCATGGAAGAAATCTCGCTTCCGTTGAAATCGGAGCCGGAGTAGGTGACGAGCACGGGATGAAACGGCGACTGGGCATTGATGACCCAATAGCCGAAGCCGGCGTTGTAGGCACCCATCCAGCACCGGGCAGAGGCCAGCAATTGGGTGCTGCTCAGGCGCGTGATGGCGAGTCCCTCGGCGGCCAGCGTTTCGTCATCGAAGTCCGGGCAATCGTCGTCCTTGCCAATGGCGGTGCGCAAGGCTTTGCGCAGGCTTTTGCTTTTGGCTAGCTTGGCGTCTTCCGGCAAGGTTTTGGGCAAGGGGGCCGCAACGACAACCTGGGCTGGCAAGGGCGGCAGCACGCTGTCCTCGCCGTGCGACCCCTTGCGGATGATGGCGCCCGGTGTGCCGAGTCGTCCCTGGAACTCGTCCATTTTCAGCAACACGGCCGCGGCCCCTGCCCCGGAAAGTGGCCAGGCGTTGCCGCCCGATGACCATTCGATGGTCGTCTTGCCGCGCAAGGCCGTGAGCAGCACGGCGACCTGTTGGGGCGGCAGATCGGCAACCAGGGAATCTTGCGGAACGGTGACCCGGCCGATTGGGCGCCCGTTGATGCGCAGGGTCAGCTTGATATTTTTGGGCTGCGAGGCGTACAAGGCTTCGTCCTCCTCGCCATAGCTGCCCAGCATCAGCTGCCCCCGGACCGCTTCGCCCGGGCCGGCGGCGCGGGTGAGCAGGACGGAAACGCGCCGATCCTCGCCGTCTGCGCTGTAACCCGCCGCCCGGCAGGTCCGCGTGTTGTCGCAGACAATTTCCCAGTCGTTATGGAAAAAACTGAGGCCGGGCAAGGTTTCGGCGGCCTGCGCGCCAAATGGGAACAGCGCGATGGCTGCCAGGGAAAAACGGGATGGATGAAACATGCGTTTGCCCTTTCCGGGGAAATCAGTTCGGTGCCGAGAGTGCCCGTGAAATCCGGTGCCGTGCCACCGTCGGGCGCGGCACTTTTTCGTCGAACCAGCTCCGCACATCCTGGTCCAGGCAGATGCCGTGCATGTAGTTGTACAGCGCCTTGTTCAACGCCTTGCCGAGGCGGTCGTGATCGACGCCGGTGGGGTCGATGAAATGCACGTCGTTTTTGCCGAATTTGCCGGGCGGCAAGGGTTGCAGCTTGATGCCGTATTCGGCGGGGTTCTGGCCGACAGGCGAATGCACCGTGCACGTGAAGCGGTGGAAGAAGCCGGACTGGATGCAGCCCTCGGCGAACAGCTGGCGGACGTATTCGAGGGCGTCGACCGTGTCCTGGACCGTTTGCGTCGGAAAGCCGTACATCAGGTAGGCATGGACGAGCACCCCGGCATCCGTGAAGGCGCGCGTGACGCGGGCGACCTGATCGACCGAGACGCCTTTTTTCATGAGCTCGAGCAGGCGGTCGGAGGCGACTTCTAGCCCGCCGGATATGGCGATGCAGCCGCTGTCGGCGAGTTGCAGGCAAAGCTCGGGCGTGAAGGATTTTTCGAAGCGGATGTTGCCCCACCATGAAATGGCCAGGTTGCGTCGCTGCAGTTCCTCGGCCAGGGCGCGCAGGGCTTTCGGCGGGGCAGCTTCGTCGACGAGATGGAAACCGGTGTGGCCGGTTTCGGCGATGATCTGCTCGATGCGGTCGACCAGAACCTTGGCGCTGGCCGCGTCGTAGCGGCCGATGTAGTCGAGGCTGACGTCGCAGAAGCTGCATTTCTTCCAGTAGCAGCCGTGGGCGACGGTCAGTTTGTTCCAGTGCCCATCGGACCACAGCCGGTGCATGGGATTGAGCATGTCGAGCAGCGACAGGTAGCGGTCGAGCGGCAGGCCATCCCAGGTCGGCGTGCCGACTTCCTCGAAGGGGATGTCTGGCTCGCTGGCGTTGAAGTAGCGCACGGCACCGTCGACCCGGGTGAAGGTGCGGATGAGGTTGAGGCGCGGGCGCTGGCCGGCGAGGTGCTCGAACAGCGCGAGCAGCGGCTTTTCGCCGTCGTCGAGGGTGACGTAGTCGAAGTAATCGAAAACGCGAGGCTCGGCCAATTCGCGCAGCTCGGTATTGACATAGCCGCCGCCGAGCACGGTGATGATGTCGGGCCGGTAAGCCTTGATCGTCTGGGCGATGCGGAAGGCGGCATAGACCGAGCCGGGGAAGGGCACGGAAATCAGCACGATGTCCGGATTGCTATCCCCCAAGGGGACTTCCTTCGGGGCGCGCCCGATCACAGAAATCACCAGGTTTTTCAGGGTGGTATCGACCAGCGTCGGCGGTGCGGCCAGCGCCGTGGCCAGCGGATTGAAGCTGGCCTGGCTCTGGGCCAGCGACTCGGCGTAGCGGACGAACTCGAAACGGGTGTCGACCGCCTCGCGCAGCACGTCGGCGAGGTCGTTGAGGTAGAGCGTGGCCAGGTGCCGCGCCCGGTCCTGTACGCCAAGCGAGCCGAAAGCCCAGGCCAGCGGGTCGCCGCCGTCTTCATCGAGATAATTGTCGAGCGAGGCGAAGCGCGGCCCTTCGGGCAGGAAGGCCCGCGTGCAGATGCGGTGCGCGATCGAGCCGTCGCGGCCCTGGAGCAGCGCGATGGCCGGGCCAATGGAGGCCAGATAGCGGTCGAACTCGTTGAGGAAAATCTTGATCGTATTCGAACGCTTCTTGCCGGGGATGGCCTCGGCTGCCGCCTTGATCTTCGGCAGGCCGGCTGGCGAGAGCAGTTCGAGGACCAGGGCCAGGGCCAGGTCGGTCTGCTCGGCCTGAAAACCGCGCGAGCGCAGGAAGCCGGTCAGGTAGGCGGTCGCCGGGTAGGGCGTGTTGAGCTGGGTCATCGGCGGGATGATGCTCAGGATGCGGGGGGAGGCGGCAGTCATGGTGGGGCGAATGATAGGGGAAGCGGCGCGCTTGTAAAGGGACTGAAACCTTGGCGTGTTTCAATGCCGGCCCTTTCACGCTCTCAACATTGTTTCCAGATGCTGCCATTCAAAGCCGTTCGCACGCTGCTCCTGATCGTTGCATGTTCATCCCTGGCCTTGTCACACGGCGTGTTGGCGGCTGGAAAAGAGAACGGGGCCGGGCTGGTTGCCGGCGATATCGTCAGCGCCGGTCGCCTGCGCATGCAGTCGCAGCGCCTGGCCAAGCTTTACCAGCAGGCCGGCATGGGCCTGAACGCGGCGCAGTCCAGGCAGCTGATCGACGGGGCGACGAGCGAGATCGATGTCGAATTCGGTCGCCTCGGGGCTTCTGTGAAGAAGCCGAATGTCCGGCGGGTGCTGACACGTTGCGATGCGCTCTGGCAGGAAATGCGCGCAGCCTTGAAACTGGCGCCCGGCCCGGCCAGCACTGAGCGGGTCAATCAACTGGCCGACGAACTGATGATCCATACCGGCAAGCTGAGCATGCTCATCGAAGCCGAGGGGGAAACGCCGGTCGGTCGCCTGATTGACCTCTCCTCGCGCCTCAACATGCTGTCGCAGCGTCTGGCCCGGCTCTACCTGCTGGCCCAGGGTGGCAATCTCTCGCAAGGGGTGGTTGTAGACATCGAGCAGGCACGCAAGGAATTTTCGACCGGCCTCAGCGAACTCGATACGGCCCGCGAAAACTCACCAGCCAGCCGCGACGCCATCGGCCTGGCCAAAAATCAATGGATATTTTTCGATAGCGCCATCAACCGGTTGAGCGTTGCCGATCGCGGCGATGGCAAGGCCGTGCAGAACGTTGCGACGAGCAGCGAAAGGATCGCCCAGGTGCTCGATCTGGCCAGTGCCCAGTACGCCCGGGACTACAACGAGGCTACGCGCCTGCTTCGCTGAAACTGATCAGATCGACCTCGGCCGCTTCCATGCGCAGCGGAATGAGTGCCTGATAGGCCGCCGAGTTGAACCAGCCGTTGGCTGCTTCGGCATTCGGAAAGCGGATGACGACCGTATCGCTGTGGTGATGCTCACCGCATAATACGGCCAGTGTCTCACCGCGAAAAACCAGTTCGGCCTGCCACGGGGCCAATGTTGCCGGTACTTGGCTGCGGTAGTTGGCCCATTTGTCGGCATCCTTGACGGTGATGTGACCGATCACGACATTCATGACTATTCCCAAGTGCTGGTTGAATTGGCCAGGCTACGCAGCAAATCATCGTCTTTGATGCGCACGGCGATGCCGCTGCCGTGCGGCGCGACCACTGCCGGGAAGGCCAGCGCCTGCCAGACCCGCGCTTCAACGATGGCGTTCGCCCCCATGCCCTTTGCCTGTTCGGCCAGAAGTTTGGTTGCCTTGCCTGTGCCGCCGGGCCAGCGCGACTGAACGTAGAGCGCGCCAAGCGGCTCGTATTCACCCTGGGCCGGCAGAGCGCTCGTAGTAACGAGCACCTTGGCATCGAGGGGGCTTGCGCTTGAGCCTTTCGGAAACGGTGTGACCCAGGGATTGCCGTAGGTCGCCCTGACCGGGTCGAGCAGGATCGATTGCGCCGTGGCAGGCAAGCCTGAGACCACCAGCGTGATCATCAGGCAAAGGCGAGTCAGGACGGCGCTGGTCATATGCGCGGAGCTCAGATCAGCCCGAGGCTTTCCTCAACGCCCAGATGCACGTTCATCGCCTGGACGGCGGCACCCGAGGCACCCTTGCCGAGGTTGTCGAGGCGGGCGATGAGCAGCATGCGCTCATCGTTGCCGAAGACAGCGATATCGACGCGGTTGGTGTCGTTGTTGGCTTCAACGTTGTAGAAACCGCCATCGGTGGTCGCTTCGAGATCGACCGGCAGGACGCGGATGAAGGGCTCGTCAGCGTAGTAGTCGGCGATGATCTTCTGCACATCGGCCGGCGTCGCCTGGCGCGTGAATTGCTGCGGGTGAATGTAGGCGGTGACGGCCAGACCCTTGTAGAACGGCCCGACGATGGGCTGGAAGATCGGTGCCACGGTCAACCCGGTATACGCCTGCATTTCCGGCAGATGCTTGTGGGCCAGGGTAAGGCCGTAGGGGCGCGGGGCATCGATACGTTCCGGGCTCTGGTACTGGGCGATCATCGACTTGCCGCCACCGGAATAACCGGTGATGGAATTGGCCGCGATCTGCGTGGCGGCAGGCAGCAGGCCGGCCGCCACGAGCGGACGCAGGGCCAGGATGAAGGCGCTGGCGTGGCAGCCGGGGTTGGCGATGCGCTTGCTGGCGCGGATTTTCGCGCGCTGGCCCGGCGCCAGTTCAGGCAGGCCGAAGGTCCAGTCCGGATTGATACGATGCGCCGTTGAGGCATCGATGATGCAGGTGTTCGGATTGTCCACCAGCGTTACCGACTCCTTGGCCGCCTCGTCCGGCAGGCAGAGGAAGGTGACGTCGGATTCGTTGATCAGCCGCTTGCGCTCGGCCAGATCCTTGCGCTTGTCGGCGTCGATCTTGAGCAGCACGACATCGCTGCGCTTGGCGAGGTATTCATTGATCTGCAGGCCGGTCGTGCCTTCCTGGCCGTCGACAAAAACGTTGTAGGTCATGGCGGGATGCTGGGATTGGTTGTTCAAGGTTTGAATTCTGGCAGATATTTGGTGCTTGCGGACAGCCGTTGGGATTGGGATGTCGTTCATGGATATTTGATTTACATAATATGGCAGCGAAATGGCATAATTCGTTCAATTGCTACCAAGGGGAAATTATGAACAAACTTGCAGTTCTGGCACTTGCATTCTCTGCGGCGTTCAGCGGCCAAGCGATGGCCGCTGTTGGTGCGCCGGTTGTTACCATCGATGCCTTCGAGGCGGATGTATTGTCTCTCGTCAATATTGAACGTGCCAAAGAAGGCTTGTCGGCCCTGGCGTTTGACGTTCGCCTGCAGGCTGCTGCCGAGGCTCATTCGCTCGATATGGCGACCAATTCCTGCTTCCAGCATAATAGTTGCGATGGCACAGACTGGGCGACCCGGATTTTTAGCTATTACCCGTCTGGTGGTATCGGTGAAAACGTTGCAGCCGGCTATTTGACACCGGACGCGGTTGTCAACGCGTGGATGGGTAGTGATGGGCACAGGATGAATATTCTCAATGCTTCTTATCAGGGCATCGGCATCGGCTACGTCTATTCACCCGGTTCTGTCTATCCTACCTACTGGACTCAGGATTTCGGCACGCTTGTCGCTATGCCGGTTCCAGAGCCGGAAAGCTATGCCATGCTGCTGGCCGGCCTGAGTCTGCTGGGCGCTGTCGCCCGGCGTCGTGCTAGATGAGTATTTCATAAGTATGGAAAACGGGCGCTAATGGCGCCCGTTTTCATTTCTTCTCCTTGCTGGATGAAGCGCAAGCTAGCTATAAATACCAGTTATGAAAAATTGGTGACATTAAGGCTATAGCGAACGGTCAGCGTCCGAGTTTTTGCTTGATGGCGGCGAGGGCCATTTGTGCTGCGCGTTCGCCCTCGATCATGGCGTCGTTGCGCGCCGTGAAGTCCCAGGATTTTACGTAGGGCAGCTTTGGCCGGATGACGATATCGGCACCGCGCAGCTCGTTGGTGCCGATCGCGCTGCCCATGATGGTCGTCGTCTGCCAGATGATGGCGGTCATGCTGTCGACCGGCTGGCCTTCGGCTCTGGCCGAGATATCGACGGCGATGACGAAGTCAGCGCCCATTTCGCGCGCTGCCAGCACCGGGATCGGGCTGGTCAGCCCGCCATCAACATAGCTCTTGCCGCGAAACTGGGTCGGTTGAAAGATGCCCGGCACGGCCGCCGAGGCGCGCACAGCCATGCCGGTGTCGCCGGTCCGGAAAACAACACGTTCGCCGCTGTTGAGGTCGGTGGCTACGGTTGCGAAGGGCTTGCCGAGTTTTTCCAGCGGACGATTGTGCAGGTGCTGGTTGATGAAGTCCTGCAAGGCTTCGCCCTTGAGCAAGCCGCGCCCGCCCAGCGTCCAGTCGGCGAAGATTTTTTCGTCGAGCTGCTGGGCGATCTTCTGCATGGCGAAGGCGTCGTAGCCGGCCGCATAGAGCGAACCGACGACCGCGCCGGCACTGGTACCGACCACGTAGTCCGGAACGATGCCGTGCGATTCGAGCATCTTGATCACGCCGATATGGGCAAACCCCCGCGCCGCGCCGCCGCCGAGGGCGAGTCCGATTTTCGGGCGGGGAGGGGCCGCCGGCTTGGTAGGCTGGAGGATGGAACAACCACCGAGCAAGAGCAGGCTGGCGCTCAGCAGGCGACGGCGGTTGGCAAAGCAGAGAGGCGTGGTTGGATTGGGCATTTTGTTGGCGGAGCGGGCAGCTTCGATCTGTTTCCTGGTATTGCGACGACAAAGGCTGGAGTTTACTGGCACATGCGACGGATTTCGTCTTCCTTGATTGCTTCTTCGATTTGCATCAGCACGGCATCGACGTCGGCAAGGCTTTCGTCGAGTTCCACCTGGCCCGTCAAAACCTGATCCGGCTGGAGCAAACCGCCCTCGTAGAGCGCCCATATTTCCTTGCCGTACTGGCTATCGGCCAAAGAGGGGGCAAAGGCGCTGAAATAGCTGCGCAGATTGTTGACGTCGCGTTCAAGCATTTCGGCTGCGGTGCTGTTAGCGGCCGCATCGATGGCTTGCGGCAGGTCGATGATGACCGGCCCGTTTTCATCGACGAGGATGTTGTATTCCGAAAGGTCGCCGTGAATGATCCCGGCGCACAGCATACGCACCACCTGGTTGACCAGCATGGCGTGAAACTCGAGTGCCACCGCTTCGCTCAGGGCGACATCGTTCAGCCGCGGGGCCGCGCCGCCATCGGCATCGACCACCAGATCCATGAGCAGCACACCATCGAAGCAGATATAGGGCTGCGGCACGCGAACACCGGCGGCGGCCAGGCGATACAGCGCGTCGACCTCGGCGTTCTGCCAGACCTCTTCCTGCATCTGGCGCCCGTAGCGGCTGCCTTTTTCCATGGCCCGTGCCTGCCGGCTGTTCTTGACCTTGCGGCCTTCCTGGTAGGAGGTCGCCTTGCGGAAGCTGCGCTGCTTGGCGTCTTTGTAAACCTTGGCGCAACGAATGTGCTCGCCGCAACGCACGATATAGACGGTCGCTTCCTTGCCGCTCATCAACTGCCCGATCACCTCGTCTACAAGGCCTTCTTCAACGAGCGTGGTGAGTCTTTTCGGGGTTTTCATGAACTGTTTTGATTTTCTGGCGTGGGCCAACTAAGCGGTGGAAATGACTGGTGCGGCCTCTGCCAGCGTATTGCTACGGGACGAAAACCATCCCGAAAACGCCGATTGAAGTGACTTTTTCGTTGACCGTCGTGTAGGACGCGACGCCAAGCGAATGGTACTGGGAAACGAACGAAGTCAGATGACCGATGCCCAGAACGCGCTCGACCTGGCTCCGCTCGGCGATGGCTGTCTTGATCTTGTCGCGATGCTTTTCTGCCGAGGGGTTGAGGGCAAATGCGAGGGCAATGGCGAGGGCAACTGCAATGAGCGTCTTCATTGATTTCAGCATGTGTTGCTCCTGAGCAAGGTTTGGTGGCGCTGCCGGAGCCTGGCAATCAATACCACTCCAGCAAGGAAACACCGACGCCGTAATAATTGGCGCGGTGGTTGTAGTCGATCATGCTTTCACCGTAGCCGGTGAACCATTGCAGGTGACCGCGCAGGCTGCCGGAAAGCGGGAAGGCGTAGTCGAGCTGTAGGGCGCCGTGATTGTTGCCGCCGTCTTGCAGGCTATGGCGCAGGAGCAGGGAAAACTGTTGCTTGCCCCAGATTCTGACGATTTGCAGATCGGCCCGGCCGAGATAGTTCGAAATGTCCGGGTTGTCGTCTTGTTCACCGGCTTCCGGAATGCGCCACCAAGGGCGGAAAGTGGCTGTCCAGTAACCGTTTTCCAGGGCTATGCCGGCAATTACGCGGTTCCAGCTACGCGATAATGGTAGCGAACGGCCGTTAGACTGATGGTTGACACCGAGAGACAGGTAGCGGGCCCGCCAGCCGCCGAGTGTGTAATCGGTACGCCAGACCAGCATGACTTCGGGCTCGTGGTTGGTTTCCCGGAACGGGCGCGAAGAGCCGGCCGAATAGACCTGCCAGCGCGAAGACTGGGTGTAGCCGAACCAGAGATCGCCATTGTTGCCGAACAAATCTTCAGCCAGTTTTGTCTTCAGGCTGATCTGCAGTTTGGCTTCGTCGCTGGCCTGCTCGGTGTCGGTAGTGCTGGTGTGTCCGACAGCAGGCGATGCGGGAAAAGGGTTGGTGCGGCTGGTATGGAAGCCGGGCAGGATATAGACCGGCTTGTAGGGACGAATGCGCAGCTTGTGGCCGCGCTTGTCGGCGTCGAGTTCCCAGGCCGTTCCGAGCAGCGAGTCGCTGGCAACAGGGTCTTTCGGGTTGGCGGTGGCCGGCGTTTCCGGAGACTTGGCTGTCGGTTTTTCTTGCGGCGCGGCGGCTGGCGGACTCGCCAATGCGTCGTAACAGGTCAGACGGTTTGCGGGATCGGCGATGCGCCGGCAATCGTCGAGCGACTGGCTGTTGGCGACCAGCGGCAGGGATGCGCACAAGAGTAGGGCGGATACCTGCAGCTTCATGTCCAGTATCAGACGTCGGCCTCGACCAGGCCACCGTCCTTTTCCATCCAGGCCCGGCGGCCGGCCGCTTCGCCCTTGCCCATGAGCAGGGTGAAGGTGGCGGTCATTTGCTTGATGGTTTCGCGGCTGGCCTGGAAGGGGACGAGGCGGCGGGTGTCCGGGCACAAAGTGGTTTCCCAGAGCTGATCCGGGTTCATTTCGCCGAGGCCCTTGAAGCGGGAGACGGTGATCTTGTTTTCCGAAACGCCTTCGTCGCGCAGCTTTTGCAGCGTCTGCAGCTTTTCGGCTTCGTCGAGGCAATAGACCTTGCGTGTGTGGCCGCGGGCTTCGACGTCGACTCTAAATAGCGGTGGCTGGGCGACGTGGATGTGGCCGCGCTCGACGAGGGCCGGGAAGTGCTTGAGGAAGAGCGTGAACAGCAGCACCTGGATGTGCGAGCCATCGACGTCGGCGTCGGACATGACGATGATCCGGCCGTAGCGCAGGCCGGAGACATCGACGGTGTCGATCTGCTCTATGCCGTGCGGATCGACGCCGACCGCCACGGAAATGTCGTGCACTTCGTTGTTCTTGAATAGCTGGTCGCGGTCGACTTCCCAAGTGTTGAGCACCTTGCCACGTAGCGGCAGGACGGCCTGGGTTTCTTTGTCGCGGCCCTGCTTGGCCGAGCCGCCGGCCGAGTCGCCCTCGACGAGGAATACTTCGTTGCGGGCGATGTCGTCGGATTCGCAGTCGGTCAGCTTGCCGGGCAGGGTGGCGATGCCCGACGATTTCTTCTTCTCGACCTTCTGGGTCGATTTCATGCGGTTCTGCGCCGCCTTGACGGCCAGTTCGGCGATCTTTTTGCCGAAATCGGCGTGGCTGTTGAGCCACAGCTCGAAGGGGTCGCGCACCATCTGGGTGACCAGCTTGTAGGCGTCGCGGCTGGTCAGCTTTTCCTTGGTCTGGCCCTGGAATTGCGGGTCGAGCACCTTGGCCGAGAGCAGGTAGGTCATGCGGCCGCAGACGTCTTCCTGCGCCAGCTTGACCTTGGCCGGCAGGATGGCGTGGTGTTCGGCGAAGGTCTTGACCGCCTCGAAGATCCCGGCTTTGAGGCCGGCTTCGTGGGTGCCGCCATCGAGCGTCGGGATCAGGTTAACGTAGCTTTCCGGCTTGCCGCCGCCTTCCTCGAACCAGGCCATGGCAAAGGTGGCGCCTTCGCCGACAGCAAAACCGTTGGCGCTTTCAACATATTTCTCGCCTACGAAAATCGGCGCTACCGGCGTGCCGACCATCATTTCGTTGAGGTAGTCGGCCATGCCGTTCTGGTAGCACCAGGTTTTCTTTTCCTGGCCTTCGATGTCGAGTTCGACCGTGACGTTCGGCATCAATACGGCCTTCGAGCGCAGCAGGTGCTCGAGTTGGGCCAAGTTGATCTTGGGCGAATCGAAATACTTGGGGTCGGGCTGGATGCGCACCGTGGTGCCGGTGTTGCGCTGGCCGCAATCGCCGATGCGGCTCAACGGTTCGGTGACGAAACCGGCACCGAAGGCGATGTGATGGACGCTGCCACCGCGCTTGATCTCGACTTCAAGCCGGATCGACAGCGCATTGGTCACCGAGACGCCGACGCCGTGCAGGCCGCCCGAGAAGCGGTAGGCGTTGCCCGATTCGGTCTTGTTGAACTTGCCGCCGGCGTGCAGCTTGCAGAAAACCAGTTCGACCGCCGGCCGGCCTTCTTCCGGGTGGATTTCGACCGGAATGCCGCGGCCGTTGTCGCTGACTTCGATGACACCATCGGCGCGGATGGCAACCGAAATTTTCTTGGCGTAGCCGGCCAGCGCCTCGTCGGCGGCATTGTCGATGACTTCCTGGACGATGTGGGTCGGGCAGGTCGTCCTGGTGTACATCCCGGGACGTTCCTTGACGGGTTCCAGGTCTTTCAGGACACGGATGGAGGAGGCGGAGTATTCAGACATTCGCTTTGAATTTTGGGCAAAAAAGGCGGTCGACCGTGGAAGGCATTGCGGGCAGGATTCTAGCCGTTTTCTGGACAAGCGCACGGCTTATGCGCCATGGCATAATTGCAATTCCCTCTGGATTTGCCGAGGAGACTTTCATGGAAAATAAAATGTCCGAAGCCACACAGCAGCAGCGTCGCGCTGATCGCCGCGTCTGCACGCACATTTCGCCGCCGCCGTATGAGACCCGCGATGGTCGGGTGATGACCGACCGCCGTTCGGCCATCGATCGGCGAGCTTCGTGGATTCGCGAATTTTCGCTCGATAGTTTTAACGGCCGGGAATCCTGATGGCCGGTGCCAGCCTGCTCGTCCTGATCGACGACATTGCCACGATTCTCGACGATGTGGCCGTATTGACCAAGGTAGCTGCCAAGAAAACAGCCGGCGTGCTGGGCGACGATCTGGCGCTCAATGCGCAGCAGGTCGCCGGCGTGGCGGCTGAACGCGAATTGCCGGTGGTCTGGGCGGTCTGTGTCGGTTCGCTGAAAAACAAGTTGATCCTCGTGCCGGCGGCCCTGGCGATCAGCGCTTTCATACCGTGGGCCGTAACTCCCTTGCTCATGATCGGCGGCATTTACCTGTGCCTCGAGGGGGTCGAGAAACTGGCCCACCCCTGGCTGCATAGTGCGGACGAGGACGCAGCTCACCATGCCGAGGAACTGGCCGCGGTAGCCGATGAAACGGTCGATATGGCGGCTTTCGAGGCGGAAAAGATCAAGGGCGCCATTCGCACCGATTTCGTCCTGTCGGCCGAAATCATTGTTATCGCGCTGGGCACCGTCGCAGCGCAGCCCTTCACCACGCAATTGACCGTGCTGGCCGGGATCGGGCTGATCATGACCATCGGTGTTTATGGAATCGTCGCCGGCATCGTCAAGATGGACGACGTTGGCGCCTGGCTGCTGCTCAAGGGACACGGCGTCATGAAAGTCATCGGCAAGGGCTTGTTGCTGGCGGCGCCGAAACTCATGAAGCTGCTGACCATCGTCGGCACGGCAGCGATGTTTCTGGTTGGCGGCGGCATCCTTTCGCACGGTATTCCGCCGGTCCACCATGGCATCGAACAGGTGGCTGAAATGGCCGGGATGATGAGCGGCGTTGTTTCGATGTCGCTCGATGCGGTCGTTGGCGTCGTTGCCGGCGCCGTCGCCTTGCTCGGCATGCTGGCGTTTTCGGCCGTACGCGCGAAATTCAAGGGAGTTGAGGCATGAGCAAGGCGCTGCGTCTGTCGGAAAAGTGGTTTCGTTTCGGGCTGTGGATCGTCGCCTTCGTTTTTGCCAGCTTCCTGATCGGGCTGGGCGGGACGATTGTCGAGAACCTGCCGAAGGTCGAGCACCGCGTCACGCTCGACGATTTCATCGACCAGCAGGCCGCCGCGCCGCTGCGCGCCGAACTCAAGGCGATGCAGGAAAAACGCCAGGTGGCGCAGGATGCCCACGATCAGGCGCAACTGAAACTCAATGGCGCCCGTGCCAACTCGGCTGCTGCCCGTGACACCTTCAATAACTGGCTGGCGACGCGGCACGCCACCAAGCGCCCGGAGCAGGACGCCGAACTGATAGCACGCACGCAGGCGCTTGATGAGCTCAAGATTCTCGAACGCAAGGCGCTGTCGAATGTCGAGCGCGAGCAGCAAGATTTACTCGACGCCCGTCAGGCCGAAGACCGCGCACAGCGCGATCTGCGCGAACTGGAACGCTCCGCCTCTGAAAAGCTGTTCGCCGAGCAGCGCAGCCAGGAATTGCGCGTTTTCGGCTATCGCCTAGCGCTGACTTTGCCGCTGCTAGTCATCGCTGGCTGGCTCTTCGCCAAAAAGCGCCAGAGCACATGGTGGCCGTTCGTCTGGGGTTTCATATACTTCGCGCTGTTCGCCTTCTTCGTTGAGCTCGTGCCTTACCTGCCAAGCTACGGTGGCTACGTGCGCTACGCGGTCGGTATCGTCATCACCGTGCTGGTCGGCCGCTACGCCATCATCGCGCTGAATCGCTACCTCGAAAAACAGAAGCAGGCCGAGGCCATGCCCGATGTCGAGCGCCGCAAGGAACTGAGCTACGACACGGCGCTGGCCCGGCTGGCCAAGAAAGTCTGCCCTGGCTGCGAGCGGCCGGTCGATCTGACCAACACCGCCATCGATTTCTGCCCGCATTGCGGCATCTGCCTGTTCGACCATTGTGGTCGCTGCCAGGAGCGCAAGAGCGCCTTCGCGCATTTCTGCCACGCCTGCGGTGCGGCGGCTCAGGGCGGCGCCGGCTGATTTTTTGCCCGCCGGTCGGCTTCCACGGTCAACCGGGAAAAACGCCCAAAATTGAAATCCTGGCCGGACGCTTACAAGTCGTAACAAAACGACGTCGGTTCCTTGCAGCCGTCCTGCGTTATTCACTTACTACCCCACCAAAGGAGATAAGTGATGAAAAGAATTATTGCCGGCCTGCTTGTTGCGATTACGCTCAGCGGCTGCTTCCCGATATTCGTCCCGGTTGGCCACCACGGTCACCATGGCCATTACGGCCACCGCCGGTAAGTGGAAAAGTCGTCAAATGGCCAGCCTTGACGGGCTGGCCATTGCACAATGCGCTTTAAATCGGCACCACATTCAAGCCGCCGTTGCCGAAACTCTCCGGATTGGCACCACCAACGAAAAGTTTGAAATCGTTGTCGGCGAAATTGCCGATGACCTTGGCCTGCCTGGCCAGCAGTAGCCCGACGTTGCCTTGCGGTTCCAGCGTGTTGCCGTTGAAGGCACAATTGAATCCCGGATAGTGATCTTCCTCGCTGTCGATGCGATTGTTGGTGACCTGCAGGTTGTGCCAGACAGGGATGCTTCCCTGGGCGCTGTCGATCACCTTGGCCCAGGCTTTGCCGCTGATCCGCAGGCCCTGAAGCTCGTTTCGTTCAACGACCAGAGTGCCGCTGTCATCGAAAGTCACGGCCCCTGCCTTGAGTGCCGCGCTCAGGCGTTGCAACTGGTCGGTGTTGATGTCGGGCAAGTCGTCGGACTCGCCGAACAGTGTGATCCGGCCACGCACCCGGTTGTTGATCAGGCTGGCATCATCGGTGTCGTCGAGCGCCAGCGCAAAGGCCGGGGTGGCGGCACGCAGGGCGTCGGCGAGTTGATCGAGGGCCTTGCTCAGGCCGGCCGCCGTTGAATTCCGGCTGACGACGACGCGCAGGTTGTTGAGGCTGGTCTGTTCGCGGCTACTGAGGTTCACCAGGTCATTGCTGCGCAGGAGGGTGCTGATCTCGGCCGCCATTTTCTTGCGGTCTGCCGCGCTGAGGGCGGCGATGGCTTCGGAGGCCTCGTTCAGGCTGCCATCAAGAATGGCGGTGGGGCCGAAGGCATTCCTGTTCGCGGCGAGGCTGGGGACGCGCTGGAGAACGAAATCCAGTTTTTCGTTGTTGTTCTCTGTAGCAAGGGCGAAAACGGTACAGTCTTCAATCAGTAGACGCGCGCTACCGGCAATTTGCAGCAAGCTGTTGCCGGTCGTTGATGTACCAAAGAACTCCACATGGCTGAAGTTGATGTTGTGGCATTTCAGGAAGGTGAAATTGCTTTCGCTCCCCCAGTTCACCAGGGTGAAGTCCTTCAAACTCAGCGACCCGAAGGCGTCGAACTTGAACTCTTGCTGCTTGAGGACCAGTCGGCTGGCCGGGCCGGCGCCGTGGATGCAGATGTGGTGGCGTGACGTCCCGGTCAGGCTGAGGTCGTCGGCCAACCGGTGGTTCCCGGGTAGCAGGCAAATGCAGATGTCGCGGCGGTCTTCAGTGATCAGGGCGCGCAGGGCGCCATCTAGCGTCTCGTATTCGCCAGTCAGGCCGACCGTGACGCAACAACCACCGTCACCCAGCGGGCGCTTGCACAGCGTGTCGATGGCGTCCTGCACGGTGTAGGCCTCGGCCGCCACCAGGTCAGGGCAAGCGGTGGGGTCGTAGGCGACGCCGCTAGCCAGCGCCAATTGGGCGCTGAAATGCACCGGAAGATAACGCCCGGCCACGATCTGGCCGGCAACCAGCAACTCGGCCGTGGCGTGCTGGACGGGTTTGGCCGGATCGGAGTCGAGTGACCAGGCGATGCTGGCAACCCCGTCAGCCAGCGTATCGACCTCCTGAATTTTCGTCCCATTGGGCAACAGTCCATCGCTTGCCGTGAAGCGGACCCGCGCCCCGACGACCGGGAACTGGCCGTTGGCGACGCCGACCTGCAGCGGGCTGGGCAGCGCGACCAGGGCCGGCGTGTTGGACGGATTGGTCTTGATGCTCTGGCCGTCGCCGCCGACGTAATGGAGCTGGGTCAGCTCGGTCAGGCTGGGGAAAAGCGGGCGGCAGTCCGCTTTGAGGATCCAGGCGCCAGCCTTGAATTCGAGCAGGGCCAGGCGGGCGAAAGCGCGTAAAACACCGGCCGGCGAGAGAAAGGCCGGCTTGCCATTTTCCTGCGGCCATTCGATGGCCGCCGTGGCAGTGCGGGCGGGAATCAGCCAGTAGTCGCCAATCCGGTAGCGGCCTGGCGCGAACTTGAGTTCAATGCCGTCCTGCGCCAGTTCCTCCCAGCCGGTAGCCGAGTTGATGGCCGAGGGGCTGATCTCGGCCATGCCATCCCAGCGCCGGACACGTGGATTGCGTGGGAACATAGCCTGGTCCAGGGCATGGCCGATCAGCTTGGTCAGGTCGACGGTGACGACATTGCCTTCGGTGCGGATGACCGGCACGAGCGGGCCGGGCTGGCCGAGCAGCTCGTGCGTGTCGTCGTAAAACTCGACCCAGCAACCGGCGGTGATGGCCAACACATCATCGCGGCCGATGCTGGCAACCTCGAATTCGTTGGCAATCGGGTCGTTGAGCCAGCGGACGACCCGGCTGGCCAGGCTGCCGTTGTCGCGCGACCACTTGTAGCGGGCCTTGCCGGTGACGCTCGCATCGTCGTGAATCTCGACGCGGTAGAGATGGTTTTCGAGCAAGCGGTAGCCGGCTTCCGGCGGCAACTGGCAGGGCGTCTTGGGTGGGATGCTGGCTTCGGCCCGGGCAGCGAGACGGCCATCGGGTGCCGCGGTCAACGTGCTCCAGGCGGCAATATTCGACAGGCAGGTGAGCGGCGCATCGAGTTCGCCGGCGCGCAGTAGCTTGACCTGCCAGACGGTTTTCTCACGGGTGCAGGTATCGGGCCCGCCGAGCGCCACTTCGCGCATGCTCGTGTCGTCCACCGGCAGATCGAGCGGGCTCAGATGGCGCTGCCAGGCTTCGAGGTAGGCGAGATAGGTGCCGTCAGGCGGGGCCACGGCGTTGCCGGCACTGAAGACGACGACGCCGGTAATGCTCGCCGCCGTGACGCCGACGGGCGGCAGTGGCAGCAGCGAAGCACCCGCCGGCAGCACTGGAGAAGCGGTGTCGGGCAGGTCGGGCTGGTCGGCGACCGTCGTGGCGGCCGTGTTTTCGCAGAGCAGACCATCGACGTAGAGGCGTCCGGCCGAGATGCCCAGATCGGTGCCGGCCGGCGTCAGGCCGAAGCCGGGATTGTCGATGGGCACGGCAACCGGCCCGAGGCTGTCGCGCGTCTCGATCTCGATACGATGGTTGAGGATGTCCTGCTGCTCGTTGAAATCGGCGTCTAGCTGCACGCGGCCCTGTTGCATCCGCACGCTGCGGTAGCGTCTGGCCTTGTCGAAGGTGGCGCGGCTGAGGTCGGCTTTCATTGTGTCTCTCCCGGTTTTTGTCTAGTGGGGCTAATTGACGAAAATCGCGGCCGTTTCGAGGCCGAAACGCAGGTATTCGTCCAGCGCCAGCGCCAGATTGGCTTCGCGCTGCGGTTGCTGGAGCAGGTTCCAGACACCCATCTCGGCACCGTTGTCGGAGCCGGTCCGGATTTCCGGGGCGGTGGTTCGCGTCAGCTGGCCGTAGGCCGGCGTGTTGAAGCGGGTGCTGGTGAAAGCGGGCGTGACACGCGTTGCTTCGCGGGCGGCGTCGGCGGTAGGTAAATCGGTCATGACCAGATCTGGCTGGCAGCGATGGCGGCGCGGCGTCACGGACTTTGGCGGCAGGTAGCTGTAGCGGACACAGCCTTCCTGGCGGCGGGCGATGGTGACCAGTCCGTCGAACAGGCAGTTGCTGGCCTCCAGCCGGCCGGCCGCCGTCGTTCCGAGCAGGGTGCAGGCGATGACGGTGAGCGGGCTGTCATCGACATCGAGCGCGATGTTGCCGCCTTCGCCATCGATCAGGCAGTCGCGCAGCGCGACGGCGGCGAGTGGCCGGTTGCAGCGTAGCGGGCCGCTCAGGCAGCGGTACAGGCTCAGCGTGAGGTCGGTGCCGGTTCCTGTGTGGGCGATACCGCCTTTGGACGGTACCAGGCTGCAATGGCGCAGGGTGACGGCGTGCAACGCGCCTTGCAGATTCAGGGCGCCGTCGAGCAACAGGCCGCCCAGGCTGAGCCGCGTGCTGGCGTTTCCTTGCAGCGAAAAGTCGCCGACCAGCACCGGGCGCCGGCCGGGTGCGGCCTGGATGGCAAGGTGGCTGTCGGGCAGGTCGAGTACGGGCGCGACGGCTTCGGTTGCATCGGTGTTGAGGACGAGCAGCGTGCGTTTTCCGGCGACGACGCGGTTCACCGCATCAGCCGGGTTGGCCGGGGCGTTGAAGGCCGAGGCGAGGGTGGGCGTCGCGGCGTTGGGAATGTGGATGACGACGTCGAAATCGGCCGCTGCGGGCAGGGCAGCCAGCGGATCGTTGTCGCCCGGGCCGGGGCGCTGGTCGTAGGGGCCGGCCCCGATGTCGCCGGGGAAACCGTAGGCGTAGCTGACTTCGACACTGGTCGCGGTGACGCCTTCAGGCAGGGCCAGGCGACCGCGCCGTGGGTCGATACCGACCAATATGCCGCCGGCGGCCGGGAAAGTCATGTCCGGTCGGCCGGCCTTGCGGGCGGCGACGGTGAGCGTGGCTGGCGGGTGACGCCAGTCTTCCGGCACCACCGTGGGAATCGGGCTGAGGTCGCAGATCACCAGGTGTTCGACCGGCACTTCGCTGTCGTCGATCCAGACGCGCAGCACCGGGCCGCCGCCGGCTTCGGCGAAATACTGGTCGTCGGGGTCTTCGCCGTCTGTCAGGGCTTGTCGGCGGGCTTCGAGTTCGGCGTGCAGGTCGCGCCAGTGCAGCACTTCCGGGACGTTGATTGGTTCGGCCAGATGGCTGATGTCCGTCTCGGTGCGTGGCCGGTTGAACAGCGGCTGGTCGAGGCCGAGCGGGTCGAAGGTGTAGAAGCCAGGCCGCGTCGTCGCCGGGCGGGCGGTGGCGCGCTGCACCGGGTAGGCTTGCAGGCGCCAGAGGAAAAGGCCGACATTCGGCAGGTTGTAGCGGCCGGCCGGCAGGGCGCGGATGTCTGCAGTGTGCGCTTCGCTGCCGAATGGGCCGTCGATGCGGTCAAGCGGCCGTGCCTGCCGGAGATCCGGCGTGCGCAGGGAATGCGGCCGCAGATGATTCAAATATTGGGTAGTCGATACCCGTTCGAAGAACTCGACGGCACGGGCGCGCCAGCCGGTGGTGTCGAAGGCCAGTTCTTCAAGAACGAGCGCCGTGCCCTTGCGCCGGCGCAGGCGCAGGGTGTTGGCGACCAGTGCGCGCGGACCGAAAGCGGCGGTGCCACCGACCGGATAGAGGGCGCGCACGCCGAGCAGGTCGCCGATATAGGGCACTACCCAGTCTTCGCAGGTTTCGATGAAGGCGTTGTCGTAGAGCCGTTCGATATCGGCTTCGACGAGCGCGCCCTGGCGGGCGATGACGCCGAGCAGGGCGCGCAGCGGGTCGCCCGCTTCGGCGTCGCGCTCGCGGTAGAAGGCGGGCAGTAGGCTGAGCAGGATATCGGCGTCGAGTTTCATGACGTGCGCTCCGTGAGGGTGACGGCCGCTGGGTCGATCAGCATCAGGTCGGCTGGTTGCAGGCTGTTGCCCTGCCAGCGGGCGCTACGGGCCGGGATGCTGCCATCGGGGCCGTTCGAGGTGAGGACGGTGAGTCCCGATTCGACTTGAATCAGTTTGTCGAGATCGGCGCCGATGACGCCGGCGACGCCTTGCAGCGCAGCCAGCACCTCGCTGCCGGTAACCGGCTGGCCAAAGGCGCGGGCGGCGAAACCGAAGGCTGTTTCGAGCACTTTGCCGGCGGCGGCAAGAACTTTCTCGGCTTCGTAGTCCGGCGCAATCCACAGCCCGGCGGTCAGGCCGAAGCGCAGGTCGCGGCTGGGGCTCACGCGCAGCGGCTGGTAGGGCGGCCGGGCGCCATCGATGGCGGCGAGCAGGTTGCGGTAGAGCGCGGCATTCGGATCGAGCGGGGCGCCGTCGGTGCCGGCGACGGTCAGGTGGACCATGCGCTGTTCGCCGTCCCACAGCCAGACGGCCTGGGCCTTGCCGATGCCGGTGAAGGCGGCGGCGAAATCCTCGAAGTCGCGCAGCGAGACGATGCGGTCGAGTGTGCGGACGCGCAGCGGGGCGTTGCGCCGGGCTTCGTCGCCGGCTTCGGCATTGGTGCCGCCGCTGGCTGCGACCGGGTTGGTGACGGCTTTGAGGCCGGGCGGCCGGGAGAGCAGCATGCTGATCTGCTCGGCCTTGACGTTGCCGGCCGTCCCGAGGCCGACGCGATAGCGCGCTTCGACATTGCCGCTGCCGGTGGGTAGGCGGGTGCCGTGCACGCCGTCGCCGAACTGCACGGTGGCGCTGCCGTTTTCGGCGAGCTTGACGGTGTAGGCGCGCTCGGTCGGGCCGGGCGCGGTGAAGTGCGGCGCTTCCTGCCAGAGCAGGCCATCGACGCGGATTTCCAGCGTGCTTGCCGTGCCGCTCGGCGTCGCTGCGGTGATGTAGGTCAGCGGCCCCTGGCGCAGAGCGAAACGTTGCAGGCTGCGGCTGCCGTCGCCGCTGCCCAGGGGCTCGGGTTGAATGCGCATCTGCTTGCTGTCGCCGGCGCTGGCCGGGGCAAGGTTGACGTTGATGCGGACGGTGGACGGCAGGTAGGCGTGCGTCAGATCGCTGTCGAGCAGCAGCTGGGTGTGGCCGTTGCTGCTGTCGTTGTGCTGGATGCGGACGATTTCGGCGGTCGGAGCGAGTGCCACGGTCAACCGGAAAAAATCCTCAAATTCGAAATCGGCGGTTTTGCGGTCGCGGGCGATGCGGATGGATGCCAGCGGGTCGCCTTTCTTTAGCCGGCTCAGTGCCTTGGCATTGGCCGGAACATCGGCCAGAACGAGGCCGGAGATGGCTATCCAGCGGCCCTCCGGCAGATCCGGCTCGTAGCCGGCGAGGTCAATCAGGTGGCCTTGCAGGAACCCGGAGAGCGGCCGGGTGGCCCAGTCGAGCGGCTCCGACTGGCCGAAGGCCGTCGTGCTGCGGACATGGTCGTTGAAGGTGTCGCGCAGGTTTTCGCCGCTTAGCGTCAGGCGGGTGGCGGTGGCCGAGACGGTGAAGTCGGCTCGGGCGTCGTCCTCGGTGCTGACGATGCGATAGACCTCTTCGTAATTCGGGATGGACATCACGGCCCAGCCGTCGGCCAGCCATTTCGGGTAGCTGGCGTCGAGGTGAATGGTATGGATATCGCGCGGATAGAGGCGGGTGGCAGGGATGACGGCTCTGGCGACGCCGGGGCCGGACCATTCCAGTTTGCAGGCGGCAGCCCCGCCGTTCTCGTAATACTCGAGCCGGATGTCGTGCTTGTGATTGGCTTGCAGACGGGCCGACCCGGTGCGTTCGGTGAAGCCCTGATCGATCCAGAAATCGATGACGAGTTCGCCATCGATCCACAGCCGCAAGCCGTCGTCGGAAGTAACGAAAAAGTTGAACTGGCCGCTGCTCGGCGCTTCCACCCAACCGGACCAGCGCACCGAGAAATGGTCAGCCGGCACGGCTGGATCGGGGCTGCCGATGCTCCAGTCGAAATTCACGGTGGCATCGGTACGGCTCAGGATCGCTTCGCGGAATCCCTTGCCACGATAGTACTGGCCAAGCAGCCCGGTACCGCTGGCGTTGCCGGCCGGTGGATCGGAAATGTCGGCCAGCGTGAAGCCTGGCCATTCCGGATGCTGGCTGATCGGCGGCTTGGCGTCGTCGGCCATGCCCAGGTAGGTGGCGCGAAGGTTGGCCGGCATCGCCCGCCAGTCGGGGGCATTGTGGCCGAACAGGTGGGCGCGGGCGCGCAGGGCGTAGCAGCGCGGATTGGTGCGGGCCGGATGGACGCCATGCCAGGGTTTGCCAAGGCCGCGATCGAGCGTGACGACGGTGTAGCCGATGTCCTTCGGGTCGCTCGGGTCGGCCGGCAGCACTTCGCGCAGGCGGGTGACGCGGCGGAAATCCCAGTTTTCGTTTCCGGGGTCTTTGCTGCGTTCGTCGCCGACAATGAGCAGGGCGTCGCCCGCTTGCAGCCGGGTCGCGGTGCCGGCCAGATAAATGGTGCGCAGGCCCATGCGCGGCGACACGGTTTCGGCGGCGAGCACGGGCAGCGCGTTCCAGCGGACCTTGGCGTCGATCGCTTCGAGCGTCTCGAAGGTCTGCGCCGTTTCGTCCTGGCCGGGCACGCTCTGGGCCCGGGCGCCGATGTCGATGCGGGTTTCGAGCGGGGCGCCGGGCGCGGTTTCGAGTGTGAAGGCGAGCCAGGTCGAGGCCGCCACGCCGGGGCGCAGTTCGTAGCCGATGGCGCGGGCCAGTTCGAGGACCGAGCGGCGTTCGGTGGCGGTGCGCAGGTAGTTTTCGTTGCCGATGCGCTCCTGGTAGAAACTCAGCACATCAAGCACGGCGGCCCAGCTGTCGAGCAGGGCGATGGCCGGGTCGTCGCTGGCGCGGGTGGTCAGATTTTCGAGGGCGGGCTCGTCGGCGAGGTCGGCCAGCATGCTCTGCCGGAAGCGGCCATGGGTGCCGACGCGCAGTGCCAACGCTGGTTGGCCGGGGGGCTGGATTTCATCGACTGGCGTCAGCGGCGTGACGCCGGCACAGCAGCCGCAATTGTCGGAAGTGCTCATGATCCGCCCTCCACAATGAAGCTGATCTGGCCGTTTTCAGGGAAATTGAGGTCGCCGTCGGCGCGCAGGACTTCGAGCTGATCGGCGGTGATGACGCCAGCCGCCAGTTCGCCCTTGGCGCTGCGCCCCCAGCGTTGGAAGCGGCGGATGTCGACCGAGGCGACACCGGCCACGGCCATGGCCCGGGCGACGACGGCGGACAAATAGAGTGGCGTGCCGAAGGTGAAGCCGTCGGGGTGGAAGAAGCCGGGCCGGCCATGGCGGTCGACGCCGGCGGTGAAGGCTTCGAGCAGGGCGGCTTTGACGTCGGCCGCGAAGTAGCCGCTGGCGACGCAGATCTGCAGCTGGATATCGAGCGGGACATGCACCGGATCGGCGAATTCGAAGTCGTAGCCGGCCAGCCGGAAACGTTCGAGGAAGGCGCGCATGGTCGCTTTGAATGCGGCGTCGACTGGCTTGCCGGCGCGGCGGTCGAGCATCAGAAAAACGGTGTACCAACTGCCGGTCCAGCGCAGGCGGGCAGCGGCCCGTTGCACATCGGGATGGCGCTCGGCGGCGCGGGCGTAGTCGTCGGTGGTGACGGCACGCTCCTGCGTACGGAAGGCTTCCGGGGCGTTTAGGCGGATGGCGTCGAGCGTTTCCGGCTCGGCGCCGCCGACGGCTGGCAAGGGGTTGCGCAGGGACTGGATGCCCAGCATCAGGTTGGCATCGTCGCTGATCAGGGCGCTGATCGCCTCGGCACCGACGTTGCCTTGCGGGCCGCCGCCCAGCCGGTAGCGGGCGAGCAGGCGTTGGCCGGTGATCGGCGCGGCGCCGAACTGGTTGTCGCCGAAACGCAGCCAGGCGCTGCCATCGTTTTCGGTTTCGACGACGAATTCGCGGGCGAAACGCTCGCTGCCGAGCAGATCGCGTTCCGGTGTCCACGGCGTTTCATTCGGGTCGGGCTGGTCGCCGAACAGGCTGGAATCGTCAGCCAGCAGCATCATGTCGGCAGGCCGTGCCCGGCGGGGCTCCTGCGTGAGGACGCGGCTGGTCGAGAGCGGCTGCTGGTCGTTGGTCGCTACGTCGTGATCGTAGGGCTCGGCGAAAGCGAGGCCGGATTCCTTCAGGCGCGGCCGGTAGGGCAGGCGCAGGGCCGCCGCTCCGCCATCGCCCACCTCGGGCGGTTCCAGCGTTTGCCAGGGCCGGGTCAGGCCGTGGTCGGCCAGCACGACATTGCCGCGGGCGACGGCGATGGCCTGCTTGACGAGGGCGCCGCCGATCTCGAATTCGTGGCTGACGCAGAGTGGGAAGGGCAGTGCATCTTCGTTGTGCCAGTTGATGAGCAGCAGGTCAGTGTTGGTCAGGTCGTCGTGGCCGGGGCTGACGGCGGTCAGGCGCACCGGGTGGCGATGGCTGGCATCGAGATCGGCAACTTTGCCGGTGGTCGGGCTAAGGACTTCTTCGAGGATCAGCACGTCGCCGGCGGCCAGCGCTAGGGCCGGCGTGTTGACCAGGGCCGCCGCCGTCGTACCGCGTGGCAGGCAGTAGGCCGGGTCGGCAAAGTCGTGGATGGCGATTTCGCTGTGGGCGGCGTGCAGGACCTGATCGTGCAGGGTTTCGAAGACTTCGATGCCAGGCAGCGGCAACTGGTCGAGCAAGTCCGTGCGGCGGACCGGGTCGCCGGTGCCAGCCGCGGCGAGCAGCGCGGTGCCGGCCGGGATGGTTTTTGCCTCGGCATCAGCGTCGACCGTAGCAGTCACGAAAACCCGGGCATTGCAGCCATCGTGCAGCGGGTAGTCGAGCAGCCGGGCATGGCGGCGCAGCGAGGTACGGCGGCGGGCGGTGCCAAGGTAGGCTTCGGTGGCTGCGGAATCCTGCGTGTAGGAAAGATGGTCGCCAACATAGGCCAGCGTCTCGACCAGAGCCACCGTGAAGTCGGCCGGGCTGCGTTCGGCAAAGCCGGGCACCAGTTGCGACATGCGGTCGAGCATGAGGCGGCGGAAACTGTCATAGTCCTTGGCCAGATAGTCGAGGCGCGGCTCGGGCGGCGTCACCGGCGGGCAATCCTGAATGTCGGCGCAGTCGAATTCGGAGGGGCAGCCTGCCTTGAAATTGATGCGGATGGTGGACAGGCAGATGTCGAAGCCGGGGGCCGGTGCTTCGGCGTCGGCCGGGTCGATCAGGCTCAAGGTGTACCACGAGAAATCGCCAGCCTGTTCGACCTTGAGGCGGATTTCCCGGCCGTTGATGACCGGTTCGGCAGCCAGTTTTATGCCGGTAACCCGTACTCCGCCGTCGATATGGACATTGGCGCAGCTGATGCCGCTGACCGGATGGACGCAGACGACGCGCAGGCTGCGCTGGTCGAGCGAGGTGATCTCGACGAAATCGATGCCGTTCTTGCCGACCGGGTTCTGGTCGCGCAGCAGTTGCAGGCGGCGCGGGTTGTCGCTGCGGAACTGGCGATTCATGGGGCGCCCCTGGTGAAGCGGGTCAGCCGGCGTTCCTGGCCGCGGCGGACGACGTACTGGACGTCGACGGCAAGGGTGCCTTCGTCGTGCTCGACATTGACGCCTTCGACCACGATGCGGTCGCCCAGCCATTGTTGCAGGGCGCTGTGCACCGTCATCTGGACGGCGGCGGCCAGCGTGTCGCTGTTGGGCGCGAAGACCAGTTGCAGCAGTCCGCAGCCGAAATCGGGCCGATTGACGCGTTCGCCGGGGACGGTGAACAGCACCTGTTCGATCATGTCGCGCAGATGGGCGTCGTTGTCGGCCTCGCCGCTGCGGCCGCGCTGATCGGGCTGGAATGGGAAATGGAGGCTCATCTCAGGTTCCCATCACGCGAGTTTGCGTCACGGCGACTGTCATCGGCGTGCCGGTCGGCGTGCAGATGGACGGCGACGCCTGAAGCAGGGCCGGCTGGCCGCCGATCAAAACGCGGGTGGCACCCATCAGCCACTGGCCGGTGACGCAGGGGCCATTGCCGGCGGTCGGTGGCGGCATGGCGCAGCCGGCGATCATGTAGGGTGGGCCCATTGTCGTGGCCGGCTGGCCGGAGAGCAGGACGCGCGGGTTGGGCGCGCTGGGCGTGGCCTGGCCGCCGTGGGCACAGAGGACGGTGGCGCCGAGGTGGAGGATGAATCCGGGCATGGTCGTCTTGTCCCTTTCTCTCAGATCACCGTCAGGGCGCCGTTGTTGATGTTCACCGTCGGGCCGGTGAGCATGATGGTGGCGCCTTGGCCGTTGGAAATGGTGATGCCGATTTCGCTGATTGAAATCATTGCCCCGGTCATCGTCTTGAGCAGAATGCCGCCGGTCGGGCCGGGCAGGTCGGAGATCATCAGGGTGTTCTGGTTGCCGGTCTGCAGCACGATGCTCGGCGACACCGGCAGGCCGGCCAGCGCCAGCGCCGGGACTTCGGCGGCCGAACCCCAGAAACCACCAACCCAGATCGGATAATCGGCATCGCCCTGCTCGAACTCGACCCAGACCCCGGCGCCGATCTGCGGCTGGACGAAGACGCCGCTCTGGATGCCGGCGAAGGGCACACAGGGCATGGCCCACGATGACAGCATCGGGCCGAGCACATCGGGCACCTGGACCTGGATGCGGCCCATCTGCATGGGGTCGATGTTGTTGAGGACGACCCCGCGATATTTGCCGTAATGGCGCGTTTTTTCACTCATGCCGGCACCAGTGGAAGGGTTGAGATCAGGCCGTTACGGGCCAGTGAAAAGCTCTGCTTGAATTCACCGGCCTTGAGCTTGCTGCTGACTTTCTTGACGTAATAAAGGCCGTCGAAGGACAGCCCGGCGCCGCGCACGCCGACCAGTTGGCGGGCTTTCAGGACGTGGCCGTAGCGCAGCACGTCGAGGCTGCCGTCGCCGGTTACGGCATCGGCCGAGGAACCGGCGGCCGCGGCCAGTCCCTTGCCGAGCGCCGCGATGGGCGACAGCTTGGCGGTTTCCTTCATCAGCTTGATGCTCTTGGGCATTGGCGGAATCAGGCCGAGCGGCGGGTTGGCCAGGCTGACGTCGGGGATGGGTAGCGGAATCGGAAATTTGGTGATCGGGTTCTGGATGAAGACGATGGGAAGTTCAGCCCCCGACTGGTTAACCGCGAAGGACAGCGCTTCGACATTGCTGTGCACGTCCATGCCCAGATTGAGCGCCGGCTGGACCATGCCGAGGCGGATTTCCGGGCCCCAGTAGGCGACATTGGCGCCGGGCAGCGGGCCGGGTTCGATGTAGAAGACGTGGCCGGCTTCCCTGGCCAGCGCGCGGACGTAAGCGAGGTCGGTGCCTTCGTGGGTCGGAATGCGCTCGACCGGGATCGGGATGTCCTCGAACAGTGACGGGATGATGATCGGCAGCATGCCGTACAGGCCGTAGCGGGCGACGATCAGGGCGACGCGGGCGGCCGGCGGCATAGCCGGATAGGGCATGCCGCTCATGTCCTGCTTGTCCATCGCGACCGTCAGGTCTTCGCCGGTGATGGTCAGCCGGCTCTGGCCGGGTTCGTTGGCACCGGTGATTTCCTGGCGGGTGATCAGGCCGTCCATGAGCACGGTCGGCAGGCTGTTCATGGTGGCAACGAGGATGACGCGCAGCCACGGCACCTGGCCGCCGGCAACGAGCAGCAGCGTGTGCAGCGGCGAGCGGTTGTCGACGACGAAACTGAGCTGGAAGCCGCTCGGCGTATCGGCCGACGACGTGACCTCGATGCTTTCCAGTGCGTCCATCAACGGCTTCGGGGCCGGAATCGGAACGCCCGGGCCGACCAGCAGCGTCAGGTGAATACCCTTAAGCACCGCCGCCTCCGAGGCCGGCCGGCAGGGTCAGGCGCAGCGTGTCGCCGGGATGTTCCAGATCGCTCGGCACCTGGGCGCCGTTGCCGTCGGCGATGCGCCAGTACTGGATAGGGTCGCCGAGATTAGTCGCGGCCAGCCGGTCGAGACGGTCGCCGCCCTGGACCTGGACTTCGCCGACAGTGACCAACGTCGCCGGGTCGGGGATGAAGCGGCGGCGCAGATAGACGATCTTTTCGCCGTCCGGGGCGGTGAGTTCGGCCGTTGGTACGCCGTTGTAGCGGCTGTTGGGCGGGAAACGTTCGATGCTCATGGCAGTCCACTCAATCCCAGCGAGGCCAGGCTGCCGAGGCCGGCATCGGCCGCCAGACGTTCCTTGCGCTGTTGATAAACCATATAAAGATGGCCGCCCTTGTCGTTGAAACCGAGGTCGCCAACGTGGAGGACTTTGAGACTCAGTGAGACCTTGGCGCGGATGGGGTTGAGCGCGCTGTCGAAAGCCTCTTCGGTAATCGAAAAATCGGTGATACGCACCGGTACGACACGTTCCTTGCTCCACACGAAGAGGGTCAGCGGGGCCACCGTCGGGGCGATTTCCAGCGTGCCGAGGCTGAGCAGCGTGTTGTTCTGGATCAGCGTGTCGCTGTCCGGATAGACGATGGTTTCCAGCGCCGCCAGTTGCGGATGGATGCCGGAGGAAACCGTTTTCGGATGCTGATCGGGGAATTCGAGTTGATCGGTGGCGTCGATTTCGGCTTCGAGCTTGAAGGTTTCGGTCGGCGGCCCTTTCAGGCGCAAGGGTTCGGAAAATGGTCCGCCCGATTCGGTGGCCTGCGCTTGCAGCGTTCGGGTCAGCGTTTCCGGGTTGTACTGCAGCGAAATGACCCGCTGCACGGCGCCGCTGGACGGGTCGATCAGGATCAGGCCGCCGCGCAGCAAGCCGGAGGAAAAGGGACCGCTCATTTGTTGAACCTCACGACTACGTCGTAATCCGCTTCGTCACGCGAGCGGGTGTTGCGGATGGCGCCGTAGGGCGGCTGCCAGAACATGTAGACGATCAGGTCGTCCTGATCGAAGAAGGTGCCGGTGTCCTCGTCATAGATCTGGACCGAGATAGGCCCGTTAACCGGCATCAGGCTGGGCAGGGGCAGGGCAAAGCTGCCGGACTGGCCGTCATTGAGGCTCTTGACGGGGGTTTTGGCCTGTTTGCTGCCACTCTTGAGCAGGGCGTAGACCTCGTCGGCGCCGGTCCAGTCTTCGGTCTTTTTGACGTTGACATAGACAATCGTTTGGCGACCGGCCAGGGCCTGTTCGATGGCCCGCTTTTCGAGGGTTTTGGCGTTCCTGTCCACGTCTGTGGCAGTTGTCAGCGTGGAATTGACGGCACCGAGAGACACCAGCAATTCGCCGGTGCTGCGCTCCACGGCCGGCTTGTTGCTGGTCTCGGTGGCGCTGGTCGGCAGAGGCAGGTCGACGGTGTCCAGCGTCTTCTTGCTCTTCGGGTCTTTCACCGTTTTGGCGGCATTCCACTTTTTCGATGCGTCGACGAAGGCGCCGCTTGGCAGACCGGGCGAAATCAGTCGGATCGCCGGCGGAGTAACGGTCGCCGTTCCTGCGGCGTCGCACTTCCAGCCCCATTGCACCGAGCCGAGGTAGGTGTTGGCCATCGGGCCGGAAAGAACCAGCGCAGAGGTCTCGAAGTCCATCGCAATTTCCTGCTTGCTGAAGCTGATCGTGCTGGCCGGACTGTCCCACAGCGTGGCGTCTTTCACCTCGAAGCTGCCGTCGGGTTTCTTTTTCCGGAAGCCGTGTTCGCCGAACGTGGCCTTGCCGTAACCGGCGTCCGCGCCGGCGGTTTCGGGGTCCGGCACGCCTTCTGTCAGCGTCTTTGGAATCGCGCCTTGCTGGGCGTTCGTCGCGTAGAGCGGGCTGGTATTGGGTGCCGCCGTCTTCTTTCCTGTACCCATGTCGGTCTGGTCGATGTGGCGCCCTGGGTCGCTTTCGCCTTTTCCCAAGGAACGGGCCGCGACGTGTGCGGTGGGAGAGTTATCCTTGTCGATGGTGCCGCCCGCTTTCGTGTTCCTGAGGTTCCGCACAGTCTGGGTCGTCCCGATCAGATCGGCTTCGACCAGCGTATTCGGCGTAAAGCGCAGTTTGATTTCGGCCCCCACCCGCTTGCCGACGGTACCGCCTTTCTTGGGCGGAACGTTGGTCGGGGCGTAAACGACCGTGTCGAACTCTCCACCATTGGTTTTCACCGGGGCGCACCCAAGGCCGGGACGGAATGGGGAAATGGCGGGAATAGATTGGCCGCGCATGAATGCCATAGCCGCCGAGTCGGCCTCCTGTTCGGCGCGCAGCGGCAGTATTCCTGGCAGGCTTCCGGATTCAGGGTCCAATGACCCTTGCTGTACCACATGCGCCAGTTCGTGCGCCAGCAAGCGCCGTCCGCCGACAGTGTCCGGCCGGTAGCGGTCGGCGGCAAAGCCGATGTCGTGGCCGATGGCGAAGGCGTCGGCGGCGAGATACGTCGCCTCCTGGCGGGCCGGCGCGTCGGCATGGATGCGGACGCGCGACAGATCGTGGCCGAAGAAGGGCTCGAACTCCTGGCGCAGCGCGGCTGGCAAGGGTTGGCCGCCGGAAAGGACGGGGGCTGGCACCGGGCGTCTGCTCAGCGACGCCTTGGCGGCTTGCAGCCCAGGGCGGGTCGGTGTGACGACGCCCTTGGCCGGGCTCTCGGGTGCCACGATGGGTGCCAGAATAGGACGGGCGAACTGGCTCATTTGCTCAGCCCTCCATCGCGGGCCGCGCTGTCCTGGTTGAGAACGGCGTCGGGCAGCGTGCCTTTGGCGTCGCAGTCCTGGTAATAGATGCCGTAGCCGGTCAGCGGACGGTCCGGGTCGTAGGCTTCGCCGAGACCGAAGTCGCGGACTTCCTTGAGGGCATCGGCTTTCTTGGTGGCAGCCAGTTTCATGGTTGCGTTGTTGGATATGGCGTGGAAGTCCTTGCCGTGCTGGAGCAGGGCCATGGCGTGCGGCGCGCGGTCGGGATCGGTCGGTTTGACCGCCATGTAGCCGATTGGGGTGTAGCCGCTGGCGACCAGCAGGCGCACGCCGTAGGTGGCCAATACATCGCAGTCGACCTTGAGCTGGCTGTTCTGCGGTCCGGCCGCGCTGAGCTTGGTGATGTGTCCGCTCTTGTCCGGCTTGACGTCTTCTGTGGATTCGGCCGGGACGTGCCAGGTGAAGGCTTCGACGATCTGCGTGTACATCGCTTCGGCCACCTCCGGTTTGCCGGGGTTCTGCTTGGCGACGGCCTGGCCGATCTTTTCGGTGTTCAGTTCCAGCCAGGTCTTGAGCGTGGCGATATCGTTGGCGGCAGGCGCCTTGAGCGGGGTGCCGGCCTTGGCGGAGAGGGCGATCACGTCGTCGACGGTGATCCGCTGCTTGTTGCCGATGGCCCAGCCGAGCGTCGCGGCGTCCGGGTGCAGGGTTTTGCCACCGGCCTGGATGTTGGCATCTTCGACGAAATAAGCCTGGTCGGAGACCTGTTTGAGCAGGGCGCTGCGTTTCTCGGCCAGCATCCAGGTGGTGAAGGCGGCGCGGCTGCCGGGGTGGAAGAAGAGGATCTGCGCAAGTTTTTGCGGCAGGTCGGACGCCGTCGGATAGGTCTTGACGACGACCTTGAGCGCCGCGTTGACCTTGGCGCTGCCGAGGTCCATGGCAAAGCCGCCCTGATCGGTGGTCAGGCGGGTGAACAGGTCGTGGTCGGACAGGTCCTTGGCATTGGTCGCCTGATCCTGGGCGATGGTCGTGACCTGGGCTTCCGTCACCTTGGCGGGATGGCCGAGCACGGCCTGATGGATGAATTTGCGCAGTTCCGGGTCGGTGATCTTGGGGGCCAGGGCCATGGCTTCGTTGATGAAACCGGCGGTGGCCAGGTCGGTAGCCATCATCTGGGCACGATCTTCCTTCTGTTCGACCTTTGGGCCGCTCTGGTCGAGGATGCGGCCGGCCAGCTTGTCGATCTTCTGGAACTGGCGCTTCCAGGCCGCCTTGGCTTTCGGGTCTTTCGGTTCCGGCAGCAACTCCATGGCCTTGTTGTGGGTGATGTCGAAACCGTGGCCTTGCAGCGTTTTGGCGTATTCGCGATGCGTCGGGTCGAGCGTTTTCGGATTGCTGGCCTTGGCTGTGAGTTCTTCGTCGATCTCTTCGTCCAGCGTTTTTTGATCGAGCCGCGTCACGCCTTCGCCGGCCTGCTGCGTGACGTGGGCCAGTTCGTGGGCGAGCAGGGCGCGGCCGGTCGGCGTTTCCGGCGCCCACTGGCCGGGAGCGAGGGCAATGCGGGGACCGCAGGTGATGGCGCGGCTGCCGGTTTTGCGCACCGCCTCGGCCGTTTCGCCGGCCGGGAAGATGCGGACCTGGGAAAAGTCATGGCCGAAACCTTGTTCGAACGGGGCGCGAAGGCTCGGCGAAAGGCTATATCCGCCCTGTTCCGGGAGTGGGTTGCCAGCCGATTGCCAGTTCGGCAAGCTGCGCTGAGGTGCAGAAAGGGTTCCGCGGAGCATGCCGCTGCTGAGCGCGTTGGCGGCGCGCCGGTCTGCCTGGGTCTCGCGGCCATGCCGTTCCGGGGCCGGGTGGCTGGGCAAGTCGGCCATTTTAGGTAGTCCCTGGCTGAATTGTTTCATGTCCGGCCACCGACTTTCCGGCCGGGGATCATGCCAGCCACGGCGTTTCGGGCAACAGTCCGGGGTTGCAGGTCAGGCGTACTGACGCGCAGCGACTCGTGGTTGGCTTGGCGCGGCAAGGATGTATTGCCGGCCAAGCCGCTGGCGGCGAGTTCGCGCTCCAGGGCCGTGACAAAGGCGCGACGTTCGGCCGGGGTGTAGCCGGGCAGGCTCAGGTGCTCGATGTGGAGGTGGATTTTTTTCATGCCCAGCCTCGCGTTTCGGCATCGGCCAGCGGCCGTTCACGTTTGGATGCTTCGGCGTGGGCGGCCGTCAGCAAGTGGCTCATGCCCACCGGTTCGCCAGCGTCGGCGGCGAGGAAGGCGGCGTTGAGGGCGATGTTGCGGATGCTGCCGCCGGTCATCGAGAGGCGGGAGAGCTTGTCGAGATCGAGGTCGCGGGTTGGCGTGGCGGCCGGGAAGGCACGCTGCCACAGGGCGAGGCGCTGCTCCTGATCGGGGAAGGGAAACTGGACGACGAAGCGCAGCCGGCGCAGGAAGGCGGTATCGAGGCTCGATTTGAGATTGGTGGTGAGCACGGCGAGGCCGTGATAGGCCTCCATACGTTGCAGCAGGTAGCTGACCTCGATGTTGGCGTAGCGGTCATGGCTGTCCTTGACCTCGGTGCGCTTGCCGAACAGGGCGTCGGCTTCGTCGAAGAGCAGGACGGCGCCGGAATTTTCAGCTTCGTCGAAAACCACGCGCAGGTTCTTCTCGGTTTCGCCGATGTATTTGCTGACCACGGCCGAGAGGTCGATACGGTAGAGGTCGAGTTGCAGGGTGTGGGCCAGCACCTCGGCGGCGAGCGTCTTGCCGGTGCCGCTCTCGCCGGCGAACAGCGTGGCGAGGCCGAGGCCGCGACTGCCCTGGGCGGCAAAGCCCCATTCTTCCTGGACCTTAAAGCGCTGGCGCAGGTGTGCGGCGATCTGGCGCAGAACGGCGAGCTGGGCTTCGGGCAGGACGAGGCTGTCCCAGTGGGCCGTCGTTTCGAGGCGTTGGGCAAGATTGTCGAGGCCGCCACGGCTTTCCTGGCGGCAGCCGTTCCACAGTGGACCGGGCGCCGCGGTGCTGGCTTTTGCGCTGGCGGCGGGCATGGTTAGGCTGATTTGCAGGGTCTTGGCGATGCTCTGGACGGCCCGGCTGCCGAGGCGGAAATGGCTGGCGGCGCGGTCGAGTTCCGGCCCGGCGTGGTGGGCGCCGCTGGGGCCGAGGGTGTCGATCCACAGTTGCCGGCGATCCGCTCCATCCGGCTTGTTGACCGGGAAACGCAGGTTTTGGATGAGCAGCGCCGGGGCGCTTGGGCAGGCTACCAGGCACAGGCCGCCGGCCCGTTCGATGAGGGCGCGGGCCGCTTCGCCGGCAGCGGAGACTGGATCGCCGATGACGACAAGCAGGGCAGCGCCGAGCAGCGTGGCTTCGCGCTGCCAGAGGGTGACCAGGGCGGCGCGTTCTTCGGCGGCGAGCGGGATGTCTTCGGCCTGGATGGCCAGGCAACTCAGGCCGAGGGCATCGGCGCAGCGCGTTGCGATGTCTTCGTGGGCGGTCGGGTCGTCGCCTTCAAGGACGATGACTGGCCATTGCCCGGCACCTTCGCGCCCGGTGTCGAATGCCGCAAGCGCGGCTTTTGTCGTGGCCGCGTGGCTGCCCGCCTGCCGGGGCAGGACAACGGCCGGGCGGAGCAGATGGGCGAGGCGTGCGTCGAGTTCGTTGATGCCGACGAGGAAGTGCAGCACGCGTTCGTCGATACGCAGGCGGCCCGCGGCGAGGCCGGCGTGGTTGTCGATGTCGATGAGGCGCCAGCGACGGAGCGGGCGTTGCGGCGTCAGGGCGCTCCAGTGGGGCGATTCGAGTGCCGCAAGGGCGAGGCCGAAGGTGGCCCAGGGTCGACTCGCGTCGCCGTGGGCAAGGGCGCAGGCGCGGGCGAGGTCAGCGTCCATTTCGGCGCCGGCGCAGAGCAGCAGGATGTCACGCTCGAAGCCGGAGAGGCCGAAGGCGGTAGTCAGCCAGTCGATGGCGCTTTCGGTGTTGAGCAGTTGGCGGGCGTCGGCGAGGGCGGCGCCGGTTTCGGCATTTTGATTTTGGGCATTATTTCCGGTTGACCGTGGAAGCCGCTCCTTGAGCCGGGCGAACTCGGCGACCAGCAGTTGCTGGTTGGCGATGGTCCAGTCCTGGGCGAGCGGGGCGTTCATGGCAGGGTGATCCGGCGGTCGAGGTAGGCGACGGGTGTCGCCATGCGGTCAATGATCGGGCTGTCGAAGCCGTCGACGCGCAGGCGGGCCAGATGGGTGCTGCCGGCCGGTGGTGCGTCGGCGATCTTGAAGGTCAGTTGGCTCGCTTCGGCGGTGATTTGCTCGGCGGCAATTTCGCGTTCGCCGAGGATCAGGGACGCGATCTGGCCGGGGCGGATGGGCGGCGCGACGTCGAGGACGAGGGTTACGGCGTCGACATTGCGGACCGCGGTGACCGGCGGCAGCACGGGCTCCGGGGCGAGGGCCAGCGGCAACTGGTTGCTGCGCCGGGGATTGGCTTCGTCGAGCCGCTGCACCGACAGTTCGACGCGATAGAGGCCGACTGGCAGGTCGTTGGGGACGATGAAGCTGAGCTTGTTGGGGCCGCCGCTGGTGACGGGCAGGCTGCGGCTGATCTGGAAGGCGGCCAGGCTGAAGGTGATTTGGCGATCAATGCCATCGAGATGGTGACCTTCGAGCGTGACTTCGCCGCCCGGGACGGCGACCGGCTGGCGGCCGGCTGGAACGACGGCTTCGAGTGTCGGCAGCGGCGGGATGAGGCCGCTGAAGGCGAGTACGCCACGGTCGCGGTTCGAGACCGGGTCGGTTTCGCCGCGGCTGAGGACGGGCAGTGGACTGCGCGCCGACTTGCGCGACTCGATCAGGACGACCGAGACCTGAAAGGCGGCGGTCGGCCGATAGCGCGCCTGGATGGCCGACCACAGGCGGGACATTTCTTCGCTGCCGAGGGCGGACGGGGTGATCTTGAGGAGTTCGATCTGTTCGGCCAGATCGGCGCCGCGCAGGCTTTGGAATACCGTCGGCAGGATGGCGCCGTCGAGTACGGTCGGGACGAGCGCCCGGCGAATCGCGTTGCGCGGCAGCACGGGGGTTTCGTGCAGCAGTTGCAGGGCGTAGCCGAGCAGCACTTCGGCCTGCAATTCAGCCCGGCCGTAGGCGGTCAGCAGGTAGTGCAGATCGAGAGCGAGGGGCGGATTGGTGATGCGGTTGCCGGCGGCGTCCATTGATGGGAGCGCAGCGTTGCGCCAGGCGACATTGGGCGTGACCTGATGGAGAAAGAGATTGAGCTGGGGCGAGTCGGCGTTGTCGAGCGAGACCGTATCCGGGGCCATGCTGGTGACCAGGACGCCGGCACCGAGCGTGTCGCTGATCGCTTGGTCGATCATCCCGGAGTCGAGCAGGTCCTTGATGACGGCGGTGACGCCGGCGATGGCCAGGGCATTGCTCATGAGCGGCCTCCGTTGCGGCGGGCCAGGTAGTCGGACAGCGACAGCGGCGCCGGGCCGCGTGGGCATGGCGGCTGGGCAGCAGGCGCCGGGCGGCTGGGCGGATTGACTTCGAGGCGGCCGATAGTGATGTGGACTTCGGGCGCGCTGTCGGCTTCCGGGGCGGGGCTTTGGCGTTGCGCGCCGGGTTGCGGGCGGATCGTGGTGATTTTGGCCGGGTGCTGGTTGGCTTGGCGCGCTGTGATGACGGTGGGCGGCGCGGTGGATTCAGGCGATTTTTCGGGAGGGCTTTGGTTGTCGCCAAGCAGGCGGGTGACCAGGGATTCGAGGTCGGGGAAAGCTGGCTGGGCGTTTTCGGCTGGGCGGGTTTCTGGCGCCGTGGCGGATTGTCGGCCAACATATTTTGGTTCGGCCGCGACCGGGCTTGTGACGATGGCCGGTGGCAGGGCCAGGCTGTTGTGCAATATTTCGTGCGGCGGTTTGGCGGGCAAGGGCTGGGCGGAGATGCGCGGCGGTTGGCTGGCGCTTGGCGTCGCGGTTTGCTGTTCGACGGGCGTGGCGGGCTCTCGATTACTGGCGACGATGGGCGCCGGCAGGGCGTTGTCCGTTGCCTGTTCATGGTGACGGGCCGTGTGTACCGGCGCGAATTCGGGGCGCTCGATGGTTGGCGTGCTTGCGGGGCCGGCTATTTCAACCGGAGAAAATTCAACCGTCGGTGCGGCGTAGGGCAGCGCGGCGCGCGGCTTGATCTGCGGGGCGAGGCCCAGGCTGCGGGTGGCGAATTGATGGAGGAAGCCGCTCATGGTCGCCTCAGCCGATCATGTTCAGGTAAGCCGCACGACGGGCCGGGCTGAGGGCCAGAATTTCGGCCTCCCGCCAGCCGTAGGCGCCGGCCAGCCGATGGACGGCTTCGAGCAATTGGTGGGCGCGGCTGCCGAGTTCGTCCCAGAAACAGGCGCCGATATCGAGCACGGCGTCCCAGGTGTGCCCGCAATCGGTGCAGCGCATGCCGAGACGGATGTCGGCGGCCGGGTCGAGTGCTTCCATGTGCGATTCGAGGTTATTGATCAGCGCCGGGGAGCATTTCAATTTTTGGCCTTTTTTCCGGTTGACCGTGGGAACTTCGCTCGAATCGGTTTCCTCGATCCGGCAACGGTCAAGCAGCCAATCGACAGCCGTTTCCGGGTCCGGCGCGGCGAGGATCGCGGCCTGATCGCGACTGCTCGGCAGCCGCCATTGCTGGCCATCGAGTGTGATGCGCGCTTTGTTGTCGGGCGCAGGAAGTCTGTCAAGCAGAGCGGCGCCATCCAGCCCGAATTCCATGAGCGCGCCACACGACGGGCAAGGCGCGTAGCCGTCCAGCCCACTGCCGAAGGTGGCGTTGCGCAGGGCGAGCAGATTGACTTCGCGCCAGCCGACCGGGCGGTCGGCCAGTTCGTCGGGCGCTTCTTCCGGCATGGCGAGGGCCAGTGCCAGCAGGGCGCGGTCAATCGGATGGCGTGTCTGTCCGGCGTCCCACAGGGCGAGAACTTGAGCAGCACTTAACGGGCGCATGGCGCGGTTCCATTCGCGTAATTAGCCCGGCTCGACAAAGCTCGGCTCAGCCGGCTCGGCGACTTCGTAGTCGCGTTCCCAGCCTTCGTTTTCGAGCTTGATGTGTTGAATCGCCACGGCGTTGGCATTGGCGTCGAGGTCCGGCAGCGCCTGGTATTCCGAGACCCAGCAGCGGAAGATCTTGTAGGCCAGTGCCAGTTGCCCGGCTTCGTTATAGACCTCGATGATCAAGTCCTTGCGGAAGTCCTTGAGCGAAACCTCGCTGCCCAGGCCGGAGCCGAGGTTCCAGACCTTGTTGGCCCATTGTTCGAAATTGCTGTCGTGGGTGACGCCGCGCTCCAGCGTGATCGCCTCGAACTTGCTGCGCCCCGGCGATTTTCGGCTGCTCGACGGATCGCCGCCTTCGCGGTGCTCGACGACTTCGGTCGTCCGCTTGAGCGATGAAACCTTGCTGATCCCGGCGACGTAGCGGCCATCCCATTTGACGCGGAATTTGAAGTTTTTGTAGGGATCGAAGCGCTGGGCATTGACGGTGAACTGGGCCATTTTCTATCTCCTCGTTATTCGCTTCAGAATCAGACCTGGATCTGTCCGGCCAGCTGCTGGATGCTGATGACCACGAATTCGGCCGGCTTGAGCGGCGCGAAGCCGACCAGAATGTTCACCACACCGCGATTTATGTCGTCCTGCGTCGTCGTCTCCCGGTCGCACTTGACGAGATAGGCATCGCGCGGCGAACTGCCCTGGAAAGCGCCCTGGCGGAACAGGCCGTTCATGAAGGCGCCGATGTTGAGGCGAATCTGTGCCCACAGCGGTTCGTCGTTCGGCTCGAAAACGACCCATTGCGTACCGCGATAGAGCGATTCCTCGATGTAGAGCGCCAGGCGGCGAACCGGCACGTACTTGTATTCGGAGGCCATCTGATCGGCGCCGCGCAGGGTGCGGGCACCCCAGGCAATCGCGCCATAGACCGGGAAAGTACGCAGGCAATTGACGCCCAGCGGATTGAGACTGCCGTTTTCACCATCGGTCATCGGCACGGCCATCGACTGCACGCCGGCCAGATTGGCATCGGTGCCGGCCGGCGCCTTCCAGACGCCGCGATTGCCGTCGGTACGGGCGTAGAGGCCGGCCATCGTGCCACCGGGTGGGGTCAGGCGCGGCTTGCCGTTCTTGAGCGGATCGGCGACGTAGGTCCAGGGGAAATAGACTGCAGCGTGATCGGATTTCGGCAGCTCGGTGCCGGAAGCCGCGGTGACCATGGTAGCGACGCTGGTGGCCGTGGGCGGCGCATCGACGATGAAGAAGGCACGGCGCTCCTCGCAATACGAGGCGGCGTCGGCCAGCACGCCGGGGTCGGTGACGCCGGGCATGACCAGGATGTTGAACAGATCGGCGTCTTCCAGCGCATACAAGCCTTCACGATTGGCGCGGCTGCCGATGAAGGCCGGATAGACATCGGCTGGCCCGTAAGGGGTTTCGGCGCCGCCGCCAAGGAAGGCATCGGTTGGCGGCGCGGCCAGTGTGGCACCGGCCAGCAGATGCAGGCCGGCGGCGAGGTCGTTGATCGGAGCGGCGCTGACGGCGATGGCCGAACCGGCGCCGCGCGAGCCGCTGGCCAGGACCAGCGTGGTGGCGGTCGCCGTTGCGGTGAAGTTGGCGTAGGCAGGATTGCCGGGTTTCAGGGCGCGCACAGCGGCCTGCAGGCGACTAGCCATGTCGCCGAGTTTGGCCGCGAGGTTGGCGCCGGCCGCGGCTGCGCTGCCGAGATCGACGACATCCGGACCGTAGCCGTCGAGGCTGATGCGCAGGCTGGTGTGCGTGGCGTCGGGCAGGGCGTCGAGATCGGTGGCAGCGAAAGCGCCGCTGGTCAGCGTTGCCGGGTCGGGCAGGGGCGCCGGGCGAAGGCTGGCAACGGCATCGACTTCGACGCCGCCATTGGCGACGCCGAGCTTGAGCACGCCGGCGGCGTTGTTGCTGCTACCGGGCAGGACGCGGACGGACGAGAATTCGCCGCCGGTACCCGAGGTCATGATCAGCGTGCTGCCGCTGCGGGCGCAGGTAAATCCCGAGAGCGCCGCCTTGCCGCCGGCCTGGGCTTGAACCTTGGCCTGAATGGCGCCGGCCAGCGTGGTGAGGCGGGCATTTGCGGTGCCGCCGGCAATATCGGCCGGCAGGGTGATGCTGACGGTGACCGGTGGCAGGCCGTTCACCACGACACGGAAATCAGTGTGGGTGGCATCGAGCAGGGTCTGGACGTCGGCCAGGGTGCCGCTCGTCGAGGTGCCGGCAGCCAGGCCGTTGAGGGTGAGCTGGGGGACATCCCGGCTAATCTTGACCAGCTGCGACACGCCATTGACGAGATCTGGCAGGTAGCGGGCATCGGCCGAGTTCATCGAGACATTCGGGTACTGCTCGGCCCGGCCGTCGCTGCTGCGGATGAAAGCAATGTTGAAGGTGCTGTCCGGGTTGGCCGTCGCGTAATCGACGCGGACCTGAATGCTGTTGCCCGATTCGCCGGCATCGAGCGCCGTGACGGTCAGGACTGTGATGGGCGTCGCGTTGACCAACGCCCGACTGGCCGGTGCGGCGTTCTTGACGATGCGGACGATCCACGCATCAGTCCCGCCGTTGATGAAGAACTGGCGTACCCCGTAGCTCATCTCCGAGTCGGCCGTGAGGCCGCCGAAAGCGCGCTCGAAGTCGGCAAAGCTGAAAATTCGGGTGGCCTTGTTGATCGGCCCTCGGGATGCAGCGCCGAGGAAGGCGGCGACCGAGGTGGCGACGCCGGCAATGGTGCGGACTCCGCTGGAAACTTCCTGGATGTAAACCCCGGGGGAAGCAAGCTGTACGGGCATGACGGGCTCCTTTCTGCGGGACGGCCAGCGGCCATTCCATTCACGATCTCATCGATACTTCTGCCGGCCCCGGCGATCGCTGCGGAAAAAATGCTTCCGCGGCCACCCGGGTTACCACCAAAATCCCTCAAGGCGGGATCGAAGGGCGAGGCGGATGATTAGTCCAGCCACGCCAGGGCGGAGCCCTGAATGTCTGCCCCGCGTCATCGAGTGGCGCAGGTGAAAGTGTCTTTGCTGGTTCAGTCCAGTCCGCCAAAGGCGGTCAGGCTTGAAACTTCGAACAACCTCTTGCAGTGTCAGAAAAGTGTGTTTAAACAGCGGTATTTTCTAGATTGAAAGCCATGCAGTTTCAATGCCAAAAAAACGCATTAGCATATCCGAATGTACTTTCAGACTAATGCAAAACAGCTTTATAAGACCGTGGACGCTGATGACCAGAATATAGTTCAATTCACGATGAATAAAATAATTTATTCATGCGAAATATATTCGGAGTCGAAAAGAAAGTCACCTGTCATTTGTTGTCGATGGCAGTTGCAGATGACGGCACGCAATTTCGTCCGGCGATTTTTCTGAACGTTGGTGCGTGGCAAAGCCATTTCAGTCGGATGTTTTTCGGCCGGCCGCTTTGCTCTGGTTCGACCAGAATTGTGCAACCTCGCCGGTCGTTATCCGTCCGATCCTTACGCCCTGCGCAAGGACCTTCTCGGCATCGGCCTTTCGGCCGTAGATGAGATAGACCTCGGCTTCGACCAACGGGCAGATTTCCTCTTCCATGGCGAGCAGTTCGGATTGGTCGGGCCGAGAAAAGACCGACGAGTCAATCTGCGGGTGGGGAGCTGGCCGGGTATCCGATTTTCTGCTGAATGGAAGCAGCATGGAAAGGGTGAATTGCCGCATGAAGCCGGTGACTGGCTGGAGGTTCGGTATCTTCTGTGTCATGTTTGCTTTGCCCTGGTTTGGTGCGTGGGTAAGAATCTCCGTTAGCCATCGCAACTACCGGGCCAACTTGCAGGGCTTTGATATCTATGAACTTTATTTTGTCGACGGGGTGTTGCTTGTCGCTATGCGGCGACATTATTTCGACTGGATTCGGGAGTTCGCCGTATTTCCGGCAAATTTGCCTGTCTCAAAATCACGACAACGCCCGGGCGTAGTACACGCCCACGATGCCGGGGTGCGATCAGCCGATCAGCGTTACGACGATTTCGCGTCGATGGCCTTGTGTCCGGTGTTCGAACAGATAGATGCCCTGCCAGGTGCCGAGCAGCAGCCGGCCGTCGGCGAAGGGGACGGTCAGCGAAACGCCGGTGAGCAAGGAGCGGGCATGGGCTGCCATGTCGTCGTCGCCTTCGAGGTCATGGTGATAGGCCGGATCGCCATCGGGCGCCCAGCGTTGCATGAGGGTTTCGAGATCGCCGCGGACGCTGGCGTCGGCATTCTCGGTGATGGCCAGCCCGCAGCTCGTATGGCGCACGAAAATATGGGCAATTCCGGCGTTGACCGTGGCATTCCTGACCACGGCGGCCACTTCGTCGGTTATTTCAACCGAGCCGCGCCCCCGCGTGGTGATGGCGAGTTGATATTGCTCGGCCATGCCGCTGCTCAGTCCTTCTTGAGCAGGCCTTGCAGCGCGGCGAACGGGTTGTGCGTGGCGCCGCCACCGCGTTTGGTGCTGGTGTCGGTATAGCCGCGGTCAGCCTCGATCTGCTTCTGGTGCTCGTTGTCGTGGCAGTAAATGCAGAGCAGTTCCCAGTTGCTGCCATCGTTCGGGTTGTTATCGTGATTGTGGTCGCGATGGTGCACGGTCAGTTCGCGCAGATTGGTCGTGGTGAACTCACGCGCGCAGCGGCCGCAAATCCACGGATAGATTTTCAGGGCGCGTTCGCGGTAGCCCTCAGCGCGGGTGTCGGCGGCTTTGCGGGCGTCAAGGACGATCTTGTCGAGGCGTTTGTGGTCGATTGAACTCATGGTTGGAATCCGTTGATATTGGGATGAATTTTAACCGGCGTCTGAATGGCTGCGACGAGGGATGTCAGATTCCCAGCCGCTTGAAGAAATCCCTGACCATGCTCGGTATCGATTCCACGTCGAGCTCCTTGACCCCGGTGTCGCTGTTGAATTCGTCGTACATCCAGTCGCCGTCCACGAAGGAGACACCAGCCGGTGGCGAACGTTCGGCGACTGGCTTGCCGGCCAGTGCCTGGCGCATGTAGTCGATCCAGATCGGCAGGGCCAGCGTCGCGCCGAATTCCCGGGCGCCCAGTGATTTGGGTTGGTCGAAGCCCATCCAGGCAACGGCGACGACATCGCTGGCGTAGCCGGCAAACCAGCCGTCGAAGGCATCGCTGGTGGTTCCCGTCTTGCCCGCTACGTCGGCGCGTCCGAGGCGTTGTCCGGCCAGCGCACCGGTACCCGTATGGGCGACTTCGCGCAACATGCTGTCCATGATGAAGGCGTTGCGGCTGTCGATGACCCGCTGTTCGTCCTGGCGGACGGGCGGCTGCGGCGTTTCCTGCAGCACGGTGCCGCGGCTGTCGGTAATCTTTTCGATCAGGTGCGGCGTGACTTTGTAGCCGCCATTGGCGAACACGGCGTAGGCGGCGGCCATCTGCTGGGGGGTAACCGAACCGCTGCCCAGGGTCATGGTCAGGTCGGCCGGATGCTTGGTGGCATCGAAGCCGAAGCGCTGCAGATAATCCCGCCCGTATTGCGGTGTGATCGACCGCAAGAGGCGCACGGCGACAACGTTTTTCGAACGGGCGAAGGCGCGGCGCAGGCTGATCGGGCCATCGTAGCCGTCATCGTTCTGCGGATCCCAGGTTTTGCCGTTGTCGCCGGCCGGCAGCGAGAGCGGTGCATCCTCGACTACGGTAGCCGGGGAGAAACCCTTTTCCAGCGCCGCCGAATAGACGAAAGGCTTGATGCTCGATCCCGGCTGGCGCCAGGCGCTGGTGACATGGTTGAACTGCTTGCGCGAAAAATCGAAGCCACCGACCAGGGCGCGATAGGAGCCGTCTTCGGCATTGAGTGCGACAAAGGCCGCTTCGACCTCGGGCATCTGGCTGATCGACCAGCGGCCCTTCGCATCGCGGCTGGCCCGGATGACCGAGCCGACGCGAATCCGGGTGCCACCCTTGGCGTTCGCCTGCAAGGCGCGGGTGACAAAGCGCAGGCCCTCGCCGCTGACCTCGATGGTGTCGCCGGAGGCGGGTTCGGCACTGACTTTCTTGCTTGAAATTTCCGTGACGACGGCCGCGATCAGGTTGTCGCTGTTCGGGTGTTTGGCCAGGATGCGGTCGATGGCGTCGTCGCGCTCGTCGGCATCATCAGGCAGGTCGACAAAATCTTCCGGCCCGCGGTAGCCGTGGCGCTGGTCGTAGGCCAGGACGTTGCTGCGCAACGAGTTGTAGGCGGCGTTCTGTTCGGGGCCGTTGAGCGTGGTGTACACGTTGAAGCCGCGCGTGTAGGTCTCGGCCTGATATTGCGCAAAGATTTCCTGGCGGACCATTTCGGCGGCATGGTCGGCATGCACGGATAGCAACTGGCGGTCGCTGATGGCGAGGGGCTGGGCCATCGCCTCGGTGTATTGCGCTTCGGTGATTTTGCCTAGTACGCGCAGGCGCTTGAGGACCAGCCCCTGGCGGGCCTTGGCGCGGACAGGATTGACCGCCGGATTATGCTTGGCCGGGTTTTGCGGGATGCCGGCAAGCATGGCTGCTTCGGCCAGCGTCAGCTCAGGCAGCCGCTTGTTGAAATAAGTGCGGGCGGCGCTGGCGAAGCCGTGGGTGCGCTGGCCGAGGTAAATCTGGTTCATGTACAGCTCAAGGATCTGGTCCTTGGTCAGCGCTGACTCGATACGATAGGCGAGCAGCGCTTCGGTCAGCTTGCGCTTGACGGTCTTTTCCCGCGTCAGGAAGAAATTGCGCGCCACCTGCATGGTGATCGTCGACGCGCCCTGATGGAAGCCGCCGGTCAGATCGGCGACCAGCGCCCGCGTCACACCCCGGTAATCCACGCCGCCATGTTCGTAGAAGCGCGAATCCTCGATGGCCAGCAGGGCATCCTTCATGATCTGCGGGATTTCCTGGATCGGCACGAAATCGCGACGTTCCTCGCCGAATTCGCCGAGCAGCGCGCCGTCCGCCGTGTAGATCCGGAGCGGAATTTTCGGCCGATAGTCGGTCACGATATCCAGCGGCGGCAGGCTGGGCAGCACTGTCGCCAGCATGTAGGCAAGTATGGCGAAGAGCAGCAGGGCGCCATTGACACCGATGGCGAGCAGCGTGCGTGGCAGTTGCTGGCGATAGTTGGCCGTGGCCAACGGGAGCGTCAGGAATTTGACGACGGTTGAAAGAAAACTCAATTGAAATCCTGCCCAAGCGTGCCCGGCGAACAAGTCTTTGTCGGGAGGTTTATGGCGCTGGCTGGCCAGCCACCGAGATGGCTAGTTTAGCCTCAATGCGAAGCGTGGACCGCTGGCCGTGCCCTGATCCTGTCCGTAGAATCCGGATTCACCCATTTACCAGGCGTCACCACCATGCCCCGCATCAAGATCGAGCTACCCCAGCATTTCAGCTTCTCGACCGACATTCCCATTTATATCGGCCACATCAACTACGGCCACCACCTCGACAACGCCCAGCTGATCTCGCTCGTCTCCGAAGCGCGGGTACGCTTCTTCAAGTCGCTTGGCTACACCGAACTCGATGTCGAAGGTGTCGGTATCGTCGTCGCCGATGTCGCGGCGCAATACCGCTCGGAAGCCTTCCACGGCGAAACGCTGGTCGTCGAGATGGGCGCCAACGATTTCAACAAATACGGCTGCGATCTCGTCTGGCGCCTGTCGGACAAAGCCAGTGGCCGCGAGGTGGCGCGCGGCAAGCACGGCATCATGTTCTTCGACTACTCCGCCCGCAAGGCTGTTTCGGTGCCGCCGGCTTTCGTTGCCAAGGTCGGCGCCTGATGATTCCGATCCGTTACGTCGAGCCGGTCTTCCGTCCGCCGAGCGAAGCGGAATCGCTAATCCTGCCGGTGACGGATGGCTGTTCGTGGAATAAATGTACGTTCTGCGAAATGTACACGGCGCCACAGAAGAAATTCCTGGCGCGCAGCGAAGACGAGGTGCTCGAAAGCATTCGACTGACCGGGCAGCGCTACGGTGGTGACATCCGCCGCGTTTTTCTCGCCGACGGCGATGCACTGGTGCTGCCGACTCGGCGGCTGATCAATATTCTCGAAGCGATCCGCACGCACCTGCCGGCTGTGCGGCGGATTTCATCGTATTGCCTGCCGCGAAATTTGCGGAAAAAGTCGCAGGCGGAAATCGATGAACTGGCGGCGGCCGGCTTGAAAATGGTCTATGTCGGCGCTGAATCGGGCGATGATCAGGTGCTGGCGGCTGTCGACAAAGGCGAAACGTTTGACACCACGCGCGAGGCGCTCGACAAGTTGGGTGCAGCCGGCATCACGCGGTCGGTGATGATTCTGAACGGCCTCGGCGGCAAGGCTTTGAGCCAGCAGCACGCAGAAAATTCGGCGCGACTGGCCAATGCGACGCAGCCGGAATACCTGGCAACGCTGGTCGTCAGCTTTCCGCAGGGCGAGGAACGTTTCCGCGCCGGTTTTCCCGGCTGGGAGCCGCTCGATCAACATGAGCTGTTCGTCGAGATGGAGCGATTCCTGTCCGGGCTGGAACTCAAGCGCACGGTGTTTCGCAGCGATCACGCCTCGAACTGGCTGGTGCTCAAGGGAACGCTGGGGGCCGACAAGCTGCGCTTGCTTGAGCAGGTGCGACTGGCGATCGCCGCCCCTGAAGTCGCCCATTTGCGCCCGGCCTGGGCGCGTGGGCTTTAAGCGTCGTCGTTTCCATGCCTTTGCAGTAGTCAAGCTGTAACACACCCGGCTTGGTCGCCGTGCCTCGTGTCTTCCTGTCGCCCGTTTATCCTGTTGTACTTAAAATTTGAAAACGCCATACTGCCTTTCCAAGGTACTGCGGTTGATCCACCAAATGACTTATCAGGCAGGGCTGCGGGCCAGTGATTCCGTTGTCGCGGCCATGCAGCCGGCCATGAGCCGACTTGCGCTCAAACTTTGTGAGGAAATGATGACCAATAAGATGATTCCCGCGCTGGTGTTGGCCGGACTTCTGACCGGCTGCGCGACGCCCGTTCTCCGCACCTCGCTCACTGATGACACCCTGTTGGCCCAGGCTTCGTCAGGGGCGCTTGCCATCAGCGACGGGGCCGTCATTACCGACAACGATGCTTCCTTCCAGTCCAAAATTCGCCTGGTCGAGGAGGCAAAGTCCACGCTTGACCTCACTTACTACATTTACGCCGACGACCAGAGTTCTTCGGTGCTCTCCGAGGCGCTGATCGCCGCAGCCCGGCGCGGCGTGAAGGTTCGCCTGCTCACCGACTATCAAACCAATTACAAGCGACTGGATATGTTCACGGCCATGGAACGACGCGGCAATTCGGGCAAGGGTAGCCTGGCGGTACGTTTCTACAACCGGCCGACGCGGAACATCGTCATGGATGCCGTTTACATGACCATGGGTTGTGGTCAGGCCGGGGCAGCGACCAAAGAGGCCTGCTCCGCCGACAAGATGGCGGCTGTGGAAAAGCTGTTTGCCGACGAGCAGATTGCAGGCGTGCCGGCCGCAAGCCTCAATGTTTCCAACGTCAACACCGGGCCTTCCGGGCTGCTGCTCTCGGGGCTCTATGCCAGGAATGCCAACCTGATGACGCTGGCCATCGAGCAGGGACAGAATATCGATCCCAAAGCCGCCGGCCAGGCCGGCAAGGCGACGCCCGAGCAAAAGGAAAGTCTCAAGAAGCTCGGCAAACTCTACTGGCAGTCGCGCACAGCCCCCGTCTTTCAGCGTGTGCAGGCGAACCTGGGGCTATTGATGGCAGAGCAGTTGTATTCCAGCCAGATCGTACCGGTGAAAAACGAGCTGTTTTCAGCCCTGCCGATTGACCGCAAGTTCAGTGCAGAAGAAAAGCTGGACTGGGACCACATCACCGACTTCACTCACCAGAAACTCCTGCTTGCCGATTCGAGCCGGGTGCAACTGGGCGGGCGCAACGTCGAAAATTCCTACCACATGCACCCCAATCCCCTGATCGAAAAGTATGTCTTCATGGACACCGATCTGGTGGCTACCGTGACCGGTGATGGTGGCAAGGTCATCGCAGACGCTTTCGACGGGCTGTGGAACTTCAACCGGATGGTGGCGACCCTGGACGAGATTCGCACCCATGCACCCAACGATGTGCTGTGGAACATGGAAGCCTACACGACGGCTGAAAACGCCTGCGCCAAACTGAAACCGGGTGCCAAACATGACGCCTGCGTCAATGGCAAGTTCAAGCTCGCTGCCATGAGCCTGGATCAGCGTGTCGAAGCGGCGACCCAGCGCATGGCGCAGAATGCCAAGGCCTACAAGACGGCTTACGCCGGAAAGATCCAGCCAAGCCAGCCCCTTGCCGTCGACACCTCGGCGCGCCTTTACTACCTTGAGAACCTGCCATTCGACAAGCGCCTGCCACCAGCCAGTCGCGTTCGGATCTACGGAGCCCAGGCTGGCCAGGAGGGCGATAACGGCAAACACATCACCGAAATCTGGCTGCAGGCGCTCTCCGGCATTTGCAGCAAAGCGACCGTCGACCAACCCCAGATGGTCATTCTGCATAGTGCCTATTTCTTCCCGCCGGCCAATCTCGCTTCCAGCCTGGCCACCCTCGTCGATGGCAAGCAGGATTGTTCACATGTCACGGTAAGAGTTATCACCAATTCACTAGCCACCACGGACCTGACCCCGGTCAATTTGCTGGCGCGCCATGCCATCAAGGCATTTGCCGAGGTGACCGGCTTGCAGCATGGGACCAGCCGGGCAGCACGCTTTGAATACTACGAATACCAGCCGCCGGTCGGGAACCATAACCTCTCACTGCACAGCAAGGTTTCACTCTTCGGCGACCAGCTGATTGTCGGATCGGCCAACGCCGACGTGCGCAGCTACATGATGGATACCAACAACGCCATGCTGGTGAACAATGCGCCCAAGCTCGTCGCGGCCTATCGCAGCTTCGTTGACAACATCCTGGCAACGCCGGGAAGGGTGAAACGGGAAAACAGCTACTTTGTCAGCACGCCCCGCTCGACCATGATCCAGGAAGACTTGGAAAGCCTGCACGCGACACTCAAGAAATACCACATGGACAAGCGTCTGGATGCCGAGCAGATGAAGACACTGGATAGCCGCTTCCTGGGGTTGCTCGATGCGGCCTACAACCTGACCCGGGCGGCCATTGATCCGAATGCCAGCGAAGCCGCTCGCCGCGACGCTCAGCAGAAATTCAATGACTTGTTCCAGCCGATTTGATCGTCAGGCGGTTTTGATTTGATTTGGCAGGGGTTCCCCGACAGCGCGGAACCCCAAGCCAGTCGACACTATTTCATTTTTAGCCGAAATTTCCGGTTGACCGTGCCATTCGCCTAAACCGTCTTGCCAACGCGCAAGGCGCTAAAAATCGCCAATGTCTGCAGCACGGCGATGCCAATCAGCACCTCGCCAAACTGCCGCCCATCCATCATCCCGCCAAAGATGACCGGCGCCATCGCCAGTCCAAGATCCAGCCCGGAATAGACAAAGCCATAAACCCGGCCATAGGCCGATTTGCCAAAGCGCGCCGTCGCCGCCTTGCGCACCAGCAGATCGCGCGACGGCCCGGCGACGCCGGTGCAGAAGCCGATGCCGCCCATCAGCGGCAGGATGGCCCAGGCCGGCAAGATGTCGCTGGCGAGCAGGATGGCGAACAAGGCGGCAACCCCGAGCGCGCCGGAGATCAGGTATTCGTGGGTGTTTTTCTGGGCGAGGAAACCGCCCAGCACGATGCCGGCTGCCGCGCCAACCATGTAGGTCGACAGCGCCAGCGCTGCCGTCGTCAGCGACAGGCCGTAGATGGCCTGCAGGATGGGGCTGGCGAAATTCTGGATGGTGCCGAAGGCCGCGGTGACCAGGAAAAAGAACAGGAAGCACAGCCAGACAGCGCGCGAGCCAAGGAAGGCGAAGGTCGGCGATGGCGCTTCATCGCCTTTCGGGGCGCGATGGTCGTGCGCCTCGTTGATGGTTTCCCGGCGCCAGAACAGCAGGGCGAGGGCGGCGATGGCGACGAGGCTGGCAGCCAGCGCCGCGTCACGCCAGCCGTAGGCCGTGGCAATACCGGTCATGAAGACCGGTGCCGCTGCCCAGCCGAGGTTGCCGGACAGGCCATGAACGGAAAAGGCATGGCCAAGCCGGGCCTGCGACACGCGGTGGTTGAGCACCGTGAAATCGGCCGGATGAAAGACGCTGTTGCCGAGGCCGGCCAGCGCGGCGGTGGCGATCAGCATCGGGTAGCCGGTGGCGAAATGCAGCACGACGCCGGCCAGCGCAAAGCAGCTTATGCCCCCGCCGAGAACGCGCGCCGCGCCGAAGCGGTCAACAAGAAAACCAGCCATCGCCTGGCCGATGCCGGAGATGACGAAAAACACGGTCATCGTCATGCCGATGCCGGTAAAACTGAGGTCGAAATCCTGCATCAGCCACGGAAAAAGCGGCGGCAGCAGCAGGTGGAAAAAGTGCGAAACGCCATGCACGAAGCCGATCAGGGTGATCACTTCGATGTCGCTGCGCTGGGGCGCGGGCAGGGTAGCGGTCGTCATGGATAAAGTCCGAGTAAAACGTTAAGGATTGCAGTCTAGCTTTGCGCGCGCTTGACTGCGATGCGACATTCGGACAAAAATTATCGCAATGCAGACAGACCTCACCTTCGACCCCTTACCCCGCCGCGCCCCGACCGCCGAGTTGCCGATGACGGTCAATCTGCGTTGCCCGCCGGCAGATGTCTACGTGCCGCCACATCGCCACGACTGGGCGCAACTGGCCTATCCGCTGTGCGGCGGCATCCGCATTTCGGCGGCCGGCATGACCTGGCTGGTGCCCGCCTTGCGCGCCGTGTGGATCCCGCCGCACATCGAGCACGATCTGCTCATGCTCGGCGAAGTCGAATTCCGCACCGTTTATATCGCCCCCGAAGTGGCCCCGCTGCCGCTCGATGCCTGCTCGGTGATCGAGGTTTCCGACCTCATGCGGGCGCTTTTCGAAGCACTGAGCGAGGCTGACGGTGACGGCCAGGAGGCGTCGCAGCGCCAGCGTCAGGTGACGGCATTGCTGCTCACTGAAATCCGCCGCGCGCCGCCGCTTTCGCTCGGCTTGCCGATGCCGCAGGACAGGCGGCTGCAAGCCTTGTGTCAGGCCCTGATCGACGATCCCGCATCCGCGCTGTCGTTGGCCGAATGGGCGGCTCGCGTCGGTGCCAGCGAGCGGACGCTAGCCCGCCTGTTCGTCAGCGAACTGAAACTGAGCTTCGGCGCCTGGCGCCAGCAATTGCGCCTGGCCCGGGCGCTCGACCTGATCGGCCGCGGCCGCCCGTGCGGCGAAGTCGCAGCGGAACTGGGCTACGCCAGCCAGGCCGCCTTCTCGGCCATGTTCAAGCGCGCCTTCGGCGTGCCGCCGGGGCGTTTCATGCAGGAACGCAGTTCACTGCCGGCATGACACTGTCGGCTTGTGGCGGACACCGCTACACTTCATTTTTTGCTGACGGATGCATGACGATGGAACGCTGCCCCTGGAGCGAAGGATTCGACCTCTACCGCGAGTACCACGATACCGAATGGGGCCTGCCGCTGCGCGACGACCGCGCCCTGTTCGAACTCCTGATCCTCGAAGGCGCCCAGGCCGGCTTGTCCTGGGCCACCGTGCTCAAGAAACGGGCGCACTACCGGCAGGTATTCGACAACTTCGACCCGCACAAAATCGCTCGCTACGACGAGCAAAAAGTCGCCGCCCTGCTGGCCGACCCCGGCATCATCCGCAACCGCGCCAAGATCGCCGCGACCATCCAGAACGCCAAGGCCTATCTGGTGCTGACCGCCGGGGGGCAATCGTTCAGCGAGTTCCTGTGGTCCTTCGTCGGCGGTGCGCCGGTGCAAAACGCCCGGTCATCGCTGGCCGAAGTCCCCGCCAAAACCCCGCAATCGGATGCCCTGAGCAAAGCCCTGACCCGCGCCGGTTTCAAGTTCGTCGGCTCGACGATTTGCTATGCGTTCATGCAGGCAACGGGGATGGTCAATGATCATCTGGTCAGTTGCCCGCGGTACGAGGAAGTGCAGGGGATTTCCGGGAACGACGGGCGATAGCTTGTTTTTGCTGCTTACCGGACAAAACCGTCGTTTAGTACGCGGTGATCAAAGTGTGACACTTGGCCAGAAGTGGAAGTTACGCAGAGTCCGCTTTCGTCCGACAACCAAACAAACCAACAGAGCTTCATCGACGCCGAACCAATGGCATACTGCGCCGCACCCTCGTAGGAGAGAGCCATGACTGAGCGAGCTAATAAGCTAATTGAACTGCGTGCAGTCATCCAAGGGCAGTTGGAACTGCTGCGCCTCACCCTGTATGTGATGTCTGAAGGGCCCACCCTCTACAAGGGGCAACCCTTTGCTTGTGTGCTGGAAAGAGACAAAGCACGCGCCACGGCCGCTGTATCGATGGGTGCAGGCCAATCCCTGAACACCATCCTGAAAAACTCAACCGAATCCGGCCTCGCGGTACGTGACCTATACCCCATAGCTCGTGCCGTGGTCGAAAGCCTCATCAACGCTGCTTTCTTCACAACCCAACCAGTCGAGGTCTCACAACGAGCCCTGAATCACCGATCCTACGCTGCCTGGAAACACGACAACCGCGTTGTAGGGACCGGTGACTTCATGTTCACTCTAGGCAGTGATCCAGACCTCAAGACTACGATTGCAAAGTCCTTCCCCGAGTTCTCGGGCAAGGGTCGAGACTCATGGAGCAACCTCGACGTACCGTCAAAGATCGACCGCATAGGGAAAGTTGTGCCAGCATCAGGCGGTGCTTTGCTGGGAGCATATGCAGGAATCTACGCTATATCCTCTGAAATTATCCACGGCTCTGTGTACGGGATGAGTTACTTCATGAGTGCTCATGGCAGCAAGGAAGCTACTGTTGAGGCGTTTCTAGCCGGCACAGAAGAGCAGATGATCGATATTCTCTCCGCAACGGGGCACGCTGCGAGTGGCTTCATTGCCGCATTCGCCAATGTCCACAAGTTTGGTCCTCTGGTCCTAGATGAGCACGAACTATTCAAACGCCTCTTCAAGGCAACGACAGGAGACGATTGGGTTGGCGACGATTAACTGCAACATTAAGTGAACGCTCCCAAGCCTTCCGATTGGCAAGCTAATAGACCGCTTAGGTCACGTCGCTACCGAATAATAGCAAGTGATCGACCGCGGGCTTCTGCCCGAATTGCGGTCGTACGACGAACCTCGCCCACTCGTCACTCTCCATCCTTCTCCAGCTTCAGCGACGCCGAGTTGATGCAGTAGCGCACCCCCGTCGGTGCTGGCCCATCGTCGAAGACGTGGCCGAGGTGGGCGCCGCAGTCGTGGCAGGTGACTTCGGTGCGGAGCATGCCGACGCTGCGGTCGACGTGTTCGTCGATGAGTTTTTCGTCGTTCGGCGTGTGAAAGCTCGGCCAGCCGCAGCCGGAGTCGAACTTGGCTTCCGAGCGGAAGAGCGGGGCGCCGCAGCAGATGCAGTGGTAGGTGCCGTCTTCGTGGGTGTCCCAATATTTGCCGGTAAAGGCGCGTTCGGTGCCTTTCTGGCGGGCGACGCGGTATTCGGTTTCATCGAGCTGGGCACGCCATTCGGCGTCGGTTTTTTCGATTTTCGGCATGCTTGTTTCCTTGAGGTGGCCAAGTCTGACCAGCGTGGCAGGTGTAGGTTCAGGCGGTTTGGCTCAGGCGAAACTGGGCGACATCGCGGCCCGGCGGGGCGCCGAACATGCGGCGATATTCGCGGTTGAATTGCGAGGGGCTTTCGTAGCCGACGTGATGCGCTGCCGAGGCGGCATCGGTGTCGCTGACCAGCATGAGGCGGCGGGCTTCCTGCAGGCGTAGCTGCTTTTGATATTGCAGCGGCGTCATGGCGGTCAGGGCCTTGAAATGATGGTGCAGCGACGAGCGGCTCATGTTCGACAGGCTGGCCAGCCGTTCGATGCTGAGCGGCTGGTCGAGGTTGGTTTTGAGCCAGTCGATGGCGCGGACGATCTGATGGCTGTGGCTGCCGCTGGCGGCGGCCTGACGAAGGCGTGAACCGAGGGGGCCGGCGAGCAGGCGGTAGAGCAGTTCGCGCTCAATGATCGGGGCGAGCACCGGGATGTCGGCTGGCGTATCGAGCAATCGGGCCAGGCGCAGGGCGGTGTTCTGGATGTCGACGCTGAGCAGGCCGACGGCAATGCCACGGTCAACGCCTTCAAATGCCCGATTTTTGGGCATGGCGGCAGTCAGTTCGTTGATCTTCAGCGGGTCGATGGCTAGCCCCAGGCCGAGGTAGGGCTCGGCGATGGAGGCCTGTGTGATGCGCGCAAAAATCGGCAGATCGACCGATGAAATCATGTAATGGCGGGCATCATAGTCGTAAGTGTCGTCGCCGACCGTGATGCGTTTGGCGCCCTGGGCCATCATGGCGAACACCGAGGTCATGATGGCGCAGTTCGGCACTTCGGTGTTCGATCCACGGAAAAGCTTGAGGTTGGGAATGGCCGTGTCGACACCGCCGTCCGCCTGGCAGTGACGGTCGATGATGGCGGCCAGCTCTGTGCGCTGGCGCGCCAGATCGGCGTTTTCCATGGCGTTGGAATCATTTGGGCGAGGCGTGGTCAGAACGGCAGTATCCATGACCGGAGAGTAGCGGTTTTGGCGCTGGCCGGCGAGAGGCTGCGGACATGTTCTGGAGGATCAGGCAATAAGTCTGCACGATTGGGTTATCGCTTGCCGCCTTGCCTCGCCCACACTATTCGCACAAACAGCAGCCACGGGATGGCTGCTGATCCCCTTCCGACGAGGAGTATGCAGATGATCAAACTGACTATTAACGGCAAGGCACATCAACTCGATGTGGCGCCCGATACGCCGCTGCTTTGGGCGCTGCGCGACACCTTGCAGATGACCGGGACGAAATATGGCTGCGGCCAGGCGCTGTGCGGTGCCTGCACGGTGCATGTCGATGGCGAACCGGTACGCGCCTGTTCGACGCCTGTGTCGGCGGTGGTTGGCCGCAAGATCAGGACCATCGAGGCGGTCGATACCGAGCGCGTCGGCAAGGTCGTGCAGGAAGCGTGGCGCAAGCTTGATGTCGTGCAGTGCGGCTACTGCCAGTCCGGTCAGATCATGAGCGCCGTCGCTTTGCTGACTCAGAACCGCAAACCGAGCGATGCCGACATCGATACTGCCATGTCGGGCAACCTGTGCCGCTGCGCGACCTATGTGCGCGTCCGCGCTGCCATTCATGAAGCCGCCAAGGCATTGGCCTGAGGAGTCTGAACATGTCCGAAATCATTATTGAAAACCTCAGCCGCCGCCGTTTCCTGCAAGGCAGCGCCGGCCTGACACTGGGCTTCTGCCTGCCGGTGATGGCTGCTGGGGCCGCCGGAAAGTCGGGCGTTGTCGCAGCAAGCACGGCAGCCTTCGAGCCGAATGCCTTTTTGCGCATCGGCGCCGACAACAGCGTGACCGTCATGTCCAAGCACCTCGAAATGGGGCAGGGCACCTACACCGGCCTGGCCACCATCCTGGCCGACGAGCTGGATGCCGACTGGGCGCACGTTCGCGTCGAAGGCGCCGCGGCCGATGCCAAGCGCTACAACAACACCTTCTGGGGCCCGGCGCAAGGCACCGGCGGCAGTACGGCGATGGCCAATTCGTGGGATCAGATGCGCAAGGCCGGGGCAAGCGGTCGGGCCATGCTGGTTTCGGCTGCCGCCAAACGCTGGAATGTCGGGGCGGCGGAGATTGTCGTGCGCGACGGCGTGGTCAGCCATGCCGGTAGCGGCCGCAAGGCCAGCTTTGGCGAACTGGCGCTTGATGCCGCCAAGGAAACCGTGCCGACCGAGGTCAAATTGAAAGACCCGAAGGATTTTCGTCTGATCGGCAAGCAGGCCAAGCGGAAGGACAGCGCGGCCAAGACCAACGGCACTGCGCATTTTACGCAGGATGTCTTCCTGCCCGGCATGCTGGTTGCCGTGGTCGCCCATCCGCCGCAGTTCGGCGCCACGGTGAAGTCCTTCGACGCGACTAAGGCCAAGGCGATCAAGGGCGTCGTCGATGTCGTGCAGATTCCGCAAGGCGTTGCCGTACTGGCCTCCGACACCTGGAGCGCCAAGAAAGGGCGCGATGCACTGTCGGTCGTTTGGGACGACAGCAAGGCTTTCAAGCTGGGCAGCGATGAAATCCTGGCCCAGTACAAAGAAATGGCCAAGAAGCCGGGTCTGGTCGCCAAGCAGACCGGCGACACAGCAAAAACCTTTGCCGGCGCCGCCAAGGTGGTCAGTGCTTCCTTCGATTTTCCCTATCTCGCCCATGCCGCGATGGAGCCGATGAATTGTGTCGTCCACCTCAAGGCCGATGGCTGCGAAGTGTGGAATGGCGAGCAGTTTCAGACTGTCGACCAGGGCCGGGTCGCCGCGCTGTTCGGCCTCAAGCCGGAGCAGGTCAAGCTCAACATGCTCTACGCCGGCGGCAGTTTCGGACGGCGGGCCTGTACGCAGTCGGATTACGTGCTGGAGGCGGCGCACATCGTCAAGGCGATCAACGGCAAAGCGCCCGTCAAGCTGGTCTGGATGCGCGAGGACGATATGCGCGGCGGCTACTACCGGCCGCTTTTCCACCACGCGCTCGAAGCGGCGCTCGATGGCAGCGGCAAGCTGGTCGGCTGGCATCACCGGCTGGTCGGCCAGTCGATCATTACAGGTTCGCCGTTCGAAGCGATGCTGGTCAAGGATGGCATCGATCACGTTTCGGTCGAAGGTGCTTCCAATCTGCCCTACGCCATTCCCAACCTGTTGGTCGATCTGCACACGCCGACCGACATCGGCGTGCCGGTGCTCTGGTGGCGCTCGGTCGGTTCGTCGCACACGGCTTACTCGACCGAGGTTTTCCTCGATCAGGTGGCGGCGGCGATGGGCAGGGATCCGGTGGCCCTGCGTCTCGAATTGCTGACCGAACATCCCAAGCACGCCGGCGTGCTCAAGCTGGCGGCCGAGAAAGCCAACTGGGGAACGCCGCTCAAGGGTGCAGCCGGCGAGCGGCGCGGCCGGGGTGTGGCAGTGCATGAATCCTTCAATTCCTTTGTCGCCCAGGTGGCCGAAGTGACGGTCAAGAAAGATGGCTCGATCAAGGTCGACCGCGTGGTTTGTGCGGTGGATTGCGGCACGGCGATCAATCCGGACAACATCCGTTCGCAGGTCGAAGGGGCGGTCGGTTTCGCTTTGTCAGCTGCCATGAGTGGTGAAATCACGCTCAAGGAAGGCCGTGTCGAGCAGGGCAATTTCGATGGCTACCCGCTGCTGCGCATCGGCGACATGCCGAAGATCGAGGTTCATATCGTGCCGTCAACCGCTGCCCCGACCGGCATTGGCGAACCGGGTGTGCCGCCGCTGGCCCCGGCCGTGGCCAACGCCATCGCCGCCGCAACCGGCAAGTTCCTGCACAAGATGCCGTTCAATACCGCCGAGCTGGTGGCCTGAGATGGACAGCCTGGATACGCAGGTACTCGACGCTGCCCGCAAATGGGCAGCGGCCGGGCATCGCTTCGCGCTAATCACCGTCGCCCGGACCTGGGGTTCAGCCCCTCGGCCGCCGGGCGCCTGGATGATCCTGCGCGACGACGGGCAGGTGCAGGGCTCGGTCTCCGGCGGCTGCATCGAGGACGACCTGATCCATCGTGCTGCTGCCGGTGAGTTCACTGGTAGTGCGCCGCGCCTGCTGCGTTATGGCGTGACGGCTGACGAGGCGCATCGTTTCGGTCTGCCTTGCGGCGGCACGCTGGAACTGGTGCTTGAACCAGCGCCGGATGCCGCCTTGCTCGAACAACTCGCCCTGCGCATTGGCACCGGCCAACTGGTGCATCGGCGGGTCGCACTGGCGACCGGTGCGGTCAGCCTCGAAGGCGGCAGCGCCGGCGACAGCCAGCAATGGGACGGCGAAACGCTGGTCACGCTGCACGGCCCGGCCTGGCGGTTGCTGATCATCGGCGCCGGGCAGATTTCGCGCTATCTCGCGACCATGGCGCAGGCCCTCGGCTATCGCGTCTACATTTGCGACCCGCGCAGCGAGTACGCCGACGGCTGGGATGTCCCCGGCACCGAGCGCATCGCCGCGATGCCCGACGATGCGGTGACCGAACTCAGCCTTGATCCGCGCAGCGCCGTGGTGGCGCTGACCCACGATCCGAAGCTCGACGACCTGGCGCTGCTCGAAGCCCTCAAGTCGCCGGCCTTCTACGTCGGCGCACTTGGCTCGCAGGCCAATAACAGTAAACGCCGCGAACGCCTGCTGCAGTATTTCGACCTGTCGCAGGCCGAGGTCGACCGCCTGCACGGCCCGGTCGGCCTGCCCATCGGCAGCCGGACACCGCCCGAAATCGCCGTCTCCATCCTGGCCGAAATGACCGCTTCGAAAAATGGACAAAATTTCCGGTTGACCGTGGAAGTCGCCGATCCCTACGCCTGCCGGGTCGCATGACCCAGATTGTCGGCATTTTGCTGGCGGCGGGCAGCAGCCGGCGCTTCGGTGCCGACAAGCGGCTGCATCCATTGCCCGACGGCACGCCGATGGCATTCGCCTCGGCGCGGAATCTGGCTGCCGTTTGTGCCCGCGCCATCGTCGTTATCCGGCCCGACGATACGGCACTAGCCGCCCTGCTGGAGGCAGAAGGACTGGAAACTATCGTTTGCAACGCGGCCGAGCAGGGTATGGGCCACAGCCTGGCCAGCGGCGTCGCAGCAAGCAAAGATGCCGCCGGCTGGCTGATCGCGCTGGCCGATATGCCTTACATCCAGCCGGCCAGTTACCACGCCGTTGTTCACGCCTTGCAGGACGGCGCCGGCATGGCCCGGCCGGTATTCGCCGGGAAAATGGGCCACCCCGTCGGCTTCGCCGCCGACCATTTTGCCGCGCTACTGGCACTGACCGGCGACCAGGGAGGCAAGGCCATTCTCTACGCCGATCCGGCATCGCTGGTGCTTTGCCCGGTCGATGATCCCGGCGTGCTCAAGGATATTGATGTGCCGCAGCAAATCGAAGCGACGGGCAGTCTGGCTGGCGTCATTTTGGGGTAGCCAGATAGCAGCCAGAGGCTGCGGGCAGGGCGGTTCTGGGCTATCATTCTGCAATTGCCGAGGACCAAAGCGATGAACCCAACACCCCTGACCGATGCCGATCTTGACCGGCTTGAAGAACTGCTCGAATCCGACGTTTTCCAGGGCGAGGCCATGCGCCTCGACGAGATTCAAGCCATGCTGTGCGCCGTCGTCAGCGCTCCCGAGCCGGTAGCCCCGGCCATCTGGCTGACCGAAGCGCTCGGCAAGGGCCTCGAAGCCGGCGGCAACCCGGATGTCGAAGCCGCACTCGAACTGCTCATGCGTCTGAACAACGACCTCGCCGCCGCGCTGCTGGCCGATGAAACGATTGCCCCGGTGCTCTATCCGCTGGACGAAGCCTGCACCGAATATGACTACGAAGCCTGGGCCGATTCCTACGTCTTCGGCGCCGGTCTGGCCGGCGACTGGTACGAAATGGCCGGCAAGCATGCCGACGATCTGTCAGAGCTGCTCGAACCCATGTTCGTGCTCAACGGCATGCTCAAGGAAGACGCCGAAAAAAACGGCGAACGCTGGTTCCCGCCCGCCGAAGAAGCCCGTCTGGTCGCCGACATTCAAGAAAACCTGCCGGTCATCGTCCAGACGCTGTACAACTTCTGGCGCAACAAGAGAACCGGCGGCACAGTCCAGCGCGAAGGCGACAAAGCCGGCCGCAACGATCCTTGCCCCTGCGGCAGTGGCAAGAAATTCAAGCAGTGCTGCGGCAGCCCGGAAAAGCTGAACTGATCGAGGTCTTGCCGGCTTTACCCCCGGCATGAGCAGTAGCGCAAAAAGCCTCGAAAGGGGCTTTTGTCTTTCCGGGCGGGACAACTTCTGCATCCGCCACAAGCAGCCAGTTAGCCACTCGATTTATCTGTCGTTAGTTAGCTGGTAGTCGCGTAACCCTCGTCATTGATTTGTCCTGCCTGCCTCCCAGGCAAGCATGGCGAGCTTGCGCTCTGTTCCCCAGCGACAGTTGCCTGCATCGCCGCTTTCACGGATCACGCGATGGCAGGGAATCAGGAAGCCGATATGGTTTGCTGCCAGGGCGGTTCCAACGGCGCGTTGCGCCCGAGGGCATCCGGCTCGTTCGGCGAGCTGTTGATACGATGTCACTCGTCCGAATTCGGTATGTATCAGTGCTTCCCATACCTTTATCTGGAAGTTTGTCCCGCGTAAGACCAGATGCACCCTGCCACGGCAAGGTGTGCTGGGAAAAATGTCCTGCAGCAAATGCTGGGCCTGCAAATCATCCCGACTGACTTTCGCGTTCGGCCAATACGCAACAATCTCGGACTTCATCGCATCGTGGTTGGCTATGGAGAACGCGAAGTGGCAAATCCCTCGCTTGGTCCAACCGACAACAGCTTCACCAAAGGGGGAGAAGGCGAAGCCGTAGGTGACTTCCAATCCATCGCCGCCTGCTTTGATTTCTCCGGGAGTCATGGCTTCGCATGTCACCATCAAGTCATGCAAGCGGCTGGTACTGCTTAGCCCGGCGTTTTCGGTTACGGTCAATACATCGTGCGCCGAGATCAACTTCTGTTTTGCGTACTCCTTGGTCAGATACTGAAGGAATCGCTTTGGCGATATTCCAGCCCATTCGGCAAACAGCCTTTGCAGATGAAATGGGCTGACATGGGCCGCTTCTGCGATCTGCTCCAATGTTGGCTGTTGCCTAGCGTTTTCCCGAATATATGCGATCACGCGAGCAACGAGCGCATATTGCCGTGTCTGTTCGAGGTTGTCAGGCCGCATGTTGCCCTCTTCTGGGTAGTACTGACGAGATGGAAAAGCCGGTTACCAAGGCTGTGCCTGTCAGTATCGTTAGACTGCCTGCCAAGGTATGCCAGCCGACATGCTCTCCGAGAAACACGCTACCCCACAGAATGCCGAAAACGGGGATGAGAAAGGTCACGGTAAGTGCGGGGGCCGCGCCAATATCAGCGATCAGCCGGAAGTAAAGCAGATAGGCAATTCCACTACATACGATGCCGAGAGCGGCGACCGAAAAAACAACATGTAGCGGGGGCATCGCCTGTATCGGTGATGCTTGTAGGGTAAGTGGCACCAGAATCAACGTTGCCGCCCACATGCTGCCATGAGCGTTGGCAAATGGTTCAACGGATTTGGCTGCTTTTGTATAGGTGGTAGCGATGCCATATGAGAAGGCTGCTCCGAGGCCGGCAGCAATTGCCAGAGTCCCCCCTTCCGGCAACGTGACTGTTTCTATCCCGGCCAGCAGGCTGACTCCACTCACCCCGAGCAGCATCCCCAAAAATGCTTTGGGAGAAAGGCGAGACCGTAGCCAGACCGCTCCGATAGCCGCCGCCCATATTGGCGCCGTCGCATTGAGGATTGAAAGCAAGGATGCAGAAACCGTTTGGGCTGCATATGCGAAAAGGAAGAATGGCAGTGCCGAGTTGAATAGCCCGAGCATAAGGTACTGCTTCCAGTGGTGCGGGGCATCCAAGGACTTCCTGAGGTAGAAGGACATCATCAGCAAAAATAGTGCAGCCAGCCCTACACGCGCGAAAATCAACAGCAACGGCCCCAGAACAGGGGCGCCAATTCGCATGAACAAAAACGAAGCGCCCCATATGGCAGACAGAAGCAGTAGGCGGACAAGACTGGCTGTGTTCATGGCGGCATCCGGTAGCAAGGATGCCGGAACAATAGATGATTGCTTGGCGCTACATCAATCCGATTCTTGCGCACTTTCACTGCGCGCAGAAAGCTACCGCTTTGCGATTGTCACAACTGGCTGATGTACTTTATGCCAGTCATCCGAAAGAGGGCGAACAGAGGAGAGGCGGACTGGGCACGACGAGGCAGTTGGTGCCGTACCTCGATTGGAAATGCTGAAATACTCAGTCAGGGTATGTGTCGCTGAAAACTCCTCAGGACATCCCGGTTTCAGCATGAAAATGCCGATTACAGATCGCCGCTTTGTTGTTGGGCTTGGGCGAGTTGCCTGGCGTGCCAATCCTGGCTGGGTGTCGAACCGGTCGGCATGATTGGGGCTTGTTGTGGCTGCTCTTGGGGCACGCCTAGCGCTCGGCGATGGACAGCGGGGTGATGTCGGTGCGGCAGAGTCCCGCCAGTTCGGCTACGACGCGATTTATTCCGTTGCCGACCAACCACCAGGCTTGCCCATAGGAGCGCACCGTAACACCGTGCTCGGCACACAACTGAATCGCCTTCTGGCGAAGTTCTTCAATTTTGTTTGTCATTTGAAATCCGTGTGGTCATTGTCTCCAGATGTTCAGACTCTAACAGTTATTTATTACGGATATTTTACGGTGGTTGCCGGATGACGGTAGGACCGGGGCGTTTTTTTGCCTATTGACCGGCTTGTCTCCGGGAGAATATTTGACGAATTGCCGCAGCAGGCTACGCTTTAACTGTGCGTTTGAATGAAAAGGTGATTGTCATGACAAAACTCTTTTTCCTCATGTATCTGCTGCTCTCTTGTTTGCTGCCTTCGCAGGTGTTGGCACAAGGTGATGCTTTCACCCTTGTCGAAAAACACTCTGGAAATGTCACCTATATCAGCGGTGGTATCGGTGACGAGGAGCGGGATGAAATCCGCTTGCGTGAACGGGATTTCAATCTGAAGCTTCTTTTTTCCGAGCGTGATGGTTCTTATCTTGGGAGCGTCGATGTGGTCGTGCTCAATCCCAAGGGTGAGGCGGTTCTTGAAGCTAATTCGGCAGGCCCGTTCCTGCTGGCTCAGTTGCCACCTGGCAGCTATGTGATCAAGGTTTCGATGAACGGGCAGCAGCAACAAAAAAAGCTGTCGATCAGCGAAAAGCGTAGATATGAGGGCGTTTTTCGCTGGTGACCGACATGCGCTAAAACGGAAGTAGTAGCTGAGAGGGCTGGCGCCTGCCATGGCGGCGCTAGCTCTTTGTCAGTGGCATCGCCACAAATCCGGCTGTTAGCTGTTTTTCTCTGGAAATCACCTGCTGCGGACCTGTGCGCTGGCGCACATACAGCACTTTATGATTGCCCTACATTTCTGCCGTATCCGCCATTTCTTGAGATACCAGGCGAACAGATGAAAAACAAATGACCGGAGGCGGTATGAAAACTTACCCAGAAACAGATGTCGCGACGCCAGTACAGGAAATCGCAATTCCCCTCAGCCTGAATGCCAGCCTCGGGAGCGGGGATGGCGCAGTAGCCTTGGCGTATGACCTGGAAAACAGGCAGATGTCCCTGGATGCCGCAATAGCTGCGGAAAAGCTGGCAAAACGAGCTGAGACAACGGCGCGGGCGGTTATAGCAGCCGAGGCGATTGTCGCACTGGCACTATCTTCAGTAGCGGCGGTTGCTGGTACCTTGTCTGAAACGGCACAGGAAACCCTGTTGGTGGCGCAGAAAGCTGCAGCGAAAACCCTTCGGGTGGCAAAGGAAGATGCGGAAGAGACGTTGATGATGGCGCAGGAGGTTGCCAGAGAACTTCTGGCCGAGGCGCACAGGAAGGGCGCGGGTAACGCCTAGAAAAAAGGCCGTTCGGATGAACGGCCTTTTTGACGTTTAACCCAGATCGACTGGCACGAATATCCGCGAGTCGCCCCGTTCGATGAGGATGGCGGCTTTCTTGCCGGATTTGGCGATGATGCCGCGCAGCTGGTCGATATCGCCGATTGGCTGGCCATTGACTGAAACGATGATGTCGCCCGGGCGGATGCCGGCGCGGCCGGCTGGGCCACCGGATTGTTCGACGAGCAGGCCGCCTTTGACCTCTGCCTGGCGCTGTTCTTCCGGGGTCAGCGGGCGGACGGCTACGCCGAGGCGGCCTTTGTCGGCGGATGGGGCTTCGCTCGATGCCACTTTTTCCTCGCCGAAGCTGCCGACCTTGACGTCGATGTTGCGTGTTTCGCCCTTGCGCCAGACCTGCAGGCGGGCCGATTCGCCGGGCATCTTGGTGGCGACGGCGGCCGGCAATTCGCCGGCGCTTTCGATTGTTTTGCCGTCGATGCCGAGAATGACATCGCCCGGTTCCAGCCCGCCCTTGGCAGCCGGGCTGCCTTTTTCGACGGAGGCGACCAGGGCGCCGGCCGGCTTGGACAGGCCGAAGGTGTCGGCCAGCGACTGATTGACTTCCTGGATGCTGACGCCGAGTTTGCCGCGCTGGACCTTGCCGTGGGCGACGATCTGCTTCTCGACGTTCATCGCCACTTCAATGGGGATGGCGAAGGAGAGACCCTGGTAACCGCCGCTGCGCGAGTAGATCTGCGAGTTGATGCCGATTACTTCGCCGTTCATGTTGAACAGCGGGCCGCCGGAGTTGCCCGGATTGACGGCGACGTCGGTCTGGATGAATGGCACGTAGTTGCCGTCCGGCAGGTTGCGCGACTTGGCCGACACGATGCCAGCGCTGGCGCTGCTTTCGAAGCCGTAGGGTGAGCCGATGGCCAGCACCCATTCGCCGACCTGGGTTTGCAGCGAGGTGCCAAGCTTCACCGTCGGCAGGTTTTTGGCGTCGATCTTGAGCACGGCTACGTCGCTAGCCTTGTCGAGACCGAGTACCTTGGCCTTGAATTCGCGCTTGTCGTTGAGCTTGACGGTGACTTCCTCGGCGCCGTCGACGACGTGGGCGTTGGTCAGCACCGTGCCGTCGGCCGTGACGATGAAACCGGAGCCGAGGCCGTGCATCGGCTGGTTGTTTTCCGGCATCTGGCCGCGGAAGTGGCGGAAGAACTGAAAGAACGGGTCGTTCGGGTCCATCTGCTGGAGGTCGGGGCCAGTGGCCGCCGTCTTGCGCGTGCCGGTGACGCTGATATTGACGACGGCCGGGGCGTTGCTGGCGACGATGCTGCGCATGTCGGGCAGGCCGTTGGGAACAGCCACGCTGACGGCCGGTGCGGCGACGACCGCTGCCGTCGGCTGGGTGGCGGCATTGGCGCTGCCGAGGGGCGCGATCTGGCCTAGCGAATAGGCGCCGCCGAGGGCTGCCGTGATGGCGACGGCAGCGACGGTCATCTTCAATGAATTACGGTTCATGCTTACCTCTTGTTGAGTGGGTTTGGGGAATATTGATCAGCGATTTCGGCCGTGGAGGGAGAGCCGGTTGGCATGGGCCACGTGGTCATCGGCTTTGACCCGGGTGTCGTGTTCGTTCGGGCTGCGCTTGGCCGGTTCGCGGCTGGCTTCGCTGGCGAATGCAGGGGTGCCGAACAAGGCGCCGAGGGAACTGGCGACGACCAGCGAGCGCAACAGCTTGCGGGTCGATCCGGCGATGCGGCGCGGCGGTCTGAAGCTGGCGGGGGCCTGCATGAGGCCGAGGTGCTGGCGGGAAGCCAGTATGAAGCGGGCAAGGGTCTGTTCTTGCCAATGGGGATCAGTCTGCATCGGTCACTCCTTTTGCAAAATCAGTAGACCCGCAGTTTTGCCCCGATTGAAGTATTTTCGATGGGTGTTTTTGCGACGATTTGTATCAATTTTTGACTGGGCGCTGAATCCCACGGTCAACCGGGAAAAAGGGCAAAAATTGAAATCGGCAGCGGGCTGGAATGCGTGCTCGATGTGCGATCAAATGCCGTTTGTCATGGGGTCGTAACACGCGACGCTTAATTTCGGGAAATTCCAAACCGACCCGCGCCGACATGAACGCACCCGCACCGCAGAACCTGGCCGTACCCGCTCTCAATCTGACCCTCAAGGACCGCATCGACCAGAAGATTTTCGATGCGCTCTATTCGCGTTCGCTGGTCTACAACACCTGCTGGGAAGACCCGGCGGTAGACCGCCAGGCCCTGCACCTCGGGCCGCAGGACACGGTGATGGTGATCACCAGCGCCGGTTGCAATGCGCTCGATTACGCGCTGAAAGGGCCTGCCAAGGTTTATGCGATTGACGCCAACCCGCGCCAGAACGCGCTGCTCGAACTGAAGATGGCGGGTATCCGCAAGCTCGGTTTCGACGATTTCTTCGCCATTTTCGGCAGCGGCTTTCATCCCGGCATCAAGAGTATTTACCGTCACCAGTTGCGGGCCGAACTGTCCGATTTCGCCAAAACCTACTGGGATCGCCGTTTCAACTGGTTTTGCAGCCGTCACGGCAGCTTCTATTTTCATGGCCTGGCCGGCTTTGTGGCGCGTGGGTTCCGTACCTATTTCCGCATGCGGCCGGCGTTGGCGCAGCGCGTTACGGAACTGTTTGCCTCGACCAATCTGGTCGAACAACGTCAGATTTACGACGAAAAGATCGCCAGCGAGTTGTGGACGCCGGTTATCAACTGGGTGCTCAACCGCCAATTGACGATGAGCCTGCTCGGTGTGCCGCATCCGCAGCGCCGACTGGTCCAGGGCCAGCATCCGGGCGGCGTTTCGGGCTTCATCCGTGACGCCATCGAATACGTTTTTCGCAACCTGCCGGTCAGTGAAAACTACTTCTGGCGCGTCTATCTGACCGGCAGCTACACCCGCGACTGCTGCCCGTCCTACCTGAAAGAAGAAAACTTCAACGCGCTGAAGGGTGGTCTGGTCGATTGTATCGAGCCGCACACCTGTACCGTTACGGAGTTCCTGCAGGCCGGCGACGAGCCGATCACGCGCTTCGTGCTGCTCGACCACATGGACTGGATGAGCTGCTACTACCCGGCGGCGCTGATCGAAGAATGGAACGCCATCTTCGAGCGGGCGGCGCCCGAGGCCCGGCTGCTGTTGCGCAGCGCCCACGCCAATCCGCCGTTCCTCGACTGGGTGACGGCCGGCCCGCAGCACAAGCCACTCAAGGAAATGCTCAATTACGAGACCGAACTCGCCGCTCGTCTGCAAGGCGATGATCGTGTGCACACCTACGCTGGGTTTGTCGTTGCCCAGCTGGCGGAACATGGCCGCGGCTGATCTGGCGGCCGACGCCCGGATTCTCTGGCGCCTGCTGCGTGGCCAGCCGAATTCGGGCAGCCACGCCGAACGCCTGCAGGCTTTCTATGCACCGCAGGCCGACCGTTACGATGCATTTCGTGAACGCCTGCTGCACGGCCGGCAGGAGCTGATCCAGCGCCTGAGTCTGCAGGCCGGCGCCCGGGTCGCCGAACTCGGTTGCGGCACGGGCAGCAGCCTGCTGCGGATCGGTGCCCGGGCCGGCCAGTTCGCCAGTTTCGACATGGTCGATCTTTGTCCGGCCTTGCTCGACGTGGCGCGTCAGCGGGCGGCCGGCCATCAGCGGATCCGGGTCATCGAGGCCGATGCGACGACCTGGCAGCCCGATCAGCAGGTCGATTTCGTCTTCATGTCGTATGCGCTGACGATGATTCCCGACTGGTCGCGGGTGATCACCAATGCCCAGGCCATGCTGGCCCCGGGTGGGCGCATCGGCGTTGTCGATTTTCATCTGCCGGCCGCCGGCGGCCGATTGAGCAACGCCTTCTGGCGCAAGTGGTTCGGCCATGACGGCGTGCATCTGTCGGGCGAGCATTTGGCGATGCTCAGGCGTTTGTTCGTCGAGCAGTTTTCAGCTGAGCTGCGGGCGCCGGTTCCCTACCTGCCGGGCGTTCAGGCACCGTATTACCTGTTTGTCGGGGAGCGGCGTGAACTGGCGGGCGAGGGGAGTCAGCTTTCGGCAACACTGCCGGAATGGTTGAAGAAGCCGGGCTGACGCCAACCGTCGGCGTATTTCCTACGCCGATGCTTCCAGCAAAACCGTATCCCCGTGCGAATAAGCCGGCGCACAGCAACACAGAATGACCAGCGCCGTTTCGCCGGTGTTCGCCACGCAATGCGGCGTGCCGGGCGAGATCAGCACGCTGTCGCCGGGGCCAATCGGGAATTTTTCAGCGCCCAGTGTCATGATTCCCGTGCCGCCGGTGACGTGGTAAATCTCTTCGGTCACTTCATGGCGATGCAACAAGGTCGTGCAGCCGGCCGGCACCAGCGCTTCGGCCAGACTCTGGTTTCGCGCGCCGTGGTGGGCCGGGTGTAGCAATTCGCGGATTTCCGAGCCATCCTTGGTGATGTAGGGGCTGATCGCGTCGCGCGAGGTTTTCACCTTACTTGCCGCCCCACGGCTGGATCGGCACGGTCGAGATGGCGTTGGCCGGGGCGCCTTCGATGATCTTGCGGCTGATCGCCATGTAAATCAGGACGTTGCGCTTTTGGTCGAAGAAGCGATGGACATCGGTTTCCTTGAAGAAAATCGAGGTGTCGTTACTGAACACGATTTCGTCTTCCGACAGCTTGGCGGGCAGGGTGATCGGACCGATCTGGCGGCAGGCCAGAGAGAACTGCGACGGATCTTCGGCCAGCCCGAAGCTGCCCTTGACGCCGCCGGTGCGGGCCTGACTGACGTGGCAGGTGACGCCGGGAATCTTCGGATCGTCGTAGGCGTAAATGCAGACCCGGTGATTGGCCCCGATCAGCTTCCAGGTGGTGGTCGAGCAGCCGATTTCTTCGGCGACGGCGGGCAGGGAGAAAGCCGAGAGGGTGGCGATAACAAGGGCGGCGGCGGTTTTCATTATGGTTCCGTTCGGGATGGTCGGGTCGATGATAACGGAATCAGCTTGCCGACGTATTTGGTCAGGATTTTGTAGATATCGCGGTCGAAGGCCGGGCGCGGGCTGTCGAGCAGGGCGTGCAGTTCTTCGTCCGAGGCGGCGGTGCCGAGGTAGCGCCAGCCCTCGATCAGGTGGATTTCGTCGCCCTCGCGGAACAGCCCGGGGCCGGCAAAGGGCCAGGCGACGAGTTTGAGGCCGACGAGGGCGGATATCAGGCGAACCGTGTGTTTGGCGTAGGGCTCGGCGCCGACGCAGGCCCCCTTGCAACGCCGGAGCTGGTGGCCGAAGCAGGGCTTGCCCGGTTTGGCTTTTTCCAGCCCGAGCAGCACGTCGCACAGGTTGTGCGATTCGGCCAGGGTGCGCAGGACGGTATTGGCTTCCTTGCTGGTCTTGAACAGGCCGTAGCAGGCGCAGGTCAGGCCGGCCTCGATGTCGGCCAGCGCCATGAGTTGAGGGCGCAGCCAGCCTTCGCCTTCATCGACCAGCGTCCACGTGCAGGCCTCGTCATTCTTGCGTAGCTGGCGGTTGTGCGTCGGTTTCAATTGCTTGACCAGCGCCGCTTCCTTGAGCAGGGCGCCGATTTCGCCGGCCGTTTCGATCCAGTCGATGCGCTTGACCTGCTGGGCCAGTTCCATCTCCTTGGCGGCGCTGTGGTCGCCGGCAAAGTGCGAGAGCACGCGCTGGCGGATGTCCTTGGCCTTGCCGACGTAGAGCGGCAGGTTGTTTTCACCGTAGAAGAGATAAACGCCGGGTGCTTCCGGCAATTCGTCGATGATCCCGGCGTCGAGATGCAGCGGCAGGCTGGGGTGGGCGTTCTGCGCCTTGAGCGCGGCCTCGATTTGCTCGTTGCTACGGTCAACCCGAATTTTTTGCCAGAATTGATGGATCAACTGCGCGTCGGCCAGCGCCCGGTGCCGAGCCTCCGCCTGCAGGTCATGACGCTCGATCAGGCTGTCGAGGTTGTGCCGCTTGTGCTCGGGAAACAGCGTGCGCGACAGCTTGACGGTGCATAGCACCGAGGCGCGGAAGGTGATGCCGAGGCGCTTGAACTCGTTCTTGAGAAAGCCATAGTCGAAACGTGCGTTGTGGGCGATGAATAGCCGGCCTTCCAGCCGCTTCATCGTTTCCGCCGCCACCGCCTCGAACGGCGGCGCATCGGCCACCATGTCGTTGCTGATACCGGTCAGTTGCTCGATGAAGGGCGGAATCCGCATACCGGGATTGACCAGCTGCTGCCATTCGCGAACGGTTCCGTCGGCGTCGACTTCTACAATGCCGATTTCGGTGATGCGGTCATGGGTGGCGGTGGCGCCGGTGGTTTCGAGGTCAACGAAGGCTAGGGGATGCATGGGGCAGGGATGAGGTCTAAAGCCTGACGATGATAGCCGACTTTACGGCCGGCACCGCCGCGTCGCAGAGCCCGAACTTCCTGCCGGGCTGTTGGTCGACGTTAGGAATGCTTCTGAATCGGGGAGGGCCTTCGGCATGAACCTTGATCATTTGAGAGACCAGATCTGCGCCAGCCTGGCGCTATTGGCGCCGCCACTAGAGAGCGACGTGGGTCGCCTGGTCGATGAGTGCCTGGAAAGTGCGCAGCGCAGCTTTCGCAACGAGTTCATCGTCCAGATCAGCCCGGCGGCTTGGGCGCGGATTACGCTGATCTATTTCAAGCATTTCGTCGATACCGGTTGCGATGTCATGGTCGCCGAGATCGTTGCTGCCGTGGTCCGCGACTCGATCCAGACCAGTCGGATGGACATGGTAACCCTTCAGCTTGTCCAGGCGAAGCTGGATCAACAGGCGACCGCGAAACGCCCCCCGGAGCTGCATGTGGTCCGTGACTGAGTCGTCAATTCGGTTGAAGTTTTCCGTTATTTAGGTGTCGTCTAGGCAGTTGACTACTACATCTAGTTATTTATCTGCTTGACATGCCCTGAGCGGCTTGGCTAGACTCCGCCCCGTTGATGGTTCCCTTTCCGGGGATTAAAACGGGAATCCGGTGCCAGGCCGCAAGGTCTGAATTCCGGGGCTGCCCCCGCAACTGTAATCGGCGAGCGTTTCGCCAACACATGCCACTGGATGCGTCCGGGAAGGCGGGTGAAACGCAAGGAACCGAGAGCCAGGAGACCTGCCACGACAAATTTCTTTCATGTTTTTGGGGCGGGGTGTCCCTGACGAGAGGTTTTTGCGTGGTTCATTGCCGTTTGTCCGTCGTGTCCAGTCGTTGCCGGGCTTGTCTCCGCAGCGCTGGCCTGCGTGCGCCGGCTGGTCTCGCACTCGGTTCTCCGCCCCCCAATACGGAGAATCGCCTTGCCATCCAATGTCCAGTCTCTTTCAGCCGCTAACGCCTTCGCGGTGGCTGCCCTGCAGGTCATCCGCCGCAACGGCGCGCTCGTTGCCTTCGACGCCGACAAGATCGCCGTCGCGCTGAGCAAGGCCTTTCTTGCCGTCGAGGGCAGCCAGAGCGCGGTGTCGTCGCGTCTGCGTGAGGTCGTTGGCCGCCTGACGCAGACGGTGGTCAATTCGCTGACCCGCCGCCTGCCCGACGGCGGCACGGTGCATATCGAGGACATCCAGGACCAGGTTGAACTAGCCTTGATGCGCGCTGGCGAGCATGACGTCGCCCGCGCCTACGTGCTCTACCGCGAGCGCCGCGCCGGTGAGCGGGCGGCCAGCCATGGGGACGAGCCCGCTGTTATCGAACTCCATGTGCTCGATAACGGCGTGCGTCAGCCGCTTGATCGCGCCTTGCTGCTCAGGAATTGCGAAGCTGCCTGCTTCGGACTTGGCGAGGTGGTTTCGGGTAAAACCATCTTTGAGAGCACCTTGAAAAATCTCTACGACGGGGTGCCGCTGGCTGATGTCTACCAGGCGCTGATCCTTGCCGCGCGCACGCTGATCGAGCGCGAGCCGGCCTACAACCAGGTCACCGCCCGCCTGTTGCTGGCCAGCCTGGGGCGCGAAGTGCTCGGCCGGCCGGTGAAGCTGGATGAGCTTGCCACGGTCAACCCGGAATATTTGCCAAATTTCATCAAGCAGGGCATCGCCGCGGAGTTGCTCGACCCGCGCCTCGCCAGCTTCGACCTGCCGCGTCTGGCCGCCGCCCTGAAGCCCGAGCGCGACCTGCAGTTCGGCTACCTCGGCTTGCAAACCTTGTACGACCGCTATTTCCTGCACATCGAAGGGCGCCGCATCGAGTTGCCGCAGATTTTCTTCATGCGTGTCGCGATGGGGCTCGCACTCAACGAAATCGACCGAGAGGCCCGCGCCATCGAGTTTTACGACCTGATTTCGAGTTTCTATTTCATGTGCTCGACGCCGACGCTGTTCAATAGCGGCACGCTGCATTCGCAACTGTCGTCGTGCTACCTGACCACCGTCGCCGACGATCTTGAAGGCATCTACCAGAGCATCAAGGAAAACGCGCTGTTGCAGAAATACGCCGGTGGCCTGGGTAACGACTGGACACCGGTGCGCTCGCTGGGCAGCCGGATCAAGGGCACCAACGGCCAGAGCCAGGGCGTGATTCCCTTTTTGAAGGTGGTCAACGACACGGCGGTCGCCGTCAATCAGGGCGGCAAGCGCAAGGGCGCGGTGTGCGCCTACCTCGAAACCTGGCATCTCGACATCGAGGAGTTCCTCGATCTGCGCAAGAACACCGGCGACGAACGCCGGCGCACGCACGACATGAATACCGCCAACTGGATTCCCGACCTGTTCATGAAACGGGTGATGGACAACGCCGAATGGACGCTGTTCTCGCCGGTTGACGTGCCGGATCTGCATGACAAGTTCGGCGCCGAATTCGAGGCGGCCTACGTCGGCTACGAGGCGCAGGTCGCCACCGGACAGATCAAGCTGCACAAGAAAATCCCCGCCGTCCAGCTCTGGCGCAAGATGCTGACCATGTTGTTTGAAACCGGCCATCCGTGGATCACTTTCAAGGATGCCTGCAATCTGCGCTCGCCGCAGCAGCATGTCGGCGTCGTGCATTCGAGCAACCTGTGCACCGAGATCACGCTCAATACCTCGGACGAGGAAACGGCGGTCTGCAACCTCGGCTCGGTCAATCTGCTGGCGCATCTGAAGGACGGCGCATTGGATCAGGCCAAGCTGGCCCGCACCGTGACCACCGCGTTGCGCATGCTCGACAACGTCGTCGACATCAATTTCTACGCCACGCCCAAGGCGCGCAACGCCAACCTGCGGCATCGGCCGGTTGGCCTCGGCATCATGGGTTTTGCTGATTGCCTGTACGAAATCGGCCTGCCTTACGCGTCGACTGCGGCGGTGGAATTCGCCGACAAAACCATGGAAGCCGTCTGCTATCACGCTTACTCGGCCTCGAGCGAACTGGCCCGCGAGCGCGGCCGTTATTCGAGCTTTGCCGGCAGCCTGTGGGATCAGGGCATCCTGCCGCTCGATTCCCTAGAGCTTTTAGCCCACGAACGCGGTGGCCACCTTGAGGTCAATCGTGATTCCAGACTCGACTGGAAGGGGCTTGAAGAACGTATCGCCCGCCATGGCATGCGCAATTCCAACTGCGTCGCCATCGCGCCGACGGCGACTATCTCCAACATCGTCGGCGTATCGGCCAGCATCGAGCCGGCCTACCAGAACCTCTACGTCAAATCGAACCTCTCAGGCGAGTTCACCGTGGTCAACGAAGCGCTGGTCCGCGACCTCAAGGCGCTCGGCCTGTGGGACGAAGTCATGGTCGCCGATCTCAAGTATTTCGACGGCTCGCTGGCCCGCATCGAGCGCGTGCCGGACGAACTCAAGGCGCGCTACGCGACGGCCTTCGAGATCGACCCGGCGTGGCTCATCGAAGCCGCAGCCCGGCGCCAGAAATGGATAGACCAGGCGCAATCGCTCAACCTGTATCTGGCACTGCCCTCGGGCAAGAAGCTCGATGAAATCTACAAACTGGCCTGGCTGCGCGGCCTGAAAACGACCTACTACCTGCGCACGCTGGGCGCCAGCCAGGCCGAGAAAGCGGGCGGGCGCGACGAGGCTGCGGGGCCGGAAGAGCCGAAGTTCTGCTCGATTGACAACCCGGAGTGCGAGGCATGCCAATGAATCCAGTTCGCAGGAAAACTATGAAATTCCGCCATGTTGCCTTGCTCTGTCTGGCCCTCTCGGCCGGCCTCGCCGAAGCCGCCGACTGCCCGCGCATCGTCAGTCAGTCGCCCTACATCAGCCGCGCCCTCGACTGGCTGGGGCTGAGCGACTGCATTGTCGGCGTTAGCCGTTACGACACCTTGGCGCGGCCGGATACCGGCGGCGTCATCGACCCGGATGCCGGAGTGATCGACATGCTGGCGCCCGATCTGGTCATCTTTTCCGAATGGACGCCGGTCGCCAAAGTGACTGAGGCGACGCCGTCCGGCGCCAAGGCCCTGCGTGTCGGTGGTTTTCGCGGCATGGCCGGGGTCGAGGCGATGTTGCGCGACATCGGCCGGGCTGCTGGTGTCGTCGACATTGACCGTCGCGTCGACAAATTCGCCGCCGACTGGCGCGCCGCGACGGCGGTCGATAGTCGCCAGCGTCGCGCACTGATCCTCTCGGCCTGCAGCAATGCGCCGTATTCGTTTGGCAAGGGCACGACGCTGCATGACGTCTTTTCCGCCGCCGGCTTCGAGGTTGTGGCCGACCACGACAGCATCCGCAACTTCAAGCCGGACGCGCCGGATGGCGATGTCGCCGCCTGGATAGGCCGGCGCCAGCCCGATCTGATCTTTGCCCTGCAAAGCCGGCGTGGTGAAAGCTGCAACCCGGCCATCGCCAAGCCGGGCATACCCATCCTGCCGCTGACCGGCGAGTACTTCACCCATCCCGGCCCCGATCTGCTCAAGGGGCTTGAAGAGTTGCGGCAAACGATGGCTGCCTTCGGCGCCTGACCACCCTTTTCACGAGAGAACAATATGAACGCAGCTTTTCGCTTTGACGACTGGGATTCACCTGCAGCCCCAGCCAGCCTGCCTGTTTCCACGGTCAACCGGAATTTTTCGCCAAAAATGGAAACCGCCGCGGCAAGCCTGGCCCCAACCAACGCCGCCGACAAACGCATCGTCAACGGCAAGGCCGACATCAACCAGCTCGCCCCTTTCAAGTACCCGTGGGCCTGGGAGTTTTTCCTCAAGGCCAACCGCAATCACTGGACGCCGCTCGAAATCGGCATGGCGCAGGACGTGCACGACTACCAGCACAAACTGTCGCCGGCCGAGCGCCACGTTTTTGAAAACGTCCTGGCCTACCTGACCACCTCCGATATCCTGGCCATGCGCAACATCGGCCTGGCCGTCATGGAAAAGATGAGCGCACCCGAATTGCAGATCTACCAGGCCCGCCAGGTCTATGAAGAAGCGCTGCACACCTGGACCTACCAGCACTGCATCGAAAGCCTCGGTCTCGACCAGCAGGAAATCTACAACCGCTACCGCGTCGTACCCGAGATTCACGGCAAGATCGCGCTCGCCAATCGCCGGCTGGAGCGGGTCATGCGCGCCGATTTCGACCTCACCGACCGCGCCAACCTGCACGAATTCGCGCTGTCCTATTTCTTCTTCGCCGTGATCTTCGAAGGCTGCTGGTTCTACAACGGCTTCACCCCCGTCTTCGCGCTGCAACGGCGCGGCCTCATGAAAGGCGCCGCCGAGCAGCTGCAATACATCATGCGCGACGAGGTCCTACACTGCGCCTTCGGCATCCGCGTCATCCGTGAACTATTGATCGAGGAAAACCTGACGCTCGACCCGGCCGCTCTGCGCGAGCTGTGGGACGAAGCCGAGGCAGCTGAAAGCGCCTACGCCGGCTACATCCTGCGCGAACCGATCCTCGGCTACAACGCCGAGCTGCACGTCCAGCAGTTCCGCTTCATCGCCAACCGCCGGGCGCGGCAAGTCGGCGTCGCCGAACCTTTCCCCGGTGCCGAAAACGTCCTGCCCTGGCTCGACGAACAGGCCAATCTGCGCAAGGAGAAAAACTTCTTCGAAACGCGCGTCACCGAGTATCAGACGGGTGGGGCGCTGGCTTGGGATTGAGTGGCGATGGCAAGCCCCGCCGGCTGACGACGGCGGCCCGCCCGGCGGTGCTGGCACATCTGCTGGCCCTGAGTGCTGACGACCGCTACGGCCGTTTCGCCACCGCGCTGTCGGATGCCGGCATCGTCGCCTACGTCGCGCGGATCGATTTCGCCGGCGATCTTTGTCTGGCGACGCAGGAATCGGATGGCCGGCTTTCCGGCTTCATCCATCTGGCGGTGCACGGGGCGGTTGCCGAACTGGGCGCCAGCGTGCTGCCGCAATGGCGTCACCAAGGCCGGGCCAGGCTGCTCTTCGGCGCTGCGCTGGCCGCCGCATCGGCCGGCGGCATGCGCGAAATCCATCTCGCCACCGGCCACCCGGCGGCGCGCCACATCTGCGCCGGGTTGGGCTATGCGATGACGGAAGGTGCGGGCTATGCGATGACGGAAGGTGCGGGCTATCCACGGGTGCGTGTCCAGTTACCGCAGTCAGGGAAATTCATTGGTTTTCAATCAATCTGTAAGGAATCCCCCTTGCCAGCGACTAATGGGAACCACTGAAAAATCAGACCGTCCACCATAGGCGGAAGGCGGTGATCGGGCGTATTGGTCCGATCAGCCTCCATCGCCAGCGAAAGGCAAGCAATGTCACCCCGAGGACTCGTTCAAGGACTTATCCTGGCCATCTCCTGCAGTTTTCTGATCGCTGGCTGCTCTGATGGCGAAGCCGCCGCCAAGGCGGCCAAAACAGCCATGCCAGCCGTTACCGAGAGCATCGTGCTCGGCATGGGCTGTTTCTGGGGCGCCGAAAAGCGCATGTCGGCCATTCCCGGCGTCCTCGATGTTGAAAGCGGCTACGCCAACGGCGACATTGCCGGGACCTACGATGCGGTGCTGGCCCACGAAAAAATGCTGCAATGGGGCAAGACCACCCAGCGCAACCATGCTGAGGTGGTCAAGGTCACTTTCGATCCGGCCAAGGTCGATGTCGAAAAAGTGCTGATCCAGTTCTGGGAAAGCCATAACCCGACGCAAGGCAACCGCCAGGGCAATGACGTCGGCACCAACTACCGTAGCGCGGTGTACACCAACAGCGATAGCCAGCAGGCCATCGCCCTTAAAACCCGCGACATATATCAAGGCGCCCTGAGCGCGGCCGGCCAAGGCAAGATCACCAGCGAAATCGCCCCCCTTAAAAAGTATTTTTCGGCCGAGGAATACCATCAGGATTACCTGCAGAAAAACCCGAACGGCTACTGCGGCCTGGGTGGCACGGGCGTCAAATACCCGGTCGCCGGCGCCGCTGCCACGCCGATGCCGAAAGCGGCCGTCAAGGTACCTCGGCTAGATGCCAAAACCCTCAACTTCGAGCGTCAGCTGATCGTCTTCGAAGGCGAAGACTGCGCCTATTGCCGTAAATTCAAGGCCGACGTTCTCGACCACTGGAAATCGCCGGTAGCCGTCGTCAGCACCCTGAACCCCGAGCCGCCGGCCGGCTGGACTCTGGAAAAGGCGCTGTTTGCGACGCCGACCATGGTGCTCTTCGAGAAAGGCAAGGAGGTCTCGCGTTACACCGGCTACAGCGGCGAAACGCCGCGTTTCTGGAAATGGCTGGGCTTCCACCTGCTCACCCCGGCGCAGCAGAAAATCGCCTTCGAGCAAGGCACCGAACGCCCCGGCACCGGCTCCAACCTTGATGAAAAACGCCCCGGCACTTTCGTCGATCCGATCACTGGCGTCGCGCTGTTCCGCAGCGATACCAAGTTCGAGAGCGGCACCGGCTGGCCCAGCTTCTTCAACCCGCTACCCGGTGCCATCACCCTGCATGAAGATATCAGCATGGGCATGAAGCGCGTCGAAGTGCGCAGCGCCAGCTCCGGAATCCACCTTGGCCACGTCTTCGACGACGGCCCGCCACCGACCCACAAGCGCTACTGCATCAACGGCAATGTACTGAAGTTTGTCCCGGACAAGGGGGCGTAAGATTCGTGCGAACGACCAAACGGCGCTAAAGCAACCCGGGAAAAGGTGACGGCAATCGGCCGGCCGATTTAGCAACCCGCTGCAAAAATCAGCCGCGCAGGACTTGTGTCCGGATAGCGACCTGTAGCTTAATGACGTGCCTTGCAGTGGCCAATTTCTCTGGCTGGCTGTCGGCCTTTCGTCAATAACTCCTGCCGCCTATCCCGATCATGAGAAAACCCACCCTCTACCAAAGCATCAAGGCCAAGCGCCGCACTCAGTCGCTGGTCATCGGCGTCACCTGGTACACCCCGGAAACCTGGGCCGAGGTCAAGGCTACGGCCGTCGATCCCGACTGTTTCGAGGAATCGTTCGAAAAATGGAAGGCGATGGCCGTTCTGGCCCGCCGCAACTTCCAGCGCTCCGGCGTGCTGGCCCTGGAATACCAGATTGTTCCCGAAGAGTTCTTCGCCTGGTGCGCCAAGAACGGACAGGAAAACAACTCGACGGCACGTGGCGAATACGTCTCGGAGCGCCTGAGCGCGGTGCATAACGGCGAGGCGTGAGCAATCCTGCTGGCTGAACCAGCAGGATTTCAGCTTTCTTCTTGAAGTTGTTGAAAAGGGGAAATACAGCGCCTCGCCACTCCGGATGAAAGCGCCGTTCGGCGACACCAGGCGGAGGGCCAAGCTTTTCCTTGCGTCGTTCGCTGACGCATCGGTCACCACTCCGTCTCAAATTCGGGATGGGCGCAATCTCGGCAGGTGAGGTGTCGCCAGAATACTACTGTTCGAGCTCCTGCCGGCTTTTGTTGAGGCGTCTTTCAGTTGGATGGGGATTGTTCACGGGTCATGTCCGTCCAGGGTTGTGACGGGATCGCTTCTTATTCAGTAGCAAAAAGCAATAAACAATAAAACGAATCAATGGTCTGCCTGTTGGACCCGGCCAAATCCATTGGGATGATTTTTGTCCGGACAGTCAATTTTCACGACATGGCGCCGGCTGAAATAGCGCTGCAGCGCAGCCCAATCAGACTTTGGAAATGACTGGGATTTGTCGGTGACACACCGAGTCTTGCCTGCTAACCCAATGGGATATGTCAGGCAAATCGTTAAAAAACGTACAATAAATTCTGAAAAACGACCTTAGAGTATTTCAAAATTGCGAAATCTCGGCTGCGAGTATTCAGGTTAAATCCAACATGTGAGGCAGATTGATGGGGTTGTTACAGAAAACGACGACGGATGAGGTGGTTACCCATCAGGCGCTGCTGGACAAGCTGGCTGCACCCGTTTTCATCAAGAATCTGAACGGCCACTATATCTACGCCAACGAGATGGCCGGCAACATGTTGGGGCGGCCTGTTTCGGAAATCCTCGGTTGCAAGGACAGCGATCTGTTCGACGGCGAACTGGCTTGCCGGATGCAGGCTTGCGGCGAAAAGTTGATGGCGAGCGGCGAGCCTGCCGCCTACGAGATTTCGTTGCCCGATGCCGGCCACGGTGGCGAGCGGTGCTACTGGGTAGTCCGGCAACCGCTTCCCGACAAAGGGGGGCAGATTGTCGCCCTGGCTGGTGTGGCGACGGACATCACCGATCGCAAGCGCCAGGAGCTCGAACTGGTCGCCGTGAAAAACAAGTTTGCCGCAACCCTGCAGGCACTGCCCGACCTGATGTTCGAACTTGATCTCGAGGGGCGGTATCTCGATTGCCATGCGCAGCAGTCGGAATTTCTGGCAGCTTCTCCGAGCCACATGGTCGGCAAGACAGTACATGACATCCTGCCTCCGGATGTTGCGGCCATTTGTATCCAGTCTCTGCACGAAGCAATGAAGAAGGGGATATCCACCGGTTTTCAATTCCATCTGGATCTTCCCGAAGGACCTCGCTGGTTCGAATTGTCTGTGGCGCAAAAGGCATCCGTTGGCGACCATCTGCCGCACTTCATCGTCCTGTCACGCGACATCACCGACCGCAAGAACGCCGAGCACGCCTTGCGGGAAAGCGAGTCGCTGATGCGCGCCATCGTCGACAACACCCCAGTCGAATATTGGGCTCGTGACCTCGAAGGCCGCTGCATCATGGAGAACGCGCTGGTCGTCGAGCACTGGGGCAGCCTGTTGGGCAAGCGCCCGGAGGATAGCGGTGTCAGCCCCGAAGAGTTGGCCCTGTGGCAGGAGAACAACCGACGCGTATACCAAGGCGAAGTGGTCGAAGAGGAAGTCGAATATCAGGTCGATGGCCAGACACGCATCTTCAACAATCTCGTCGCACCGATCAAGGTAGATGGTCAAACCATCGGGATCGTCGGCTTCAATCAGGACATCACGGAGCGCAAGCGAAACGAAGAGGAAATCCATCGGCTGGCCTTCTACGATTCGCTGACCCATCTACCCAATCGGCGACTGATGTTCGATCGACTGGAACAAGTGTTGATCGGCAGTGCCCGGCGGAATCGCCATGGCGCCCTGTTGCTCATCGATCTCGATAACTTCAAGTACCTCAATGACACCCATGGTCATGAGGTGGGCGATCAATTGCTGGTTGAGGTGGCCAATCGTCTTAAAACCTGTATCCGCCAGGGAGATACTGCGGCACGGCTGGGCGGCGACGAGTTTGTGGTCATTCTTGAGGACATCGACGGTGCCGCGGACGGTGCCATTCAGGCCGAGCTGATCGCGGGCAACATCCAGGCCCAGTTGAATCATCCCTTCAGCCTCGTCCGGGGCCCTGAGGGATTCTCGATTGACTACCGCTGTGCATCCAGTATCGGCATTGCGCAGTTCGACGGCACGACCTTCACGGCCAAGGAACTGCTGCGGCGGGCAGACACGGCCATGTACCAGGCCAAGGCTGCCGGGCGTAATACCCTGCGATTCTTCGACCCCGAAATGCAGGCCGCCGTAACGCATCGGGCCGCCCTTGAGACCGAATTACGCAAGGCCATCGACGAACAACAGTTCCACCTGTGTTTTCAGGTTCAGATGGATCAATTCGGGCGCCCGACCGGTAGCGAGGTCCTTCTGCGTTGGGTGCACCCGACAAGGGGAATCATTTCGCCGGCCAGCTTCATTCCCCTCGCCGAAGAAACCGGGTTGATAGTCCCCATCGGCCATTGGGTGCTGGCGACAGCCTGTCGGCAGCTGGCCACCTGGTCACAACAGCCGGCAACCGCTGGGCTCACCCTGGCGGTGAACGTGAGCGCCAGTCAATTCAGGCAGGCCAAATTCACGGAGCAACTCAGGGATCTCCTGCTCCAAACCGGCGCCCCGGCCAAGCGACTGAAGCTGGAACTGACCGAAAGCATGCTACTGGAAGACACCGAGGCCATCATTGGCCGGATGGCAGAACTCAAGCAACTTGGCATCCGCTTCTCGCTGGACGATTTCGGTACCGGTTACTCGTCGCTGGCATATCTGAAGCGCCTTCCCTTGAACCAGCTGAAGATCGACCAGTCCTTCGTGCGCGATGTGCTGACCGATCCCAACGACGCAGCCATTGCCGAAACCATCGTTGCGCTAGGCAACAGTCTCGGTCTGGATGTCATCGCCGAAGGCGTCGAAACCGAAGCCCAGTGGCGCTTCCTTGCGAGCGTCGGATGCTTGAATTACCAGGGCTACCTGTTCGGCCGGCCAATGCCGCTGCTGGAGTTTGAGGAATTTCTGCAAGGGTTCGATGCCGGCGCGAACGATGCGTTGATCGATATTTCGGCTTAAGTCCATCGCCGACGTGATGTTGCTGATACAGCGAGCTGGCGGTGGCAGTTAAAGCAGCCTGCTGAGCTTGGCTCAGGCCGGGAAAATATACGCCAACCCAAGCACCGTGCTGGCTGCGATCAGGGCTGGCTATCCTTTGCCGATGCCTTGTTTGAGCGCTCCATGAGAAACGGCGCCAACCGAAAAGCAGCAACGCATCCGAAAGAACCCCCGAGAATCGCCACCCAAGGCCATTCCGGGAAGAAACAGGCGGCCATGGGGCCAGAGCCAGGAAAATGTTGCTGTTGTTCTGTTCAAACGACAACCCAGCCTGGTCGGCTTGATTGGTTTAGCTTTTCGGCATTTTTTCCAGTTGACCGTGGAGGTCGCTCGCCTGAACAGCTATTGCGATTTGAGCGCCTTACGGCTTGGGAACCCTGATTCGACTGATCATCAGCGAGCCGGACAAGGCGAACATGAGGACCAGCGGATGCAGCTTGAATCCGGCCAGCGTCAGTTCGCCGAACCATAGAGCGCCGCCGACGGCGCCCATTGATGCGGCGATAAACAGGACGCCAACGATCAGCAGCGAGGTTGGAATGGGCGTGCCTTCAAAGTATTTAACCTTGTCGCCACCAGCCGAGAGCTCTTCCGCCGTCACGTTGTAGCGGGCCAGCCGCGAGACGCCGCAGGCGACAAAATAGGCTAGGACGATACGGTCAAAAAGTCCGTTCATGCCCAGGGCGTAGCCCATCACCGCTGGTGCCACGCCAAAGGAAATGATGTCGGCGAGGGAATCAAGCTCGCGGCCGATATCCGATGTCTTTTGCCGCCAGCGGGCGATCCGGCCATCCAGAACGTCAAAAATCAGCGCCGCAACGAGCAGGGCGCAGGCGAAATCGATGTGCCTGATATCCCCGGTCTGCAGATAAGTCATGGTCGAAAACAGCGCACCAACGCCGCTGATGGCATTGCCGAGCGTGAACCAGTCGGCCAGCTGAAATTCGCGAATCATCGCAAACGGTTTGGGTTTTCCGGGTGTTGTCATGGCTGCCAATGGGTTGAGCGTTGTTCGGTGCGGTCGATACACGATGCCCATTTTAGCCCGCGGACTCTGTGCGTTGCCACACAGTCCGCCCCGTCACACGGCGCTATGGTTGCCTTCAGAAGCTGCTGTCTGCCAGCACTTGAACCGGAGAAATCAATGAATTCCAGATTGAGAAACATCCTTGCCATGGCTTGCCTGGCGATCAGTACGGCGGCTGTTGCTGACGTTACTTTTTACGAGCGCGAAGGATTCGCCGGGCGATCGTTTTCCACCGGCCGGCAAGTCGCCAACTTCGAACGTTTCGGTTTCAATGACCGCGCTTCGTCGGTCATCGTCAGCAGCCAGCGCTGGGAGGTCTGCGAAGACCGACGGTTTCGCGGCCGCTGCGTTGTCTTGCGACCCGGCGAGTATCCATCGCTGGCGGCAATGGGCTTGAATGAACGCGTTTCGTCGGTCAAACCGATACAACCCAATGCCCGTATTGCGGCAAAACGATATGCGCCAGTCCCCATCGCGGCGCCCAGGGACAATGCAGTTCCGCAAATTACCTTCTTTGAACAGGAAGGCTTTGCCGGCCGATCGTTCAAAACCCAGGAACGGGTCATCAACTTTGCGCGCCAGGGCTTCAATGACCGCGCCTCGTCTGCCATCGTGCTCAACCATCGTTGGGAGGTTTGCGAAAATGCCGGATTCACCGGCCGCTGCGTTGTCTTGCGACCCGGCCGCTATCCCTCACTGGCAGCGATGGGCTTGAATGATCGCATTTCGTCCGTCAAGGAAGTTCTCCTCGACGCGCGCATTGAAGATGAGCGCTATGCCCCACCTCCGCCGCCGATTTACGACAGTCGCCGGCGCAACAACGAGCGGTTATACGAGGCCAACGTCACCTCGGTCCGCGCCGTTGTTGGAACGCCTGATCAGCGCTGCTGGGTCGAACGGGAACAAATTGCCCCGGAACGCACTGCCGCCAACATCCCGGCAGCCATCGCCGGCGCCGTCATTGGCGGCGTACTCGGCCATCAGGTCGGTGGCGGCCACGGCAAGGATCTCGCCACGGCGGCCGGAGCTGTCGCCGGAGGACTGCTTGGGGCAAATATCGGGCGCGGCGACACATCGGCACAGACCCGCGATGTGCAACGCTGCACCAATGCCTCAAGCGCCGGACGCCCTGACTACTGGGATGTTTCCTACGTCTTCCGTGACCAGGAACATCGCGTCCAGATGGCCAATCCACCGGGACAAACCATCACCGTCAATGAGCGTGGCGAGCCTCGTTCGTGAGCGTTTGGCAGCGTAGTCAGGGTTAAAAAAGTGGCGCTGATCGGATCTGCGCCATTTTTCATTTCGCTCGTGCTTCAGCCGCCAGAAGCCGGCCTCAGGCGAGGCTTTCCAGCCATGCCTCAAGCTTCCCGGCAGCCTCCGGCCATTGCGGGTCGAGCATCAACATGTGGCCAGCCCCCTCGATGATCAGTGTTTTGGCATTCCACGAAGCAGCGGTGAAGAATAGCATGGAGGCCGGGAAAACCTGGTCGGCCGAACCGCCCATGACCAGCGCCGGAATGCGGGCACGGCCACGGGCGATGCGAAAGGGCGCGGTCAGCATTTCGGCAACCGCTTTTTCCGATTCAGGCTGGATCAGCGGCAGGTACTCGACGGTTTCCTCCGGCGCCATGCTCGGCGAAAAATAGACACTGGCCATGGTGCGCATGGTTTTTTCGCTGGCCGTACCGTTGACCGCATTCGGCAACTCGGCAAAGAAATCCGGCATGGTCAGCGCGAAGCGGCTGGCCGTGCCAGCCGTTCCGGTCGGCGGCACCGGCGCCAGAAAAGCCACGGCCCGCGCAGTGCCCCGTTCGAGAAAACGCTGGCTGACGAGACAGCCCATCGAATGGCCGATCAGCACCGGCGCTTCGGACAGGCTGGCAACGGCAGCCGCCAGATCGGCGACGTAATCGTCGAGGCCGAAATCGTCGAGATGCGCCCGATCCGCCGGGCGACTGCCGTGGCCGGAAAGCTCAAGCGCGTAGCAGTCGTAACCCAGATCCTGAAAATACGGAATGAAGCGGACACCCCACAGCGCGGCGTTGCTGTAACCGCCATGGACGAAGAGCAACGGCGGCTTGGTACTTGGCTGGCGGGCGGGGTGGTGGTGAATGACCGGGGTTTTCGCGGGCATCTGTATCTTCTTGGAAAAAAATGGGGTCAGCGGATTAGGAGGTCAGAGTAATTTGGATTCTCAATGAACACGGACCTATTTGTTGTCGTTCGATTACTTTCGGTCAATTTTAGGCAAAATACAGCATAGAAAGCATCATCATATGATGCTATTGTTAATGTGTATTAGAAAAGGAGAACACCATGCGCACGACGCTAGCCCTCGACGATGATTTGCTTGCCAAGGCCCATGCCTTGACTGGTGTTTCGGAAAAAACCGCACTGATCCGCGAAGCCCTGCGCGCGCTGATCCAACGCGAAAGCGCCAAGCGCCTGGCGCTGCTCGGTGGTTCCGAGCCGCAGCTCGACAACGCACCAAGGCGCCAGACGGAACCGGCATGATCCTGGTCGACACCTCGATCTGGATTGACCATCTACGCCAGCGCAACGAACGCCTGAGCAAACTGCTCAATCAGGGCCAGGTGCTGGCCCATCCCTTCGTGATCGGCGAATTGGCCCTGGGTAGTCTGCAGAACCGCGTTGCAATCCTCGGCGCCCTACAGGATTTGCCGCAAGCGCCGGTCGCCACGGAAGGCGAAGTACTGAGCTTCATCGAGCAAAATACCCTCTACGGTATGGGCATCGGCTACATCGACGCGCATTTGCTGGCGGCAGTGCGCCTCTCGCCGGGCACCGCATTGTGGACTCGTGATAAACGGCTGCTGGCCGCCGCCACCGGCTTGGGGTTGGTGGAAAACGTGGTGCATTGAGCGAAGGTCTTGTCGTTGTGGGCGCAGCCTGCTGCCGATCTTTCGTGGTCTAGAGGCTGTTTCCTTCGAAGTAATCGGAATCTACTCTCTTGAGTTCAAATCTGCTTACTGGAGACACACCCACATTGTGATCAACCATCAGGGAGACCAGTTGTTAGCCATCGATGAGGATGATTTTAGAAGAGATGATCGAGGCATATTCCTCGGCTTCCCTTGAGAAATTTGATGTAGTGATGAACACACCTTTATTGGCACGTTGCCCTTGAAGAGCCCCGGCAAATTTCTGAATCTCTGGGCGACCTACAGTGCCCTCCCAACGCTTTGCTTGAATAAAAATCGCATCTAGACCAAGTTTGTCTTCTTTGATGATGCCATCGATGCCTCCATCGCCGCTTCTGCCAATCGCCTTTCCAGCATCGTGTCTGGAGCCTCCATATCCCATACCAACGAGTAAGTCGATAACCAAACGCTCAAAGAATGCTGGTGTGACTACCTTGACCTGCTCCAATAGTTCGGACTCGAGGTTGCTGCGTAGTCTTTGATATGCCTGAGAGAAAAGTTCTTCTGGAGTCGAGTCTGATTGTGTAGCGATTTGGAGAGGTGGCTCGTCTAGCGTTAGCAACTCCTGCGAACATTTAGGAGAGGATCTCTCTTCACCTCTACGTAATTTGAACGCAATAAATTCAGGATATCCCTCAAGAGTGCTGTTATCTATGCGAGCTGGATGAGTAGCCAGCAGTTCTTTGCCTCGAGCAGTAATATGGAAGAAGCCCCGTTTCCTAGACTCAATCAGACCAGCCTGTTTTAGGTAGGTTCGAGCCCAGCCAACTCGATTGTCAAACATGGGGGCTGTGCCGCTGGGAAGCATTACATTCCGCTCGTCGTCCGAGAGGCTAAATTCCACAGCTAATTTCTCAATTGCATCGCGGAAGCGATACTCAGCACCGTCTCCGGCAATCCGAAGGAATGGGAGCATCAAAGTTTGATAGTCTGGAATGGACATAACTGTACTGGTGAGATGTGGGCAAAGAGGGGCTACAAAGTCCAGCCATACTCAGGTGAAAAGCAAACTATTGTATGACGATCGAAGTAAAAGGGTCAGGGACATTCGGGTTTTGAAATACTAAACGTCATTTACGCGATTGATCGCTGTAGGCGACGGGGAAAGTGACAGTAATTGGTGTCCGCCGTCTAAATCCTTAACCGCGAATACCCAACCCCGCCGCCTTTCTCAACCCGAATCTGCGCCGGAATTCGTTCCTTCATGCCTTCGACATGGCTGATGACGCCGATCATCTTACCGCTGGCGTTGAGGGTGTCGAGGGCATTGAGGGCGATTTCGAGGGTGTCGGCGTCGAGGGTACCGAAGCCTTCGTCGAGGAAGAGCGAGTCGATGCTGGTTTTGTGGCTGACCAGGTCGGAGAGGGCGAGGGCAAGGGCCAGGCTGACCAGAAAGCTTTCGCCGCCGGAGAGGGTGCGGGTGTCGCGGGCGACTTCGCCTTGCCAGCTGTCGACGATGTCAAGTTCGAGTTCGCCGGTGGTTTTGCGGCGCAGCAGGTAGCGGCCGTGCAGGCGGGCAAGGTGGCTGTTGGCGAGGTGGAGCAGGTGGTCGAGGGTGAGGCCTTGAGCGAATTTGCGGAACTTATCGCCTTTGGCCGAGCCGATCAGGCTGTCGAGGCGTTGCCAGAGGTCGCTTTCGGTTGTTTGGGCGGCGATCTGGGCGAATAGCGCTTGCTGATTCTGGCGCGCTTGTTCGTCGCGGGTGAGCAGGGCGCGCTGGGCACCGAGTTGTTCGCTGAGTTCGCGGCGGTGGGTTTCGAGCTGAGCGAGGGCGGCTTCGAGTTCAGGGAGCGGCGGGATCGGCGTTTCGACTGAACCGCGCGGTGGTGGCGTGGTTTGCAGGCAGAGCAGCTTTTCGCTGGCGGCCTTGAGGACGGCGGCGGCTTGTTGCTGCGCCAGTTGTCGGGTTTCCTTGATTTGCTGCAGGCGCTGGCGTTCTTCGGCCGGCAGCAACGCGGCGCTGTAGGCGGCAAGGTCGGCGAAGGGGCTGGTGGCGAGGGCGGTTTGCCAGGCGGTGGTCGCTTCGGCGAGGGCTTTTTGCTGTTGCGCGAGATTGGTGTCGATTTGTGCCTGGCGGCCTTGTTGGGCGGCGAGTTGGCGGGTTAGCTCGACGATGGCGTCGGCGCAGCGGGCGAGGGCGGTTGCGGGATCGTCGGTGATGGTTTCGGGATTTTGATTTTGGCCGATATTTCCGGTTGACCGTGGCAAGCGAAGGTTGGCCAGTTGTTCTGACCAGTGCGTTGCCTGGGCCTGCGCGGCGTTGAATTGTTCCTGTTGTTTGACGATGGTTTCGGCGAGTTCGTGGCGGCGTTTCTGCGTTTGTTGCCAGTGCTGCCACTCGCCGTCGCGTTCCTGCAGCCAGGCGGCGGGTTCGGCGGGGATTTCGTAGCCGGCGGCGGTCAGCGTGGCGCTGAGTTTTTCGTCGAGTTCGGCTTGTTCCTCAACCAGTGCCTGCGTGGATTTGGCGATTTCGGTTTGGCGTTGCTGGCCGGTTTGCGCGGTCTGTTGCAGCAGATTGAGCTGGTTGCTGGCGTTAAGCAGGGTTTGGGCGGCGTCGGCGGCAGTTTTGCGGGCGGCGTTCAGGGCTTGTTCGCCCTGATCGGCGGCTTGCTGGCGCTGGGTGAGCCGGGCCAGCGATTGTTCGGCGGTGCTGCGGGCGGTGGCGATGGTTTCGGGTTCCTGCCATGCGCTGTCCGCAAGCGGCGTAGCGTTGGCGAGGCCGGCGAGCAGTTCGGCACATTCTGTTTGCAGGCGGCTTGCTTCCTGCGTGGTCCGGGTTTGCTGGGCCAGCCATTCTTTTTGTGTGGCCTGCGTGGCGGCTTGTTCGGCCTTGGCTTGCTGGCCTTTCTGGACAAGGGCGTCGAGCGCTGCCTGTTTTTCCTTGAGGGCGGTTTCGGTGGCGGAAACGTCGAGCGCGGCGTAGGCGGCGATGGCCGGGTGGTCGTGCGCGCCGCACAGCGGGCAGGCCTCGTCCGGCTGTAGTTGGCGGCGATGCGCTTCGAGGCTCTGGATGCGGCGTTCCTGGTCGAGCAGCTTTTGCTTGTCGGCGACCTGGGCGGCGAGTTCCTTGTGCTGTTCGCGCAGGGCGGTCAGGCCTTTTTCCTGGGCCGCAATCTTTTCCTGAGCTTGCTGCAGTTGCGTGGTTTGCGTCGTTTGTTGGGCGGCCAGTTCGCGGCGGCGCTGGGCGAGGGCTTCGAGTTGTTGCCAGCGATTCAGGTCGGCTTGTTCTTGTTGCCAGTGCTGGCGCAGTTCGGCCAGGGTTTGGCCGGCGAGGCGCTGATTCTGCTCGGTCTGGGTTTTTTCCAGCGCGGCGTCGGATTTGGTTTTTGCCTCTTTTTCCCGGTTGACCGTAGCAGTCTGTTTTTCGATCTGCTGCGCGGTTTCGGCGAGTTCACGGGCGAGTTTTTGCTGCGCCTGCTGCTGGGTGACGAGGTCGCGGACCAGCTTGGCTCGCTGCTCAAACTGCTGGCGCCAGACGCCGAGGTGTTCGCCGAGTTGGGCGCGTTGCGGCTGGGCAGCGCAGAAGTCGTCGAGTTCTTTGGCTTCGCGCTGGCTTTGTTGCAGGGCTTGCTGCGTCTGGACGGCGAGCTGGGCACTCAATTGGCTGGCGGATTGGTGCCGGGCGAGTTGTTCGGCTTGCCGTGTTTCGCGGTCGGCGTGCAGGGCCTTGAGTTCAGCTTCGCTTTGCCGGCAGGCGGCGTCAGCTTGTTGCCATTGCTGGTGCAGGGGCTTGAGGGCTTCGGCCGGTTCGCTGTCGGCGAGTTTTTTGAGGTCAGGGGCGGCGGCGGTCAGCGCGGTGTCGGCTTCCTGCAGCTTGCTTTCGGCGGTTTTGACTTCCTGCTCGCTCTGCGCCAGATCGAGGCGCCACTGGCGCTGGGCCTGGGTTTGCTGGTGGCGGTGCTGGACGTCGGTGAGTTGTGTGCTCAGGCGGCCGACTTCGAGCTGCATGGCGGCGCGTTGTTCATCGCTGAGCAGTTCCATGCCGTCGGCGCGGGCTTTGAGCTGGTCAAGCTGGCTCTTGGCATCGCGCGCCTGTTCGAAAACCTTGCGCGAAATCTCGCCGTAAATCTCGGTGCCGGTCAGTTCTTCGAGTAGCTCGGCCCGTTCGTTGGCGCTGGCGTTGAGGAAGGCCGCGAAGCCGCCCTGAGCGAGCAGCATGGACTTGGTGAAACGCGGAAAATCGAGACCGGTGATTTCGGCGATGCGCTTGAGTTTGTCGTTGGTCTGCGTGCTCAGTATGGTGCCGTCACCAGTGGCCAATTCAACCTTGGGTGCCTGCAGCGCGCCGTCGATCTTGTCGCGGGCCCGGCGCTGGCTCCAGAAGGCACGGTAGACGGCGCCCTTTACTTCAAATTCGACCTCGGCCAGGCAGTCGGCGGTGTGCCGCGTCATGATGTCGTTGTCGGAGGCCGAAATGGTCTTCAGGCGCGGCGTCTGGTGGTAGAGGGCGAGGCAGATGGCGTCGAGCAGCGTCGATTTGCCGGCGCCGGTCGGGCCGGTGATGGCGAACAGGCAGTTGTCGGTGAACGGCGGCTTGGTAAAGTCGATGGTCCATTCGCCTTTGAGCGAATTGAGGTTTTTCAGGCGCAGGGTGAGGATTTTCATGCTTCTTGTTCCTGCAGGCTGGCGACGACGGCGCGGTAGCGTTCGTTGAGGGCGGATTGCAGTTCTTCGCCGAGTTCCTCCTGCTGCAGTCGGCGGGCGAAGACGTCGTGCGGGCTGAGTTCGTCCAGGGTTTCGCTGGCTTCTGCCGCCAGGCTGGCGACGGCGTTGCCGCGCTGGCGACGGATGCGCAGGACTTCGACTGGCCAGCCTTCGGTGAGCGCTTCGATGCGGGCCGGCAGGTCGGCCAGGTAGTCGTCTTCGGCGACGGTGACTTCGAGCCAGGCCGGGCATTCGCGCGTGCCTTGGGCGGCTGCGGCACCGATGGCGCCAGCCAGCGTGTCGAGATTGCCGTTGACGGCGACCAGGGACTGGAAGCGTGGCACGGGCAGGACGGTGACGGCTTTGAGGCCGTTGCTGTCGAGATCGACGAGCAGAATTTCCTTGGTTTGCTTGGCTTCGTCGAAGCCGAGCGGGATGGGCGAGCCGCAGTAGCGGATGTGTTCGAGACCGCCGACTTTCTGCGGCCGGTGAATGTGGCCGAGGGCGATGTAGTCGGCTGGCGGGAAGGCGCCGGTGGGGAAGGCTTCGAGGGCGCCGACGTAGATTTCGCGGACCGATTCGCTGGTGCTGGCGCCGACCGTGGTCAGGTGGCCGGTGGCGATGATGGGCAACGGGCGGCCGAAATTCGGGCCAAGTTCGGCGGCAAAGACGCTCTGGCGTTCGACGGCGGCCGCGAAGACGGCACCGTAATGTTCCTGGATGGCCGTTTGCAGCGACAACTGCTTGTCTTCGGCGCTTTGCCCGGCCTGGCTTTGCAGTACGTCGCGCGGGCGGATGAAGGGGATGGCGCAGACGATGCAGCCGTGTTGGCCGTTGCGCTGTGGCAGGACGATGACTTGCGTGGCCGGGTCGGCGTGCGTCGCGGCGATGACGGTGGTGCCCAGGTGGGCGAGCAGTTCGCGGCTTTCGCCGAGAGTGGCCGGCGAATCGTGATTGCCGCCGAGAACCAGTAGCGGGACGCCGGCCTTGTACAGCTGCCCGACGAGCTGGTTGTACAACTCGCGGGCGTAGGAGGGCGGCGTGCCGGTGTCGAAAATATCGCCGGCAACGAGCACCGCATCGACCGCCTGCGCTTCCACCTGGTCGACCAGCCAGGCAATCAGCGCCTGATGCTCGGCCTGCCGGCTCTTGCCCATGAAGTGCTGGCCGAGGTGCCAGTCGGAGGTGTGAAGTAGGCGCATGCTGGCCGGCTGAAATGGAAAGGGCGAAGTTTAAACGGCAAAGCACCGTCGCCACAGCGGGCATTGTTCGCGTTCGGCTGGCCGGCGCAGCCTCCGCAGGTCTACGTCGTGCCGGAACTTGCGGTGTAGCGTTCGCTGACAAAACTTTTAACGGCTTGCAGGAAGCTGTTGCCCGAATAATTGCCGGCCAGTTCGCGCGCCTTGGCGAGGAACTCGTCTTCGCCTATCCCGGCGGCCTTGGCCAGGCCGAGCCAGATGGATTGCGGGAAGGTTGTGGTGGCCGTTTCCGGCATGCTCAGGTTTGCTTCCTGCCAGCGCTGCTTCCATTTGTCGGGGATTTCTCCGGCCTGTTCTTGCTGGATTTGCGCCATTGCCGCATTGATCTTTTGTAACTGTTCAGCTTCGCTCAGCGGCGCTTCGTTCGACGCCGGCGTCAGCCTGTCCATGGCCGCCGCGATGTCGACTTCGCGCTGCGCGTCGGCCATCGTCATCGGCGTTTTCCAGCCTTCTGTCTGCACGGCATGGATCAGCTGTACGTAGGGCGTCAGGTTGGTCATGCCTTCGGTGCTGGCGGCGCGGGCGGCGTGCATTTCGCTCTTGATTTGGGCGAGGAGCGCCGCGTTTTCCGGCAGCAGGGGCAGGTTGCCCAGGCCCGGCGTGGCGCTGGTGCTGCCACTTATGCCCTGGTTGGCCTGCAGGCGGGCCTGCGCTTCGTCGAGGATGTCCTGCGGAAAAACCCTGTTTAATTCAGCCAGTGCCGCCTGGCGAACGGATTCCGGAACGGCGAACCGGCTTTCGGTCGCAGCCGCCTGGCGGGCTTCGTTCGAGATGCTCACTGTCGTGCTTTCGCTCGTTGCCGTGCTTGCCTTGCTCTGGCTGCTTGCCGCGCTGCCGCTCGTGCTGCGCACTGCACTTGCTGCGCTGGAGCCGTAAAAAGATGCGATGGCCGTGATGCTCATGGTTGTCCTCCCGTCAAAATGTTCTGCTCGTAGTGGAGTGCAACCGCAATATCGATGCCATGCTGGATGAATCTCCGGGTTTTGGTGCCGGGCCTTGTCCGGCAATGGATTTCGGCCGCCGTGGCGGGCCTCAGCGAGGTAAGGAAGAGCGGCAATTTTTACGGTTGACCGGAAAAAAGCCCGGTTTTGGCCGTTGACGGCACAAGCCCCGGCTTGTGCCGTCGGCCGGCGATTTTCGCCCTAAGCGCGAAATCGCGCAGACGGCGTTGATGCCGCCAACTAGTCTTGGTTTCGCATCCCGGAACGCCCAACAGACATTCCGGTTGTCGTTTCCGATCTGCTTTGTGGTCGGGGCGGGCGCCGGGCAATTTCGCCCGGGGGCCGAATACAAGGAGTCGGATATGAGCTGGGATATTGATGCAGCAGGCTGGACGTCGGTTGGCGTGAAGATCAAGTCGCGTTGGGGCAAGATCAACAATGCCCGACTGGCTGTCATCGACAGCAAGCGCGAAGTTTTGGTCAGCCAGGTCCAGGAACTCTATGAAGTGACCCCTGAAGAAGCCGAAAATCAGGTCGCGGGCTTCGAGAAGCACACCAAGGAACTGCGTCCCAAAGTCGCAGCCTGATCAGCCTTGATGGCCGGGCGACGGCGTTCGCCGTTGTTGTCCGGCCAAGCGCAGGTCAGTTGTCGTTAGGCGGCTTTGCGGCGGCGTCCTTGCCAACGGGCAGGTCGTCGATGAACTGCCGGTAGCGAATTTCCGAATGCTTGAGCGCCCTTAGCGCACTGTGCTGTTCGGTCATGTCCATGAGCACCATCCGGCATTCGGTGCCTTCTTCATCAGGGACTGCTTCGACCCTGAGTGTTGATGCCGGGCGTTGCGCGCTGGCCATCAGCGTAATCTCGCAGAAGCCGCTTTTTTTCTCGGCGAGAACTTTGCCGACGAACTCGGTGAAAGCTGCCTGACACTCAGGCGCCAGATAATTGATGAAGCGATGCCGGCTTTTCTGCGAGCGCTTGAGCCCGAGCAGAATGGCGCCGGCCAGATTGAGGTCGAGGATGTTGCCTTGGGCGTCGAGCGTGAAGTAGCCGATCGGCGCGAAGTCGTAGATGTCGGCGTAGCGCTCGCTGAGTGCGTCGGCCTGGTCGTTGGCTTCGTGCAGGGCCTCGTTGTCGATTTCCAGCTCGATCTTGCGAATTTCCAGTTCATGCAGCAAGTGGGCGGCTTCGCTCGGGTCTTCCGGCGCGCTGTCCGGCTGTTCGCGCCAGCGGGCCTCGGCGCGATGGCGCAGGGTGGCCGGATTCGGGCGCAAGCGGCTGGGCAAGTCGGCTGCCACGGTCGACCGGAAAAAACGCTCAAATTCCAAATGCACCACGCCATGGCACTCGCAGCCGCGTGCCTCGAGCGCCGGCCGGTCGAGGACGTCAATCTGGCCGCGGGCGTAACGGATCAGGCCGGCTGCCTGCAGCTTGCCGGCAACGTCGGTGATCGCCTCGCGGCGCAGGCCGAGCAGGCTGGCGATGCGCTCCTGGGTCATGGCGATCCGGTTGTCCTGCCGCCGATCCAGGCAGAGCAGCAGCCAGCGGCCCAACTGCTGTTCGACGCTGTGGTGGCGGGCGCAGAGCAGGGCCTGTGCCGTTTGCACCATCAGGGCCTGGGCGTAACGCAGCGCCATTTGTTGCAGGCGGCCGCCCTCGGCCAGTTCCCAGCGCAGGATTTCGGCTTTCAGGCGATAGGCATCGCCGGCGCCCTGGACGACGAGCTTGTGGCTGGACAATTCATCGCCGAGAACCGCCGAGATGCCAGCCAGCCCTTCGTTGCCGACCATGGCCAGTTCGGTGGCGGCGCCTTCGCGGGTGGTGGCGATCAGCGAAATGACGCAACTGATCGGGAAATAGACGTCGCTCAGCAACTCGCCGGCGTTCTGCAGGACCGTGCCGGCATCGAGCGATATGAGCTCAAGGTCGTCGTGCAGCCGGGTCTGTTCGGCCAGGCTCAGGCCGGCCAGAAGCTGATTCTGCCGCTGTTCAGGCCGTGTTGCGGTGGGCATGGCGCTCCTTGGTGGACTGCCGGCGGCAGTCGGGACAGCCTAACCGGAAAAGAGGCGACCGGGGACGTTTGGTTCTGGTGGGTTTTGCCTTCGGTGATTGTCGCGAAGCCAACAACTTTCGCTTTCGGTATGCCGGCAAAGAACCGCAAATAGCGGCTTTCCGGGATTTCGGCGGGTGGCATCGCTCTTGCATCGGAAGGTTTATTGCCTTTTACCTCCGCCAACCATGAATACCGTTGAAAAACCCGCTTTCCGCTGCATTTCGGCCAGTGAGGCCATCTCGTTGCTGCGCTCCGAGCCGCCGCCCTTCGTTTTTGACGTCCGCGACATGGCCAACTACCAGAAGGCGCATCTCGATGGTGCCGCGCATCTGTCCGAAAACCGCCTGCTGGCCTGGATGAAACGCCTGCCGAAGGAGGCACCGGTGGTGATCTATTGCTACCACGGTAACGCCAGCAAGATTTTCGCCCAGATGTTCATCGATTTCCGCTATTCGAACGTGTTCAGCGTCGATGGCGGCTACGAGGCTCTGGCCGCCGCCCTGGCCACGCCGGTTGCGGCATGACGGCAGCGCGTGTTCGCGACTGGGTGCAGACGCATCCGCTGTCGCCGAGCGATGTCGATTGCGCCACCACGGTCATGCTCAAGATCGTCGACGGCAAATGCAAGATGGGGAGCGTCGACAAGATCGTCATGGAAGCGCTCTACGACGCGGTCAAGGACAGGCCCGGCCAGCGTTTTGGCGACGAGTTCCATACCCTGATCGCCGATGCCCGGCGCGAGTCGAGCGAGGCACTCAAGAATTTCATTTACGAAACCCGCGTGCTGGCTGAAACAACGCTCTCCCGCCCGGTGATGAAGGCTTTCAAGACCATGATCCGCCAGGAAGGGCTGTTCGCCGGCATGGCTATCGAGGAAGAAAACGAATGACCATGAAGTTCTACATGACGCCGGGTTCGTGCTCGACTGGCATCCACATCCTGCTCGAAGAATGCGGTCTGGTTTTCGAGGCCTATGTCGTCAATCTGCTGGCCGGCGATCAGTACAAGAAGGACTACGCCGCGATCAACCCCAAGGGCAGCATTCCGGCGCTGGTTCTCGATGACGGCACGGCGCTCACCGAGTTTTCGGCCATCGCCTGGTGGCTGGCGCGCAGCTACCCGAAACGCAAGCTGCTGCCGGAAAGCATCAAGGACGAGGTGCAGGTGCTCAGCGTCATGAACTACGCCGTGCACACGCTGCACACGCAAGGTTTCGCCCGGATTTTCACCACAGAGCGCTTCGCGCCGAGCAGTTCGGACCACGAGTCGGTCAAAGCCCAGGGCCGGCAGATCATCGACAAGGCATTCGCTATCGTCAATCGCGAACTGGCCGGGCGGCAATACGTTGTCGATCACTTCACGATTGCCGATGCTGCGCTGTTCTACGTCGAGTTCTGGGCCGACCGCATCGGCATTCCGTTGCCGGAAAACTGCGAGGCCCATTACCGCCGGATGCTGACCCGGCCGGCTGTGCGCCAGGTGCTGGCGGAAGAGGGCTACGCGTCGGTGCTGCGCTGAGCGCTGCTCTGGTCCGGGAAAGCCCTGTTACATTGCATCTTTTCTGACCTGACAAGCACACCGCCCGAGAGATTCAATGATCACCAACCCGGAACGCTTTACCCAAACCATCGCCCTGTTCGACGCCGCCAACGCGCAAGATCCCAATCAGGACGACGGCCAGCCGAAAGAGTTGCTCTACGCCCAGCGTATGACCGAGATGATCGGCCGTTTTGCGCCGGACGCCAGCGAAGTTGCCCAGCTTGCCGTGCGTGCCCAGCACATAAAACGGTGGACGGTGCCGCGCAGCAGCTATCCGCTTGGCAAACCTGGCTACTTTGCCTGGCGCACCGGGCTCTATAAATTCCACGCCGACACGGCGGGCGAATTGATGCGCCAGGCCGGGTACGACGAGGCGATGATCGAGCAGGTCAAGGCGGCGGTTGGCAAGGTGGGCCTAAAAACCAACCCCGATACGCAGATGCTGGAAGACGTCAGTTGCCTCGTCTTCATCGAGCACTACATGCTCGGTTTTGCCGGCCAGCAGGCTGATTACACCGAAGAAAAGTGGCTCGGCATCATCCGCAAGACGTGGAAGAAGATGTCCGATGCCGCCCATGCCTTCGTGACGACCGGCGGCATCAAGCTGCCCGAGGCACTGGTGCCGTTGATACTGAAAGCGGTGGCCGAAGGCTGATCGCGGGCTTGGCATCCGGTTGCCACGGTCAACCGGAAATAATGGCCAAAAATGAAATTGCTGTTTTCCTGAGCGCGGCTCAGGCTCGACGGTCAGTGCCCGGCCGTGGCTCGCTGCGGCGCTCCGGTTGGGAGGGATCCCGCACGCCGCGGCCGCGCAAGATCAGCGCCGGCACGGCGAACAGGAATATCAGGATGAGCGCTGAAAGGAGCAGGTAATTGTCAAGAATGGCTTGTAACACTGAACGCTCCGTTGGGCTTGTTGCAAAGCTGTCCTCTTTTCATTCTAGGCTATTGCCATGCCGTTGCGCCAATGAGCTATGCGACGAGCTACCGGAAAAACGTCCGGACAGAAGTCACCGTCGCCCGCCGTCATCGGCCATCGGAAACGCTTGCTACTGAATCGACATCGGAACGCGCGTCGCCAGCTTCTCGAAGTCCTTGAGTCCTAACGGACGACCAAAGAAATAGCCCTGATAGGCATGGCAGCCGGCAGCTTCCAGAAAGTCGCGCTGCGCTGCGGTTTCGACCCCTTCGGCGATGACCCCGAGCCCCAGGCTGTCGGCCAGGGCAACAATGGTCCTGGCGATTGCCGCATCATTCGGATCGATGAGGACGTCGCGGACAAAGGACTGGTCGATCTTGAGCTGGTCGAGCGGCAGGCGTTTGAGGTAGGAGAGCGAGGAATAGCCGGTGCCGAAGTCATCGAGCGAGAAACCAATGCCTTTGGCTTTCAGCGCAAACATCTTTTCGACGATTTCTTCGACATCGTGGGCAAGCAGGCTTTCCGTCAGTTCCAGTTTCAGTCGCGACGGATTTGCCCCGGTATTTTTGAGCACCGCCAGCACTTCGTCGACAAAGCCCGGCTGGCGGAACTGCCGGGCGCTGACATTCACGGCAATCGTCAGAGCAGCAAACTCGGATTGCCAGGCCCACCTTGCCAGCTGTATGCAAGCAGTTTCCAGAACCCAGTGCCCGAGCGGCAGGATCAGGCCGGTTTCCTCGGCCAATGGAATGAAGTCGGCCGGGGATACCATGCCACGTTGCGGATGCTGCCAGCGGACCAGCACTTCGGCTCCGATCATGCGCTGCTCGCTCGTTACCTGGGCCTGGTAGTGGAGGAGAAACTGCTGGTCATCGAGCGCCGTGCGTAAATCCTTTTCCATCGCGGCGCGCTCCCTGACTGCGACTTCCATGGCCGGGTCAAAGAAATGACAGGTATTGCGGCCCGCCGCCTTGGCCTTGTACATCGAGAGATCGGCCTGCTTCATGAGTTCTTCAACCGGAGTCTGCCTCCCTTTGAATAAGGTGACGCCGATGCTCGCTGTGCAGTGATGAGATGCATTGTTGAGTTGATAGGGCTGGTTTACAGAGGCCAGGATCTTTTCGGCGAATGATTCGGTAGCCATCGCAGCCTCGGCCTCGCGCTCGCTCAGACTGGCCAGAATGATGACAAAGTCGTCGCCGCCCAGGCGGGCCACGGTATCCACTTCACGGACGCAGGTTTTCAGGCGCTGCGCTACCAGATTTATCAACGCATCGCCAATGTCATGGCCCTGCGTATCGTTCAGCGTTTTGAAGTTGTCCAGATCAAGGAAAAGCAGGGCGCTATAACGGCCGCTACGGCTACTCGCTGTCTTCGCCTGCTTCAATCGATCAAGCAGGAGGGTTCGATTTGGCAAGCCAGTAAGCTGGTCGAAAAAGGCCAGCGCCTCGATCTTTTCTTCGGCTTTCTTTTGCTAGGAAATGTCGTAATGGCTACCAATGTAGTTGGTTACATGGCCATCGGTGCCGACGACTGCCGAAATGGTCAGCCATTTCGGATAGATCTCTCCGTTCTTGCGCCGATCCCATACCTCTCCCTGCCATCTACCCGTACGGCGGATGGTTTTCCACATGTCGCGATAAAAGTCTTCACCATGGCGACCAGACTGGAACAGCTTCGGTGTCCGACCGACAACTTCATCGGCCGTATAACCACTGCTCTCGGCCATTGCCTCGTTGATTTTCAGTATGCGGCCATCGGCATCAGTGACCAACATTGCCGTATCCGATTCGAAAGCGGTGGCGGCAATACGAAGTTCCCTCTCGGCACGTTTGCGATCCGTAATGTCGAGGATCAGTCCGATCGTTTCGACCGGTTTTCCATGCTCATCCGGAACGACCGTGACCAGCAAATCAACCCAGAGCAGGTCGCCTTGCCTCGAGAGATAGCGCTTTTCCATTCGGTAGACGTCGCGTTTTCCGGCTTCAATTTCTTCCAGAAAGGCGCGTTCGGCTGCCAGATCATCAGGGTGGGTGAAGCGGCCGATGTTCATTCCGACCAGTTCTTGCCGCGTGTAACCGAGCAAGTGAGCCAGGCATTCGTTGGCTTCAAGCAGTGTTCCCGACAGGTCGGCGATCGCCAGTCCGGTATAGGCTCTCTCGAATACATTGCGAAACCGTGCTTCGCTGGCATGAAGCGCCGCTTCAGCCAGCTTTCGTGCGGTAATGTCGCGGACCATGACGACAATGGTCCAGCCCTCTTCCAGTAGTTGCGCATGGCGCCGTATCTCGACCCAGACCGCAGCGCCATCCTTGCCTATGCGCTGAGTTTCCAGAGGGGTTGCATCCGAACGACCGGTGATGAGCGCATCGTAGGCATCTTCAAGTTCGGCCCGCGACATCCCAGCCAACACCCAGGATTCGACGGCAAGCAATTCTTCGCGTGACTGGTTACGGAAACGACATGCTGCATCGTTGACATGGATAAGCCGCATGCTGGCGCGGTCGACAACAAAAATGCTGTCATCAATGGTTTCCATTGCCGCGGCAAAACGCTGCAATTCATCGTCACTACGCTTGTTGCTCATTGCTTGTTGCTCATGTCGTTCCTGCCGTCAGCCGCTCCAATTTGCGAGGACGACATTAAATCTGAAAGCGCCCGATTTGTGCTTTCAGCCCTTGAGCAATCAGTTCCAGCTGGTTGGCTGTTTCCGCCGTGCCACGGATTGTGGAGGATGTTTCTTCAACCATCTGGGCAATGGTTTCGACGCGCTGGGCGATGGAGGTACTCGCCGCGCTCTGCTCACGGGTGGCATCGGCTACTTCGCGGACTCGTCCGAGCGTGCGGCCGGCTCCGGCCTCAATGGCGCGCAGGGAATCGGAGGCAGAACCGGCCAGCTCCACCCCATGCTCGACTTCGGGTAGCGCCGAGTTCATGGCCGACACAGCGCCGATGGTGTCTTTTTGAATGCCAACGATCATCTGCTCGATCTCGATGGTGGCTGAGGACGTCCGTTCGGCAAGTTTGCGCACTTCATCCGCCACGACGGCAAAACCACGCCCCTGTTCGCCGGCGCGGGCTGCCTCGATGGCCGCATTGAGGGCGAGGAGGTTGGTCTGTCCGGCAATATCCTTGATCACGTTGGCAATTGAAGAGACCTGCTTGGTACGATCTTCAAGTTCGTGAATCTGCCTGGAGGCTTCGGCAACGGTAGAGGCGATTTTCTGGATGGCGACGGTCGCCTGTTCGACCCGCTGGCTGCCTTCGCCGGCTTCGGTCATCGCGGCCAGCGAATCCTGCTCGGTTTCGTTGGCGCTCTCGGAAATGTGGTTGGAACTGACGGTCAGCTCCTCGATGGCGGCGGCCATGGCCGATGTCGCATCGGACTGGTGGTCGGCGGCGATGCTGACTTCCCGGGACGCGGTGCTGATCTGTTCGGCGTTTTGCACCACCTGGTTGGCGCCCACATTGATTTCCTTGACCAGTTCGCGCAGCGAAGAAACCATGGTACCCAAGGCGTGGAGGAGGCTACCTTCAGGCCGTTTGCCAACGGCTGCCGTCAGGTCGCCGGCAGCTACTTGTTGCATCACAGCCGTTGCTTCGGCTGGTTCTCCGCCCAGTTGTTTCAGGATGCCGGAACTGACTCGCCAGGCGATCAGGCTGAGCACCACGAGCAGGACAAAAGAAATGCCACCGAGGGACACTACGCCTTTCCAGTATTCAGTTTCCACGTCGTCGATATAAATACCGGTACCCAACACCCAACCCCAGGGCGTGAAACTGGTGGCATAAGAAAGTTTTGGTTCGGATTTTTGTTGGCCCGGCCGGGGAAAGACGTAATCAACAAAACCGCCGCCCCGCTGGCCTGCGGCAATAAGCTCCTGGAAGATCAGTTTGCCGTTGGCGTCCTTGAATTCTGCTGCATTCTTGCCTTCGGATTCTGGCTTGGGTGGCATCAGGACATAATTGGCGTTGGTGTCGATGATGAAAAAGTAGTCACTGGTGTCGTAGCGGAGCCCGCGCAAGGTCTCGCGCGCCGCACTTTTTGCTTGGTCCTCCGACAATTTTCCATCGGCAGCCAGCTTGTGGTGGTAAGCTAGCGTCCCGGTTGCCACTTCTACCAGATTTCGCGTTTTTTGCTTGCGATCATCCAGCATCGTGCCTTTGAGCTGCATCAAGGCCGCTACACAGAGCACAATCAAACCGATCAGTGTCAGACCAGTCAAAATCTGCATGCGCGTCGAAATGCGCAGATTGTTTTTCTCTTTCATTTCCAGTTCCCCTTGAATTTGGAACTAATGCTATTTGCAAGCTTGCAACCCTGTCTGTCCGAAAACGTACATAACATCAAATTGTTTTAGTTCATCATCTAATCTTTATGCGCCCCTCTCGCGACGCCCAAAAATCATGTCAGTAGCAATGCGCCAACATCATGTGAATCACCTGCTTGTCACTTTGTCGGCAGAAGAACTCAGGCGGCTGACTCCTTGTCTTGAATTGATTTTGTTGCCGCCAGGCTCCTGCCTCTACGAGCCGGGAACGCCAATTGAGTACGCCTATTTCCCAACCAGCGCAGTCATTTCTCTGGTCTATGAAATGGACGATGGCGCCATGGTCGAGATAGGCATGGTCGGAAATGACGGCGTGGTCGGCGTTGCGGCATTTCTGGAAGGCGAGAGCACGTTGAGTCGGGCTATTGTGCAGAACCCTGGATACGCCTACCGCTTAAGCGGAGAACATCTGAAAAGCGAGTTCCGTTGCGCTGGCCCGATGCAGAAGACACTATTGCGCTACACGTTGGGGTTAATGTCAGAAATGGCGCAAACGCTTGTGTGCGTAAGCCACCATTCGCTGGAGCAACAACTATGTCGCTGGCTGCTGTCGCGTTTTGACCGCTTGCCCTTCAACTATCTGGAGCTCTCCCAGGAAACAATAGCCAACTTGCTCGGAGTACGCCGTGCGGCCATTTCCGAGATTGCGGTCAGGTTGCGCCAGGCCGGATTGATTCACTATGAACGTGGTCGCATTGCATTGCTTGATCGACGGGGAATGGAGAAGCGGGTTTGCGGGTGCTATTTCACAATCAAGGCAGAGCAGGACCGATTGTTGTGGAAGGCGAAAGGAGTGCTGCTTGATGACCAGTCGGTTGTCGCTCCAATCGATAAAACTTGAATCATTGATTCGGTTTCGACGGTGGAGCGACTACGAGTTGGTTATCGATCTTCCGAATGGCCCTAGGAACTTAGCCTGAACATTCGGGCATGGGTCCGCGCTGCCTCGATCATTGTTACCAGATGCTCGGGGGACAGGCTCAGTTCTTCAGCAAAGATTTCGGCAATCCGTTCGATAGTCGCATCGGCGGCAACTGCATCTACGAACAGGGCGCGTGTTCGGCGGGCCAGGACATCTTCGATCGTCCGCGCAGCTTCGTGGCGGATTGCGAAGCGGATCATGGCTTCGGTGTAGGGCAGTTTCAGGTGAAGCAGCCTGTCGTGGCCGGGAAAGGCGGCGAGTAGGAGGGCGTCGGTGCCGTAGGCGTTGCTGGCGGGGTCATCTGTGTAGCCATGCAATTGCAGCGTTTGGGTCGGGCAAGGCGCGGCGTTTAATCCGGCGACTTCAATGGCCCGGTCGATGACCTGTTCGGCCATCAGCCGGTAAGTTGTCCATTTGCCGCCGGCGAGGGTGATCAGGCCGCTCGGGCTGATCAGGACGGCGTGTTCGCGCGACAAGGCTGCCGTGTTTTTCTCGTCGGTGTTGTCTGGGTGAATCAGCGGACGCAGGCCGGCGAAGGCGCTGCGGATGTCGGCCCGGGTTGGTGGTCGGGTCAAGACGCCAGCTGCCGTGCGCAGCAGGAAGTCGATTTCCTCTTCCAGCGGCTGCGGGTCATCGAGTTGCTCCAATTCCGGGCGCGGGGTGTCGGTTGTGCCGAGCAGCACCTTGCCTTGCCACGGAATGGCGAACATGACGCGGCCGTCCTCGGTTTTCGGGATCATGAGCGCCTGCTGGCCGGGCAGAAAATCGGCATCGAACACGAGGTGGATGCCCTGGCTCGGCGTTAGCAACGGCTGGGCTTTTGCATCGTCCAACTGGCGCACGCTGTCGGCGTGCACGCCGCTGGCGTTGATGATGGCGCGGGCGCTGACCTCGAATTCCTCGCCGGATTCGGTATTGCGCAGGACGGCGCCGGTGACGCGGTCATTGGTTTTGAGCAGGCGGGTCGCTGGCAGGTAGTTGAGGCAGGTGGCACCGAGGTCGGTCGCCGTGCGCATCAGCGTGATGGCCAGCCGGGCGTCGTCGAACTGGCCGTCCCAGTAGCGGATGCCGCCGCACAGGCCGGCGCTTTTTAAACCGGGCAGGGCGGCGAGGACTTCCTGCCGGTTCAGGCTGCGCGAGGCGGTAAGGTTGTGGCAGCCGGAGAGCAGGTCGTAGAGCTTGAGGCCGGCGGCGAACATCAGCCGGTCGATCTGATTCCACGCCGGGATGATGAAGGCGAGCGGATGGACGAGGTGCGGTGCGTTGCGCAGCAGGTACGAGCGTTCGCGCAGGGCGTTGCGGACCATGCCGATGTCGCCCTGGCGAAGATAACGCACGCCGCCGTGGATCAGCTTGGTGCTGCACATCGAGGTGCCGGAGGCGAAATCGCGGGCTTCGACGAGCAGCGTCCGATAGCCACGCGCTGCTGCATCGACCGCCGCGCCGAGGCCGCTGGCGCCGCCGCCGATGATCAGGACGTCCCACGGGCGCTGATCGCGCAGGGCGGCGAGCTTGTCGTCGCGGCTGGTCATGACTCGGCTTTGGCCCAGCCGAGGGTGCGCTGGATGGCGCGGTGCCAGTTGGCGAATAAGGCTTCGCGCTGGTCATTGGCCATCGACGGAGCGAAGCGGTGTTCGGCCTGCCACAGGGCAGTGAGTTCGGCTTCGTCCTGCCAGAAACCGACGGCCAGACCAGCCAGGTAGGCGGCGCCGAGGGCAGTAGTTTCGGTGACTTTCGGCCGCACCACGGGCACGCCGAGCAGGTCGGACTGGAACTGCATGAGCAGGTCGTTTCTGGCCGCACCGCCATCGACGCGGACTTCCCTGATCGGCTGGCCGGCGTCATTCTCCATGGCCTGCAGCACCTCGGCGCTCTGGAAGGCGATGGCTTCGAGGGCAGCGCGGGCGATGTGGGCGCGGGTCGTGCCGCGCGTCAGGCCAAACAGCGCGCCGCGCGCGGTCGGGTCCCAGTAAGGCGCGCCGAGGCCGGTGTGGGCCGGCACGAGGTAGACGCCGCCGTTGTCCGGCACACTGGCGGCCAGTGACTCGACCTCGCCGGCGCTGGCGATCAGGCCGAGGCCGTCGCGCAGCCATTGCACGGTGGCGCCGCCCATGAAGACGCTGCCTTCGAGCAGGTAGGTGGTTTGGCCGTTGCGCTGCCAGCCGACTGTCGTGAGCAGGCGATGCCGCGAGGCCATGGGCTGGGCGCCGGTGTTCATGAGCAGGAAGCAGCCGGTGCCGTAGGTGTTCTTGGCCATGCCGATGTCGAGGCAGGCCTGGCCGAAGGTGGCAGCTTGCTGGTCACCAGCCATGCCGGCCAGCGGGATCGCGGCGCCCAGCCACTCGGCCTTGAGCGTCGCGATTTCGCCGCTGCTGGCAACTAGGCGCGGCAGCAGGGCGGAGGGAATGTCGAGCAGGGCCAGCAATTCATCGTCCCAGCACTGGCGGTGGATGTCGAAAAGCAGGGTGCGCGAGGCGTTTGACGGGTCAGTGACGTGCTCGCCAGTCAGCTTCCAGGCCAGCCAGCTGTCGATGGTGCCGAAGGCCAGTTCGCCGCGCTCGGCCCTGGCGCGGGCGCCGGGGATGTGGTCGAGCAACCACTTGAGCTTGGTGCCGGAAAAATAGGCGTCGAGGACGAGGCCGGTGCGTTGCTGGAACAGGTCGGCGTGGCCGGCGGCGGTCAGGTCGTCGCAAATGCCGGCGGTGCGCCGGTCCTGCCAGACGATGGCGCGGTGCAACGGCTGGCCGGTGGCGCGATCCCAGAGCACGGTGGTTTCGCGCTGATTGGTGATGCCGACGGCGGCGATCTGGGTGGCCACAATCCCGTTGTCGCGCAGTACGGCACGGGCGACGGCGAGCTGCGCCGTCCAGATTTCATCGGCGTCATGCTCGACCCAGCCGGGTTGCGGGTAGTGCTGGGCGATTTCCTGCTGGGCGAGGCTGTGGATGTTGCCCCGGCGGTCAAACAGGATGGCGCGCGCACTGGTCGTGCCTTGGTCGAGCGCGAGGACGAACTGCTCGGAAGGTGCAGGCATGGCGAACTCCGGCAAACGTTGTGCGGCCAGTATAACCGGCCAGGCGCGGGCTTGGCAGGGCTTTCCCGCGCCGTCGGAATTCGTCGAGGCTTACAGAATCGCCAGCACGTTTTCCGGCGGGCGGCCGAGGGCGGCTTTGCCGCCGTTGACCACGATGGGGCGCTCGATGAGCTTTGGGTTGGCGATCATGGCGTCGATCAGCGCGTCCTGCGACAGCGACGGGTCGGCCAGATTGAGTTCCTTGTATTCGGCTTCGCCCTTGCGCATCAGGGCGCGGGCGTCGGCGAAGCCGAGCTTCTTGAGCAGGCCGCTCAGCGTGGCGGCATCAGGCGGGGTGTCGAGGTAGGCGACGATTTCCGGTTCGATGCCCTTTTCCTTGAGCAGGGTGAGGGTATCGCGGGATTTGCCGCAGCGGTTGTTGTGGTAGATGGTGATGGTCATGTTCATTGAGCGGTTGGGGATTTCAATTTTGGGCAAAATTTCCGGTTGACCGTAGCAATCGACTCAGGTGCCGCAGAAGGTCATGTAGCCGGTGGTGAAATCAGTTGGTGCCGGCTCGGCGTATTCGGCGTCGGCCAGACGCTCGTCGAAAGGAGCGCGAATGACGGCGAGCAGGCGTTCGAAGGGGGCCAGATTATTGTCATCGACGGCGGCATCAAGCACAGCTTCGACGCGGTGGTTGCGCGGGATGTAGCAGGGATTGGCTTGCTTCATGGCAGCCACCAGGTCGGCCGGACGTGTCGGCTGGCGGGCTTGCCAGCGGCTATGCCAGTCGGCGAAGTCGGTGGCTTCGGCCATCAGGGTGTTGAGGCGCGTGGTATCGCCGGCCGCCGAATCAAACAGGGCGCGGAAGGCGACCGTGAAGTCGAGGCGGTTTTGCTTGAGGATGCGCAGGAAGTCGTCGATCAGGGCGCGGTCGGCTTCGGCATCGCCCGTTTCGTCGATGCCCAATTTGGCCCGGAAAACGCGTAGCCAGTGGATAGCCTGGCGTTCGGGCAGGGCATCGATGACGGCAGTGGCGGCCTGTACGGCGCGCTCTGCGTCGGTGTCGATGAGCGGCAGCAGGGTTTCGGCCAGTCGCGCCAGATTCCAGCGAGCGATGCCGGCCTGCTTGCCGTAGGCGTAGCGGCCGGCGCTGTCGATGGAACTGAAGACGGTGCCGGGGCTGTAGGTTTCCATGAAGGCGCAGGGGCCGTAGTCGATGGTCTCGCCGGACAGCGTCATGTTGTCGGTGTTCATGACGCCGTGGATGAAGCCGACGCCGAGCCAGCGCGCCACCAGTTCGGCCTGCCGCTCGCCGACGGCGGCCAGCAGATCGAGGTAGGGCTGCGGGCTGGCGGCCAGCGCCGGGTAATGGCGGGCGATGACGTAATCGGCCAGCCGCTTGACCTGTTCCGGCCCCTGGTGGGCGGCGAAGAACTGGAAGGTGCCGACGCGGACATGGCTGGCGGCGACGCGGGTCAGCACGGCGCCGGGCTGGGCGCGGTCGCGGCGCACCATGTCGCCGGTCGCCACCACGGCCAGCGAGCGCGTCGTCGGGATGCCCAGGGCGTGCATCGCCTCGCTGATGATGTACTCGCGCAAGGCCGGCCCGAGAGCGCACTTGCCGTCGCCATTGCGCGAAAACGGCGTTCGGCCGGAGCCCTTGAAAGCAATGTCGCGGCGTTCGCCGTGGCGGTCAATGACCTCGCCAAGCAACAAGGCCCGCCCATCGCCCAGTTGCGGCGAAAACTGGCCGAACTGATGGCCGGCGTAGGCTTGCGCAATCGGCTCTGCACCTTCCGGCACGCGACTCCCGGCCAGTATCTCGATTCCTTCCGGCGATGCCAGTGCCACCGGGTCGGCCCCCAACTCGCGGGCCAGTTCATCGTTCAGGCGGATCAGGACCGGCTTGCTCGCCGGCGTCGGCTTCCAGTGAACGTAGAACTCCTCAAGGTCACGGACATAGGAGTTGTCGAAGGCAAAAAAATGTGGCGCAGGGGCGTTCATTGAAATCATCAAAGGAAGATTGGCTTGCGGGAAAAATCGCGGTCGGCGGGGATTTTGTCGCAAATCTCGCTGCGGCCACCGCTTCAAGCAATTTCGATGCTAATGGGTGGGTTTGGTTCCCTGGCGGCCGCGAATGGCAAGGGAGCGGGCAAGCCGGAATATTTCAATTTTGGGCAAATTTTCCGGTTGACCGTGGAAAGACGACAAAGGCTTATTGCTTCCATGGCTGGAGTTCGTGCTGCAGCCCGTTTCGCTGGTCTATCGCGGCAGAGAAGGCAAGTGTCGCGATTCAAATGCTCCGCAAGGTGTCCACCACCACGTGCAGCTGGGCCAGTGTTTGCGCCAGACATATCGCGCATGCGTCGCCATCCTTTGCGTCGGCAGCGCGTTCGAGTTGCGCCGCCGCTTCGCCAAGGTCAAAAGCGCCCAAGGTGCGGGCGACACCTTTCAAGGAGTGGGCCATCCGCAACTGCGTTCCCCAGTCGTCAGCATTTCTCGCCTGGATAAAGTCCTTTTCGAATACCGCGCCGTGCGTATCGCGAAACTTGGCCAGCAACCGCAGGTACAGGGACATTTTGCCGACATGGGTCAATCCGACCGCCACGTCGAGCCCGGGAAGTTCAGGGTAGGGCACGTTCCCGGTATCGCTGTCGTCGCGATGAACTTCCGGAGGTTTTGGGGATGGCGCGCTGGGCCGCCAGTCTGGCATGCAGGCGACCAGCTGCTCGTAAAAGTGCTCCATCCGGACTGGTTTTGCGATATGGCCATTCATTCCTGCCCGGAGGCAGTGCTCCTTCTCCTCGAGCAGCGCATTGGCGGTCAGCGCGATGATTGGCAGATCGATATATTCGGATTGTTCTCGTAGCCGCCTGGTGGTCATGTAGCCGTCCAGGATCGGCATTTGGACGTCCATCAGAATAACGTCGGGGCGCTTTTCGGATACGGCTTTCAGGCATTCCTCCCCATTCACCGCGAAGCGAGCCGTCAGCCCGGCGTTTGCGAGAAGCTCGCCAATGACTTCACGGTTGATTTCGACGTCTTCGGCAATCAGTATGTCCAGGCCGCTGAAGCGCGACCATTGCCGCGCGGCAACCTTGCGCCGTTCGACCGGAGGTGATTCCGGAGTGGAAATACCCAGACGGTTGGCCAACTCAACATATAGATGGCGGGCGCAAACCGGCTTGCTGAGCAGGCCGTCGATTTCACCGGCAACGCCGTCAAGCTCGCTGTGGTGGCTATAGGCCGTGATCAGAATAGCCCTTGGCGCGCGCTTGTTGCGCTCGGCATAGATGGCGCGCATTTTCCGGATGGTTTCGATGCCATCCATGCCCGACATGCGCCAATCGACGATGCATAACAAATAGTCCGACGGCGTCTCGACATCCATTTTCCGGATCGCCTCGTAGCCGCTGGCGGCTAACTCTGCCCTCAGGCCCAGCTGACTGGTCAGATGACACAGTATGTTCAGCGAGACAGGATTGTCGTCGACGATCAGCACCGGACGTTGTGCCTGCTCGGCAAGGCCCAAACCGAATTCGCGAAGGCCGATACGCCGATCGGGGCCGAGGATTTTGAGACGAACCGTGAAATGGAAGGTGCTCCCATGTCCCAGTTCGCTTTCCACCCAAATTCGCCCGCCCATCAGTTCGACCAACTGTCGGCTGATCGATAGCCCCAACCCCGTTCCGCCAAAACGACGCGTTGTCGAGGAGTCGGCCTGAGTGAACGGATCGAACAGCCTGCCAACCTGTTCTTCGCTCATGCCAATGCCCTGGTCACTGACCGAACAGTGAAGTTCGAGATCATCCTCACCGAGCGTCGTGGTTCTGACTTTGACGATGACGTTGCCACCGGTTGAAAACTTCAGGGAATTGCTGACCAGGTTGGTTAAAACCTGTCCCAGCCTCAGCGGGTCTCCCTCCAGCAGGCGCGAATCTTCATCAATATCATAGTAGAGCTCGATTCCCTGGTTCTCTGCTCGCAGGGCAACCACACTCGAAAGACGATCAAAAACGGACTCGAGCACGAAGGGCGTCTGGTCCATTTCGAGTTTGCCGGCTTCGATCTTCGAAAAGTCGAGGATGTCGTTGATGATGGTGAGCAGGCTTTCCGACGCCGATTTGATCTTCGAAATATAGTTGAGCTGCCGGGCACTCAGATCGGTGGCCAGGGCCAACTCCGCCATGCCGATAATGGCATTCATCGGTGTCCGGATTTCGTGGCTCATGTTGGCCAGAAATGCGCTTTTTGCCCTGGTAGCAGCCTCAGCGTCGGACTTCGCTTCCTGCAGTTTGGTAACGTCGAAGAACCAGGCGAGGACAGTTGGACTTCCCTCGTAATCGATGTTCATGTAAGAGCCCATGGCCCAAACATGCGGTTCTTCCGGATTATCCGGAAAGCGAATTTCGACCAGACGATTGAGGACCGACTCGCCACGGGCGAGAGTGGCGCGGATTTCGTCGAATACATTTGGATCAGCGTAGTAGCGGCTTACCTCCTCGTTATTCATCTCTTCTTCGGTTCTGCGCACCAGATCGCAAAATGCCTTATTCACGAACAGGATATGGTGGTCTTCGACTCGGGCAATGCGAACCGCCATCGGTGAGGCGGCCAGTACCCGCCCCAGCGTTTCCTGCTGCCGACGCAGTTGTGAATAATCGATGATTGCTGAACGCGTAGAAACAAACCGGCCGGCGTCATCGAGGACAGCCGATGCCGACAGCAGCACGGCTAGGGTGCGGCCATTCTTGCATATCAATTCCAGTGGCAATTCGCGTATGGCTTCCCCGGCGCGGATTATCGGGAAGTTCTGTTTGAATGTCTCGACTGCCGAAGGCGTCAGAAACTCGGTAATTTTCCGTTGCCCGACAAGTTCCTCGCGGGTGTATCCCAGCCAGGCCAGTTCAGTGTCGTTGATTTTCTGAATGAAGCCATGCTGATCCAGCGAGTGATAGCCGCAAGGTGCGTGGTTATACAAGTCATCCAGTTCGTCCGCTTGGTGCTGGATCTGCTGCTCGGCTGCTTTCAGTTCGGTGATGTCGTAGAGCAGGACAAAGACCCCTCTGACCGATCCCGGTTGTCCGTCTGGAATGTAATGGGCCACCAAATGCCTGGCGGATTTGTCGTTATTCACCAAGGAACGCTCGAAACATTGTCGTTCGCCGTTCAGTGCGGCCCGCATCTGCGCTTCACTGAAGCGGAAGGCCTCTTCGTCAAGCAACTCACGCATTTGCATGCCATTGATCTCTTCCGCCGTCTTGCCGAACAAGTCCAGATAGGCGCGATTGGCGAAACGATTGCGCAATTCGGTGTCCCAGTAGGCAATCATGCTGGGCAGTGCATCGGTGATCGCACGAGTGAATTGCTCGCTTGCGGTCAGCGCCTCGGTTCGTTGATTGACTGTCAGTTCCAGGTGGTCCCGCTCGTTTTGCAGGGCGAGAAACTGTTCACGAATGACCTGATGAAGGCGGTTGAAATGCTGCAGAAAGGTGCGAATCTCCCGGCTCCCGCTTTCGGGTAGCTCTATCAGTTCCTTGTTTGGCAGAAGGCCGGCAATTTTTGTTGCTGCGTTTTCGAGTGGCTTGAGCTGACTGTTCAGTAGTCGCAGAACCACAATGCCGGTGATGAGCATGGCCAGGATGGCACCAATCCAGATGGTTTGTGTAAGGTCTTCCAGGGGAGCGAGCGCCTGCCTGACGGGGACGTAGGCCACCACCAGCCATTTGATGTCCTTGATGATCGCCGCATGGGAGATCAGTTCGTTACCTGCTTCATCCATCGACCGCCCGGCACCGGTAAACCCCTCGTTGATTCTGCGCTGCATGAGCGGGTCGGCTGCTTCCGCCGAAACCTTCGTCAAAACCTTCGCTGCATCGGTGCTGGCGACATAGGTACGTTCGTCGAGCGAGATGACCTGATAGCCGCCAGACGGGCCGTTATGGGCAAAATCGGAAATATAGAACTGGCTGCCCGAGCCAAGGTCGTCCGAGCCGCAAATAACCGCGACAACGGCCCCCGCCTTGTCCAGCACAGGTACCGCAAAGATGAGATTCGGACGTCCGGAAAATCGTCCGACAAGCGGCATGATGACCGGATGGCGCGTCTGGATGGCGAGATTGAAATAACGTGCTGCGCTGTAATCCGTATTGACCTTCTGGCGCTGCGGAATCTCGGCAATCCGGGTTCCTTTTGCCGAAATAACATAGACATCCCGCGCAAAGAAACGATTGATACTGGGCTGGCTGGACAGGTGGTGCTGGACGGTGTCGCGGTTCGTCCAGTCTTCGGGTGACAGACTTTCGGCCACAGCCTGCAGCAACCCGACACGCTCCTTTACGCCGTGATTGATCCAGTTGCTGACCAACCCGAGATTGCTTTCTTGCTGCACCTGCAACTGATCGAGAAAACTGCTCTTGAGCTGGCTCTCGGCAATCATCGCAAGCGATGCGAGGCAAACGGCCTGAAGAACCAACACACCGAAAGTCAGCTGGACTCGCAGCGAATCCCAGTAGTCTGCTATCCGTTTCCGGCCATTTGATTCCATCCGGCGCCCCCTGTTTGTTACTTGGCCAAGTATGAGTCGAGCAAGGCTAGCACTAATTGTAAAGGTGCGGATATTGGGGATATCACTATAAATAACAAAAATAATCGAGTCATGTTTCGCCTATCCGTTTCTCGGTTTTTCAATTGCCAACCGAACGCAAAAATTTGCGATCACACCGAGCGATACTTACTTTCTTGAGTTGCTGCTGCGGGTTGTGACTGAAACGAAGACGCGATTACCGCTTGGCCGTACTTCGCTTTGCAGGTTTCGGTCTTTTCTCCCCATCGCCAGCCGATGATCGCCCGGCTGCTGGCTTGGTCGGGTCGGCATGGTCGAGCCAGATCAGCGTGTCGATGTAGGACATGAAAGCCTGCAGATAGTCCGGCGCGATGTCGCGCATGCGTTCGAGGCTGCGCAGGACGAGGTGCTGGGAGTTCATGGGGCCGGCGTTTTCGGGGGCCTGGGCGAGGGTCTGGGTGAGTTGTTGCTCGGTGCTGAGCTTCGACCACTCGTTGCGGAAGATGGCGACGGATTTGAGTTCGGGGCCTTGCGGGCGAGGGCCGGCCGGGGCGGATTTCGATTTTGGGCGATTTTTCCGGTTGACCGTGGAAGCCTCGTTGGCGGGCTGCATGGTGCCCGTTTGGTCGTGGGCTTGGACGCTGATGTAGGCAAGCAGATCGGCCAGCGGGCTGGTGGCGTTTGTCGGGGCAATTTCGGTCGGCGCAGGAGCCAGGCGGCTGACAAGCTCGCTGGCGGCGGCGCTGATTTTGGCGTTGAGCGCCTGACGAATGGTTTCCGGTTGCGCGGCAGCGCGGCGGCTTAGTGCTTCGAGGTAGGCGAAGCGGACGGGGTCGCGGTCGGCGGCGCCGCTGGTGCGCAGGGCGTCGAGTTGGGCCGGGATGTCACCCGTTTCAGCCATTGCCTTCCTTGCCGTTGGTCCGCGACTTGGGCACTGGCGCCATTTCGACGCGGCGGTTGCGGGCGCGGCCGTCGGCGTCGGCGTTGTCGGCGACTGGCTGTTGCGCGCCGAAGGCGGCGGCGAAGATGGACGATGAGGGTACGCCGTCCTCGATCAGCGTGCGCGTGACGGTCAGGGCGCGCTGGGCCGAGAGTTCCCAGTTGTCGGCGAAGCGGCTGTTGCTGCCGCGCACGGGCATGTCGTCGGTGAAGCCGCTGACCATGAGCATCTGTTCGCTGGCGCCGAGATAGGCGGCGATGGGCTGGGAGAGGCTCTTGAGGAGTTGCTTGCCTTCCGGCTGCAACTGGTCGGAGTTGAGCGCGAAAAGCACGTTGCCGCTGATGCCGATCTTGCCGTTACTGAGCGTTACGCGGCCCGAGGCGAGCGGGCCGGCCAGGGCCTTTTCGAGGGCTTCGCGGCGTTGCTCTTCCTGCTGGCGTTTCTGGATTTCGCTTTCGAGGCTGGTGACCAGTTCGAGTTGCACGCCGAGCACGCCGACCAGGATCAGCACGAAGGCGCCGAGCAGGCCGGCCATCAGGTCGCCGAAGACGGCCCAGACGGGCGTGCTGTGGTCGACGCTGGCGTCGATGTCTTCCATCGTTATGCCTCGCTACCGGCGACACGTTGCAGGTCGTCGACCATCTTCTTCTGCGACATGATGCTGAGGTCGATGATTTCGCGCGCCTGGGCGACGTAGTAGGCAAGCTGCTCGTCGCTGCGCGTCAGCGACTTGGTCAGGCCGCCTTCGATGCGTTGCAGCGCCGCCATCATCTTGTCGTTCGATTCGGCAAAGAGCTTGACCGCAGTGCCGAATGCCTCGCCCAGGCTGGCCACTTCGAGGGCGCCGCCGGTGATGCTGGTGCCGATCTCGACCAACTTGCCGGCTTCGCTCTCGACCTTGGCGGCGAACTGGCTGCCGGCGCGTTCGAGCAGGTCGGCCGACGAAGAAACCAGCGCGTCGATGGCGCTACGCTGCTCGGTCGAGGCGTGGTTGATGGCGTCGAGCAGGGCGCCCAAGGTTTCCATGATGCGGCTGCGTTCTTCGAGCAGGCTGTTGTCGCGCGCCATGCTCGCCGACAGTTCGTGGCGCAACTGGCCGATGACTTCGGCCGCCGCCTTGGGCGCTTCGGCGGCGGTCTGCATGAGGCGGGTGACTTCGGCGATGGTCGTTTCGGCCTGGCGCTGGTGGGCGGCGACGAGGTCGCGGGCGGTGTCGCCGAGCGTTTGCGTGATCTTTTCCTGCTGGGCTAGCGTTGCCTGACCGGCCTGTTGCCATTGCGCTTCGAGCTTGCCGGCCATCGCCGTGAGGGCATCGGTGAAGCTGGCCTGGCGGGTCTGTTCGCCGGTCGCCCAATCGCGTTGCCAGTCGGCTTGGGTGGCGCGCATGTCAGAGAGCAGCGCGGTGGTATGTTGGGCGAAGGTGTCGGCGAGGCTGTTTTGCGTTTTGTCGAGCGCTTGCGTCAGGCGGTCGCTGGCCTGTTCGTGCTTGGCCAGGGCGCCGGTCCAGTTGTCGGAAACCGCTTGCACGGCGCCGTCGAAACGCTGGGCGATGCCGTCGAGCTGGCTGGCGACCTGCTCGCTGATCGCTGCCTGCTGGGCCTGCGTGGTCTGGGCGAAAGCGGCGTAGCTGGCGTCGATGGAGGTGAGCAGCGCCTGGGTGCGTTCGCCGAAGGTGTCGGCGACCTGGCTGACCGCCTGATCGAGGCGGGTGGTGACGCCGCCGAACTGACTGGCCAACGTGGCGGCCAGTTGTTGCTGGCTGGTGGCGGTGGTTTCGGCCAGCGCGGCTTGTTGTTGCGCGGCGTCGGCCTGCAGCTTGGCTTGGGTGCTTTCAACCGAGGTGAGCAAGGCGGCTGAGCGTTGCTCGAAGGTGTCGGCGTAGGCGGTGAGTGCGGTTTGCAGTTGGTGGTGCTGGGTGGCGGTGACCTGTTCGTGGTGGCTCAGGGCTTGCGCCCAGGTGTCGCTGACGGTGGTTACGGTTTGCGTGAACTGGCCGGCGATGCCCGCCAGCTGCGTTTCGACGGTGCCGAACAGCTTGTCGTGCAGGCCGCGCGTTTCGTCGGCGATGCTCGCCATGGTGGCGGTGACGACGGGCTGGATGGTCTCGGCGGCGACCGTTGCGCTGTCACGCAAGCTGGCCTTTAGCGACTGGTCGACGGACTCTGCCAGGCCGGTGTACAGCCCCTTGGCTTCTTCGTGAAAGCGTTGTTGCCCGGCCAGTAGTTGGTCGCCGAGTTGGCGGCTCTGTTCGGCCATCTGGTTCATCATGGCGTCGAGTTTGCCGACTAGTTCGGGCAGCGCTTGCGACTGCGCCTGCAGAGCCTTGAAGGTTTCCTGACGCTGGTAGCTGAGCGAGAAATCGCGCAGCACGCTGGCAATCTTGCTGTCGAGCAGTTGCCCGACTTGCAGGCGGTCGCGCCGGCACAGGGCGGAAATGAGGCCGAGCATGGCCGAGGTGGCGACGCCGGCGACCGAGGTGCCGAAGGCAACGCCGAGCCCCTTGACCGGCGCCGCGAGCGCCGAACGGATGGTGTGCAGGTCGGTGGTGCTTTCCAGCGCCAGCACGGCGCCGTTCAGCGTGACAACCATGCCGAGGAAGGTGCCGAGCATGCCGAGCAGGACCAGCAGGCCGACGAGGTATGGCGTGATGCCGGGGCCGGGCAGGGCGATGCGCTCGCCTTCGATGCGCAGGCGGACAGCGTTCTGCAGCGCGGCCGGCACCTGTTGCAGCCATTCGCCCAGGTGGCCGATGTCGTTCGGGATGTTGCCGAGCGCTTTGCACAGCGCGGTGCTGTTGTCGTGGAAGCGGCGCATTTCGAGGGCGCCGGCGATATAGACCACAGCGATGATGCACGAGACGGTGAAGGCCAGCGTGTGGCCGCCGATGTAGCCGATGGCGACCCAGACGACGGCGAACAGGCCGAGGATGAAGGCGAAGAGACTGAGGTTACGGTTCATTGAGGCTTTGTTTCCTTGGTTTCGCTGGGGCTGCCGAGTGCGGCAATCAGGCCGGCGACCGGCTTGAGGCGCAGCTCCAGTTCGGCGAGCAGTATGGTCTTGGCGTCTTGGCAGAAGGCTTCGAGCCAACTGCCCGGCTGCGTCCAGGTGGTCGGATCGTCGGCGCTGTCGTCGGCCAGGGCGGCGCAATGTTCGGCGTAGCGCTGGTCAAAGCGCTTGCCGAGCATGATCGGGATGTTCGACAGCAGGTTGCGCTCGCGGGTGAATAGAAACTTTTCGAAGGCGGCGTCGAGGTCGGCCAGTTGTTTGCCCGCCGCCGACTGGCTGGCCAGCGCCTTGCGGGCATTGGCGCGCAGGGCCGTGATGGCGCTGTTCATGTCGCGCTGGTGGGCGAGGTAGTAGCGGTGGTAGGGCGAATAATCGGCGGCGCTTTCCGGCGTGGCGTTGGGCAGCGGGGTCGGGAACGGGATGCGCGCCGGGGTGTCCGAATCGGCGCTGAAAACACCATCGTTGTGGATCGAATCGCTCAGGTTGCGGCGGACGCGGGCCAGTTGGGCCGGCAAGTCGCTGTTTGCCGAAGCGATGGACGCACCGCTGCCGGCCTCGCTATTGAGGACCGAAAACAGCGTCAGCGCATCCGAAAAGTCCAGCCACTGCCCGAGCCGTTCGCCGAAATCGTATTTCGGATCAGGGACTTCCGGGAGGGTGTCGGACAGGACGCGGACGAGGGCAGAGCGATTGAAGGTGGCGCGTTGCAATTCACGCGTCATGATCATGACCTGGTTCGACGTCGAAAGGGGTCGCAAGGCTACTACAACTTTGCGCCGCGGTCAGCGGTCTCCGCTCTGCCGTTTCTGGGAGTTTGCTGCGTCAGCCCTGTTGGTGAGGTTTTCAGCAAGCACCGTGCCGTTGCGAGCGGGTATGATTAGCCGAGAACGAATAAAAACATGATTTCTGCCATTACCAATCCCTCGCGATTTTCCCGAAGCCTCTGGCTGATGCTGGTCGTGTTCGTCACGTTTGTCGTCGTCTTCTTCTTTTATGTGCGTTCGGAAAAGCGGATCGACGAGGCTAACGAACTCCGCGTACGTTCCTATTGGATGGCGCAGGAGTTGCGTCAATCGTCCGATGACCTGACGCGCATGGTGCGCAGCTATGTAATTACCGGCGATCCACTGTTCAAGCAGCACTATCAGGAAATCCTCGATATTCGCGATGGCCGCAAGCCTCGCCCGGTGGATTACCAGAATATCTACTGGGACATGGTGGGCGCGGATGACCGGCGCCCGCGTCCGTCGAGCGGGCAGCAAATTTCCCTGCTCGACATGATGCGTCAGGCCAGTTTTTCCGAGCCGGAATTCGCCAAGCTGGCACAGGCCAAAGCCAATTCGGACAACCTGACCCGCACCGAATTCGCCGCCATGGCGCTGGTCGAATCCGCCGCGCCGATCAGTGACGGGGTTCGCTTGCAGGCCAGCCAGATGTTGAACGATGCCGCTTATCATCAGGCCAAGGCCGACATCATGCGGCCGATGAGCGAACTGCACGAACTGTTGGTGGGGCGCACGCAAAAAATGGTGCGTGATGCGGAAGATTTTGCCTTGCTGATGCGAGGGGTTTTCATCTTGTTCGGGCTGCTCTTGCTGCTGACTGTGGGGCGTACCTACCAGGCCTTGCGGACCAGCCTTGGCGGCTCGCTGGATGAGGTGCATGGGCGCATCGCCCGTCTCGGGCAGGGTGATTTTTCGACCCCCGTTCGGGTTGCCGCGGGGATGGAAGACAGTGTGCTCGGCTGGCTCTCCGAAACCCGGATCGAACTGGCGCGCATTGATGCCGAACGCCGGCAGGCGTTGATCGATGTCGCGGCAAGTGAGTCCCGGCTGCGCACCATCATCGATAACGAGCCGGAATGCATCAAGATGCTTGATGCAAAGGGGTGTTTGCTCCAGATGAATCCGGCCGGACTGGCGATGATCGAGGCCGACTCACTGGAACAGGTGGCCAACCAGCCGATGCTCGATCTGGTTGCTCCGGAATACCGCGATGCTTTTGTTGACATGCACCACAAGGTGCTGGCCGGGGCTGCCGTGCAAATGGAGTTTGAGGTGTGTGGCCTGAAGGGCGGTCGGCGCTGGCTGGAGACCCATGCCGTGCCAATGACCGACAACGGCCAGACACTGCTCCTGGCCGTCACCCGAGACATTTCCGGGCGCAAGGCGGCGGAAGCCGAACTGGCTGCCTATCGTTTGCACCTCGAAGACCTGGTCGTCCAGCGCACTGCGGCCCTGTCTGTCGCCAAGGAAGCAGCGGAAGCAGCCAATGTTGCGAAGAGTTCCTTCATCGCCAACATGTCGCACGAGATACGGACGCCGCTCAACGCCATTACCGGAATGGTGCATCTGCTCAAGCGCTCGGGCGTGCAGCCCGGGCAGGCTGAAAAGCTCGAGAAAATCGACCTGGCCGGGCGACATCTGCTCGAAATCATCAATGCCATCCTTGATTTGTCGAAGATCGAAGCCGGCCAGTTTGTTCTCGAGGAAAGCGAAGTCAATCTGGGTGCGCTGACCGCCAACGTTGCCTCCATGCTCTCGGAGCAGGCGCACGCGAAAAACCTGATTCTGCGCTGTGATGTGCAATCGCTGCCCCATGCGCTACTTGGTGACCCGACGCGGATTCAACAGGCGATATTGAATTACGCCAGCAACGCCATCAAATTTACCGAGACCGGCGGCGTAACGCTGCGTGTCCTGCAGGAGGACGAGGACGACGACTGTGTTCGCGTCCGTATCGAAGTGGATGATACCGGGCCCGGCATTCCGCCCGCGGTACAGGAACGTTTATTTGCCTCGTTCGCCCAGGCCGACGATTCGATATCGCGCCGCTACGGCGGTACCGGCCTGGGGCTGGCTATCACCAAAAAACTGTCCCAGTTGATGGGCGGTGAGGCTGGCCTCACCAGCGAGATCGGAGTCGGTAGCACTTTCTGGTTTACAGTCAGGCTCAAGAAAGGGGCTGGCACCAAAAACGGGGTGGCGTCCGCCATGCCGCAGACGGCGGAAGCAAGTCTGCTGCGGACTTATGCCGGGCGGCGGATATTGCTGGCTGAGGATGAGCCAATCAACCAGGAAATCGCCGTCGCGCTGTTGAGCGATGTCGGTTTGCAGGTTGATGTGGCGAACGACGGCCTGGAGGCGCTGGCGCTGGCCGAGAAGAACGGTTACGACCTTATCCTGATGGATATGCAGATGCCCCGGATGGACGGCCTGGAAGCGACCCGGCGCATCCGGCAACTGTCGCCCGGCGACAATCCCCCGATCCTTGCCATGACTGCCAACGCCTTTGCCGAAGACAAGGCGCGCTGCTTCGCTGCCGGCATGAATGATTTCATCGCCAAGCCGGTGGTCCCGGACACGCTCTTTGCGAGCGTGCTCAAGTGGCTGGAACGGGGCAGGTAAGTCTGCCGCCGTTGCTACGGTCAACCGGAAAAACGGCTCAAAATTAAAGTCGGCCGCAGCCGTTGCCAGGTGCCATACCGAGCCGGCACCCACCGCCACCTCGGGTATAATGCCGGCCTCTCCGCCTAACCAGACCACACTCCCCATGGCCGACATTCTTTGCCTCAAGGGCGACGCCGCCTTTTCCGCCTTCCGTCTGCAACGCTTGACCAACCGCTTGACGGCAGCCGTCGCCGACATCGAAGCCGTGGTGGCTGATTACTGGCATGTCGTGGCGCAAAAGCGCGCCCTGAATGCCGACGAGCGCGCCAAGCTGGCGACGCTGCTGGAAGAGAAGGCAGCTGGTTCCGATGCCGGCGAACTGTTTCTCGTCGCCCCGCGCATCGGGACCATTTCGCCGTGGTCGTCGAAGGCCACCGACATTGCCTGGAACTGTGACCTCGACGCCATCGAGCGCATCGAACGCGTCATCGCCTTCCACGTCGTGGTCAAGGGTGGCCGCGCGCTGAGCGCCGAGGAAAAGAAAACCGTCGCCGGCCTGCTGCACGACCGCATGACCGATTCCGTGCTGCCCGGCTTCGACGCCGCCAGCGAACTGTTCCGCCATTTCGAGCCGAAGCCGCTCAATACCGTTGACGTACTGGCCGGCGGCAAGGCCGCTTTGGTCGACGCCAATGGTTCGCTCGGCCTGGCCCTGTCCGATGACGAAATCGATTACCTGCTCGACGTGTTCACCAAGGCCGGCCGCAACCCGACCGACGTCGAACTGATGATGTTCGCCCAGGCCAATTCCGAACATTGCCGCCACAAGATTTTCAACGCCTCGTGGGTCATCGACGGGCAGGCCAGGGACAAGACCTTGTTCGGGATGATCCGCGAAACCCATGCCGCCGCGCCGCAAGGCACGATCATGGCCTACGCCGACAACGCCTCGATCATCGAAGGCGCGACCATCCAGCGTTTCTACCCAGATGCCGACCGTGGCTACAGCTACAAGGAAGAGCTGACCCACATCCTGACCAAGGTCGAGACGCACAATCACCCGACGGCCATTTCCCCGTTCCCCGGTGCCTCCACCGGCTCCGGCGGCGAAATCCGCGACGAAGGCGCCACCGGCAAGGGTTCCAAGCCGAAGGCTGGCCTGTGCGGTTTCTCGGTCTCCAACCTCAATCTGCCGGATGCGCCGCAGCCCTGGGAACACGCCTACGGCCGCCCGTCGCGCATCGCTTCCGCCCTCGACATCATGCTCGAAGGCCCGATTGGTGCCGCCGCCTTCAATAACGAATTCGGCCGCCCGAACCTGACCGGCTATTTCCGCACCTACGAGCAGGATGTCGCCGGCACGGTCCGCGGCTACCACAAGCCGATCATGATCGCTGGCGGCTTGGGTTCCATCCAGGCCGAGCAGTCGTTCAAGGAAGAAACCTTCCCGGTCGGCACGAAATTCATCCAGCTGGGCGGCCCCGGCATGCTGATCGGCCTCGGTGGCGGTGCCGCCTCGTCGATGACGGCCGGCTCGAATGCCGAAGACCTCGATTTCGCCTCGGTGCAGCGCGGTAACCCGGAAATCCAGCGGCGTGCGCAGGAAGTCATCGACCGTTGCTGGCAGATGGGCAAGAACAATCCGATCCTGTCGGTGCATGACGTCGGTGCCGGCGGCGTTTCCAACGCCCTGCCGGAACTCGCCCATTCGGGCGGCGTCGGCGCCATTTTCGATCTGCGCAAGGTGCCGACCGAAGAGCCGGGCATGTCGCCGGCCGAAATCTGGTCCAACGAATCGCAGGAACGCTACGTGCTGGCCATCCCGCCGAACCGCATCGCCGAATTCCAGGCCATGTGCGAACGTGAGCGCTGCCCGTTCGCTGTCGTCGGCGAAGCGACTGGCGACGGCCATCTGACCGTTACCGACGCGCATTTCGGCGTCAATCCGGTCGACATGGAAATGGAAGCGCTGCTCGGCAAGCCGCCGCGCATGACCCGCGACGTCAAGCACGAACCGGAAACTTTCGTCTCTTTCGATGCGACGGCCATCGAACTCAAGGACGCGGCCTATCGTCTGATGCGTCTGCCGACCATCGCCGACAAGACCTTCCTGATCTCGATCGGCGACCGTTCGGTCGGCGGCATGACCGCTCGCGACCAGATGGTTGGCCCGTGGCAGGTGCCGGTGGCTGACGTCGCCGTGACCACCATGGGTTATCAGGGCTACCTCGGTGAAGCCTTCGCCATGGGCGAGCGCACGCCGCTCGCTGTGTTCGACGCACCTGCCTCCGGCCGCATGGCCATCGGCGAAGCGCTGACCAACCTGGCCGCTGCCGATGTCGGCGAACTGGCCAAGGTCAAGTTGTCGGCCAACTGGATGGCGCCGTGCGGCGTCGCTGGTGAAGATGCCCGCCTGTTCGACACCGTCGAAGCCGTTTCCGATCTGTGCAAGGCCATCGGCGTGTCGATCCCGGTCGGCAAGGATTCGCTGTCGATGCGTACCGCCTGGGAAGATGGCGGCGTCAAGAAGCAGGTCGTGTCGCCGCTCTCCTTGGTCGTCACCTCGTTTGCTGCGGTCGACGACGTACGCAAGACCAAAACGCCGCAACTGGCCGTCGATCAGGGCGAAACAGAACTGCTGCTGCTTGACTTGGGCAAGAACCGCCTCGGCGGCTCCTGTCTGGCCCAGGTTTACAACGCCACCGGTAGCGATGCGCCGGATGTCGATGAACCGGCCAAGCTCAAGGGCTTGTTCGATGCCGTGCAGAAACTCAATCGCGATGGCCTGCTGCTCGCCTACCACGACCGTTCCGACGGTGGTCTGTTTGTCGCCGCCTGCGAAATGGCCTTTGCCACGCGCCGCGGCGTTTCGCTCGATCTCGACGGCATCTGCTACGACGCTGGGGCCGGCGATGTCGATGGTTCCGAGAAACTGACCAACCTGCTGGCTGGCCGCGATTTCGAGAACATCGTGCGCGCCCTGTTCAACGAAGAACTCGGCGCCCTGATCCAGATTCGCCGCGCCGACCGCGAAAAGGTCACGCCGATCCTGCGCGCCCTGCGTGTGCCCTACCATTTCGTTGGCACGATGAACGAGTGGGACGAAATCCGCGTCACCCGCAACGCCAAGCGCGTGCTGCGCGAAAAGCGTGTCGACCTGCAGCGTGCCTGGTCGGAGACCAGCTACCAGATGCAGGCCATGCGCGACAACCCTAGCTGTGCCCAGCAGGAATTCGACCGCATTCTCGACGTCGCCGACCCCGGCCTGACGCCGAAGCTGACTTTCGATCCACAGGACGATTTCACCCAGGTTTACCGCGAACTCGGCGCCAAGCCGCGCGTCGCCATCCTGCGCGAGCAGGGCGTCAACAGCCATTACGAAATGGCTGCCGCCTTCGACCGCGCCGGTTTTGCTTCGGTTGACGTGCATATGAGCGACATTCTGGCCGGCCGCGTCAGTCTCAAGGACTTCAAGGGCCTGGTCGCCTGCGGTGGCTTCTCCTACGGCGATGTGCTCGGCGCCGGCCTCGGCTGGGCGCGGACCATTCTTATGCACGACGGCTGCCGCGACGAATTCGCCGCCTTCTTCAATCGCAAGGACACCTTTGCTCTCGGCGTCTGCAACGGTTGCCAGATGATGAGCGCGCTGAAATCCATCATCCCTGGCGCCGAAAACTGGCCGGCTTTCCGTCGCAACAAGGTCGAGCAGTTCGAAGCGCGGTTCGTGATGACCGAAATCCTCGAATCGCCGTCGATCTTCTTCGCCGGCATGGAAGGCTCGCAAGTGCCCATCGTCGTTTCGCACGGCGAGGGCAGGGCGGTGTTCGACAACGCCGACGACAAGACCAAGGTGCTGTCGGCCGTACGCTACGTCGACAACAAGGGCGAGCCGACCGAGATCTATCCGTACAACCCGAACGGTTCGCCGAACGGCCTGACGGCGGTGACCACGGCTGACGGCCGCTTCACGATCATGATGCCGCACCCGGAACGTGTCTTCCGTACCGTGCAGATGTCGTGGCACCCGGAAAATTGGGGCGAGGATTCGCCGTGGATGCGCATGTTCCGCAACGCGCGGCGCTGGGTCGGTTAAGCGACCGGAAGAATAGGAAAAGGCGACCTGTGGGTCGCCTTTCTTTTTTACAGAACTACATTGTTAAATTACAATATACGCAATCACTTATAAATGGTGGTTGCCAAATCTAATAGCAATGGAGGAGTCGTATGATCAAGAAAATTTTGCTGGCTGCCGGGATCGTTGCCGTGTCCATGGGCGCTTCCGCTCAGGAGAAGGAATTGCTGCGCATCATCGGCGAGGACAAGCAGTTCGTCGTGCAGACCAAGAATGGGCCGTTCGTCATTACCCGCACGATGACGCCATGCGCCAAGAACAAGGGCTGGCTGCAGCCGCTGATTCCGGTTCCCGGCGTCCATCCGGTCACCGAAATCGAAATTCTCCACGCGATGAACGACAAGGATGCGCTGATTGTCGACATGCGTGAGCCGGACGACCGGATCAAAGGCACCATCCCCAACTCGTATCACATCCCCTACACCCTGGTTTCCGGCCGCATGGACGAGCTGGGCTGCGCCAAGAAGGCCGGCAAGTGGGACTGCAGCAAGGCCAAGAAAGTCTATGCCTTCTGTAACGGCCCGGTCTGCCCACAGAGCCCGTCAGCCATCAACGCAATGGTTCGCGATGGTTTCCCGGCTGACAAGATTTATTACTACCGCGGCGGCATGCTCGACTGGGATGCGCTGGGCTTCCCGATCGTCAAGGACGATTTCTGAACGCATTCCAGCCAGTATTTTTCGGCTAACAGAACGGAACTCTGCGGAGTTCCGTTTTTGTTTTAGGCCATTTTTTCCGGTTGACCGTGGCAAGCCTCTTTAATCAGGGATTTGTCGGTTTTCACGGTCAACCGGAAATTTGCCCAATAACAAAAACAGCGGCGTGTCTGCTCTCATTGGATGACGACACGGGCGCTCCGCCGCCAGCACGCAGGCATCTGCAACTGCTCGACGTTCGGGCCGCTGGCGCCGAAGATGGCTCTGGCACGCTCCAGGCGGGCATGTTCTTCGTGGGAAATGCCGGCAATCAGATCGAACCATTGTTGAAGACGTTTCATGATGGCGACTCCTTTTGAGTAACTGTATGGATAAACAGTGATGCGCGTTTGAGTGCAGAATAGCCGAAAGCTGTATGGATGTACAGTATTAGAAAAATCTTTTTTCCGCGGTAGGCTCTGACCACTCGTCGAGGATGAAAGGCCCACGATGTCGCGCCCAAAATCAGCCTGGTATCCACCCGCCGGAACGCTGGTTACCTACCGTGGCCGCACCCGTCAGTCGACGCGCAATGTCCGCGTGGTGGCCGAAGCCTCGGCCGGGCGCATGGTGGTTGAGGCGATCGGCAAGCAGGGCGTTCCCGTTCGCCTGACCGTCAAACGGGAAAACCTGTTGCCGATGGAACCGGATTTGTTCGACTGAGGTCCGTCACCGACCTGGCCCGTTCGTCAGGCGCCGGATCAGGCCAGTGAACCATCTGCCTGGTTGCCGTCTCTCCAGTTGAATGCTGCTGTTGCCTATCCTTTCGACAAGACTCAGGCCATTGCGGGAAATCAGGTAGCTTTGCCCGCTCCCGAGAAATACGTCGTCGGGCTCGTTGGCGACGGTAATCCAGATCGTGCCGCGCAGGCAGCGGACTCGCGTACCGGCGGCGTCATTGAGGCGGATAGGGCGGCCCGGTTGCAGGCATATTTCCTCCGAAACCCGATGGCTTGTCATGGCGCTCTCCGCATTGTTCGTGGAGAAATTTTAGGTTCCGGATAGCGGGTGGTACAGTTGCAATAAATTTAAATTGTGACCAATACAGTGTGTGTAAATCAAAACTGTACCGGTCGTTGCTGACCCTAACTGTACAGGTGTCCGATGGCTGAAGAACTGTTGCGCTATGAGCAACTGGCGGCTGAATTGACCGGAATGATCGCCAGCGGCGTGTTGGATCACGGCGACCGCTTGCCGTCGGTGCGGCGTTTGTCCAGCCAGCGTCGTCTTTCCGTGTCGACCGTAGTCCAGGCGCTACGTCTGCTGGAGGATCGCGGCCTGGTCGAAGCGCGGCCGCAGTCCGGTTTTTTCGTCCAACGCGCCAAGGCCACGCGTGCCGAGCCGGTGGCCCGCTCAACGCCTGATGAGCCGATTCCGGTCGATATTTCGCAACGGCTGGTCAGCGTATTGCGCGCCGGGGCGAGAAACGGCATCGCGCCGCTCGCCGCCGCCTTGCCGGCCCCCGAATTGTTGCCGGTCGCCGCGTTGCAGCGTTTGTATGCCGGTGTTGCCCGGCGCCATCCCAAGTTGCTCGAAGGCGGCAGCCACATCAATACCGACGAGCCGGCGCTGGTCCGCCAGCTGGTGCGTCGTTCGCTGGCCTGGGGTGGGCCGTTGCCGGCCGAGGAATTCGTCATCACCAATTCGTGCACCGAAGCGCTCGGCCTTTGTTTGCGGGCGGTGACCAAGCCCGGCGACACCGTGGCGGTCGAGTCGCCGGCCTATTATTTGATGTTGCAATTGCTCGAAACGCTCGGTCTCAAGGCGCTGGAAATCCCGACCGATCCGCGCACCGGGATGTCGGTCGAAGCGCTTGATCTGGCGACGCGCAATGGTGGCATCGCCGCCTGTCTGATCGTCTCGAATGGCAGCAATCCGCTCGGCTGCGTCATGCCGGACGAGAGAAAACGGCTGTTTTCGGCGTTGACCGCGGCACGCGGCGTCGCGGTGATCGAAGACGACATCTACGGCGATCTCCACCTCGGCAACGAACGGCCGTGGCCGATCAAGGCATTCGACAAGGTCGGCAACGTCATGCTCTGTTCGTCGTTCTCGAAAAGCCTGTCGCCAGCCTTGCGCATCGGCTTTGTCGCGGCCGGGCGCTATCACTCGGCCATTGCCTTGCATAAAACCATCACCAGCGGCGGTACCAATCCGATTACCCAGCACGTGCTCGCCGAATATCTCGAATCCGGCGCCTATGAGCGTCATCTACGCCCCCTGCGCCGTGCCTACCTGCATCAGGTTGAAGCAATGCGGCTGGCGGTCAGTCGCTATTTTCCGGCGGCGACTCGCATCACCCAACCGCAGGGCGGCTTCGTCCTGTGGGTCGAGCTGCCGGAAAACATCGACACCACGCGACTCTACCAAAGGGCCATCGGCGAAAACCTGGCCTACGTGCCGGGCGATCTGTTCTCGCCCAGCGGAATGTATCGCAACTGTCTGCGTCTCAATTGCGGCAACCCGCACACGCCGGCAATCGAAGACGCCGTGCGCCGCCTGGGAGCGATCTTTTCTGGTGCCTAAAGCAACGGGAGGCCAGGAAAACTACGGTATCATTCGGCCTTTTGGGCAAGCTGGCTTTGCCTTTTTGAACGCATTCGAAGGATTTTTCTCCTTATGTTCGACGCAGTCCGCAACAACAAAAGAATCGTCCAGGTATTTCTGGCGCTGATCACACTGCCGTTCGCCTTTTTCGGCGTTGATTCCTACATGCGCAGCGACGGCTCCGGCGGCGATGTGGCCACGATTGGCGACGTCAAGATTACCCAGCAACAGTTCCAGCAGACCCTGCGCGAACAGCAGGAGCGCCTGCGCACGCAGATGGGCGCTCAGTTTGACCCCAAAATGCTGGAAAACCCAGAAGCCCGCAAGGCGATTCTTGACGACCTGATCAACCAGCGCCTGCTCGTTATCGAGGCCAGCAAGAAAAACATGGTTGTTGGCGACAATGCCATACGCCAGGCGATCGGCGCTATTGAGGCATTCAAGGTGGACGGCAAGTTCTCAGTCGAACGCTACGAAGCTGCGTTGCGCGCTCAAGGCATGTCGCCGGCCGGTTTCGAGGCGCAACTGCGCCAGGACTTGACGCTGCAGCAACTGGCGGGTGCCATCGGTCAATCCGGCGTGGTTTCCCGCTCCGTCGCCGACCGTGTGCTGGCCCTGCAGACCGAAAAGCGTGAGGTCGTGGAATATCGCCTGAACCTCGATAGTTACCTCGGCAAGGTCAAGCTGGCTGACGATGCCGGCAAAAAATTCTACGACGAGAACGCCAAACAGTTCGAAGTGCCCGAACAGGCCAAGGCCGAGTACGTCGTGCTGTCGATGGAATCCATCGCCAGCCAGCTGGCCGTCACCGAGGCCGAGATCAAGGCCTGGTACGACGGCCACAAGGACCGCTTCCTGCAACCGGAAGAGCGTCGCGCCAGCCACATCCTGATCGCCGCGGAAAAGCTCGGCAAGGACAAGGCAAAAGCGAAGGCCGAAGAACTGCTTGCTGAAGTTCGCAAGAATCCCGCTGCCTTTGCCGATCTGGCCAGGAAGAACTCCGACGACCCTGGTTCAGCCTCCAAGGGCGGCGACCTCGGCTTCTTCGGGCGTGGCGCCATGGTCAAGGCCTTCGAGGACAGCACCATGAGCCTCAAGGAAGGCGAGATTTCCGGCGTCGTCGAGTCTGATTTCGGCTTCCACATCATCAAGCTGACCGGTATCCACGCCGCCAAGGAAAAGCCGCTGGCCGACGTGCGCGGCGAAATCGAGGCTGAACTGAAGAAAGCAGCCGGTTCCCGCAAGTTTGCCGAAGCCGCTGAAGCCTTCAGCAATATGGTCTATGAACAGTCGGACAGCCTCAAGCCGGTTGCCGAGAAATTCAAACTGGCCATCAAATCTTCCGAATGGCTGGCTCGTCAGGCCAACCCGGCCAATGGCGTGCTCGGTAACGAAAAGCTGATGGCCGCGCTGTTCTCGGAAGACTCCGTCAAGAATCGCCGAAATACCGAAGCCGTAGAAATCGCCACGAATACGCTGGTTGCTGCGCGTCTGGTCGATTACAAGCCTAAGGCCTTGCAGCCGTTCGACAGCGTCAAGGCCAATATCGAAATCCTGCTCAAGAACAAGGAAGCTCAGGTTCTGGCCAGCAAGGATGGCGAAGCGCGCCTGGAAGCATTGAAGAAGGGTGAGGACAAGCTGGCCTGGGGCGCTGCCAGGAGTGTATCGCGCATGGAAGCCCGCCAACTGCCGCCGCTTGTAGCCCAGTCCGTGTTCCGCATGGAAACCGGCAAGCTGCCGTCCTACACCGGCGTCGAACTGCCGGGAACTGGCTACGCGCTGTTCAAGCTGAACAAGGTCCTGGCGGGCGAAAAACTCGACGATGCCAGCAAGCAGGGAATGCTCAAGCAACTGGGTAATCTGGCCGCTCAGGAAGAGGTTCAGCTTTATCTGGCAGCCCTGCGCAGCCGCTACAAGGTTGAGGTCAATCAGGCCGCCCTGGAGTTGAAAGACAAATAACAAGCAGCGGTTTATGTATAAAAACGGGCTGCGGCCCGTTTTTTCGTTTGTGGATGGCTGTTGAATTCAATCCCTGTAGGCAGTCCATAAGGGGGGTGCTATTCTCCTCAAGTAGGTAGATGCTCATGGGAGGCGGGTTTGCCGGCTTTCTGGAATGAGCGCCCAGGAACGTAACTGCTCAGGAACGTGTATGACGGGTGATCCAGGCTTGGTCGCATCTGTAAAGAAGCGTCATGGCTATATTCGCTTGCTGTGGCTTGGCGTCTGCCTGGTCAATCTGTTCGTGATCGGCATGGCCGTTCTGGTGATCCAGCAAAATCGTGCGGAAAAGGTAGCCGAGGCGGTTACCCTGACCGAAAATTACTCGAGAATTCTGGAAGAAAGCCTTGCCGGTTTTATCAGCAAGATCGATATCTCGCTGCACATAGTCAGCGACGAGGTTACGCGACAGATGGCTGGCGGAGGGATCGACCAGAAGGCGCTGGAGGCTTTCATCGCCCGTCAGGATGCCCTTATTCCGGAAGCGCTGGGTCTGCGCGTTGTTGATGCCCAAGGCATCATCCGCTATGCGGTCAATGACGTGAAGATACGCAATGTCAGCATTGCCGATCGTCCTCAATTTATCCTCCTGCGCGATGATCCGGATGCCGGCCTGGTCTTTTCGGCGCCGGTTATGGGGCGGGCGGCCGAAAAATGGATGATTACACTCGGTCGTCGTATCAACAGCCCTGATGGTTCATTTGCCGGTGATGTTCATGTGGCGATTTCCGTCGATAATTTTATTGCCATGTTTTCCAAGGTGGATCTTGGGTTGCGTGGAAATGTCGGCTTGTGGGACAAAAACAATCTGATTGCCCGCTACACCAAAGCGGACTCCCAAGGCGCCACAGTCGGTCGCAGCAGTCCGTCCGCCGAGTTGCGAGCCTTGCTCGACACCGATAAAAGTGCCGCCCAGTACCATACCCGTTCAGGGGTGGACGGGATCTCCAGAACATTTCATTTTCGCCGCGTAGATCACCATCCACTCTATCTAGTCGTTGGTTTGGCTGATGACGATTACCTCGAGGATTGGCGCAATGAGTCGCTGGGTATCGTCGGGCTGAGCGGGTTGTTTTTATTGGTGACCCTGATTTCAACGATATTGATCAGTCGTGGCTGGAAACGGAGCGAGACCGACCAGGAAGCGCTCATTCGACAGGATGCCGAATACACCGCCAAACTGGAGGCATCTAATCGCGCAACTGAAGCTGCGTGGCGGCAAAGCGAACTGATCCTTTCGTCGGCAGCTGAAGGCATCTGCGGGGTTGATCTCGATGGCAAGGTGGTTTTCGTCAACCCGGCGGCGCAAAAAATGTTTGGCTGGAATGCGGAGGAGGGTGTTGGCCTCGATCTCCATGCCTTGACGCATCACCACGATACCGAGGGAAACCCTTTCGCCAGCAAGGATTGCGAGGTTTTCAAGACACTGCGGGATGGTTTGCGTCGACACGTCAGCGATAGTCTGTATTGGCGCAAGGACGGGACGTCTTTTCCGGTCGAATTTACGGTATCGCCCGTTGAGCGTGATGGAGAAATCACCGGGGCAGTCAATGTCTTCAGGGAAATCGCCGAGCGCAAGAAAATCGAGGCGGAGCTGGAACAGCACCGACGTCACCTGGAAGGGCTGGTCCAGCAACGGACCTCCGAGCTCATGCAGACCGAGGCGCGCTCCAGCCATATTCTCCAATCAAGTGCCGATGGTCTCTACGGAATTGATTGCGACGGAATAATCACCTTCATCAACCCGGCTGCCTGTACGATCCTGGGCTATACCGCCGAGCAGTTGATTGGCCGCAAAGCGCATGCGCTTTTCCACCACAGCCGGCCGGATGGTTCGCCATACCCGGCTGCCGAGTGCCGTAGCTACAACGCTTTGCAGCTCGGGCAGAACGTTCGCGTCGACGATGAGGTCTATTGGCACGCCGATGGTCATCCCATTCCGGTGATGTATGCCACCCATCCCATGCTTCAGGATGGCGTGATCGTCGGTGCGGTGACCAGTTTCGTCGATGTCAGCATCCAGCGTGCTGCCGCCTTGGCCAGGGAGCAGGCCCTGGTCGCAGCGGAAAACCTGGCGCGGGTGAGGAGCGAATTCCTGGCCAACATGAGCCACGAAATCCGTACGCCACTCAACGGTGTCCTCGGTTTTGCCCAGATCGGTTACCGCAACGTCCAGAATGTCGAGAAGGCCCGTGATGCCTTTGCCAAGATCGAGCTGTCGGGCAACCGCTTGCTCGGCGTTATCAATGACATTCTCGATTTTTCGAAGATCGAGGCCGGCAAGCTGCGCATCGAACAGACAGAGGTCGTAGTTGCCGAGATTGTCGAGCACTCGCTTGATCTGCTTCGTGATCGGGCCGAGGCCAAGCAGCTCGATCTGCAGGTTGAGTTGGCCCCGGATCTGCCGCATACCTGTCTCAGCGACCCACTGCGCATGGGCCAGGTGCTGCTCAACATCCTTTCCAACGCTGTCAAGTTCACCGCTGCCGGCCATGTCCGGCTGTCACTTTCGCTCGAAAAAGGCTGGCTGGTATTCAAGGTTGCCGACACGGGGATCGGTATGGACGCTACGCAGCTTGAAGCACTGTTTAACCCCTTCCAGCAGGCCGATGCATCGGCCAGCCGAAAATTCGGCGGAACAGGTCTTGGTCTGGCAATCAGCAAACGTATTCTCGAGTTGATGAATGGCGATATCCAAGTTTCCAGCACACATGGTGTCGGGACCAACGTTGAATTCCGTTTCCCCTACATCAAGCCGGAGGTCACTGAGATTCAGGCCGATACCGGGCAGGGCGCCTCACCGTTCGATCAGAAGTCACTGGCGGGAATCTCCATCCTTGTTGCAGAGGACGAAAAAATCAACCAGCAGGTGTTGCAGGAGGTGCTGGAGGAGGCCGGTGCTCGTGTCGTGATGGTCAGCAACGGCCAGGAGGCGGTCGATCAGGTGCTTGGTGATGGGCGGGCGGCTTACGATGTCTTGCTGATGGATTTGCAGATGCCGGAAATGGACGGCTACCAAGCGGCGCGCCGGATATCAGCGGCCTTCCCCGAGCTTCCCATCATTGCCCAGACCGCTCACGCCTTCAACGAAGAACGTGAAAAATGCCTGGCCGCGGGCATGGTCGACCATGTCGCCAAACCGGTGGATATCGATACCCTGGCCAGCGTCATCAGGCTGCATCTTGCGAGCAGGCTGCCAAAATAAAAACGTCGGCCAGAATTAACTGGTCGACGTTTTTGGCCCTTTTTTTCGGTTGACCGTGGAAATCCACGGTCGCACGAATTTGTCAGGCAGGGAGGGGGTCCGCGTTGCCGAGCGCGGTGGTGTTCATGCCGCCATCAACGTAGAGGATTTCACCGGTAATGCCGCTGGCCAGATCGGACAGCATGAAGGCCGCGGCGTTGCCGACTTCATCGATGGTCACGTTGCGGCGTAGCGGGGCATTGTGCGAGTTGTAGGCGAGCAGCTTGCCGAAGTTGCCGATGCCTGAAGCCGCCAGGGTCTTGATCGGGCCGGCCGAAATGGCGTTGGCACGGATGCCTTCAGGGCCGAGACAGAAGGCCAGGTAGCGCGTGGCCGCCTCGAGGCTGGCCTTGGCGAGACCCATGGTGTTGTAGTTCGGCATGGTGCGCTCGGCGCCGAGGTAGGAGAGGGCGAGCGCGGCGCTCTTGCGGCCCTGCATCATCGGACGGGCGGCCTTGACCAGTGCCGGGTAGCTGTACGACGAGATTTCGTGGGCGATGCGGAAGGATTCGCGCGAAATGCCGTTCAGGAAATCACCTTCGATGGCTTCGGTCGGGGCGTAGGCGATGGAGTGAACCAGGCCATCGAGGCCGTCCCAGTGCTTGGCCAGTTCGACGAACAGGTTATCGATTTGCTCGTCGCTGGCGACGTCAACGGGAATAGTGATATCGCTGCCGAATTCGGCAGCGAATTTCTTGATGCGGTCTTCGAAACGCTCGGTCTGGTACGTGAAAGCGAGTTGAGCGCCTTCACGGTGGCAGGCCTTGGCAATGCCATAGGCAATGGAATGCTTGGACAGCAGTCCGGTGATCAGAATTTTTTTGTCGGCGAGAAAGCCCATGTGTTGTTCTCCCTAAGGGGTTTAGCCGCAGGATTATAAACCGGGAAACAGTGATTCGCGTTATGCGAACACGGTTTCCGGGTTTGGGCTTACATATTCGGGTAAGTCGGGCCTTCGCCGCCTTGCGGCACCACCCAGTTGATGTTCTGCGTCGGGTCCTTGATGTCGCAAGTTTTGCAATGGACGCAGTTTTGCGCATTGATCTGCAGACGCGGGTTGGCACCGCTCTCGTCGCGCAGGATTTCATAGACCCCGGCCGGACAGAAGCGCTGCTCCGGCGCATCGTATTGCGCCAGATTGACGGCGATCGGCACGCTGGCATCCTTCAATTGCAGATGGCAGGGCTGGTCTTCTTCGTGGTTGGTGCTGGAAAGGAATACGGAGGACAGGCGGTCGAAGGTGATGACACCATCCGGTTTGGGATAAACGATGGGCTCGCATTCTGCCGCCGGTTTGAGCTTGGCGTGGTCCGGCGTGCGATTATGCAGTGTCCATGGCGCCTTGCCGCGCAGCACCACCTGGTCGATGCCGAACATGATGGAACCGAGTGCCAGGCCCTTGTTCATCCACGGTTTGAAGTTACGTGTTTTATGAAGTTCATCGTACAACCAACTGTTTTTAAATGACTCTGGGTAGGTGGTCAATTCGTCGCGCTGGCGCTCGCCAGCCAGTGCTTCGAAACAGGCTTCTGCTGCCAGCGAGCCTGTCTTGATGGCGCAGTGCGAGCCCTTGATACGGGCCGCGTTGAGAAAGCCGGCGTCGTCGCCGATCAGCACGCCACCCGGGAAAGTCAGTTTGGGCAGCGACTGCAGGCCGCCGGCGGTCAGCGCGCGGGCGCCGTAGGCGATGCGTTTGCCGCCTTCGAGGAACTTGCGGATTTCCGGATGCGTCTTGAAACGCTGGAACTCTTCGTAGGGCGCCAGATGCGGGTTGCTGTAACCGAGGCCGACAACGAAACCGACGGCGATCTGGTTGTTTTCCAGGTGATAAAGGAAGCCACCGCCGTAAGTATCCGGCTGCATCGGCCAGCCGCCGCTATGAATGACCAGGCCAAGCTGGTGCTTGTCCGGATCGATTTCCCAGAGTTCCTTGAGGCCGATGCCGTAGGTTTGCGGATCGACGCCGTCACGCAGATTGAATTTCGCTTCTAGCTGCTTGCCGAGATGACCGCGGCAGCCTTCGGCGAAGAAGGTGTATTTGCCGTGCAGTTCCATGCCCAGCTGAAAATTCGGGCCTTCCGAGCCATCGTGCAGGCGCCCCATGTCGCCGGTGGCGACGCCCTTGACGGCACCGTTTTCATCGAACAGCACTTCGGCACCGGCAAAGCCCGGATAGATCTCGACGCCCAGCGCCTCGGCCTGTTCGCCCAGCCAGCGACAGACGTTGCCGAGCGAGATGACGTAGTTACCTTCGTTGTGGAAACAGTCGGGCAGCAGGCTGTTCGGCATCTTGGTGGCACCGTTTTCAGAAAGGATGAAAAAACGGTCTTCGGAAACGGGGGCATTGAGCGGTGCGCCGTCTGTTTGCCAGTTGGGCAGCAACTCGCTTAGGGCACGTGGATCCATGACGGCACCGGAAAGAATATGGGCGCCGATTTCGGCGCCTTTTTCAATCAGGCAGACGCCCAGATCGGTGCCTTTTTCCGCCGCCAGTTGTTTCAGGCGGATCGCCGCGGCCAAGCCAGCCGGGCCTCCACCGACGATGACGACGTCGAATTCCATGGATTCGCGCTGCATGATGTCTCCTGATTTTATTGTTGACTTGATTTCAATACGGTACAGTATGGAAATATTTTGATCAACCCCACTCTAGTATTCAAGTATATGAACCACAAGAAAAAGCTGATTCACGTCACAAAAATGCCCATCCGCTGGGGCGACATGGATGCCTACGGGCATGTCAATAACACTGTCTATTTCCGCTACATGGAGCAGGCGCGGGTCGAGTGGGTCGAGGAAATGAACATCCCCGTCCGTCCGGGCGGTGCCGGGCCAGTGATCATCAATGCCAGTTGCACCTTCCTGATCCCGATGAATTACCCGGGAACCGTCGAGGTGCGCACCTTTGTCGGCGCGATTGGCCGTTCAAGTTGCGAAACCTACGTCGAAATGCGCATCGAAGGCGATGAGCGCATTTTTGCCGAGGGTGCCGCCAAAGTAGTCTGGATGGATACGCAAACCGGAAAGTCGGTGCCTTTGCCCGATCACGTGCGGGCTTTGCTCGAAGCGGAGTAAACTCGCAGCCCATCGCATCGTCGAAACAAAAGAGCATGGGCAAACGAAAAGTCTGGGAAAAACTGCTGTCGAGCGAACGCCTGGGGGCCGGCAAGGCGCCCGGCACGGCCGAGCGCACGGCCTTCCAGCAGGATTACGACCGCATCGTCTTCACCTCCGCCTTCCGGCGCATGAAGGACAAGACGCAGGTTTTCCCGCTCTCGAAGAGCGATTACGTGCGTACCCGCCTGACGCATAGCCTGGAAGTCAGTTGTGTCGGCCGCTCGCTGGGTGCCGTGGTCGGCCGCGAGATCATCGCCCGGCACGGCCTACAGCACGTTGAATCGGGCGATTTTGGTGCCATCGTTGCGGCGGCGTGTCTGGCCCACGATATCGGCAATCCACCCTTCGGCCACGCCGGTGAGGATGCCATCCGCGAGTGGTTCCGCCATTCCGGCTTGCTTGATCGCCACGAATTCACGCCAGCCCAGAAAGCCGACTTCGAGCGCTACGAAGGCAATGCGCAAGGCTTTCGCATCGTCAGCCGGCTGCAAAGCCCGGCCAATCCCGGTGGCCTGCAACTGAGCAGTGCGGTGCTGGCGACTTTTACCAAATACCCGCGCCCATCGCATCTCGATACCGATCTGGATGGCAAGAGCGGCAAGAAATTCGGCTTCTTCCAGCAGGATGCCGATAATTTCCAGCAAGTTGCACGGTCAACCGGATTAATCGAGCGAATTTCAAATACCGCCTGGCACCGTCATCCACTGGCGTTCCTGGTCGAAGTGGCGGACGACACCTGCTACCTCATCGTCGATCTCGAAGACGCCGCACGGCTCGGCTTCGTGCCCTACAAGGATGCCGAATGCCTGCTCGCCGATCTGGCCGGCAACACGATCAACGGTAGCCGCCTCGATCGCCTGCATGACCCCAAGGAGCGCCTCGAATACCTGCGCGCCAAGGCCATCGGTTGCCTGCTCGAAAGCGCCGCGGCAGTCTTTCTCGAAAACGAAGACGCCATCCTGAGCGGCAAATTTGACGATGAACTGCTCGAAAGCTCGCCCATCGCCCATCCTCTGCAGGCCATTCTCAAGCTGGCCAAGGAAACCATCTATACCGCCCGCCCAGCGCTGGAAATTGAAACAGCCGGCTTCGAAGTGCTCGGCGCCTTGCTCGGGTTATTTACCAATGCGGTCGAGGCGAGGGCTGGGCACGCTCGCTACACGACCCGCGAGCGCATGCTGCTCAAGCTGTTGCCGACGCAGTTCCTCGGCCACGGTGGCGAGCCGGATGCCGACCCGTACATTCGCCTGCTCCAAGTGGCCGATTTTGTCGCCGGGATGACAGACTCCTACGCCGTCGACATGTTCCGCAAGTTAAAGGGTTTCGATCTGCCGACCTGATTTTTCGCTTGCCAAAAATCGGTTACTGTACAAAAATACAGTCATTGGTTTTTAGCGGAGGCCGGCCATGAAACTCACGCCACGTCAGCAGGAAATTCTCGACTTCATCAAAAGCACGCTGGAAGTGCTCGGCGCGCCGCCGACGCGCATGGAAATTTCCAGCGCCTTCGGTTTTGCTTCGCCGAATGCCGCCGAAGACCACCTCAAGGCGCTCGCCAAGAAGGGCGCCATCGTTCTTGAGCCAGGCTCGGCGCGCGGTATCCGGCTCGTCGAACAGCTCGGCCTGCCGCTGATCGGCAGCGTCGCCGCCGGCTCGCCGATTCTTGCCGTCGAAAACGTCCAGGGCCGTTACGCCTTCGATGCCAGCATGTTTTCGCCCAAAGCTGATTTCCTGCTCAAGGTGCGCGGAACGTCGATGATCGATATCGGCATGTTCGATGGCGACCTGCTCGCCGTGCACAAGACCAACCAGGCACGCGACGGGCAGATCGTCGTCGCCCGGATCGACGAGGAAGTCACCGTCAAGCGTCTGCAACACCGCGATGGCTTTATTGAGCTGATCGCCGAAAACCCCGATTTTCAACCGATCATCGTCAATCCCGGAGAGGTCGAGTTTGCCATCGAAGGCATCGCCGTCGGCCTGATTCGCGGAGCCGTTTCAAAGCTGTCATGAACACCCAGCCGTTGCCGGTTGCCTTGGCGGATGTGCTGGCCCGGGGCGATGTCTGGCGCGGCGACACGCTGGCCTCGCTGCCGGAAAGCGCGATCCCGAGCGGCCATGCCGAACTTGATGCCGAACTGCCGGGTGGTGGCTGGCCGCGGGGCAATCTGACCGAAATCCTCGTCGACCGCAGCAGCGTCGGCGAAATGAGCCTGCTGTTGCCGGCGCTGGCCCGCTTGTCGGCCGACGGCGGCTGGCTGGCACTCGTCGCGCCGCCGTGGCTGCCGCATGCCCCGGCCTGGGCGGCAGCCGGTCTGGCGCTGGAAAGGCTGGTCGTCGTCAAGGCTGGCAAAAGCGTTGGCTGGTGCGTTGAACAACTGCTGGCCAGCGGTGGTTTTGCTGGCGTGCTGGCTTGGCCGGAAGCAAACATCAATGCCCGCGCCTTGCGCCGGCTGCAGGTCGCGGCCGAGGGGCGTTCGGTTTTTGCCTGTTTATGGCGGTCGACCGCAGCCGCCGGGGTGCCGTCGCCGGCACCGCTGCGTGTAGTGTTGGATGCAGCAGACGGCAACAGCGCGTTGTCAGTACGCATCATCAAGCGGCGTGGCCGGCCAGTTTCCCGGCCGCTCACCTTATCCATACCTCGTCCTGTTCAATTCGCCGGGAGACCTTCGCGTGCTGTGGCTGGCCCTGCACTTTCCCTTGTTACCGCTCGAGGCCCTGCCGCTGCGCCAGTCGCCTAGCGCGGTCGTCGCTCGCGGGCGAGTGCAGGTGGGCGATGCCGAGGCGGTGGCGGCGGGTGTTTGTGCTGGCCAGAAGCTGTCGACGGCGCTTGGCCTGCAGCCCGGGCTAAGCGTTTTCGAACGTTGCGCGGCCCGCGAACAACAGGCGCTGGAAAGTCTGGCCTGCTGGGCCGGGCGCTTTACGCCGACGATCAGCCTGGTGTCGCCGGAGTCGCTGCTGCTCGAAATCGGTGGCTGCCTGCGTTTGTTCGGCGGTGTAGAAGCGATCATTACGGCGGTGCTCGCCGGTTGCGCCGAACAATCTTATTCGACCCATTGGGCGGTGGCGCCAACGCCGCTCGGGGCTGGTTGGCTGGCACGGATGGGGGCTAGCCAGATTCATGCGGAACCGGCCGCCATGCACTCGGCCCTGACCGCCTTGCCCTGCGCCATTCCCGGCTGGCCGGTTGAAGTGACGAACCGGCTGGAGTCCTTTGGCCTGCGGCAGCTCGGCGATCTGCGAAAACTGCCCGGCGCCGGTTTGCGGCGGCGCATCGGCAACGGGCCGGTCGACGATCTGCTGCGCGCCTGGGGCGATCTGCCCGATCCGCGAAAATCCTTCGTTTTTCCGGAAAGTTTCGCCATCGATATCGAACTGCCATCGCGTGTCGAGCATGCCGAAGCGCTGGTTTTTGCCGGCCAGCGCCTGTTCGCGGCTTTGGCCGGCTGGCTGCATGGTCGGCAGTTGCTGGTTCGTCGCTGTTCGCTGCAATTGACGCACGACGACGGGCCGCCGACGGTGCTAGCGCTCAACTTTGCCGAGCCGGCGGCTGATGAAGGGCGTTTCGTCCGTCTGCTGCGCGAGCATCTTTCCCGGCTGAACCTCAAGGCGCCGGTCGAAGCCCTGCGTTTGCAGGCCGACGAGCTGGTCGACAAGCCCGGTGCCAGCGCCCATTTGTTCGAGCAGGCAACGGCCGGCGAGGGCACGCTGGCCTGCCTGGAACGTCTGCGCGCCCGGCTGGGCGAAGGGGCGGTGCAGGCGCTGGGCGAGATGGCCGATTACCGACCCGAATGCGCGACGCGGGCACATGAAGTCGATTTCAATTTTGGCCGTTTTTTCCGGTCGACCGTGGAAGTGCAAAAAACAGGCAAGGCGGCAGCCGACAGCAGTCCTTCCCGCCCGTTGTGGCTTCTGCCGACGCCGCAGGCGCTGGCCGAGCGGGCCGGCAGCCCGCAATGGCATGGTCCACTCAAGCTGCTGTCGCGGGCCGAGCGGCTGGAAAGCGGCTGGTGGGACGAAGGCGAGGGCGGGGCGGCTGGCGATGTGCGGCGCGACTATTTTGTCGCCCGCAATCCCCTCGGCCAGTGGGCCTGGGTTTTCAGGAACGCCGACGGCTGGTTTCTGCACGGCCTGTTCGCCTGAGCCGGTGCGGGTGAAACCATGTCGTTACCCGATTACGCCGAGCTGCATTGCCTCTCCAATTTCACTTTCCTGCGCGGTGCCTCGCATCCGGCTGAACTGATCGAACAGGCTGCGGCACAAGGTTACGCGGCGTTGGCGCTGACTGATGAATGTTCGCTGGCCGGTATCGTCCGGGCGCATCAGGCGGCCAAACAGGCCGGGCTGAAACTGATAGTCGGCAGCGAAATGACGACCCTTGATGGCCTGAAACTGATCTTTCTGGCTAGAAACCGCGAGGGCTACGGCAACCTTTCGGCGCTCATCACGCTGGCCCGGCGACGGGCGGAGAAAGGAGCTTATGCGCTGCAACGGCATGACCTCAATGTCGTCTCGCCGAACGGCGCGGTGCCCGATTGCCTCGTGCTGTGGGTGCCGGGCGAGGCGGCAACGGTCGATGACGGGCGCTGGCTGGCCGAACATTTTCCCGGCCGCGTCTGGATTGCCGTTGAACTACACGCCGGGCCGGACGACGCGGCCAAACTGGCCGATCTGCAGGTGCTCGGCGCGGCTTGCGGTTTGCCGCTGGTGGCTGCCGGTGACGTGCACATGCACATCAAGGCCCGTCGGCCGGTGCAGGATGTGCTGACGGCATTGCGCCTGAAAACGACGGTTTTCGACGCCGGCTACGCGCTGTTTCCCAACGCCGAGCGCCATGTACGCACGCGTCTGCGCCTGTCGCGCCTCCACCCGCCGGAGCTGCTGGCCGAAACATTGAAGATTGCCGATCTATGCAGCTTTTCGCTCGACGAATTGCGCTACGAATATCCGGAGGAAATCGTCGAAGCCGGCCATACGCCGACCTCCTGGTTGCGCCACGAAACCGAGCGCGGCTTGCTGCGCCGTTATCCGTGCGGGATTCCGGACGATGTGCGACAGCGCATCGAGCATGAGCTGGCGCTGATCGCCGAGCTCAAATACGAAGCCTATTTCCTGACGGTGTACGACATCGTCTGCTTTGCCCGCAGTGTCGAGATCCTGTGCCAGGGGCGCGGCTCGGCGGCCAATTCGATCGTCTGCTTCGCGCTGGGGATTACCGAAGTGAGCCCGGATCGTTCGGGCATGCTGTTCGAGCGTTTCATTTCGAAGGAGCGCGGCGAGCCGCCGGACATCGACGTCGATTTCGAGCACGAACGCCGCCCCGAGGTCATCGCCTACATCTACCAAAAATACACCCGCGAACGGACGGCGCTGGCCGCGGCGCTGATCACATACCGGACCAAGGGTGCGCTACGCGATGCGGGCCGGGTGCTCGGTTTCGAGACGGCCCGGATCGACGCCCTGACCGCATCGCTGGCCTGGTGGGACAAACGCGAACAACTGCCCGAACGTTTCGCCGAACAGGGCCTCGACCCGGCTTCGCCGCGCGTCGAAAAATGGCTGTGGATCGCCGGGCAGTTGCGCGGTTTTCCCCGCCACCTGACCCAGCATGTCGGCGGCTTCGTCATGTCGCGCGGGCCGCTCGCCCGGCTGGTCCCGGTCGAAAACACGGCGATGCCCGAACGCACGGTGATCCAGTGGGACAAGGACGATCTCGACGCCGTCGGCCTCATGAAAGTTGATGTCCTGGCCCTCGGCATGCTCTCGGCGATCCGCCGCATGCTTTCAATTTTGAGCGAAATTTCCGGTCGACCGTGGCAGATGGCCGACATCCCCCCCGAAGACCCGAAAACCTACGAAATGCTCTGCCACGCCGACAGCATGGGCGTCTTCCAAGTCGAGTCGCGCGCCCAGATGGCCATGCTGCCACGCCTCAAGCCGCGCCGCTACTACGATCTCGTCATCGAGGTGGCGCTCGTCCGGCCCGGGCCGATCCAGGGCGACATGGTGTATCCCTACCTCAAGCGGCGGCAGGGCAGGGAACGCATCGAGAAAATCTCGCCAGCCGTCGATGAGGTACTTAAACGCACCTGCGGCGTTCCGATTTTTCAGGAGCAGGTCATGCAACTGGCTGTTGTTGCCGCCAACTTCACGCCCGGCGAAGCCGACCAGTTGCGCCGCGCGATGGCCGCCTGGAAGCGCAAGGGCGGCCTCGAACCATTCGAGCAGAAACTGCTTGCCGGCATGGCCGCCAACGGCCTGCCGGAAAGCTTCGCCCGGCGCATCATCCAGCAGATCCAGGGCTTCGGCGAATATGGCTTTCCCGAATCGCACGCCGCCAGCTTTGCGCTGCTCGTCTATGTTTCAGCCTGGATCAAGCGCCATCATCCTGCCATCTTCCTGTGCGGCCTGCTCAATAGCCAGCCGATGGGTTTCTACTCGCCGTCGATGCTGATTCAGGACGCCCGGCGCCATGGCGTCACCGTTTTGCCGCCCGACGTTACGGTCAGCGACTGGGACAGCATCATCGATGATGCCGGCGCCGTCCGCCTCGGCTTGCGCGAGATCGGCGGTTTCTCGAAGGCGGTGGCCGAGCGCATTGCCACGGTCAACCGGAAAAAAAGCCCATTTTTAAACATCGCAGATCTCGCTGCCCGCGCCGGCCTGCAACGCCGCGACCTTGATCAGCTAGCTGCTGCCGACGCCTTGCAGAGCCTGGCCGGCCACCGTCGGCAAGCGGCCTGGGCGGCTGGCGTGGAAAAAGCAGCAGCAGCCGTGCAGGGCGATCTCTTCACGGGCACAACGATCAGCGAACCGGATGCTGAACTGTCGATGCCCAGCGAAGCCGAAAACCTGATCGCCGATTACTGCAGCCTCGGACTGACCCTGCGCCGTCACCCTCTGGCGCTGCTCCGCCAGCATCTGGCCGAACGCCGCTTCGTCACGGCCGCCAGCCTGAAAACCGCCGGCCATCGCGCCCTGATCCGTGCCGCCGGCATCGTCGTCGGTCGTCAGCGACCAGGAACAGCGACCGGTATCGTTTTCGTCACGCTTGAAGATGAAAGCGGGTTGGTCAATGTCGTCGTCCATCCCCAACTGGTCGAAAAACAACGCCGGGAATTACTCGGCGCGACACTGCTTGGCATCTATGGGCAGTTGCAGATCGAAGGCGAAGTCATTCATCTGGTCGCCAAGCGACTGGTCGACCTTTCAGCTTGGCTGGGCCGGCTCGAAACATCGAGCCGGGATTTTCACTGACCGGGTAAAACGTTTTCGACGTCCTCAACCTCGTCGCCGAATTTGGTTTTTACATAGGCCCGCATCAGCCACTTCAGCGGGGTATCCGTAATCGCCTTGATAAACGGCCAGTTGAGCCCGAACCATTCAATCAGGGCATCCTCGATGGCATACCAATCGTTGGCAATGATCGCGCCGCCCTGAGACCAGTCACTGGACGGGCGATACGTCTTGGGATGCCAGTAGCCGCTGCCATTGACGTGGAATTGCCCATCTACAGGAGTCTCTGGCAACAGCTTCAGATTCTCCGATTTGGCAACCCAGAAATCGAGCAACGCACCCTCTAGACTGGTGACCCTCATCAAGTTTCCTTTCCTTGGAAAGTTTATGTGCTCCGGCAATTCAGCCAATGCACAGTTAACGAGATAACCATCAAAATTATTCCATCATGCCAATTTGCTATACTCCGAATCACGCATAATTTGTATTATGTAAAATTACATGGAGAAGCAAAAAAGAGGATCAGTTCAGATCCTCTTCCTTCGGCATTGGCAAATTCAGAATCTGGATGCCCTCGTCCCGCAGTTCATCGCATTCGTCTTCGCTAGCCTGGCCGCGAATCGGCCGCTGCGGTGCTTCGTTGTAGTGAATCTTGCGTGCCTCATCGGCAAATGAATTGCCAACGTCCTCGCTATGATTGACGATGGTCTGAATGAGCTGGCGATAAAGCGCCATGGCTTGTGTCCCGACCGGCATCAGTGCGGTACTGGTAGGCGCTTTTAAGGAAATGGCCGGCGACTCGTTGGCCGGTTCGACGTGATGTCCAGAAATTGCGACGGCGGACGGTACGCGCCGGACGTTGTGGCTGTCGCATTGCGGGCAACAGACAAGCCTGTCCTCAAGCTGGGTTTCAAAAGCGCCGGCACTCTGGAACCACCCTTCAAACCGGTGATTGTTGTCGCAGTTAAGGTCGTAGATGATCATGTGTTCAATCGTGGTGCCCGGGACGGGAATCGAACCCGTACACTCAAAGAGCGAGAGATTTTAAGTCTCTTGTGTCTACCAATTTCACCACCCGGGCTGGGTGCAATCATTATATCGGCGCCCGATATGAAAAAAGGGAAAGCGACCAGCGCTTTCCCTTTTCTATTTGGAGCGGCAGAAGAGTCTCGAACTCTCGACCTATACCTTGGCAAGGTATCGCTCTACCAACTGAGCTACTGCCGCAAAACCTTGGAGGCGCGAGCCGGAGTCGAACCGACCTACACGGATTTGCAATCCGGTGCATAACCGCTTTGCTATCGCGCCTAACCGAAAACGTCTTTTACAACTTGGTTAAAGCCAGTGGCTTTAACCTGAAAACTGGAGCGGCAGAAGAGTCTCGAACTCTCGACCTATACCTTGGCAAGGTATCGCTCTACCAACTGAGCTACTGCCGCGCTGAAACAGAGCGCGCATTATAGGCGACACAAGGGAATTGTCAACATTAGCCCCCTACTTTTCTGCCGTTCGTTTTGCAATTTCTGGCCAAGCCATGCGCAGGTAGTAGCCCATTGACCAGAGCGTAAGCAAGGCTGCTATCCAGATCAACCAGTTACCGAATCTTTTCATATCCGCACCAAGCAGCGGCTGGTAATAAAGGAGGATCGGAATGGCCAGCATTTGAGCTGCTGTCTTGATCTTGCCGAGCATCGACACAGCGACGCTTTTTGCCGCGCCAATCTTGGCCATCCATTCGCGCAACGCCGAAATGGTGATTTCGCGACCGATGATGATGCTGGCGACGATGGCATCGGTCCTGCCCAGTTCAACGAGAACGATCAATGCCGCGGCAACCATCAACTTATCGGCGACGGGGTCGAGAAAGGCACCAAAGGCCGAAGTCTGATCAAGTTTTCGCGCCAGATAGCCATCAGCCCAATCGGTCAGGGCCGCCGCCACAAAAATGGATGTTGCGGCGAGATCACGCTCGTGCAAGGTAGCCCAGTCTGCCGGCAGGTAGTAAACAGCAATCAGCAGCGGTATCGCCACGATACGAAGCCAGGTCAGCAGGATGGGCAGATTGAAGGGCATGGTTCAGTGTAATGCGGAATGGATCTTGTCGGCCATATCCCGGCTGATGCCCGGCACTTCGGACAGTTGTTCGGGGCTGGCGGCGAGTACGCCGGGCAGGCCGCCGAATCTGGCAACCAGCGCTTTGCGGCGGGCCGGTCCAATGCCCGGCAGACTTTCCAGTGTTGAGGTTTTCCGTGCCTTGCCGCGCTGAGCCCGATGGCCCGTAATGGCAAAACGATGAGCTTCGTCGCGTATTTCCTGAATCAGGTGCAACGCGGGGTGTTGCGCCGGCAATTGTAACGGCTCCCGGCCATCCGGGAAAACGAGTGATTCCAGTCCTGGCTTGCGCCCTTCGCCTTTGGCGACGCCGATCATCGGCAAATGGCTCAGGCCGAGATCGGCCAGGGCGGCAAAGGCGGAAGCGACCTGCCCTTTGCCGCCGTCGATCAGGATCAGGTCAGGCGCCGCACCCTCGCCGGTTGCAATGCCGTCGTAACGCCGACTGACGGCCTGGCGTATGGCCGCATAGTCGTCGCCGGGCGTGATGTCGCGAATGTTGAAACGCCGGTAGTCGGCGTTTTTCATGCGGTTTTCCTGGTAGACCACACAGGATGCAACGGTGGCCTCGCCCATCGTGTGACTGATGTCAAAACATTCAATTCGAACAATGGGTTCGGCCAGTTGCAAGGCTTCCTGCAGGGCCACAAGTCGTTTTTCCTGCTGCGCCGTCGCCTGGCTTCGCGCCAGGATGGCAAGTCGCGCATTCTGCAGCGCCATCTCGACCCAGGCTTTATGCGACAGGCTGCGCGCCTGCATCACCGGAACCGGCCGCCCAGCCAGTTCAGCCAACACCGCTTCAGTTTCCCCCGGCTCATCTTCCGCTGGCAAGGGATGAATCAGCAGGCGCGAAGGCGCCGGGTGGATGGCATAGTGCTGGCGAATGAAGGCGGCACAAGCATCGGCCGGCTCGGATTCGCCGGCATTAATCGGGAAAAATGGGCGGTCACCGAGATGCCTCCCTCCGCGGACCATCGCGAGATTGACGCACAGCTGCCCTGCTTCCTTTTGGGCGACCAGGATGTCCATATCTTCGCCCTTGCTGCTGAAAACAAATTGTTTTTCCTGTACCTGGCGGAGCGATTGAATCAAATCCCGATATACCGCAGCCTGTTCGAAGGCGAGGCGTGCGGAAGCTGATTCCATTGCCTGATTCAGGCGTTTTGAGACTTCCTGTTGTTTGCCAAGCAGGAACATCGAGGCGAGTTGAACGTCCGTTGCGTAGTCTTCCGGCGAGATCAATCCGACGCATGGTCCGCTGCAGCGTTTGATCTGGTAAAGCAGGCATGGCCGCGAGCGGTTAGAGAAAACCGAATCTTCGCAGGTGCGCAGGCGAAACATTTTCTGCATCAGGTGGATGCTGTCGCGCACGGCCCAGCTCGACGGATAGGGGCCAAAGTAGTCGGCCTTGCGATCCGGACTGCCACGAAAGAAGCCAAGTCGCGGGAATTCGCCTTTGGTCAGAACGATGTAGGGGTAGGATTTGTCGTCGCGAAAAAGGATGTTGTAGCGCGGCGAAAGCGACTTGATCAGGTTGTTTTCAAGCAACAGCGCTTCAGCCTCGGTGCGCGTTGCCGTGGTTTCCACGGTGGCGATCTGGCTGACCATGTGCGCGATGCGCGGGCTGGATACATTTTCCCGAAAGTACGACGAAACCCGTTTTTTGAGGTTCTTGGCCTTGCCGACGTAAAGAACAGCGGCGTTGGCGTCGAGCATGCGATAGACGCCGGGCAATTCAGTCAGCGTGGCCAGGAAAGCCTTGGCGTCGAAGCTCATCGTGCAGGGTTCAGGCGAGGCGGGTTTTGACCCCGGCAAACACCGCTTCGAAGCTTTCGCGGGAAAGCCGGCCGGTGCGCCAGTTGTAGCCACTGCAGTGGTAGCTATCGACGAGAATTCGACCGTCCGGCAAGGCATGGCAGACGTTGTGGCCGAAAGTGAATTCCTTGAGTTTGAGGCCGTAGGCCCAGAGCAGCGCCTGGTGGGCGATTGCGCCAAGGGCGACGATGACTTTGAGTCTGGGCATCGCGGCCAGTTCGTTCTTCAAATGGCTGTTGCATTGTCGGATTTCAGCCGTTGTTGGCTTGTTGGCAGGCGGCAGGCAGCGCACGGCATTGGTGATCCTGCAGTTGCTCAATTGCATGGCTGGATTGGCCCAGTGGTCAGCGCCCAACGGGCCGGGTTCGCTGGCGAAGCCGAAACGGTGCAAGGCGGGATACAGCAGTTCGCCAGCCACATCGCCGGTAAAGGGGCGGCCAGTCCGGTTGGCGCCCTTTTCGCCGGGGCCAAGGCCGACAACAAGCAGTTCTGCATCAAGGGAGCCAAAGGCTGGAACCGGCAGGGCGTGCCAGTCGGGGTCGCGCTGACGAATTTTGGCAAGGTGCTCGGCCAGTCGTGGGCAGGCTGTACAGCCGGTGGGATCTTGAAATCTTGACATGGCGGAGATGTTAGCATGGCGGCCATGCAGCTTCATTGGGACATCTTTTGCCGGGTTATCGACAACTTCGGCGATATCGGGGTTTGTTGGCGTCTTGCCAGGCAACTGGTGGCCGAGCACGGCCGCGAGGTACGTTTGTGGGTCGATGATCTGTCCAGCCTGCAGCCCTTGTGTCCGTCCGTGGATCCAATGAAAGCAAGGCAGTCGTACCAGGGCGTTGAAATTTGTCACTGGGTTGAGGATGCTGCGGTCGACTGCTCGGCGGATGTCGTTATCGAGGCCTTCGCTTGCGAGCTTCCAGAGGCGTATCTGGCGGCAATGAGCCAATGCTCGCCCAAACCGTGCTGGATCAACCTCGAATACCTGAGCGCAGAGTCCTGGGCTGAGGAGTGTCACGGCATGGCGTCGCCCCACCCCACCCTTCCCTTGATCAAATATTTCTTTTTCCCGGGGTTTTCTGCAAAGACTGGTGGGTTGCTGCGGGAAAACGGCTTGTTTGCCGAGCGTGATCGCTGTATTGCGGCTACTCCGACTAACGATTCGCTGGAAGTCAGCCTGTTTTGCTATGACAAGGCCCCGGTTGGCGCTTTGCTGGACGCTTTCCGCGATTCGGCTATTCCCCTTGTCTGCCATGTGCCACCAGGCAAGCCATTGGCGGCGGTACAGGCTCATTTGGGCGGAAGCGGACCGTGGCAACTCGGCAACGCGCTGATTCTGCCGATTCATTTCATGCCGATCGATGATTTCGATCGATTGCTGTGGCGCTGTGACATCAATTTCGTGCGTGGCGAGGATTCATTTGTGCGTGCCCAGTGGGCCGGCAAACCGTTTGTCTGGCACGTTTACCCGCAGGACGACGGCGCGCATCTGACCAAGCTCGAGGCGTTTCTCGGGCTCTATAGCGAAGGACTGGATGAGCAGATGAAAACCGTCCTGCGCCGGATGTTTGTCGCATGGAATCTTGGCCGCAATATCGCATCGGCCTGGCAGGGTTTCATAGACAGCAGGAGCGCCATTACCCGCCACAACGGGGAATGGGCCGAAAAGCTCGCTTCTAAGCCCGATTTGGCCACTGCACTCGTCAATTTCTGTGCTGCCAAGGTATAATCGAACGTTATACCTTTTTCTGACCTTAGAGAATCCCGAATGAAAACCGCAATGGAACTCCGCTCCGGCAACGTCATTATGGTCGGTGCCGACCCGCTCGTCGTTCAGAAGAGCGAATACAACAAGTCTGGCCGCAATGCCGCTGTTGTCAAAATGAAACTCAAGAACCTGTTGTCAGGTGCCGCTTCCGAAGCGGTTTACAAGGCTGACGACAAGTTCGAACAGGTCATTCTCGACAAGAAGGAAGTCACCTACTCCTACTTTGCCGATCCGATGTATGTGTTCATGGATGCCGACTACGAGCAGTTCGAAGTCGAAGCCGAGAACATGACCGACGCCCTGAAGTATCTGGAAGATGGCCTGGCTTGCGAAGTTGTTTTCTACAACGGCAAAGCTATTTCCGTTGAACTGCCGAACAGCGTGGTGCGCGAGGTTATTTACACCGAGCCGGCCGTCAAGGGCGACACTTCCGGCAAGGTCATGAAGCCGGCCAAGCTGGCGACCGGTTTCGAACTGCCGGTTCCGGCTTTCGTCAGTATTGGCGACAAGATCGAAATCGACACCCGTACCGACGAATACAAGAACCGCGTGAAGTAATCTGCGGCTTCTTTGGTGTTTTATTCGGGCAGCTTCGGCTGCCCGAATGCATTTCAGGCCATCAGTTTTGCGATGGTCTGCTGGGCGGCGATATATAAGCTATCTGATTGCAACGATTCCCAGTCCTTGGCGGAAGATTGGGGAATTAATGCCTCGACCCGCCGTCCGCGCAGCGGATCGATTTCCGGTTTCCAGTTTTGGAGCACATCGCCGACGACATCCGGCGCATTGCACACCAGCAACATGTCGCAGCCGGCGTTGTAGGCTGTCTCAACACGACTCAGCATGCCACCGACCACGCCGGCGCCGGCCATCGACAAATCATCGGTAAAAACCACCCCGTTAAACTTGATGTCATTTCTCAAATAACTTATCCATTTATTTGAAAATACAGCTGTATTGCAATCGAAACAGTTGTAAATAACATGGGCTGCCATGATGCCATCGAGTGATAGTTGCCGGTAAGGAAGGATGTCTTCCTGCATGACTTCCAGCGCCCGATCATCGACCGGCAGTTCGACATGCGAATCAGGAATCACGTAGCCATGCCCGGGAAAATGTTTGCCGCAACTTCCCATTCCGGCCAATCCCAGGCCTTCGCCAAGAGCGGCAGCCAATGCGATGACGGCGGTTGGCTGGCGATGTAAGGCCCTGTCGCCGATAACTCGAGATGGGCCATAGTCAAGGTCGAGGACTGGCGTGAAGGAGTAGTCGACGCCTCGGGCCCGCAGTTCAGCTGCCAGCACGTAACCGACTTGGCATGCCGCGGCGAGCGCCGTATCCGGATTGTCATCCCAGAGCTTGCCCAGCGCGGCCATCGCCGGCAAACGGGTGAAACCGTCTCGGAAGCGCTGTACCCTGCCCCCTTCGTGATCGACGGCGATCAGCAGCGCCGGTGTGCGCAGGGCGTGAATGGCTGCGGTCAGGGCCGACAACTGTTCCGGATCGGCATAGTTCCGGGAAAAAAGGATGATGCCGCCAACCAGCGGATGGCAGAGGCGTTCGCGGTCGAGGTCGGTCAGTTCGGTGCTGGCGATGTCGATCATCAGCGGGCCAAGCGGCAAATGCATCATGCGTGCTCCAGAATGACGTAGGCGACCGCGTATTCGGCTTCGTCGCTGATCGAAAGATGAGCGATCAGGTTTTTGTTTTTGAGCATTTTTTCCAGTTGACCGTGGAAGTGCAGTTCCGGCTTGCCAAGATCGTCATGGCCGACCGCAATCGCCGTCAGCGTGGCCGGTGGGCGCACACCGGTGCCCAGCGCCTTGCTGAAGGCTTCCTTGGCGGCAAAACGCTTGGCGAGAAAGCGGCCTTTGTCAGCCGCTTTGGCGAAATCTTCCATTTCCTGCGGCGCTAGCAGTTTCCCCAGCGCCTTGTCGCCATGCCGTTCCCACATGCCGCGCAGACGGGCAACGGCGATGATGTCGGTGCCGATCCCGTAAATCATTCGGGCGAATTCGCTGCTTCGCGCATCAGGACTTTCATTTCGCGGACCGCCTCGCGCAGGCCGACGAAAATGGCGCGACTGATGATGGCGTGGCCAATGTGCAGTTCGCGTATGCCGGCCAAGCGGGCTATCTGCTGGACATTGTAATAATTCAGCGCATGCCCGGCATTGAAACGCATGCCCAGTTGGCGAACAGCCTGCCCAGCGACGCGAACCTTTTCTAGTTCGGCGAGCACGGCGGGCGCTTCTGCGTCTCTTCCCTTGTCGTAGAAGGCATGAGCGTAGGGACCGGTGTGGATTTCGCAGACGCTGGCGCCAATCCGGGCAGCCGCTTCGATTTGGGCTATATCGGCATCGATGAATACGCTGGTCACGATGCCGGCATCGGCCAGGCGCGAGATGACATCCTTCAAGCGCGATTCCTGCGCAATGATGTCGAGCCCGCCTTCGGTCGTCACTTCATGCCGCCCTTCGGGAACCAGCATGGCCATCTCGGGCTTCAGGGCACAGGCGATGCCGACCATTTCATCGGTCGCCGCCATTTCGAGATTGAGTTTGATTTGAGTCGATTCACGCAGACGACGGACGTCGGCATCCTGAATATGGCGGCGATCTTCCCGTAAATGCACGGTAATGCCATCAGCCCCACCGAGGTGGGCTTCGGCGGCGCCCCAGACCGGGTCGGGCTCGTAAGTCCGGCGGGCCTGGCGAATGGTCGCCACGTGGTCGATATTGACGCCAAGTTCGATCATAGCTCTTGCAACTCCTTGAATATCTTGCGTGTTTCCAGTTCCTTGCCAGCCAGGTAATAGGCCATCAGCGTGCGCATCAAGGCCTTGCTTTCATAACGCGAGCGCGAGTCGGAAAAGTCCTCGGCATCGAGATCGAGCAAGGTCTTGCCAATAACAATCTGGGACGCTGCCTCTTCGTGTTCAAGGCGCACCGGCCCTTGTTCCATGCGGTAAGTGTAAAACGCTTCGGGCTGGATCGGGTTGCCAGCGCTATCGTGATTCAGCGTCAGGCCATAGCCCAGTTCCTGCAGGAGGGCTTTTTCGAAGCTGCGCAAGTCTGCCTCGCGGACTTTACCCGACGGATCGGCCGCCAGTCGGCCCAGCATTTTGGTGTAGTGGGCGAATAGCTGCTCATGCGCATCTTCGCGCGGTAACAGGTGCATCAGCAGTTCGTTGAGGTAATAGCCACAGAACAGTGCCTCGCCGGAGAGCAAGGGCTGCCCGCCCAGCCATTCAGCTTTCATCAGGGTCAGCACTTCGCCCTTGCCGGCCCAGCCGATTTCAATGGGCTGAAAGGCCATGAGCAGCCCCCGGATCGCTGAACGCGGTCGGCGCGCGCCGCGTGCCAGCAAGGCCATCCGCCCGAAATCGCGGGAAAATACTTCAACAATGAGGCTGGTTTCCCGAAAGGGATAGCTGTGCAGAACGTAAGCCGGCTGGCCGTCGACTTTGCTGCGCAGGTTCATTCGTAGCCGAGGCTCTTCAGCAGGCGTTCGTCATCGTTCCAGCCCGACTTTACCTTGACCCAGATTTCAAGATAAACCTTGCCGCCGAACAGGCGTTCCATGTCTTGCCGCGCCTCAGAGGCAATGCGCTTGAGCTGTTCCCCACCCTTGCCGATCACGATGGCCTTGTGCCCCTCACGATCAACAACGATAGCAGCAAAAATCCGGCGCAAGTCGCCTTCGGTTTCAAATCGCTCAATTTCGACTGCGGTGGCATACGGCAGTTCGTCACCAAGCAGGCGGAAGACCTTTTCGCGGATATATTCGGAAGCGAGAAAACGTTCGCTCTTATCGGTCAGGTCATCTTCCGGGAACATCAATCCATCGTTGGGCAGATGTTTCTTGGCTTCATTCAGCAGGTCCTCGGTTTGCCGCCCCTTGGCAGCACTGACCGGGATGACCGCGGCGTAATCGTGATCGGCAGCAACCTCGGCCAGGAATGGCAGCAAGGCTGCCCGATCCTTCTGCAAATCGGTCTTGTTGACAACCAAGATGACCGGCCGGTCCTTGGGCAACAGGCGAACGACAGCCTTGTCCTTGGCATCATAACGACCAGCCTCAACGACGAAAATAACGACATCAACATCGCTCAACGTTTGCGTAACGCCGCGATTCATCGCCCGGTTCAGAGCATTCGAGTATTTCGTCTGAAACCCCGGGGTATCAACAAAAACGAACTGAGCGTCATCCTTGGTCAGGATGCCGGTAATCCGGTGACGCGTGGTCTGTGCTTTGCGCGAGACGATGCTGATTTTTTCGCCGATCAACTTGTTGAGCAAAGTCGATTTTCCAACATTGGGGCGACCGACGATGGCGATGTATCCGGAACGGAATTTTTTCATGCGTTGAGTTCTTTCAGAGCCTTGTCGGCTGCAACCTGCTCGGCGATACGTCGGCTTGAGCCGTGGCCGACCGTTCGCATGGAAGGAGATTCGATTTCACAGGCCACTTCGAAGCGCTGCTCATGGGCTGCTCCAGTGGCTTCGAGCAGTTGATAGCGAGGTAATGGCTTCTTGCGCCCCTGCAACCACTCCTGCAAACGGGTTTTGGCATCCTTTTGAAACTCACCGGGCTTCAGCTTGGCAAGCAACGGCGCGTAGAGCTTGTCGATGACAGCCTGTGCCGCCAAGAAGCCAGCGTCGAGATAAATGGCGCCGAACAAAGCTTCCAGTGCGTCAGCAAGAATGGATGGGCGCAGCGCCCCTCCACTTTTCAGTTCGCCCTCACCAAGTCGCAGGGCATCGCTGATATTCAGGCCAACAGCCAGTTGGTGCAAAGCATCCTGATTGACCAGATTTGCTCGCAATCGGGAAAGATCGCCCTCTGGCAGGTCCGGAAAACGGTGAAACAGTGCGGCTGCAATGGCGCAATCGAGAATGCCGTCACCGAGAAACTCAAGGCGCTCGTTGTTTGGCACCCCAAAGCTGCGATGGGTCAGCGCGGTCCGAAGGAGAAGCGGGTCGGAAAACGAGTGGCCAAGTTGATGAGCGACAGACAACGCTGACATGCCTTATCCCGCAGTCGACCCCTTGTAGTCGATCAGCAGGCTGACGTTCCAGAAGAGAGGAATGCGTTTTTCGTACTCAAAGGAAATAACAACCTTGCCGTTCTCCTTCGTGATATCCAGTTGGCTGGCCTTGAAATCGAGTGTGTCCACTTCCGCAAACTTATCGAACGACTTGCGAATATCAGCGACAGTTGAGTCAGGTCCGGCTTTGGCGGCAGTCGCCTTGATATCTTTAACAATTTTCTGATACTCAATGAAAGTCGGTGTGACTTTCATGCCCAGCACAGCAACCAGAATGAGAACGATGCTCCAGAACATCAGCCCGGAGAGGGCAATGCCGCGTTGATATTTCATCATATCCCCTTACCTGAATGAACCAATCCGGCTGAAATCACTGAAATTCAACCAGACAAAGAACGCTTTGCCAACGATGTTTGCCTCTGGAACGAAACCCCATGCGCGGCTGTCACGGCTGTTGTCGCGGTTGTCGCCCATCATGAAATAGTGGCCAGCCGGCACCTTGCAACTCACGCCTGCAGCATTGTAAGTGCAATTTTCACGGTGCGGAAAGCGAGCTGCATCCGGAATAAAAGCCGGGGCATCAGCATCGTTCAGAGCGCGATGTTCGACCTCTCCCAATTTCTCAAGGAATTGCTCTGAGTAATAAAGTCGCTCCGGATGCAGATAGTCTCCGACCTTTTGGGTCGGAACTGGTTGCCCGTTGATGGTCAGTCGCTTGTTCTGGTATGTAATGGTGTCACCAGGCAGACCTACAACCCGCTTGATGTAATCAAGCGATGGATCTTCCGGATAACGAAAAACCATGACATCACCCCGCTGCGGGGAGTTCATGTCGATAATTTTCTTGTTGATTACAGGTAGACGAATGCCGTAAGTAAACTTGTTCACCAAGATAAAATCACCAACCAGCAGGGTCGGAATCATCGATCCGGACGGGATCTTGAAGGGTTCGAAAAGAAATGATCGGAGTACGAAAACGATCAGAATCACAGGGAAGAAGCTGGCACCCCATTCCACCCAGAGTGGCTCCTTGGCATTTTGGGCCCGTAGCTTCCGGAATTTAAGGATATCCACCGCGTACAGAACGCCAGTGACGACCAGCAGCACAAACAGAATCAGGGCAAAATTCATCGCTATTCTCAGTTATCGACGCGCAACACAGCTAGAAACGCTTCCTGCGGAATTTCGACGCTGCCGACCTGCTTCATACGCTTCTTGCCGGCTTTTTGCTTTTCCAGCAGCTTCTTCTTGCGGGAAATATCACCGCCATAACACTTGGCGAGCACGTCCTTGCGCATCGCCTTGACGTTCTCGCGCGAAATAATGTGTGAGCCGATCGCAGCTTGAATGGCTACGTCGTACATTTGGCGAGGGATGAGTTCGCGCATTTTGCTTGCCAATTCACGACCGCGATATTGCGCATTGGCACGGTGCACGATGAGCGACAAGGCATCCACCTTTTCGCCATTGATCAGGATATCCAGCTTCACAACATCGGCGGCGCGGTATTCCTTGAAATCGTAGTCAAGGGATGCATAGCCCTTCGAGCAAGACTTTAACTTGTCGAAGAAGTCCATCACAACTTCAGCCATCGGCATTTCATAGACCAGCTTTACCTGCCGCCCGTGATAGTGCATGTCGACCTGATTGCCACGCTTTTGATTGCATAGAGTTATAACGTTGCCCAGATAGTCCTGTGGCACAAAAATGGTGGCCGTAATGATTGGCTCACGCACCTCTTCCGTTTTGGTGATATCTGGCAACTTGGCCGGATTTTCAACCTCGACGATCGAGCCATCCCGCATAACAACCTGATAAACCACCGTAGGAGCAGTGGTGATCAAATCCTGATCGAACTCTCGCTCCAGACGTTCCTGAACGATTTCCATGTGAAGCAAGCCAAGGAAGCCACAGCGAAAACCAAAACCAAGTGCCTGGGAGACTTCTGGTTCGTAGTGCAGCGAGGCATCGTTGAGTTTGAGTTTTTCGAGCGATTCACGCAGTGAGTCGTACTGGTTGGATTCAATTGGATACAAACCGGCGAAAACCTGCGGCTTGATTTCCTTGAAGCCAGGTAGCGCTTCGGCAGCCTTGCGGTCCATCTTGGTTATCGTATCGCCTACCTTGGCGGCCTGCAGTTCCTTGATACCAGAAATAACGAAACCAACTTCACCTGCGCGCAATGCATCACGCGACTCTGACTTGGGAGCAAATACGCCAACCTGCTCGCACAACTGCTGCGCGCCGGTGGCCATGAATAACAACTTGTCCTTGGGTTTCAACACGCCATCGACCACGCGCACCAACATGACGACGCCGACATAGTTGTCGAACCATGAGTCAATGATCAATGCCTTGAGCGGCGCGTCCGGGTCACCTTTGGGCGGAGGAATACGTGCGACAACGGCCTCCAGGATATCCTCGACCCCAAGACCTGTCTTTGCAGAAGCGAGGACAGCCTCGGATGCGTCGATACCGATGACATCTTCGATTTCCTGCCGTGCATTTTCCGGATCGGCGGATGGCAAATCGATCTTGTTCAAGACCGGCACCACCTCAACATCCAATTCTAGAGCCGTGTAGCAGTTGGCCACAGTCTGTGCCTCGACACCCTGCGAGGCGTCAACCACCAATAAAGCACCTTCGCAGGCCGATAATGAGCGTGAGACTTCGTAGGAAAAGTCGACGTGCCCTGGTGTGTCGATCAGGTTCAGGTTGTAAACCTTGCCATCGCGTGCCTTATAGCGGAGCGATGCTGTTTGTGCCTTGATGGTAATACCGCGCTCACGCTCGATATCCATTGAATCGAGCACCTGAGCTTCCATCTCGCGGTCAGAAAGACCGCCGCAGAGGTGAATGATGCGATCGGCCAACGTCGATTTGCCGTGGTCGATATGCGCGATGATCGAGAAGTTTCTAATATGATCCATTGATGCCAGTAAAAAAGGGCGCCGTCCCGCGCCCTTCCCTTTTCAGAAGACCCCCGATTTTAGCGGATTCCAGCCAAATATTCACGGGTTTTGGCTTCATCAAGAAAGTAATGGCAAAGCTGTTTGTCGCCATGCAGCAGTACCGGCACCAGCTCGTCGTAGCTTGCTTCTAGGACTGGGTCTGCATCAACGTCAAGCACGGTGATAGAGGCACCGAATTCTTCAGCGATAGGCTTGAGCGCCACCTCCATGTCGTGGCAGAGGTGGCAATAACCGCGACTCATCAGGGTTAACTCAATTGCCATTCAACCCCTTGATGGTAATGAAAGTCTGCATCTCACCACGCCGAATCAGCAATGTGACATTGCTGCCTTTCTCGAACATGGCGAGAAGCTTGTTGAACTGATCAACTGTTTTGACCTCGGTCGTCGCCCCCTTGCTGATAACAGCAATGATGATGTCACCAGGACGCAAATCCGAACGTGCGCCAGTACCGCGAACATCTTCGATCAACAAGCCGAAATTCATTTTCAATTCGCGCTTTTGATCAGCTGTCAATTCGCTAACCACAAGACCAAGGCGATTTGCCGGTTGCTCCGCGGACTTGGCACTGCGTTGCGGTTTTGCGCTAGCGAGCTTGTCATCGGGAACCTCGCCGATGACAACGCTGATTTCACGGGTTGCCCCTTTGCGCCAGACCTGAACGGTGGAACGGGTCCCCGGCTTAGTGATACCCACCATGCGGGGAAGGTCCGCAGAATTGTTGATAGTCTTTCCGTCGAACTTAAGGATTACGTCACCGGCTTCAATACCTGCTTTTTCAGCCGGGCCGTTGTTTTCTACGGAGTTAACTACCGCGCCTATCGGTTTTCCCAGCCCCAGCGATTCGGCGAGCTCCTTGCTGACCTCCTGAATCACGACACCCAATCGACCGCGACTAACCTTGCCCGAGCTACGCAACTGGTTCTGGACTTCCATGGCCACATCGATGGGAATGGCAAAGGAAACCCCCATGTAGCCACCGCTGCGACTGTAAATTTGCGAATTGATGCCTACGACTTCCCCTCGCATGTTAAACAGCGGGCCTCCCGAGTTGCCAGGGTTGATCGCAACATCGGTTTGAATAAATGGCACATAGTTTTCCTGCGGCAAAGAGCGCCCTTTTGCAGACACGATGCCAGCAGTCACCGAATTGTCGAAACCGAAAGGGGACCCAATTGCGACGACCCATTCGCCAACCTTCAGTTGTGCTGGATCACCCAGCTTGACGACCGGGAGACCAGTTGCATTGATTTTTAGCAAAGCGACATCTGTCCGCTTGTCAGCACCGATCGTCTTTGCCTTGAATTCCCGCTTGTCAGTCAGGCGTACCGTCACCTCGTCTGCACCGTCAATTACGTGGGCGTTGGTCAAAATGTAACCGTCACCGCTAACGATGAAGCCGGAACCAAGTGACTTGTTTTCGAAATCACGCGGCACTCCTCCGCCGGGATTCCGCGGGATAAACCGCTTGAAAAACTCGAATGCGGGATCGCTCTCGTCGAAGGGGAACGGCATCGCCTGCGACTGCCCGCGCATGATATGGGTTGTACTTATATTGACGACAGCCTGCCCCTGCTTTTCAGCCAGTTCGGAAAAATCCGGCAGACCACGTGTCTGGGCAACGGCAAACGAACCAATAAACCAAAAGAAGAAAAAGGCAATCAGGCGCTTCATGGACGACATAACCTCTGGATTCGATCAGGAACGGGAAATGATATGTGGGCGTTCGGTCAGATTTCCAGTATTGCGATGCGAGCGGGCAATGACATAAAGGAATGCAGCGCTCAGCCCAACTCCAGCTCCAACCATCGAACTCAAGTCGCTTCCGAACAATGCACCCAGTGCCCCCCCGGCTATTGTTGCGGTCAACGGCAAGATATAGGCCAAATTCGCAGTACGACTCACACTGCCAACCGCGACTGCGATCATTACCCGATCACCAACATCAGCACCGATTGTGTTTTCGACCCGATAGGTTTTGGGACCACTGCAGAACATCTGGGTAAGATGCTGGCCGCCACACCCACCTTTTTCATGGCATCGTCCGCAACCCCCCTGCGCTACCTCGACGTGTGCCCACTTGCCATCCAGGGAACGGATAATGGCTTGGATAGTCGTTTGATCAGTACTCATACTTACCAGCGCTTGTCAGAGGCCGTATCAAGCAAAGGGCGTAACTTTCCAGCCACTGCTTCACGGGCACGAAATATCCGCGATCGAACTGTGCCAATGGGGCAATCCATGATGCCGGCGATTTCTTCATAAGACATGCCGTCAATTTCACGCAATACGATAGCTGTCCGCAACTCTTCCGGAAGCGCATCCATGGCTGCATTGATTGTTTGACCAATTTGTTTGGTGAGAAGCAGGCTTTCAGGGGTATTGATGTCGCGCAATTGCGATGCATCTTCGAACGTCTCAGCTTCGTCATTGTCAAATTCGGTGGTCGTCGGTGCTCGCCGGCCTTGTGATACAAGATAATTTTTGGCCGTATTGATACCGATGCGATATAGCCAAGTATAGAAGGCACTATCGCCTCTAAACGAAGGCAGGGCGCGATAGGCTTTGATGAATGCCTCTTGGGAAACATCTTCGACTTCTGCCGGATCGCGAATAAAACGCGACAGCAATCGACCAAGCTTGCGCTGGTATTTGCTCACCAACTGGTCGAAGGCGTGTTTATCTCCGCCTTGCGCCCGCTCGACCAGTATTTGATCGATCTCGCGCTCACTCATGGCTCTCGTTTTCCCTGGGGTTTAGTCGTTGCTTTCTTTATGGCACAAGTATAGCGCAGCCATTTTCACGAAGCCGATAGGTATTTATCCCTATTTGTGACCATCTGTAACCGGATGAATCGTTTTCTGCATGCTATATTTGACGCAAAATAACTCTTACAGAGAACAGCGTGCAGAAATTTGACGTCCTCATCATTGGTAGCGGACTGGCCGGCCAATCGGCAGCTTTGCGACTGGCCTCCTCTCAGTGCAATGTCGTCCTGGTCAGCAAACGCAGCCTTGAAGACTCAGCATCCGGCTGGGCCCAAGGGGGTATTGCCGCCGTCCTCGACAGTCGTGATTCGATAGAAGCGCATATTCAGGACACGTTGATCGCCGGCGCCTGGCTGAATGATGAAAAAGCGACGCGTTTTGTCGTAGAAAATGGCCGGCATGCTATTGATTGGCTTATCGAACAAGGCGTTCCATTCACCAAGGATGATGCCGGCTACCACCTGACACGTGAAGGCGGCCATAGTGCCCGTCGCGTCATTCACGTCGCCGATGCAACCGGGATGGCTGTTCAGGACACTCTGACCAAAAAAGTTCGTGCCAACCAAAACATTACCGTGCTGGAAGACCATATCGCCATTGACCTGATTACAGGCGACAAATTAGGCACGGGCGAAAAGCGCTGCTTTGGTGCTTATGTCCTCAACAACCGTGATGGCGAAGTCGTCACCATCGGCGCCGCAAACACCCTGCTGGCGACAGGCGGCGCAGGAAAAGTATATCTCTACACAACCAATCCGGACACCTCAACCGGTGACGGCATTGCCATGGCCTACCGTGCTGGTTGCCGGGTTGCCAACATGGAGTTCATTCAGTTCCATCCGACCTGCCTTTATCACCCACAGGCCAAGTCCTTCCTGATTTCGGAGGCAGTTCGCGGCGAAGGCGGCCTGCTCCGCCTGCCAGACGGCACCCGCTTCATGCCGGAACACGATGACCGTGCCGAACTGGCTCCTCGCGACATTGTGGCTCGCGCCATCGACTTCGAAATGAAAAAGCGCGGCCTGGATTGCGTTTTCCTCGATATTTCCCACAAGGGAGAGGATTTCATTCGCAATCACTTCCCCAATATTCACGCCCGCTGCCAGGAACTCGGCATCGATATTGCGCAGGAGCCTATTCCGGTAGTTCCTGCAGCACACTACACCTGCGGCGGCATTGTTAGCGACTTGCATGGTCGGACCGATGTTGCCGGACTTTATGTCGCAGGTGAGGCATCGTGCACTGGCCTTCATGGCGCCAATCGCCTTGCCTCAAACTCCTTGCTCGAGTGTCTGGTTTTTGCCGAAGCAGCGGTCAAGGATATTCTGGCGAGCAAAGCCACCAGACTTCCGTCTTTGCCGTTGTGGGATGAAAGCCGAGTCACCGATGCCGACGAGGAAGTTGTCATCTCTCACAATTGGGACGAACTTCGTCGCTTCATGTGGGACTACGTCGGCATCGTCCGTACGACAAAGCGTTTGAAGCGAGCCAAGCACCGCATTGGCTTGTTGAGACGCGAGATTGAAGAGTTCTACGCCAATTTCAGGGTCAGCCACGACCTGATTGAATTGCGCAATCTGGTTGCCACCGCAGACCTTATCGTTCGCTGTGCCATGCAGCGCAAGGAGAGCCGGGGCCTGCACTTCTCCCGTGATTTTCCGGAAATGGCTGCCAAGGCAAAAAATACCGTGCTCAAGCGTCGTCGTGTGGCTCGCTGAAGCTCGCCTGCCAGCGCATAAACATTCGCAAGCGTCTTAAATTTTGACTATTTTTCCGGTCGACCGTGGCAATCAACGTTGCTGTTCGAGCGTCAGCTGTTTGCAGACGGATAACAGTCAGCCATGGGTGAATGATCGCCCCAGGCTTGGGCATCGCCTGAATAAAATCACTTTCACCGACTCGCGCAATGAAAACCTCACCGCTCCTTTCGAGCCGGATTTGCTTGATTGCCGGAGTCAGTGCGTACCATGCCTGTATCGCCAGCAGCATGACAGCAAAGAACAAGCCCGTACGTATTGACGGGGAGCACTGTAAGCCCAGAATTGGTGCACTGGCCAAAATGACAGCAGTCAGAAGCATGGCATCCAGAAGACGCGAACGGTGCAGTCCGATGATGATCGGAAACTGCACCGTTCGTTTTCCTACCTGTATTACTTAGATGCGCTTGAAAACCAGCGATCCATTGGTCCCGCCGAAGCCGAAGTTGTTCTTCAGCCCATACTCAATACTCATTGGCCGTGCCACATTGGCACAGTAATCAAGATCACATTCCGGATCCTGATTGAAGATATTGATCGTCGGTGGCGAGATCTGGTTGTGAATAGCCAAGACCGTAAACAATGACTCGATACCACCGGCACCACCTAGCAGATGACCGGTCATCGACTTGGTTGAGTTAACGACCAGCTTGTAGGCATAGTCGCCAAAAGCCGCCTTGACGGCATCTGACTCGTTTTTGTCGCCAAGCGGAGTTGATGTCCCGTGGGCATTCAAGTACTGCACGTCGGACGGCGCGATACCGGCGTTCTTGAGGGCATTGACCATGGAACGGCGTGGACCATCCATGTTCGGTGCTGTGATGTGATAGGCATCGGCACTCATGCCGTAACCAACCAGTTCGGCATAAATCTTGGCGCCACGGGCCTTGGCGTGCTCGTACTCTTCCAGAACCATGACGCCAGCGCCCTCACCCAGCACAAATCCATCGCGATCTTTGTCCCATGGCCGGCTGGCCGTGGTCGGATCGTCGTTCCGTGTCGATAGCGCACGAGCGGCGCAGAAGCCGCCCATGCCCAAAGGAGATACGGTTGATTCGGCACCACCGGCAACCATGACATCAGCATCACCGTATTCGATGATGCGTGCGGCATCGCCAATTGAGTGCGTACCAGTCGTACATGCTGAAACCAGGGCGATATTCGGTCCCTTGAAGCCAAACTCGATCGATAAATTGCCCGAGATCATGTTAATGATCGAACCTGGCACAAAGAATGGCGAAACTTTGCGTACACCGCCCGCGGTGTATTCTTCCTTGGTCGCCTCAATTAGAGGCAGACCACCGATACCAGAACCAATGGCAACGCCAACGCGTTCGAGATCAACTACGTTTTCTTTATCCAGTCCTGCGTCTCGCACTGCCTGAATGCCAGCGGCCAGGCCGAAATGAATGAAGTCATCCATCCGGCGTGCGTCTTTGGCGGAAATATATTGGGTAATGTCAAAGTTCTTGACCTCACCGGCGAACTGGACCGGAAAGGTTGAGGTGTCGAACTTGGTGACTGCGGCAATACCGGATTTGCCAGCAAGAATATTCTGCCAGGCTTCTTCGACGGTGTTTCCGACTGGGCAAACAATGCCCAGACCGGTAATTACGACTCTGCGACGTGCCAAGGTGCACTCCGAAAGCAAAAGTAGCAAGGCCGGCCATGGGGGCCGGCCTTGCCTAAGTCAACGAGAATTGAATTACTTCTTGTTGGCGAGGATGAAATCGACAGCCTGCTGGACCGTGGTGATTTTCTCAGCCTGGTCGTCAGGGATTTCGCACTCGAACTCTTCTTCCAGTGCCATGACCAGTTCAACGGTGTCCAGGGAATCCGCGCCCAGATCGTCCACAAAAGAGGACTCATTCTTGATGTCCGCTTCGTTCACGCCCAGTTGTTCGGCGACGATCTTCTTGACGCGCTCTACGATGTTATCCATTAGAAAAACTCCTTCCCCTCAGGGGTACGAAAAAAAACATTACTAGTTTACCAAAAGCCGAGGCTTCGGGAAATCAATCCATGAACATGCCACCATTCACATGCACTGTCGTGCCTGTGACATAGGCGGCAGCCGGGGATACGAGAAAGCCGACAGCGCCGGCAATATCTTCTGGCGTACCGGCGCGACCCAGTGGAATCGTCGCCAGCATGGCCTGCTTCTGTTCTTCGGTCAACGCATGCGTCATGTCGGTAGCTATAAAGCCCGGCGCAACACAGTTGACAGTGATGTTGCGGCTACCAAGTTCCCGCGCCAGCGAACGGCTCATCCCTGCGACGCCAGCCTTGGCTGCGCAGTAGTTGGCTTGGCCGGGATTGCCAGAGTAGCCAACCACCGACGTGATGTTCACAATACGACCGAAGCGGGCTTTCATCATGCCGCGCATGACACCGCGTGACAGGCGGAAAACCGCCTTCAGGTTCGTGTCAATTACTGCATCCCACTCATCGTCGCCCATCCGCATGGTCAGATTGTCACGGGTAATGCCTGCGTTATTGACCAGAATGGTGATGGCGCCAAATTCCTTGGCGATATCGGAGAGCACCGAATCAGTCTGCGCTACATCGCACACGTTCAGCGAAATACCCTTGCCCTTGATACCAGCCTCAGTCAGATAGGCCGAAATACTACCAGCTCCGTCACCGCTGGTTGCCGTACCGATTACGGTAGCCCCCTGTTTGCCCAATTCGAGGGCAATGGCGCGACCGATACCCCGTGTCGCGCCAGTTACCAAAGCAATTTTTTCTTTCAGCATTGATTACTCCAGGCCGATATTGGCTTCGATGGAAGCCGCATCGGACAATGCGACACCAGTAACCCCATCCGCACAGCGCTTGGTAAGGCCGGCCAATACCTTGCCCGGGCCACATTCCGCGACGGTTGTAACCCCCAGCGTTGCCATCGATTGTATGGTCTCGACCCAGCGTACCGGATTGTAGGCTTGACGGATCAGAGCATCCTTGATCTGGTCAGGCTCGTTCTCAATGGCAACGTCAACGTTGTTGATAACCGGGATCTGCGGGGCATTCAGGGTGAGTTCGGCAAGACGGGCGGCAAGCTTGTCTGCCGCCGGGCGAATCAGTGAAGAGTGAAATGGTGCCGAAACGGGTAGCGCCTTGGCCATCTTCGCCCCGCGGGCCTTGCAGGCCTCCATGGCGCGCTCGACGGCAGCCTTGTGTCCAGCAATCACGGTTTGTCCGTTTGCATTGAAATTAACTGGTTCGACGACTTCGCCCTGCGCCGCTTCGGCACAAGCGGCAACGATCCCCGCGTTGTCCAGTCCTAGCACAGCAGCCATGGCGCCGGTGCCAACCGGCACGGCTTCCTGCATGGCTGCAGCACGCAAGCGAACGAGCGGTACGGCATCCTTGAACGTAAGCACGCCGGCAGCAACCAGCGCAGAATATTCGCCGAGGCTGTGACCAGCAACTACTGCGGGCTTTTTGCCGCCTCTGTCGAGCCACAAGCGCCAAGTTGCAACACCAGCGGTCAGCATGACCGGCTGGGTGTTTACCGTTTGGGTAAGCGTTTCGGCCGGCCCTTCGGCTACCATCGCCCAGAGATCGTCGCCCAAGGCTGCGGAAGCTTCATCGAACGTTGCACGGACCACGGTCGAGTCGCCGTAAGCTGCCATCATGCCAACGCTCTGGGAGCCTTGGCCTGGAAATACGAATGCAAAAGACATCGTTTCGTCTCCTGGTTCAGAATTCAAGAAGGGCTGCGCCCCAGGTAAAACCGCCACCAACGCCCTCAACCAGGACTTTTTGGCCGCGCTGGATACGTCCATCCCGTACAGCTTCGTCTAGCGCAAGCGGCACGGATGCTGCGGATGTGTTGCCATGACGATCAACCGTCACAATCACTTTGTTCCGGTCAACACCCAGTTTCTTGCCAGTTGCTTCGATAATGCGGATATTGGCCTGATGCGGAATCAACCAATCAACATCACCGGTTTGAATGCCTGCAATCTGACAAACCTCTTCAGCAATGTCGGCCAGAACGCGTACAGCGAATTTGAAGACCGCTTGCCCATCCATGCGCAGAAAGGGGTCGCCGGTAACCTGGCCGCCGCAAATTTGACCAGGAACATTCAGGATTGAATTCTGACTACCGTCAGCATGCATCGCCGTAGATATGATTCCAGGCTTGTCCGATGCTTCAAGTACCACGGCGCCAGCTCCGTCCCCGAACAACACGCAGGTTCCGCGGTCGTTCCAGTCAAGGATGCGCGAGAAAACTTCCGCGCCTATGACCAACGCTCTCTTGTGGCTGCCAGAACGGATAAATTTTTCCGCGATGCCAAGTGCGTAGGTAAAGCCAGCGCAAACTGCCTGTACATCAAATGCGGCAGCGCCCTTGTTGCCCAGTTTCGCCTGTATCAGACAGGCGGTACTGGGAAAAATAAAATCAGGCGTGGATGTTGCGACAATGATCAGGTCAAGGTCAGTTGCGGCAATGCCAGCCATATCCAACGCGCGCTGCGCTGCGATCAAGCCAAGTTCGCTGGATGTTGTGCCGGGGCTTGCCAGATATCGGCTGCGAATGCCTGTTCGGGTGATGATCCACTCATCGTTGGTATCGATGCCGCGCGCCGCCAAATCATCGTTTGTAACGGGGGTGCCCGGAAGATAACTACCAGTACCACTCAAGCGTGCATACATTCAGACACTCTCCACGACAACAACCGGAGTCGGCGCCATTTGGGCCAAGCGGTTGGTAATACGCTCCAGGACGCGGTTTTCCGCCGCATCGTAAGCGCGGGAAATTGCGTTACCAAAAGCCAGGACATCAGCTGAGCCATGGCTTTTGACTGAAACACCTTTTAGGCCAAGCAGAATGGCGCCGTTGTAGCGACGATGATCGAAACGCTTTTTGAAATTATTGAGCACTGAAATAGCAATCAATGCGGCAATTCTGGTTAGCCAGTTACGTTTGAATTCACCGCGCAAAGACGAAGCCAGCATCTGGGCAAGCCCCTCCGACGTCTTTAATGCAACGTTGCCGACGAACCCGTCGCAAACAATCACATCAGCATCGCCCTTGTAGATGCCATCGCCTTCGACATTTCCGATGAAGTTCAGATCGGAGGCCCGCAGCAAAGCAGCAGCCGCCTTCACCACTTCGTTTCCCTTGATGTCTTCTTCGCCAATATTAAGAATCCCGACCGTCGGCTGATCCTTGTGCTCCATGGCCGAAACCAGCATGGCCCCCATGATGCCGAACTGCAAAAGATGCTCAGGTCCGCAATCGACGTTGGCCCCCAGATCGAGCATGTGCGTATGGCCGTTGACGGTAGGCAAAGGCGCGCAAATTGCAGGTCGGTCAATGCCTGGCAGCATTTTCAGAACAAAACGCGATATCGCCATCAGGGCACCCGTATTGCCGGCTGAAACGCAGGCATCAGCCAAGCCTTCCTTGACCTGGTTGATGGCAACGCGCATCGACGAATCTTTCTTGTTGCGCAGGGCAAGTGCAGGCGACTCATCCATACCAACGATTTCGGAGGCGTGAACGAGGCGAATGCGGGAATCGTTGGCATGGCTGCCGAGCAACGGGCGCAAAACATCATCCTGACCGACCAGGACGAGATTGGCTGACGGATGCTCCGCAAGGAATTGAATGGCCGCTGGCACCGTCACTGACGGACCGTGGTCACCCCCCATGCAATCAATGGCAATGCGGGTTGTCATGGCAAAATAAAAGGCAGGCGGCCCATTACGAACCGCCTGCCCTTCACTGAACGATTACTCGCCCTTGCCCTTGACTACTTTTTTACCGCGGTAGAAACCGGCCGGTGAAATGTGATGACGCAGATGTGCTTCGCCGGTGGTCGATTCAACGGCCAGCGGGGGGGCGGTCAGGAAGTCATGAGCACGGTGCATGCCACGCTTGGACGGGGACTTTTTGTTCTGTTGAACGGCCATTTTCTTACTCCAAAAAAATCAGTTCGGCTTACCTTTTAGCGCGGACAACTTCGCGAACGGATTGATCCGTTCACCAGCATTGGCCGCGCCAGGTAAACCACATTTTTCGTGCCGTGGCGCTACAGGCAGACCAAGGAGGATTTCATCCTCAACCAACTCGATCACATCCAGTTCGCGCACTACCGGCAGGAAATCCCGGGTATCGTCTTCCAGTTCATCTTGCGACAACTCGGCACCCTCAGGAATTAATTCCAGAAGACTGTCGACATCAAGATCACAAGGCACGGCTTCCAGGCAGCGCTGGCAGGCAAGCAGGAGCACTCCCGATACCACCAGATGCAACATGGGTTCCCCGCTATCGCCCTTGAAACCAGCCAGGCGGAAAGTAACCTCTCCATCCACCTCCGCCAGCAAATCATGCAGGCGATCAAGATCAGCGACGGCCAGCGTTCCCTCGAGAACACGACCATCTCTGGCAAAAGCGAAAGCGTCCGAAATCCTTTTCAATCTTGAACTGTTCCGACCTAAACATTGAATGATATTATTTTTAGCTTTCCAAGTCAAAACAAAGTGCTGCTTCAAGTATTCACTGCAACGCTTTGTTGTAACGGATTTTTCATGCACCAGAACCTCATTCTCGCCTCAACTTCGCCATTTCGCCGTGAACTGCTCAGCCGACTGGGACTGCCATTCGACGTTGCCGACCCTCAAACAGACGAAAGTCCTCACCCCGGAGAAACCCCCGAGGAAATTGCCTTGCGACTTTCAGTAGCCAAGGCGAAGGCAGTCGCCGCGGCATATCCCGACGCACTGATTATCGGAAGCGATCAAGTTGCCACGGTCGACGGGAAAATATATGGAAAACCGGGCACCCATGAACGCGCCATTGAGCAGTTGCGCGCCCTGTCCGGAAAGACTGTCAATTTCTTTACCGGACTCTGTCTGCTCAATGCCAGGACTGGCGAGGCCGAAGTTAGGGGTGTGCCAACGCTCGTTACTTTCAGGCAGTTAAACGATCAAGAAATAGAAAATTATTTGCGCCGTGAGCCAGCCTATAACTGCGCGGGCTCTGCCAAGTCGGAAGGCCTGGGGATTGCGTTGCTGAGCAGCATGCGTGGTGACGACCCCAATGCCCTGGTCGGGCTACCGTTGATTGCCCTGTGCGACATGTTGCGCAACCAGGGCGTGGCGGTCCTCTGATGACCGGAACGCTCTATTTGATTCCGGTGCCACTTGGCCCGACTGAGCCGCAAAAGTCCTTGCCTGCGAATGTGCTTGCTACCGTCCGCCCACTAACGCATTTTGTCGTCGAGCAGGCCAAGACAGCACGAGCCTTCCTGAAGGCAGCAGGAACCGATTTACCCCTACAGGAACTGCTTCTTCAGGAGCTGAATGAGCACACCAAGTCAAATCAACTTGATCACCTGCTCGAGCCATTACGCGCCGGTCACGATGTTGGCTTGCTTTCTGAGGCTGGTTGTCCGGCTGTTGCTGATCCTGGCGCCAATCTCGTCGCGCTGGCGCAAGCAGAAAATATTCGTGTCGTCCCGCTCATTGGCCCCTCTTCGCTCTTGCTGGCCTTGATGGCATCCGGACTGAATGGGCAACGCTTTGCTTTTCAGGGTTATCTGCCCGCCAAAGAAGCGGAGCGGACGAAAAATCTACGCGATCTTGAAAACGAATCGAAAAAGCGTCAGCAGACTCAAATTTTCATAGAGACGCCGTACCGTAACCGGGCCATGTTTGACGCCATTCTTCAGTCCTGCCTGCCAACCACCCGCCTGACCGTAGCTACCGATCTAACTTTGCCAGGCGAGTCCGTACTAACACGCTCCATAGCAGCCTGGAAAAAGGAAACGCCGCCCGAAATAGAGCGGCGTCCCACTGTTTTTCTGCTGCTGGCGTAATTTCTAGCGAAGGCTGACGCCAGCGGCGCTTTCTGAGAAGCCTTTCCAGAAACCGGCAGAGGTGCTGGCACCGAGGCGCTTCGCGAAACGTTCAGCGATATTGTCCTTGACCGAATAATCAAGGACTTTCTCGGCCTTGATGACATCACGGGCTACAGAATCGACACTACCAAAATCGTCAGCCAGCCCAAGCTGGATGCTTTGAGAACCCGTCCACATCAAACCTGAAAACATGTCAGGGGTTTCCTTGAGTCGCTTGCCTCGCCCGGTTTTGACGACATCGATGAATTGCTGGTGTATGTCATTCAACAAAGTCTGGGCGTGAGCCTTGTGTTGCGGCGCCTGAGGAGAAAACGGGTCAAGAAAACCCTTGTTTTCGCCAGCTGTCAGCAGGCGGCGCTCAACGCCAGCCTTATCCATCGTACCGGTGAAGCCGAAACCATCCATCAACACGCCGATGGAACCGACAATGCTGGCCTTGTTGACGTAGATGCTGTCCGCTGCCGCAGCGACGTAGTAACCACCTGAGGCGCACATGTCTTCGACTACCGCGTATAGAAGCTTGTCCGGATGCTTGCCACGCAGGCGACGAATTTCATCATTGATGATCCCCGCCTGGACAGGGCTGCCGCCGGGGCTGTTGATGCGCAGGATAATGCCAGCAACATTTTTCTCCTCGAAGGCACTATTCAGTGCAGCGACGAGATTTTCTGCATTGCTCTCACCCTTGGCCTCAAGGACTCCATTGAGGTTAACCAGGGCAGTATGGCGTTCCTGGTGCTCGGCGTTAGCCCCCCAATCAACGACCGCAATCAACACGACGAGAAGATAAACGAAACCTAGCGTCTTGAATGCGATTCCCCAGCGTCGACGGGCTCGCTGCTCGTCAAGAGCGGCAAACACCAGTTTTTCGAGGGTTTTCCGCTCCCAGGCGGAGTCATTGTTGGGCTGTTGGGGGCTATCCATGATTGTTTTCTTGCTCTAAAAAAATCTGTCCGTCGATCTCTTGTACCTTCAGGGATTTCAAACCCTTCCCCTGACAGCGGCCACCGAGACATCTGCCAGATTCAGGAGCATAAAGCGCGCCATGAATCGAGCAAATCAAGTATAGCTTGGAATCGTCGAAGAATTCCCCAGGCTGCCAGTCAAGTTCGGCTGGAACGTGGCCGCATTCATTTAAATAGGCATGCACCTGCCCGCGAAAACGGATGACAAAAGCCGGGGTGGCGCGTCCGTAGCGGTCAACCGTAAAACGAAATCCATGCCCGGCGTCTGCGACCTCGTGACTGGAGCAGATCAGGCGAAATTCTGCAGCCACCGGTCGAGCTCATCAACGCTTTGCAGGCATGTCACCGGCTTGTGCTCCAGCAGATGGTCATGCGGATGCGCGCCGTAGGTTACCGCCAAGCTGTCGACCCCAGCATTGGTTGCCATCAGCAGATCATGCGAGGTATCGCCAATCATGACGGTCGACTCGGCAGAGATGCCAAATTCGGCCATCAGCTCCTGCAGCATCTGCGGATGCGGTTTTGAATGACACTCATCGGCGCAACGAGAGGCCTGAAATAATGGACGCAGCCCCGAATGATCGAGCGCTCGCTCCAGCCCAAGCCTGCTTTTGCCGGTGGCTACGGCCAATATGTGGCCGGCTGCCTTGAGGCGTTGCAACATCTCTGGCACACCAGCGAACAGCGTCAGGTTTTGGTCACCGGCCAGATAGTGAAAACGATAGCGCTCGACCATCGCCTGAGTACTTTCGGGCGGCAAGTCTGGTACCGCATGACGCAGAGCATCGGCCAATCCGAGCCCAATAACATGGCGCGCCCGGGCATCGTCCGGGACAGGCAAGTTCAGATCTCGGCAAGACGCCTGGATGGCATGAACGATCGCACCAGCCGAATCGAGCAGCGTGCCATCCCAGTCAAACACAACCAGTTCATATTTCATCGTTTATTCAGTATTTCTTCCAGATTATCGGATTTGAATTCTGGGTCTTTTTTCCGGTTGACCGTAGCAATGTAGCTACCGAAGCTATCCGGCAACGGTGCTATGCATTCGACTGGCGCAGCCGTCAACGGGTGGCGAAAAGCCATCCGCCAGGCATGCAATGCCATGCGCTTCAGGCCATCGCGTTTGAGATTCTTGTTCAACGCGAAATCACCATATTTCTCGTCGCCAAGAATGGGAAAACCGAGATGCGCCAGATGAACGCGAATCTGGTGCGTGCGCCCGGTTTTCAGTTGCGCTTCGAGCAGGCTCATATCCGACCAGCGAGCCAGCAAGCGGAAGATAGTGTGTGAAGCCTTGCCCTCGGGGTTAACTGAAACACGGCGCTCCCCCCCCTCAGTCAGATACTTGTGGAGAGGCAATTTCACGTGCTGGGTGGCATTCATCCAGCGCCCCTTGACCAGAACCAGGTAGCGCTTGTCAGCCCCCGCACCATGTTCGCGGAACATGTCGTGCAACGCAGTCAAGGCCAGTCGCTTCTTGCCAACGAGCAGCACGCCGGAGGTTTCTCGATCGAGTCGGTGCGCCAGTTCGAGGAACTTGGCTTGCGGTCGCTGCCGACGCAAAGCTTCGATCACACCAAAACTGACACCGCTACCACCATGAACGGCAATACCTTCCGGCTTGTCTATGACAAGCATCGCCTCGTCTTCATAGATAATCGGCAGATCGACACGTTCCTTGGCCGCTTCGTCGACCTCATTCTGCGGCCGCTCGGCAATGCGGATCGGCGGAATTCGTACGTTGTCGCCGGTGCAAAGGCGATAGGTTGCATCAACCCGGCCGCTATTCACCCGTACTTCTCCGCTCCGCAAAATCCGGTAGATATGACTCTTCGGAACCCCCTTGCAACGTCGAATCAAAAAGTTGTCGAGGCGCTGCCCCTCTTCTTCTTCGCCGATCACTGCGTGCGTGACTGAATTGTTACCTACCCCGGTCATTTTCTAATATACTGCCTGCGTTCTACGTCTCGGTTTGCAAGAGATGCCGAACCATCAGACCGTTTATGCCCTCGCGCTAAAAGCGCGACCGCCAGGCGGCAGGCTCGAAAGTCTCACCTGTGCCAACTGCCCAGGCCAGACCAACGTAAAACGACTGGTTAAGTTCACTCACCAAAAGTAGTGATGTTAATGGATAAGCCCACTGTAAGCACGCACGGATTGCCCGTTGCAGGAATTTTCAGGTCGCGCATTTCAATAAAAAGCACGCGGCCGTTTGTTGATCAGCACATTCACCATCGCCTTTGCCAACCATCACTCATGACGCAACCCGATAACTGAAACTGTCGCTGCCTGCCCGGGCGTTTCGTTGCAGCGTGCTGCTGTGCGCTGGAGCCCGAAAATAATGAAACGCATGCTATTCAATGCGACACAGGCGGAAGAACTCCGTGTCGCCATTGTCGATGGTCAGAAACTGATTGATCTCGACATTGAATCCGCCGCCAAGGAACAACGCAAAAGCAACATCTACAAGGGTGTAATTACCCGCATCGAACCGTCGCTCGAAGCCTGCTTCGTCGACTACGGTGCTGATCGCCACGGTTTTCTTCCCTTCAAGGAAGTCTCCCGCGCCTTCTTTCTGCCTGGCACAGAAGCCGGCCGCGCCCGAATCCAGGATGCGCTGAAGGAAGGCCAGGAGCTGATCGTCCAGGTCGACAAGGACGAACGTGGCAACAAGGGCGCCGCCCTGACCACCTACGTTTCGCTGGCCGGCCGCTATCTTGTACTAATGCCGAACAATCCGCGTGGCGGCGGCGTGTCCCGTCGCGTCGATGGTGACGAACGCGCTGAACTACGTGACGTCATGGACCAGCTCGAAGTGCCCAACGGCATGAGCCTGATCGCCCGTACTGCTGCTATTGGCCGCCAGGCCGAAGAACTGCAATGGGACTTGAACTACCTATTGCAACTGTGGACCGCCATCGACGGTGCCGCCCAGCAGCAAAGCGGCGCTTTCCTGATCTACCTTGAAGGCAGTCTGGTCATTCGCGCCATCCGCGACTACTTCCAGCCCGATATCGGCGAGATCCTCATCGACACCGACGAAGTATACGAGCAAGCCCGCGCCTTCATGGGTACCGTCATGCCGGGCAACGTCAATCGCGTCAAACGCTACCGTGATGACGTGCCACTGTTCTCGCGCTTCCAGATCGAACACCAGATCGAAACAGCCTTCGCTCGTCAGGTCAATCTGCCGTCCGGTGGAGCCATCGTCATTGACCACACAGAAGCACTGGTCGCTGTCGACGTAAACTCCGGTCGCTCGACCAAGGGGGCCGATATCGAAGAAACCGCACTCAAGACCAACCAGGAAGCGGCTGACGAACTGGCCCGCCAACTGCGCTTGCGCGACCTTGGCGGCCTGATCGTCATCGACTTCATCGACATGGAAAGCCAGAAGAACCAGCGCGATGTCGAAAACCGTCTGCGCGACGGCCTGCGTTTCGACCGCGCCCGCGTTCAGATGGGCAAGATCAGCCGCTTCGGCCTAATGGAACTCTCCCGTCAGCGCCTGCGTCCGGCCTTGGCAGAAACCAGCTACATCCCCTGCCCGCGCTGCACCGGGACAGGTCACATCCGCTCGACCGAATCGGCTGCGCTGCACATTCTGCGCATCCTCGAAGAGGAGTCGATGAAGGAAAACACTGGCGCCGTTCATGTTCAGGTTCCGGTTGATGTCGCCACTTTCCTGCTCAACGAAAAGCGCCCGGATATCCAAGCCATCGAGTTGCGCCACAAGGTCACCATCCTGCTCATCCCGAACATCCATCTCGAAACGCCGGCCCATACCATCACCCGCCTGCGCCACGACGACCTGAATCAGGATGACATCCGCGAGCCGTCCTACAGGATGGTCGACATGCCTCTTGAGGAAGCCATTAAACAGGCAACTCAGCAAGAGGTAGTCAAACCCCGACAGGAAGCGGCAATCAAGGGTATTTCGCCCGACCAGCCCGCGCCTAACCTCCCGGAGAAAACCGACACGCCGGTTGCGGCCCCAATCGAGCGGGAAGCAGGCATTTTCTCCAAGCTTTTTTCGTGGTTCCGCACTCCAGCAAAGCCTGTCGAAACAGTTGTCGCTCCCGAACCGGCGAAGAAGCCCCGCGAAGGTCGCGGTGATGGTCGTCGAGACCGCGATGGCCGCCGCGGCGGCCGTAACGGGAACAAGCGCGAAGAAGAACGTGGAGAGCGCGGCGAACGGAATAAGGATCGCGGCAACCGCAATGAGCGCAATGCAGAAAAGGCACCTTCAGACGAGTCGACCGCAGGCAACCCCGAACGTCAGGAACGCCGTCCGCGTGGTGAACGCAAGGGTCGTGGCGAGCGTCCGCAAGCAGAAGCCGTAGAGAACAAGTTAGCGCAACAGGCACCTGGAGCAGACCTGTCTGCATCCGTCGCCCCGCTGGTCGGCAATGAAGCACAAGAGGCCAATGGCAGTGAAGACCAAGGAAATCGTCGTCGGGGACGTCGTGGCGGTCGCGGTCGTGGTGAGCGTCGCCCCGAAGCAGAAACTGTGACACCCGTTGTTGAAACTGGCGAGGTAGTTACCCCTATTCGGGAAAATGTAGAACAAGCCAGCCAGGAGCCGGTGATCGTTGTCATCCCTGCAGCCGAAGCAGTCGCCGCGGTACAGGCAATCGCTCCGGCAATCGAGTCAACTCCGGCAATGATTGAGTCTGAAATTGCAGTTCCTGACTCTGTTATCGCACCTGCGCAAGCCGAACCGGAACCTGCATCGGTTCAGGCTTCAGTAATTGAAGCTGCGGCTGTCGAAGCCATTGCGGACAACACTCCGCAAATCGCCGAAACCGCCTCTGTCCAGTCAACCATTGTTGCTCCTGAACCGGTTGACCTTACTTCGGCTTTGGCTGAAAGCGGATTGGTTCTGGTTCAGACCACCGCTCCTGCTGTCGCCATTGCCGAAGCTGAGCCTCCGGTCAAACTGGGACGTCCGCGCAAACAACGGTCCGTCACCGAGCAAACCGAAAACGAGCCGCTCGTATTGGTTGAAACTGGCAAATAATACGTCAATGACGTAACGAAGAAGGGGCTCCCACGGGAGCCCCTTCTTGTTCTTGGCAACGGTTCAGGAATCTTCTAGTTTCTTTTTTATTTCCTCGACCAGACCCAGTGAAGCATCCTCGACCATGTCCAGGACGAGGTCAAAGCCATGGCCCAAGCCATAGTAAGGATCAGGCACTTCGTCATCGTCGAAATTCTGGGAGTAATCCATGAATAATCCGATGCGCTTCTGTTGCTCCGGTGTAGCCATGCGCATCAGGCTATCCAAATTGCTCTTGTCCATGGCCAGGATGAGATCGAAATAGTCGAGATCCTGCCGAGCAACCTTTCGAGCACGTAGCTGGGAAAGGTTGTAACCCCGTGCAGACGCAGCCCGCTGCGTCCGGGAGTCGGGAGCTTCGCCAACATGATAGCCGTGCGTTCCAGCAGAATCAACTTCAACTTTACTACCCAAATTATTGATTTTTATAAAATATCTAAAAACCACTTCAGCTGTCGGTGATCTGCAAATGTTGCCCATGCAGACAAGTAGCACGCGATAGCTCATATTGTCTCTCCGTCAGGGTCGTGTTGCGCCGCACCGAACACCCGCTCCCTGAGCCGGAAAAGTTCGTCGCGGGCTGCCGCCGCTTTTTCGAATTCCAGGTTTCTCGCGCACTCCAGCATCGATTTCTCGAGCCGCTTGATTTCCCTGGCCACCGTCTTTTCATCCATGGCCTCGTATACGGCCAACTGCTGAGCGGCCTTCTGTTCGTTTTGGGCCGATTCCGCATCATAAACCCCATCGATGATGTCCTTGATCTTCTTGGACACGCCGCGTGGGGTAATCCCGTGCTCCAGGTTGAAGCCGATTTGCTTCTCCCGCCGCCGCCCTGTTTCGGCAATGGCGTACTGCATTGACCGTGTAATCGTATCAGCATAGAGGATCGCTGTGCCATGGATATGGCGTGCAGCGCGGCCGATTGTCTGAATTAATGATCGCTCTGAACGCAAAAACCCTTCCTTGTCGGCATCGAGGATGGCAACCAGAGAAACCTCCGGAATATCCAGCCCTTCACGCAGCAGATTGATCCCGACGAGAACATCGAACTCACCCAGGCGCAGGTCGCGAATAATTTCGACCCGCTCGACAGTATCGATGTCGGAGTGCAGATAGCGAACCTTGATGCTGTTATCCGCAAGGAAATCCGTCAAGTCCTCGGACATGCGTTTGGTCAGCGTCGTGACCAGCACCCGTTCGCCTACCGCAACCCGTTTGCCAATCTCCTCCAGTAGATCGTCAACCTGCGTCGATGCCGGCCGAACGATTACCTCGGGATCTATCAAGCCAGTAGGCCGAGCCACCTGCTCAACTACCTGCCCAGCGTGCTGTTGCTCGTAATCGGCAGGCGTGGCCGAAACGAAGATGGTCTGGCGCATATGCGCCTCGAACTCATTGAACTGTAACGGACGGTTATCGAGCGCTGACGGGAGGCGGAAACCATAATCAACCAGATTTTCCTTGCGCGAGCGGTCACCCTTGTACATCCCGCCAACTTGCCCAATGCTGACATGCGACTCATCGATAAACATCAGCGCATCGGCCGGCAGATAATCAATCAGCGTCGGTGGCGACTCACCCGCCTTGCGCCCGGAAAAATGTCGCGAGTAATTCTCGATCCCCTTGCAGAAACCAATCTGATCAAGCATTTCCAGATCAAATCGGGTGCGCTGCTCGATGCGTTGTGCCTCTACCAACTTGTTGTTGCGGGAAAAAAAGTCGATGCGTTCGCGCAGTTCATCCTTGATCGCTTCAATGGCACGCAGAACAGTTCCACGCGGTGTCACGTAATGCGATGCAGGAAAAACCGTGAAGCGAAGCGCCTTGTGCAGCAGATGACCGGTTAAGGGGTCAAAAAACTGCAACGCTTCGACCTCGTCATCGAACAACGAAACGCGAATGGCGTGTTCGGCATGTTCCGCCGGGAAGATGTCGATAATGTCGCCGCGAACGCGAAAGGTGCCTCGATGGAAGTCCATCTCGTTACGCTCGTACTGCATGTCGGTCAGTCGCTTGACGATGGCACGCTGATCAAGCCTGTCGCCAACGCGCATGGTCAGGATCATGTTGTGGTATTCGTCGCGATCACCAATGCCGTAAATGCAGGAAACGGTGGCGACGATGACGACATCTCGCCGTTCGATCAGGCTCTTGGTAGCGGACAAGCGCATCTGTTCAATGTGCTCGTTGATTGAACTATCCTTTTCGATGAACAAGTCGCGTGATGGTACATAGGCTTCCGGCTGATAGTAGTCGTAGTAGGAGACGAAGTACTCAACTGCATTCTCGGGAAAAAACTCCTTGAACTCGGAATACAACTGGGCAGCCAGCGTCTTGTTCGGTGCCAGCACCAATGCTGGACGACCCGTGCGCGCGATGACGTTGGCCATCGTGTAAGTCTTGCCGGAACCCGTGACACCGAGCAAGGTCTGGAATGACAGCCCATCCTCCAGTCCCTCTACGAGCAGCCGGATTGCCTCCGGCTGGTCACCAGCAGGAGGGAAAGGTTGGTGCAATCGAAAGGGACTGCCATCAAAGCAGGCAACCGGAGTGATGTTGTTGGTTTCGCTCATGCTAAAATTCTTAGGTTTTTCGTCGCACGGCAAATCGGCTGCGCGAATATTGTTTGTATTATTTCACGGAGTTCCTATGTCCTCTTCGATCTTCGCTGCGGTGGAAATGGCCCCGCGCGATCCTATCCTCGGTCTGAATGAAGCCTACAATGCCGATGCGCGCACCACCAAGGTCAATCTCGGTGTTGGCGTGTATTTTGACGATAACGGCAAGATTCCGCTGCTAGCCGCTGTCAAGGCCGCCGAGGATACCCGCGTCAAAGCAGCCTTGCCGCGTGGTTATCAGCCGATCGAAGGCAATCCAGCCTATAACACCGCTGTACAGAACCTGCTGCTCGGCAAGGACTCAGCATTGATCGCCAACGGTCAGGTTATCACCGCTCAAGCCCTTGGTGGCACCGGTGCACTGAAAATCGGTGCCGACTATCTGAAGCGTCTGAACCCGGATGCCAAGGTTTATATCAGCGACCCTTCCTGGGAAAATCACCGCGCCCTGTTCGAATCAGCTGGTTTTGTGGTTGAAAATTACCCGTACTACGATGCGGCAACGCGTGGCGTCAATTTTGCCGGCATGAAAGCCTGCCTGAATGGCCTTGCTGCCGGCTCGATCATCCTGCTGCATGCCTGCTGCCACAACCCGACCGGCGCTGATCTGTCGGATGCGCAGTGGGCCGAAATCGTCGCCATCTGTCAGGATCGCGGCCTCGTTCCGTTCCTCGACATGGCCTACCAGGGCTTTGCCGACGGCATCGATGCCGACGCAGTGGCAGTCCGTGCATTCTCAGCCTCCGGCCTGCAATTCTTCGCCTCCAGCTCGTTCTCCAAGAACTTCTCGCTGTATGGCGAGCGCGTCGGTGCGCTGTCCATCGTCACCGCCGGCAAGGACGAATCTGCCCGTGTCATGTCGCAAGTCAAGCGCGTTATCCGTACCAACTACTCCAACCCGCCGACCCACGGTGGCGCACTGGTTGCTGGCGTGCTTGCCTCGGCAGAGCTGCGCCAGATGTGGGAAACTGAACTGGCTGGGATGCGTGACCGCATCCGCGCCATGCGTACCGGCCTGGTCGATGCCATCAAGGCCCAAGGCGTCGCGCAGGATTTCTCGTTCGTTGCCCAGCAGCGCGGCATGTTCTCCTACACCGGTCTGACCGTTGCCCAGGTTGATCGCATGCGTGAAGAGTTCGGTATCTACGCCGTATCAACAGGACGTATTTGTCTGGCTGCGCTGAATACCAAGAATCTGGATTACGTCGCCAAGGCAATTGCGGCAGTCACCAAGGCCTGACTGCTTAGGCAGCCAAACTCTAGAAGGGCGGAACTCCGGTTCCGCCTTTTTTATTTTCGGGTTGTCGCGCTCAGGTCAGGCAGCGTGCCAAAAACATGAACTGACGCATTTTGGCTGGATACTGATGTCTGCATGGTGACAGCCATATTGCCATCGACCTGCCCGTTACGTCCGGAAGTGAACTGACCAACCGCGGTCACCATGCCCGCATCCATCCTGACATCGCGACCGACAACCTGCTTCGGTGTGATGTTAACCGTCGACCGCAACCGGTCGAATTTGGTTGAGCCTGCACGCACCTCGGACACCCCACTACGCCGAACCGCCTCGCCAAGGTCTACGCCATGCAAAGTGCCGCGGGTGATTTCCGTGCTCAACACTGCCTCAACATTGCCCCACAGACCATCCCAGTCACGTGCATTGGAACGCAGACGTATCGTCCCGCTCATATCACCGTCGACTTTCAGGGAAGGCGCAAAAGCGCCGCTAACCTTGCGGCTATCGAGCCGGCTCAAGGTGCCATCGCCCGCCATTGACAAGCCGTTGCTCCAGTCTAGAAGCCAGTTTCCTCGCAGAATGCCACCCAGGAAAGTTGTATCGATGTTCTGAATCAGCAACTTGTTCTGCTGCAATAGCCCTTTGGCTTGCAGAGATGCGAATGAAACCGCTGTTCCCGCCGGCGTCCAGGCCCGCCCTTCGATGCTCAGGGCCAGTCCCTGCTCCCCTGGTTGGGCATAGACGAGCATGCTGCGGTCGACTGTCTCAAACGTAGCTTTTTCAAGGGCTCCATCAGGGCGAAATGCAAGCTCGCCAAAAAGATCGCTGAAAACAAGGCTGTCACCCAACCCCAGTTGCAAATGGTCGATGACCAATTTTTTAATGATCATCCCCTGACTGCCAGCCACTTCCCCCATGAACATTGGGAATGCCAGGAGATGGTTGGCAGGCAATGTGGCCCCCGAGACTTCAACTTTTGCCACGTGATATGGTGGGCTGCCCAGTAGTGAAAGAGGCGATGAAATTCGGATTTCGGCAATCCTTCCTCCCGCCGATTCACCGATATTTACCCCCGTCAGTTTTAGCGAAGGACTAGGGAAAAGCGCTATGCCAACCTGGTCAATTTTTACCGTGGCATTGAGCATCCGCATCGCTGACGCCTCGATAGCCGGCTTGAACTGCTCATAGGGATAAAAAACAACCGTAGCGAGCAGAAGTGAGAGGATCGCTACAACCGTCAAAAGCGCCTTGCGACCTGCTGACATGCCTTGCCGGTACGGACGAAATTCCGGATCGCGGCTTTCAGCAACAACAGGCTGAACAACCTCACTTTCAGGCTGGGTTGGTGAAGGAAGAATGGGCTTGCCGAATGAGGAAAAATTGCTCGCCGCGCTCTCGCCCCTCTTCGACTCAGGGCCTAGTGACTTGGGCCCAAAAGTCGAGAACTGCGACATCGGAGGAATCGGCGATATCTGTTCCTGCGCGGCCTCCTGTCTAGCCGCCTTTTTGCTTTCTTCCCATACCGACACAGCAGCAATTGTCGGCGCGATATAGCCGCCCTCTTCAAGTTCACGCAATGCTGATTGAACCAGCCGGGGATTTCCGATTTTTGCGGTCAACTCCTCAACGCTCATTTTTCCGTCGACCTGCACCAAAACCATACGCAGATTGCGCTGGACAACGCGTGTGCTCTGGCGAACCGCCTCATCGCCAATCGGCGTTTTTGCATAAACCAAATTGGAATCCATAAACCTGATTATTCTTCTTAAAAAACGACAAGATGCTTGACAGCAGAGGATTCTACTCCTATAATGCGCCTCTCTGTTCCTCGATAGCTCAGTTGGTAGAGCGCCGGACTGTTAATCCGTAGGTCCCTGGTTCGAGCCCAGGTCGGGGAGCCAGAAAAACACATCAGAAAGCCCAGCCAAATTGGTTGGGCTTTTTGTTTTGTTGTGTCATTTTCAAGCTCTCCGAGTGTTTATTGCCATATCGCGCAATGTTGAAGCGGAGATCATAGCATCATCCTCATGGCATCTCCGAAGCGAGCGGTTTCCTGACCACTCCGGAGAGCTGAAACCGGTAGCCAGACCGATCAATTTCTCGCGGCAAGAAACTTTCTGGATTTTTGATGTCTCTACTTGTTCGAGGACAGTCACCCATCGATAATTGCCGTCCTGACAGTAGCTCTACTCCTTGTAGGCCATCATGAATCATCCGCCATGCAAAATGAAACACTTCGGCAGGAAGTAACACCTGTCGGCCTTGCCGACTTCACGCCACGCATCGACCCCACTGCAATGGGGTATCAGGAAGGCACCCTGCTCGATAAATACGGGCGGCGTATTTCCTACGTTCGCCTGTCCATTACCGACCGCTGCGATTTCCGGTGTACGTATTGCATGGCCGAGGAAATGACATTTCTGCCACGCCATTCGGTGATGAGTCTTGAAGAGTGTTTGCGCGTTGCTTCGGTGTTCGTCGGCCTGGGCGTCACCAAGCTGCGGATCACCGGTGGTGAGCCGCTCGTGCGCAAGGATGCCATGTGGTTGATCGAACGCCTTGGCGCCCTGCCCGGTCTGGAAAATCTGGTGCTGACCACCAACGGCTCGCAACTTGACCGCTTTGCCACTCCCTTGCGAGCAGCGGGCGTCAAGCGCATCAACATCAGTCTCGACACCTTGAATCCGGAACGCTTCAGGAAGATCACCCGAATCGGCGATCTGTCCAAGGTTCTGCGCGGCATCGAGGCGGCCCGACAAGCTGGATTTCGGCGCACCAAGCTGAATGTCGTGATGATGCGCGGCACCAACGACGATGAGTTTGTCGATCTGGTCAGCTTCGCCATCAAAAATGAACTGGATATTTCCTTTATCGAGGAAATGCCGCTGGGCGAGATACACGGGCGAAGCAACACCTACATTTCGTCCGAGGAAACCCGGGAAAATCTGTCGCACCATTTTGAGCTGACTCCTTCCTCCGAGGACTCTGGAGGGCCGGCGCGCTATTGGCGCATTCCCGGTAGCGAATCACGTATCGGTTTCATTTCTCCGCACAGCCACAACTTCTGCGACAGCTGCAACCGTGTCCGGATTACCGCCAAGGGCGAGCTTTATCCTTGTCTCGGCCAGAACGACGCAGCCAATCTGCTGCCGACATTACGTTCCGGAAACGATGATGCTGCCTTGCGCCAGGCCATCATCGACAGCATGGGCATCAAGCCCTACGGGCACGACTTTACCCAGCAGATGGATGCACCGCAGGTCGTCCGCTTCATGTCGATGACCGGCGGCTGATTTCAATTTTGGCCGTTTTTTTCCGGTTGACCGTGGAATTTACGGGTAAACCTTGCAGAAACCGATGGCGCTAATCGGTGTCGTAAATTGGCCTAGTAGCGTAAAGAAAAGCGACAACAAAAGCAAAAAGGCGACCCAACGGGCCGCCTTTTTGTGCTGTCCGACCCAAGTACGACAGGGTTGGCAGAAACTCATGCTACATCCTTACAGACCGCGCACCGCACGCTTGCGCTCAATTTCGGTCAGGTAACGCTTGCGCAGACGAATCGACTTCGGCGTCAGTTCGACCAGTTCGTCTTCTTCGATGAACTCGACGGCTGCTTCCAGGCTGAGCTGGACGGCCGGCACCAGACGAACGGCTTCGTCGGTACCAGAAGCGCGAACGTTGGTCAGTTGCTTGCCCTTGATCGGATTGACCACGAGGTCGTTTTCACGGCTGTGAATGCCGATGATCATGCCTTCATATAGCTTGTCGCCCGGCACCACGAACATGCGGCCGCGATCCTGCAGCTTCCACAGCGCGTAGGCGACGGCTTCGCCGTTGTCCTGGGAGATCAGAACGCCGTTGCGACGTTCCGCAACCGTACCGTCCTTGACCGGGGCGTATTCGTCGAAGACGTGGCTCATCAGGCCGTTGCCGCGGGTCAGGTTCATGAATTCGCCCTGGAAACCGATCAGGCCACGGGCCGGGATGCGGTATTCGATACGGACGCGACCGCGACCATCCGGCACCATGTCCTGCAGGTCGCCACGGCGCATGCCGAGGCTTTCCATGACGCCACCCTGGGTGTCTTCTTCGACGTCAACCGTCAGCAGCTCATACGGCTCGCACTCGACACCGTTGATGGTCTTCTTGACGACACGAGGGCGACCAACAGCCAGTTCATAACCTTCGCGACGCATGTTCTCGAGCAGGATGCCGAGGTGCAGTTCGCCACGGCCAGCCACGTCGAACACATCGCCGTTACCGGTATCATGGACACGCAGCGCCATGTTGGTCAGCAGTTCTTTATGCAGACGATCACGGATCTGGCGGCTGGTGACGAACTTGCCTTCAGTACCGGCCAGCGGGCTGGTATTGACCATGAATTGCATGGACAGAGTCGGCTCGTCAATCTTGAGCAGCGGCAGCGATTCCGGCTGTTCCGGATCGGTGACGGTACAGCCCAGAACCAGATCTTCAATACCGGTGATCTGGACGATGTCGCCAGCGTGGCCTTCTTCGAGCTCGATCTTGTTCAGGCCCTTGTAGCCGAAAACCTGGCCAATCTTGGCCTTGATCGGGGTGCGCTCGTGTTCGGCCGCTTCTTCTTCCGTACCGAACATGACCAGCACGTTCTGACCGGTCTTGACCTTGCCGCGATTGATCTTGCCAACGCCGATACGACCGACGTAGGACGAGTAATCAAGGGCAGTAATCTGCAGTTGCAGGGGCGCTTCGGTGTCGGTATCCGGAGCCGGCACGTGACGCAGAATCGTGTCGAACAGCGGAATCATGTTTTCGCGGGGCTGATCCAGCTCCATGGCCGCCCAGCCGTTGAGGCCGGAAGCGTAAACGATCGGAAAATCGAGTTGTTCGTCGGTAGCGCCGAGCTTATCGAACAGGTCGAAGGTCAGATTGACGGCCTGATCAGGATCGGCGCCATCGCGGTCAACCTTGTTGACCAGCACGATCGGACGCAGGCCAAGGGCCAGTGCCTTCTTGGTGACGAAACGGGTCTGCGGCATCGGGCCTTCAGCGGCATCGACCAGCAGGACCACGCCATCGACCATACCCAGCACGCGCTCGACTTCACCACCGAAGTCCGCGTGACCCGGGGTGTCGACGATGTTGATGTGAACGCCTTCGTACTCGACCGCAGTGTTCTTGGAAAGAATCGTGATGCCACGCTCTTTTTCCAAGTCGTTGGAGTCCATGACGCACTCGACCAGTTGCTGGTGAGCGGCGAAGGTGCCGGACTGGCGGAGCAGCTGGTCAACCAGGGTGGTTTTACCGTGGTCAACGTGCGCGATGATGGCGATGTTGCGGATCGGACGAGCGGACATGGGAAGGCCTGAAAAATCAAAGGCGTGATTCTATCACCGATGGTGCGCCGCAACATCCCCAGCCGAGTTTTTATCCTTCTTTATTGCGCATAAAGTCGGCTGTATTGAAGAAATTGGTCAGCAACACCTTGCGTACGTCCTCGCTCAGACCGACATCTTCCATCGCCAGCACCATGCAGGCCACCCACTGATCGCGCTCTTTTGTGCCGATGGCGAAGGGCATGTGGCGCGCGCGCAGCTTTGGATGGCCGAAATTCTCGACAAACAGATCCGGGCCGCCGAACCAGCCGGAAAGGAACATGAAGAGTTTGTCCCGGGAACCGGAAAGATCGGCCGGATGCATGGCCCGCAGTTCTGCAAAATGGGAAACGGTGTCCATCAATTCGTAGAACCGTGCAGTCAGCTTGGCAACAGTGGCTTCGCCACCGATTTTTTCATAGGTCGTGGGCGTAGTGGCCTGGTCGGTCATCAATCAACTCGCAGTAGTTCGTAAGAAAGCTGGCAAGTGTAACGGAGGCCAGGACAATTGCCGAGAGCCGAGCTCAGGACGAGATGCCTGCGCTTTCGGCATGCAGAATGCCGCCTCGTCCATATTCAGACTTGCTGCGGTACATCGCCTTATCGACCGAGGCGATGACGGACTCCAGATCGCTGCCATGTTCCGGGTAGTTGCCAACGCCAATCGAAACGTTGAAATCGATATTGTTCTGCCTTGCCCAGTCGTTGATTTGCTGGCGCACGCGCTGAGCGACGATTTCACCGCCCTCCTGCGTGGTGCGTGGCAGGACGAGCAGGAACTCATCACCTCCATAGCGCGCTACCAGATCGATATCGCGAACGTTGTCAAGAATACGTTCGGCCACGGCAACCAGTACTTTATCGCCGACATGGTGCCCGTGCGTATCGTTTACGCTCTTGAAACCATCCAGATCAGCAAACAGAACGACAATCCTGCCGCCATGCGCCGCAGGGGACTGGAAAAGCTGGGAAGCTCGTTCGATCAATGCTCGCCGGTTCAGCATGCCGGTCAGCGCATCGACATTTCTCTCATGCGAGAGCTTCTGGCGAGCCCGTTCGATCTTGGCTGTCAGCGAATAGGAGTAGAGAACGACAATGGCAAAGAACACTAGGAAAAAGATGGCGCTGACCGAGAAAATGGCGAGGTAATCGGGCAAGCGCAGCCAGACAATGAGGATCGAAGCCCCCAGGCTGCCGATGACAGCTTCGCCAAAAAGCCTGAGACCGTAACGCATGCCATTGCCAAGGATGACCATCAGGAAAACAAGGAAACCAGGTGAGCTCAGCGTCGAATCGGCCAACGCGGCGAACGAAGCAGCAGCAATGTCGACCCACATGGTCAGTCGCTGGCGCCACGGAGCGTGCGGCACACGCGTTGCATGCCACATGAAAAACAGGATCTCCATGCCATAAATCGTCATCACGACATTGACGACGGGCAGGCTTGCCCATGAACGAACCTGAGCTTCGCCACCAAAGTTGAAATACATCAGCGCCAGGATGCAGAACAGCAAGCGCGTCCAGTATTGCGCCCGCTGATCCTCCCATGACAGGCGATGCGGAGCTCCGTCGAGCAGATGAAGATCAAGGCGCTGGGCGAAACCTGGCCGCCGATCGGTCATCCGTCGACCGTGGCAACCGCCCCTCTCGTGGTCTCGTCCTCTGTACATGTCTGCTCCGGCCATCCTGTCTTGATGCCGCACAAGCTGTCGAGACCCCTCGTTCTTGTGACAAAAGGAACGGGCTAAAGGCCTTTCGAAGCTACGGAAAATGCGGCTTTTTTTAGAGTATCACCACTTCCCGCAGCCCCGTCAAACCCACAATGAATACTATTTTTTCCTGGGGCCTTGTTGCCGCTGCACGCTGGAGCGCGGCGCCGGCCCGGTCCGCCGAATATTCCCGGTGGATACAGCCGGCACACCGCCCGTACCAGCCGGCTGCCAGGCTGGAATCAACTGTTTTTTGCCATTGCCGATCAGATCGGCCCGCCCCATTTCCTTGAGCGCTTCTCGCAACAGCGGCCAGTTGGCCGGGTCGTGGTAGCGCAGGAAGGCTTTGTGCAACTTGCGCTGGCGGCCGTTGCGCACGGTCCCAACCTGTTCGCTGCTACGCGTCACCTTGCGCAACGGGTTGCGCTCACTGTGATACATCGTTGTTGCCATGGCCATCGGCGTCGGGATGAAGGTCTGCACCTGATCAAGGCGGAAATTGTTCTTTTTCAGCCACAACGCCAGGTTGAGCATGTCCTCGTCCTCAGTCCCCGGGTGAGCGGCAATGAAATACGGGATCAGGTACTGCTCCTTGCCCGCCTCGCGGGAGAAACGGTCGAACAGCTGCTTGAAGCGGTCGTAGGAGCCGATGCCCGGTTTCATCATTTTGGAGAGCGGCCGTTCCTCGGTGTGTTCCGGCGCAATCTTCAGGTAGCCGCCAACGTGGTGGGTGACCAGTTCCTTGATGTATTCGGGTGAGCGTACTGCCAGGTCATAGCGCAGGCCAGAGCCGATCAGCACTTTCTTGACGCCCTTCAGCGAACGCGCCTTGCGATACAGCGAAATGAGCTTGCTGTGATCGGTATTCATGTTCTCGCAGATATCCGGATAGACGCAGGACAGTCGGCGGCAGGCTGACTCGATCTTCGGGTCCTTGCAGGTCAGGTGGAACATGTTGGCGGTCGGCCCGCCGAGGTCGGAGACAATGCCAGTGAAGCCCGGCGTCTTGTCGCGCATTTCTTCGATTTCGCGGATCACCGAGTCTTCGGAACGGCTCTGGATAATGCGCCCTTCGTGCTCGGTGATCGAGCAGAAGGTGCAGCCGCCAAAACAGCCGCGCATGATATTGACCGAGAAACGGATCATTTCCCAGGCCGGAATCTTGGCTTCGCCGTAACTCGGGTGCGGCCGACGGGCGTAGGGTAACTCGTACACCTGATCGAGCTCTTCCGTCGTTAGCGGAGTCGGTGGCGGATTCAGCCAGACATCGCGTTCGCCATGGGCCTGAACCAGCGCCCGGGCATTGCCGGGATTGGATTCGAGGTGGAAGGTGCGCGAGGCGTGGGCGTAGAGCACCGGATCGTCCTTGACCTGCTCATAGGACGGCAGCCGAACGACGGTATGGGCGCGCCTATCCTGGCGTGCCGCCAGCCGTTCGGTGCGCGAAACGATGCGGATCGGCTGGGCGTTCGTTGGTGCCCCCTCTTCCACGGTCGACCGGGAATTTTGGCCATTTTTGGAATCGCCCTCCATGGCGTAAGGGTCGATGTGCTTGATCAGCGGGCCCGGCGTGTCGACCGAGGTCGAATCCATGACATCCCAGTCATCAGACGGCAACCAGCCTGACGGGGCCATGAAGGCCGTGCCGCGCAGATCGCGGATTTCGCTGATCTTCTCGCCCTTGGCTACACGGTGCGCCAGTTCGACGATGGCCCGCTCGGCATTGCCGAAGAACAACATGTCGGCCTTGGAGTCCGGCAGCACCGAGCGGCGAACCTTGTCCGACCAGTAATCGAAATGCGCGATGCGCCGCAGGCTGGCCTCGATTGAGCCGACAATGACGTTGCAGCCGGGGAAAGCCTCGCGGCAACGCTGGGCATAGACGGTCACCGCCCGGTCCGGCCGCTTGTTCGGCTCGCCGTTCGGCGTGTAAGCGTCGTCAGAGCGGATCTTGCGGTCAGCCGTATAGCGATTGACCATCGAATCCATATTGCCGGCCGTGACGCCGAAGAAAAGATTCGGTTTTCCCAGTTTTTTGAAGTCGACCGCAGAATTCCAGTCCGGCTGGCAAAGAATGCCAACGCGAAAGCCCTGCGCCTCGAGCAGACGCCCGATCAAGGCCATGCCGAAGCTCGGATGGTCGATGTAGGCGTCGCCGGTGACGAGGATGATGTCGCACGAATCCCAGCCCAAAGTATCCATCTCGGCGCGCGACATAGGCAAGAAGGGGGCGGGCCCGAAACGATGTGCCCAGAATTTGCGATAACCGAAGAGCGGGCGGGTGTTTTGCTGATTTGAATCCATGCAATATTTTACCTGAGAGCGCCGGGGGCCATGGCATACTTGCCCTTTGTCCAAGAGCCCTCCCCCTACGCGATGATGAATCTTCCCACCCGCGAACAGGCCGGTGTCCTGATCGTTTCCGTCAGCGGACGAATAGACCACACAACGAGCGAAGAGTTCACAAAAGCACTCGATCCCCTGCTTGATCAATGCGTCCAGGGGCGCCCATCCGTCCTCCTCGACTTCTCCGGGGTGGACTACATCAGCAGTGCCGGCTTGCGCGTGCTGATGATGGCCTCGCGTCGCTCCAAGGCACAAAAAGGCGTGTTCGCCATTGCCGCCCTGCAGCCCATGGTTCAGGAAGTATTCGCCATCAGCCGTTTCAACCTGATTGTGCCGTGCTACGTGAGCGTCGACAGCGCCTGCAAGGTTCTCGGCTCATGAATCAAGTTGTTTTCTGGGGAACCCGCGGTTCGCTGCCGGTTTCGCTGTCGCATCGCGATGTCCGGGAAAAAATCGTCGCCGCCCTGACCGCCGCCAACGGCAAAAACTTCAAGACCCGCACGGCCCTCGACGAATTCGTCGACAAGCTGCCCTTTTCCGTGGCCGGCACCTTTGGAGGCAATTCATCGTGCGTCGAGATCGTTGGCGACAGCAACGATCATTTCATCTGCGACATGGGCAGCGGCGCCCGGCCGCTCGGTCAGGCAAAGATTGCCCGCTTCGGCGTCCCCAATCCGCAGACCTACCACATCTTCATTTCCCATTTGCATTGGGATCACCTCATGGGCTTCCCGTATTTCGCGCCCATGTACATCCCGGGCAACCGCATTGTTGTCCACGGTTGCCATGCGAATCTTGAGCAGGCCGTCCGCCTGCAGATGCAGTCGCCCAACTTCCCCGTCGATTACGCGATGGCCGGCGCCAAGATCGAATTCGACGTCATGAAGCCCGATGAGACGCGTTATATCTCGGGCATAAACGTGACGCCCAAGCGCCAGATGCATGCCGGCGACTCCTACGGCTATCGCTTTGAAAGTCTGGATCGCACGGTCGTCTATTCGACCGACTCCGAACACAAGCTGGAAAACCCTGACGAACACGCCGAGTTCACTCATTTTTTCCGCAAGGCCGACCTGGTCATTTTCGATGCCATGTATTCGCTGGCCGAGGCCGTATCGGTCAAGGCCGACTGGGGCCATTCGAGCAACATCGTCGGCGTTGAGCTCTGTCAGGCGGCCGCCGTCAAGCGGCTGGTCCTGTTTCACCACGAGCCGGTCCATGACGACAAGCAGCTTTCCCGTCTGGTCGCCGAAACGCGGCGGCTCGAGCTGATCACCCGGGGCAGCCGGGCGCCGCTCGAGATCATTTCCGCCTACGACGGCCTGACTATCGACCTGTGAAGCACCCGGCCGGACTGCTCCTCGCGGCGATCCAGGCCGGACGTGGCCGGGCCTTTCCCCTGCTGTTGCTGATTATTGGCGCCTTGGTGCTGAACGGCATCGACCGTACGCCACTGCTCAACGTTCGCGACGCCCTGTTCGATCAGTATCAGCGACAGATGCCACGGGCCCGCACCAGCGAGCCGGTCATCGTTGTCGGCATCGACAGCCAGAGTCTGGTGAAATATGGCCAGTGGCCGTGGTCGCGCGACCTGGTCGCCCAACTGGTAAACAAAATCCAAACCGGCAAGCCGCTGGCGCTGGGCATCGATATCGTTTTTGCCGAGCGCGACCGCTATAGCCCCGAGGTCCTGTCGGCACGAATGCCCGACCTGCCTCCGGAAATCCTGGCTACGCTGCCCGATCCGGACCGCGAACTCGCCCGCGCCTTGAGCGGCCATCCAACCGCCCTCGCCGTCGTCGGCCTGAGCAAGGCACTGCCCGGTTCGACACAACCAGCCCGACCGCTACCGGAATTCAATCCGGGCACCAGCCTCGACCGCCATCTTCCTCAATACGCCGGGGCGCTGACCAGTCGTCCCTTGATCGAAAAATCGGCGGCCGGCGAAGGCCTGATCAATGCCAGCCCGGCTCAATTGCAGGCGAACTCCGAGCGCGGTGTACTGCGCCGCGTGCCAACGATAGCCACAATCAACCAGTTGCCCTTTCTTTCGCTACCGCTTGAAATGGTCCGTCTGGCCCTCGGTGGCGGCGCCGTCGTACCCGAAAGTGGAGGCCGCGGCATGACGGCAATCCGCATCGGCGACTATCGACTGCCGACACAGCCTAACGGTGAAGTCCTGCTCCATTTCGGTCGCGCCAACGCCAACTACTATCTATCAGCCGCCGATGTGCTGGCCGGCGTGCATCCCCGGGAAATATTCGACGACCGCTTCGTCATCGTCGGTTTCAACAGTACCGGGCTGCAGGACCGGATCATCACGCCGCTTGGCGAAAGCCTGCCCGGCATCGACATCCATGCCCAGGTCATCGAAAGTCTGCTCAGTGGCACAGCCCTGCAACGTCCGGACTGGATGACACACCTCGAAACCACCACGCTGCTGCTGTGTGGCCTGCTCCTCATCGTGACAATTCCTGTACTCCGGCCGCGCTACGCCGTGCTCAGTTTCACCGTCTGTAGCCTGCTGCTGGTTGCCGGTGGCTATCTGGCCTTTTTCACTGGCCGCTGGTTGTTCGATAGCGTTAGCCAGATACTGCTGCTCGCGCCGGTATTCATCCTGCTCCTGGGCAATACGCTGGTTGCTGCTGACAGCCGGCGGCGAGAAGCAGAATCGCAACTGCAGCGCAGCCGCGAAGAGGCAGCCAGGGTGGCCGGTGAAATCGATGCCGCCCGACGCATCCAGATGGGGCTGTTGCCGGACCCGGCGACAATTTTCGCTGGAGAGCGGCGATTTTCCATTGCCGCCATCCTCGAACCCGCCCAGGCCGTCGGCGGCGACTATTACGACTGTTTCATGCTCGACGACCAACGGCTCTGCGTGGCAATCGGCGATGTTTCCGGCAAGGGCGTGCCGGCCAGCCTGTTCATGGCAATCTCGAAGACACTGACCGGTACGCTGACGCGTCGCCAGGCCGATCTTGGGCTGGCCGTCCGCGAACTTGAATTCGAGCTGAGTCGCGAGAATGCAGAATTCCTCTTCGTCACGGCCTTCATCGCCGTGCTGGATGTCGCCTCGGGTCGCATGGAATACGTTTGCGCCGGCCACGATGCGCCCATCCTGCAACGCGCCGACCAACTGTCGCGGATCGATACGGAAACTGCCGGGCCGCCGCTTTGTGCCATCGGTGACTACCCTTACGTGGCCGCAGAACTGCAGTTGCAGCCAGGTGACCGGATCTGCCTGTTTACCGATGGTGTCACCGAAGCCGGCAGCAGTGCCGGCATGTTTGGCATCGGGCGTTTGCAATCGGTGATTCAGGACCACGCCCGGGCCGAGCTGCAAATCGCCACTACTGCAGTACGTGATGCCGTGCGCACCTTCGAGGCAGGTCATCCAGCAGCGGATGACCTGACCTTGTTATTGCTGCAGTGGCACGGCCAGGCAGCTTGGGCAGCTAGCGAACGCTGATTTCGACCCGCCGGTTTTTCGGCTCGTCGACTTCGTCTTCGGTCGGTACCAGCGGATCGCGCTCACCGCGACCGACGGCTGACAGCTTGTCGGCAGGCACACCCGATTCGATCAGCTGGTCACGCAGGCTTTCGGCCCGGGTTTTCGACAAACGGTCATTGCCATCGACACTGCCAACGCGGTCGGTATGGCCGATGACCATGACTTCGGAGGCCGGGCGTTCGGCGATTTCCTTGCGGATAGTTGCCAGCGCCGCCTGCGACTCCGGCGTCAGGACATTGCCGCCAGCTTCGAAATAGAGGACATAGCTGCTAGGCCGTGGCGGTTGCGCAGCCAAGGCTTGGGCGAAGCGCTCCTTGACCTCTTCCGGTGACGATTGATAAGCCTTGTTGGCATCCAGACTTCGCTTGGTCGCCGCGTAGGGTTTGTCGAGAACTATCTCGCCACTGGTGTCACGGATTACAACGGCGCTGGCCCGGCCATCGGCCGACGGAAGCAGGACGACGCGCTCGCTGGCGCAGCCGGCCAAGCTCAGCAGCGCCACCAATATGAGAGAAACAGTCGGCTTATTCATCGCGGCCACCTTCGACTTCAATAACGAACTCGGTGCCGCGCACGCCGAGAACCGAGGTAGGCGTATGGAAATCAACCGATTCCGGCGTCCGCTTGGCGATCTTGCCCGAGGCAACGGACAGCGTTCCCTTGCGGATGCGGATCGACATGATGCCGTCCTGCGTCGCGTTGTCGAAGGCGAACTTGTCGATGACAATCAGCGAATTCGGGCCAGCCGACAACAGGGTGTTGTCGCGCAGCGTGACGCCGACCGAACCATCGGCGCCGGTGCGCACGCGATCGGCGACTTCGATCAGGGTGCCGACGGTAGCCGGCAGTTTCTTGCCGTCGCGTTCGACACTGACCTGACCCTTGGCGACCTTGACCATGCCGGCCGGGTCGGCAGCAAAGGCGGGCGAACCGGACAACAGGGCGAGCAGCGCACAAAGCGCAGCCCAATGTGCTTTAATCATGGCGAAAACCTTGATGATTCAATGACAGCATATTTTACGGACATTTCCGTCAGCGCGCGCTATGACGAGCTTCCCGGGCTGATGGCCAGCGTGGCTGAACGGGCGGCTGGGCTGGGCGCTACCGCCGACGATACCCTGCGCCTGCAACTGGTTGTCGAAGAGCTGTTCACCAACACGATCACCCACGGCCACCACGGAGACAGCGAGCACAAGGTTAGCCTCGCTATGGGCCGCAACGACGGCATCCTGACCCTGCGCTACGAAGACGATGCGCCGCCTTTCGACAATTCCGAATTTGGGCAAAATTTCCGGTTGACCGTGGAAGTCGGCGGCCAGGGCCTTGGTTTGATCCACGGCATGGGCAAAGCCATCCGCTACCAGCGGCTGGGGCAGCGCAACATCACCGAAATCGAGTTTTAGGCGCCGTTGCGCAAGGCCAGCAAGGGCGGCGTGGCGATCAACTGGCGCACCGCCAGCCAGCCGATGAGCACCGCCAGCAAGCCACCGCCGACAGTCGATAGCACCGGCAACCAGAGGCCGAATGACAGATCCAGTTGAAACGCCTGCTGGCCGACAATGCGCCCGAGCAGCATGGCGCCGATGGCCGCCATCAACCCAGCCACGCTGCCGATGACGCCCAATTCAACGAGCATGGCTTGGCGCAGTTGCGCCCGTTGGGCGCCGAGCGAGCGCATCACGGCCAGTTCGTAGCGCCGTTCGTCGAAGCTGGTGAGCAAGGCCGAATAGAGAACGATGCCGCCGGCCAGCAAGGCAAACACGAAAACGAACTGGACGGCGCCGGCCACCTGGCCGATGACACCCTGCAACTGGCGCAGGATGGCGCCGACATCGATCATCGTCAGCCCGGGGAAACGCCGGACCAATTCGGACGCGGCATCGGCCCGTTCGGCCGGCAGATGGAAACTGGTGATGTAGCTGGCTGGTGCGTCTTCAATGACGCCGGGCGGCGTCAGAACGAAGAAATTGACGCGCATCGAATCCCAGGAAAGTTTGCGCAGGCTGCTCGTCTTCACGCGTTTTTCCACGCCGGCGGCCATGAATACCAGCTCGTCACCGAGCTGTATGCCCAGCGTCTTGGCCAACCCCTCTTCAACCGAGGCCAGGCCCTGCCCGGCTTCATCCGGCGCGAACCAGCGGCCGGCGGTAACCCGGTTGCCAGCAGGCAGATCGCTGCGCCATGACAGGTTGAATTCCCGTTCGATCAGGCGCTGGGCGCGTTCGTCTTCGGGAAAGCTGGCCGGGCTGACTTCCTTGCCGCCAATCCGGATCAGGCGGGCGCGAATCATCGGCAGCAGTTCGGCCTCGATGCCGCTGGCGCGCAGCATGTCGGCTACGGGCTGGCGCTGGTCGGGCTGGATATTGATGACGAAACGGTTGGGGGCATCTGCCGGCACCGATTGTTGCCAGGCATCGAGCAATTCGGCGCGAATCACGGTCAGCAGCAGCATCGCCATCAAGCCGATTGCCAGGGCGACGATTTGCACCGCACTCGACGACGCATGGCGGGTCAGGCTGGCCAGCCCCTGGCGCCAGCCGAAACCGGCGCCGCCACGCAGGCGGGCGATGGCGGCAATGATCAACCGGGCGATGACCCAGAAGCTGCCGAGGGCAACGACAAAGCCGCCGACGGCATAGGCGCCGAGCCGGATATCGCCAGCCACCCAGATGATCAGGCCGGCCAGCAGGACCAGCCCAAGGGCGTAGCCGCCGAGCGACGACGCCTGTGGCGGACCGAGTTCGCGACGCATGACGCGCAGGGTCGGCACGCTGGCCAGTTGCATGAGCGGCGGGAAAGCGAATCCGAAGAGCAAGACGCCGGCCACGCCCAGCCCGCCAAGCAGCGGCAACCAGCCGGGGGCCGGAAGGTCGAGCACGAGCAAGGCCGAGAGCCAGTGAATCAGCACGAAATGCGCCGCATAGCCGACAATGCTGCCGACAACAGCGGCCAGCAAGGCCAGCCAGAGAAACAGCCAGCCATGCAGGCGAAGCAATCCACCCTGTGTCATGCCCAGGCAGCGCATGACGGCGCAGGCGTCGAGATGGCGCTGCATGTAACGCCGTGCAGCCATGGCCGTGGCGACGGCCGCCAGCACCACGGTCAACACCGTCGACAGGCCCAAAAATCGCTCGGCCCTGTCCAGCGCGCCACGAATTTCCGGCCGTGCGTTACGCGTGTCTTCGAGCCGTTCGCCACGCTCAAGACGTTGCGTAAGCCAGCCTTGGTAACCGGCCACAGCCTTGGCCTCGCCAGCCGCCAGCAGGCTGTAGCGGATGCGCGCGCCGGGCTGGATCAGGCCAGTAGCCGGCAGGTCGTCGGCATGCATCATGAGCCGCGGCGCCAGACTGAAGAAATTGACGCCCCGATCCGGCTCGCGGGTCAGAATCGCGGCCACTTGCAGCTTTTGCGCGCCGACCGTCACCGATCCGCCCGGGACGACCTGAAGCGCCGCCGAGAGCCGTTCGTCCAGCCAAACAGATCCAACGGCCGGACCTCCTTCGGCGGGAGCACCCTCCTCGCCTGCCCGCTGGCTGGTTTCAACCCGGCCGCGCAGCGGATATCCCGGGCTGACCGCCTTGATATCGGCCAGTTGCGCCTGTTCGGGGCCGATGACCATGCTCGGAAAAACCCGCGTTTCGGCCAGATTGAGGCCACGTCGGCGGGCTTCGGCAGCATAGGCTTCAGGCAAGGCGTGATCGGCGATGAGAATCAGGTCGCCGCCCATCATCTGCTGCGCCTCGCGCTCCAGCGCCAGACGGACCCGGTCGGCAAAGAAGCCGACGGCGGTGACCGCAGCAACGGCAATGGCCAGCGCCGCGAAGAGCAGGCGCAGTTCGCCGGAGCGCAACTCGCGGCCGAGCGTGCGCCAGGCGTGGGCGGCGATCATGGACGTACAGACCAGCGGGTACGGAACTCCGGGGCCGGCACGGCTTTCCCGTGCAAATGGCCTTGCAGTTGTTCACAGCCGAGTCCGGCCAGAAACTCGGACTGCCCGACCGTCTCAACACCTTCGGCAACCACTTCGAAATCAAGGCTGCGCGCTAATTCCATGATCGTCCTGATGATCGCCTCGTCGCCCGAGTTCTTGCCAATGCCGTCGATGAAGGATTTATCAATTTTCAATTGCTGAACCGGCAACAATTTCAGATAACTGAGCGACGAATAGCCGGTCCCAAAATCGTCGAGCGACAGGCTGATGCCGAGGTCACGCAGACGGGCGAGCAAGTCAAAGGCATCGCCAACGGCCATGACCACCGACTCGGTCAGTTCGAGTTTGAGGCTGGTAGCGTCCATGCCGGTTTCGTCGAGAATTTGACCGAGAACGTCGATGAACTCGGGACGTTCCAGTTGTTTGGCGGACAGATTGACCGAAACCTGCGGCAAGTCGAATCCGCTCTTGCGCCATTGCATGACCTGCCGGCAGGTTTCGCGCAGCACCCAGTTGCCAAGCCCGACGATCAGCCCCGAATCTTCGGCCAGAGGAATGAAGCGCATCGGCATGACCAGGCCGAGCTCGGGGCTGTTCCAGCGAACCAGGGCTTCGGCGCCGACCAGCCGGCCGCTTTTTGTTTCAACCTGGGGTTGCAGATGCACCGACAGTTCGCCGTTGTCGAGCGCCCGCCGCAACAGGTTTTCCATGCGGATCCGTTCCTGCGCATCTCGCGTCATTTCCGGTGTATAAAAATGAAAATTGCCACGCCCTAGTGCCTTGGCCCGATACATCGCCGTGTCGGCATTGCGCAGCAGATCAAGCACGCTGTCGCCATCTCCTGGTGAAAGGCAGATACCGACCGAAGCCGTCAGGAACAGCTCATGGTCTTCCAGTTTGAAAGGGAATTCGAAGGCGCCGATGATTTCGCGGGCGAGTATTTCAACCTCGTCTTCGTTGCGCACGCCCTCCATCAGGCAGATGAATTCATCGCCGCCAAGGCGGGCCAGCATGTCGATCAGGCGGACATGCTCGGACAGCCGTGCCGCGACCGAGACCAGCAATTCGTCACCAACGCCGTGGCCGAGCGAATCATTGACCTGCTTGAACTGGTCGAGATCGATGAAGAGTACGGCCAGCCTCTCGCTGCGCCGGGCCGATTCGCGCAGGCTTTCCTCCAGCCGCTCGATGAAGCTGCGCCGGTTGGACAGCCCCGTCAACGGATCGTGGTAAGCCAGATAGTTGAGTTTGCTCTGCGCCTGCCGCCGCTCGACGATCTCGCCTTCGAGCTGGGTGTTGGTTCGCTTGAGTTCGTCGGTGCGGGCCGCAACCTGAATTTCGAGCGTGTCGCGGGCGGCTGCAATACGCCCCTCCTGATCCTCTAGGATACCCTGGGCGCGGCGGACGACGAGAAACTGCATGAGGTAGAGCGCTGCAAAAACCAGCGCCACGCCGCCGGTAACCAGCCACATGTTGCGATGCAATTGGCTGACGAACGGCGAGACGTTCTGGTACAGCTCGAAAACCCCCTCGACCGAATGGTCCTTGCCGCGGATGGGGATATGGCTCGACAGGACATCGACCTCGGACAGCGTCCCGTCGAGGCTGTTCATGCTGTCGCGGTGCGAAAGCTCGCTGGCAATTGTGCCGCTGATTGCAGCCCGGAAACCGGGGTTGTCGAGGCGACTCTCGCCGATTTGCCCGGTATCGGTCGAAAACACCGTGCTGCCGATGCGGTTGTAAATCTTGACCCGAACGACCGAGGTATCGCGCATCAATTCAAGGACGCTGGCGTGGAGCCGGCGAGCCTCTTCGGATTGCGTGAGAGATTCGACGTCGCGGCCGACCGAGTCACTCATCAGCGCATCCAGCGAATCGCGTAGCGAATTCTGGAACACCTGCGCCATGGCGACATTGCGTCCCTCCGCCAGATCCTGCATTTGCTGCAGCGAGAGCTTCTGGTAGAGGGGGCCGAGCAAACCGGCCGCCAGCACGATGAGGATGAAGCTGACCGTCGAGAAGTAACGCGAAAGATTGAACATATGGCCCGAAAGAATTATCCAGGCAGCTTATTCCATCTCGCGAATCCGCGCCACCGCCTCTTCGACGCGTTTGACAGAGATGACTTCCATGCCGGAAATCGCCTGCTTGGGGCGGTTCGCTTCTGGTATGAGCGCCCGGGTGAAGCCGAGCTTGGCGGCTTCCTTCAAACGCTCCTGCCCGCGTGGTGCCGGGCGGATTTCGCCTGCCAGACCAACCTCACCAAACACTATAAGTTTCGACGGTAACGGTTTGTTTTTTAATGATGATGTTATTGATAACAACACGGCAAGATCGGCCGCCGGTTCGGTAATCTTGACGCCACCGACGGCATTGACGAAAACGTCCTGATCGAAGCAGACGATGCCGGCATGGCGGTGCAGCACCGCCAGCAGCATGGCCAGACGTTGCGGATCGAGGCCGACCGTGAGCCGCCGCGGGTTGCCGTGAGAGGTATCGACCAGCGCCTGAATTTCGACGAGCAGTGGCCGCGTGCCTTCCTGCGTCACCATCACGCAGGATCCGGCGACGTCCTGTCCGTGCTGTGACAGGAACAGCGCCGACGGATTGCTGACGCCTTTGAGACCGGTTTCCGTCATGGCAAAAACGCCAATTTCATTGACTGCGCCAAAGCGGTTCTTGACGGCGCGCACGAGCCGGAAACTCGAATGCGTGTCGCCCTCGAAATAGAGCACGGTATCGACGATGTGTTCGAGCACGCGCGGCCCGGCCAGGGCGCCCTCCTTCGTCACGTGACCAACGAGGATGACCGTGATGCCGGCCTGCTTGGCCAGCCGGGTCAGTTGTGCGGCGCATTCGCGGACCTGGGCGACCGAACCGGGAGCGCTGGAAAGCTGGTCGGACCACAGCGTCTGAATCGAGTCGATGACCGCAACGACTGGCTTTTCGGCCTGCAGCGTGGCCAGGATGCGTTCGAGATTGATCTCGGCCATCAGTTGCAGGCGCCGGGTGTCGAGGCCAAGGCGCCGGGCGCGCAGGGCCACCTGCTCGCCGGATTCCTCCCCGCTGACGTAGAGCACCTTTTTGTCGACCGACAGGTGAGCCAAGGCCTGCAGGAGCAGCGTGCTCTTGCCGATGCCTGGGTCGCCGCCGATCAGCACGACGGCGCCATTGACCAGCCCGCCGCCGAGTGCCCGGTCGAATTCGCCGACGCCGGTGGCGATCCGTTCAACTTCGCGCGCCTCGATTTCCGAGAGGTTCTGCAGCCTGACGGTTGGCGCCAGCGATTCGAAACGGCTGTTGGTCGGCGCCTTTTCAGCGACGGTTTCGACCAGCGTATTCCAGTCATTGCACCCCGGGCACTGGCCCTGCCATTTGGGGCTCGTGGCGCCGCACTCCGTGCAGCTATAAATTGTTTTGATTTTGGCCATTATTTCCGGTTGACCGTAGCAGTCTCGTCCAGGCTGACCGGGACGCGGGGCGCCACGGCGCAGAACAGTTCGTAGGCGATGGTGCCGGCAGCAGTGGCCACTTCATCGGCCGGCACGTTGCCGGCGATGCCCTCGCCCCACAAGGTGACCGGGGCGCCGATGCCGGCTTCGGGAATCTCGCTCAGGTCGCAGGCCATCATGTCCATCGAAACCCGGCCGACCGTTTTCGTGCGTTTCCCCATGACGGCAATCGGCGTGCCGCTTGGCGCGTGGCGTGGATAGCCGTCGGCATAGCCGCAGGCGATGACGCCGACGCGCATCGGCTTGTCGGCCGTGAAAGTGCCGCCGTAACCGACGCGGTCGCCGGCCACCAGATCCTGGACGCCGATGATGGCGCTTTCCAGCGTCATGGCCGGCTGCAAACCGAGCGACTCGGCGCTGACCCCGGCAAACGGGCTGGCACCATAGAGCATGATGCCCGGCCGCACCCAGTCGCCGTGCGTTGTCGGATGGCTCAGGATGGCAGCCGAGTTGGCTAGACTGACCGGGCCTGACCAGTCACCAGCCATCCGGCGAAAGCGCTCAAGTTGCTCAGTGACACCGCGCTCGCCATCGGCTTCGGCGAAATGGGTCATCAGCGTGACGTCCACCTGCGGCAGTTGCTGGAGGATTTCCCAGGCATTGCTCAGCGTTTGCGGCGTGAAACCCAGCCGGTTCATGCCGGTATTGAGCTTCAGATATAGCGAGACGGGTGCCGTAAACTGGCCATTGCGCACGAGCAGTTCGAGTTGTTCGAGGCAATGAACGACGCAGGTCAGCCGGTGCTCGATGACGGCCCGCACATCACGGGCGCTGAACACGCCTTCGAGGAGCAGGATGGGCTGGGTGACGCCGGCTTCGCGCAGGGCAACGGCATTTTCGCATTCAAGCAGGGCAAAGCCGTCGGCTTCGCTGCGCAGCGCTTCGACAGCCCGCCATTGACCGTGGCCGTAGGCGTTGGCCTTGACGACAGCCCAGGCTTTGGCCTGCGGGGCATGACTTTTGGCCAGGCGGTAGTTATTTAGGATCGCCGTCGGCGCGATGCGCGCACGAATGGGACGCGAGGTTTTCATGAAGCCATTTCTTTCAGTTTGGTTCGGGTAAATTCAATGAAGGTTCCGGTCAGCCGCGACTGGAAGCGATCTTGTTGAAAAACCAGGTAGAGACTGCGTTTGAGCGGTGGATCGAGCCGGATGGCAAGCAGTTCGCCAAGCTGGATTTCCTTGGCAACAACGGCTTTCGGCACGATGGCGAAACCGAGGCCGGTCGACACGACGCCTTTCAGCGACTCCGGACTGCCCAGTTCCATCTGCGTCTTGAGGCTGGCCGGCGGCACCTTGTGCGCGAGGAAATAGGCGTCGGTGATTTCCCGCGTGCCCGAGCCCGGCTCGCGCGAAATATATTCATAGTCGGCGAGCGCTTTCGGCGTCACCGATTCCATGCCGGCCAGCGGGTAGTCGGGCGCGCAAATGACCAGCAATTCGTCTTCGCAGCAGATCTGGCTGGTCAGGCTGGGGAGCTTGGCCGGCACTTCGATCAGCCCGACGTCAAGGGTATGTTCGGCGACCTGGCTCTCGATGCTTTCCGAGTTGGCGACAATGAGCCGGGCGCGGACCTGCGGGTAGGCCGCGTTGAATTCGCCCAGAACGCGCGGCAACATGAACTCGGCGATGGTCGTACTAGCCCCGACAAGCAAGGGGCCGCGCATTTCGCCGGTCATTTCGGACAGCCGTGTCTCGATTTCATCCGACAGCGCGAGGATCCTTTCAGCGTAGGAGAGCACCAATTCGCCGGCCGGCGTCAGCGAAATGCCGCCGTGCCGCCGCTCGAACAGGCGCGTGCCGTACTGCTCTTCCAGTTGCTTGATCTGGAAGGTAACGGCCGGCTGCGTCATGAACAAGGCGTCGGCCGCCCGCGTAAAGCTCAGATGTTTTGCGACGGCATGAAAGACCTGCAAGCGCCGGTCAGCCATGATTTCTCTCCTGGAGGGGTGCGGCCGATATTCAATCACATTCCGCCGCGCTTCCGGCGGACAACTTCAATTTCGGGCCAAATTTCCAGTTGACCGTGGAAGTGTCGAAATAGCAGCTGCGCATTCGACATTGACCGACTGTCATCAAGCCTTAACCGGCTCTACATAGGCTTGAATGATTTGACCGGGGCTAGCGCAACGATGCATAACGGCGACGATCGCGCAAGCCTTGCGCCGAATTCTCAGCGTGGTATAAACCTCGCCCAAAGTCATATAAGAGACAAATATTTCGTGCCGTTCGGCTTCTACATCATCATGGCCGCGCAGTTTTTTTCCGCGCTGGCCGACAACGCCCTGCTGATTGCCGCCATCGCCGCGCTGCGCGAGATGCAGGCGCCGTCGGAATACGAACCGCTGCTCAAGACCTTCTTCACCGTTTCCTACGTCGTGCTCGCCGCCTTCGTTGGCGCCTTTGCCGACTCGATGCCCAAGGGCCGGGTCATGCTGATCAGCAACGGCATCAAGATCATCGGCTGCAGCATGATGTTCTTCGGCGCCCATCCGCTGCTCGCCTATGCCGTCGTCGGGCTTGGCGCCGCCGCCTATTCGCCCGCCAAGTACGGCATCCTGACCGAATACCTGCCGCACCGCCTGCTCGTCGTCGCCAACGGCTGGATCGAAGGATTGACGGTCGGCGCCATCATCCTCGGCGTCGTCATCGGCGGCACCCTGATCCGCCCGGAGATAGCCCAGCACCTTCTGTCCTTCGACTTCCCGGTCATCGACACCGGCGTCGACAGCATTGGCGAAATGGCACTGTCGGTCGTTGCCGTGCTCTACATTCTGGCCGCCGTGTTCAATCTTTACATTCCCGACACCGGCGTCGACCACAAGGCGCTCAAAAAGAACCCGATCTTCCTAATCCACGAATTCAATCATTGCCTGTCGCTGCTCTGGCGCGACCGTCTCGGCCAGATCTCGCTGGCCGTCACCACGCTGTTCTGGGGCGCTGGCGCAACGCTGCAATTCATCGTCATCAAATGGTCGGAAACCGCGCTTGGCCTTGGCCTGTCCAAGGCCTCGATGCTCCAGGGCGTCGTCGCCGTCGGCGTGGCGATTGGCGCTATTGCCGCCGCCAAGTACATCACCCTGCGCAAGTCGGTGCGCGTCATCCCGCTCGGCATCGCCATGGGCCTCATCGTGCTGGTCATGAACTTCGTTCATGAAATATGGCTGGCCGTGCCGCTGCTCATCCTGATCGGCGGCCTGTCCGGCTTCTTCGTCGTGCCGATGAACGCCCTGCTCCAGCACCGCGGCCACATCCTGATGGGCGCCGGCCACTCGATTGCCGTGCAGAATTTCAACGAAAACATCTCGATCCTGATCATGACCGGGCTGTACTACTTGATGGTCAAGATGGATCTGTCGATCTACTGGGTGGTCACCCTGTTCGGGCTGTTCGTCAGCGGCCTCATGTACGTCATCCGGCTGCGCCACATCGAGAACCAGAAACAGCAGGACGACGTCCAGCATCTGGACGATTCGCCGTTTCACTGAGACCAGTTGGCTGGTTTGCTACGGTCAACCGGAAAAAACGGCCAAAAATGAAATCCGCGGAAACCGCCTAAAACGGCAGTTCGGGCGCAGCCGCCTCGCGCAGCAGGCGACGGGCGAAGAGCAAATCTTCCCAGGCCTTGGCCTTGTCCGGCAAATTGCGCAGCAGATAAGCCGGGTGATAGGTCACCACCATTGGAATCCCCGCGTATTCGTAACGCTTGCCACGCAGCGAGGCCAGTGACTTGTCGTCGTGCAGCACGGCATGGACGGCCGCCTTGCCGAGCAACACAATGATCTTCGGCTTGAGCAGCGCGATCTGGCGTTCCAGATACGGCCAGCAGGCGGCCATTTCGGCAGCCTCCGGCGTCCGGTTGCCAGGTGGCCGGCATTTGACCGCATTGGAGATATAAACCCGGTCGCCGCGCGCGATATCGAGCGAGGCGAGCATGGCATCAAGCAGCTTGCCGGCCTGGCCGACAAAAGGTTCTCCCTTGACGTCCTCCTCGGCCCCCGGACCTTCGCCGATAAACAGCCAGTCCGGATTGAGATCGCCGACACCAAGCACAGCCTGTTTCCGTTGCTCACAGAGTTGGCAAGCACGGCATTCGGCGACCTGTTTGGCCAACTCCGGCCAGTTCAAGTTGTCGACCGGCGCCATCCGATGCAGTGCAACAGAGGGCGCCGGCCTGGCTGCCGGGGCTGGTTCGGGCGCGACGGCAGGAGTCTGTACCGGTGCCAGCCTACTGGCTTCCGGTTCCGCCACGGCCTCCTCACGCACCTCCACAGCCGGAGCGCCTGGCGCTGTATCGCGCAACACCCAGATCGGCGTAATGCCCATCTCCACCAGCATCTGCTCGCGGCCAAGACTCATGCCAATTCCTTGTCAAAAATCAGCGCATCTTCGCGCCCGATCACTGCCGGATAATAGCCTTTGCGCAGGCCGATCTGGTGGAATCCGAAATGGCGATAGAGCTCGACGGCCCGCTCGTTGGAGGGGCGGACTTCGAGAAACAGCTTGCTGGCGCCACCGAGCCGGGCGCACTCCATGGCATGGCGCAGCATCCGCGCGCCGTAGCCCTGCCCCTGGTAACGCTTGCAGACGCCAATGGTCAGCAGGTGCGCCTCATCGATGACGCGCATGACCACCGAAAAACCAATCAGCTCGCCGCCCACACGCAGCACCCAGACGCTGTAGCCGGCCGTCAGCGAATCAGCGAAATTGCCGCGCGACCACGGAAAGGTTTGCAGCGTGGCTTCGAGGGCCGCCACCGCATCAAGATCACGCTCGTTCATCGGAAAAAACTCGGGCGGAATGTTCAAGGCGCTCAATTGAGGTTTCAAGGTTTAAGCCCGCCCGCCTTCGCTGAGTCGTTCTGCCACCGTCTTGGCGACCTTGTCGCGGATGTAGAGCGGCACAGCCAGCGCGGCATCGATGCCTTCGCCACGGGCGGCGCGCGGTGCTGCCAGGCGGGCCACCGTGGCAGCCGTCGGCAAGATATCCGCTTGTACGGCGATGCCGGCCGCGCTCAGGCGCTCAGCAAGGACAGGATAGGCGGCGATGGCATTGCCGCAGGCGATCCAGCCCGGCTCGGTGGGCAGCGACACGGCATCCGGCGCCGAGACGCGAATTTCGCCAAGCAAGCGATAAGTACCGTCGATAAGTTGATAGCTACCCGAATAAACCTCACCCATCCGCGCATCAAGCAAGGCCAGCACGCGCTCGGCGCCGGCCAGCGCCGCCATCGTCTCGAGACTGGTTACTGGAATCAGCGGCCGATTGGTCGCCACCGCCAGGCCCTGCGCCGCACCGCAGGCAACGCGCAGCCCGGTAAAGGCGCCGGGGCCAACACCGAAGGCAATCACGTCAAGTTGTCCGACCTTCACGCCGGCTTCGGCCAGCAGTTCGCGGACCAGCGGCAACAGCGTTTCGGAGTGCGACTTGCCCACCGGGCAGGTGCGTTCAGCCACCACGCCGTCGCGCCAGAGCGCGCAGGAGCCAAGTTCAGTTGAAGTTTCGAGAGCGAGGATCAGCATGGGCCGGCATTTTACCGGAGGCGCCGCCGGCTCGGGACTCAATCTCGGCGCCAGCCCCGGCCCTCGCCCCGACGTTCGCGTTGCTCGCCCCAGCCGCGTTGCTCACGCTGATCCTGCCACGTGCGCTGCTCGCGCATTTCGTCGCGCAGGCGGCGGCGGTCTTCCGGCGGCACATCGCGCCAGCGCGGTGCGCCTTCCTCGCGACGTATTTCGCGTTCCTGCTGCCAGTGTTCGCGCATCTGCTGGCGCAGCTGGCGCCGGTCTTCCGGCGGCAGGTCGCGCCAGTTGCCTTGCTGCGCCCAGACGCCACCGGCCGAGCCAAGGAGGCTCAGCAGCAACAGCGAAAGGGCGAGAAGACGTTTCATGGCACTCAGTACGACACGGATTTCAGATGTCACCATTGTCCATCTGGCGACGCAGGGCAAACGCTTCAAAATGTAAGAATATGTTTCCCGGCCGACCCCTGCAAAAGCTTGTTACCATTTACCGCGTTCCATTCACTGTCCGCCCTTATCCTTGCCAGCATGAACGAACAACAACACCAACACATCCTTGTCGTCGACGACGACGCCCGCCTGCGTGACCTGCTCACCCGCTACCTTGGCGAGCAGGGTTTCGAGGTCAAGGCTGCTGCCGACGGCCAGCAGATGGACAAGCTGCGCGCCCGCGAACATTACCATCTGATCGTTCTCGACCTCATGATGCCCGGTGAAGATGGCCTGACCATCTGCCGCCGACTGCGCGGCCAGGGGGACCGGACGCCGATCATCATGCTGACCGCCAAAGGCGACGAGATCGACCGCATCGTCGGCCTCGAAATGGGCGCCGACGACTACCTGCCCAAACCCTTCAACCCGCGCGAACTGCTCGCCCGCATCCACGCCGTCTTGCGCCGCCAGGGCAGCAAGCCGCCAGGCGCACCGGAAGACGACCAGGAAAAGATCACCTTCGGCAACATCGAAGTCGATCTCTCCGCCCGCACGCTGACCCGTGGCAATGAACTGCAAGCCCTGACGACCGGCGAATTTGCCGTCCTCAAGGTTCTGCTCCAGCACCCGCGCCAGCCGTTATCACGCGACAAACTCATGACGCTGGCCCGCGGTCGCGAACAAGGCCCCTTCGACCGCGCCATCGACGTCCAGGTATCTCGTCTGCGCAAGCTGATCGAAGCCGATCCGGCCCAGCCGCGTTACCTGCAAACGGTCTGGGGCTTCGGCTACGTCTTCGTGCCGGACGGCGCCGCCAAGGAATAGTCCGGGTGCTGATGCCACGCACGCTGCTGGCGCGCACCTTCCTGCTGCTCGCCATGCTCGTGCTGCTGACCACGGCGGGCTGGCTCAGCCTGTTTAGTCATATCGATGCAGAGCCGCGGGCGCGGGAAACTGCCCAGTTGGCGGCTTCGGCCGTCAACCTGATCCGCGCCTCGCTGTTTGCTGCAGCACCGGCGAAGCGTCTGGGTCTGTTCACCGAATTCTCGACGCGCGAAGGCATTCGCCTGCTGCCGGCGGAACCGGAAGACAAAATCGAGGCGATGCCCGATTCGCGCTTTTTCCGGCTCGTGCAAGGCGAGCTAAACGCTCGCCTGGGCGATCACACACGGATTGCCGCCAGCGTCGACGGGGTTCCCGGCTTCTGGGTCAGTTTCCGCCTCGACGATGCCGATGATGAAGAATACTGGCTGGTCCTGCCCCGCGACCGCGCTGCCCGCGACTTCGCCAGCCACTGGCTGGCCTGGGGCCTGCTCGCTGTAGCCCTGGCCCTGGCGGTGGCCTGGCTGATCGCCTCGCGCATCAGCCGGCCGCTCAAGGCCATGGCCAAGTCGGCCGAGACGGTCGGTCGCGGCCAGAAGCCAGCGCCGCTGCCCGAGGATGGCGCAGAGGAACTCAGCCGTCTGGCCGTCGCCTTCAACACCATGGCAGCCGATCTCGAACGCCATGAAAAGGACAGATCGGAAGTACTGGCCGGCATCTCGCATGATCTGCGCACCCCCCTCACCCGGCTGCGTCTGGAAGCCGAAATGAGTGTCGCCGACAGCGCCCGTCAGGCTGTGGTGGCCGACATCGAACAGATGGAGGCGGTGATTTCCCAGTTCATGGACTACGCCCGGACGGAATCCGGCGAGGCAGCGGTGGCGACCGATCTCGGCGCCCTGCTCTCCGACCTGGCCGAACGCCAGCGCTGCGTTGGCCACGCACTGACCTCAGCAATTCAGCCCCTGCCCGAAACGGTGCTGCGGCCGAAGGCGATCACCCGTGCCGTCACCAACCTGATCGACAACGCCGTCAAATACGGCGGCGGCGAGATTACGCTGACCGCTGCCACGGTCAACGGGGAAATTTGCATAGAAATCAGTGATCGCGGTCCGGGTGTGCCGGAAACGGAAATCGAGCGCCTCAAACGCCCCTTCACCCGGCTAGAGAATGCCCGCACCGATGCGACGGGGACCGGGCTCGGACTGGCCATCGTCGAGCGAATCGCCAGGCTGCACGACGGTCACCTCGATCTGCTGCCCAACCCCGACCCCGGCGGCGGCCTGCTCGTTCGCCTGGTGCTGCCGATCAGGCGCTGAGGCCTGCCGACAGCGGGAATTCGTCGATGATCTGGTAGGACGAGCCGAGCTCGGTCAGGGTCGAACGAACCAGCACAAAACGATCGTTGCGCCAGGTCAGCGGTTCAATCGACGGGAGCGGGCGGTTTCCGGACGGCGCAGTAGCCTCCGGTACGCGGCGGACCACCGTAATGTGCGGGGCAAAATCGCGGCCTTCGCCACCGACCCTGAACCCAGCCCGCGCAAGTGACTTGCGCAACTGGCTGGAAAGCCCATTCAGCTGGGCAGACGGCGCTTGACAGCCGGCCCACAGCAAGTGGTTGTGCGGCCAGAAGCCAAGCTGGTCGACTTTGATGGCGAATGGCTCGCCGCCAACGTTGGCGGCGGCAATTGACAGCTCAGGCAGACGCGCTTCCGGAACGTTGCCGAGGAAGGCCAGCGTCAGGTGAATGGTGTCGCGGCGGGTAGCGCGGCCGCCGAAGGCTAGGGCACTATCGTGGGCGATGTCGCCGAGACGATCGGCCACTTCCGGCGTTGGCCAGAGGGCGAAGAAAACTCTGGCCGTGGCCGGTTTGGGTTGTTTCTGGGTTCGGCGCTCAGCCGACACGTTCAACCAGCGCAATGGCCTGCGCCTCGATGGCTTCTTCCCGGCCGAGATAGCCGAGGCGTTCGTTGGTCTTGCCCTTGATATTGACGCAGTCGGCCGGAATGCCGAGGTCGGCGGCAACGTTGGCGACCATCGCCGCGGCGTGTGGGGCGAGCTTGGGTTGCTGGGCGATCAGCGTCGCATCGACGTTGACCGGCCGCCAACCGCATTCAGCCAGCAGGGCAACGGCAGCGCGGAGCAGGACGCGGCTGTCGGCACCCTTGTAGCGCGGGTCGGTGTCGGGAAAATGGCGACCGATGTCGCCGAGCGCGACGGCGCCGAGCAATGCATCGGTGATGGCGTGAAGCAGCGCGTCAGCGTCGGAATGGCCGAGCAGGCCGGTCGCATGCGGAATTTCAACACCACCGAGAATCAGTTTGCGGCCTTCGACCAGCTTGTGCACATCGTAGCCCTGCCCGACGCGGAAATTCATTTGCGTGTCCTCAGTATCATCGCAGCCAAGGCGAGATCGGCCGGATAGGTGACTTTCAGATTGGTTGTATCGCCGCGCACCAGCTTCGGCTTGAGGCCCATGGCCTCGATGGCGCCGGCTTCGTCGGTAACGGCCATTTCATTTTTGAGGGATTTTTCCAGTTGACCGTAGCGAAACATCTGCGGCGTCTGCGCCTGCCACAAACCATCGCGCGGCTCGGTGGCGGCGACGCGCTGTTCGGCATCGGCCCGCTTGATGGTGTCGGCAACCGGTACGGCGAGGATGCCGCCGACCGGATCGTCGGCCAATTCGGCAAACAGGGCTTCGAGCATGGCTGCCGACAGGCAGGGCCGCGCCGCATCGTGTACGAGAATCCAGTCATCGTCGGCGGCGACCATCGCCGCCGCGCGCAGGCCATTGCTCACGCTCTCCGCCCGTGTTGCCCCGCCGCAGCGCACGGTTTCGAGCTTGGCACCGAGTTCGCTCCAGTCGTAACGCGGCCACCACGGGTCATCCGGCGCCAGCACGACCCACACCCGTTCGATATCCGGGCAGGCGGTCAAAGCCTTCAAAGTATGGAAAATCAGTGGGCGACCGAGCAGGTCGAGGTACTGTTTCGGCTTCTCACTACCGAAGCGGGAACCGCTGCCGGCAGCGGGAACGATTGCGTAATGGCGTGGCATGACTTAATTTTACTTAAGAACCATCGCAAAAGAGGATTCGTATGACTTTCGTGGTCCCGGAACTGGCTGCACCCGTCGAGGCTTTTGCCACGGCGCTCGGTATCGGGCTGCTCATTGGCATGGAGCGCGAACGGCGTCCGGATGCCTCGGCAGGCCTGCGCACCTTCGCCCTGGTCGCCATGCTCGGATGCCTCTTTGCGCTGCTCGGCGAGAAAAGCGGTGGCCCCTGGCTGCTCGTCGCAGGACTGCTTGTCATCTCGGGCAGCATGATCGCCTCCAACTTTTCAGCCCAGCAGGAAGAACAATATCGCGGCTTCACCTCCGAAGCGGCCATCATCATCACCTACGGGCTGGGCGCCGCCGTCTGGTTCGGCTATTCGACGCTGGCCGTCATGCTCGCCATCACGACGACCGTACTCCTTTATTTCAAGGCCGAACTCCGCCAGTTCAGCGAACGGACGACGCCCAAGGACATCAACTCCATCCTGCAGTTCGCCGTGCTCTCGCTGGTCATCCTGCCCATTTTGCCGAGCGAGGATTTCGGGCCGTACAACGCGATCAACCCGCGCCAGGTCTGGTACATGGTCGTGCTGATCTCCGGTCTGGCCCTGGCTGGCTATCTGGCGCTGCGCATCGTCGGCGCCCGCCACGGCGCGGCGCTGCTCGGCATTTTCGGCGGTCTGGCTTCGTCGACCGCAACAACCATGATGTTTTCGCGCCACGCCCGCGACCATGCCGACCTGACCCACATGTCGGCCATCGTCATCCTGATCGCCAACGTCATGGTGATGATCCGCCTGTGGCTGGTCGCCAGCGTCGTAGCCCCCGGCCTGGCAAGCCCGATTGCCATCGTTTTCGCCTGCGGCATCGTGCCCGGCGTGGTGATGTCGTTGTACGGCTGGAAGGTGCTCAGCGATGCCGGTCCGCTGCCCATGCCGGAAGTCAAGAATCCGACTGAAATGCGTACCGCCATTTCCTTCGGTCTGCTCTACGCCCTCGTGGTCCTTGCCTCAGCCTGGCTGCAGGACATTGCCGGCAGCAGCGGCCTGTACATCGTAGCGCTCGTTTCGGGTCTGACCGATGCCGACGCCAGCGTCCTGTCCACCTTGCGCATGTTCAATCTCGACAAGGTAGTCAGCGGCGACGCCGTCTTCGCCGTCACACTGGCGCTGCTTGCCAACCTGGTCTTCAAGATCGGGCTGGTCGTCAGCATCGGCGGCAGCAAGCTGGCCCGCCATGCCCTGCCCGGCCTGTTCGCCATCGGTGGCGGCATGTTGGCCGGGCTGATGATCATTTGAGGAGTCGACCATGATCAACACCCGTCCTCCCGCTGTCGCCGGCGCCTTTTATCCCGGTGACCCGAACACGCTCTCGAACACCGTCGATGAACTGCTCGCCGACGCAAAAGCCCCTCCAGACGGCCAGCCCAAGGCCCTGATCGTGCCCCACGCCGGCTACGTCTATTCCGGTTCGACAGCGGCCACGGCCTACGCCACGCTGGCCCCGTGGGCGACGACAATTCGTCGGGTCATTCTGCTCGGCCCGACCCACCGCGTTGCCGTCGAAGGTATTGCCCTGCCCGAGGCCGAGGCGTTTTCGACGCCGCTCGGCAGCATCCGGCTCGACGCCCAGGCCATCGCCAGCATCGCCGACCTGCCGCAGATCGTTTTCAGCGATCACGTTCACGCCTTCGAACATTCGCTGGAGGTGCACCTGCCTTTCCTGCAGCGCGTCCTCGAGCATTTCACGCTGGTCCCGCTGGCGGTCGGTCACGCCTCGCCGGAGGCTGTGGCCGAAGTCCTCGACCTGCTGTGGGGTGGTCCGGAAACACTGATCGTCGTCAGTTCCGACCTGTCGCACTTCCTGCCCTACGCCACTGCCCAGCGGGTAGATAGCGATACCTGCCGCCATATCGCGCAGTTCGACACCCACATCCACCCGGAACAAGCCTGCGGCGCCTATCCGATCAACGGCCTGCTGCTCGCTGCCCAGCAGCGCGGACTGAAGCCAACGCTGCTCGGTCTGTGCAATTCGGGCGATACGGCTGGTGACAGAAGTCGTGTCGTCGGCTATGCCGCTTTTTCCTTTACCGAGGCCAACCATCATGTCTGAGCTTGGCACAACCCTGCTGACCCTGGCCCGCAATGCCATCGCCGCCCGCCTTGGCGAGGCGCAAAGCCTGACCGACGACTGCCCGGAACTGCACAAACACGGCGCCACCTTCGTCACGCTGACCCAGCGTGACGCCCTGCGTGGCTGCATCGGCAGCCTCGAAGCCTGGCGGCCACTGGCTCAGGACGTTCAGGAAAACGCCATCGCCGCCGCCTTTCGCGACCCCCGATTCGAGCCGCTGACGGCCGATGAGTTGCCGATCACCCGCGTCGAAGTCTCGCTGCTGACACCGGCCGAGGCGATATTTTTTACCAGCGAAGCTGATGCCCTGGCCCAGCTTCGCCCTGAGATCGATGGCGTGATCTTCACCGCCGGCCATCGCCGGTCGACTTTCCTGCCGCAGGTCTGGGAACAATTGCCCGGTCCGGCCAGCTTCATGGCCCACCTCAAGCAAAAGGCCGGGCTGCCGGCCAATTACTGGGGCTCCGATGTCCACCTCGAACGCTACACCGTCAAGAAATGGAAGGAATCAATATCATGAATCCAGCCGAATCCTTGTTCCCCGGCCGCTGGTGGCACGCCCTGCCCAATGGTCGCATCCAGTGCGACCTGTGCCCGCGTGACTGCCAACTGCACGAAGGCCAGCGCGGCGCCTGCTTTGTCCGCCAGATGGTTAACGGTGCCATGCAGTTGACGACCTATGGCCGCTCCTCGGGCTTCTGCATCGACCCCGTCGAGAAAAAGCCGCTCAACCACTTTTACCCGGGCAGCAGCATCCTGTCCTTCGGTACCGCCGGCTGCAATCTGGCCTGCAAGTTCTGCCAGAACTGGGACATTTCCAAGTCGAAGGACATGGACCGCCTGATGGATGCAGCCAGCCCTCAGATGATCGCGGCAGCCGCCCGCCGCTACGGCGCCGATGCCGTCGCCTACACCTACAACGACCCGGTCATTTTCGCCGAGTACGCCATCGACACCGCGCTCGCCTGCCGCGAACAGGGCATCCGCAACGTTGCCGTCACCGCCGGCTACATCCATCCGCAACCGGCCCGCGAGCTGTTCGCCGTGATGGATGCTGCCAATGTCGATCTCAAAGCGTTTACCGAGAGTTTTTATCACAAGCTCTGTGTCGGCCACCTGCAACCGGTGCTCGACATCCTGGCCTACATCCACCACGAAACCGACTGCTGGCTGGAAATCACCACCCTGCTCATCCCCGGCCAGAACGACAGCGCGCAGGAAATCAATGAACTGAGCACCTGGGTCGCCCGCGAACTCGGGCCGGATGTACCGCTGCATTTCTCCGCCTTCCACCCCGACTGGAAGATGGGTGACATACCGCCGACACCGCCGGCGACGCTCATCCAGGCTCGACGCATTGCACTTGACGCCGGCCTGCACCACGTTTTCACCGGCAACGTGCACGACCCGGAAGGCGGCACCACCTTCTGCCCAAGTTGCCACGCTGCGCTGATCGTTCGCGACTGGTACGACATCCAGCGCTACGACCTGACGCCGGAAGGCCGTTGCCCGCATTGCCAGACCTCCATCGCCGGCCGCTTCAGCAAGACGCTTGGCCGCGACGGCAAGGCCTTCGGCCCGAACCGCATTCCCGTCCATCTCTCGGCATGAACCGTTTCATCACGCTGCAAACTCCGCACGGCTCGCTGCACGGCCAGCTGAATCTGCCCGACAACCCGCGCGGCTTGGTCGTGATCGCCCGCGCCCATCATGCGGCCGAGGATGCGGCCATTTCGTCATCGTTCGCCGAATTCGGCTGCGCCACCTTGACCATGGAACTGCTGACGGCCCAAGAGGTGCAATTTCCCGACGCCACGCAAAACGTGCCGCGCTTGACCCAGCGCCTGATCGACATCCTCGACATGACCCGCAAGGACGGCGACATGGAGGCCTTGCCGCTCGCCATTTTTACCAGTGGAGACGTCGCCCCGGCCGCCATCCGCGCCGCCGCCCAGCGCGATAGGCTGGTCAGGGCGGTCGCCTGCCATGGCGGCCTGATCGACCGGGCCGGCGCTCAGGCACTCGACCTGCTCGTCGCACCACTGCTTCTGCTCCTGGAGACAGATGACCTGGTTGGCAAGACGGCCTACCAACGGGCGACATCACATCTTGGCGGTGGTCACGCCATGCAGCTTGTGAAAATCGGCGAAGACCCGGCCGCACTCGCCGCGACTTGGTTTTTGGGGCATTTTTCCGGTTGACCGTGGAATCCGGTCATGGCGATGGCATTTGGCCACATCCCGACTAGACTGAGTATGTACTCAATTATTCGGGAGACTCCGATGTCCTTCTTTGATTCCCCACTAGCTCGTTGCGAAGCCGTCCGCCAAATGGTTCTGACCGATGAAACCCAGGCTGAATGCGCTCGCGAACATGACTGTCCGCCCGGCTTCAAGTGCCCGTTGTGCGGCTATTTCACTGAATCCAGCGGGATCAGTGAAGAAGACAGTTTGCAGGCATTGACTACTTCCCACCTGAAGAATTGAGGTCAGTGGTTAAAGATTTTGCATTCCACGGTCCGGTCGGAGTTGGCGTGCTCAGCCAAGCCTTGCCGGAATCCAGCCCCAGGTTGAACAGACGACGCTCGATATTGATCCGCCGATCATGAATACCTGCCGGCGGGCCGCTGTCTGCCCGGCGTCGTTCTTGCCGCTGGCGGCGCTCCGGCTTCGTTTGGCTATCGCTCATTATTTTCAGATGTAATAAAAATTGGAGTGGGAAAAAGAGGCCGGATTTCCCCGGCCCACCGCGAGTTCCCGTTACTCAGGGAGTTCGCAAAAGCCGGCCGCTTTGCAGGATGTCAAACAGCGTTCACGCCGCCCCGACGACGGGCAACCGTCCCCAGAAGCCCTAGGCCAGCCAGGAACATGGCATAACTTTCCGGCTCAGGCACCACGGTAATTTGCGGCCCGGCAAGACCTTGAGCAAAAAGGGCGGCAACTGCCGGCGCAGAGCCCGCCCCATTCGTCAAATCGTAAGACGCCGTTGATGTCTTGACGAATTTCCCGGTCTTGTCTTGCGACCAGTAATCCAGCGTCACTTTGTCGTAGGCGAAATTTCCGGCCAGGTTAACAAAGCTGCCGTTGCTCGCCGAATAATCGAGACTCGTAATGAATACGTTTTCAAAACTCAAGCGGAAATAAGTCTGACTTGCTCCCCCGCCAACCTGTGTCGTGAAATCAACGATTGCCGTCGCGATCGACTGACCATTCCAGAGTGCGCTCGTCAGCCCGCCAACGCTGGTATCGACCGGATCCTGAGTCCAGAAAAAATCCGAGAAGACCGGTTTTCCAGCGCCAGAGCCTCCTTGGGGCCGGGTAATCGAGATTCCCCAATTGAACGAATCGAACTCAATGGCTTTCTCATGGCCTTTCACGACACTGCTGCCGTCAATGCCATCGAATTTCAAAAAATAGTCATTCGCCGCACTGGCCGACAAACTGTTGACCATCAAGCTTAAGCCGGCAAGCACGGGCAGCAGGAAACGCTGGGGTTTTGCATTGGTATTCATGTGATCTCCAAATTGACTTAACTCAGGGCTGGGGGGAACTGCGTCGAAGCGACGCCAACAAATCCGCATGGAATTATCGCATCGTCATTGTATTCACAAGACGAATGAATACAAGCGCCACCACGAAATCGCCGGGGCGTATAACGCTATAATTCCTGCCCCGAAACGCCGCCTTCCCCCGAGTGTCCACTCCCCGGTATTTGCTCTCCCTTCCTGCCCTGCCCAAGCCTGGCTACCGCATCGACCTGCCGCTACTGGCCGGCTCCGCCGACGCCCTGGCGCTGGCTGAAATCGCCACGCGTCATCCTGGCAAGCTGCTCGCCGTCGTCACTGCCAGCGCCGCCGATGCCCAACGGCTGCTCGAGGAAATTCCGTGGTTTGGCTCCGCCCTGCGCGTCCGTCTGCTGCCCGACTGGGAAACGCTTCCCTACGACCATTTCTCACCGCATCAGGATCTCGTCTCCGAGCGGCTGGCCACGTTGTGGGCCGCCACCCAGGGCGAAATTGACATCCTGCTCGTGCCGGCTTCGACGGCGGTTTACCGGATTGCACCGCCGGCTTTCCTCGCCGCCTATACCTTCGCCTTCAAGAAGGGGCAAAAACTCGACGCCGAGAAATTCCGCAGCCAGGTCACGCTGGCCGGCTACGCGCACGTCACGCAAGTTGTGACGCCCGGTGAATACTCGATTCGTGGCGGGCTGATCGACCTCTTTCCGATGGGCTCGCAACTCCCCTACCGGCTCGACCTGTTCGACGATGAAATCGAGAGCATCAAGACCTTCGACGTCGATACCCAGCGCACCGTCTATCCGGTGCCCGAAGTCCGCCTGTTGCCGGCCCGTGAATTCCCGATGGATGACAAGGGCCGTACCCACTTCCGCCAGTGCTTCCGCGAGCGTTTCGAGGGCGACCCGGCGAAGTCGGGCATCTACAAGGATATTTCGACCGGCATCGCCAGCGCCGGCATCGAGTACTACCTGCCCTTGTTTTTCGACGAAACGGCGAGCATTTTCGACTACCTGCCCAAGGACGCCGTCTTCGTCACCCACGGCGATGCACCGGCAGCCATCGCCGCCTTCTGGAATGACACCCGCTCGCGCTACAACATGCTGCAGGGCGACAAATCCCGTCCATTGCTGCCGCCCGACGAACTCTTCCTGTCGGACGAAGCCTTCTTCACGGCGGCCAAATCCTACGGTCGACTGGCATTTGAGGCCAAAAATGAAAACGCTTCGGGAAAACTGCCCAATATTGCCGTTGACCGCAGAAGCGAGGCGCCTCTCGGGGCCCTGAAAAATCATCTCGCCGGTTTTTCAGGCCGAGTCTTGCTGGTCGCCGAAACGGCAGGCCGCCGCGAAACCCTGGCATCGATGTTCGCCGAGCATGGCCTGAAGCCCGAAGCCATTGCCGATCTGCCGGCCTTCCTCACCGGCAAGGCGCAATTGGCACTCGGCATCGGCCCCTTGCAGGCAGGCTTCGCGCTCGAAAAGCTCGCCTTCATCACCGAGACCGAGTTGTTCGCCGGTTCGCCGCGGCGCACCCGGCGCGAAGCGCAGAAGAAAGCCACCTTCGACAACTGGCTCAAAGATCTCACCGAACTCAAGGTCGGCGATCCGGTCGTCCATGAAAGCCATGGAATTGGCCGCTATCAGGGCCTGGTGCGCATGGATCTCGGCCTTGGCGAGCAGGAATTCCTTGAACTGCATTACGCCAATGAAGCCAAGCTGTTCGTCCCGGTCGCCCAATTGCACGTCATTTCCCGCTACTCCGGGTCCGATCCGGAGAGCGCGCCGCTGCATACGCTAGGCTCCGGCCAGTGGGAGAAGGCCAAGCGCAAGGCCGCCGAGCAGGCGCACGACACCGCGGCCGAACTGCTCGCCCTCTACGCCGCCCGCGCTGCCCGCGAAGGCCACGCCTTCGATTTCAAGGAAACTGATTACGAGGCTTTCGCCGATGGTTTCGGCTTTGAGGAAACCAACGATCAGGCGACCGCCATCGCCGCCGTCATCGACGACATGCGTTCCGGCAAGCCGATGGACCGCCTCGTCTGCGGCGACGTCGGCTTCGGCAAAACCGAGGTCGCCCTGCGTGCCGCCTTCTGCGCCGTGGCCGGCGGCAAGCAGGTCGCCGTGCTTTGCCCGACCACCCTGCTCTGCGAACAGCATTACCAGACCTTCGCCGACCGCTTTGCCGACTGGCCGGTCAAGATCGCCGAAATCTCCCGCTTCAAGACCGCCAAAGAAAGCGCGCAAGCCTTGCAGGAACTGGCCGAAGGCAAGATCGACATCATCATCGGCACGCACAAGCTGATCGGCAAGGACGTCAAGTTCAAGCGCCTCGGTCTCGTCGTCATCGACGAGGAACACCGTTTCGGCGTACGCCAGAAGGAAACGCTCAAGTCGATGCGCGCCGAGGTCGATGTCCTGACGCTGACCGCAACGCCGATCCCGCGCACGCTGGCGATGAGCATGGAAGGCCTGCGCGACTTTTCGGTGATCGCCACCGCGCCGCAGAAACGCCTGGCCATCAAGACCTTCGTCAGCAACTTCTCCGACGGCATCATCCGCGAAGCCGTCCTGCGCGAACTCAAGCGCGGAGGCCAGGTGTACTTCCTGCACAACGAGGTCGACACCATCAACAACATGCAGGAAAAACTGGCCAAGCTGGTGCCCGAAGCGCGCATCGTCATCGGCCACGGCCAGATGAACGAACGCGAGCTGGAACGCGTCATGCGTGACTTCACCGGGCAGCGCGCCAATGTGCTGCTGTGCACGACCATCATCGAAACCGGCATCGACAACCCGCACGCCAACACCATCCTGATCAACCGTTCCGAGAAGTTCGGTCTCGCCCAGCTGCACCAGTTGCGCGGCCGGGTCGGCCGTTCGCACCACCAGGCCTACGCCTACCTGCTGGTCCAGGACGACAAGGCGCTGACCAAGCAGGCCAGGATGCGTCTCGAAGCCATTCAGGCCATGGAAGAACTCGGTTCCGGCTTCTTCCTCGCCATGCACGACCTGGAAATTCGGGGTGCCGGCGAAGTCCTCGGCGACAACCAGTCGGGCGAAATGCAGGAGGTCGGCTTCAACATGTACGCGGACATGCTCAATCGCGCCGTCGCTGCCCTCAAGCAGGGCAAGCATCTGGCCGCAGTCGATCTGACCCAGCCGCTGGGAATCGGCACTGAGATCAACCTGCGTACCCCGGCCCTGCTGCCCGATGCCTACTGCCCGGACGTGCACGAACGCCTGACCCTCTACAAGCGCCTGGCCAACGGTGAAACAACCGAGGAAATCGATACGCTGCAGGAAGAACTGATCGACCGCTTCGGCGAACTGCCGCTCCAAGCCCAATCGCTGCTCGCCACGCACCGCCTGCGCCTGCTCGTCAAGCCGCTGCTCATCCAGAAGCTCGACGCGACCAACGACCAGATCACCATCCAGTTCAGTCCCGAGTTTTCGAAAAATCCGCCAATCGAGCCGATCAAGATAATCAATTTGATTCAAAAAGACCGCAGCTATAAGCTGGCAGGACAGGATAAACTTTCCCTTTTACGCCACTGCCCGACCTTGAACGACAAGGTCGTTGCGGTGAAAGACATGATTCGCCAGTTGAGCAAATGACCATGACCACACATCACATCGACAACATCAACGTCACCGCCTTCGACGAAATGCCGACGCCGGAAGATATCCACGCCCGCCTGCCGCTTTCCGAGAAAGCCGCCAAGACGGTCACCCACGGTCGCCATTTGCTGCGCAACATCCTCGATCGCAAGGACCATCGCCTGTTTGTCGTGGTCGGCCCCTGCTCCATCCACGACCCGATAGCCGGCCTCGATTACGCCCGTCGCCTGAAAGCGCTGTCGGAAGAAGTCGGCGACACGCTGCAACTGATCATGCGCGTCTATTTCGAAAAACCGCGCACCACCGTCGGCTGGAAGGGTTACATCAACGACCCGTTCATGGACGACAGCTTCCGCATCGACATCGGCATGGCCAAAGCCCGCGAATTCCTGCTCCAGGTTGCCGAAATCGGCATGCCGACAGGCACCGAGGCGCTCGACCCGAACGCGCCGCAATACTACGGCGACCTCATCACGTGGACCGCTATTGGCGCCCGCACCACCGAATCGCAGACGCACCGCGAGATGTCCTCCGGCCTGTCCACGCCAGTCGGCTTCAAGAACGGCACCAGCGGCGACCTCAGCGTCGCCGTCAACGCCATCCTCTCCGCCTCCAAGCCGCACTCCTTCCTCGGCCTGACCAATCAGGGTCGCGTCGCCGTCGTCCGCACCAAGGGCAATGGCTACGGTCACATCGTGCTGCGCGGTGGCGATGGCCGGCCGAACTACGATACTGTTTCCGTCGCCATGGTCGAACAGGCGCTCGACAAGGCCAAGCTACCGCACAACATCGTCGTCGACTGCTCGCACGCCAACAGCTTCAAGAAGCCCGAACTGCAACCGCTGGTCATGGCCGACATCGTCAATCAGGTCCGCCTGGGCAACAAATCGCTGGTCGGTGTCATGATCGAATCGAACATCGAAGCCGGGAACCAGTCCATCCCGGCCGACCTCAGCCAGCTCAAGTACGGCTGCTCGGTCACCGATGGCTGCGTCGATTGGGCGACCACTGAAAAAATGATCCGCGACGCCGCCATCATGCTGCGGGATGTGTTGCCCGAGCGTCTTTCCTGAGCAAATCCGCAGGCTGAACGCACACATGAACGCCCAACCTGAACAACCGATCGCCTGTCATCCATCCGTTCGTCGCTGGATTTATCTGCGTGCCGTGCTGATTGGCCTGCTCATCGGCGCCTGGTGGATATTCTTCGCCCCTGACTCGATGATGGAGCATTCGCTCAAGGTCACACTCGGCGTTGTCGCCGGCCTGGTGGGAACTGGAAGCTACCTATTCAATTTGCGCAAGACGCTCTATCCGCCAATAAATGGCGAGATGCGAAAGTAATAGGGGTCAGCTCCTGTTCTTCAGTGATTTCCGGCTGAAAAATGATGGCAGACACGTTGCCACGGTCAACCGGAAAAAATGGCCAAATTCGAAATAAAACCATGAACCTCATCATCCAGGGCGGCGCCCTCCCCACTTTTCTGCTTGAGCGCATAGTCGCCGCGACCGGTGCATCTGGCGTTGAGCCGCGCCCACCGCAGGTCGTGCGCCTGAAAGAGGCAAGCCGGGCAGCGGAGTTCGACGCCCTGATTCCGTTAATCGAAGCCGAAAAGCTGGACTGGGCATTTGTCGAGACGGGCAAGAAGCTCTCCGACTATGGACTGATCTGCTTCGACATGGATTCGACGCTTATCACTATCGAATGCATCGATGAACTGGCAGATTTCGCCGGCAAGAAAACAGAGGTTTCAAGCGTAACCGAAGCAGCCATGCGTGGCGAAATCGACTATCGGGAAAGCCTGCGCCGGCGCCTGGCTCTGCTCGCCGGGCTCGATGCCCGCGTGTTGGCTCGTGTTTTTGGCGAACGCCTGCTGCTCTCACCGGGTGCCCGCGAACTGCTCGAAGCCTGCCAGAACGCTGGCCTGCGTACGGCTATCCTGTCCGGAGGCTTCACCTATTTCACCGAGCGACTGCGCATCGAACTCGGTTTTGATTTTGCCACGTCGAACGAACTGGAAATATCCGGCGGCAAGTTGACCGGCCGCGTAGTCGGTGACATCGTCGATGCCTCTGCCAAAGCCCATCACATCGCTCGCCTGACTGACGAACTGGGGTTAAAAAAGGAACAGGTTATTGCCTGCGGTGATGGTGCCAACGACCTTCTGATGATGGCCCAGGCCGGGTTGTCGGTGGCATTTCATGCCAAGCCGGCAACCCGGGCCAAGGCCGATGTGGCGATCAACTTTGGCGGTCTGGACGCACTGCTCAAGCTGTTCGACGACGAATAATAACGGCTTCTAGATTTCCGGACACCACACTTCGGGTGGCGCCAGCTTTTCGTAGGCGGCATTGGCTGACAGGAATACCTCGCCAGTCAGCGCACTCCACAGCGCGGACTTCATCAGCCTGTCCTGAACCGGGCCTTTGACCTCGGCCAGATGCAACTTGATGCCGCGCTCGGCAAGATCCTGATTGATTTCGCCGAAAACCTCGACTGCCGTCGTGTCGAGCAGGTTGACGCCGCTCATTACCAGCACCAGATCATGGGCATCGGCGACGCGTTCCAGTTCCTGAGTCAAGCGTTGCTCGACAGCGCCCAGATTGCCGAAGAATAGTCGCTCGTCTATGCGAACAAATAGCACCCCGGGCAGCGTCTCGACCGCGTAACGGGCGACATTGCGAAAATGCTCGGTACCTGGCATCCGCCCGACGACCGCGATATGGGGGACACTGGTGCGAAACAACAACGTCGCCATCGACAGCACGATACCCATGCCGATCCCCGCCTCCAGGCCAAAGAGCAATACGCCACCGGCGGTGCACAACAAGGCCAGCGCATCGGCCCGGTCGTAGGACCAGGCCTGGCGGAGCGCCTGCAGGTCGATCATCGAGATTGCGGCCATCATGATGTTGGCAGCCAGTACAGCCAGCGGCAGGCGCTCGAACCACTGCGCAGCACCAGCCACGACGCCGATCATGGCGAGCGCCGACAGAATGCTGGCCAAAGGTGTCTGAGCCCCCGCCGCGACATTTATGGCCGAACGCGACAGGCCACCACCAACCGGCATGCCGCCGTAAAACCCCGCCACGACATTGGCCGCGCCGAGGCCAACCAGTTCGGCATTCGGATCGATCCGCTCACGCCGCTTGATGGCCAGCGCCTGGGCCATGGTGATGCTCTGCACCATGCCGATCAGCATCATCACGAAGGCCGGCAACAGCAGGCGATGCACGGTGTCGAGGCTAGGTACGAAGAAGGTGAAGCCGGGCAGGCCCGCCACCACCGAGCCGACTACGGCAACGCCCTGGCTACGGTCAAGATCCGCTTCGATAACGACCAGCGTACCGACAATGACGACGACCAGCGGCATCACGCGCACAATGAAGGCGGCTCGCGCCTTGCTCAGGCCGGCGCGGACCAGCCAGCCGGCGAATGCCAGGCGAACGACGGCAAGGATGGCGAAGGCGAGCACCCCGATGACCAAGGTCGGCAAATGCGCCTGTGGCAGTTTTTCAAGCAGGTCAAGCAGCAGGTCACCGCTGTTCAACCCGTGCGGTACGACTCCGGTCAGATATTTCAGCTGGCTGATGATGATCAACACGGCCGAACCCGAAATGAAGCCGCTGATCACCGGCCGGCTGAGCAGTTGTGACAAGAAACCCAGGCGTAGCGCACCGCAGGCCAGCAGCATCAGCCCGGAAAGCAGCGACAGCGCGGCGGCCAACATGATGTAGAGCGATGAACCAGGGGGCGCAATCGGACTCAGGACTGAATAGGTCATGATCGCGGTAATGGCCACCGGCCCGACCGCCTGCACCATGCTGCTACCGAGCAGCGCGTAGGCAATCACCGGGAAGATGCTGACATACAAGCCGAGTTGCGGTGGCAGGCCGGCCAGAAGCGCGTAGGCCAGACTCTGCGGAATGACGAGGATGGTAACAATGAGGCCGGCAGCGATATCCGCGCCCAGCTTGTCTTTCGGGTAATGGGCCAGCCAACCCGGGATCAGCTTAGCCATACGGCTTCAGACTTTCTTGACCAGTTGCCGGGCAAAAGCGGCATCGTTCTTGGTAACCCGCGGCACGACCTGCGGCCCTTGCGCGTTTACAAAGCGTACAAACTCGTCGAGCGCCAGTGGCTCCGAAACATCCTTATCGACGCCCTCGACCCGCTCGCGCAAGACGAAATGGCTGTTACTGGTAATCACCATGACGTAATTCCGTCCCGCACTGCGTTGATTCAGGCGAGCGACGGCGGCGGTTCCACGAGTCGAGCGCATTCCGGCTACTTGTACTTCTTGAAAATTGCCTTGGCATCCAGATGAGCGCGATCCAGCGTGCAGATTGACTCATCATCGTCATGGCCGGTAAAGAAATCGTCAGCCTGGGCGCGCATCACCATCTTGATCGCTGCTTGGTCAGCGATGTCGTATTTTTCGGTGATGAGTGTCGTTACTTCGTCGAGATGTTCTTCGTAGGTCATGGCAGGTCAAATTCAGTAGAAACGTAGAGCGCCTCAACCTTTTCCCGCGCCCAAGGCGTGCGGCGCAGGAATTTCAGGCTGGAAGCAATGCTAGGATCGAGGTTGAAGCAGCGAATGTCGATGATCTGACCGAGTTCGGCCCATCCATACGTGGCCACCAGCCGATTGAGAATCGTCTCAAGGGTCAGGCCATGTAGTGGATTGTTGGCTTGCTTTTCTGACATGGGTGGCAACGTTTGGTTAGTGAAAAACTCAGGCGGGGGCGTAGAAAAGTTCCCGTTCGCGCTGGCAATCGCTGTCGCCCATTTCAAACACCCGGCAATTATCGGGTCGGCGATCATAAATTGTGCAGCGCATGGTGCCACGATCAAGCGCTGCGCACCAGCCGTCATCGAGGCGTCGCATGACCCAGCCGCCCCAATCGTCCTGAGTGGAGAAGCGGCGAGGCACATCATCTCCTTCCATCAGCATGACTTCAAGCTGGCAGCAACAGGCCGAGCATTGCTCACAAGTGATGGATAGCGGTTCGACAGCCAGAATTACGCGACCTCGTCGATCCACGCCTGCTGGATCGCTTCGAGAATTTTTTCACCGCAGTGTTTGGGGTCATCGTTGAAGCCGGGCAAAGCCATCACCCAGTCACGCAGATCGACGAAATTGACTGTCAGCGGATCCTTGTCCGGGTGGGTATCGGTCAGTTCGATGGCGATATCGTTGATGTCGGTCCATTTCATTTGCGATGCCCTTCCTTCGCCATGTTGATGCTGTATTTCGGAATTTCGACTGTTATTGGCGTTGACCGTACGATTGCCTGGCAGCCAAGGCGCGAATTGGGTTCCAGCCCCCAAGCCTTGTCGAGCAGATCTTCTTCGATGTCTTCAGCCGGCTCCAACGAGTCGAAGCCATCGCGCACGATGACGTGGCAGGTGGTGCAGGCACAGGACATTTCGCAGGCGTGATCGAGTTCGATCTCGTTGGCCAGCAGATTCTCACAAATCGATTTACCCTCTTCCGCTTCAATGACGGCGCCATCCGGGCAAAGTTCAAGATGTGGCAGGACGATCAATTGCGTCATGCGTCTTCTCCCATTTTGATGTCGTCCACGTTGCGGCCGGCCAACACCTTTTTGATGCTTTGGTCCATGCGACGATGAGCAAAGGCCTGCGTCTCGAAACCCAGGTCGTCCATGGCGATATTGATCAGGCGGCGATTCTCGCCAGCGATGGTTTCGCGCAGCTTGGCGATGGTCGCGACGATTTTGGCGTTTTCAGCCTCATTCAACAGATGCGGATCTTCCATCATTGCAGCTTCGGTAGCCTCGATCATTCGCTGCGCTTCGACCTGCGCCTCCTTGAGGGCACGACTCATTGCGTCGTCCTTGGCGTGTTCCATCGAATCCTTGAGCATGCCGGCGATCTCGTCATCCGTCAGGCCGTAGGACGGCTTGACGGTAACGCTGGACTCGATGCCAGTCGTCTGTTCACGCGCCGCTACCGACAGCAGGCCATCGGCATCGACCTGAAACGTCACGCGGATACGCGCCGCACCAGCCACCATCGGCGGAATGCCGCGCAGCTCGAAGCGCGCCAGCGAACGGCAGTCACTCACCAGTTCCCGCTCACCTTGCACAACGTGAATCGCCATCGCCGTCTGGCCATCCTTGAAAGTCGTGAATTCCTGGCCCCGTGCCGTCGGAATGGTGGAATTGCGCGGAATGACCTTTTCGGTCAGGCCGCCCATCGTTTCGAGGCCAAGCGATAGCGGAATGACGTCAAGCAGCAGCCAGTCGTCCTTGCCGGTCTTGTTGCCAACCAACAAGTTGGCCTGGGTCGCAGCGCCGAGGGCAACGACCTTGTCCGGATCGAGATTGGTCAGCGGATCCTGACGGAAGAAATCGCCGACAGCCTTCTGGACCTGCGGCATGCGCGTCGAGCCGCCGACCATAACGACGCCCTTGATGTCTTCGACGCGCAAGCCGGCGTCACGAAGGGCCTTCTTGACCGGCTGCAGGGTCTTCGAGATCAGCGTCTGGGCAATCGCCGCGAAGGTTGGAACATCGAGCTTGATATCGACCATTTCGCCCGAGATCAGTCGAACAGTGATCTGCGCTTCCGGGTTGTTGGTCAGGTATTCCTTGGCCTCGCGGCAACGCATCATCAAATGACGCCCATCTTCCGGCGACAAAGGCTGCAGCTTGGCTTGTTCAATAACCCAGCAAAAGATGCGGTGGTCAAAGTCATCCCCGCCCAACGCCGAATCACCACCGGTGGACATGACCTCAAAAACGCCCTTGGTCAGCTTGAGAATGGAGATGTCAAAAGTACCACCGCCGAGGTCATAGACCGCATAGACGCCTTCGGCAGCGTTATCAAGGCCATAGGCGATGGCTGCAGCCGTCGGCTCATTGAGCAGGCGCAGAACATTCAGACCGGCCAGGCGCGCCGCATCCTTGGTGGCCTGGCGCTGTGCGTCGTCAAAATAAGCCGGCACGGTAATCACCGCCCCGACCAGATCACCACCAAGCGCTGTCTCAGCGCGCTCCTTGAGACTTTTCAGGACTTCAGCAGAAACTTCAACCGGGCTTTTGATGCCGGCAATAGTCCTGACCTTGACCATGCCCGGCGCTTCGATGAAGTCGTAAGGCATCGATTCAACGTGGGCAATATCCTTCAACCCGCGCCCCATGAAGCGTTTGACCGAAACAATCGTGTTGCGCGGATCGATTGCCTGCTTGGTCTGGGCGTCAAAACCGACTTCCGTGCTGTTGTCGGCATGGTAACGGACCACCGACGGAAGCAAGGGACGGCCCTGCTCATCGTTAAGGCAGACAGCCATTCCACTACGAACCGTGGCAACCAAAGAGTTGGTCGTACCAAGGTCGATACCGATGGCAAGTTTGTGTTCATGAGGGGCGGCCGACTCACCAGGCTCGGCAATTTGAAACAGGGCCATTTTTATTCTTCCAGCGACGCCAGCGCGTCGTCGATTTCGTACAAAAGTTTTTCCAGGAACATCAGACGACGAACACGATCCGTGGCCAGCGCAAGCTCGCCCTGATCGAACATTTTGCCGAGCTCTTCATAACGGGCGTTGATATCGCCGCGCAGCCGGTTGTGCAGTCGCTCCAGTTCGTGGTGGTCACCACCATCGCGAGCCTCCATCACCGCTTCGCGCCATTCCATTTGCTCCATCAAAAAATCGGTGGGCATGGCGGTATTGCTCTCCGCCTGAATGTCGTGGCCAGCCAGATGAAGCATGTATTTAGCTCGCTCCAGCGGCTTTTTCAGCGTCTGGTAGGCTTCATTGGCATGCGTGGCCCACTGCATCGAGAGACGACGGTCGGCATCACCAGCATTAGCGAACCGATCCGGATGCACCTGCGCCTGAATATCGCGATAGCGCGAATCCAGGTCGGACATATCGAGCCGGAAGCCCGGATTCAACCCAAACAGGGAGAAATGGTCGGCTCGGAAATCCATCAGACGTTAAAGGATTCGCCGCAACCGCACTGATCTTTGACGTTCGGATTGTTGAACTTGAAACCTTCGTTCAAGCCCTCGCGAGCGAAGTCGAGTTCCATTCCATCCAGGTAAGGCAGGCTCTTGGCGTCGACAATGACCTTGACGCCATTGTGTTCAAACACCATGTCATCAGGATTCACCTCGTCGACAAATTCCAGCTTGTACGCCATGCCGGAACAGCCACTGGTCCGCACGCCGAGGCGCAGGCCAATGCCTTTGCCGCGCTTTGCCAGAAAGTTGGCGACGTGTGTTGCCGCCTTATCGCTCAAGGTGACGCCCATGCTTATTCTCCGTGCTTTTTCTTGTAATCGGCCACAGCTGCCTTGATGGCATCCTCGGCCAGAATCGAACAGTGAATTTTAACCGGCGGCAAGGCCAATTCTTCGGCAATTTCCGTGTTTTTGATCGACAAGGCCTGATCGACCGTCTTGCCCTTGACCCACTCGGTCACCAGCGAAGACGATGCGATGGCCGAACCGCAGCCGTAAGTTTTGAACTTGGCATCCTCAATCACGCCGGCCTTGTTCACCTTGATCTGCAGTTTCATGACGTCGCCGCAGGCCGGTGCGCCGACCATACCGGTACCTACGTCATCATCTTCCTTGCCGAAGGAACCAACGTTGCGCGGATTCTCATAATGATCAATGACTTTTATGCTGTAGCTCATGCTGTTTCTCCTTGAGTTTCTTTAGTGTGCAGCCCATTGAACGGTACTCAGGTCAATGCCGTCCTTGAACATTTCCCACAACGGAGAAAGCTCACGTAATTTACCAACTTTCGTATGCAACAATTTGATTGCATAGTCTATTTCTTCCTCTGTCGTAAAACGACCGATGCTGAAACGGATGGAGCTATGGGCCAACTCATCATCACGCCCCAAGGCGCGCAACACATAGGACGGCTCCAGACTGGCCGAGGTGCAGGCGGAGCCGGAAGAGACTGCCAGATCCTTGATCGCCATGATCATCGATTCACCCTCAACGTAAGCGAAGCTGATATTGAGATTGTGCGCCACCCGTTGCGTCAGGTCGCCATTGACGAAAGTTTCCTCAATGTCCTGCAAGCCTTTCAGCAACTTGTCGCGCAAAGCACCCACACGTTTGTTTTCTTCGGTCATTTCTTCCCGGGCCAAACGGAAGCATTCGCCCATACCGACGATCTGGTGCGTCGGCAAGGTGCCAGAACGGAAACCACGCTCGTGACCACCGCCGTGCATCTGCGCCTCAAGACGAATACGCGGCTTGCGGCGGACATACAGCGCGCCAATGCCTTTCGGGCCGTAGGTCTTGTGAGCACAGAAACTCATCAGATCAACCTTGAGCTTGCTCAGGTCAATATCGACCTTGCCGGTCGCCTGGGCGGCATCAACGTGGAAAACAATACCCTTCTCGCGGCAGATTTCGCCCAGTTCAGCGATCGGCTGGATGACACCGACTTCATTATTGACGAACATTACCGAGGCCAGAACGGTATCCGGACGGATGGCCGCCTTGAAGACTTCCAGATCAAGCAGACCGTCTTCCTTGACATCGAGATAGGTCGCTTCGAATCCTTGGCGCTCCATTTCCCGCACGGTGTCGAGTACGGCCTTGTGCTCGGTCTTCACCGTGATGATGTGCTTGCCCTTGGTACCAGCGTAGAAATTGGCCGCACCCTTGATGGCGAGATTGTTGGATTCGGTAGCGCCGGAGGTCCAGACGATTTCCTTGGGATCAGCGCCGACCAGCGCGGCAACCTGCTCGCGAGCTTCCTCGACCGCCGCATCGGCAACCCAGCCGAAGCTGTGCGAACGCGAAGCGGGATTGCCAAAGTGCTCGCACAGATAGGGAATCATTTTTGCGGCGACACGTGGGTCGACCGGGGTGGTTGCCGAGTAATCCAGGTAAATGGGGAGTTTCATCGTCATTCTCGCTAAGTCGGGTTGTTCAGACAGCTCAATGCGTCGCAAGAGCGGTCAGTCCCCGCAGGCGTCCGACTGTCACCCGCAAGGCATTGATAAATTGTTCGATCTCGGCTGCCGTATTGCCACCGCCGAGGCTTACTCGCACTGCTCCACGAGCGATTTCCGGGGCTACCCCCATGGCGCGCAGAACATGCGACGGTTCAGGATTCGCGCTCGAGCATGCAGCCCCGCTAGCCACGGCAAACCCTTCACGATCCAACTTGCCGACCAGCGTCTCGCCATCAATATTCGGGAAGGCGAAATAGCTGGTATTCGGCAAACGCGTCACTTCCGTCGCAAAAATATGGGCGCCCAATCCAGCCAGCCCTGCTTCCAGCTTCACCTGCATGGCCCGCATGCAAGCCGTTAGTTCGGCAACGCGCGCCGCGGCAAGTTCCGCGGCAACGCCAAATCCAACGATCGCCGGCACATTTTCGGTGCCAGAGCGAAGTCCTCGCTCATGGCCACCGCCAGCAATTAATGGCTGCAACTCTACTCGTTTGTCGAGAACCAGCGCCGCCGCGCCTTTGGGTCCGCCAGCCTTGTGTGCAGACAGCGTCATGGCGTGAACGCCAGCCGCGTTTAAAGCGCGGAAATCGATATCCAGCTTGCCAAATGCCTGGACGGCATCGGAATGGAACCAAGCCCCGGAGGTCCTTGCTGCGTTCGCTAGTGCCGCGACATCCTGCACGACACCTGTTTCATTATTGGCGAACATGATCGAGAGCAGCTTCGGTTTGTCGAGCAGTGCTTCGGCATAGTCCTCGACTCTTACCCGTCCTGCGCCGTCGACCGCAAGATGCCTGACCTGCCACCCCTGACGAGCTAGCTGGGCGGCCGGTTTGAGTACGCAAGGATGCTCAATGGCACTGACTGCAAGCAGACCTGCATTGAGGCTCGCAGCAGCCCCTTTAAGGAACAGGTTATTGGCTTCGCTGCCCCCACTGGTGAATACCACCTCGGTCGGATGAGCATGGACTGCCGATGCAACCTTTTGCCGCGCTTCGTCGATGGCCTGTCGTGCCCGCCGACCATATTCGTGGCGGCTCGACGCGTTGCCGAACTGACTTTCAAGCCAGGGCAACATCGCTGCCAGCACCGTCGGGTCGAGCGGTGTCGTGGCATTGTGGTCGAGATAAATGGGGCTAAACATCGTATTGCGCTCAGGCAACCGCCGGCAACTTGTCGCGCCCGGCACGACCACGCGGCTGCGGACCAAGTCTGCGTTTATCCTCAAGCACGATCGCACCGGGAGCACGCTTTGCCTTTTCACGCTCGACGAGTTCAGCGAGCGATACAGAAGCAAGGTAGTCAAACATTCTTGTATTCAGCGTTGTCCACAGATCATGCGTCATGCAACGGTGTTCATCATGGCAGTTCTCGCGACCACCACATTGGGTGGCATCGAGTTGTTCGTCGACCGCACGAATAATGTCGGCAACGGCAACCTGATCGAACGGACGAGCAATGCAATAGCCGCCTCCAGGACCGCGTACACTATCGACCAATTTGTGGCGACGCAATTTGCCAAACAACTGCTCCAGATAGGACAGCGATATCTGCTGCCGTTCACTGATGCTGGCCAGCGCCACGGGCCCGTCCTCGCCTCGCATAGCGAGATCCATCATGGCCGTCACGGCGAAACGTCCTTTGGTTGTCAAACGCATTCCGAACCTCTGCTAATAACCTAGTGTTGTAGTCAACTATATCCAAACCAGACAAATTTAGTCAACTATTTTACTCAGGTATTTCGGATCGAATGCATCGGACTGCTCCACCTCTTGATCGCACTTGACGCCTTGAGCATCGAGCTCCTTGACCAGCGAAGCCAGACGTCGATCAGTCTCGGCAGCATGGTCAAGCAACGCGTGGATAGCCTTGGCCAGCGGATCATCCTGATCTCGACCAACGGCGTAAGCCGAAAAGCCCAGCTTTTCAGCCTGAGCCTCACGTTGACGAGTCTGCTCGTTGTTATCAAGTATCCGCGCCGGGTTGCCAACTGCGGTAGATCCAGCAGGCACTGGCTTGGTGACCACGGCATTCGAGCCAATCTTGGCGCCAGCACTGATGGTAATCGGACCCAGCACCATGGCTCCGGCGCCAACAACTACGCCATTTTCCAGAGTGGGGTGACGCTTGCCTTTGTTCCACGAGGTGCCACCGAGCGTGACGCCATGATAGAGCGTGACGTCATCACCGATCACAGCCGTTTCGCCGATCACAACACCCATGCCATGATCGATGAAGAAACGGCGACCGATAGTGGCGCCTGGGTGAATTTCAATGCCCGTCAGCATCCGTGACAAGTGAGCCGTGAAGCGGGCCAGCCAACGAAGGCGGTGCCGCCACAGCCAGTGCGCCAAGCGATGCATGATCAGGGCGTGAATGCCGGGATAGCAGGTAAGCACCTCCCAGAATGAGCGGGCGGCCGGATCGCGGTCAAAAACCGCACGGATGTCCTCACGCAAATACCGGAACATGAAACCTGATCTCCCTGTTGAATGGAGGGCGATTTTAGAATACTCGACTGAATTTGTCAGCTATTTTCCCGGAGGCTGTAACATCGTATAAGTTTATAATCCGGCACTTGCCGCAATTCGCTAGTTCTCCATGCCCAATCGCCTTGCATCGCTACTTATTGCCATCATTTTGCTTACTGGTTGCGCAACGCCAGCACCGATCGCGACTAGTAATACGCGCGGCGATTACAGCCACACCCAAAAATACCTTTCATGGCTGGTTGACCGTGAAATGGCACAAAACGAGATCACCGGCATCAGTATCGCCCTGGTCGATGACCAGAAAATAGTCTGGCAGCAAGGCTTTGGCTATGCCGACCTGGAAAACAAAGTATTGGCCACACCGGAAACAGTGTATCGCGCCGGATCAATCGCCAAGGTCTTTACGGCAGCAGCGGCCATGCAGTTGGCTGAACAGGGAAACCTTGACATCGACCAGCCACTGGCCGTTGCCCTGCCTGAGTTTTCCATCCGAAGCCGTTTTCCAAACGCCGATCCGGTGACACCCCGCAACATCATGTGCCATCACTCCGGGCTGCCATCGAATTTCCTGCAAGGTCTTTTTGTCAGAGAACCAGACCGTTTCGAGACGGTGGTTGCCAACATCCGCGACGAATACCAGGCCTTCCCGCCAAACTACGTATTTTCCTATTCCAACCTTGGCATGGCACTGCTCGGTGCGGCGATTCAAAAAGTCAGCGGCGAGCCCTTCGAGGCCTACATGGATCGCAGCTTCTTCCAGCCACTGGGCATGACGCAGAGCAGTTTCGTGCCGCGCCCGATCGCCAAGGCCTACGACCGCAACAAGGAAATCGAGGTCTTTTCACTACGCGACATGCCTGCCGCCAATCTGCTGAGCAACGTAGTCGACCTCAGCCAGTTCCTCAAAATGCAGTTCGGCAACGGCAAGGCTGGCCAACACCAGATTCTCTCGGCAGCATCAGCCCAGGAAATGGTGCGCATCCAGAACAAGAATTTCCCGATGACCTTTGGGCAATACGTCGGCCTGGGCTGGATGATGAGCGGCATTGATGTACCGGGAGGCGGTACCGTTGCCAGCCATGGCGGATCACTTCCTGACTCGCACAGCATGATGGCGATCCTGCCGGAGCACAAACTGGGTATCGTTGTACTCTCCAATTCGTCGTCATCCCACGTCGCCGTCTCGAAAATCGCGACAGAGGCCCTCCGCCTGATGCTTGAAGCCAAGACGGGCATTCGCCAGGACGCCACGCCACCTGTGCGAGCCGTCGAGCGCGCCCCGACTACCGATGAGTTGCGGCAGTTCGACGGCAATTTCGACACCATGGTTGGTCTGGCCAGAATCAGCACAAAAAATGGCCAGATCGACGTTGAGGCAGCCGGCCATCAATTCCGGCTAGTTCCGCACGAAGACGGGCTGCTAACCATCAAGTACCGATTATTTGGCATGATGGCCGTGCGCGTTGGCGCCTTCGAAGATATTCACCTGTCGATGGCAAATGTCGACGGACGGCAAATTATCGTCGGTCGAATCGGCGCCGAATCGCTGATTTTCGGCGAAAAGCTCAAACCAACGACGATACCCGAACGGTTTTGGAAAAATCTAGGCAACTACGAGATCATCGGCAAGATCGATGGCCCATCGCCAGACCGCCTCCTACTCAAGGAAGATAACGGCCTGCTGGTCGGTGTAGCACATTTCCCGGAAGTTCCTGACCTCCTTTTGCAGATCGCTTTCAATGCAGTCTCCGACAGCGAAGTGGTAACAGCTGGCCTCGGTACTGGCCGCGGCGATACACTACACCTGATTGACTCAGGAGACGAAACCATGCTGGGTTTTTCCGGTATTCAATTACGCAAAAAACTGAATTAATAATGAGCGACTTACATCAGGAACTGAAGATCTTCATCATCGAAACGATGAGCCTCGAAGACACTACGCCGGAAGACATTGGTAATGACACCTTACTCTTCACCAATGATGGCCTTGGACTGGATTCGATTGATGCTCTTGAACTAGTACTTGCCTTGAAGAAGAAATACGGCGTAGCGCTTGATGCCAACGACGAAGCAACTCGCCTACACTTACGTTCAGTCGCCACGTTAGCGTCGTTAATAGAGGAGCTCTGTAGCAAGAGCACCTAAGCCGTTGCCATACCCACCAATAGAAACGGCACCCTAGGGTGCCGTCATCCACTGCCACGAGAAGGAATCCAATCAGCCTTGCTGAGCCTTACGCATACGAAGCAGACCGATCAAACCAAGCCCCATCAATGCCAGCGAACCCGGCTCAGGAACCTTGCCACCACCACCTCCACCGCAACCGGTTTCAGTGGAAGTGCACCCAAAGACCGATGCAAGCTTAAAGTGATCATATGTTGCAACGGTCCCACTATCGACCCCGGCAGCCGTGTTGCTTCCGCCAACCAATGGGTTGTAGGCACCTATCAGCCACCACGATGATAATGTTTTGGTGGCAGAAGTAATCTGATAGGTGGTGGAAGCAGTACTGGTAACGCCTGCACCAAGATCTGCACCGTCATAACTTCCAACTACTGTCCACCCGGTCAATGCGTTGTATTTATCGCCCACCAAAGATGCCTTGACGCCAGCAAGATCGGTGGCCGATCCGGTGTAAGCCATCACGGTAAAGTCAGAGTCGTTATTACGCCAAGACATGGTCAAGGATTGCAAATTGACTACTGATGCGAAGCTGACCAAAACCATGTCATAGCGCTGATTGTTGTCAATTGCGTGCTCAGGGGAACTCCCTTCATTCAGATCACAATAGGAGCCAGTCGTGCAGCCATCGGCATTTGAAACCCCACCGTAGCCAGCACTTTGCCCAACCCAGTTTGCATTTTGAATTGTTTGAAGTGCTCCATTATTGGCAGCATTCGTTGCATTGTTCGTGCCATCAGTATTAGCGTAGGCGTTAACTGTTACCCCTGTAGATAAGGCTCCAGCCAAATTCCATGTTTGCGTCGCTGATACCTGCCCCGCCAAAGCGAGCGTCACTGCGCTGAACAATACTTTGAATTGGTATTTCATGGTTTTCCCCGAAATAAATACTTAACCAACATTAGCAAAAATCAGGCCAAACAACTTTCACTATATATTTCATTGGGTTGGACGAGTTAAGTAAAATCAAAATTATAAATTGTAAAAAATTCCGACACTCGGACGCACAGCTTAGAGTCCCAAATCTTTCTTCAACTGGCCAACCGTCACACTGTTCGATACACGCCCCGGACCAGTAAGTGCGGCGCTTAACTCTTCACGCGCCTCATCCTTGCGACCGATCTTGTTTAATGCATACGCAAGGTGGAATCTAATTTCGCCATTTCCCGGGTTACGCAGGCGGGCCTCGCGAAGATAACGCAGGCCGGCTTCAACTTGGCCCTTGCTAACCAGTATCCAACCGAGCGTATCAGCATAGGCGGGATGAGTAGGGGCTAATTTAAGTGCCTTTTCAGCGGCCTCCTGAGCCCCCGGATCGTTCACTTGCAGGAGCAGGTTAGCGTAATTGTTTAGCGCCGAGGCATCCTCGGGATCGCCAGAAATCACTCGCTGATAGCTCTGCTGTGCTGCAACCAACTGGCCAGAACGAAATTGAGTTTCAGCAAGTGCTTTTTGTGCAGCAATGTCATTTGGGCGGCTCTTTACCCAGGTTTCAAGAAAAGCTGCGGCCTTGCCGGCCTCACCAGCGGCCATATGCGCTTGAACAAGGGCCAGTGCATTGCCGGTATTTTCCGCACCTGCAAGAACTTTGCGGTAGCCGGCGATGGCTATTGGAAATTGACCACGCGACATCGCCAGATCGGCGCTGGCACGTGCCGTCTCAAGCGATACCGGATATTTGGCAGTTAGCGTCTTGAGCGCAATATCAGCCTTGACGGCATCACCGCGTCGCGTCTCTACCTGAACGGCCAGGACCATAGCTGCCAGGTCGCCGGGGCTATCCTGCTGTGCCTTGCTGATGCTATAGGCGGCACCATCTGGATTACCGGCAGCCAATTGCATGCGGGCAATAGCGACTTGGGATTTCGCATTGAATTCAGCCAATCGTGTGGCGCCGGCCAATACTGTTCGCGCACTCGCTGCATCACCATTAGCCAGATAGGTTCGCGCCAAAGTGAGCTGAACTTGCAGGTTAGTGGCGAAGTTCATGGCGAGAGCCTTAGCCACTTTCAGCGCCAGATCGCCCTGTCCCTGATTCAGGTGCAGATCAACCAAAGCCAGCAAAGGTGTCGGATCGGTACGCTGCACATCACCAGCCTTGGTCAAATGGCGAATGGCTTCGACTGGTTTCCCTGCCCGTTGTTCGAGCAAGCCGTACTCATAGAGTACCTGGTAATTATCGTTGCGCTTTTTCAACAAGGCATCGAGTCTGCGCCGCGCTTCGTCGAAACGTTTCTCGCCCATATCAAGCCGCGCCAGATTCATCGCTGCAGGGGTGAATTCGGCATCCCTGGCCAGAACTTGAGTGTATGCAGTTCGGGCGCCGGCCTTATCGCCAGTCGCACCCTTTAGCGACCCGAGGAAGTTTAATGCAGTCAAGTTGTCGGGATCACGCTTTACCATCGCTTCCGCTGTCTTGATTGCCTTATCGGTCTTCGTCTGGCGCATGTAGATCATGGCCAGTGACATGCCGGCCTGAGTATCGCCAGGATTGGCAGCAAAGGCTTTTTCCAGGTTGCCGATACCTTTTTCGTTCTGTCCCAGCCCAAGTTGGCTGAAGGCAAGTGACCGCTTCATTTCCGCTGAATTGGTCCGTGCGGCGGCTCTCTCAAGTAGTTCGCTGGCTTGGGCATAGTGTTTTTGAGTCAGATGCAGAGTACCGAGCATGAACATGACTTGCGGGTCATCTGGCGTAGCCCGGTTTAGCGACTCGAGTAACGAGAGGGCACGTCCATAATCTTTTGCCTCAATATATACTGAGGCGAGCAGCTTTTTCGCGCCTATGTTGCGAGGACTTCGGGCGACGATAACATCCAGGTACTCACGGGCTTTTTGGTAGTTGCCTAGCCCATGGTGCGCCAGGGCTGCAGCCATCAGTAGTTGCTCGCGGCGCGCCAGCCACGCTGGTGGCAAGGCGTCGATGGTTCGCGTAACCTCGGTCAACGCGGCTGACAATAACGGGCCATCACCCTGATGGCCGGCCAGCACCGCCCGCAGGTAGGCGGCGCGAGGCTCGTCTTCTGCTGCTTTTTGGAGAAAATCAAGATCTTTACGAGCTTCGGCATCGCGCTTCAGGTCGATCAGCAGCGCGGCGCGGGCAATTCTGGCATCGACATGATTTGGCAGCAGGGACAGAGCCTTGTCGTAGGCTGCCAGCGCACCGCCAACATCGAATGCGGCGTGCAGCACGGAGGCCTTCATGTTCCAGGCGTAGGCATTATTGGGGGCCAATTCCAGCGCCTTGGCTGCTTTTTCCTTGGCTAGATCAAGCCTGCCCGCTGCAAGCAGCATCGGCACTTCGGCAATCAGCGGCGATGCTGACTTAGGATCAATTGCCCGTGCATTTTCAAGGCTCTGAGTGGCAGGAACGGCTTTCCCTTGCTCGAAATAGGCATTGGCGCGCATGGTCAAGACTTCGACCTGCAAGGCTGGCGACAAACCCAATGCGGATATTTTTTCAATAACTGCTTCCGGTCGTCCAAGGGCAAGATAAACCTGCCCGAGAGGAAGTGCAACTTCGCCGCGGTTTACGCCCTGCTTCAGCGCCTCTTCAAATGCTGCCTCAGCACCTTTGAGATCGTCGTTTCTGAGCAATGCCTTGCCGAGTAGCAGGTGGGCTGCAAGCATCTTTGAATCTTGCTGAAGGGCATTTTTTAACTGAATGACCGCGCCCGGCATTTCGTTTTTTTCGTATCTCTTTAGCGCGTCTTCATAGTAGATCGATGCCTTTTCGGGTGTTGCTGATCCGTTGGTCACCAACCCCATACTCGTTACTAATGCAGCAGATAGGCGAATTGCGAGATCAACGCGTCGCCGTGTCGAAGATTGATCAAAAGGCAGGCTGGTGCGTGTTTGGCGGCTCATCGTGGTCCGAATGCTTGAGTGAATTGATTGGCAAAACCGGAAAATAACAAAATGCCAATAATATGCTACCCATCTCCACCAAGCAGCGAATGGGCTTATTTCACGGATTCCTGGCGATTTGTTGTCTAGGTTCATGAAGCCGCGCCCCCCGCTTCTAGCGAACCTCTATACTGACTGATTTCCCTGACTTACCACCTGCCTTGCGAATCACGTTTCCGATGTCCGTGTTGTTGAATCGCAGCGCGATATCAAGGGCTGTTTCGCCGCTATCGAGGGCGCGGCCAAGATCAGCGTTATTGGCGATCAGAAGTTGGGCGACATCAATGTGCCCGCCGCGCGACGCCGCAATTAGCGGCGTCGTGCCATTCTCGGACGCTAGGTTCACATCGGCACCAGCCTTGATGAGCAGCTTGGCAATCTCGAGATGGCCGCTGAATGCTGCGTAGGCCAGTGGCGTCCAGCCTTGCATGTTAACTGCCGCACCACCCGCCAGCAACAACTCGACAACTTTCTGATGCCCGCGAAAGGCAGCCAGACGTAGCGCCGTGTCGCCAGCAGAATTGCGAGCGTTAAGTTTGGCACGGTTCTTGATCAGGAAATCGACTGTTTCGGCGTGTCCATCCCGGGCCGCAAGCATCAACAGGGTGTTGCCTTCGATATCAGTGGTGTCGAGAGATGCTCCCTTAGCGGTAAGCTGCGCGATTTCCTTGACGTCGCCCATTTTGGCCGAGGCGATCAGATCGTCGTAGGTAGCAGCGCCGACGATGGCCGGAACAGCAAGGGCAATTGCTACGGTCAACCGGAAATTTTGGCTAATTTTCATGGCCGTTTTGCCTCTTTGAACAGCGAAAAAAAATTGTCAGTTGTCGCCTGATGAACTTGATCGATAGTGAGCGAACGTAGCTTGGCGATTTCCTCGGCAACATAGCGCACATAGGCCGGCTCGTTTGGTTTGCCGCGATACGGGACCGGCGCCAGATAGGGTGAATCGGTTTCGACGAGAAGGCGGTCCAACGGACATTTCTGCGCCACCTCCTTGACGACGGAAGCGTTCTTGAACGTAACGATTCCCGAAAACGAGAGATAGAAGCCAAGATCAAGCGCCAGACGGGCGATATCCCAGTTTTCGGTAAAGCAGTGCATGACACCGCCGACCGTATCAGCGCCCTCTTCCTTCAGTACGCGCAAGGTATCGGCAGCAGAATCACGGGTGTGCACCACCAGCGGCTTGCCGCAACGCTTGGCTGCCCGAATGTGAGTCCGGAAACGGTCGCGCTGCCACTCAGGCTGATCCTTCTGCCAGTAATAGTCGAGCCCGGTTTCGCCGATAGCAATCACTTTCGGGTGCGCGGCGAGGATCAGAAGCCTCTCCTCATCCGGTTCTTCGACATCCGTATATTCGGGATGCACACCCACGGTGGCATAGAGCTGCACATGCTGCTCTGCCAGGGCGATCACCTGCGGCAAATCTTCCAGATTGACGCCAATGCAGACCGCCAGACCGACCTCGTTTTCCTGCATGCGCTGCAGGACGTCCGGCATACGAATGGCCAGATCGGGAAAATCAAGGTGACAGTGTGAGTCGACCAGCATGCCGGTCAATCAGAGCGTATGCGTGGGACGAGCCGACTGCATGACGCCACCAAGCAGGCCTTCAATCTTGCGCCGTGCTTCCTGGCCACTTTCGTCATTGTTGAAATGCACACCGATTCCCTGCGCCCGGCCATTCTGGGCGCCAGCCGGGGTGATCCAGACGACAGTGCCGGCGATTGGCAACTTGGCAGGATCATCCATCAGCGACAACAACATGAAAACTTCATCGCCGATGGTGTAACTGCGAGTCGTCGGAATGAAGATTCCGCCGCTGCGCAAATGAGGCATGAATGCGGCGTAAAGCGCGGATTTCGAATTAATGTTCAGCGAGAGAACGCTAGGGCGCTGCGGAGCGGATTTTGCTTCACTCATCGTTGATCAATTGGCAAACAGTGCTCGATAATCCAGAAAAAGGCTTTCCAGGAAGAGGCGCGCATTGAGCGGCTGCTCGGCCTCCTGGCGACGTGTAATCAGGGCCCGATAGGACTGAATCAGGCGTGCAGGGGGAATCATATCAGCCAAGCCTGAAATAATGGCTTGTTGCGGCAGAAAATATCGGACAGGCAGGCCATTCCTTGCGAGCGTCAAATCGACCATCCATTTCTGCAAAGCTTCGGTAACGTGTTTCAACGCCACTTTGCCTTTGCTGTCCTTGACGGCTTTTTCGAGTTCGGCTGCGGTTGTCATTGGGTCACCCTTGCGGCCTGCCCCCAATCGGGTTGTCAGCAACTCAAGCCACGCACCTTGCCCGGATGCTGCAAGCTCCAGTGCCAACCCAGGTGAACCACCCGCTAGAGCCAACCAGCGTTCAGCTTGGGCGACACCATCGTCAACCAAAACCTTCTCCGCGAGTTTCATTGAAGGCACCGGCACTGGCACGACCTGACAGCGGCTGCGAATGGTGGGCAGCAAACGCATCGGTTCGCTTGAAACCATTAAAAACAATGTATCTGGAGCGGGTTCTTCAAGTGTTTTGAGAAGTGAATTTGCTGTACTGCGGTTCATTGCCTCGGTTGGGTTGACCAGAATGATCCGCAATCCGCCGCGGTGAGTACCGATGTTGAAGAATTCATCGAGTCCCCGCACCTGATCGATAGTGATCTGTTGGCTAGGCTTTTTCTTGCCATCCTCGACCTCAGCTTCTTCACCGAGCGCATCGGGCTGCAGCAAGCGAAAATCGGGATGGTTGCCCTGCTCGAACCAATTGCACGCCAGGCATTTCCCGCAAGCCAAGCCGTCGACTGATGGCGATTCGCAGAGCAAACTGGCCGCGAAACGCCTCGCCAACTCATATTTTCCCAAGCCTTTTTGGCCAACCAGCAACAGCGAATGCGGCAATTGCTTCCGCCTTGCCTGCAATCCTGCCCAGACCTTCGAATGAAGATCAATAACGTTCATAAACAAATAACTGCAATAATTTGTTCAAGTTGTTCGCGAATATTTTCAATGGTGTTATCAGCGTTAACAACGCGCATTCTGCTCGGGCTCGCATGTGCTCTTTCCAGATAAGCCTGACGAACACGTTCATGGAAATCGACCCGCTCCTGTTCGAACTTGTCGAGCACCCGATTAGCCAGCACGATCCGCTCGCGGGCAATGTCGAGCGGAAGGTCGAACAATAGCGTCAGATCAGGTTGCAGATGTTCGTGCACCCAATGCTCCAGAATCAGAAACTTGGCGCGATCCAGCCCGCGGCCACCGCCCTGATAGGCGTAGGTGGCATCGCTGAAGCGGTCACAGATTACCCATTCGCCACGGGCCAGCGCCGGTTCGATCAATTTGGCCAGGTGCTCACGACGGGCGGCAAACATCAGAAGGGTTTCAGTCTCCAGATGCATCGGCTCGTTGAGCAGCAATTCCCTCAGTTTTTCGCCCAGCTCGGTACCACCCGGTTCGCGCGTCACTTGGACGACAACACCGCGTGCTCGCAGGAATTGGGCCAGCCACTCGACATGACTACTTTTTCCTGCGCCATCTATGCCTTCGAAAGTGATGAATTTACCTTTCACTTCCCACCCCTCTGATATTTATTGACTGCGTTGTTGTGTTCATCCAGCGTCGGCGAAAACTGGCTACTGCCATCGCCACGTGCGACAAAATAAAGAACCTCGCTTTGAGCCGGATTGAGCGCTGCGCGCAAGGAAGCCTGCCCGGGCATGGAGATCGGCGTCGGCGGCAGGCCGGGGCGAGTGTAGGTATTGTACGGGGTGTCGGTTAGCAGGTCGCGCTTTCGCAGATTTCCGTCGAAGCTCTCACCCAGACCATAGATCACCGTCGGATCGGTTTGCAGCAACATACCCTTGCGCAGGCGATTGACGAATACAGCAGCGACCAGATTCCGATCCGCTTCGCGCCCGGTTTCCTTTTCGACAATCGAGGCCATGACCAACGCCTCATCTGGCGTCTTGTAGGGCAACCCGGCCGCACGCTGAGCCCACTCGGCATCGAGTTTGCGCAGCATGGCCCGATTGGCCCGAGCCAGTAGCTCCAAATCACTCGACTGCTTGTCGAAAAGGTAGGTATCCGGAAACAACTGGCCTTCCAGACTCCTGACACTGAGCCCCAATTGCGCAATGATTTGGGCTTCGCTCATGCCGCTCGTTTCGTGGCTCAGATCGGGATGCTTATCCATGCGTCCGCGCCACTGGCGGAAAGTCCAGCCTTCAACCAAGGTCAGTTCGCCCTGCGTCACCTTGCCTTTGAGCAGCTTGTTGAGCAGTTGCATGGGGGTAACCCCCGTTTTAACCGCATAACTCCCCGCCTTGATCGCCGTATCGGCGCGGTTGAGACGAGCAAGGGTGGCGAGCAAAGTTGGCTCGACGGCGATGCCCGCATCGCGCATCTGGGTGATGGCTGAACGCAGGCTGCTGCCGGCTGTCACCCGAAAATCGAGCGGCGAATTGCTCAGTTGCAGGGGCTGATTAGCCCACCACCACAGGCCACCGGCCGCGGCCACCAACAGCAAAAATATCGGGAGGGAAATCTTGAGTAGGAAGCGCACGGGAACTCGAAGGGAGCAAGCAGGTCTTGCCCGTGTGGAACGAGCACGTTATAACGAGCGATATAATATCCGAAACCCCCTCAGGAGCCCTCATGAATCCCCACTGGCGCAGCTTTCTGGAATCGACCGAAGGTGTCTTCGACAACGATTCGACCGAGCTTCTCAACTTCGGCGATGCCGCCGGCGAACTACTTGCCGCAACGCAGCAGACCGTCGTCGTTCCGCTCACCCACCTTGGCCTTGTCGAAGCCACGGGTGAAGAGGCCAAGGCCTTCCTGCACAGCCAGTTCACCAGTGATATCAATCATCTGAGTGATGGCCAGGCGCAGCACTCCGGATGGTGCAACGCCAAGGGCCGCATGCAGGCGAGTTTCGTCGTCTGGCGCCAGGGCGAGCGCTATTTCCTGGCACTGGCCGCCGACCTCCTGGAAGCAACGCAAAAACGCCTGCAAATGTTTGTTTTACGGGCCAAAGTAAAACTGGCCGCGCAAACCGACACTTCCATCATGCTTGGCCTTTCCGGGCCACAGGCTGAAGAGGCACTGGCTGACGCGGGACTGCCCTGCCCGGCTGAAGTGATGAGCACCTCGGCAACCGACGGCACGACCGTCATTCGCCTCGACGCTACCCGTTTCATGGTCGTGGCACCCGAGTCGGCGATGGCCGCGCTGTGGCAAAAACTCTCCGTCAAAGCTCGCCCGGCAGGCCTCCCCGCCTGGCGCTGGCTCGATATCCAGGCCGCTTTCCCTCTCGTCACTCTGGCCACCAAGGAAGAGTTCGTCCCGCAAATGGCCGATTTCGAAAAGATTGGCGGCGTCAGTTTCCACAAGGGCTGTTATCCGGGTCAGGAAATCGTGGCCCGCACCCAGTACCTCGGCAAGGTCAAACGCCATTTGCATCGCGTGACCAGCGCGCAGGAACTCAAGGCCGGCGACGTTCTGCATTCGCCCGACAACCCGGATCAGTCCTGCGGCACGGTGATGACCGTTGCACCGTCACCGGCCGGCGGTTACGAAGCACTGGCCGTCATCCAGAGCAATTTCGCTGGCAATGTCCGTCTTGGTTCGCTGGACGGCCCTTCCATCCAGGCTGCTGCGGTCAACCCGTAAAAACGGCCAAAAATGAAATGTGCCTGATCGTTGTCGGCTGGCGGGTTCATCCGGATTACCCGCTGGTCGTCGCGGCCAATCGTGACGAGTTCTACGCCAGGCCAACCGCGCCCCTGGCGCGCTGGCCTGATGCGCCGCAAATCATCGGCGGGCTTGATCTAGAGGCCGGTGGCACTTGGCTGGGGATCGGCGAATCCGGACGCCTCGCAGCGGTCACCAACGTCCGTGAACCGGGTATGGCCAAGGGTGCGCAGTCTCGCGGCGCGCTGACGCGCGGTTTCCTGACTGCCTGCTCGTCGGCGGAGGAATACGCTGCGCATATCGATGGCACGCAATATTCGGGCTTCAACCTGCTGCTGGGTGACGGCAAAACGCTCGTCTATTGCTCGAATCGCGATGGCAAGCCACGTCCGCTGGCACCGGGCATTTACGGGTTATCGAATCACCTGCTCGACAGCCCCTGGCCCAAACTGCTCACCGCCCGCCAGCGGTTTGCCGAAGCCCTGCCGCGCCTGCCGGATGAGTCGGCATTTTTCGAACTGCTAGCCGACCAAACCATCGTTGCCGATGAAAACCTGCCGAGCACAGGCGTTCCAATCGAATGGGAACGTCTGCTGTCAGCCATCTTCGTCAAATCGGAAAGCTATGGCACGCGTGCCTCGACGCTGGTCTGGCAAGACGCTGACGGCAATATCACGGTTCACGAAAACAGTTTTGGCCCGAACGGCCAGCCGATTCAGTCCTCGGTGATCTCGACTTCCGAATAACAAGGCACCAAGTCGAACAAGTCGACGATGTCGGCGTTGCGCATACGAACACAGCCATGCGAACCAGGCAAACCCATTTCCGCCGAATCCGGGCTGCCGTGGATGTAGATATAGCGGCGCATGGTATCGACACAGCCCAGCCGATTGCAGCCGGCTTCGCGACCTGACAACCAGAGAATGCGTGTCAGGATCCAGTCGCGACCGGGGAATTCCTCGCCCAGCGCGGGTGACCAGAGTTCGCCGGTCGGGCGACGACGAACGAAGACCGTATTTTCCGGCTGATCGGCACCGATTTTTGCCCGAATGATGTGTCGACCGCGCGGCGTCTGGTAGCTACCGGACACCTCGCCGACCCCGGCCTTGGCCGTCGAAACCGGGTACTCGCGGAGAATCTCGCCCTGATCGTCGAAGACGGTCATCGCCTGGCGTGCCACCGAAATATGCAGTTTCATGATGATTTCTTGCGCCGGCCAGCGAAAAAGGCGGACAACATGGCGCTGCATTCATCCGCCAGCACGCCACCTTCGACCGTTGCATGATGATTCAGCCGCTCAACACCAAACAGGTCCACGACACTGCCGTGCACGCCGGTCTTGGCGTCGCGCGCACCGTAAATGACGCGGCTGATCCGCGCATGCATGATGGCCCCGGCGCACATGGCGCAAGGCTCCAGCGTGACAAACAGTTCGCACCCCGGCAGACGGTAGTTGCCGAGCACGCGTGCCGCATCGCGCAAGGCGGCAATTTCGGCATGGGCTGTCGGGTCGCTCTCGCCGATGGGTGAGTTGAAGCCGCGACCGACAATGACGCCGTTGAGGACCACGACGGCGCCAACCGGCACCTCGCCGAGGCACTCGGCAGCGCGCGCCAAGGACATCGCTTCGCGCATGAAAAACTCGTCGCTGAGACCAAGTGCTGCTTCGTCGCTCATGCCAAATTGCCAGCAAAAACGGGAAAAATCGGCAGGCGAAAAACTGGATCATTCATAAAGCTGTGGCCAAAAAATGGGGTTCGGAAGGCCGGCAAGTATAGCGCCGCAGGGTGGGCTCGCCCTAGTTGCCCTGCAGCAACAGGTGGATGTCGGCAGTAATGTCATCAACGCTGCTCGTGTCCTTGACATAGAGCCGCAAGCGACCGGCCGGATCGAAGACATAGGCGCCCGTCGAATGATCGATGACATAGCCCAGTTCACCTTCAACCGGCTTACGAGCCGCGAAGACGCGAAACTCTTCGGTCGCAGCCGTGGTTTGCGCGTAGTCTCCACGCAGGCCAAGAAATGTCGGGTTGAACCACGGCACGAAATCCTTCAGCCGGTCGGCGCTATCGCGCTCAGGATCGACCGTGACGAACAGCACCTGCACCCGTTCGGCGTCGCTGCCAAGTGCCTTCATTACATCAGCCAGCTTGGCCAGCATGGTCGGACAAATATCCGGGCAGGAGGTATAGCCGAAGAAGACCACCGCCGCCTTGCCCTGAAAGTCAGTCAGCGAGCGCGGCAGACCATGATGGTCGACCAGCGCCAGCTGACGCCCGAAAGTGGCGCCGGTCAGATCGGTATTTCGAAATGTCACCGGCAGCCGCTTGCAGGAGAGCAAGACAGCCATGGACAGCGCGAGAAAGAGACGGCGATTCATCATGACAATTTTTTCTGAACTATTTCAGGAACATTGATTCTCAGGCTAGAGGTCGGTTCTCACAAGGGGAGGGAACGGAATGGCGAGTTGTACGCTTGAGACTCAGGCTGCGCAAAGCGCAGAGGTAAATTCTGTTGTCCGGCTGCTACGCAGCCTTTTCCCTCCTTCCGCCCTACTCTTGCCAGCTGTAGCCAGCGCTGAGTACAAGTTTAATTTCCCCGAGCCGGTCACGCCCATCGCCCGGGAAACGCTGCACATCCACAACGAGTTCATGCTGATCATCACCATCCTGTTCGTGGTGGTGTTCGCCATCATGATCTACTCGATGATCAAGCACAGGAAGAGCAGCGGCCACGCGCCGGCCAAGTTCTCCGGGCCGACAGGCGCGCTGCAATGGTTCTGGGCATTCATCCCCTTCGCCATCCTGCTTTTCATCGACTTCGTGCTGATGGGCATCCCGGCCGTGCAGGCCATCATCAACATGGAAGACACCCAGACCAAGGCCGACATGGTCCTCAAGGTCACCGGCATGCAATGGAAGTGGCAGTACGAGTACCCGGAATCCGGGGTCAAATTCATCAGCACGCTGGCCACGCCACGCGACCAGATCAGCAATTCCGAGGCCAAGGGCGAACACTACCTGCTCGAAGTCGACAAGCCGGTTGTGCTGCCGGTCGGCAAGAAGGTGCGCATCCTGCTCACCTCAACTGACGTTATCCACACCTGGTGGGTGCCGCAATTCGGCGTCAAACGCGATGCCATTCCCGGCTTCCTGCGCGAAACCTGGGTGCTGATCGAAAAGCCCGGCATCTACCGCGGCCAGTGCGCCGAACTGTGCGGCAAGGACCACGGCTTCATGCCGGTGGTCGTCCATGCCGTGCCGGAGCCCGAGTATCTCGCCTGGGTCGAGGCGCAAAAAGCCGAGGCCAAAACAGCGGCAGGCGGAGCCGACCGTACCTGGAGCAAGGACGAACTGGTCGCCGAGGGCAAGGCAGTCTACGAAAAGGTTTGCGCCGCCTGCCACCAGCCGGATGGCAAGGGTTTGCCCCCAGCCTTCCCGGCGCTGGCCGGCAGCAAGATCGTCAGCGGGCCGTTGCTCGACATGAACGGCAAGGTGATCAAGGACAGCCATGTTGACCGGGTGCTGCACGGGAAGACCGGCACGGCGATGCAGGCCTTCAGCGCCAGCCTGTCCGATGTCGAGCTGGCGGCCGTCATCACCTACGAACGCAACAGTTTCGGCAACCAGATGGGCGACATGATCCAGCCTGCCCAGATCAAGTCCCTGCGCTAGGAGACGAGCGATGAGCACAGCCACCACCCACGCCGCCGAACACCCGACCGAACATTACCCCGGCGGCCTGATGCGCTGGCTGACGACGACGAATCACAAGGACATCGGCACGATGTACCTGACTTTCTCGCTGATCATGTTCTTCGTCGGCGGCTTGATGATTCTCGCCGTCCGCGCCGAACTGTTCCAGCCCGGCCTGCAGTTGATGAAGCCGGAATTCTTCAACCAGCTGATTGGCGTACACGCACTGGTGATGATCTTCGCGGCGTTGATGCCGGCCGCCACCGGCTTCGCCAACTGGATGCTGCCGCTGATGATCGGCGCGCCCGACATGGCGCTACCCCGTCTCAACAATTGGGGTTTCTGGCTGCTGCCGCCGGCCGCCATCCTGCTCACCCTGCCCTTCACACTGGCCCTGTTCGGCATCGGCGACGGCGCGCTGGCCACCGGCTGGACCTTCTACGCGCCGCTCTCAGTGCAGGGCGGCATGGGCGTCGATTTCGCCATCCTGGCCGTGCATATCCTTGGTATTTCATCGATCATGGGCTCGATCAACATCATCGTCACCATCTTTAACATGCGGGCGCCGGGCATGACCATGATGAAGCTGCCGCTCTTCGCCTGGGGCTGGCTGATCACCGCCTTCCTGCTGATCGCCACGCTGCCGGTATTGGCCGGCGCGGTGACCATGCTGCTCACCGACCGCCATTTCGGCACGCATTTCTTCGATGCCGCCGGTGGCGGCGACCCCATTCTCTTCCAGCACCTGTTCTGGTTCTTCGGCCACCCCGAGGTCTATATCCTGCTGCTGCCGGTCTGGGGGCTGATGCCGCACGTGCTGTCCACCTTCTCGCGCAAGCCGACCTACGGCTACAAGGCACAGGTCTACAGCTTCATCGCCATCGGCCTGCTTTCGGTGGTGGTCTGGGCGCACCACTTCTTCACCGCAGGCCTGCCGGTGCCAGCCCTGATCTACTTCATGTTCAGCACCATGGCCATTTCGCTGCCACTGGCCGTGCTGTTCTTCTGCTGGATCGCCACCATGTGGAAGGGGGCGATGACTTTCGAGACGCCGATGCTGTTCGCCGTCGGCTTCATCGTGCTGTTCGGCATCGCCGGCCTGACTGGTCTGATCCTCGCCGACGTCGCCGCCGACGCCCAGTACCATCACAGCTACTTCGTCGTCGCCCACTTCCATTACGCGCTGTTCGCCGGCGGCATCATGGGCGTGATGACCGGGGTCTATTACTGGCTGCCGAAATGGACCGGCCACATGTACAGCGAAAAGCTCGGCAAGCTGCATTTCTGGCTGACCGTCTTTTCTTTCAACCTGACTTTCATTCCCCAATTCTTCCTCGGCCTGGCCGGCATGCCGCGGCGCATTCCCGACTATGCGCTGCAGTTCGCCGAATTCAATGCCATATCGACCGTCGGCGCCTTTGTCCTCGGCATCAGCCAGTTGCTCTTTGCCTGGAACATCTGGTGTTGCGTGCGCGGTGGGACCAAGGTCGACAACCAAGTCTGGGAGGGGGCGGAAGGCTTGGAATGGGAGCTGCCCTCGCCGCCGCCCCACCATACTTGGGAAATCCAGCCGGTGATCAAATGAGCGAGGAGTACATGACCCCGGCCTTCACCGATGCCGATCTCGCCCGCCGCCGTGCCGCATCGCGCCGCCTTGGCTGGCTTCTTGGCGCCGTCGTTCTGGTCATTTACCTCATCGGCTTGTTCATCAAGCGTTAGCACCATGGAACAGGCCCAACCCACCCCAGCCAGCCACAATCGCCTGATCGGCAAGCTGCTGTTGATGGTGGCCGGGGCCTTCGTTTTTGCCTTCGCGCTGGTGCCGCTTTATGACGTGCTTTGCGCAGCCACGGGCTTCAATGGCAAGACAGCCGGGCCTAGCGTGATCCGCGACGGATTCGGCGTAGGTGGCCTGCAAACCGCTGCTGGCCCAGCCTCGAAGGTCGATACCGGGCGCACCGTCCGTGTCGAATTCACCGGCACCGTGATGCCCGGCCTGCCTTGGGACATGCGACCACTGACGATCAGCCTCGACATCCATCCGGGTGAGTTGCAGCAGGTCAGCTACCTGGTGCGCAACACGTCGAATCGCACAATTGTCGGACAAGCCGTGCCGAGCGTAACCCCCGGCCAGGCGGCCCAGCATTTCGAAAAAATCGAGTGTTTCTGCTTTTCGCAACAGACGCTGGGGCCGGGTGAAGCGCGCGAAATGCCACTGGCTTTTATCGTCAAACCAGAGGTCGACCGCAACATCCGCCACATCACCCTGTCCTACGCCTTTTTCAGCATCGATGGACAACGCCAGACACTGACCAGTAGCGGGGAGCCCCGATGAAAACCAGTTCAGCCCATGCCACAACCGAGGAACATTACTTCGTTCCGCAACCCAGCCTGTACCCGGTCATCCTTTCGGCCGGCATGTTCCTGCTTGCCCTGGGCTTCATTCAGCTCATCAACAATTTCGGCCCCGGCAAATGGGTCATGTTCGGCGGTACGGCTGTCATCCTCTATGTGCTGTTCGGCTGGTTTGGCAAGGTCATCGGCGAATCGCAGAGCGGATCCTACCGCGACTGGGAGGACCGATCCTTCCGCTACGGCATGATCTGGTTCATCGCCACCGAGGTGATGTTCTTCGCCGCCTTCTTCGGCGCGCTGTTCTACGTCCGGGTCATTTCGGTTCCGACCCTGGGCGGCATGGAAGGCGCCCACGGCTTCAGCCTGTGGCCCGAATTCGCCGGGACCTGGCCGACCAGCGGCCCGAAAGGCGCCCCCTTCACGCCAATGGGTGCCTGGGGCATTCCGGCGCTCAATACCGCCCTGCTGCTGAGTTCCGGCGCCACCGTCACCTGGGCGCACTGGGGGCTGCTGCGCAACCAGCGTAGCCATCTCATCCTTGGTCTCGCGGCCACGGTCCTGCTCGGTAGCGTTTTCCTCGGCTTTCAGGCCTACGAATATCACCACGCCTACAACGAACTCGGTCTGACCATGGGCGCCGGCGCCTACGGGGCGACCTTCTTCATGCTGACCGGTTTCCATGGTTTCCACGTCACGCTCGGCACCATCATGCTGGCGGTCATCCTGCTGCGCAGCCTGAGCGGCCATTTCAGCGCCGAGCGCCACTTCGCCTTCGAGGCGGTGGCCTGGTACTGGCACTTCGTCGATGTGGTCTGGCTGATCCTCTTCGTCTTCGTTTACTGGGTGTAGCCGGGAATGAGACCGAACCTGAACCCGGCCAGCAACACCAGAAAGAGCGCGATGGACAGCCCGATGCGCAGGGTCAGCGCCCGCACCGTCCGCTCGCCGGCCCCCTGGTCGCGGTAGAGATAGAAGAGCCCGGAGAACAGGCTGCCAACTATGGCCAACAACAGCAAAACGACCAGTAGCTTGAGCATGGATGACGCCTCCGAGCGGATTTCCGTGCCTCAGTATGCGCGCCGGCCGGGCCGAGCGGCAAGGTCCAGCCGCAAGCAGTCAGCGATCCTCGGCGGGCTGCTGCTTGCCTTCCTGTTGCCGGCCTTCATTTCGCTCGGCCTCTGGCAGTGGCGCAAGGCCGAGACGAAAACCGCGCAGCAAAGCGAACTCAACACCCGCAGCCACGATGCGGCCATTGCCATGCCGACCACGCTGGCCAATGTTCATTCCCTGCGTCACCACCGGGTCATCCTGCGCGGCAGCTACGACGCCGCCCATCAGGTGCTGATCGACAACCGCCTGTATCAGGAACAGGCCGGCTATCACGTCATCACGCCCCTGCAACTGGCCGGATCGAACATGCATGTGCTGGTCAATCGCGGCTGGCTACCTGCCCCAGCCGACCATCAGCATCAGCCGGCGGCCGAGGTGCCGGCCGGCGAAATCGAACTGAGCGGCATCGCCGTGCTGCCCACCCAGCGCTTCTTCAACCTGGCGCCGCAACCGACCAGCGGCTGGGCACCGGTCTGGCAGAACCTCGACATCGAACGCTTCCGCTCGGCTGTGCCCTATCCCCTGCAAGGCCTGATCATTCAGCTCGACCCGACGGCGCCGGGCGGCTATGTCCGTGACTGGCCGCGCCCCGACGAACGGGCCGACCGCCACCGCAGCTACGCCTTCCAGTGGTTCGGCTTTGCCATCGCCAGCCTCGGCATCTGGGGCTATTTTCTGTTTCGCCGGCCATGAGCAGCGTCGCCATCCATCCGCTCCCCAACCAGCGCCAGGGTCGGCTGATGCTGGCGCTGATCGTCGGCTTGCTGGCCTTGCCCTTCGTCATCGGCGCCGGCCTTTACTTCGGTGGCTGGCAACCATCCCGGATTGGGCATCACGGCCACCTGCTCAACCCGCCTCGGCACCTGCCAGAGCAAATCCTACGGTCAACCGGAAAAAATGCCGAAAAATGGAAACTCGTGCTCCATGTCAGCGGCCCCTGTGCCGCCGACTGCACGAACCGTCTCGACGAAATGCGCCGCATCCACGTCGCCCTCTACAAAAACATGGGCCGCCTGAGCCGCGCCGTGCTGACCGACCAGCCAAACGACCCGGCCCTGCTCGCCTTGCACGTCAGCCAGCCCGACCTTACGGTGCTGACCGCCTCGCCCGATACATTGGCAGAAATATCCGATCCCGTGCTGCTGATCGATCCACAGGGGCTCGTGATCATGACCTACCCCCCCGACGCCAGCCCCCAAGGCATGCGCGCCGACCTCGAGCGCCTGCTCAAATACGCCTGGACCGGCTAGGAGAATCTCCATGCACACCGCGACAGCACCCACCCTGAGCCTCGGCCAGCGTCTGGCCGCCTTCAGCCACCTGTGCAAACCACGGGTCAACAGCCTGATCGTATTCACCGCAATGATCGGCATGTGCCTGGCGACGCCGGATTTCCCGCCGCTCTTGCGCTTCACGGTCGCCTCGCTCGGCATCGCGCTGGTCTCCTTCGCTGCCGCCGCACTGAACTGCCTGGTCGAGCGGACCGTCGATGCCAAGATGGCCCGCACCAGCTGGCGCGCCACTGCGCGCGGTGACATCTCGCCACTTGAAACGATCACGCTAGCCACCGCCCTCGGCGCCACCGGCCTGTGGCTGCTGCACAACTTCATCAACGACCTGACCATGTGGCTGACGCTGGCCACCTTCGTCGGCTATACCGTCATCTACACGCTGATCCTCAAACCGGCGACGCCCATGAACATCGTCATCGGCGGTGCTTCCGGCGCCATGCCGCCGCTGCTCGGATGGACGGCGATGACCGGCCATGTCTCGGCCGAACCGCTGGTTCTCTTCCTGATCATCTTCCTGTGGACCCCGCCACACTTCTGGGCACTGGCCTGCTACCGGCGCGACGACTACGCCCGTTCCGGCCTGCCCATGCTGCCGGTCACCCACGGGATCACATTCACCTGCCAGCACATCCTCTGGTACACCGTGATGCTCGCCGCGGCCAGCCTGATCCCGGTCTCGCTCGGCATGAGCGGCACGTTCTACCTGATCGCCATCAGCCTCCTCGACCTCGTCTTCCTCGGCTACGCCATCGCCCTCTGCCGCAACTACAGCGACGCCCTGGCCCGCCGCACCTTCCGCTACTCCATCCTCTACCTGACCCTGCTCTTCGCCGCCCTCTTCATCGACCGCCTGTTCTGATCCACCAATGCGCCTCTACCGCCGCCTGCTGCTCGTCGCTACCCTGCTCGCCTTCGCCGTCATCGCCCTCGGCGCCTACGTCCGCCTGTCCGACGCCGGCCTCGGCTGCCCCGACTGGCCAGGCTGCTACGGCCACTGGCTGGGCGTCCCCGAGGCACACCACGAACAGCAAGCGGCCGCGCAAGCCTACCCGGACCGACCGCTCGATACCAGCAAGGCATGGAAGGAAATGCTCCATCGCTATCTTGCCGGCACCCTGGGCCTGCTGATTCTGGCGCTGTGCATCCTCGCTTGGCGAAAGGAATACCGCAGCCGCCAGTCGCCGGCCCTGCCGACCGCGCTGCTCGGCATCGTTGCCGTGCAGGCGGCGCTGGGAATGTGGACTGTCACCCTCTTGCTCAAGCCTGTCATCGTTACCCTGCACCTGATCGGCGGCATAGCGACGCTCTCCATCCTCGTCGGCATGAGCGTAGCCGGACGCGATGCAAGGCCGGATTCCGCTGTCAGTCCCGGCATGCGCCTGCTAGCGGCCGCTGCCTTGCTGGCAATTGCCATCCAGATCGCCCTCGGCGGCTGGGTCAGCAGCAACTACGCCGCTCTCGCCTGCCCGGATTTCCCGACCTGTCAGGGCCAATGGCAGCCGGAGATGGATATTGCCCACGCCTTCAGCCTGCACCGCGAACTGGGCGAGACGGCCGATGGCCAGTTACTGCCGCACACCGCCCTGACGGCGATTCACTGGAGCCACCGTCTGGGCGCTGCCTTGGTTTCACTGGTGGTCGGCCTGCTCGCGCTCACCCTGTTCAAAACCGGCAGGCGACATTGGCAAGTATGGGGCGGCTTGCTGGCGCTTCTACTGCTGGCACAACTCAGCCTAGGCATTGCCAACGTGTTGCTCGGCCTGCCACTGGCCATCGCCGTCGCCCATAACCTCGGCGCCGCGCTGCTGCTGACGGCGACGCTGACGCTCAATATCAGCCTCTATCGCCAGCGCCTCCCGGCATCGGGTGCGTCAGCCCTGAGCGGCACATCAAAGACCGCAGCCGGTTGAATGATTTCCGGTTGGAAAAAGACAAAGCCCGGAAAAACCGGGCTCTGTCTTTTCTGCCTGTGGCGCTAGCTCATTCCCACTCGATCGTCGCCGGCGGCTTGCCAGAAACGTCGTACACAACCCGGTTCAGACCACGGACTTCGTTGATGATCCGATTCGAGACGCGACCGAGCAGTTCGTAGGGCAGGTGCGCCCAGTGGGCCGTCATGAAATCACTGGTCACCACGGCGCGCAAGGCAACCACGTTTTCGTAGGTACGCCCGTCGCCCATCACGCCAACGCTCTTGACCGGCAGGAAGACGGCGAAGGCCTGACTGGTCAGGTCGTACCAGCTCTTGCCGATATCGGCCGCAGTACAGGCACCAGCAGCCACATCACGCTCGGTAGCATGCGTCGCGCGCAATTCATCGATGAAAATGGCGTCGGCACGCTGCAGCAGATGAGCGGCTTTCAGCGTAACTTCGCCAAGAATACGGACACCCAGCCCCGGCCCGGGGAACGGATGGCGATAGACCATCTCGCGCGGCAAACCAAGCGCCACGCCGAGTTCGCGAACCTCGTCCTTGAACAGTTCACGCAGCGGTTCGAGCAGCTTGAGATGCATGTCTTCCGGCAGACCACCGACGTTGTGGTGACTCTTGATGGTATGGGCGCCCTTCTTGCCCTTGCCGGCCGACTCAATGACATCCGGGTAGATGGTGCCCTGAGCCAGCCATTTGGCTGCGGGCAATTTTTTGGATTCAGCCTGGAACACCTCGACGAATTCCTTGCCGATGATCTTGCGCTTCTGCTCCGGGTCGGAAACGCCGGCCAGCTTGCCCATGAAGTCCTCAACTGCATCGACGCGAATAACCTTGACGCCAAGGTTGCGGGCGAACATGTCCATGACCATGTCACCTTCGTTCAGGCGCAGCAGTCCGTGATCGACGAAGACGCAGGTCAGCTGGTCGCCGATCGCCTTGTGGATCAGCGCCGCGGCAACGCTGGAATCGACGCCACCGGACAGGCCGAGGATGACTTCCTCATCACCAACCTGGCGCTGGATAGCATCGACGGCTTCGGCGATGTAGTCGCCCATGACCCAATCCGTGCCACAGCCGCAAATGCCATGCACGAAGCGTTCGAGAATGGCGCGGCCCTGCTGCGTGTGTGTCACCTCAGGGTGGAACTGGACGGCGTAAAACTTGCGGCTCTCGTCGGCCATCGCGGCAATCGGGCACGAAGCGGTCGACGCCATCTTGACGAAGCCTGCCGGCAGCTCCATCACGGAATCGCCGTGGCTCATCCAGACCTTGAGCATGCCGTGGCCTTCCGGGCTGTAGAAGTCGGCGATATCGTTAAGGAGTGCCGTGTGACCATGGGCACGGACTTCCGAATAGCCAAATTCGCGCGACTTACCCGCCGCTTCGGCGGTCATCACCTGGCCACCCAGTTGCTGGGCCATAGTCTGCATGCCGTAGCAAATGCCAAGCACCGGAACACCCAGCTGGAAAACGATTTCCGGAGCACGCGGCGTATCACCTTCAGTAACCGAACTAGGGCCACCGGACAGGATGATGCCCTGGGCGCCGTAGCTGCGAATGAACTCGTCCGAAACGTCGTACGGATGAATTTCGCAGAACACCTTGGCTTCGCGGACGCGCCGGGCGATCAACTGGGTGACCTGGGAACCGAAATCGAGAATGAGGATTTTCTGGTGAGCCATTTTCAAAACCTTGAATAAAAAGGGCGGCTCCCGGAGCCGCCCTCAGTAACACGGAAAAGATCAGTCGAGGTGGTAGTTCGGCGCTTCCTTGGTGATCTGCACGTCGTGGACGTGAGATTCGCGGATGCCAGCCGAGGTGATTTCGACGAAACAGGCATTGTCATGCATGTGGGCGATGGTCGGGCTACCAAGATAACCCATCGACGAACGCAGGCCACCCATCAACTGGTGGATCACGGCAAGCACGGAGCCCTTATAGGGAACGCGACCCTCGATACCTTCTGGCACGAACTTGTCGACATTGGATGTCGTTTCCTGGAAATAGCGATCCGACGAACCGGCCTGCATGGCACCCAGCGAGCCCATACCACGGTAGGACTTGTAGGAACGCCCCTGGAACAGTTCGACTTCGCCCGGTGCTTCTTCGGTACCGGCAAACAGACCACCGAGCATGACCGTATCGGCACCCGCTGCAATCGCCTTGGCGATGTCACCGGAGTAACGAATGCCGCCGTCGGCAATCATCGGTACGCCCGTACCCTTGAGCGAATCGGAAACGTTCTGGATGGCGGTGATTTGAGGCACGCCGACACCGGCAACGATTCGCGTCGTGCAAATCGAACCCGGGCCAATACCGACCTTGACGCCATCGGCACCCATATCAACCAGCGCCCGCGCTGCATCGGCGGTAGCGATATTGCCGCCGATAACTTCAATCTGCGGATAGTTTTTCTTGACCCACTGGACACGATCAAGGACGCCTTGCGAGTGGCCATGGGCAGTATCGACCACGATGACGTCAACACCGGCTTCGGCCAGCAATTCGACACGCTCTTCGGTACCAGCCCCGACGCCGACTGCAGCGCCGGCGCGCAGGCGTCCGGACGAATCCTTGTTGGCGAGCGGATGTTCAGTGGACTTCAGAATGTCCTTGACGGTGATCAGACCACGCATATGCCATTCATCGTCGATGACCAGCACGCGCTCAAGACGGTGCTTGCGGATCAGCTCCTTGGCATCCTCGACGCTGGCGCCTTCCCGGACGGTAACCAGACGCTTGCGTGGCGTCATGATGGCCTTGACCGGCTGATCGAGATTGGTCTCAAAGCGCAGGTCGCGATTGGTGACTATGCCAACAACCTTGCCTGAACGATCGATCACCGGCAGTCCGGAAATCTTGTACTGGCGAGTGATCTCGATCACATCACGCACGGTCATGGTCGGCGAAACGGTGATCGGATCCTTGAGGATACCAGACTCAAAACGCTTCACCTTGGCCACTTCGGCCGCCTGTGCCTTGGGTGACAGATTCTTGTGAATAATGCCGATTCCGCCCTCCTGCGCCATCGCAATGGCGAGGCGGCCTTCCGTCACGGTATCCATGGCGGCGGAGAGCAAGGGCAGGTTCAGGGTAATGTTGCGGGTCAGCCGGGTAGCCAGGCTAACATCGCGGGGAAGTATCTGGGAATGTGCGGGGACGAGCAGTACGTCGTCGAAAGTCAGTGCTTTTTGCAGCAGTCGCATGGCCTTTAGCCTTTAATCCAAGGTCACAAAATCGTATTATACAGAAAAGCCAAGGAAACCCAGATGACCTCGAGATCTACCTTCATTTTTGCCCTGTTTTTCCCGTTGACCGTGGCAAGCTTTTCCACCCACGCGGAAACATTTCAGTGGAAGGACAGCAACGGCCAGACGGTGGTTTCAGACGTGCCGCCACCGGCCACGGCCAAGGGACGACGATCCATCGGCGGCATGAAACCAGCGGTTGTTTCTGAGGCCCTTCCTGAAAAAACAGGCGACGCGCCCAAAGTCGCCGACGCGCCGAAGACTACGGCGGAAAAAGATCTCGACTTCAAAAAAAGGCAGCAGGAGGCTAGGGAGAAAGCCGACAAACTGGCAGCTGAATCAGAAAAACGCGAGAACTGCGAACGGGCCCGGCGCAGTGTAGCAACACTCGAATCAAATCAGCCGATCAGCACCCTCGACGACAACGGCGAGCGCAAGGTGATGGACACCTCACAGCGTGATCAGGAAATCGAGCGCGCTCGCAAGGTTATGGCTGACTCCTGCAAATAAGCAGGAATCGCGACTCAAGCCTCGGCGTCGGAATCCCCGGCGCCTTTTTTCATTACCTTGCCCTCAGCCGCGCGTTGCTTCCGAACCTCCTTGGGGTCGGCGATCAGCGGCCGGTAAATTTCGACTCGATCCAGATTGCGCAGCACAGAGTCAGGTTTTGAAAGCTTGTTCCAGATACCGAACTTGTTTTTCTTCAGGTCAATTTCAGGATATTTCTCGAGCAACCCGGAAGCCTCTAGCGCCTGCTGCAGGGTAGCCCCGTCATTTAATTTGAGGCGGACAAGTTCCTGCTTGTTTGACAGGGCGTAGCAAACTTCGACACTCAACATTTCAGCCATGGCTGACTCCAAAAACCTGCGTGGCACGGCGCACGAAGGCATCGACGAACGTATTGGCAATATGGCTGAACACCGGGCCGATCACCTTCTCGAACAATTTGCTGGAAAACTCATAGTGCAACTGGAACTCAATCTTGCAGGCATTTTCAGCCAGCGCCCTGAAACGCCATGACCCCTCCAGATGACGAAACGGACCATCAACCAGGCGAATTTTCATCAGCAGAGGAAATTCCTTGTCGTTTTCCGTCGTAAAACTGGACTTAACCGAATGGTAATTGATGTGCAACGTGGCAACTGTTTTCACCGCATCCCGACACTTCACCTCGGTATGGCTGCACCAGGGCAGGAACGCAGGGTAATCCTCGCAACGGTCCACCAGCTCGAACATGCGTTCGGCGGATTGCTCGATCAAGACGGTCTTTTCAACGAGGGCCATGCAGCGGCAGTATTCCTGTTTCCTGTAGAATCGCGATTTTAAAGGAACAGCCGGTAGCATGAGCATTACGGTCAACAAAAAAGCCTTTCACGACTACTTTGTCGAAGAAAAGTACGAAGCCGGGATCGCCCTCGAAGGTTGGGAGGTCAAGGCCATTCGTGCCGGCCGAATGAATATCAAGGAATCCTACGTCATCATCAAGAGTGGCGAAATCTACTTGATTGGAATGCATATCAGCCCGCTGGCGACCGCCTCCACGCACAACCAGCATGACCCGATACGCACGCGAAAGCTGCTCTTGCATGCCAACGAAATCGGCAAGCTGATCGGCAAGGTTGAGCGGGCTGGTTACACTCTGGTTCCCATCGACCTGCATTTCGTGCGTGGACGGATCAAGCTTGAAATCGGCCTGGCCAAGGGCAAGAAACAGCACGACAAACGTGCCGATGCGCTGGATAAAGACTCGAAGCGGGAAGCTCAGCGCGCCATGAAAGAACGCCTTCACTAAAACCAGCCGGTTTTAGCTGTATCATTTTTGTTCGTCGTATTGCCATACGCACAAATGACTATGGCGTTTAGCACCCCAGGCTGCGGAACTTTGGCTTATCCTTGTGATGACCATGAAAACGATACGAATTGTTCTCGCAGATGACCAGTTATTGATACGCGCCGGGATCCGCGCGATTATCGAGACACTTCCTGGATATCTGATTGAAGCCGAATGTGCCGATGGCCATGAAACTATCGCGGCCATCCGCAGTTGCCAACCCGACGTTGTCCTGCTCGATATCGCCATGCCCGGACCATCAGGCATTGAGGTGGCGCGTACTATCCGCCAGTTCGATCAGGAAACCAGAATCCTTGTGCTGTCCAGCATTGACCGCCAGGAAATTGTCGAACAGGCGCTTGCTGCTGGCGTCAATGGCTATTTGCTAAAGGACTTCGTTCTTGCCGAGCTGGTTCAGGCCTTGACCATGATGCTCGATGGAGGAAGCTTCCTGTCGCCAAAGCTCAGTGCAATGAACTTGCGCTCGGAAGCCGAAAACGATTCCGGACAGAACTCTCGACTGACCACGCGGCAAACCGAGATTCTCCGCCATGTCGCATCAGGCAGAACCACCAAGGAAATTGCCCGCGAACTGGGCATCAGCCCGAAAACCGTCGAGTTTCACCGCAGTCGCCTGATGGAAAAAATAGGCGTCCACGACGTAACCGGCTTGACACGATTTGCGCTCCATACAGGCATCGTCAGTTGCCCCTGAACGGATAGCGACTCAGTCTTCCCTCTCTACCAGAAAGCCAGCCAGTTCTGCTGCCATGCACTGTAAGCAATGACTCAAGGGGGCCGACATCGACGGCCAGTCAGCTACTGGTGCGGAATTACCAATCGGCGCTTCGAGAAGTTGTTGGCGAACCAGTTGTTCGATCTCACGAGCCTGATCGAGACATTGGTTCCCTGAGAACAGCACACAGCTACTGCGAATGTCATGCAGCACGTCCCTCAGAGCCGGCAGATCGCCTTGTTTTGCTGCGTCTTCCAGCCGCCGACATAAGGTCGGGGCATTCTCAAGAAATATGTTAACCAGTCGTTCTGCAGCCGCCTGGTTTCGTCCCAGATTAACCAGCAAATACTCCAGATTGCAGAAGTCGCTACCGTTACGATTACTGCCGCTCTCAGACATTACCGAATACCTTGGCTTATTTGTATTATTCGGTCATAGCTTATGCCTGCGGAAAAAGGCAGGGAACCCGGTGTTACCCTAGGGAAGCCACCCAAGAAACAGAAAAGCCCGAAAAGCAGAAGCTTTCGGGCTTGACGGTAGTTGGCGGAGTGGACGGGACTCGAACCCGCGACCCCCGGCGTGACAGGCCGGTATTCTAACCAACTGAACTACCACTCCGTATCATGGCGCCCGGTTTTGGCGGGCGGCAACGAGCGGCGAATAATAGCACGGGGCCATGGTTCCGGGTGCCCGGCTACGACTACAATTTGACGTTTTCAGCCGTGCAACGGAAACGATGACCGATACCGGTACGCTCAACTTCTCTTGGTCGCAAGCCATGGTCGCCGGCTTTGTCGCTGCGGGCGCCAGCGATGCCGTCATATCCCCCGGCTCGCGCTCGACGCCGCTGGCGCTGGCCATGTTGCGCCAGCCCCGACTGCGCTGCCATGTTGTGATCGACGAGCGAGGCGCGGCTTTTTTTGCGCTTGGCATCGCCAAGGCCAGCCGGCGACCAGTACTGATCCTGGCCACCTCCGGCACAGCCCCGGCCAACTGGCTGCCGGCCGTGATCGAGGCTAGCCAGTCCGGCGTACCGCTCCTCCTGATTTCGGCTGACCGTCCACCGGAACTGCAGGGTTGCGGGGCCAATCAGACCATCGAGCAGATCGGGCTTTTCGGCCCCCACGTCCGCGCCAGCCACGCGCTTGGCACTCCGCATGACGGATTTGATCCGGCTTACCTGCACCGCCTCGCCGCCCGCGCCTATGAGCAGGCGACCTGGCCTCACCCAGGCCCTGTCCACATCAACCAGCCGTTCCGCGAGCCACTGCATCCTTTGGCGGATACCGCCGAGGCGGAAATACCGGAAGCCATCCGCGTTGCGCACCCGGCGCTGCAGCCAGTCGAGGAGGATATGCGCGACTTCGCCAGCCGCATCAGCGGACGTCCCGGCATCATAGTCTGCGGCGAATTGCCGGTACATCGCGAAAACTGCAATGCCATTGCCGCCCTGGCCGAACGGCTCAATGCCCCGATCCTCGCCGAACCGCTGTCCGGACTGCGCTACGGCGATCTTGATCGCTCGCATCTGTGCGTTCGTTACAACCACTGGCTGAGCAATCAGGCATTCGCCGACCAGCACCAACCGGAATGGGTCCTGCGCTTCGGTGCCTTCCCGGTTACCCGCAACCTGCAAAACTACGTGAGCGAAATCCGGAAGACCCACGCCGTGGTCGAACCATGGCCAGGCTGGAGTGATCCCGCCCATCGGCTGACCCATCTGTTCCGCGCTGAGCCTGGCGAATTCTGTACCGCACTGTTGGCAGAATCGCTCGTTGCCGCCCCCGGTAGCTGGCGGCAGGATTTTGTCGACCAAGAGGCTGCCGCAGCGAAGGGGGCCGACGCTGGCCACATTGCAGTCATGCTCGAAGAAATTCCGGATGCCACGCCGTTCTTCATCGGCAATTCGCTGGCCATCCGCCAGATGGACAGCCTGTCAGGCTGCGGCGAAAAAGCCATCCACTTTTACGGCAACCGTGGTGCCAGCGGCATTGACGGCAACATATCGACTGCCATGGGGATTGCCGCAGTTCATGGCAATGTCGTTGCCCTGCTCGGCGACTTGACCACCCAGCATGACCTCGGCGGACTGGCGCTGGCCCAGGGTCGAAATGCGGTGATTGTTGTGGTCAACAACGCCGGGGGCGGCATTTTCGATCACCTGCCCCAGCGCCAATTACCCGAGTTCGAGCGTGGCTGGCGTACCCCGCAACAAATCAGCTTCGAACATGCGGCGCTGACCTTCGGTCTTGGCTTTGGCCGCGCCGAGTCGATTGATGCATTCAGAAAGGCCCTGCGCGCGGCGCTCGCCGCCGGTGGCCCGCATCTGATCGAACTGCAGATGCCTTGAGGCCTTGCGGTAAAATCGGCCCCCATGAATTTCTCGATCAACGCAACCGACCCGAGCAGTGCCTCGCCCTTGGGCAAGGCCACGGAATACCAGAGCCACTACACACCCGAGTTGCTCTACCCCATTCCGCGCCAGCTCAAGCGCAACGAACTAGGCATTGCCGATGGCGCCCTGCCCTTTGTCGGCGAGGATTTGTGGAATGCCTATGAACTGTCATGGCTCAACCCGAAGGGCAAACCGGTGGTTGCTGTCGGCACCTTCCGCGTGCCGGCCGACAGCCCGAACCTGATCGAATCGAAGTCCTTCAAGCTTTACCTGAATTCCTTCAACCAGAGCACTTTCGCCGACGTAAAAGCCGTCTCGAAGACGCTTGAACGCGACCTCTCGGCCGCCGCCGGCAAGCCGCTCGGCGTCACACTCGAACCGCTCGCCGACCGCCCGCAAGCCGTGATCGGCATCCCGGAAGGCATCTGTCTCGACAATCTGGATATTGCCTGCGACCGCTACCAGCCAGCCCCTGAACTGCTGACTACACAAGCCGGCGAAGTCGTCGAAGAAACGCTGTTCTCCCACCTGCTCAAATCCAACTGCCTGGTCACCGGCCAGCCGGACTGGGCGATGGTTGTCATCCGCTACTGTGGTCAGCCCATCGACCGGGCCGGGCTGCTGCGCTACATCGTTTCCTTCCGCAATCACAACGAATTCCACGAACAGTGCGTCGAGCGGATTTTCACCGACATCCAGAAGCATTGCGCGCCCGAGGCGCTGGCCGTCCACGCCCGCTACACCCGGCGCGGCGGCCTCGACATCAATCCCTTCCGCAGCAGCGGCGATTGCTACGGTCGACCGGAAAATATCCGCGAAATCCGCCAGTAATTTTCGCCCGCTGAAAAAAATAACAAACGACAAGCTCATGACTAAAGACGCCGCGCCCGACCTATCCAAACACACGCCGATGATGCGCCAATATCTGGCGCTCAAGGCCAGCCACCCGAACACTTTACTGTTCTACCGGATGGGCGATTTCTACGAGCTTTTTCATGAAGACGCAGAAAAGGCGGCGCGCCTGCTCGACATTACGCTGACGACGCGCGGCCAGTCGGCCGGCGTGCCGATCAAGATGTGCGGCATTCCCTTCCATTCGCTCGAACCCTACCTCGCCCGCCTAGTCAAGCTTGGCGAATCTGCCGTGATCTGTGAGCAGATCGGCGATCCAGCAACCAGCAAGGGGCCGGTCGAACGCGCCGTAGCGCGCATCGTAACGCCCGGCACGCTGACCGATGCGGCGCTGATCGACGACAAACAGGATATCTGGCTACTCGCAGTCACCACGCTGCGCAACACCGCCGGTCTGGCCCGGCTCAATCTGGCCAGCGGCGAATTTGTGCTGCTCGAAGTCTCGGCCGACCAGATTCCGGCGGCGCTGGAGCGCATCCGTCCGGCCGAAATCCTTTACCCGGAGAGCTGGACGCCCAATTTCGGCCTCGACGTCGCCCGCACCCGCCAGCCGGACTGGTATTTCGAATTCGACTCGGCCCGCCGCCTGCTCTGCGATCAGTTTGAAGTTGCTTCCCTCGCCGGTTTCGGGGCCGAAGGCCTGAAGCCGGCCGTCGCCGCGGCCGGAGCCCTGCTCCAATACGCGCAGGCAACGCAGGCTGGAAAACTGACCCATCTGCGCGGCTTGACCGTGGAAATAGAAGGCGCCTACCTCGGCCTCGATCTGGCCACCCGGCGCAATCTGGAACTAACCGAAACCCTGCGCGGCCAGCCGTCGCCGACGCTGTTCTCGCTGCTCGACAACTGCGTGACGAGCATGGGCTCGCGCCTGCTCCGGCACACGCTGCATCATCCTTTGCGCGAACGCGATCTTCCTGCCGCTCGCCATGGTGCCGTCGAATTCCTGCTCGACGACTACGGCCGCATCGCCGGCGAAATCCGTCGCGGCCTGCGTGGCATCGCCGACATCGAGCGCATCGCCGGCCGTATCGCCCTGCGCAACGCCCGTCCGCGCGATCTAGCCAGTCTGCGCGAATCGCTGGCCCGCCTCGATGGCCTGCGTGCCCCGCTGGCAGGCGCCTTCTCGCCGCTGGTGGCGCAACTGTTTACCGATCTCGATACGCCACAAGCCACGCTAGCTCTGCTGATCCGTTCCATCGGTGCCGAACCGGCCGCCCAGATTCGCGATGGCGGCGTCATCGCCCCGGGCTACGACGCTGACCTCGACGAATACCGCTCGCTGAACGAAAACTGCGGCGCCTACCTGGTCGACATGGAAGCCCGCGAACGCGAGCGCACCGGCATCAGCAGCCTCAAGGTCGAGTACAACAAGGTGCATGGCTTCTACATTGAAGTCACGCACGCCAATACCGAGAAAATCCCGGAAGACTACCGCCGCCGGCAAACGCTCAAGAATGCCGAGCGCTACATCACGCCTGAACTCAAGGCTTTCGAGGACAAGGCGCTGTCGGCGCAGGAACGGGCGCTAGCCCGCGAAAAGCTGCTATACGAAGCCATTCTCGACGAACTGCAACCGGTCATTCCGACACTGCAAATCATCGCCCGCGCCGTCGCCCATCTCGATCTGCTGGCCGGCTTCGCCGAAACGGCCCTCAAGCGCAACTGGTGCAAGCCCGAATTTGCCGAAGAAATCGGGTTGACCGTGGAAGGCGGCCGCCATCCGGTGGTCGAGGGTGAACTGGCCAACAATGCCGAAACCTTCATCGCCAACGACTGCCTGCTAGCTGAAAACCGCCGCCTGCTGCTCATCACCGGCCCGAACATGGGCGGTAAATCGACCTACATGCGGCAGGTGGCGCTGATCGCCCTGCTCGCCCACATCGGCTGCTACACGCCGGCCGACCGCTGCGTGCTCGGCCCGCTCGACCGCATCTTCACCCGCATCGGGGCTTCCGACGACTTGGCTTCCGGCCGTTCGACCTTCATGGTCGAAATGACCGAAGCTGCCGCCATCCTGCACCACGCGACGGCCAACAGCCTTGTCCTGATGGACGAAATCGGCCGCGGCACCTCGACCTTCGACGGCATGGCCCTGGCCTTCGCCATCCTGCGCCATCTGATCGACAAGAACCGCTGCCTGACGCTGTTCGCCACGCACTATTTCGAAATGACCCGGCTGTCGCACGAATACACCGAACTGGCCAACGTCCACCTCGGCGCCGTCGAGCACAACGACCGCATCGTCTTCATGCACGCCGTCGAAGAAGGCCCGGCCAACCAGAGCTACGGGATTCAGGTCGCCGCACTAGCCGGCATCCCCACCGCCGTCGTCCGCGCCGCCCGCAAGCAGCTGCGCGAATTCGAGCAACGGGCCACGGTCGATCCGCTGCAACCCGACCTCTTCGCCCAGGATTTTTCGCCAGAAGCGCCCGAGCCAGCCGAAGCGGCACCGCACCCGGCCCTCGACCACCTCGCCGCCATCGACCCGGACAGCCTGACACCGCGCGAAGCCCTCGATGCGCTCTATGCCCTGAAGGGTTTGCTCCGTTGAGCGGCTAGCCGGCGATTCCCACGGTCAACCGGAAATTTTGGCCAAAAATGAAATGTTGCGAAGATCCCTATTTCCGGCCTCACTAAAACGCCTGATCCCAGCGTACTGACAGCCGGATCGCCGCATTGATCAGCCCAACCATGCTGTAGGTCTGCACGAAGTTTCCCCACTGCTCGCCAGTCCGCAGATCGATGTGTTCGGCCAGCAAGCCGTGTTTGTTGCGACAGGCCAGGAGTTTCTCGAACAACACACGTGCCTCATCGCGCCGGCCCAGCGTCGCCAGGGCGTTGACGTACCAGAAGGTGCACACCAGGAAGGCGTTCTCCGGTTCCCCGAAGTCGTCCTTTTCGACATAACGAAAAATGAAATCGCCACGTCGCAAATCCTTTTCGACGGCCGCCACCGTCGTGGCAAAACGCGGGTCGGCCGGGTCGAGAAAACCGACCTCGGCGAGCAGCAACAGGCTGGCATCCATGGCCTCGCCCTCAAAGGTGGAGACAAAGCTGGAACACGCCTTGTTCCAGGCGCGCTGGCTGATCGTTGCGTGAATCAGGTTGGCTTGGTCGCGCCAGTAGACGGCACGTTCGGCCAGTTCGAGCTTGGTGGCGATGAGCGCCAGGCGATCACAGGCGGCCCAGCACATGACGGCTGAAAAGGTATGGACGCGGGCACTGCCGCGCAACTCCCAGAGCCCGGCATCGGGCTGGTCGTAGCACTGTCTGGCTTGCTCGCCGAGAAACTCGAGGCGCCGGAAGAGCGCTTCGTCGCCCCGGCGGGTCAGGCGCTGGTCGAAGAAAATGTGCGTGGCGGCGAGAATGGCCGAGCCATAGACGTCGTGCTGGACCTGGCGATAGGCGAGATTGCCGATGCGCACCGGACCCATGCCGCGATAGCCGGACAAGGACGGAACTTCGCGCTCGTCCAGATTGCTGCGGCCATCGATGCCGAAAACTGGCTGCAGCGGCCCGCCGGCGGCATGGGCAGCGATATTGACGATGTAGGCGAGGTAGCGTTCCATGGTGCGCGTTGCGCCTAGACGGTTCAGCGCATTGATGACGAAATAGCCGTCACGCAGCCAGCAGTAGCGGTAATCCCAGTTGCGCCCGCTGCCGGCCGACTCGGGAATGGAGGTGGTCATGGCGGCAACGATGGCGCCGGTATCGTCGAAGGCATTGAGCTTGAGCGTGATGGCCGAGCGAATCACCACGTCCTGCCATTCGAAGGGAATGCCCAGCGACCGTACCCACTCGTACCAGTATTGCGTCGTTTCGTGCAGGAAGCGGCGACCGATCTCGGCAGCGCCTTCGTGCGCCGTTTCATCAGCGCCCAGCAACAAGGTGATGCTGTCCTCGAGGAAAAACGAGGTTTCCTGCAGGATGGCGGTTAGCGAGGCATCAGTGGTCAGGCGCAGGGTGACGGTCGGCGCGACATAGCGGATGTGGTTGCTGCCCCAGGTCAGTTCCGGCTTGCCTGCACCATCGGAGTGGGTCGGGCGCAGCCGCACGGTGAGGCGCGGGCTGCCGCTCAGGCGGACGACCCGGCGGACCAGCATCATCGGCCGGAACATTCGGCCGAACTGGCCGAAACGGGGTGCGAAATCGGTGATTTCGACGGCGCCGCCATGCTCGTCGTAGAGACGGGTCACCAGGATGGCGGTATTTTCCTGATAGTGCTGTTCGGAACGCTGGCAATCGGCCAGTTCGATGGCAAAGAAGCCATCTTCCGCGTTCTCTTTGAGCAGGGCGCAGAAAACCGGGTCGCCATCAAACCGGGGAAAGCAGCCCCAGACGAGCTTTGCCTGTTCGTCGATCAGAGCGCCGATGGTGCAGTTGCCGATCAGGGCCAGGTCCAGGCTGCTCATGACAGGCCTTTCAGGGCTTCGCCCAACCAGTTGCGGACGGCAGCAACATCGGCCAGGCGATAGCGGGCGCAACTCTTGCCCGGACCGACCTTGATCGAAATGCCATCGAGACGATTGACCTCGGCAAAACCGTGTTCGTCATTGAGATCGTCGCCGATAAAGACCGGGCGACGTTGGGAAAATGGCGGTTCGTTGAGGTATTCGCTGACCGCCGAGCCCTTGTCGATGCCGGCCGGCTTGATCTCGACGACCTTTTTGCCGCACTGCACTTCGAGCCCTTCGCCAGCTGTGAGTACGAGTTGACGCATCAGGCGATGAACATAGGCGGCCAGGGTCGGTGCCTGCCGGTAGTGCAGGGCCAGCGTCAGCCCCTTGTCTTCGAGCAAGAGCCCCGGGTGGCGCTCCTGGATCGGCAACAGCGCCGCCTTGATGGCGCACTTGGCATCCGGTGGGGCGGCATGGATCCACAGACGGCCGGCCACATCCCTGCGCTCCAGGCCGTGCAGCCCGGCCATAGGCAGGGACATGCCGAGCAGTCCTTCGAGGTCGGAGATGGTCCGCCCGCTGACCAGTGCCAGCGCACCGCCACTGGCCCGATGCAACTGGGCGATCAAGTCGAGCAGTTGCTTGTCGACGAGAACGGCGTCCGGCGTCTCGGCGATATCGATCAGCGTGCCATCGACATCAAGAAAATAGGCCCAGCCGGCTTCCGGCGTCGGTGGCCTCCGGTTACGTGATTTTGTCATGGACGTCCACTCTCCGATTTGCTGGTCAGACGACTGCGGCGACGCATGGCTGCGGCATCGAGCAGCATGCGCCCGGCCCAGCGGAAAACATTGAATTCTGCAATCAGGCCGCGCATCAGGCGCATGCGGTCACGCTGTTCGGCGAGCGGCATGGTCAGCGCCAGATGCAGGGCAGCGGCACACTGGTCGGCATCGTAAGGATTGACGATCAGAGCTTCGGACAGTTCCCGGGCGGCGCCGGTAAATTCCGAGAGAATCAGTACGCCGCGCTCGTCGTCGCGGGCGGCGACGAATTCCTTGGCAACCAGATTCATCCCGTCGTGCAGGCTACTGACGAAACACAGGTCGGCGGCGCGGAAGTATTCGTACACCTGGGCTGGCTCATGGTGTTCGACCTTGAGCAGGATGGGCGGCGCACCTTGATGTTCGAAACGACTGTTGATGCGTATGGCGGCGGCGCGCACTTCCTGTTCATGATGTTGATACTCGTTGATTCCGGAGCGTGTCGGCGCTGCGATCTGGATAAAGGTGAAGTTCCCGATCCAGTCCGGATTCAGTTCAAGCAGACGTTCGATGGCACGAAAACGTTCGACGATGCCCTTGGTGTAGTCGAGGCGATCAACACCAATACCAAACTTGTGTTCGGGGGGCAGATCATTCTGCTTGCGGATATCTGTTCGGCAATCGGCCACGCTCTTCGCCAACATCTCCGGCTCTGGCGGCCAGGCAATGGAAATCGGGTAGCGCCGCACGGCGGTCAGTTTGCCGCCCAGCGTCACGGTAAAGGCTTCCCTATCAACACGCGCCTCGAGAAAACGATCGACCGTATCGACAAAATTATTGCAGTGCGACTGGGTATGAAAGCCGACGATACTGCTGCCGAGCAAACCGGTCACCACCTGGTCGCGCCATGGGCAAATGGCGAAAGACTCGGGATTGGGCCATGGAATGTGCCAGAAGGTGATGATCGTGGCATCGGGAAATTTCTCGCGGATCATTTGCGGCAAGAGGGCCAGATGGTAGTCCTGGACAAGGACTATCGGCGCATCTGTCTTCGCCTCGCTGGCCACCGCCTCGGCAAACTTGCGGTTGACCGCCTCGTACTGCGCCCAGTCCGCCGAACGGAAGATTGGCCGCACATGGGCAATGTGGCAAAGGGGCCAGAGTCCCTCGTTGGCAAAGCCATAGTAATAACCGGCCTCTTCTTCTTCGCTCAGCCATATGCGCCGGATCTGGTAAGCCGGGTTTTCCGGCGGCACGGCAACCCGGTCGTTTTTGTCGACCACGTCGCGATCAGCGGAGCCGCTGCCGTGGGCAATCCAGGTGCCCGAACAAGCGCGCATGATCGGCTCGAGCGCCGTCACCACGCCACTGGCCGGGCGCTGCACGTCGATATGATTGTTGCGATGCTGATGGATGTAAGGCTCACGATTGGAAACCACGAGCACATCCTCGCCGCGTAATTCACCGTGCAGAATGGCGCGCAGCGCGTCCGCCGTCCAGGTAATCTGACTCTCGTCACGCGCCCTGGTCTCGGCTTCCAGTTCACGGATAAGAAGCTGCAGGTCGCGAGCAATCGGTTTGAATTCCGGCCGTTCCGGGCCAGCCTCAACCGACGGTTCGCGCAGCAGCCCCTCTCCGCGGAGCAGCGAGCGCATCCCGGTCATCCAGCCACGCCACGACAATTGGGCAATGACCACCGTGACCAGCGAAATGAGCGCTGCCAGCCCCATGAAGAAATAGAAAACGTAACGCTTGGTTTCCTCGCTGCGGCGCGTCACGAAGCTCATGTCGTGCACCAGGACCAGACGACCATCCGGCGCCAACTCGCTGGCTAGCGGTTTTACGGCCACATGCAGGGGGCCACGCGAGCTCGCCAACAGGTGTTCGCCAGGCTCTTCCAGACGATCAAGGTCGGCACAATTGATTTCCACCGGCAGTGAGCGGCTTGCCAGCGGCCTTCCTTGTGCTGACGTGCAGTAGCCAATGGCAAACAGCCGCTCATCCTGGGTAATGTGATTGAAAAACTCACTGACTTTGGCTTTCTGGCCAGCCGCCAGTTGTTCCTGCAAGGGCCCCTCGATGGCCTTGGCGATCAGTGACGAACGGGTGTCCAGATCGCGAATGAACCAGCTCAGGGTCAGTTTGTCGACCAGCGGGGCGACGGCGTAGGCAATTCCGGCCAGAACCAGGATCAGGGGCAAGACGAAGCGGAGAGATAAACGCATCGGGTTACGCTCGCAATCTGCCGGCAACGCCAATACCGTAACCAAGGCTGATGATCTGGTAGTTCCAGAATATCGTGCTCATTTATTGCTCCTTTGGTTGCTCAATACAAAATCAATTTCCGGTCGCCAGCTGTCGCCTCCCTGCGTCAAGATGATCGCTGGTGGCAGACTCCGGGAAATGTTCGGCGTAGGCGCGCGCGGCCCCAAGCAGCGCCGCATTCGGGCTGCGCAGAATGGACAGAGGAAGATTTTCCAGCCAGCCGGTGAAGCGCCCCTTCCGGGCAAAGCGCTGGCGTATCTCGGCGAGAGAAACAAGCGAGGCTATACGCAGCGCGATGCCGCCGCCGATCACGACGCCGCCGTTGGTCCTGAACATCAGAGCCAGATCGCCACCAAAACTGCCGAGCAGGCCAGCGAAACAAGCAATGCTGTGTGCCGCCGCCGGACAGTTCCCAGCCTGGGCGGCGGCTACTATTTGTGCGGCGGAACGATTTGGGCCGGCTACGCCGAGTTGCAGGCAGCTGACTTCATCGATGAGTTCCAGCCCTGGGCCGGACAGGATGCGCTCCCATGAAACCCGGGCAAAGCGGGTTTGGGCGAATTCGAGTACACGCTGCTCGAATTCGTCGGCCGGGGCAAAACCGATATGACCGCCTTCGCTAACGATGGGCTGTGGTCGACCGTCGTGATACACCAGCGCCGCTACGCCGAGCCCGGTTCCCGGTCCGAAAACGACACGCGGCGCACGGTCGGATTCTTCCTGTGAATCGCTCGGGATGCGCTCGGTGACTGCGGGAACAGTCAATACGTCGGTCGGCTCGAGCGCCGTCAGCGACCAGGCAAGAGCGGCGAAATCGTTGATCAGGAGCAGGCGGTCAAGGCCGAGGGCCTGGGCCAGTTGTTGCTCGTCCACCTCCCAACCGGCGTTGGTCATCCGGGCATGGCCGGCGCTCAAGGGGGCGGCAACGGCAATTGCGGCTCCCGAGACGGGCTGTCCGAAGTCGTGCAGGGCCTGAGTGCAGAGTGCGGCAAGATCGCTGGCACTCTGCCGCTGCAGAGTGTGCACTTCACTGATCGGTCGGCCCGCCTGGAACAGGCAGAAGCGCCCGAAGGTGCCGCCGATGTCTGCAGTCAGGAGCGCTGTAGGCGCCAGACTGGTCATCGAGCGACCTCCGGCAAGGCATCGGAGAATGCCGAAATGTTGTCGACTGAAGCCCGCAACTGCGGCAGATAGGCGGCATAATTTTGCTGAATGAAGTGCACCAGCCCCTCGCGAACCCGGCAGCGCAAATCCCAGGTTTTACCGGCATCGCCGGCGCTGACCAGGATGCGTAGCTGCATCGCCCTTTCACTGGACTCGGTCACCTGCAGTCCGCAGACCCGACCATCCCACTCCGGGGCGGCGTGGCAGATGCGTTCAAGCTCCTGACGTAGCGGCTCGAGCGGCATGGCGTAGTCGACCCAGAGAAAGACCGAGCCGGTAATTTGCGACGCGGCTCGCGTCCAGTTCTCAAATGGATTCTGGATGAACCATTCGAGTGGCACGATCATGCGGCGATCATCCCAGATGCGCACCACGACGTAGCTGCCGGTGATTTCCTCGACGCGTCCCCACTCGCCTTTGACGATCAGTACATCGTCGATCCGTATCGGCTGGGTCAAGGCAATCTGCAGGCCGGCAATCAGGTTGCCCAACACCGGCCGGGCGGCGATACCGGCAACCAGACCGGCAACACCGGCCGAGGCAAGCAGGCTGGCCCCGATCTGGCGGACACCGGGAAAGGTCATCAAAATCGACGCGACGCCGATCAGGCCAACCAGCGTCATGACGACGCGCGAAAAGACCCGGCTCTGCGTCTGCACACTGCGTGCCCGCAGATTGTCGGCGACATCGGCTGGATGCATGCTGATGACGGCCTCGGCCACCGCCTTGACCAGACGAATACAGAGGAAAGTCAGGTTGGCGATCAGCACGATATTAAGCACATGGCGCAACGGTTTGATCAGGAAAAGCGAATCCGGGGCGCCACCGACCACGACGTGAACAAAGAGCAGCGGCAGTAGCAATTGCATGGGATGCCGGGCGTAGGTGACGAGACTGCTGATCATCACGAACCCGCTTGCCAGACGACGTGCCAGACGATGCAGAGCGGAATGGAGGAGCAATCCAAGCAGCGCCGCCAGCACGCACGCTCCCCCCAGCTCCAACCATGGATTTGCAATTGTTACGGGAAATTCCAGCCAGTTCGGCACCGGTTTGGTTTCCTCCAGGAATAGTTCCAGGCGGATTGCAGCCTGTTGTTCAGGTACAGGTTCCGCTTTTCGGACTGCTGCCAGGATTGCCGGTTCCGTTGGAATGGCAGGGAAAACGATGGCAACTCAAGAGTGTCTTCAAGTCCATGCAATTCGCTCGACTAAAGACAGAGCGGATCATCCTACAGCAAGAAAGTCCATAACAAAAACCAATGACATACCCGTCAGACTTGAAAACCCATGCTTAAAATTGACCAATTTCATATTTAATAACATGCAGTTAACTCACACACCGGAACACGCCTTCCAAATGCTTGTCGTTTTTTCAAGACTGATATTTACTGGACAGAAGCGACGACCGGGAGTTCCCCATGGAGAAACAGCGTTTGATCTGGCGCATTGCGGCAATGGATTTTGGCTTTGCGGTAAGCTGCGTCCCGGGCGGCGTCAGGCGGTGCCACGACATGCTAAAAACCGTCTTCCTGACAGCCCTCCCCCGCAAAGCGCTCGATACGTAAAATTGCGTTGATGCATTCACGCCATTGAAAGGATAAGTAGTGGATTCCACGGTCAACCGGAAATTTTGGCCAAAAATGAAATGGGCGCTGCTGTTCATCGGCGCGATATCCCAGGCCCAAGCTGATGTCTGGCGCTTTGCCGTCATTGGCGACACGCCCTATTCCGACTACGAGCGGGCCGAACTACCGAAAATGCTCGAGGCCATCGCCGACAATCAGGTCGAATTCGTGGCCCATATCGGTGACATCAAGTCCGGCAAGGATCGCTGCGACGACAGCCTATTCGCTGATCGCCATGGCGTCTTCAACACCTCGCGCGTGCCGTTTGTTTTTGTTCCTGGCGATAACGAGTGGTCCGACTGCGATCGCGTGTCGAATGGCAGCTACGCCCCTCTGGAGCGCCTGACCAAGCTGCGCAGCCTGTTCTGGCGCGATGGCCTATCCCTCGGCCAGAAAAAAATGACGCTTGAGCAACAGCCCGGCAACTATCCGGAACACGCCCGCTTTCGTCTTGGTCCGGTACTGTTCGTGACCGTAAATCTGCCAGGTGGCAACAATAATTGGGGGATGACCGGCCAACCGAGTGCGGAATTTCTGAACCGCAATCCGGTCGCCATTGAATGGCTCAAGGAAAATTTCGCACTGGCCCGACGCGATAAGCTGACCGGTATCGTCCTGCTTTTTCAGGCCAACCCAGGCTTCACACACTTCAACCAGGGATTTGGCCACCATGGTTACCTGGAACTTCTGGAGTTGCTACGCCACGAAACGTCGCAATTCACTGGACAGGTCGTCGTCGTCCATGGCGACTCGCATATCAGCCGGATAGATCATCCTCTTCGGGACAAGCAAGGCCGGCCGATGGGCAATTTCACGCGGGTCGAAACCCACGGCTACCCGATCATGGGCTGGACGCGCGGCATCATCGACACAAAATCGCCTGCTCTCTTCCGGTTCGAAACCCATCCCTGGCCGCCCAAACAGCATTGAGTAGGGGACGGGGTTGCCCCCGTCGCCCTCTCACACCACCGTACGTGCGGTTCCGCATACGGCGGTTCATGTAAGGCACTGGAGTCGTCGCGTCGTATCGAGCAGCGACACCAGCCCACAACGATC